>NZ_JBNCKW010000047.1:0-202 GCF_049841735.1 Micromonospora sp. DT46 | reverse complement strand
CCGCCGACATCCTGGGAGTCGACGCCAACGGAAACCTCTGGTACTACCCACACAACCGAACCGGCCTCGGCAACCCCGTCAAAATCGGGAACGGCTGGGCGACCTTCACACACGTCATGGCCGCCGACTGGAGCGGAGACGGCGCCGCCGACATCCTGGGAGTCGACGCCAACGGAAACCTCTGGTACTACCCACACAACCG
>NZ_JBNCKW010000046.1:0-210 GCF_049841735.1 Micromonospora sp. DT46 | reverse complement strand
AACCCACAACCCGATCCGTGCGACACCAAACCCGACCACCGCCGGCGGTATGCCACACCAGGCCATGCCTGGCAGCCTGCGGAACACCATGGTTCCGCTCAAGGCTCCGAAAGAAACAACCAACGGTTGTTCTTTCAGGACCCAACAGGGTGCTATCCGCCCTCTCCCAGCCGCACCAGGACTCCGTTCCCACCACCCGAAGGCAGCTGT
>NZ_JBNCKW010000045.1:0-214 GCF_049841735.1 Micromonospora sp. DT46 | reverse complement strand
TACGAACTCACGGGGATCTCCAGCGAAACCTGGAGAGGATCTCCGACGATCAAGCCGGAGGAAAGATCAGATCGGCCATGCCGGCCGGATGTCCGACCCGTGCGGGCCGAAGGGGGGCCGGGCTGTCGTGCGGGGCGGGGGGACGCCCTCACGTCGGCCGGACCATGTGTAACCACCGCCGGCCCGCCATCATTCCGGGGGCCCCGGGCCCGCC
>NZ_JBNCKW010000044.1:0-230 GCF_049841735.1 Micromonospora sp. DT46 | reverse complement strand
TCCCAGCCGCACCAGGACTCCGTTCCCACCACCCGAAGGCAGCTGTACTAGGAAGAACCCGGCCGTTGCCAGGAAAAGACTCGCCAGTGTCTCCGCCATTGAGCACCCCACCACCACATTCGGGCAGTGCGGGCTCCTTACCGACTTTCGTCGGAAGGTGCTCCTTAGAAAGGAGGTGATCCAGCCGCACCTTCCGGTACGGCTACCTTGTTACGACTTCGTCCCAATCG
>NZ_JBNCKW010000043.1:0-240 GCF_049841735.1 Micromonospora sp. DT46 | reverse complement strand
TTCCTGGCAACGGCCGGGTTCTTCCTAGTACAGCTGCCTTCGGGTGGTGGGAACGGAGTCCTGGTGCGGCTGGGAGAAGGCGGATAGCACCCTGTTGGGTCCTGAAAGAACAACCATTGGTTGTTTTTTCGGAGCCATTGCCTCACCTGTGGGTGGGGATGGTTGCCAGGCATGGCCTGGTGTGGCATACCGCCGGCGGTGGTCGGGTTTGGTGTCGCACGGATCGGGTTGTGGGTTGGT
>NZ_JBNCKW010000042.1:0-241 GCF_049841735.1 Micromonospora sp. DT46 | reverse complement strand
CCCCTTGAGTTCGTATGAGCCCCGTGAGTTCGTATGAGCGCCGACGGTGCTTGCATCCGCGTGAAGCCGATCCCCCTCGGTGTGGGTGCCGACCCCCGAATGGAGCGTTTCTGATGAACACGATCATTCGTAAGAGCGTTCTCGGTGTTGCTGGTCTCGCGTTTGCCGGTGGCGTGTTCGCCGGTCCCGTGACCGCGCAGGCGGTCCCGTCGGTGGAGTCGACGCCGGTGGCAGTCGTGCA
>NZ_JBNCKW010000041.1:0-245 GCF_049841735.1 Micromonospora sp. DT46 | reverse complement strand
TGCACGACTGCCACCGGCGTCGACTCCACCGACGGGACCGCCTGCGCGGTCACGGGACCGGCGAACACGCCACCGGCGAACGCGAGACCAGCAACACCGAGAACGCTCTTACGAATGATCGTGTTCATCAGAAACGCTCCATTCGGGGGTTGGCACCCACACACCGAAAGGGGGATCGGCTTCACGCGGATGCAAGCACCGTCGGCGCTCATACGAACTCACGGGGCTCATACGAACTCAAGGGG
>NZ_JBNCKW010000040.1:0-275 GCF_049841735.1 Micromonospora sp. DT46 | reverse complement strand
GCGGTGTCGCTGCGCCCCGGCGACGTCTGGCTGCTCTGCACCGACGGCGTCAGCGACCAGGTCGACTATCACCTGATACGGGAACTCCTGGCGGCACCGCGACCGGAGGAGGCAGTGCGGGACCTGCTCCACGGCACCCTGGAGGCCGGCGGCGACGACAACGCCACCGCCGTGATCGTCAGGGTCCACGCCACGGCCCCCCGCTGAAGGGGTCCACCCGCCGCAGACGCCGCTGGCCGGCACCCCGAGGTGGGGTGCCGGCCAGCGGCGATTCG
>NZ_JBNCKW010000039.1:0-284 GCF_049841735.1 Micromonospora sp. DT46 | reverse complement strand
ATCGTGCCCCAACCCGAGGACGGGCGCTGCTGGAACAGGCCCTGCGAGTCGTGGTCGTTGCGGTCACCGAGGTGACCCAGGTTCTCCAGCTTCGATTCCTGCAGGGCGGTGGCGATCGACACGACGGCGGCGCGCTCGTCCATGCCGGCCTTCTTCGTCGCGGCGATGATCGCCTTCACGTTGGCAACCTGCTCGTCGGACAGGTCGACGTGCGACTGGGCGCCCTGCACGCCGTGCGGGATCAGCTTGGCCTTGTCGACCGACGGCTTGTCGGCCTGCACGGC
>NZ_JBNCKW010000038.1:0-284 GCF_049841735.1 Micromonospora sp. DT46 | reverse complement strand
GTGCGGTACATCCGCGCCCCGGCCGCGGTTCCGGGCTCGTTGCCGGCTGCGGCGAACGGGTCGGGCACGAACCGCTCGGCCGTCAGCGCCGGCTGACCCGCGTAGCCCCGGGCCACACCCACGCCGCCCACGTACAGCTCGCCGACCACACCCACCGGGGCAAGGTGCAGGTCCCGGTTGAGCACGTACATCGTCATGCCCGGAAGGGCACGACCGATCGGCACCACCGGACCCGCCTGCTCGGTCTCCACCGGGAAGATGCACGTGCCCACACTCGCCTCGGT
>NZ_JBNCKW010000037.1:0-320 GCF_049841735.1 Micromonospora sp. DT46 | reverse complement strand
CCGCCCTCACGCGGCGGACCCGAACGGAAACCACCCTCACGACGGTCCCCACCACGGAAACCACCCTCGCGGTCACCACCACGGAAGCCACCCGGACGGTCGCCGCCCTCACGACGGTCGCCGCCACGGAGGCCGCCTTCGCGGTCACCGCCACGGAAGCCACCCGGACGGTCGCCACCCTCACGACGGTCGCCACCGCGGAAACCGCCTTCGCGGTCACCACCCCGGTAGCCGCCTGGACGGTCGCCGCCCTCACGACGGTCGCCGCCACGGAAGCCGCCTTCGCGGTCACCGCCACGGAAGCCACCCGGACGGTCGCC
>NZ_JBNCKW010000036.1:0-395 GCF_049841735.1 Micromonospora sp. DT46 | reverse complement strand
CGATTGGGACGAAGTCGTAACAAGGTAGCCGTACCGGAAGGTGCGGCTGGATCACCTCCTTTCTAAGGAGCACCTTCACCCGAAAGGGTGCAAGGAGCCCGCGGCCCGCGAATGTCGGGTCGGGGTGCTCAATGGCGGAGACACTGGCGAGTTTTTTCCTGGCAACGGCCGGGTTCTTCCTAGTACAGCTGCCTTCGGGTGGTGGGAACGGAGTCCTGGTGCGGCTGGGAGAGGGCGGATAGCACCCTGTTGGGTCCTGAAGGAACAACCGTTGGTTGTTTTTTCGGAGCCGTAGGCGAGCGTGAGAGCTTGTCGGGCTGCCAGGCATGGCCTGGTGTGGCATACCGCCGGCGGTGGTCGGGTTTGGTGTCGCACGGATCGGGTTGTGGGTTGGT
>NZ_JBNCKW010000035.1:0-416 GCF_049841735.1 Micromonospora sp. DT46 | reverse complement strand
GTACGCGACACACACCGCGGGGGACGGGTGGCGTCGCGGGCTGAGGGAAAGGTCGAACCAGGTACGCCCTCGACGAGGGGTGAGGCGCGTCCGGGGGGATGTAACGACACGGGCCCGGCCGGCATTCCGACCGGCGACCCCGGCCATCCCGGAGGGCTCAGAGGTGGGGCCCGGGGTTACGCGCTCACGGTGGTTACAACGACCCGACCCCCCGACCCATGCCCACCGAGCGCGTGACCGAGGCCACCACAAACCCCCAGCAAACGGACAATGACTTGGGGTGGGTTGGGGCCTTGGGTGGTTATGGGCGTGGCGGTGCGTCGTGGTGGGGGTGTGGCCCGCCGTGCCCGGCGCGGCGGGCGGCCGGCCCGGGGGGACCACCCCCGCCCCCGCGCGGCCCCCCCCCCCCAAGGCGA
>NZ_JBNCKW010000034.1:0-500 GCF_049841735.1 Micromonospora sp. DT46 | reverse complement strand
CCCTCACGACGGTCGCCGCCACGGAAGCCGCCTTCGCGGTCACCGCCACGGAAGCCACCCGGACGGTCGCCACCCTCGCGACGGTCGCCGCCCCGGAAACCCTCACGGTCGCTGCGGAAGCCGCCCTGGCGGTCGCCGGCGTCCCGACGAGGGGCGCCACCGCCGCGGGAGTCGCCGTCACGCGGACCGGACCGGAAGCCGCCCTCTCGGCGGTCGCCACCACGGGAGTCGCCGTCACGGCGGTCGCCGCCGGCGTATCCGCCGCGCTGGCCGCCCCGGTCCTCGCGGTACGGGGGCCGGTCGTCGCGGCGCGGCGCTCCCTCGCGTCCACCCGAACGGTCTTCGTAGCGACGGGGACGATCTCCGCCCTGCGATCCTGAACTCACAGGTACATCCTTCCTCATTGCGTCACCTACGACGCTACGCAGTCGAGGGCCGACCCCGAAGGGGCGGGCCACCACGAGAAAAATTGTACGGCGGGGGGCGAAAAAAACCCACCC
>NZ_JBNCKW010000033.1:0-523 GCF_049841735.1 Micromonospora sp. DT46 | reverse complement strand
CGGGCTCCTGCCGGAGATCTTGGCAAGAAACGGCCCCTCCAGGGGCACTCTCGTACCAAGATCTCCACCGGCGCCTCTGTGACCCGGTGTCCGAGGCGACCCGGTGACCGCAGTGACCCGGGTGACCTGGGTGACCGGAGTGACCCATGTCGTGGCCTACCTGGACTTCGCGGGCAGCGGGTGACTCGAGTGACCCTGGTGACCGGAGTGACCAGGTGACCCGAGTAATCGGGCCTCATCCGATCACCCGGTTCACCCGGTTCACTCGGGATGAGCCCGATGAGCCCTTGGTGAGCCGGATGAGCCCCTTGGTGAGCCGGGTGAGCTGGGTGAGCTGGGTGAGTAGGGAGTCGGTGACCCGTGGACCCGGGTGTGACCGGGTGTCCGGTTTCGTGGTGGCTGTCGGGGGCGGGTTGAGCCGGTGAGTCGTCGGTGGGTGGCGTGACGGTGCCGGGTGTGCGGTTCGTGGGTGTGACCGGGGGCATCGTGGGGGCGGAATCGTGGCGGGGGCGGGGTCGTTACA
>NZ_JBNCKW010000032.1:0-537 GCF_049841735.1 Micromonospora sp. DT46 | reverse complement strand
TCGGGGCCGACGCCGTGCGCGCGCAGGTGGTGGGCGAGCCGGTTGGCGCGCGCGTCGAGGTCGCGGTAGGTGAGCGATTTGCCCTCGAACGTCACGGCCACCGCGTCGGGTGCCGCGGCGACCCGCTCCGCGAACAGCCCGGGGATCGTCCGCCCGGCCGGGTACGTGGTCGCGTCGTCCCAGGCGGCGAGGAGTTCGCGGCGCTCCGTCGGGTCGAGCAGCGTCAGCCGGTCGATGGGCTGGTCGGGGTGGGCGACGAGTTGGGTGAGGACGTGGCGCAGGTAGCGGATGTGCCGCTCAGCGGTGGCGGTGTCGAACAGGGCGGTGGCGTATTCGAGGCTGCCCGTGATGCGGCCGTCGTGCTCGGCCAGGGAGAGGGTGAGGTCGAACTTGGCGCTGGTCCACGGGCTGCGCAGCGCGGTCACCTCGACACCCGGCAGGTCCAGGTCCACGTCCTCGTTGTTCTGCCAGGCGAACATGACTTGGAAGAGGGGGGTGTGGGCGAGGTTGCGGGTGGGGTTGACGGCTTCGACGACT
>NZ_JBNCKW010000031.1:0-565 GCF_049841735.1 Micromonospora sp. DT46 | reverse complement strand
TGTTCTGCCAGGCGAACATGACTTGGAAGAGGGGGGTGTGGGCGAGGTTGCGGGTGGGGTTGACGGCTTCGACGACTTGTTCGAAGGGGAGGTCCTGGTGGTCGAGGGTGGTGAGGGTGAGGTCGCGGATGCGGTGGAGGAGTTGGGTGGTGGTGGGGTGGTTGGTGAGGTCGATGCGCAGGGCGAGGGTGTTGACGAAGAAGCCGATGAGGTTTTCGAGTTCGGCGCGGCGTCGGTTGGCGGTGGGGGTGCCGATGATGAGGTCGTGTTGGCCGGTGAGGCGGGACAGGACGATGGCCCAGGCGGTGAGCAGGGTCATGTAGAGGGTGGTGCCGTGGGTGGTGGTGAGGTTTTTGAGGGCGGTGGTGAGGTGGGGGTCGATGGTGATGGGGAGGTGGGCGCCGTGGTGGTTCTGTTCGGTGGGTCGGGGTCGGTCGGTGGGTAGGTGCAGCAGGGTGGGTGCGTCGGCGAGGGTGTGTCGCCAGTGGGTTTCCTGGCGTTGCAGGGTGCCGTCGGTGAGCCATTGGCGTTGCCAGGCGGCGTAGTCGGCGTACTGCACCGGCAG
>NZ_JBNCKW010000030.1:273-668 GCF_049841735.1 Micromonospora sp. DT46 | reverse complement strand
AACCTGACGTCGCAGGTGCGCAACATCGCCTCGGTCTCCACGGCCGTGGCGAAGGGCGACCTGTCGCAGAAGATCACCGTGGACGCCCGGGGCGAGATCCTGGAGCTGAAGTCGACGGTGAACACGATGGTGGACCAGCTGTCGTCGTTCGCCGACGAGGTGACGCGCGTCGCGCGCGAGGTGGGCACGGAGGGCAAGCTCGGCGGCCAGGCCCAGGTGCGGGGCGTCGCCGGCACCTGGCGCGACCTGACCGACAACGTGAACTCCATGGCCTCCAACCTCACCGCCCAGGTGCGCAACATCGCCCAGGTCTCCACCGCCGTGGCGAAGGGCGACCTGTCGCAGAAGATCACCGTGGACGCCCGGGGCGAGATCCTGGAGCTGAAGTCGACGGT
>NZ_JBNCKW010000030.1:0-173 GCF_049841735.1 Micromonospora sp. DT46 | reverse complement strand
ACGATGGTGGACCAGCTGTCGTCGTTCGCCGACGAGGTGACGCGCGTCGCGCGCGAGGTGGGCACGGAGGGCAAGCTGGGCGGTCAGGCCCAGGTCAAGGGCGTCTCGGGTACGTGGCGGGACCTGACCGACAACGTGAACTCGATGGCGTCGAACCTGACGTCGCAGGTGCG
>NZ_JBNCKW010000029.1:0-715 GCF_049841735.1 Micromonospora sp. DT46 | reverse complement strand
GGGGACGCCCTCACGTCGGCCGGACCATGTGTAACCACCGCCGGCCCGCCATCATTCCGGGGGCCCCGGGCCCGCCAACCCATCGGGCGGCGTGACCTCGGCGGCGTGGGTTTTGCTCGGTCGTACGCAGGGTGTAACGACCCCGCCCCGGCCACGATTCCGCCCCCACGATGCCCCCGGTCACACCCACAAACCGCACACCCGGCACCATCACGCCACCCACCGACGACTCACCGGCTCAACCCGCCCCGGCAGCCACCACGAAACCGGACACCCGGTCACACCCGTGTCCACGGGTCACCGACTCCCTACTCACCCGGCTCACCTGGCTCACCATCCGGCTCACCAAGGGCTCATCGGGCTCATCCCGAGTGAACCGAGTGAACCGGGTGAACCGGGTGAACCGGGTGATCGGATGAGGCCGGATTACTCGGGTCACCTGGTCACTCCGGTCACCAGGGTCACTCGAGTCACCCGCTGCCCGCGAAGTCCAGATAGGCCACGGTATGGGTCACTCGGGTCACTCAGGTCACCCGGGTCACTCAGGTCACCCGGGTCACTCAGGTCACCCGGGTCACTCAGTCACTCGGGTCACTGGGGTCACCGGAGTCGCCTCGGACACCGGGTCACCGAGGCACCCGGTGGAGATCTTGGTACGAGAGTGCCCCTGGAGGGGCCGTTTCTTGCCAAGATCTCCGGCAGGAGCCCGGCGGAC
>NZ_JBNCKW010000028.1:0-796 GCF_049841735.1 Micromonospora sp. DT46 | reverse complement strand
AGTGGGTGAGTGCGGGGATTTGGATTTTGGCGTCGTGTTCGAGGATGCGTTGTTGGAGTTCTTGGAGGCTGCGGCCGGGTTCGAGGCCGAGGCCGTCGACGAGGGCTTCGCGGGTGCGTCGGTAGACGCGGAGGGCGTCGACTTGGCGGCCGCTGCGGTAGAGGGCGAGCATGAATTGGTGGCAGAGGCGTTCGCGCATGGGTTCGGTGGCGGTGAGGATTTCGAGTTCGGGGGTGATTTCGCGGTGTCGGCCGCAGGCGAGTTCGGCGTCGAGGCGGTCTTCGAGGGCGGAGAGTCGTTCGTCTTCGATGGCGGCGAGTTCTGACCAGCAGGTGCCGGTTTCGACGAGGTCGGCGAGGGCGCGTCCGCGCCAGAGGGTGAGTGCTTCGGTGAGGAGTTGGGCGGCGCGGGTGGGGTTGTTGGTGGTGGTGGCGTGGCGGCCTTCGCGGACGAGTCTGCGGAAGCGGTAGAGGTCGATGGTTTCGGTGTCGATGCGGAGTTGGTAGCCGGGTGGGTGGGTGCGGAGGGTGGGGTTGGTGGTGGGGTCGGTGTTGTGGGTGAGCATGCGGCGGATGCCGGAGACGGCGTTCTGGACCATTTTGCGGGCGGTGGGGGGTGGGTTGCCGTCCCACATGGCGTGGAGGATTTGGCTGGTGGCGACGACTTTGTTGGCGTTGAGGAGGAGGTAGCCGAGGATTGCGCGTTGGCGGATTCCGCCGAGTTCGAGGTGGTGGCCGTTGTTGGTGACTTCGGTGCTGCCGAGTACGGAGAAGCGCATGGGTGTGCTCCGGTGGTC
>NZ_JBNCKW010000027.1:0-808 GCF_049841735.1 Micromonospora sp. DT46 | reverse complement strand
GCACGACCGATCGGCACCACCGGACCCGCCTGCTCGGTCTCCACCGGGAAGATGCACGTGCCCACACTCGCCTCGGTCGGCCCGTACTCGTTGACCAACCCACCCGCACCCAACAACCCCAACCACCGGTTCGCCAACGCCGCCGGCAACGCCTCACCAGCGACCACCACCACCGGCGCCAACGACGCCAACGCCTCATCCGACAACTGCCGACCAAGAATCTCCAGATGACCCGGCGTCAACTTCAAGAAACTGAACGGCCCCGACGACGCCAACACCGCACCCAACTCGGCCAGATCCACATCCTGACCCACCATCACCACACGCTGACCCGCCACCAACGGCGCCCACAAATTCGGCACCTGCAAGTCGAACGCCACCGACGAGAACACCGCACAACCACCCGCACCACGCGACGCCAACTCACCCGCCGCCCACCGCACATGATTCGCCAACCCCCGGTGCGACACCTGCACACCCTTCGGCCGACCCGTCGACCCCGACGTGAAAATCACATACGCCAACTCGTCGAGGTCGATCGGCCCGGGCAGGGCCGCCCGCAGGTCGCCGTCGGCCGTGGCCTCCTCGGCGCCGTCGTCCACGATCTCGTCCACCCGGAGCACGTCGACCCCGGCACCGGCGAACCGGTCCGCGTACCGCTGCGAGGTGATCGCGACCCGCGCACCCGCGTCGGCGAGCATCGCGGCGATGCGGCCCGGCGGGTACGACGGATCCACCGGCACGAACGCCGCACCCGCCTTCCACACCCCCAGCATCGACGCCACCAACTCCACACCCCGGTCCAGCA
>NZ_JBNCKW010000026.1:0-981 GCF_049841735.1 Micromonospora sp. DT46 | reverse complement strand
TCGGGGATGTCGGTGAACAGACGCGACGGACGCAACGCCGTGAACGACGGCACAAACCGATCCCACCGCACATCCGCCACCACCACCTGACCCTCATCACCATCCAACGCCCGCTGCAACGCCGCCACCGCCAACTCCGGAGCCATCCCCGGCAAACCACGCCGACTCAACTGCTCCCCCGCCACCCCCACCGCCATACCCGCCTCAGCCCACGGCCCCCACGCCACCGACGTCCCCACCAACCCACGCCCACGCCGCGACACCACCAACCCATCCAAAAACGCATTCGCCGCCGCATACCCCACCTGACCCGCCGAACCCCACACCCCCGCAATCGACGAAAACACCACAAACGCATCCAAATCCAAACCAGCAGTCAACTCATCCAACACCACCGCACCACCAACCTTCGCCCGCAACACCTCCTCCACCTCACCCACACCCACCTCACCCAACGGCGTCAACTGCGCCGCACCCGCCGCATGCACCACCGCCCGCAACCGCTCACCCCGACCCACCAAATCCCCCAACAACCCCGCCACCGCACCACGATCCGCCACATCACAACCCACCACCGACACCCGCACACCCAAACCCTCCAACCGCCCCACCAACTCACCCACACCCGGCGCACCACCACCCCGCCGACTCACCAACACCACATGCTCCGCACCCACACCCACCGCCCACAACGCCACCCGCGCACCCAACGCCCCCGTACCACCCGTCACCAACACCGTCCCCGACAACCGAAAACCACCAGCACCCGCAGTCGTCGAAGAACCCGCACGCACCAACCGCCGCACAAAAACACCCGACGACCGCACCGCCACCTGATCCTCACCACCAGCCGACGACAACACCCCACACAACCGACCCCACACACCCCCATCCAACAACCCCGGCAAATCCACCAAACCACCCCACCGCAACGGCACCTCCAAACCCACCACCCGACCCAAACCCCACACCGCAGCACCC
>NZ_JBNCKW010000025.1:0-2028 GCF_049841735.1 Micromonospora sp. DT46 | reverse complement strand
TTTGTTGGAGGTGCCGGCGAAGTTGGTGCCGGTGGAGGTGGAGACGTAGACGTCGTTGAGGGTGCCCTGGGTGAAGGCGACGATGTCGTCGCGTCCGTCGCCGGTGAAGTCCGTGGGCGAACCCGCCAGATACCGGCCACCCGTCGGCGACGTACCGCAGTTGTCGCTGACCAGGTACTTCTGGTGGTACTGGCCGGGGTAGGGCGCCAGCGACGTTCCGTTGATCACGATCGTCTGCCCCACGCCGTTGTAGAGCTGTTCGTAGTGGATGTGCGGCCCCGACGAGTTGCCGGTGCTGCCCGTGGTGCCGATCTGCTGGCCCTGCTGCACGTACGCCCCGTCCGGCACGGAGTAGGTGCTGAGGTGGAAGTAGTAGGTGGTCCAACCGCCGCCGTGGTCGATGACGATGTAGTTGCCGGCGCCGCTGGGCTGCGAGTACCGCCGGGCGACGCCCGCCGCGGAGGCGACCTGCGGCGTGCCCGCGGTGGCACCTCCGTCGGCCCGCACGAAGTCCAGGGCCTGCCGGACCTCGGCGCTGTGGTGGTCGTAGGTCCACCGCTGCCCGCACGGGAACGGGGCCTTGAAGTTCGGCGCGGCGAGCGCGGGGGACGATGTCGCCACCGCGCCGGTCAGGACGCCCACCGCCAGGGTGAGCAGGGCGGCCAGGACGCGACGCGCCCCGGTCCTCGGAGGCCGTGACATGGGGTGACTCCCGTCAGGGAAGGCTCGGATGGGGTCGGGGGAGCGGGCACGCCGGTCGGCGTGGCGGATGCCACCCGGTGGGCGGGACGGTCGGGCCGCGGTGGGGCGCCGTCGACGACGCGCCGCCGGGCCGCGACGGATGTCTGCGGTGGCGGCGCGTCGTACGACGAGGGGTCAGCCGGCGCGGCGCAGGCGGCCGAGCATCCCGTTGAGGTCCTGGACGAAGATGTCGTGCCGGAAGAAGTGGCCGCCGGGGAGCTCACGCCACTCGTGCGGGATGCCGGCCCGACCCAGGGCCGCCCGGAATTCGCGCTGACCGGCCAGCACCTGCGTCTCGTTGACGTAGTCGAACCAGTTGATCGGGTCGGGCGAGGTGCCGGCGACCAGGAAGATGCGCTTGTTGCGGTAGCTCTCGATGCGCTGGACCGGGTTGTCGGCGGTGACCCGCGCCTCGTCCCACAGCGGCGCGCCGTAGACGGTGCCGCCGCCGAGGTCCATCGCGGCCGAGGTGGTGTTGGCCCAGTGCACGACGAGGCCGAAGTCGCGGCGCAGGCTGGCCGGCCCGGAGTGGGAACTGACCGAGCAGAAGTGGCCGTAGTACTTCGCGGTGTACTTCAGGGCGCCGAACCCGCCCATCGAGAAGCCGGCGACGGCGCGACCGTTGTACTCCGGGAAGGTGCGGAAGTTCGACTCGATCCAGGGCAGCAGCTGCGCGATGTGGAAGGTCTCCCAGTTGCGGGGACCGGTGTTGCTGTGGACCGGGTTCGAGTACCAGCCGGTGGAGGCGTCCGGCATGACGACGATGATCTCTCTGCCGGCGGTCAGGTTGATGATGTTGTCCTGCATGTGGAAGGTCCGGAAGTCGGCCGCCCCGCCGTGCAGCAGGTACAGCACCGGGTAACGCTTGCCGCTGGTGTGGTAGCCGTCGGGCAGCAGGACGTTGACCGCCGGGTCCCACTCGATGGCGTCGGTGGCGAACCGGTAGTACTGAAGGCGGCCACCGTTCTCGTTGCGGTCGACGATGCGCAGGCCGTGGCCGTCGCGGGCCGCGGACGCGGGCAGCGGTGCGGCGAGGGCGCCGGCGAACGTGCCGGCGGCGGCGACTCCCGCGGCGCCGGTCAGGAGCCGGCGGCGGCTGACGGGCCGGCGGGCGGCAGGGGTGTTGTCCATGGATCCTCCATCGGGTGAAGCCGCGCCGGGCGGACGCGAACTGTGGCGCGGAGCGTTTTCTCTACGCGGGACGGTTCAGAGGGTGGTTTCGCCGTTGAGGCCGAAGAAGTCGTGCCATTTGGTGCTGGGGTTGAAGGTGGTGCCGGTGGAGAGTCC
>NZ_JBNCKW010000024.1:0-2161 GCF_049841735.1 Micromonospora sp. DT46 | reverse complement strand
CTGTCAACGCCGGCCGAACTTTGACCCCTCTGTTCCGGCCGAATGTTGACCCCCTCGCTGGTTGTTGATGTTCAGTCGTTGGTCTTGGTGGCTGCGGGAACGCGGCCGAGGTCGCGGTCTTTGAGCCGGTAGCTGTCGCCCTTCATCGAGATCACTTCGGCGTGGTGGACGAGGCGGTCGATCATGGCTGCGGCGACGACATCGTCGCCGAACACTTCGCCCCACCTTCCGAAGGGCTTGTTGCTGGTGACGATCAGTGAGGCTCGTTCGTAGCGGTTGGAGACCAGTTGGAAGAACAGGTTCGCGGCTTCTGCTTCGAAGGGGATGTAGCCGACCTCGTCGACGATCAGCAGCGGGATCCGGCCGAGTTTGACCAGCTCGTCCTGCAGCCGACCGGCGTGGTGGGCATCAGCGAGGCGGGACACCCACTGGGCTGCGGTGGCGAACGCGACCCGATGCCCGGCCTGGCAGGCCCGGATCCCGAGGCCGATGGACAGGTGCGTCTTGCCGGTGCCGGGCGGGCCCAAGAAGACGACGTTCTCCTTCGACGCCACGAAGTCGAGGGTTCCCAGGTGAGCGATCGTCTCCCGCTTCAGAGAGCGTTGGTGCTCGAAGTCGAACTCCTCCAGGCTCTTGCGGGCCGGAAATCTCGCTGTCCGGATGCGTCCTTCCCCGCCGTGGGCTTCGCGGGCGGCGACCTCGCGTTGCAGGCAGGCGGCGAGGAACTCCTCATGCGTCCAGGACTCGGTCCTGGCCCGTTCCGCCAACCTCTCGACTGAGGCAGCCAGAGACGGCGCCTTGAGGGCGCGGGTGAGGAACGCGATCTCCGAGGCGACGTTGCGGCTGGTCTTGGCGGCCATCACGCAGCCACCTCGACGTCCAGGCCGAACAGGCGGTCGTAGTCGCTCAACGGCCGGCGTTCGACCTGGGCGTCGACGGCGGTCGTCGGGGTGTGTTGGGCAGCGACGCGCAGGTCTGCGGCGGCTTGCCGGTGGGCGGGATCGGTGATGCTCTGATGGCTTGCCCAGCAGCGGTCGTGCCGGGCCGCGGGTCGGCCGTCGCAGAGCACCGTCACGTGGTCGCAGTCGGCGGTGACCTCGACCCGCCGGCCGACCACCGCTGGGTGCACCGAGTAGTCGTTGCCGTCCAAGCGCACGTAATGATCGCGGGGCAGGCGGGTGGTCTGCCGCCAGCCGACCACCGGCGCAACCGGTGGCAATGGCAGCATCGCGGCCCGGTCGGCGTCCCACCGGTCCAGCGGGCGGCAGCCCAGCATCCGGTGCTGGCGGTTGTTCGCCCGCACCAGCCAGTCGGTGAGCTGCGCGTTGAAGTCCTGAGGTGAGGCGAAGCGGCGGCCGGGCAGGAACGACGTCTCCAGATAGCCGTTGGCCCGCTCCACCAGGCCCTTCGCCTCAGGGTCCGCCGGCCGGCACTGGATCACCTTGATGCCGAGGGTGCCGCGGAAGGCGTTCATCGCCTCGGTCAACTGCGGCCGCCCGGCCCGCCACTGCCCGACCGCAGACTCGTTGTCCCACACCAACGCCTTGGGCACCCGACCCCAGCCGGAGATCAGCATCCAGTGCCCGACCAGCAGGTCCGGCGACTGCCTGGTCGGAATCATCACCGCTGACAGCCACCGCGAATACCCCGACACCATCACCAGCACCGGCGGCCGGCCGACCTGCCCGAAGCCCAACGGCACGTCCGCCGGCGGGAACCACAGGTCGCACTGCGCCAGCTCTCCCGGCAGATACTCCGTCCGCTGAACCGGGTCAGGGCGGCGGAACAACGGCCGCAGCTGCTGCACCCGATCGGCGAACACCGTCTTGCCACGGGTCCACCCGACCCGCTCCATGATCACCGTCGTCGGCATGTCCGGGAACTCCGCCAACAACGCCCTGATCTGCGGCTCGACCGCGTCCACGATCGAACCCTTCGCCGCCCGCTGATAACGAGGCGGCTCATGACTGGCCAAGGCCTTGCGCACCGTGTTCCGCGACACCCCCAGCCGACGGCAGATGGCCTTGATCGCCATCCGCTCCGCCCGGTGCAACCGACGGATCTCCGCCCAGTCCTCCACGCTCAGCACCTCCCGATGCTTCCGGAAGGGGTCAAAATTCAGCCGGAACCACGGGGTCAGTTTTCAGGCGGAGCCGACAGC
>NZ_JBNCKW010000023.1:0-2229 GCF_049841735.1 Micromonospora sp. DT46 | reverse complement strand
GGGGCGGTGGAGTTCGTCGGGCGGGTCGACCACCAGGTGAAGATCCGCGGCTACCGGATCGAACTCGGCGAGATCGAAGCGGTCGTCGAGGGCACCGACGGCGTCGGCGACGCGGTCGCCCTGGTCGGCGAGTCGGACCGGCTCGTGGTGTTCTACCGGCCGGCCGCGCCGGCCACGGAGCTGGCGGACCGGATCCGGCAGCGGTGCGCGGAGCACCTGCCGGAGTACATGGTCCCGGCCGAGTTCGTCGCCGTGGAGGCGATCCCGCTCAACGCCAACGGCAAGGTCGACCGGGCCGCCCTGTGGGACACCGCGGTGCCCGCGCAGCGGCAGCACGTCGCCCCGGCGACCGAGCTGGAGGAGCGGCTGGCGGAGATCTGGGGCCAGGTGCTCCAGTTGGAACAGGTCAGCACCCGGGACAGCTTCTTCGACCTCGGCGGGCACTCCATCAGCGCCATCGCGCTCGTGGGCGCGCTGCGCGGCGCCGGGCACCCGGTCTCGGTGCGCGACGTCTTCGTGCACCGCACCGTCGCCGCCCTGGCCGCGCACCTCGCCGGCGGGGACGACCAGGAGGCGGCGCCCGCATTCCGGGCCGTCGCCCCGTTCAGCCTGCTCGACGACGCCGACCGGGCCACGCTGCCCGCCGGGCTCGCCGACGCGTACCCGTGCGCGCAGGTGCAGCTCGCCATGCTGGTGGTGACCCTCTCCGATTCGGAGCGGCGCACCTACCACAACGTGTCGGCGTTCCCGATCCGCGACGAGCACGCCTTCGACGGCGACGCGCTGCGCCGGGCCGTGCGGACCGTCGTGGACCGACACGAGATCCTGCGTACGTCGTTCGACCTGACCGGCTACTCGGTGCCGATGCAGCTCGTGCACGCCGAGGTGCCCGTCGACGTCACGCTGCTCGACCTGCGCGACGGCACGGACGAGGAGGCCGAGAGCCGGCTGCGGGCGTACCTGGCCGCCGAGCGGTCCCGGCCGTTCACCCCCGACCAGGTCCCGCAGATGCGCATCGCCGGGGCGGCCGGCCGCAACGACACGTGGTGGTTCGTGCTGACCATGTCGCACGGCATCCTCGAGGGCTGGAGCCACCACTCGCTGCTCATGGAGATCCTCGACAACTACCGCAGCCTGCGCGACACCGGCGCACCGGCGGCGTTCGAGGCACCCCCGGTCCGCTACGCCGACTTCGTCGCCGGCGAGATCGAGGCGCTGGCGTCGGCCGAGGACCGCGACTACTGGCAGGACGTCGTCGCCCGCCCGGTCTTCGAGCTGCCCGCCGGCTGGGGCGAGGACGAGTCGGTCCCGGAGTACGAGTGCGGCACCCGCGTCCCCCTGCACGACCTGATGGACGACCTGCGCGAGCTGGCCAGCCGTACCGACACGTCGCTGAAGAGCGTGCTGCTGGCCGCGCACCTGAAGGTGATGAGCCAGCTCACCGCCGAGCCCGTGTTCACCAGCGGACTGGTCAGCCACGGCCGGCCCGAGGTGACCGGCGCCGACCGGGTCTACGGGATGCACCTGAACACGCTGCCGTTCGTGCACGACGCGGGCGCGCGTACCTGGCGGGAGCTGATCCGCAACACCTTCGCCGGGGAACTGGAGCTGTGGCCGCACCGCCGCTACCCGCTGCCGGCCGTGCAGCGCCTGGGCGACGGGCGCCGGCCGATCGAGATCCTCTTCAACTACCTCGACTTCGAGCAGGTCGACACCGAGCGGGTCGACTTCGAGGACGCCATCTACGAGGCCAGCGGCGAGTTCGGCCTGCACGTCTCCACCCTCGGCGGCGTGCTCAACATCCTGGCCCGGCCGCACCAGGTCAGCTACCCCAACGTCCTGCGGCTCGGTGGCATGTACCGGACGGTGCTGGAGGCCATGGTCGCCGACGTCGACGGTGACGCGTCGGTGGTGTGCCTGCCTCCGGGTGAGGCGTCGGTGGTGCTGGCCGACGGGGCGTCGGCGGTGGAACCCGTGTCGCGTTCGGTCCTCGCCGAGTTCGAGGCGCGGGCGGCCGAAGCGCCGTCGGCGGAGGCCGTGTCCGAGCCGGACGGTCGGTCGGTCGACTTCGCGGGCCTGGACGCCCGCGCCGCCGCGATCGGGCGGCGCCTGGTCGGCCGGGGTGTGGGTGCCGGTGCGGTGGTGGGTGTGCTGCTGGACCGGGGTGTGGAGTTGGTGGCGTCGATGCTGGGGGTGTGGAAGGCGGGTGCGGCGTTCGTGCCGGTGGAT
>NZ_JBNCKW010000022.1:0-3772 GCF_049841735.1 Micromonospora sp. DT46 | reverse complement strand
GCAAATCCACCAAACCACCCCACCGCAACGGCACCTCCAAACCCACCACCCGACCCAAACCCCACACCGCAGCACCCGCGACATCCGCCAGCTCGTCCGAGCCGCCGACCGACACCGCCCCACGCGTCAGCCACCACAGCCGGCCCGACCCACCGACGTCGGTCAGCGCCTGCACCACGGCCAGCGCCGTCGACACCTCGGCGGCGGCCGGAACCGGGGACTCCTCCCGCGGCTCGGCCAGCGACAGCAGGGACACCACGTGGGCGTCCCGGTCGTCGGAGCCCATCGCCTCCCGCAGCAGCCGCGCCACCCGGTCGCGGTCGGCGCCGGCCGGGACCAGCACCGGGACCGCCCGGTCGGCCCGGGCGGCCAGCGCCGCGGCCACCGGGTGGTCCTCCTGCCCGGGCGCCATCAGCAGCAGCCAGGTCCCCGCCAACGTCGCGGAGTCCGGCACGGCGGCCGTACGCCACGTCGCCCGGTACCGCCAGGAGTCGACGACGGCCCGCTGCTGCGTCGCCCGCCGCCACCGGGCGAGCTTGGGCAGCAGCGCCGTGGACGGCTCGTCCGCGCCCACGGCGAGCTCCTCGCCCAGCACGCCGAGGTCCCCGGACTCGACCGCCGCCCAGAACTGCTCGTCGGACGGGGCGCCGGCCCGCTCCGGAGCCGCGCCGGGCTGGGGGTCCTCCAGCCAGTAGCGCTGCCGGTCGAAGGCGTAGGTGGGCAGTTCCACCGCGCGCGGCCGGGCGCCGGTCTGGCCGAGGTACGCCGCCCAGTCGACGGCCACGCCAGCGGCCCAGAGCTGCCCGACGGCGTTGGTGAGGGTGGTGACGTCGGGCTGGCTGCGGCGCAGCGTGGCGACGTACCGCACCTCGTCGGCAGTGTCCGCCTCGGCGGCCATGGCGGTGAGGACCGCGTCGGGGCCGACCTCCAGGAAGGTGTCCACCCCCAGCGCCCGCAACGCCGCCACACCGTCGGCGAAGCGCACCGGCTGCCGCACGTGCCGCACCCAGTAGCCGGGCTCGGTGATCTCTGCGGCGTCCGCCACCGCGCCCGTCACGTTCGACACGATCGGCACCCGCGGCGACCGCCACTCCAGCCCCGCCACCACCGACCCGAACTCGTCCAGCATCGGCTCCATCAGGCGGGAGTGGAACGCGTGACTGACCGCGAGCTCCTTCGTCCGCCAACCCCGCTCACGGGCGGCCGCCACCACCGACGCCACCTCGGCGGCGGCACCCGAGACCACCACCGACGCGGGGCCGTTGACCGCCGCGACGTCCACGGCCGCACCCGACGCGCCGATCAGCTCGGCGACAGCCTCCTCCGATGCGCCGACGGCCGCCATCACACCGCCGGCCGGCAGCGCCTGCATCAACCTGCCCCGTGCCGCCACCAGCGTGCACGCATCCGCCAGCGACAACACCCCCGACACGTACGCCGCCGTCACCTCACCGATCGAGTGACCCGCCAGGAAGTCGGCCCGCACACCCCACGACGAGAGCAGCTCCCACAACGCCACCTCGACCGCGAACAACCCCGCCTGCGCAAAGACGGTCTGATCCAACAGAGCAGCAGCTTCCGAACCCGCCTCCGCGAACACCACCTCGCGCAGAGCACGCGGCAGCAAGCCGTCGAACCGGGCGCACACCGCGTCGAACGACGCCGCGAAGACGGGGAACGCGTCGTACAGCTCCCGGCCCATGCCCACGCGCTGCGAACCCTGCCCCGTGAACAACACCGCCCGGCGGCCCGCCGACACCACACCCGAGACGTGGCCCTCGGCCACCGTCGCGAGGCCTGCCGCCAGCTCGTCCACGTCCGAGCCCCACACGACCGCCCGGTGCTCCAACGCCGCCCGGGTGGTCGCCAACGACCACGACACATCCGCCACCGCAAGGCCGGACCGGGACCGCACGAACGACGCCAACCGCCCCGCCTGACCCGCCAGACCCCGCTCGGAGCGACCCGAGACCACCCACGGCACCGGCAACCCGACGGGCGTGACCGGCGCGACCTGAGCGGACGCCGGCTCCGGCTCCGGCTCCGGCTGCTCGATGATCACGTGCGCGTTCGTGCCGGAGATACCGAACGACGACACACCCGCCCGCCGAGGACGCCCCGCCCCCGGCCAGACCCGCGACGCCGTCACCAACTCCACCGCACCCGACGACCAGTCCACATGCGACGACGGCGCATCCACGTGCAAGGTCGCCGGCACCATCCCATGCCGCATCGCCAAGACCATCTTGATGATCCCGGCCACCCCCGCAGCCGCCTGCGTGTGACCGATGTTCGACTTCACCGACCCCAACAACAACGGCACATCCCGACCCTGCCCATACGTCGCCAACAACGCCTGAGCCTCAATCGGATCACCCAACGACGTACCCGTACCGTGCGCCTCCACCACATCCACATCAACCGCCGACAAACCCGCAGACGCAAGAGCCTGCCGGATCACCCGCTGCTGCGAGGGGCCGTTCGGCGCCGTCAACCCGTTCGACGCACCATCCTGATTCACCGCCGAACCCCGCACCACCGCCAGCACCCGGCGGCCGTCGCGCCGCGCGTCCGACAGGCGCTGCACCAGCAGCACACCGACGCCCTCGGACCAGCCCGTGCCGTCTGCGGCGTCCGAGAACGACTTGCAGCGGCCGTCGGCGGACAGGCCGCCCTGGATCGAGAACTCGGCGAACGTGCCCGGTGAGGCCATCACGGTGACGCCGCCGGCCAGGGCCAGGTCGCACTCGCCCGACCGCAGCGCCTGCGCCGCGAGGTGCAACGCGACCAGCGACGACGAACACGCCGTGTCCACCGTCACCGCCGGGCCCTCGAAACCGAACGAGTACGCCACCCGACCCGACAACACGCTTGTCGCGTTGCCGGTGAGCAGGTGGCCGCCGACCTCCTGGGCCCGACCGACCGACCCGCTGGCGTACCCCTGGAAGCTGGCCCCGGCGAAGACGCCGACCGCGCCACCCCGCAGGCTGGTCGGATCGATGCCCGCCGACTCGACGGCCTCCCACGACGTTTCCAGCAGCAGCCGCTGCTGCGGGTCCATGGCGAGGGCCTCGCGTGGTGAGATGCCGAAGAACTCGGCGTCGAACTCACCGGCGTCGTAGACGAAGCCGCCCCTGCGGGCGAAGGACGTGTCGGACAGGCCGCTGCTGAGGAAGCTGTCCCAGCCCCGGTCGAGGGGGAACTCGGAGATGCCGTCGCGTCCCGTGGAGAGCAGTTGCCACAGTTCTTCCGGGGACGCGACGCCACCCGGGAGGCGGCAGCCCATCCCGACGATCACGATCGGGTCGTCGTCCACGGTGGCGACCCTGCGGTCGGCCGGCGCGTCACCCGATGCTCCGAGCACGGTCTCCCGGATGAAGGCGACCAGGGCGGCCGGCGTCGGGTGGTCGAAGACCAGGGTGGAGGGCAACGCGAGGCCCGTCTCGGCGGTCAGCCGGTTGCGCAGCTCGACGGCGGTGAGCGAGTCGAAGCCGAGACGCTGGAACGCCCGGTCCGGCCGCACCGCCTCCACGGTGGCGTGGCCGAGCACCGTGGCGACCTGGGAGCGGACGAGGTCCAGGAGGGACGCCTCGACCTCCGGCGGCGTCAGGGCCGCGAGCCGCTCGCGCAGTGCGGAGGCCCGGTCGGTGGGGCCGGTCTCGGCTCGGGCCGCCGCCTCGATCGCCGCCTGTGCCTCGGGGATGTCGGTGAACAGACGCGACGGACGCAACGCCGTGAACGACGGCACAAACCGATCCCACCGCACATCCGC
>NZ_JBNCKW010000021.1:0-3446 GCF_049841735.1 Micromonospora sp. DT46 | reverse complement strand
GTTGCCAGGCATGGCCTGGTGTGGCATACCGCCGGCGGTGGTCGGGTTTGGTGTCGCACGGATCGGGTTGTGGGTTGGTCGTTTGTTGAGAATTGCACAGTGGACGCGAGCATCTTTGTGGTCAAGTTGTCAAGGGCGAACGGTGAATGCCTTGGCACCAGGAGCCGATGAAGGACGTGGGAGGCCGCGATAGGCCTGGGGGAGCTGTCAACCAAGCTGTGATCCCAGGGTGTCCGAATGGGGAAACCTGGCTGGAGTCATGTCCAGTCACCCACACCTGAACACATAGGGTGTGTGGGGGGAACGCGGGGAAGTGAAACATCTCAGTACCCGTAGGAAGAGAAAACAATTTAGTGATTCCGTGAGTAGTGGCGAGCGAAAGCGGATTGAGGCTAAACCGGTTGCGTGTGATACCTGTCAGGGGTTGCGTGGTCGGGGTTGTGGGACCCTGCTGAACAAGCTGACACTTGTTCGAGAAGTTACAAAGTCAGTGGCTAGTCGAACAGTCTGGAATGGCTGACCGTAGACGGTGAGAGTCCGGTAGGTGAAAGTTGCTGACCTTCTGTGGGTGTTCCCGAGTAGCGGCGGACCCCTGAAATCTGCCGTGAATCTGCCAGGACCACCTGGTAAGCCTAAATACTTCCTGGTGACCGATAGCGGACGAGTACCGTGAGGGAATGGTGAAAAGTACCCCGGGAGGGGAGTGAAATAGTACCTGAAACCGTTCGCCTACAATCCGTCGGAGCCTTGCGGGGTGACGGCGTGCCTTTTGAAGAATGAGCCTGCGAGTTAGTGGCATGTGGCGAGGTTAACCCGTGTGGGGGAGCCGTAGCGAAAGCGAGTCTGAATAGGGCGTTCAGTCGCGTGTCCTAGACCCGAAGCGGAGTGATCTAGCCATGGGCAGGCTGAAGCGCGGGTAAGACCGCGTGGAGGGCCGAACCCACCAACGTTGAAAAGTTGGGGGATGACCTGTGGTTAGGGGTGAAAGGCCAATCAAACTCCGTGATAGCTGGTTCTCCCCGAAATGCATTTAGGTGCAGCGTCGCGTGTTTCTTGCCGGAGGTAGAGCACTGGATGGTCTAGGGGGCCCACAAGCTTACCGAAATCAGCCAAACTCCGAATGCCGGTAAGTGAGAGCGCGGCAGTGAGACTGCGGGGGATAAGCTTCGTAGTCGAGAGGGAAACAGCCCAGATCACCAGCTAAGGCCCCTAAGCGTGTGCTAAGTGGAAAAGGATGTGGGGTCGCATAGACAACCAGGAGGTTGGCTTAGAAGCAGCCACCCTTTAAAGAGTGCGTAATAGCTCACTGGTCAAGTGGTTCCGCGCCGACAATGTAGCGGGGCTCAAGCACACCGCCGAAGCTGTGGCATTCACATTTTTACCTCGCTTGGACTTGATTCCTTGTGCAGGTGTGTGGATGGGTAGGGGAGCGTCGTGCCGGGGGTGAAGCAGCGGGGTGACCCAGTTGTGGACGCGGCACGAGTGAGAATGCAGGCATGAGTAGCGAAAGAAGGGTGAGAAACCCTTCCGCCGGATGACCAAGGGTTCCAGGGCCAGGCTAATCCGCCCTGGGTGAGTCGGGACCTAAGGCGAGGCCGAGAGGCGTAGTCGATGGACAACGGGTTGATATTCCCGTACCCGCGAAAGAGCGTCCCTGATGAACCTCGTTGTGCTAACCACCCGAACCTGGGGAGGTCTTCGGACCGAACTGGGGGAGCGTGGGAACCTGGCGGGTAGTAGTCAAGCGATGGGGTGACGCAGGAAGGTAGCTGAGCCCGGCCGGTGGTTGTGCCGGGGTAAGCGTGTAGGCCGGTGTGTAGGCAAATCCGCACACCATTAGGGCTGAGACGTGATGCCGAGCCGATTCAGGTGAAGTCAGTGATCCTATGCTGCCGAGAAAAGCCTCTAGCGAGTTCTTAGCGGCCCGTACCCCAAACCGACACAGGTGGTCAGGTAGAGAATACCGAGGCGATCGGGCGAACTGTGGTTAAGGAACTCGGCAAATTGCCCCCGTAACTTAGGGAGAAGGGGGGCCGGAGACGTGAAGCCCCGCGCGGGTGGAGCGTTGTATGGCCGCAGAGAGCAGGGGGAAGCGACTGTTTACTAAAAACACAGGTCCATGCGAAGAAGTAATTCGATGTATATGGACTGACGCCTGCCCGGTGCTGGAACGTTAAGGGGACCTGTTAGCTCCTTTGGGGGCGAAGCGGAGAACTTAAGCGCCAGTAAACGGCGGTGGTAACTATAACCATCCTAAGGTAGCGAAATTCCTTGTCGGGTAAGTTCCGACCTGCACGAATGGCGTAACGACTTCCCCACTGTCTCAACCACAGGCCCGGCGAAATTGCATTACGAGTAAAGATGCTCGTTACGCGCGGCAGGACGGAAAGACCCCGGGACCTTTACTATAGCTTGACATTGGTATCCGAATTAGCTTGTGTAGGATAGGTGGGAGCCGGTGAAGTCCATACGCCAGTATGGGTGGAGGCAATCTTGAAATACCACTCTGGTTGATTTGGGTATCTAACTTCGGACCGTTATCCGGTTCAGGGACAGTGTCTGGTGGGTAGTTTAACTGGGGCGGTTGCCTCCTAAAGGGTAACGGAGGCGCCCAAAGGTTCCCTCAGCCTGGTTGGCAATCAGGTGTTGAGTGCAAGTACACAAGGGAGCTTGACTGTGAGACTGACAGGTCGAGCAGGGACGAAAGTCGGGACTAGTGATCCGGCACTTGCGAGTGGAAGCGGTGTCGCTCAACGGATAAAAGGTACCCCGGGGATAACAGGCTGATCTTCCCCAAGAGTCCATATCGACGGGATGGTTTGGCACCTCGATGTCGGCTCGTCGCATCCTGGGGCTGTAGCAGGTCCCAAGGGTTGGGCTGTTCGCCCATTAAAGCGGTACGCGAGCTGGGTTTAGAACGTCGTGAGACAGTTCGGTCCCTATCCGCCGTGCGCGTAGGATACTTGAGAAGGGCTGTCCCTAGTACGAGAGGACCGGGACGGACGAACCTCTGGTGTGCCAGTTGTCCCGCCAGGGGCACGGCTGGTTAGCTACGTTCGGAAGGGATAACCGCTGAAAGCATCTAAGCGGGAAGCTCGCTTCAAGATGAGGTATCCCACCCACTTTGTGGGGTAAGGCCCCCAGCTAGACGACTGGGTTGATAGGCCGGAAATGTAAGCCCGGTAACGGGTTCAGTTGACCGGTACTAATAGGCCGAGGACTTGACTACTAAGCTGCTACGCGTCCACTGTGCAACTCTCGATAAACGAACAACAGACCACTGGGTGGTGTTGTTTGATATGTCGATAGAGTTACGGCGGTCATGGCGGAGGGGAAACGCCCGGTTACATTCCGAACCCGGAAGCTAAGCCCTCCAGCGCCGATGGTACTGCACTCGGGAGGGTGTGGGAGAGTAGGACACCGCCGGACAATCTTTCAGTTCAGGG
>NZ_JBNCKW010000020.1:0-5584 GCF_049841735.1 Micromonospora sp. DT46 | reverse complement strand
CGCTCACCTACCGCGACCTCGACGCGCGCGCCAACCGGCTCGCCCACCACCTGCGCGCGCACGGCGTCGGCCCCGACACCCTCGTCGCGGTCTGCCTGGAACGCTCACCCGAGCTGGTCGTCGCCCTGCTGGCCGTGCTCAAGGCCGGCGGCGCGTACGTGCCGCTCGACCCCGCCCATCCGGCGGAGCGCCTCGGCGAACTGCTCGGCGACAGCGCCCCGGTCGCCGTCCTCGCCCACGCCGCGACCCGCGCCACCGTCGACGGCCTCGCCGACGCGCCCCTCGTCGACCTCGACGCCGACGCCCACCACTGGGCCGAGCACCCCACCACCGACCCCGACCCCGGCACCCGGCCCGACCACCTCGCCTACGTCATCTACACCTCCGGCTCCACCGGCCGCCCGAAGGGCGTCATGGTCGAGCACGCCAACGTGGTGCGGCTCTTCTCCGCCACGGCCGGGTGGTTCGGCTTCGGTCCGACGGACGTGTGGAGCCTCTTCCACTCCTTCGCGTTCGACTTCTCCGTCTGGGAGATCTGGGGGGCGCTGCTGCACGGCGGCCGGCTGGTGGTCGTCCCCCGGCTGGTCAGCCGCTCCCCCGCCGACTTCCACCGGCTCCTCTGCGACGAGGGCGTCACCGTCCTCAACCAGACCCCCAGCGCGTTCCGCAGCCTGATCGCCGCGCAGGCCGACAGCGCGCGGGCGCACCGGCTGCGTACGGTGGTCTTCGGGGGCGAGGCGCTGGACCCGACGATGCTGCGGCCGTGGTACGCGGACGCGCGCAACGGGCGCACCGAGCTGGTCAACATGTACGGCATCACCGAGACCACCGTGCACGTGACCCACCGGCCGTTGACCCCGGCCGACACCGAGCGACCCGGCGTCAGCCCGATCGGGCGACCCATCGGGGACCTGCGGCTCTACGTGCTCGACGGGCGGGGGGAACCGGTGCCGCCCGGGGTCGTCGGCGAGCTCCACGTCGGTGGCGCGGGGGTCGCGCGCGGCTACCTCAACCGTCCCGCGCTGACCGCGGAACGCTTCCGGCCCAGCCCGTTCGTCGCGGGGGACCGGCTCTACGCCACCGGTGACCTCGTGCGCCACCGTCCCGACGGCGGTCTCGAATACCTGGGCCGCAACGACTCCCAGGTGCAGATCCGTGGCTACCGCGTCGAGCTGGGCGAGATCGAGGCCCGGCTGGCCGCCTGCCCCGGCGTACGCGACGCGGTGGTGACGGTCACGACCGACGCCACGGGCGAGCCGCGCCTGGTCGGCTACTACACCGCATCGGTGCGCCGGCTGACGGCCGAGGCGCTGCGGACCCGGCTGGCCGGTGTCCTGCCGGAGCACATGGTCCCGGCCGCGTACGTGCGGGTCGCCGAGTGGCCGCTCACGCCCAACGGCAAGCTCGACCACCGGGCGCTGCCCGCACCCGACGGGTCCGCCTTCGCCGCCCGGCACTACACCGAGCCGGTCGGTCCGACGGAGACCGCCCTCGCCGCCATCTGGGCCGAGGTACTCGGCGTCGAGCGGGTCGGCCGGCACGACAACTTCTTCGCGTTGGGCGGGCACTCGCTGCTGGCCCTGCGGGTGCTGGAACGGATGCGCCGCCAGGGCATGCCCGCCGACGTACGCGCGCTCTTCGCCTCGCCGGTCCTGGCCGACCTGGCCGCCGCCGTGGGCGCGGGCGCGGACCGGGCCGAGGCGACGCCGGAGCCGATCCCGGCCGGCTGCGACCGGATCACCCCGGACCTGCTGCCGCTGGTGGAGCTGAGCCAGCCGGAGATCGACGCGGTCGTCGCCACCGTCTCCGGCGGGGCGCCGAACGTGCAGGACGTCTACCCGCTGGCCCCGGTGCAGGAGGGGATGCTCTTCCACCACCTGATGGCCCACGACCGCGACCCCTACCTGGTGACCACGGTCCTGCGCTTCGCCGACCGGGACCGGCTGGACCGCTACGCCGCCGCGCTGGAGGCGGTGGTCGCCCGGCACGACGTGCTGCGCACCGGGGTGGTGTGGCACGGGATCAACGAGCCGGTGCAGGTGGTGTGGCGCCGGGCGCCCCTGCCGATGGAGGAGGTCACGCTCGATCCCGCGGGCGACGACCCGCTCCGGCAGCTCCGCGAGCACGTCGACCGGCGGTACGCCCGCCTCCCCCTCGACCAGGCCCCGCTGCTACGGCTGCTGGTGGCGCGGGACCCGCGCGACGGCGGGTGGCTGGCCGTGGAGCTGATCCACCACATCGTCGACGACAACACCTCGCTGAAGCAGCTGCGGGCCGAGGTCCGCGCGTACCTGGCCGGCGAGGGCGACCGGCTGCCGCCGCCGCTGCCGTTCCGCGACTTCGTGGCGCGGATCCGGCGCGGCGTCGACCGGGCCGAGCAGGAGACCTTCTTCCGCCGGATGCTCTCCGACGTGGACAGCCCGACCGTGCCCTTCGGCCTGCGCGACATCCACGGCGACGGGCACACCATGCGCGACGCCCGGGTGTGGCTCGGGCCGGAGCTGACGCGGCGGCTGCGGCAGCGGGCCCAGGACCTCCAGGTCGGGGTGACCAGCCTGTTCCACGTCGCCTGGGGGCAGGTGCTGGCCCGGGCCGCCGGCCGCCGGGACGTCGTCTTCGGCACCGTGCTCTCCGGGCGGATGGACGCTGGCGCGGGCAGCGACCGCGTCCTCGGGCCCTTCCTCAACACGCTCCCCCTGCGGGTCGCCGTCGACGCCACCGGCGCCACGGAGTGCGTGCTGCGCACCCACGAGGCGCTGACCGGGCTGATCCGGCACGAGCACGCGTCGCTGGCGCTGGCCCAGTCGTGCAGCGGCGTCGCGCCACCGGCGCCACTCTTCACCGCCCTGCTGAACTACCGGCGCGCCGAGGTGCTGGCCGAGTCGGACGCCCCCGCGCCGGAACCCGACGCGGACGACCTGACCTACCTGGCCGCCCAGGAGCGCGGCAACTACCCGCTCGCGCTGGACGTCGACGACCTGCGCGACAACGTCGCGCTGACCGTCGCCGCCGCGGCCGGGGTGGCGCCCGACCGGGTCTGCGCGATGGTCGAACGGGCCCTGGAGACGCTGGCCGACGCGCTGGAGCGGGCGCCGGACGCGCCGGTGGGCGGGCTCGACGTGCTGCCCCCCGCCGAGCGCCGCCGGCTCGTCGAGGAGGGCAACGACGCCACGGTGGCGTACCCGCCGGGGCGCCTGGTGCACCACCTCGTCGAGGCCCGGGCGGCCCGCGACCCGGAGGCGGTGGCCCTCGTCCTCGGCGACGAGCGGCTCACCTACGGCGAGTTGAACACGCGGGCCAACCGGTTGGCCCACCACCTGCGCGCCCGGGGCGTCGGTCCCGACCGGCTGGTGGCGATCTGCGTCGAGCGGTCGCTGGACACCGTGGTGGGCCTGCTGGCGGTCCTCAAGGCGGGTGGCGCCTACCTCCCGCTCGACCCGGCCTACCCGGCCGACCGGCTCGCCGCCATGCTGCGCGACAGCACGCCGGTGACGGCGCTGACCCACGGCCCGGCCCGCGAGCGGCTGCACGCCGCGCTGGCCGGGCTCGACACCCCGGTGGTCGACCTGGACCTCGACGCGGCGGCCTGGGCGGAGCTGCCGGTGACCGACCCGGCCGTCGACGGGTTGGGCGCGCACCATCTGGCGTACGTCATCTACACGTCCGGCACCTCCGGCACCGCCAACGGGGTGCTGGTGGAGCACCGGCAGCTGGTGGCCGTGGCCGCCGCCTGGGAGCGCCTGTTCGACCTGCGTCCCGGCCTGGTGCACCTGCAGATGGCGAGCTTCTCCTTCGACGTCTTCACCGCCGACGTGGTGCGGGCGCTCGGCTTCGGCGGGCGGCTGGTGCTCTGCCCGCGTCCGCTGCTGCTGGACAGCGCGGGCCTGTACGCCCTGCTGCGCCGCCACGACGTGGACTTCGCCGACTTCGTGCCGGCGGTGCTCAACCCGCTGCTGGCGCACCTGGAGTCGACCGGCGGGAGCCTCGCCGGGTTGGAGACGGTGGTCTGCGGCTCGGACGCCTGGACCGCCGCGAACGCCGCCCAACTCCGGGCCCTGTGCGGCCCGCGGGTGCGGATCGTCAACGCGTACGGCGTGACCGAGGCGGCCGTCGACAGCACCTGCCACCTGCTCCCGACCGACGGCCTCGCCGGGGCGACCTGCCTGCCGATCGGCCGGCCGCTGCCGAACGTGCGCGTCTACCTGCTCGACGGCGAGGGCGAGCCGGTCCCGGACGGGGTGGTCGGCGAGATCCACATCGGCGGCGCGGGCGTGGCGCGCGGCTACCTGAACCGGCCCGAGCTGACCGCCCGGCGCTTCCGCGCCAACCCGTTCGTGCCGGGCGAGCGGCTCTACCGCACCGGTGACCTGGGTCGCCGCCTGCCGGACGGCGAACTGGAGTTCCTGGGCCGCGACGACTTCCAGGTGAAGATCCGGGGCTTCCGCGTCGAGCTGGGCGAGATCGAGTCGCGGCTGGCGGCGACCGAGGGCGTCCGGGAGGCGGTCGTCGTGGCGCGCCCGGACGCCGGCGGCCACCAGCGGCTCGTCGCGTACGTGCTGGGCGCAGAGGCGCCGGACGCCGCGCGGCTGCGGGACCGGCTCGCCGCCCAACTGCCGGAGCACATGGTGCCGTCGGCGTACGTCCGGCTGGCCGCGTGGCCGCTGACGCCCAACGGCAAGCTCGACCGGGCGGCGCTGCCGGCACCGGACGGGGATGCCTTCGGCCAGCGCGGGCACGTCGAGCCGGTCGGCCTGCTGGAGACCATGGTCGCCGGCGTCTGGGCCGAGGTGCTGGGAGTCGAGCGGGTCGGCCGGCACGACGACTTCTTCGCCCTGGGCGGCCACTCGCTGCTCGCCATGCGGCTGGTCTCCAGGATCCGGCAGGTGCTGGGGCGGGAGGTCTCCCCGGCGGCGCTCTTCGCGGCGCCGGTCCTCGCCGCCTTCGTCGCCCGGCTGACGCCGGACGGCCGCGACGTGCTGCCCCCGATCCGCCCGGTCGACCGGGCCGGCGCGCTGGAGCCCTCCTTCGCGCAGCGGCGGTTGTGGTTCCTGGAACGCCTCGGCGGTCTCGGCCACGCCTACCACATGCCCCTCGCCCTGGAGTTGGCCGGCTGGCTCGACCACGACGCGCTACGGGCGGCCCTGGACGCCCTGGTCGCCCGGCACGAGGCCCTGCGCACCCGGCTCGTGCCCGCCGGCTCCGACGTCCACCAGGAGGTCGACCCGCCCGGCACCGGCTTCACCCTGCACACGCACGACCTCACCGGGGCGCCCGACGCCGCCGCCCGGCTGGCCCGGCTCCAGGACGAGGAGTTCACGGCCCCGTTCGACCTGACCGCCGGCCCCCTGATCCGGGGCCGCCTGGTCACCCTCGCCCCGGACCGGCACGTCCTGCTCGTCACCATGCACCACGTCGTCTCCGACGGCTGGTCCATCGGCGTCCTGACCCGTGAGCTGGGGGTGCTGTACGCCGCCTTCCACGACGGTCGGCCGGATCCGTTGCCGCCGCTGCCGGTGCAGTACGCCGACTACGCCGCCTGGCAACGCCAATGGCTCACCGACGGCACCCTGCAACGCCAGGAAAC
>NZ_JBNCKW010000019.1:0-10728 GCF_049841735.1 Micromonospora sp. DT46 | reverse complement strand
CAGCAGGCCGCTGACCTGGTGGCCGAGCACTGGAACAGCTGACAGCAGTAGCCGAATCGCCGCTGGCCGGCACCCCAACCGGGGTGCCGGCCAGACGCATGTCGGGCCGCGATGACCGGTGGCAGAGCAGGGCGAGCGCGGCGACCTGGCGTCCCACCGGCGGGTGCTGGCCGGGGGCGTCGGCCGTCGTGGCGGCTGGCCCAGGCCTGGCTCGACGCCCGGCTGGAACTGCTGGAGACCGTAGTCACCGGCGGTGGCCGAAGGCGACGTCGACCAGGGCCGCGACCAGCGCGAGTGCGATCACCCCGGCGGCCAGCAGCAGCGAGTGCCGGAACGCGAGCGAGAAGTCCCCGCCGCTGGCGGCCAGCGAGGAGAAGAAGACCGAGCCGACGGCGGCGATCCCGGCGGCGGACCCGATCCGCTGGCCGGTCTGGAGCATGCCGGCCCCGCTGCCCGCCTGCCGCACCGGCACCTGGGACAGGGTCAGCGTCTGGTTCGGCGCGATCACCAGACCACTGCCGAGCCCGGCCACCAGCAGGGGGGCTGCGGTCAGCCACGGCACGGCGGCGCCCCTCGGGGCCAGGTTCAGCACGACGACCACCGCGACGAGTCCCACCACGACGGTGAGCAGCCCGACCGCGACCAGGGGACGCCCGAAGCGGTTGACGATCCGGCCGCCGAGCGCGGACGCCGCGGCCGAGCCCAGCGCGAACGGGGTGATGGCCAGGCCGGCGACCAGTGCGCTGTAGCCGAGGCCGTTCTGCAGGTAGAGCGTGAAGATGAAGAAGATCGCCGTGAACCCGCCGAAGTAGAGCAGCGCGATGAGCGATCCCAGGGCGTACGACCGGAAGCCGAACAGCCCCAGGTCGAACAGCGGTTCCTGGCGGCGGCCGTACCACCGTTCCCACGCCCCGAAGACGGCCAGGGCGAGCAGCCCCGTCGGAACGAGCAGCCACTTCGCCGGGCTCCGCCATTCCTGCTGCACCAGCGGCAACAGCACGGCCAGCACTCCCACGCCGAGCAGCAGCACCCCGACGGGGTCCAGCCGCCGGTGGTCGCGTGGGCCGGCGGGTCGGCCGGGGAGCAGCCGCCAGCCGAGGACCACCGCGAGGATGCCGACGGGCACGTTGACGAAGAACACCCACCGCCAGCCGTGCGCCTCGCCGCCGACGGCGATCAGCAGGCCGCCGAGCAGCGGGCCGACGGCCGTGGAGATGCCGATGGTGGCGCCGAGCAGCCCGAACGGGCGACCCCGCTCCGGCCCCTGGAAGAGCTCCTGGATGAGCCCGGTGACCTGCGGGTTCACCACCCCGGCGGCGGCGCCCTGGATCAGCCGGGCCGCGATCAGCCACCCGGGCGAGGCGGCCAGCCCGGCCAGCGCGCTGGCCAGGGTGAACAGGGCGATCCCGAAGACGAACGCGTTTCGCCGGCCGCGTGCGTCGCCGAAGCGGCCGGCGGAGACCAGCACCAGCCCGAACGTCAGGGCGTACCCGGAGAGCACCCACTGCAGGTCGCTGGGGGAGGCCCCGAGGGCGCGGTCGATGGACGGGACGGCGACGTTGACGATGCTCACGTCGAGCAGCGTCATGAAGGCGGCGACCAGCCCGACCCCGAGGGCCTGCCAGCGGCGCCGGTCGTCCGGCGGCGCGGTCGTGTCGGCCGGGCTCATCGTGCCTCCCGTGGACCAGTGATCGGGCATCGTCGAGCGCTACCCCGGTCCCCGGGAGGCGAACCATCGCGAGGTGCTCGGGGGCTCACGCCATCTGGCGGGCGCAGAACCGGGGACCGAAGTCCAGCCCGGCCATTGGCGAGTCCTCCCGGTGCAACAGGTTCTTCTCGGTGAGCTGGTGCAGCGGCGCCCGCAGCTGCTCCTCGGTGAGACCGGCCTCCTCGGCGATCAGGTCCGGGTACGGCACCTGTCCCCGGGCCTCCAGCGCCGCGACCGCGTCGTACACCCGCTCCTCGACATCCGACAGTTGCACCTGCCGCATGGCCTTTCCTCCTTCGCCTGTCCCGCCCCTGCGCGGGCGGTTACGCCGCTGCGGTTACCCGGTGGACGGGCGAAGATGCCCACCCGATCGGGCGGTGCCGGTGGCCGCGCCGTCGGCGCCGCGGGCTGCGGTTTGCCCTAGGCTGCACCAGTGATCGTCTGGGATCTCGCCGTCGTCGGCGCCGGCCCCGCCGGGCTCTCCGCCGCCCACGCCGCCGCCCGAGCGGGCGTGCGCACACTGGTGGTGGAGCGCGCCGCGCACCCGCGTTACAAGACCTGCGGGGGCGGTCTGATCGGCACCTCGCTCGCGGCCGTGGCCGACCGGATCGAGGTGCCCGCGCACGACCGGGTCCACCGGGTGACGTTCACCCGGGACGGGCGTCGCCGGTTCACCCGCCGCCATCCCGGCGGGCCGCTGGTGAGCATGGTGCGCCGGGAGGAGTTCGACGACCGACTGCGGGCCGCCGCGGTTGCCGCCGGTGCCGAGGTGCGCGAGCGCGTCGCGGTCCGCGCGGTCGAGCAGGACCCTGACGTCGTACGCCTCAGGCTGGCCGACGGGGACACGGTCCACGCGCGGGCGGTGGTCGGGGCGGACGGCTCCTCGGGGGTGACCGCCCGGCACGTGGGGGTCACCCACCGGCAGGTGGACCTGGGGCTGGAGCTGGAGCTGCCCGTGCCGCCGGAGGAGCAGGCCCGCTGGCGGGGCCGCCTCCTGCTGGACTGGGGTCCGCTGCCTGGCTCGTACGCCTGGGTCTTTCCTAAGGGCGACCGGCTGACGGTCGGGGTGATCGCCGCCCGGGGCGAGGGGGAGCGGACCAGGGCCTACCTGCGCGGGTTCGTGGACCGGCTGGGTCTGTCCGGGGTGGAGCCGGCGCACGACTCCGGCCACCTGACCCGCTGCCGGGCCGAGGACTCGCCCCTGCGTCGGGGCCGGGTGCTGGTCGCGGGCGACGCTGCGGGGCTGCTGGAGCCGTGGAGCCGGGAGGGGATCAGCTACGCGCTGCGTTCCGGCGAACTGGCCGGCGCGGCGGTCGCCGCCGGTGACCTGGCGGGTTACGACCGCGCGGTCACCCGGGACCTGGTGCCGTCGATGCGCGCCGGGCACCGGCTGCTCGACGTGTTCGCCCGGCGGCCGGGGGTCTTCCACGCGCTGTTGGCCACGCCGCCGGGCTGGCGGATGTTCGTGCGGTTCTGCCAGGGCCGGGCGAGCTTCGACGAGACGTTGCGTCGCGCCCCGGTCCGGGCGGCGCTGGCGCTGCTGGACCGGCCGCCGAGCGGCTGAACCCGGCCGCGGAGGCCCACACGTCCTGGCCGCGCACGTCCTGGCCGCACCTTCTGGCGCGCAGGCCTGGCCGCACGTCGTCGGCGCGCGCCTGACCAGCACGCCGATCGGGCGCGCCGGACACGCGCCACACGGCAAGCCAGCCCTCGCCTTTTGCCCAGGATCCTAGGATGCCTTAGCGGTGGTGTCCGACGTCACCACCGCACACAATGATGACGTCGAGGGAGAAGTCATGGCAGAAGACCACTCCGGACCGTCGTTCACCGACGAGGAGTACAGCTTCCTGCGGCACGTGCGCTTCGGCTTCCTGCGGCACGTGCGCTTCGGCGAGCTTCCGCCCGCGGTTCGCCCCGAGGAGCGGACGGCGCTGACCGAGACCGATCCGCGGCGGGACCAGCCGGATCCGGGCGACGAGCGCGACCGGTGGGACCTGCGGCACGGGGCCTGACGCCCTGCCCGGGGAACGGGGGCACAGCTCGATCACCGTTCCTGCCGGTTCTTCCTACGGCCTGTCCGACGGAGCGAAATCCGGACGAGCGGGAGCGCCCGCGCTGCTAGCCTGGTCGCCATGGCACGAGGTATCTGGTCGCAGAAGATCCGCTCCGCCCGCTGACGGCGGCGCCTGCTCTCTGCTGATCCGCGCTCGCCGTCCCGGTTCCTGCCGGGCGGCCGCTTGCTGCTGCCCGGCTCCACCACGAGCTGCGGAGCACCCTTGAACCTCACCCCGATCACCGAAACCCTGTCCCTGCCCGTCGCGGCGGGCGGCGCCGCGCACGTCCGCGCCAACGGCGTCGCCGTCGTCCGCGGCTCCCGACGGGTCCTCGCCGACGTGTCGGTGACTGTCTCCGCCCGGTCCCGGATCGCCGTCGTCGGCGAGAACGGCCGCGGCAAGACGACGCTGCTGCACGTTCTCGCCGGCCTCATCCCGCCCGACGAGGGCACCGTGCACCGGGCGGGCACGATCGGCCTGGCCCGACAGGAGCTGTCCGCGAGTGACGGTGCGACCGTCGGCACCCTGACGTCCGAGGCACTGGCCGCGTCGTTGGCGGCCCTCGCCGCGCTGGACGAGGCGTCGCTCGCCGTGGCCGCGGGCGATCCCGGCGCCGGGGACCGCTATGCCGTCGCGCTGGAGGCCGCCACGGGGCTCGACGCGTGGGACGCCGAGCGCCGCATCGATGTCGCACTGGAGGCCCTGGGTGCGTGCACGGACCGCGACCGCGCGTTGTCGGAGCTCTCCGTCGGGCAGCGCTACCGGGTACGGCTGGCGTGCCTGCTCGGCGCGCGGCACGACGTGCTGCTGCTCGACGAGCCGACCAACCACCTCGACGCCGACGGGCTGGACTTCCTGACCCGCAGGCTGCGCGAGCACGACGGCGGACTCGCCGTCGTCAGCCACGACCGGGCGCTGCTGCGCGACGTCGCGGACCGGTTCCTCGACCTCGACCCGACGCGCGACGGGACGCCGCGCCTGTACGCCGGCGGTTACGACGCCTGGCAGGACGCCCGGCGCCGCGAACGTGAGTCCTGGGAGCAGGACTACGAGGAGCAGCAGGCCGAGCACCAGCGGCTGCAGAACGCGGTGTCCAAGGCCCGCGACCGGCTCTCCACCGGCTGGCGGCCCGACAAGGGGACCAGTAAGCACCAGCGCCAGTCCCGCGCGCCGGGCGTCGTGCAGGCCCTGCACCGCCAGCAGGACGCCCTCCAGGCGCACCGGATCGACGTGCCGGAGCCGCCGCCGACCCTGCGGTGGCCCGACCTGAGCGTCCGGCGGGGTGCGCCACAGTTGCGGGCGTACGGCGTCGCCGTCGACGGGCGCCTGACCGGTCCGGTCGACCTCACCCTCGACGGCGGCGACCGGCTGCTGGTCACCGGGGCGAACGGTGCCGGGAAGTCCACGCTGCTCGCGGTGCTGGCCGGCGCGCTCCAGCCGACGGACGGACGCGTGTGGACGGCGAAGGAGGCACGGATCGCCCTGATCGACCAGGAGACCGCCGCGCACGACCCCGGCCTCACCGCCCGCGAGGTCCACGCCCGTCACGTGGGGCGGCTGGTGGCCCGCAGGGCGCTCCGCGACGCCGAGGCCGTCCCGCTCGGGGCGCTCGGGCTGCTCGACTCCGATGCGATGCGCACCCCGGTCGGGCGGATGTCGCAGGGGCAGCAGCGGCGCCTCGACCTGGCGTTGGCGCTGGCCGGGCGGCCCGGGCTGATCCTGCTCGACGAGCCGACCAACCACCTGTCGTCGGCGCTGGTCGACGAGCTGACCGAGGCGATCCGTGACACGAGCGCCGCCGTCGTGGTCGCCACGCACGACCGGCAGTTGCTGCGGGACCTCGCCGACTGGCCGCGCCTGGAGATCGGAGGTCGCGTCACGGGTCGCGAACGACGCTGACCCGGCTCGCGGCGCCGGCCCGGCCCGGTGTCACGTCGCGTACGTGGCACCGGGCCGGTCGTGCCGCCGGGCGCCGGACGGGCCGCAGGCGATCAGCCCACGGCCCGTCCGGTGGTGCGGGGATCAGAAGACGGGCACGCCCTCGCGCACCAGCCGCCAGTTCGGCTGGTAGAAGTCCGCCGGGTCGATGGTGCCCTTGGCCTGCGCCCAGTCGATCAGCAGCTGCCGGATCTCCTGCTGCTCGTTGTAGACCTGGGTCTTCACGATGCCGGGGAAGTTGCCGCCGCCGCTGCGCCGGTAGTTGTTGACCGCCACCACGAACTGCGCGTTGTCCGCCACCGGCGTGTCGGTGCCGGGCAGCACCAGGCGGGTGACGCGTTGCCCCACCGGCTTGGAGATGTCGATGTCGTAGTCCAGGCCGGAGAAGACGTCGTAGTTGTAGTCCGGCACGGCCGGGTCGCTGATCGTCGCCGGGTCGACCGGGGCGCCGGGGGCGAGGGTCCGGAAGTACTTCGCCGAGTACTCCAGGTAGGCGCGCACCTCGGCGCCGCTGAGCACGACCGCCTCGAGGGTGTTGTCGAAGACGTACAGCCCGGCCACGTCGCGGATCTTCACGTCGCCGGCGGGGAAGACCGCGGTCCGGCTGAACGGTGCCGCGATCGACAGCACCGGCAGGTCCGCGTACGCCGTGCCGGCCAGCGCCTCACCGACGACCTCGGTCTGCACGTGGTTGATGAAGTCCAGGATGGGGGTGTCCCTGTAGCGGCTCTCCGCCGCTGACAGCTCCACCGTGGAGCGGGCCACGACCTGGTTGACGTACGCGACGGTCTTCTGGTGCTGCGCCCGTACGGCGGCGAGGACCTTCGGGTCCTCGACCACGGTGTTGGTGTTCAGCAGGGCGGCGGACTTCTTGGTGATCTTCCAGCGGCCCCGATCGCGGGCCAGGGTGAAGTCCATCCGGCTCAGCCGCTGGCCCCACTTCGACGGCTCGGTGAGCAGCACCTGCTCGCCGGTCTGCTCGTTGGCCACGAACTTCTCGGCGACCTCGGCGTGGGCGTGGCCGAACAGGATCGCGTCGATGCCGGGGACCTGCTGGGCGATCAGCGCCGTCGGGTTCTCGATCGGCAGCTCCGGGCCGTAGCTGGAGGTGCCGCTGTCGCCGCCGTGGGCGGAGATCAGCACGATGTCGGCGCCGCGCGCCCGCATGATCGGCACGTACTTCGCGGCGGTGGCGATCATGTCGTCGAACCGCAGCTTGCCCTCGACGTTGGCCCGGTCCCAGATCGCGCTGCCCGGGTTGGTCAGGCCGAGGATGCCGACGCGCAGCGGCGGTGCGGCGAAGCCGACGTCGACCTTCTTGATGACGTACGGCAGGAAGGCCGGCTTGCCGGTGGCGACGTTGACGGCGTTGGCGGCCAGCGCCGGGAAGCCCAGCTGCGAGATCCACTTCGCCAGCAGCGGCAGGCCGTAGTTGAACTCGTGGTTGCCCAGCGTCACGGCGTCGTAGCCGAGCACGTTCATGGCGTTGGCCATCGGGTGCGTCGCACCGGTGGTGGTGATCGGCTCCTGCTTGGCGTAGAAGGTGGCCAGCGGGGTGCCCTGGATGGTGTCGCCGGCGTCGAGCACCAGCGTCGCCTTGCCGCGCCGCTCGGCGCGGATCTGCTTGACGAGGGCGGCCAGCTTGGCGACGCCCACGTCGTTGTGCTTGCTGTCGTCGTACTCGGCGTCGGAGTAGTAGTCCCAGTTGTAGACGTTGCCGTGGGTGTCCGACGTGCCGAGGATCGTCAGGTCCCAGGTCCGCGACCGGGCCGGGCCGGCCGCCTGGGCGGGGGCGGCGGCGATCAGCGGGACGCTCGCCGCCGCGGCCGCGGCGGCGAGCACCGTCCGACGCGACGGGCCGGAGGGAGAGGTCATGAGGTGCCCTTCCATGGGGGTTCGGGACGCCCGGTGAGCGCCGAGCGCACCATAAACGAGCGGCGGTCACTCCTGCCACAGCCGCCCGAGGTGTTTCATCACACCGGCGCGCAGGGGCATGGTCATGTAACACGGCGACGGCCGTTTCCGCTTGCCGCCGCAGGGTAGGGCGTGGGAGACCCCAGACCCGACCGGTGCGCGAGGAGACGTCGGTGAGCGAGGACCAGCACACCCAGCAGGACCCCACCAGCCAGTACGGCCAGCAGGAGGGACAACCGAAGCAGCAGCAGACGCCGCCCGGCTCGACGGAGGAGATGACCCCGAAGCCGGACCACGGCGAGGAGTCGTACCGCGGCAGCGGCAAGCTCGACGGCAGGCGGGCGTTGATCACCGGTGGCGACTCCGGCATCGGCCGCGCGATCGCCATCGCGTACGCCCGGGAGGGCGCCGACGTGCTCATCTCCTACCTCAGCGAGGAGGAGGACGCCGACGCCCGGGAGACCGTCCGGCTGGTCGAGGAGGCTGGCCGCAAGGGCATCGCGGTGCGCGGCGACATCACGGACGAGGGGCACTGCCAGCAGTTGGTCGAACGGGCCCTGCACGACCTCGGCGGGATCGACATCCTGGTCAACAACGCGGCCTACCAGATGGCACAGGACAAGGGCATCCTCGGCATCAGCGGCGAGCAGTTCGACCGGGTGCTGAAGACGAACCTGTACGCGATGTTCTGGCTCTGCCGGGCGGCCGTGCCGCACATGCCCGAGGGCTCGGCGATCATCAACACCTCGTCGATCCAGGCGTTCGACCCCTCGCCGCAGCTGCTGGACTACGCCACCACCAAGGCGGGGATCGCCAACTTCACCAAGGCGCTCGCCGCCGACCTGGCCGAGCGGGGGATCCGGGTGAACGCGGTGGCGCCGGGGCCCGATCTGGACGCCGCTGATCCCGGCGACGATGCCGAACGAGAAGGTCGAGAAGTTCGGCCAGGACACCCCGGAGGGACGCCCCGGCCAGCCGGCCGAGCTGGCCCCCGCGTACGTCTTCTTCGCCTCCCAGGAATCCAGCTACGTCACCGGCGAGATCCTCGGCGTAACGGGCGGCCGCCCCACGAAGTAACCCCCACCCTCGCCGCCCCCGCGCCCTTGCTGGCCCGCGTCCTCGCTGCCCCGCGCCTCGCTGGCCCGCGTCGATCATGCAGTTGTGGTGCCCCGCAAAAGGGAAGGATCAGTACTTCCCGCCCACCAGAAGTGCATGATCGGCGCGAGAGGTGCGGGGTGCGGGGCGCGCGAAGAGACGGGGGGCGGGTGGGTGGTCAGCGGGGCCAGGGGGTCAGGCGGGTACGGACCTGGGCGACGGCGGCGGGGTCCAGGCCGTAGCGGGCGAACCGGCGGTCGGGCAGCCGGTCCAGGTAGCGGCCGGCGGCCCGGACGTCGTCCTCGTCCAGGGCCGGGTCCAGCTGGCGGGCCAGTTCCAGCAGCTCTGCCACGTCGTGGTGCTCCAGGGCCGCCGCGACGTCGATGTAGTCCCGGACCTCCCGCCGGTTGACCAGGGCGGCGGTCTTGTTCGCCATCAGGTCCCGTACGTCCATCACCGGGCCGAGGTCCATCACCACCGGGCTCCGGTGCCGGTCGAGGCGGGCCAGGCTGAGCCGGATGAGCCGCCCGTCCCGGCTCACCACGAAGTCCCTCAGGTCCCGGTCGAAGCCGTCGAACAGCTCGGCCAGCTCGCTGTCGGGGTCGGCGTCGGTCACCTCGAACCCCGCTCGCTCCAGTGCCGTCCGTACCCCGTCCGCCGCCGCGGCGGCGGCCCCCTCCACGTCCGCGAACAGGTCCACGTCCTCCGTCGGGCGGGTCACCAGCCCGTGTGCGGCCCAGGCCACCCCGCCGCCGAGCACGAACCGGTACGGCCCGGCGGCGGACAGGGCCACCCGGGCCACCTCGCGGTAGAACTCGTGCGGATGGGGCGTGCTCACGCCGTACGCAGCCCCCGGTGCCGGCTCTCCCACGCCTGGCGTACGCCCCGAGGCAGGTTGAGCAGCCGCCACACCCGGCGCAACGTGCGCCCGTTGATGAGCAGCCGGAGATCCTCCGCGCGGGTGGTCTCGCGCAGCACGTTCTCGTACATCCAGAGCAACTCGTCCGGATCGCCCAGGTCAAAGGTGCGGTCGGAGTTCCACATCAGCCGCACCGGCAACTCCACCACGCCACGGGTGGGGCCGGTCAGCTCTGTGAGGGTGCGGGCCACCACGGCGGGCCGGCCCGGACGGGCCAGGTGGGCCGCGCGGGTCGGAGCGGGGGAGAGGGCCTGCATGGTGTCAGGGTAACCCCAGGTCGGGCCGCTGGGGATCGCGGTTTCGCCGGTGTCGTGGCTGGCGGGGCGTGGTCGGGATGGTTTTTTGTGCTCCTGGCCGGCGGTGAGCGCGGGTCGCCGGGGCTGGGTTCTGCATTCTCGGCGTGGTGGTTACTGCCAGTGTCGGATGGTTTCGTGGGGGTGCGGTGCGTCGTGGTGGGTGTGGCCGCCGTGCCCGGCTCCGGGCGGTCAGGCTTGATCCCTGCGCCGGGCACGGCGGGCCACACCCCGTCGGTGCCTACTTCTCGCGTCCGTCCGCCGGGCTCCTGCCGGAGATCTTGGCAAGAAACGGCCCCTCCAGGGGCACTCTCGTACCAAGATCTCCACCGGCGCCTCGTGACCCGGGTGTCTGGGGCGACCCCGGTGACCCCAGGGACCCGGGTGACTCAAGTGACCCGAGGACCCCGGCTCACCCGGGTTCACTCGGATGAGCCGGATGAGCCCGGTGAGCCCGGTGAGCCTGGTGAGCCAGAGTGAGCCTGGTGGGCCGGGTTGAGCCAAGTGAGCCGGGTGAGCCGGGAGTCGGTAACCCGTGGACCCGGGTGTGACCGGGTGTCCGGTTTCGTGGTGGCTGGCCGGGGCGGGTTGAGCCGGTGAGTCGTTGGCGTGACGGTGCCGGGTGTGCGGGTTGTGGGTGTGACCGGGGGCATCGTGGGGGCGGAATCGTGGCCGGGCCGGGGTCGTTACACCCTGCGTACGACCGAGCAAGGCCACCCCGCTGAGGTCGCGCCGCCCCGATGGGTTGGCGGGCCCGGGGCCCCGGAATGATGGCGGGCCGGCGGTGGTTACACATGGTCCGGCCGA
>NZ_JBNCKW010000018.1:0-64403 GCF_049841735.1 Micromonospora sp. DT46 | reverse complement strand
GTTTCCTGGCGTTGCAGGGTGCCGTCGGTGAGCCATTGGCGTTGCCAGGCGGCGTAGTCGGCGTACTGCACCGGCAGGGGCGGCAGCGGGTCGGGCCGGCCCTCGTGGAACGCGGCGTAGAGCACCCCCAGCTCACGGGTCAGGACCCCCAGCGACCACCCGTCGGAGACGATGTGGTGCATCGTCAGCAGGAGCACGTGCCGGTCCGGGGCGAGGGCGACCAGGCGGCCCCGGAACAGCGGGCCGGCCGCCAGGTCGAACGGGGCGGTGCTCTCCTCCTGCTGGAGCCGGGCCAGGGCGGCGGCAGCGTCGGCGTGCCCGGTCAGGTCGTCGAGCCGGAGCGGGAACGCGGCCCCGGGCGGGTCGATGCGTTGGGCCGCCTCGGCGCCGTCGGGCACGATGCGGGTACGCAGGACCTCGTGCCGGGCGACCAGGGCGTCCAGGGCCGCCCGCAGCGCGTCGTGGTCGAGCCGGCCGTCGAGCTGGAGGGCGAGGGGCATGTGGTAGGCGTGACCGACCCTGCCGAGGTGTTCCAGGAACCACAACCGCCGCTGCGCGAAGGAGAGCGGCAGGAGGCCGGAGCGGTCCGGCAGGCGCTCGACCTCGGCGGGTGTCCGTGCCGGGGGGACGCGACCGGGGGCCGGAACACGGGTCGGTTTGTCGTCCGGCAAGTGCGCCCCCTCGATTGCCCGACGGCCCGTCGCGCCACCTGACTGCGCCACCTGACATCGGCCGAAGTGGATCCACAGTAGACGACTCGACAGGTTGGGACCAGGGACCGACGGGCCGGTCCGGGGACCTCAATCCGACACGCGACTCAGACTTTCGGCCAGCGCGTCGGCGAGCCGTCCGTACGCCGCCCGCAGCACGTGCGGCGCACCCGTCGCGCCGGCCCGGTTGGCCGCCGCCAGGGCGTACGCGCGCGCCAGGGCGGCCGGGTGCGTCTCGGCGTACGCCGACGCGTCGGCCAGCGCCAGGGCGTCCGCCAGCGCGTCGGCGTTCGCGATGGCGTTGGCGTCGGCGAACGCCTCGGCGTTGGCCCCGGTGCTCAGGTCGGCGTAGTGCGCGGCGAACTCGACGACCTCGTCGGGGCCGTAGCCGTTGGCGGTCGCGTAGACCTCGGCGTTGGCGTACGCGACCGCCCGGGCCTCGGCGTACGGGTAGGCGGCCCGGTACAGCTCGCGCAGGGCGGGCCGGAGGGCGCCGCGCCACTCGTCGGCCCCGACCCGGTCGCCGGCCAGCGCCCGCCGGTGCAGGTCGCCCACCAGCCGGCCGGCGTCGCCGCCGGGCGTCGAGGCGAGCACGCGCGCCTGCCAGTCGTGCACCACCGGGAACGGCACCCGGCCGGCGAGCCGGTCGAGTTCCACGTCGACCCGCCGCCGCCAGTCCGGCGGGGTGGCCGGGTCGTGGCCCTCGGCGAGCGCGGCGAGCACCGCCGCCAGCCAGGCCGGTGGCTCCGGCGGGCCGCTCATCCGTTCCACCTCGACGGCCCGTCCATGCCGGCGAGGAGGTCGTCGACGTCGTCGTCGGTCAGCGTGTCGAGGTATCCCGCGCCGTCGGGCCCGGCCGGTGCGCCGGTCCCCGCCGGTGCGGCGCCGGCGGGTGTCGCGCCTGTTCCCGCCCCGGCGGCGGTGACCGCGGCGGCCAGCCCGGCCACGGTGGGGTCGTCGAAGAGCGTCCGGACCGGGAGGTCGATCCCGTACGTCGTCCAGACCCGGGCCATCAGCTGGGTGGCCTTCACGGAGTGCCCGCCCAGGACGAAGAAGTTGTCGGCGACCCCGACCGGGCCGGGCAGGCCCAGCAGGTCGGCCACCAGTCCCGCCAGCTCCCGCTCCAGCGGGCTGCGCGGGGCGACGGGCGGCTCGCCGGAGCCGGCACCCCTGCCCGGCGGTGGCAGGGCGCTCAGGTCCAGCTTGCCGCGGGAGGTGCGGGGCACCTCGGGCAGCGCCACGAGGACCGCCGGCACCATGTGCGCGGGCAGGAACCGGCGCGCGTACTCGGGCAGGTCCGCCGGCGGGTCGGTCGCGGGCGGGTCGGTGACCACGTACCCGACCAGCCGTACGCCGTCGTGCGCCACGTCGGACACGGCCGTCACGACCGCTTCGCGGACCTGCGGGTGGCCGCGCAGCACCGCCTCGACCTCCGCCGTCTCGACCCGGAACCCCCGCACCTTCACCTGCCGGTCGGCCCGGCCCAGCGGCTCGATCCGCCCGCTCGGCAGCCAGCGGCCCAGGTCCCCGCTTCGGTAGAGCCGGCCGCCGGGGGTGAACGGGTCGGGCACGAACCGCTCGGCGGTCCAGCCGGGCGCGTCGGCGTAGCCCCGGCCGACCCCCGCGCCGCCGATGCAGACCTCGCCGACCACGCCCGGCGGCACCGGCCGCAGCCGCCGGTCCAGCACGTAGACCCGGCTGCCGGTGACGGCCGGGCCCAGGTCCGGCGGCGCGGACCCCGGCTCGACCTCGGCCCCGGTGGAGTAGACGGTCGTCTCGGTCGGACCGTAGAGGTTCCACAGGCGCGTGCCCGGCTCCGCGAGGGCGTCGGCGAGGGCCCGGGGCAGCGCCTCCCCGCCGCTGAGGCGCAGCCGCACCCCCGCCGGCACCCCGCCGGCCGCCACCAGCATCCGCCACGTCGTCGGCGTCGCCTGGAGCATCGTGGCCCCGGTCGTGGCGAGTAGCCGCCGCAGCCGGTTGCCGTCGATCACGTCGTCGTCGCCGGCGACCACCACCGGCGCACCGCACAGCAGCGGCAGGAGCAGGTCGAGCAGGGCGATGTCGAACGCGAACGGGCTCACCGAGAGGACCCGGTCGGCCGGCCCCAACGGGACCATCTCGCGGAACGCGTGCAGCAGGTGCGCCACCGCGCCCTGGGTGACGGTGACCGCCTTCGGCCGGCCGGTCGACCCCGAGGTGAACAGCACGTACGCCGCCGCCGTCGCCGGCACCGCGCACGGCGGCGGCAGAACCGGCTGTGCCTCCGCGCCGGCCGGTACCGCCGGCTGCGCCTCCGCGCCGGTCGGCTCCGGTCCGGCCAGGTCCAGCAGGGTCACCGACGCGGCCAGCTCGGCCAGCAGCGGCGCGGGGACGGCGCCGCTGTCCGTGACGACGACCCGCACCCCGGCGTCGGCGAGCATCCCGCGCAGCCGCCCCGGCGGATGGGTCGGGTCGAGCGGCAGGTACGCCGCCCCGACCCACCAGACGCCCAGCAGCGCCGGGAGCGGACGCGCTCCCCGGGGCAGGACGATGCCCACGGTCTCCTGGACCCGTACGCCGAGCCCGCGCAGCCCGGTGGCGATCCGGCCCGCGAGCCCGCGCACGGCGGCGCCGGTCAGGGTCGCGTCGTCGCCCGCGATCACCACCCGGTCGCCGGCAGCGACGTCGGCCACGAGCGCCGCCGCGGTGCACTCCGGCGGCGGGAGGGACCTGGACCGGGCCGCCGGCCACACCCGGGTGACGAGGTCCGCCGTAGCGGGGGAGAGCAGGTCCACGTCGCAGACGCGGGTCTGCGGGGCGGTCGCCAGCGCGGCCAGGATCGCGCCCAGGGCGTCGGCCAACCGGCCCGCGCCGTCCGGGGTGAAGAGGTCGGTCAGGTAGCGCAGGCGCACCGTCAGCTCGTCCGGGCCGGCGACGGCGGCCAGCTCCAGCTCGAACTTGCCGGTGCCGGTGGGCACCAGCTCCGGCCGCCAGCGCAGCGCCCCCCGGTCCAGCGTCGGCAGGGCCTCCTCGACGGTGCACATCACCTGCACCAGCGGCGCCCGCGTCGGCTGCCGCTGCGGCCGGCACAGCTCGACCACCCGCGTGAACGGCAGGTCCTGGTGGGCCTGGGCGCGCGCGGTGGCGGCGTGCAGCCGGTCGAGTAGCTCGGCGAGCGTCGGGTCGCCGTGCAGCGTCGCCCGGATCGCGACGGTGTTGGCGAAGAGGCCCAGCATCGGTTCGGTCTCGATCCGGGTGCGCCCGGCCACGGGCACGCCGACGAGCACGTCGTCCGCGCCGCTGAGCCGGGACAGCAGGGCCGCGTACGCGGTCAGCAGGACGGTGAAGAGGGTGCTGCCCCGCGCCCCGGCCAGGCGGCGCAGCGCCCCGGCCAGCTCCCCGTCGACCGGCACCGCGACCTCGGCGGCGGCCGGCGACAGCCGGTCGGGGTACGGGTGGTCGACCGGGAGCGGCACCTCCGGCGGCGCACCGGCCAGCTCGGCCGGCCAGAAGCGTTCCGCCTCGGCGTGGCCGCCCGCGTCGTCGTGCTCCCGCTCCCAGAGGGCGAAGTCGGCGTACTGCAGGGGCGGCTCGACGGAGGCGGGTGGCCGGCCGGCGCGCAGCGCCGCGTAGTCGGCGGAGAGCTCGTCGAAGAGCAGCCGCAACGACCAGCCGTCGACGATCGCGTGGTGCGCCACCAGCGCCAGGACGTGCCGCTGCGGGGCGAGCCGCAGCAGCCTGACCCGGGTCAGCGGGCCACGCTCCAGCGGCAGCGGGGCGCGGGCGTGCTCCCGCAGCGCGGCCCGGGCCGCGGCCTCCCGGTCCGCCCCGGGCAGCTCGTCCAGGGCCACGACCTCGATGGCGGTCGCGGGGGCGTCGTCGTCGATCACCTGGATCGGCCGCCCGCCGTTGGCCCGGAAGCGGGTGCGCAGGATCTCGTGCCGGGCGACCGCAGCCGCCCAGGCCCCGTCGAGCGCGGCGGTGTCCAACGGGCCGTCGAGCCACACCGCCCAGCCGACGTGGTAGGTCGGCTGGCCCGGGTCGAGCTGGTCGAGCAGCCACATCCGGCGTTGCGCGGCCGACGCCGGGAACTCGAACACGGCCATCTCAGCGCACCTGCCCGTCGACCGCGACGACCCGCAGTTCGGCGGTGTACCGGCCGTCGGGCCCGGTCAGCCAGAGCTGGTCCGGCGCCGGCAGCATCTCCACCACGCCGACCGTGGCGTCGTCGCCGCCGTGCCGGCGGGCCCGGCGGACCGACCGGGACACCAGGTCGACCGAGGCGAGGCTGGTCAGGTCGGCGTGCACCGGTTTCCGCTCGCCCGCGCAGCGCAGGAACACGTGACGGGGCAGGCCGTGGGCGCCGGCCCAGGCCCGCGCCTGGCGGAACCGCAGCGCCTCGTCGCGGGTGTCGGCGAAGGCGAGGTCGGCGGCGGCGAACGTCCACGACTCGCGGCTGACCACGAGGGAGTCGATGGTGATCCGGGGCTGGTGCGCCGCCGGGGGCAGGACGCGGAAGAGCTGGGACAGCCCGGCGCCGACCACGTCGCCGAGGACGTGCATCAGGTCCACGTCGAACCGCCCGTCGCGCGACCGTACCCGCAGCCCGCCGGCCACCTCGACCAGGTCGCACTCGCCGACGCGCAGGCTGCGGCGCGGGTCGTGCCCGAACGAGTCGTGCGCGAACACCAACCGGACGTCGTCGGGCCCGGCCAGCGCGTTGCTCTGCCTGGTCGGCACGCCACCCTCCTGGCCGGTCTCGGCGGGATAGACCGCCCCGGCGCCCACGTCGCGGGCCAGCGCGGCGCGCAGCGCGTCCGCCTCCGGGTGGTAGGCCACCCAGGTGGCGTACCGCAGGGTGTTGACGCCCGGGTGCAGCTCGCCCAGAACCCACTCGTCGCCGGCCCGCATCAGGTCCGGGCTGTGCTGCCGCGCGGTCGGCCAGCCGGGCCGCCCCGGCGGGAAGGCGGCGGCCACCGCCGGAGCCAGCTCCGCCGCCGTGAGCCGGATCCGCCGCCGGTCCGGCGGCAGCGCCAGCACGTCGGCCCAGCGCCGGTGCAGCGCGGCGGTCAGCAGGTCGGTCAGCCGTCGCGGCGGATGGAACAGCGCCTCGCCGGCCAGCAGCCAGAAGTCGGCCAGCGGCACCACGTCGGTGCCCAGCTCGGTGGCCCGGCGGCGGTAGATCTCCGCGCAGAGACGGCGGTAGAGCGTCGCGCCGGCGGCGGTGAACCAGCGTGCGCTCTCCAGCACCAGGCCGAGCGCGTCGCGGATCCCGTCGAGGCTCGCCTCGCCGATGCCGACCGTGCCGGCCCGCAGGCACTCCTCGTAGACGGGGGTGCGACCGGCGTACATCGTGCCGGCGCGCCGGGTGGCCGGGACGCCGGCCAGCCGGGTGAAGGTGGTCTCGAGGCCGGCCATCGCACCGGTCAACCGGTCCGGGTCGCCGGCCGCCGAGGTGAGCGCGTCCCGGGCGGCGACCAGCTCGTCCAGGGCGGCGAGCGCGGGTGCGCGCACGGCCTCGTCGGTGACCCGGGCCAGCCGGGCCCGCATGGTCCGCTCCGGCCGGGTGTCGTGCGGCGCCACCTCCGGCTGCCAGGCGATCCGGTGGGCCCCGGCCAACGTCTCCAGCACCTCGTGCACCTCCCGCGTCGACCGCAGCTCCGAACCCGGCTCGGCCAGCACGGCCCCGGCGACCTCGTGCGCGTCGCGGACCCCGTCGCAGGCGCGCAGCACCGCCGCCTCGGCGTCGGTCAGCGCCACCGGCGGGGCGAGCGGCACCCGCAGCGTCGTCCCGGCCAGCTCCAGGAAGGGCATGAGCCGGGGTACGAGCCACGGGCGCAGCCGTTGCGCGTACGGGGCCAGCACCGCGGCGACCGCCCAGCCCTCCAGGTAGACGGTCCGCTCGGCCAGCAGCGCCGGTGGGTCCGCGGGGGCGACCCGCACTCCGCCGCCCGGCTCGATCCGCGCCCAGCCGACCGGCCCGAAGAACCCGATGGTGTCGTTCTTGGCGCAGTAGCGCTGGAGGTAGCTGGTGACCAGCGCCTCGTGCTGGCGGTGCTTGGTGTTGCGGGTCGGGCTGCCCGGGCCCCGGCGCAGCAGCGCGTCGACGCCGGTGCGCAGCGCGTGCGGGTTCTGCCAGGCCACCGCCTCGCGGAAGCGGGGGTGGGCCGCCACCGTGTGCAGCGCGACCGCGAGCCGGCGAACCGCCTCCGGGTACGCCGCCGCGTAAGCCGCCTCGGTGGCGGCGATGCCGGCCGGGTCCCCGTCGGCCCGGGCCGCCACCACCCGGTCGGCGGCGGCGGCGAGTTCCGCGTCGCCGAGCGGGGCCAGCAGGTCGACCGGGAGGCCCGCGCCCCGCAGGCAGACGGTGCGCCACAGGGCCCATCCGTCGGTCAGCCGGGCCAGGTGCGCCGGCAGGTCCCGACCGCTGCGGTGCGGCACCCGGTCCCGGCGGCGCAGCGTCGGCCCCGCCTGTCCCCGGTGGCCGGGCGCCGATCCGGTCGCCGCGTCGATCGCCGCCGCCGTCGCGGCCAGGGTCGGCGCCCGGTAGAACGGGCCCACGCCCAGTTCCACGCCGAACGCCTCGCGGATGCGGAACATCAGCCGGGTGGCGGTCAGCGAGTTGCCGCCGAGGGCGAAGAAGCTGCTCTCCCGCCCGATGCGCGCGGGCGGACGTTCGCCGGGCAGCAGCCGGGACCAGAGTTCGGCGAGCCGGTGCTCGGTCGGCGAGGCGGGTCCGGCGACGTCGGGATCCTCCTGGGCGGGCCCGGGTGCCGGCAGCGCCGCCCGGTCGACCTTCCCGTACGCGGTCAGCGGCAGCCGGTCGAGGACGGCGAACCCGGCCGGCACCAGGTGGGCCGGCAGCCGGGCGGCGACGTGCTCGCGCAGGCTCGCCGGGGTCGGCGCCGCCGGGCCGGCCGGCGTGACGTAGCCGACCAGGTGCCGTTCCGGCCCGTCGCCCCGTACGCCCACCGCCGCCGAGGCGACCTGCGGGTGCGCCCGGAGCGCCGCCTCCACCTCGCCCGGCTCGACCCGGAACCCCCGGATCTTCACCTGGTCGTCGCGGCGGCCGAGGAACTCCAGCACCCCGTCCGCGCGCCAGCGCACGACGTCACCGGTGCGGTAGAGGCGCTCGCCGGGCGCCTGCGGGTCCGGCACGAACGCCCGGGCGGTGGCCGCGGGATCGCCGAGGTAGCCGCGGGCCAGCCCGTCGCCGCCGGTGTACAGCTCGCCCGCGACCCCGACCGGCACCGGCCGCCCGCTGCCGTCGAGCACGTGGACGGTGGTCTGCGGCACGGGACGGCCGACCGGCACCGGGTCGCCCACCGGCCCGGCGCCGCTCATCAGGTGGCAACTGGTCAGCGTCGTGTTCTCCGTCGGCCCGTACGCGTTGACCAGCGGAAGCCCGCCGCGCGCGGCGAGCACGGCGCGGACCGCGCCCGGGTCGGCCACGTCGCCGCCGGTGAGCAGTTGCCGGACCCCCGCGAGGGACGTGACGTCCTCCTCGGCGAGATGCCGGAACAGCCCGGCGGTGAGGAAGGCGACGGTGACCCCACCGTCGCGGATCAGCGCGGTCAGCCGGGTGAGGTCCACCGGGTCCGGGGGCGCGACCACCGCCGTGGCGCCGGTGAGCAGCGCGCCCCAGATCTCCCAGGTGGACGCGTCGAACGCGGTCGGGGCGAACTGGAGCACCCGCTCGCCGGGCCCGAGGGTGGCGAAGTCGGGGCCGGTCACCAGCCGCACCACGCCCCGGTGGGTGATCCCGACCCGCTTGGGCGCGCCGGTCGAGCCGGAGGTGTGCAGGACGGCGGCGAGCTGCGACGGGTGGATCCGCCCCGGCGGCGGGCCGGCCGGCGCCGGCTCCCCGGCGGGCGCGTCGACGTCCAGCACCCGGACCGGGCCCAGGTCCGGCAGGTCGGCGGCGGCCGCGGCGGTGGTCAGCAGCAGGCGGGTGCCGCTGGCCGCGAGCAGGCCCGCGATCCGGGCGGGTGGGGCGGAGGCGTCCACGGGAAGGTAGGACCCGCCGGCCTTGAGCACGCCCAGCAGGGCCCGGATCAGCGGTTCGCCCCGGGGGAGCAGCACGGCGACGGGGGTCTCCCCGGCGACCCCGTGCCGGCGCAGCGTCCAGGCCAGCCGGTCCGCAGCCCGGTCCAGTTCGGCGTAGGAGACGGTGCGGTCGCCGACCACCAGCGCGGTGGCGGCCGGGTCGTCGGCCACGCGGGCCGCGAAGACCTCGGGAACGGAGGCGTCGCGGGGGTAGGGCCGCCGGGTGGCGTTCCAGGCGGCGCGCAACGGCGCCTCCCCGGCGGCGCCGAGATCCAGGTCGGCCAGGCGGGCGTCCGGCCGCTCCGCCAACTCGAGCACGGTGCGGTGCAACTGCGCGAGAATCCGCCGCGCCGAGGCGTCCAGCAGCCTGGTGCCGTCCCACGTCAGGCCCAGGCGCAGCTCCGGCTCGTCGAAGGCGTGCACCGTCAGCGGATAGCCGGGCATCCGGTGTACGCGGGCCGAGCGCCGGGCCCCCTCCGGCCCGCCCTCGGTCAGGGCGGTGGACAGGCGCTGCCGCTCGAACACCACCAGGCTGTCCAGCAGCGGCGTGTCGGGCGCCAGGCCCGCCTGGTCGAGGATGCTGTGCAGGGGCGTGAGCTGGTGCTCGCGGATCCGCCGGATCCGGCCCGCCACGTCGGCGAGGAACCGGCGCACCGTCCACTCGGGATCGAGCCGGATCCGCAGCGGCACCGTGTTGAGCAGCAGTCCGAGGATCCGGTCGGCGTCCGGGACGCTGTCGTACCGGCAGGATCTCGTGACCGCGAAGGTGACGTCGTCGACCCCGCCGTAGCCGCCGCGCAGCAGCGCCCAGGCCGCGTGGACCACGGCGCTGACGCCGACGCCCGCTCCGGCGGCGGCAGCACGGAGCCGGTTGGAGTCCGGCCGGGTGACGACGACCTCGTGCGAGGCGGGCACGCCCCGCGCGCCGGGATCCGCGTCGAGGCGGCCCGGGAGCGCCCGCGGCATCGGGGCGCCCGCGAGGTACCCCTTCCAGAACGCGTCGCCGGTGCTCGGGTCGCGCGTGCCCCACCAGTGCACGAAGTCCGCGAACGGCGGCCGGCGCGGCGGGTCCGGCACCCGGCCGGCCCGGCGCGCGGCGTAGTCGGCGAGGACCTCGTCGAGCAGCATCCGGGTGGAGCGGCCGTCGAGGATCGCGTGGTGGAACGTGACGACGACGTGCTGGTCGCTCAGCGCGGTGACCCGGAGCAGCGGCGCCCGGCCGACGTCGAAGGGCTCGCACCGGTCGGTGGGGAGGAAGTCGTCGAGCGTCGTCTCCCGCCACCGCAGGTCCGGTGCCACGGTGGACCGGACGACCTGCGCCACGCCGTGGTCACCGTCGACCTCGAAGGCCGTACGCAGCACCGCGTGCCGCCGGGTCGCGGCCTGCCAGGCGGCGCTGAACGCGTCCCGGTCCGGCGGGCCGTCCCACCTGATCGTGACCTGCTGGACGTCCACCCCGCCGGCGGGCTGCCGGAGCGTCTGCAGCACCATCCCGCGTTGCACGGCGAGGGCCGGATACCGCTGGCAACTGTCGCTCATGCGCCCTCGTCCGGTGCGGCGTCAGCCGGTCGCGGCGTGCTCGTCCATCCACCGCCGCAACGATGCGGGCCGCATGTCCGTCCACACCTCGTCGATGTGGGCGAGGCACTCGGCGCGTGTCCCGGTGGTGCCCTCGCGCCGCCAGCCGGCGGGCACCTCCCGGTCGTCCCACCAGATCGAGAACTGTTCCTCGTCGTTCACGACCACGGCGTACGTCCGGGTGTCGTCGTCCTCAGCGCTCATCGGACCCCCTTCGCCGGGAAGGATTTCAGCCGCGTCGATTCCGTGTCAAGGATCGGTCGATCTTCCGACGTCACGCGGAGGTGGGCCGTACGGCCGGCTCGGAATCCTCTGTGGACGCTGGCGGCGGCGCGTCGGCGTCGGCGCCGGTCCGCGGCGTCCGGGCGACCCAGCCGACGGCCGGGCCGGCGGCCAGCGCGCAGACCACGAAGATCGCCGCGACGACCCACCAGCCCCAGCCGCCGGTCTGGATCGCGAGGAGGGTCAGGCCGACCGGCGCGAAGATGTCCGCCGCCGAGCTGATCGTCTGCGCCGTGCCGAGATACACCCCGCGCGACGCGGCCGGCGGCACGTTGGTCTGGAAGAACCAGAGCGCCGCCGAGAACCACAACTCGGTGGTGGTCACCAGCACCACGACGCCGAGGAGCGCGACGACGGTCCACCCGCCGCCGGTCCGACCCGCGAACGCGGCCAGCGGGCAGGCGAGCGCGGTGACCAGGGCGCCCCGGCGGATCAGGCGGGCCGCGCCGGGAAGCGAGTCGGCGCCGCGCGCCGCCGGCACCTGCAACGTGATCACCAGCACCGTGTTGAGGGCCAGCATCGCGCCGAGCAGCGGCTTGGGGGCGTCGGTGTGGGTGATCGCCCAGAGCGGCAGGATCTCCACGAGGATCACCGAGTGGAACATCATGACGGCGAGGAGCACGGCGCTCGTCGCGTAGGGCAGGTCCTTCAGCACCGCCCACCGCGAGGCGGTGGCCGTCCGCTCGTGCCGCACGATCGGCGCGGCCGGGAGCCGGGTCACGAGGCCGGCGTTGAGCAGTGACAACGCGGAGTTGAGCAGCACCATGGCGACGAGCGCGGCGGCGGAGTCGAACGCCAGCGCCACCGCGCCGAGACCGGTGCCGACGGTGAACCCGGCGTTGAGGTACGAGCGGGCGTACGCCATCGTCCGCACCCGGTCCCCGGCCGGCATGGCGGCGGCGGTGTAGATGGTGCGCCCGGCGTTGGCGAACGAGTCGGTGACGGCGGCCACCACCATCAGCACCACGAAGCCCGCGAAGGACGTCACGAGCGGGTAGGCGGCGAACGTCAGCGCCGAGCCGAGCGCGCCGAGGGCCCAGGACCGCTGCCCGCCGATCCGGTCGGCGAGCGCGCCCAGCGGCAGCGAGGTGGCCACCCCGGCGAGGCCCGCGATCGAGAAGCCGATCCCGATCTGCACCGGGCTGAGCCCGAGGACCTCGGTGAAGAACACGATGCTGCCGGTGAGGAACGTGCCGCTGCCCACGGCGACCATGGCGGACTGGTACGCGATCGCCCGGGGCAGCCCGGGCGGCGGCAGGAGCCGGGACACGGCGAATCGGTGACCGTCCATGGTGCCGGTCAGGCTACCCGGGCGGTCGCCGCCGGAGCACCCATCGGACCGCGGCCCCGGTCCGGTGCCGCAGGGGAAGGCTCGCTGCCCTGCATCTGCCCACCGGCGGCGGGCAACCGGCGGCGGTCGACCGCCCGGCGCACGCGCCCATAGCCGCCTGCCCCGTAGCTGACCGAGATGACAGTGTCACCTATGGTGGATGCTCATCGACACGGGGAGATCAATGATGTCTGTAAAGATGGCCGCCGCCGTGGCGGCCGGCCTCGGCTCGGTCGTGTTCTCGGTGGTCCCGGCGGTCGCCGCACCCAAGGTGCCGGACGTGACCGTGGACGTGACCAGCGAGCGCTTCATCCTGCCCAGCGACGGCTGGACCTCGGTGGATGCGGTGGCGCGCAACGCCGGCACCAAGGCCGCGGCGGGGGTCCGGCTGGTCTTCACCCTGCCCGAGCCCTTCCAGGTCGGGCAGATTGCCACGACCAGCGCATGGACCTGCGGCTTCACCACACCCACCGTCACTTGTGACCTGGTGGATGACTTGGCCCCCGGGGCGTCGGCGCCCGCCGTCAACCTCACCGGATACCTCTACGGTGCGCCGACCGGCGTGCCGGTCGAGGCCGTCGCCACGGTGTCCACCACGACGTCCGAGCAGGCCCTCGGCAACAACACGGACACCAAGCAGTTCCAGATTGTCGGCAAGGGCACGCTCCGCGGCGTGATCTGGAACGATCTGGACGCCGACGGCATCCGGGAGGCGGGCGAGCCACTGATCACCAACGTGGGGCTGAGCTTCTGGAGCGTCGACGACGACGACCAGTACGGCTTCTCCAACTCCTACAATGGCACCTACCGCTTCGACGTCCCGGCGAAGCACTACGTCGGCCGAGTCCAGCTGTACAAGAGCAGTTGGCGGTTCACCACGCCGAACGTCGGCGTCGACGACACCGTCGACTCGGACGTGGTGCAGGTCTCCGAAACCACCTACACCAGCAACGGTGAGACGGCGGTCCTGTCCGTGGTGGCGGGAGAGACCACCACGGTCGACATCGGAGTCGTGGCCAACAGCCCCACCTCGTGACCTGACTGGTGGGACGTCGTCCGCAGGACACCGGCAGCCGTACGCGTCCCGCGAGCCGGACCGGCGACGACGGTGATCCGTCACGGGACGGCGTCCCACCATCTCGGCACGGTCGGTCAGCTCACCGGCCGGTGGTGCACTACCGGGAGCACCTTGCGGGCCCGACCCGCCGGTGACGCTGGCCGTCGCCATGGCCGTCCACCGGGGGCCGGGTACCGAGCGCGCTGCCGTCGACCGGTCAGCCGCGACGGACCCGTCACGCCGCGCCGTCCGCGCGCAGCACGAGCCGGTCGGTGGTCCTCTCCCCGATGTACGTCAGGTCGGCGTCCCACCCGAGGCCGGGCGCGGCGGGCACCTCGACGAGTCCGTCGGCGCTCACGATCGGGCGGGTGGTGACGTCACGGGCGTAGTACTTGTCGGAGCCGGAGACGTCCGAGGGGAGCGTGAAGCCGGCGAGCGCGCTCAGCGCGACGTTGGCGGCCCGGCCGATCCCGAACTCGTGCATGCCGCCGCACCACACCGGGACGCCGTGCTCGCGCGCGAGGTCGTGCGCCCGTACCGCGTGGGTCAGGCCACCCATCCGCGAGACCTTGACGTTGAGCACGCGTACGGCGCCCAGGCGCAGCGCGGTGACGAGGTCGTCCAGCTCCTCGACGGACTCGTCGAGACAGACGGGCGTGTCGATGCGTTCCTGCAGGGCGGCGTGCGCGACGAGTGCGCGCGGCGCGAACGGCTGCTCGATCATCAGCAGGCCCAGGCCGTCGAGTTCGGCCAGGACGGCCCGGTGTTCCGGGGTGTCCTCGTAGGCGCCGTTGGCGTCGACGTGCAGCGGCACGCTCGGATGTGCCGCGCGTACGGCCCGCACCGGGTCGACGTCCCAGCCGGGCGCGATCTTGAGCTTGATCCTGCGGTAGCCCTCGTCGACGCGCAGCCGCACCTGCGCGAGGAGGTCGTCGACGGTGGGTTCGATCCCCAGCGACACCCCCGCCTCGACGCTGCCGCGCGTGCCGCCCAGCGCGTGCGCGAGGGAGCTGCCCTCGCCGGCCGACCACAGGGCCCAGGCGGCGATGTCGAAGCCGGCGCGGGCGAAGTGGTTGCCCCGGACCCGGCCGAGCGTCGCGGCTAGGTCCGCCGGGTGCTCCCAGTCGGTACGCAGGACCAGCGGCGCGAGGTGGTCGCGGGCGACCGCCCAGCAGCTCTCGACGGTCTCGGCGCAGTAGAACGGGCCGCTCGGCGACGCGATCTCGCCCCACCCGACGGCGCCGTCGGTGTCGGTGAGCGCGACCAGGATGTGCTCCAGCTCCCGTTTGGCGTGGGAGCTGGTCTGGAACCGGTGCACGAGCGGCAGCCGTACCCGGCGTAGCTCCACCGCCTCGATCCGCCTCACACCGTCACCTCGCCGTGCCGCCGGCCCCCGGCCGGCTCGTGGGCGGCCCCTCCGCCTCGCCTGCGGTCAGTCACGTTTCCTCCTGGTAGAGATCGAGTTCGGCGGCGAGGGCGTCGCGCTCGCGCAGGCGGCGGCCGGCCCCCTTCGAGCTGGCGATGGTCAGGGTGGCGAGCAGGTGCAGGGCGAGCACCACGGAGGTGGGGGAGTTCGCGTAGGAGGCGCTGTCGGTGCCGATGACGATGCGGACGGCGGCGGTCTCGGCCAGCGGCGCGTCCTCGGCGTCGGTGACGAGGACCAGTTGGCCGCCGTGGCGGACGTAGGCGGAGGCGACGTCGATGGTCTCGCGCCGGTAGCGCGCCATGCAGACGGCCACGAGCAGGTCGCCCTGGCGGATGTCGCTGAGCATGTCGAGGGGCCGCAGTGCCGCGCCGTCGACGAGGTGGACGCCGGAGAGCCCGGCGCTGAGGTCGGCGGCGAGCAGGGACGCGAAGCCGAGCGACTTGCCGTGGCCGAGCAGGTACCGCCGGCGGGCCGACACGATGAGCGCCGCGGCCCGCTCGATGGCGTCCTGCTCGGCGGCCCACGCCAGCGCCTTGGCGAACTCGGTGCGCTGCTGCTCCAGGACCCGCTGCTTGAGCACCTGCGCGGACCTGCGCTGCACGTTGCGGTCGAAGCGCTCCGAGGGGGTCGATCTCTTCGTGGTCATGCCTCAATCCTGTGCGAACAGGTAGCTGACGCGGCCGGGGGTGTCCGCCCGCCGCGCGACGCCGACGAGCCGCCCGCCCGCCGCGAACCGGCCGGCCAGCTCCAGGCGCAGCCGCGCCCGGTCGTCGGGCCCCCGTGCGGCGGTACGGTCGTCGGCGGGCGAGTCGACGGCCGCGTGCCCGTGCCCCGGCGCCCAGGTGCTGCCCCCGGGACGGTCGAGGTCCCACCGGACCAGGACCCGGTCGCTGTCGCCGTCGTCGTAGAAGTCGGGCAGGAAGCGGATCCCGACGGCGCCCAGCACGTTCAGGTTGAAGTGGACGTTGCGCAGCGCGTACGGGTCGAAGGTCCACCGCATCGTGTGCACGCCCGCGCGCCGTGCGGCCTCGGCCTGGGCGTGCTTGAGCAGGCGGCCGACGCCGCGCCCCTGCGCCCGCGCGTCGACGACGGCCGCCTGCGAGTAGTGGTAGAGCTCGCCGTGCTCGACGCCGGTGAAGCCGTAACAGAAACCGACGAGGGAGCCGTCCTCGTCGAACGCGCCGACCGCGGTCCCCGCGTTCTCGCCCAGCGCGGCCAGGAGGCGGGGGCTGACGGCGTGCTCGGGGCCCTCGTAACCGAAGACGCTCCGATAGAGCGCCGACGCCGCCGTCCACTCGGCGAGCCCGGCGAGGTCACGCGCCACGATCCCCTGCGTGTCAGCGGTCATCGGCCACTCCCTTGCAATGATAGCGATCGTATGTCGCCCATGCTGCCGTTGATCGCGCCCGTTGACAAGGCGTTCGAGTGAAACATATGGTCCGCATATGTCGTCCTCAGGATCCAGCGCCGCGCTCGACGCGCTGCACCGCTACACGCTGCACGAGTCGCCGACCGGTGACCGGCGGGCGCTGGCCGCGCTGGCCGACGTGCTCGACGCCGACGCCGCCCGCGCCGGCTTCGACACCGCCCGGGTGCCGCACCCGAGCGGCGACCATCTGGTCTGGACCCTCCCGGCGCGAGGAGTCCCGGGCGATCCGGTGCTGCTGCTGACCCACTACGACACCGTCTGGCCGGTCGGCACGCTGTCCGGCATGCCGTGGTCCGTCGAGGGGGACGTCGTCCGCGGCCCGGGCGTCTACGACACCAAGGCCGGGATCGTCGCACTGCTCGCGGCGGCGGCACGCGTCGAGCGGCAGGGCACCCCGCACCCCGAGATCCGGGTCCTCGTCGTCGCCGACGAGGAGATCGGCTCGCCCACCGCCACCGGGCTGGTCCGGGCCGAGGCGGCCCGGGCCCGCGCGGTGCTCGGCCTGGAACCGCCGCACCCCGGTGGCGACCTCAAGACCGGCCGGCGCGGCAGCACCCGGGTCCGCATCGAGGTCACCGGGATCGAGGCGCACGCCGCGCTCGACCCGGACGCCGGCGTCAACGCCATCGACGAACTCGTCGACCAACTCGTGCGGGTCCGCGCACTCGTGCAGGGCCGGCCGGTCCTGCTCAACACCGGCACCATCGCCGGCGGGGGGCGGACCAACGTGGTGGCCGGCGCGGCCCACGTCGAGCTGGGACTGCGCTTCACCGACCCGGACGACGAGGACGCCGTCCTCGCCGGCCTGCGGTCGCTGCGTCCGGTGCGCGACCGCGCCCGGCTCGACGCCCGACTGCTCTCGCACCGGCCCACCTGGCGGCCAAACGAGGCGGGGCAGCACCTACTCGACCGGATCGTGGGCGTCGCCGCCGGCCTCGGTCAACGCCTCGCCGGTCGACCGGCGGACGGTGCCGCCGACACCAACACGACGGGTGCGCTCGGCCGCCCCACCGTCGACGGGCTCGCCCCGCCCGGGGGCGGCGCACACGCCCGGCAGGAGTGGGTCTCGGCGGCCGGCATCGACGCGCGCAGCGACCTGCTGGCAGCGCTGTTCACCGGCCTCCACACCTCGGCCGCGTCCCGTGGAGACGGCGCCTGACCCGGGCGCGCGCCCCCGGCAGCCGTGACGGCTGGCCCGGCCCGTGCCCGCCGTGCGACGGTCAGTGCGGCCCGGCGTACCGCCGCGCAGGTCAGTGCGACCCGGCCCGCCGCGCGCGGACCAGCGCGACCAGGCCCACGGCGATCAGCGCCAGCCCGAGCGCTCCGGCCGCCAGGAGGTAGGTCCGCACGGCGCCGGCGCGGCCGGTCCCGTCGCCGGCGGCGCCGGCCGTCGGCCCGGGCGTGGTGGGCGGCGCGGGGGATCCGACGGCCGCCGGCAGCGGGTAGCGCCGGACCACGGGCATCGTCCCCGGCGGCTGGTCGGCGGTCTCGGACACGGTGAGCAGGGAGCGCCCGTCGCGGCTGTAGGTGACCGACTCGCCCTGCGGTTCGTCCGGCAGCGCGACGATCCGTGGCGTCCCGCCGGTCAATGCGGTGACCACGTCGCCGTCGGTCACGTCGAACTCGTACGCGTCCGCGTAGGTGCGCAGGACGATCCGACGCCCGTCCGGTGCGGTGGCGGCGCCGGTGACCGCCGTGCGACCGAGCGCCCCGAACGGGTTGCTCGTCGTGGAGGCCGGCAGCCGGACCTGTCCCACCTTCACCAGCGGTGTCGTCGCACCCGGACGCGGGGCGGCGCTCGGGACGTACAGGTTGGCCGAGTACTTGGAGACGACCACCGGCCGGTCGTCGCCGGTCACGAGCAGGGCCTCCGCGTCGTGCGGGCCGTCCGGATAGGCCATGCGGTACAGGACCGGCCGGTCGGCCCCCGGCGGCAGCTTCCACACCGCGATCGTCTGCCGGGACCGGTCGTTGTCCCCGATGTCGGCCACCCAGACCGTGCCGTCGGCACCGACGGCGAGGTCCTCGGTGTCGCGCGGCCGGGACGGATAGGACACGGTCCGCACGACGGCGCACCGGTCGTCCAGGAAGAAGATGCGGCGGCGGGCCTCGTCGTCCGCGCCGTCGTTGATCATGACGAAGCCGCCGTCCGTCGCGGCCATGCCGGAGATCTCGCTCAGCCGGCCGCCACGCACCTCGCACACCGGCGTCCCGGGGGCCGCAGCGGGTGTCGGGTCGGCCACGGCCACACCTGGAGCCGTCGCGACGGCGAGGACGACGACCGTCCCCGCCGCGCCCCGCAGCCTCCGGGGCCCGTTGCCTCGTCGCCTCACCCGCATTCCCTTCAGTGCCGGTCCGCCCCGTCCAGCGGCGGACCGGCGCGGTTCGCGAACGGCGGTCCACCCCTGCCGGCCCGGGCGCCCCGCCGGGCGCCGTGACCGGCTGTCGTCCGTCCGGCTCCGGTGCGTGGCCGGCTCCACGTGAGCGGCGTCCGGGCGCGTGACCAGGGGATGAGTGTATGACCCGGGGGCGCGGCCCCGGTCACGGCCCGCCGTGCCGGCGACCCGGCCCGCCGCCGCGACCGGAGCCGATGGCGCCGCCGTCCGCCCGCACCCGCCCGGATGGGGGCGGGATCCGCCCGGCACCGGCGGCGTACGCTGCCGCGATGACCGCACCGGCCCGCATCCTCGTCTACGGGGTGTACGGCGCCGGCAAGTCCACCCTGGCAGAGCGGCTGGCCGAGCGGCTCGGGTCACCGTGGCACCCGGTCGACGACCTGCTGTGGCAGCCGGGCTGGGTGGAGGTGCCGGTCGCGGAGCAGCGCAGCCGGATCGAGGCGGTCTGTCGCCGCGACCGCTGGATCCTCGACGGGGCGTACCACGGGTGGCGCGACGTGGTGCTGGCGCGCGCCGACCTGGTCGTCGGCCTGGACTATCCGCGCTGGCTCTCCTTCTGGCGGCTGCTGCGGCGTACCGCCCACCGGCTGGTCAGCGGCGAGGAGATCTGCAACGGCAACCGCGAGTCGCTGCGTAGCGTGCTGTCCCGGGAGTCGATCCTGGTGTGGCACGTCACCGCGTTCGGCCGGGCCCGGCGGCGGATGCGCGCCTGGCAGGCCGATCCGGCCGGGCCACCGGTGTTGCTGTTCCGCTCCCCGGCGGAGCTGGAGCGCTGGCTGTCCGAACTCACCTGACGATGAGGACCCGCTCCGGCAAGTCCGGCAAGCCCGGCACGACCGTCGGAACCGGGGGGACTCCGGCTGACCTGGCGTCGGCGCCGCTGGCCCGGTGCGGCGTACGGATGGACGGACGCCATTGCCTCGGTCACGGTGATCACCTAGGTTTCACACGATCGCACCCAGCCGCACCGAGCACTCCCCGGCTCTGGCCAGGCAGCGAGACAGCACCGATCGCGCCGCTCAGTGACTTAGGAGCTCACCCGTGGCACAGCATCCCTCCCGAAGAACGTTCCCCTCCCGTCGGCGAACACCGGCCCGTCTGGTCGCGGCGGTGGCGGCGAGCACCATGCTGCTCGCCGCGGCCCCCGTGTCCGCTGCCGCGGCGCCCTCCAGCGCGCCGCTGCCGGCCACCCGGCAGGCGCCCGAGGCGCCGTCCCACCCGGCGTCCGGCCTGCCGCAACCCAAGAGCGGGCTCTGGCTGGTGCAGTTGGACAAGCCGTCGTTGATGGCCGCCACCCGGGGCACCGGGGCGCGCGCCGGCAGGACCGACGCCCGGTCCGCGGCCAGCACCCCCTACGCCAGGGAACTGGCGCAGCGGCAGGACACCGTGGTGGACGAGATGGAGGCCGTCCTGGGGCGCTCCGTGCGGGTCGCCCACACCTACCGGAACGTGGTGAACGGACTGGCGGTGGCGCTCAGCGCGGACGAGGCGGCGCAGCTGTCCGGCCTGCCGGGGGTCAGGGCGGTCGTACCCGACGAGATCCTGGAACTGACGACCGACACCAGCAACGCGCTGATCCAGTCGCCCGCGGTGTGGGAGGGCCGGACGGCGGAGAACGTCGGGACCCGTGGCGAGGGCGCCATCGTCGGGATCCTGGACTCCGGCATCAACCCCGACCACCCGTCGTTCGCGGCCGTGGACGGTGACGGCTACCGGCACACCAACCCGTACGGCGCGGGCAGGTACGTCGGCGTCTGCGCCCCGAGCCACCCCCAGCACAAGGCGATCTGCAACGACAAGCTGATCGGCGCCTGGTCGATGGTCGGCACCGACGCCCGGGACGACAACGGCCACGGCAGCCACACCGCCTCGACCGCCGCCGGCAACCGGCACGAGGCGACCATGACCGTCGGCACCAGCACGCACAAGCTCACCGTCTCCGGGGTCGCGCCGCGGGCCAACGTCATCTCCTACAAGGTCTGCATGGCCATCGGCTGCCTCTCCTCGGCGACGATCGCGGCGGTGGACCAGGCGATCGCCGACGGCGTGGACGTCCTCAACTACTCGATCTCGGGTCGCGACGACCCCTGGAAGGACCTCGTCGACCAGGCGTTCCTGGAGGCGTACTCGGCCGGCATCTTCGTCGCCGCCTCCGCCGGCAACAGCGGCCCGGGCGCCAGCACCGTCGCGAAGACCGCGCCGTGGAACATGTCCGTCGCCGCGGTCAGCCACGAGCGGGTCATCGCCCACCGGCTCGACGTGACGGGCCCGACGCCCGTCCCGGCCGCGCTCACCGGCATCGCCGCCGTGATCGGGGAAGGCTCGCCGAACCCGCCCATCGAGGGTGCGATCCGGTACTCCGGCGCCGTCGACGCGGACAACGTGCAGGCCTGCCTTCCGTTCCCGGCAGCGGCGTTCAGCGGCAGGGTCGCCCTGCTGCCCCGGGGCGGCTGCGACTTCTCCGTGAAGGTCAAGAACGCCACCGCCGCCGGCGCGACCGGAGTGGTCGTGCACAACCAGTACAGCGGTCCGCCGATCACGATGGGCGCGCTCGCCGGGACCACCATCCCGGCCGTGATGGTCTCCCTCGCCGACGGGCAGCGGCTGCGCGACCACGCGGCGGCCACCGACGGCCCCGTCACCGTGCGCGTCGACCCCGGCAGCGAGGTGCTGCGCGACGGCGACTGGACCGACGTCGTGGCCGACTTCAGCTCGCGCGGACCCAGCAAGTTCGACATGCTCGCGCCCACCGTGGCCGCCCCGGGCCGCAACATCCTCGCCGCCACCATGGCGACGAAGGACAACCCGGCCCCGTACGCCTTCATGCAGGGCACGTCCATGTCGTCGCCGCACGTCGCCGGTGCCGGCGCGCTGCTGGCGGCGCTGCACCCCGACTGGTCGCCGACGCGGATCCGCTCCGCGCTGGCGGTCACCGCGGACCGCGACGGCGTCGTCAAGGAGGACGGCCGCACGTCGGCCGACGCGTTCGACATGGGCTCCGGCCGGATCAACCTGGCCCAGGCCGCCCGGACCGGCATCGTGCTCGACGAGACCGCCGCGAACTTCGTCGCGGCCAACCCCGACGCCGGTGGCGACCCGCAGACGCTGAACCTGCCGGCCGTGGTCGAGCACCACTGCCTCAAGGTCTGCACCTTCACCCGGACGGTGTCCAGCGTGGCCAAGGTGGCCGCGACCTACCAGGCGACGCCGCAGGCCCCGGCCGGCGCGCGGATCACGGTCGCGCCGACGCAGTTCACCCTGGCGCCCGGCGCCAGCCAGGAGCTGACCATCACCCTGGACGTCACCGGGACCCCCCGCAAGAACTGGCTCTTCGGTGCGATCGACCTGACCACCGACGCCCGGCACGCGCCGGACGGGCAGCCGATCGCCCAGGCGCACTTCCCGGTCGCCGTCCTTCCCGCGGCCCCGGACCTGACCGTGGACAAGACCGCGCTCAGCTCCAGCATGGACGTCGCGCAGAACGAGACCCACACGGTCAAGGTGGGCAACGCCGGCGGCGCCGAACTCACCTGGCGGGCGACCGGCGACGGCGACGACTGCGACTGGCCGACCTGGGTCAAGGTGACCCCGGCGCAGGGCACACTGGGTGCGTTCAAGAGCCAGGACATCCAGATCACCCTCGACTCGACCGGCCTGGACGACGGCGGCGTGTTCAAGGCGAACCTGTGCCTGGCCAGCAACGACCAGGACCAGCCGACGACGACGATCGCGCTGGAACTGACGGTGGTGCCGGTACCGAAGATCGAGGTGGCGCCCAAGTCGATCTCCGCGCGGCAGCCGGCCGGGCTGGTCACCAGCCAGAAGTTCGCGGTACGCAACGCCGGGCACGGCGTGCTGGACTGGCGGCTGGACGACCCGGACGCCGGGCCGGACGACGAGCGGATCCGGCTCCTGCGTAACGGTGTCCTGCTGATCCCGAACTCGGCAAGCGCCACCCGTGGGGTGATGGCGTTCGATCCGCAGACCGGAAAGCAGATCGACCCGCAGTTCATCCCGCACTTCAAGTTCGACCCGACCAGCAACCTCTACACACCGTTCCAGGTCATCGCCAAGCCGGACGGCAGCGGCTTCCTCATGTCCGACCAGCTGAACTCGGTGATCACCGAACACGCCCTGGACGGCAGCTTCCGGCGGATCTTCGCGCCCGCCGGCGGCGTGGACGATCCGAAGATCATGACCAACACCCGGGGTATCGCGCTCTCGCCGCGCGGCACCGTGCTGGTGACGGTCGCGTCCCAGAGCAACGCCAACTCGGTGGTCGAGTTCGACGCCGACGGCAAGTACCTGGGCACGTTCGTCGCGCCGGGGACCGATGGGCTGAAGGGACCGTGGGGCATCCTGTTCCGCGGCGACGACATGCTCGTCTCGGGCAGCGACAGCGACGCCATCCACAGTTTCAAGAAGGACGGCTCCGCCGCCAACGCCCGCTTCTTCGAGGGGCTGAGCTGGCCCGGCCAGCTCGCGGAGATGCCGAACGGCAACGTGCTCGCGGCGAGCTGGGGCAGCGGCTCCGCCCCCGGGGTCTGGGAGATGGACCGCGACGGCAAGCTGATCGGCGTCTACACGCCGCCCGGCGGCAGCGGTTACCAGGGTGTCCACCCGCTCGGTAACGGCAACATCCTGACCACCAGCTCCAAGGGGGTCCACGAGATCGACCGCTCCGGCCGCCTGGTCGAGGTCGAGAACGACAAGGGCGCGGCCCGGTTCATCACCCACGTCCGGCTGCCCGACCTGCAGCCGTGCGTGACGCCCGACGAGGTGCCGTGGCTGACGGCGTCGCGGACGTCGGCCGGCACCGGCGCCGGCAAGTCCACCGAGGTGACGCTCTCGATGGACAGCACCGGCCTGGCCGCCGGTACGTACCGGGCCCAGCTCTGCGTCACCAGCGACGATCCGTCGAACCGGCTCTCGACGCTGCCCGTGACGCTCGAGGTCACCGACCAGACCTGCGGCCAGGTCGTCAGCGGTGAGCGTCGGGGTCCGCTGCCGGTCAACGGCGGGGTGACCTGCCTCGCGCCGGGTGCCACGGTGTTCGGGCCGGTCAACGTCGCGAAGGGCGCGGGCCTGATCGCGCTCGGCGCCAGCGTCAGCGGCCCGGTGACCGCCACCGGGTCCACGGTGGTGGAGTTGACGGGCAGCACGGTCAACGGCCCGCTGTCGGTCACCGGCGTCACCGGTTCGGTGCTGATCAGCGGGACGCGGGTGACCGGTCCGGTCAGCGTGGTCGACAGCCGCACCGGCGGCACGCCGGTCGTGGTGTCGGGCAACCGGATCGACGGGCCGCTGCGGTGCGTCGGCAACCAGCCGCCACCGGTGGACAACGGGGTGGCCAACACGGTCGGCGGCCCGACGTCCGGCCAGTGCCGCGGGTGGTGAGCGGACCGTCCCACCCGGCCCGTCGGTGACGTGGCCAGGCCCGCCGGTGCGGGCGCCGTCGCGACCGCACCGGCGGGCCGCCGTCCTTGCCGGCGGCGGCCCCTCCCGCCGGAAGCGCCGCGGCCTGACGCGCGGCCAGCGCCGACCCGGCCCCCGCGCGTACGCCCGGGTGCGGGAGATCCCGCGCGGTGAGTAGCCGGGCTCACGTCCCGCGGCCCCGGCTCCGCGACGCTGTACGGCATGACCTCGTCGACACCCGCCGCCCGGTCCCGGTACGCCCTCGTGCTCCTGACGGTGGTCTGGGTGGTGGCGTGCCTGGCGTTGCTGTGGTGGTTGTTCACGATCGGCATGGAGGGCTGGGCCGACCACCACTCGAACGGTGGCGGGCGCTCGGCGGAATTCGGGCGCCGCTCGGCCCGGGCGCTGCTGTTGCTGGCGGCGACGGCAGCGGGCGGGCCGGCCGTCATCGCGCTGGTGGCGTTCGGCTGCCGGTACCGCCGCACCGGGCTGGTCTACCTGCTCCTCGCCGTCGTGGCCGCGGCGGCGCTGGCGCCGGCGGTCGCGGATGCCGCGCGCACCCTCCGGCCGCCGGCCGCGCCGCTCCCGGCGCCGACGACCTGCCAGGAGCACAGCGGCGGTGACAGCCGCTGCCCGGGCGGCTGAGCGACCCGGTGGTGCGATTGCGGACCGTCGTCCGTGGCCCGGCGCCGTGGCGGAGCGGACGGTCGACAGATTTATTCGTGGCTATGTATTGTCACTGGCCCGACCGGCGTACCGATCCAGCAGGGAGCACGCGATGGACCATCTCGACCAACCCGGATGCTGCGGCGACGGCCCGGCGGTCGCCGGTATCGACCGCCGCGCGGTGCTGCTCGGCGCCGCCCTCGGCGCGGGCGCCCTGGCCGGGCTGGCCGTTCCCGGCCGCGCGTACGCCGCGCCCGCCATCTACAACCCCTTCTCCGGGTATCCCGTCACCGGCACCTGGCAGGAGCACCTGAACCGGGGTTCGCTCGGCGGCGTCGACTTCGGCATGCCGGTCGGCACCCGCCTGCCCGCCTGCGGCGCGGGCACCATCCAGAACATCCCGTACAACGGCACGGGTGGGCACACGGTCACCATCCAGCACGCGGACGGGTACCGCAGCCAGTACATGCACCTGTCGCAGTTCCTGCTCGGCAACGGCGCGGCCGTGTCCAGCGGCACCGTCGTCGGCCTCTCCGGCGGCGCGGCCGGCGCGCCGGGCTCGGGCTCGTCGACCGGGCCGCACGTCCACTGGCACATGATCAATCCGGCCGGCGTACGCATCAACCCGCTGGCCTACATCGGTCAGAACCCCGCACCCGGGCGACTGCCCAAGACCTCCACCGAGCAGGACGGCATCCCCGGCACCATCTTCTACCAGCGCATGCAGAACTGGCTGCGGCTCACCGCCGGATACACCGGCCCCATCGACGGCGCGCCCGGGCCGGGCACCTACGCCGCCCTCCAGCGGGCCATGCGGGCCTACGGCTACACCGGACCGATCGACGGACAGCCCGGCCCGAACACCTGGCGCGCCGTGCAGCGCCTCGCGTCCGGCCACGGCTACACCGGCCCGATCGACGGGGTGATGGGGCCCAACTCGTGGCGCGGCTTCGCCCGCTTCCTCAACCAGGACAGGTGGGACTGACCGCGACAGCCCCGCCGCACCCGCCGCACGGGCGGCGCGGCGCGGGCCGGACGCGACGAGGGCCGTCCCCCGGTGTTGCGGGGGGACGGCCCTCGTCGGCGGACGAGCGCGTCAGGCGACCGAGGCGGGGAACCTCTCCCACACCCGGTGGGCGGCCAGCAGCTGCTGCACGGCGGTGAGGACCTCGGCGCCGGAGCCGCCCGTGACGACGCCGGGCGTGCCGGCGACCCCCGCCTGCCGCAGCACGTCGACGCCGGCGCCCCACGCGCCGATCGCCTTGGCGTGCCGCCAGCACTCGTCGACCAGCAGCAGCACCCGCGGATCCACGGCGGCGGAGCCCGCCGCGCCGGCCTTGGCGTCGCGCGCCGGCGACGCGTCCGGCGCGGGCGCCGGCGCCCCGGCCAGCAGGAGCACGTCGAACTCGACCGAGCGGCCGGTGGCGAAGGTCCGCTGCACGGGCAGGCCGCCCACCAGGCCGCCGTGCGGGGCGACGAGGAGCGGCACCATGCCGGCCGCGAAGACCGCCCGGCGTACCTCGTCGACATCGTCGAGCCCGGCGGTGGGGTCGACGACGATGCCCATCGTGCGGCCGTCGGCCGGCCACTGCCTGCCCACCTGCGACAGCGCGGGGCTGGGCGCGGGGTCGACGAGCGGCACGGTCGGCTCCGGCGCGGGCAGACCCAGCCCGGTGGCGACCTCCGCGCACAGCACCGGGTCGATGTTGGCGAGGCACTGGAGCTGGCGTTCCCGGATCGCCTGGTGGTAGCACTTGCCCAGCTCGAAGGTGTAGGCGCGGACGATGTGCTCCTTCTCGACCGGCGACATGCTCAGCCAGAACAGGCGGACCTGGCTGTAGTGGTCGTCGAACGAGGCCGGGTTGGCGCGTACCTTGGGCGCCTCCGTCACCGTCACCGGCACGTCGACGAACGCGCCGTCGGTGTCCCCGGCCGGGAAGGGGTTGCCGCCGTCGAGCGAGTTCGGCCGGTACGGTGCGACCCCGGCGTGGACGGCCTGCTGGTGGAAGCCGTCGCGCAGCATGTCGTTGACCGGGGCGTGCGGGCGGTTGATCGGGACCTGCGAGAAGTTCGGCCCGCCCAGCCGGGTGAGCTGCGTGTCGACGTACGAGAACAGCCGGCCCTGCAACAGCGGGTCGTTCGTGACGTCGATGCCCGGCGGCAGGTGGCCGACATGGAAGGCGACCTGTTCGGTCTCGGCGAAGAAGTTCGTCGGCGTCCGGTTGAGCGTCAGCTTCCCGACCGGCTGCACCGGTGCCAGCTCCTCCGGCACGATCTTCGTCGGGTCGAGCAGGTCGATCCCGGCGAAGGTCTCCTCGGGGGTGTCGGGGAACACCTGGAGGCCCAGCTCCCACTCGGGGAAGGCGCCGGCCTCGATGGCGTCGTAGAGGTCCCGGCGGTGGAAGTCCGGGTCCACGCCGCCGAGCAACTGCGCCTCCTCCCAGGTCAGGGAGTGCACGCCCAGCTTGGGCTTCCAGTGGAACTTCGCCAGCGCCGTCTCGCCGGCGGCGTTGACGAGCCGGAACGTGTGGACGCCGAAGCCCTCCATCATCCGGTACGAGCGCGGGATGCCCCGGTCGGACATGTTCCACATGGTGTGGTGCTGCGCCTCGGTGTGCAGGGAGACGAAGTCCCAGAAGGTGTCGTGCGCGCTCTGCGCCTGCGGGATCTCCCGTTCGGGGTGCGGCTTGCCGGCGTGAATGATGTCGGGGAACTTGATGGCGTCCTGGATGAAGAAGACCGGCATGTTGTTGGCGACCAGGTCGAAGGTGCCCTCGTCGGTGTAGAACTTCGTCGCGAAGCCGCGGGTGTCGCGGACCGTGTCGGCCGAGCCGCGCGAACCGAGGACGGTGGAGAACCGCACGAAGACGTTGGTCGTCCTGCCCTTCGCCAGGAAGCCGGCCTTCGTCACGCCCTCGGCCTTGCCGTAGGCCTCGAAGACGCCGTGCGCGCCGGCCCCACGCGCGTGCACGACGCGCTCGGGAATGCGCTCGTGGTCGAAGTGGGTGATCTTCTCGCGCAGGTGGTGGTCCTGCAGCAGGACCGGACCGCGCGGCCCGGCCTTCAGCGAGTGGTCCGTGTCGCGCAGCCGCGCCCCCTGCGACGTCGTGAGGAAGGCGCCCTGCTGACCGTTCGCCGTCGTCGGCGCGCCGGTCGCCGCGCCGGTCGGCGTACGGGTCTCCGGGGCGCCCTGTTCCTTCTTGGGCGGCAGCGGATCGTGTGGCGTCGTCGGCTCCTCGACGGTTGGCGGGGCGCTGCCCGGCGCGCCGGGCACGTCCGAGGTCAGCGCGTCGGCCACCTTCCCGGCTGCGGCCTCCACCACGTCCTTGACCGCCTTGGCGGGCTTGCTGGCATCCATCTGGCGAGTTCCTCCACGAAAACGGTGTTGAGCAGGCGTCCTGGCCCGTACCCCGAGGCGGGCGGCGGAAACGGGGACGCGCCGGCGGCCCGCCGGCTCGCGTATCGTCCGCCCGTGAGCGCCGAACTTCTCGACGACTTCGTGCGGGCGGACCGCGACCGTGCCCTGGGCACGTACGGCATCCACGTCCACCGCGAGGGCCACCCGCCCGTGGAGCACCGCTTCCGGCCCGACGACCGGGTGAACCTGTACTCCGTCGCCAAGACGTTCACGTCCGTGGCCGTGGGGCTGGCCGAGGCGGAGGGGCGGCTGAGCCTCGACGACCGCCTCCTGGACCACCTGCCCGAGCTGCGGCCGATCGCCGCCGACGGGCTGGGTGCCGTCACGCTGCGGCAGTTGCTGATGATGACCAGCGGTACCAGCCACCGCTGGTTCGCCGACGAGCGGATCACCGCCGCCGACCTGCTCCACGAGATCGTCGCCGCGCCGCTCGCCGCCGCGCCGGGGACCCGCTTCGCGTACACGGGTTCGGTCCGTACGCCCTCGGCCGGGTGATCGCCCGGGTCGGATGACGGGGGAGCGGGTCGACACGAACGCCGTCACGTACGGCGAGCCGTACACCCACGGATACGGGTTGGGCGTGTGGCTCGACCGGGCCGACACGTACCGGTTGGACGGCCGCTACGGCCAGTACGTGGTGGTCAGCCCCGCGCGCCGGGCCGCAGTCACGGTGACCGCGCACGCGGAGCGCGACGAGGAACTGCTCACCGCGATCCACGAGCTCGTCGTCGCGCGGTGCTGACGCGTCGGTGCCGTCCACCCGGCGGGCGGACGGCACCGGCCGTGGTGGTCAGCAGCGTGGCACGCCGGGAATGAAGCCGTCGTGGCCGGTCAGGACGTACGCGTCGGAGACGTACCGGTTGGTGCCGATCCGGTCCCAGACGTTGCTCGTGCCGTAGGGGCCGGTCACCGTGGTGCCGACGGCCTGGCAGTAGATGCTGACGTTCGCGCCGTCGGCGACGGAACCCACGACGGCGTAGCCGGTGCCGGGCCCGGAGCGCACGTTGAGGCTCACCCCCTCGGTGTTCACCGTGCCGGAGCCGACGCCGGTCTGCTGGTTCACCAGCTGCATGTAGTACGACCAGTTCCAGTTCGGGCCCGGGTCGGTGTGGGTGGCCCCGGGGACCTCGTGGTGGCCGATGATGTGCGCCCGGGTCTTGGGGATGCCGTACTTGTTGGCGAGGCTGCGGGTGAGCGTCGCGGAAGCCCGGTACATCGCGTCGGTGAACCAGGCCGCGTTGTCGACGTACCCCTCGTGCTCGATGCCGATGGACTGGGTGTTGTAGGTCCAGTTGCCGGCGTGCCAGGCGATGTCCTTCTCCCGCACCGACTGGGTGACCGCCCCGTCTGAGGAGCGGAACGTGTAGTGCGCGCTGGCCTGGGCGGCCGGGTTCTGGAACCAGCTGATCGAGCCGGCGTAGCTGCCCTGCGTCACGTGGATGACGATGTACCTGACGGAGTGGCTGGTGGGTCGGCTGGCCACCGTGTAGTTGCTGGTGCTCGCCGGCGCCCACGCGGCCGGCCCGTAGTCGGTGCTGAGGATCCCGACCCCGTCCGACGCGTCACCGGGCAGGTCACGCTCCGGGGCCACCTGGCGGCCGGGGACCTTCGCCACCCCGGCGTGGCCGGTGTCGAAGCCGGCGCCGAGCAGGTCGTAGACGGCGTCCGCGTAGAGGCGGGCGAGCGCCGGGCTGGCCGCGCCGCCGTAGCGGGCGACCGCGGCGTACCACTCGTCGACGTCGTCGCGCTCGGCCGCGGTCAGGCCGGCCTGGTCCGCGTAGGAGCGCAGAACGGCGGCCGCGCCGGCGATGTTCGCGGCGGCGTCGGCGCGCAGCGCGGCACGGCTGAGCCCGGTCAGCGTGGCCGCCTCGTCCAGGGTGCGCAGCTTGGGGTTGCTGGCCAGGTGCATCATGCCGTAGCCGCCCGCCGCGCTGGGTGCGCCGCCGTGCCCGTCCAGGCGGGTCTCGGCGTAGCCGAGGGCGACGAGCAGGTCGCGGGGGACGTCGTACCGGCCGGCGGCGGTGTCGAAGGCGGTGGCCAGCCGGGCAGCCGCCGGTGGGGCCCCCTCCGGGGCGGCCGACACCGGCGCGGCGGCCAGGGCTGATTCGGCAGTCAGGATCAGGGTCGCGGCCAGCATGGCGCTGAGCAGCCCACGCCTGCGTCGCGCGGCGAGTCGAGCAGTCATCTGCACCCCTCACAATATTCGCCAATGTCGATGAGGATCGGCGGGTGGCGGTAACGTACACCGCGACGGACGGCGATGTAAATGCCTTCCGTGGCGGTGCGGCGGGGTGGCGGAAACCTTCAATCCGGGTAGGCCGGGCGCCTCCGGTGGAACTGCGGCGCCGGGTGGACGGGCGGGAAGCAGTCGGCCCCGACCGGGGCGGGGTAGGGCCTGGCGGGTCCGGTGCCCGCACCGGTATGCTCCCCGCCGATGACGACTTCCTCTCTCACCAGATCGGAGGCCCGGTTCTCGCAAGGTGAGTGCTGATGCACTCCCGAGCCGCGAGTCCGGACCTTCGTCCGTCCTTCTGGCCGCACGTGCGCGAGTTCGCCGTGCCGCCGTCCATGATCGAGGTTGCCACCGCCCGTCGGGCCGTCGGGGACTGGGCCGGGGCGTGCGCCGCCGCCCGCGTCGACGCCGACGTCGACCTGCGCTTCGTGGCCCGTACCCACGGTCGGGAACTCGCCGACCGGCTCCGCGCCGACCTTCGCCACCTGGCTCCCGACCTGCTGCGCTGGCATCTACCGAGGATCGCGCCCGACGGGCTGCTGCGCCCCGGCCTGACCATTGCGCTGGCCCGCTACGACCGGGGCGGACGCCCCGCCGACGCGGTGCACCTCGTCATCCGGACGCCACCGGCCTGGGCCGACGCCGGTCAGCGGTTCAGCCTGGCGCTGTGGGACGGGTCCCGTTCCGGCTCCGGGCCGTGTCGCCATCCGCACCCGCACCCCGACCGCCGGTTCCGCCTCGACCTGCACCGCCACCTGTGGGACGCGCGGCGGGCCGGTGAGCTGCGCGTCCGGTCGGGGGCGGACCGGCCGCCCGAGGACGGCCCCTGCGCCGTCCTACCGGAACCGCTGGCGACGGCCGGGCGACGGCGGGGCTGGGCGGTGCAGCGGTGGTCCGCCGAGGCAGCCATCCTGCTGCGCGCCGAGGGGCGGGCCGCTGGCCCGGTCGTCGTACGGGTCGGGGCGCGACGCCACCTGCTGCTGGAGGTGGCGGCGGCCGGAGACGGTCCCGGCCCGCCCGAGGTGCGGACCGCGTCGTCGCCCTCGCGAAGCCGCGTCGGGACGCACGGGTCCACGCCGGTGTTGCCCGACGCCGCGACCTGGGTGTCGCCGGACCTGGAACTGCTCCGCACCGGGTCGATCGACGCCGGCCGGCTGCATCCGCTGGTCGCGTCGGCCCTGGCACCCGGCCGCCCGGCGGGGACCGCGCCCCGGACGACGGACCGGGCGGGACAGCCGGGCCGGGTGCGGTGCCGGGGAGCCTGGCACCGGATCGGCCTGGCCGGCGGGACGCTCGTCGCGCTGGACCACGACCCGGCCGAGGTGCGCCGGGAGGAACTCCTGGCCGCGTTGACCGGCACCCCGCTGCCCTGCCTCCAGGCGATCGACGAGGCGCACCGCCACCCGGAGTGCCTCCCCGAGGTCCGGGCCCGCCTGGACCACGGCGACACCGCCGGCGCGCTCGCCGTCGTCGAGGCCCTGCTCGGACCCGACGCGCGGGTGCGCGACGGGGCGCTGCGCAACGAACTCGAGACGGCCGCACTGCGGCGGGTCACGTACGGGCTGTTCCGGGCGGGACTGGCCGGGACCGGCCCCGGCCCCGCCGCCGCCGAGCGTCGCCGTACCCGCGACCGCCGCTCGCGTCCGCGCCACGGAATCGCCCGCTGACCGAGGGCCTTGGCCCCGCACCACCTCGCTCTTCCACCCGCCACGAGAAACCACAGGTGATCACCATGCCCCTTGCCGTCGACCGGACCCCCGACCCGCAGCTCGCCGTCGCCGCCGAGCTGCTCTCCCTGTTGCGCGACACCACCACCGAACCCCGATCCGACACGCAGCTGGAGGCACTGACCCTGGCCGTGGCCGCCGACCTACCCGTGCTGTTGTGGGGTGAACCGGGGATCGGCAAGACCGCTGCCCTGACACAGCTCGCCGAGGCGCTGGACCTGCCGCTGACGACCGTCGTCGCCAGCGTCCACGAGCCGTCCGACTTCTCGGGGTTGCCGATCGTCGGCGACGACCCGGCGACGCAGGGCGTCCCGATGGCGCCGCCGGACTGGGCCGTACGCCTCGTCCGCGCCGGCCGCGGGCTGCTGTTCCTGGACGAGCTGTCCACCGCCCCGCCGGCCGTCCAGGCCGCCCTGCTCCGCCTCGTGCTCGAGCGACGGGTGGGCGCGCTGCGGCTGCCGCCCGGGATCCGGATCGTGGCCGCCGCGAACCCCCGATCCTCGGCGGCCGACGGCTGGGAGCTGAGCCCACCCCTGGCCAACCGCTTCGTCCATCTCCAGTGGGTCCACGACCACGAGGTCGTGGTGCGCGGCCTGGGCGGGACGTGGCCCCGGACCGCGCTGCCCCGGCTGTGCCCCGACAGGTTGCCGGAGGCCGTCACCTTCGCCCGGCGCGCGGTGTGCGGGCTGCTGTCGGCCCGCCCCGCGCTCGTGCACCGGCTGCCCGGCAACGAGACCCGCCGGGGCGGCCCGTGGCCCTCGCCCCGTAGCTGGGAGATGACCCTGCGCCTGATCGCCTTCGCGACCGCGGCGGGCACCTCCCGGGAGGTGCTCTCGATGCTGGTGCGGGGCACGGTGGGCGACGGCCCGGGGCTGGAACTGCTCGCCAGCATGGACCGGATGGACCTCCCCGACCCCGAGACGTTGTTGGCCGACCCGGCGGCTGCGGTCCTGCCCGAGCGGGGCGACCTGCGGCAGACCGTGCTGGACGGCGTGGTGGAGGCCGTCCGCGGGCGCCCGGAGAGGGGGCGCTGGGACGCCGCGTGGGCGCTGCTGGTCCGGGCGCTGGAAACCGGCCCGCCGGACCTGGTGGTCGTTCCCGCGAGCACGCTCGCCGCCCTGCGCCGCGAGGACTGGGACGTGCCGGCGGCGATCGAACGGCTCGCCGGGGCGGTGTCGGTGTCCCGGCGAGCCGACCAGACCCGGCTCGCCGCCGCCGCGGGAAGCGGCCGGTGAGCCCGGGCCCGGGGACGCTGGACCGTGAGAAGCTCTTCGCCGCCCGGCTGCACGCCGTCCGGGTCCGGCCCTACCTGGCGTCGGCGCTGTTCGCCCTGCACCTGGTGGAGTCCCGCCGGGTGCCGACGATGGCGGTGGACCGGCACTGGCGGTGCTACGTCTCCCCGGTGTTCGTGGACCGGACCCCGGTCGAGGAGCTCGCCGGGGTGTGGGTGCACGAGGTCTCGCACCTGCTCCGCGACCACCACGGGCGCAGTGACCGGGTCGCGCGGGAACGGGGACTGACCGGGCCGGGGGAGCGGCTACGGATGAACATCGCCGCCGACTGCGAGATCAACGACGACGTGTTCGGCGACGGGCTGACCCGGCCCGACGGCGTCGTGGACCCGGCGACGCTGGGGCTGCCCGAGGGGGAGCTGATGGAGGACTACCTGCGACAGTTCCGGCTCGGGCCGCGTACGCAGGGGTTGGTCTGGCTGGACTGCGGCAGCGGCGCCGACGGGGCGGAGCGGGAGTGGGACCTGGGGCCGGACGGCGCGCAGGGCCTCAGCGCGCAGGAACGCGACGCGGTGCGGTTCCGGGTGGCGGAGGGCATCTCCGGGCGTCCCGGGGACGTCCCGCAGGGCTGGCGGAGGTGGGCGGAGGAGGCGTTCCACCCGCCCCAGCCGTGGCGGGACCTGCTGGGGGCGGCGATCCGCTCGGCGGCCTCCGGCGCGGGCGCGGGCGAGGACTACACGTACGGCCGGCCGGCGCGGCGGTCCGCCGGGGTTCCCGGCGTCGTCCTGCCCAGCCTGCGGCGCATGCCCCCTCGGGTCTGCGTGGTCGTCGACACCTCCGGGTCCGTCAGCGACGCCGAACTGGGCAGCGCGCTGCTCGAGGTCGCGGCGATCTCCCGCGCCGTGGGCGGCCGGCGTGACCTGGTCACCGTGCTGTCCTGCGACGCGGCGGCCCGGACCGTGCACCCGCTGTGCCGCGCCGAGGAGATCCCCTTGGTGGGCGGGGGCGGGACGGACCTGCGTACGGGCTTCGCCCGGGCGTTGCGGACCCGGCCCCGCCCGGACGTCGTCGTGGTCCTGACCGACGGGCAGACGCCCTGGCCGGCCGCGCAGCCGCCCTGCCGCACGGTGGTCGGGCTGTTTCCCCGCCGGCACACGTACTCCGGATCGTGGAACGAGGACGATCCCGACTACGTGCCGGACGCGCCACCCGAATGGGCGCGGGTGGTGGTCATCGGGTAGGCACGCACGCCGGGGCGGCGTCACGAACCGCCGAGGCGGGGCATGACCGGGCGGACCTCGACCGGGGCGCCCGGCCGCCCGCCCGCGCGCGAGCGGTACTCGGGGACGCCCACGCAGGTGAAGAGCAGCGCCGCGAGGTCGTCCGGCTCGCCCAGCAGCCCCGGGACGTCCGAGTCGAGGAAGGTCATGCCCGAGGCGCCCGCGCCCAGGGCGTACGCCGCGAGGTGCAGCCGGCCCTCGACGAGCCCGGCGGCGAGCTGGGCGTCGCGGTAGGCGCGGTCGTCGAGGGCCGACAGCGGCGCGGCGGCGACGACGACGTAGGCGGCGTCGCCGGCGAGCGCCTGGTCCAGGCAGACCCGGAGCAGCTCGTCGCGCAGGTCACCGGCGCGCAGCGGCGTCGAGAGGTCGGGCCACCGGTAGAGGCCGGGCGGCACCCCGTCGACCCCGTGCACGGCGACCCAGTGCGGCACCGGCACGCCGCGCAGGGCCGCGGCCAGGGGCCATTCCAGCAGGATGCGCGGCAGCGTCCGGGACCTGTCCATCCGCCGCTGCGAGCCGCGCCGGCGGACGACCTCGTCGAGCGGGTCGGACGGCGGGTACGCCGGCAGCGGCTCCGCCGACGGCCAGGGCGCGCCGAGCACGTCCCACTCGCCCGCGCGCTGGGCGGCGGTGCACAGCGGCAGCTCGACCGGGGGCAGCTCACCGGGGAGCGCCGGCCCGGTGGGCCCGATCGCCGGATCGCCGTCGCCGAACGACAGCAGGGCCAGCGGGTACTCGTGCACCCCGTCCGCGCCGACGAGCGTGCGCACGGTGGCGTCCGGGAAGAGCGACCGCAGCCGCGGCGACAGGCCGGCGCTGTCGGCGGCCGCCGACAGTTGGGCCAGCAGCGTGCCGGCGTCCCAGTAGAGGTGTCGCCAGCCGCGCTCGGCGTAGCGCCACCCCGTGCGCCACGGCACGCCCGTGACCACCAGCGTCGTGACCGCCCCGGTCGCGGCGGGAGCCACCTGGACGAGCGCGTGCCGCCGCGCGTCGTACCAGTGCACGCCGTCCGGCACCCCCGCGACGCCCCGGGTGCTCGCGTAGACCTCCAGCGGAAAGCGCGCCCCGGCCGAGCCGGCGGCGCGGTAGAGGAAGGGGCGGCCGTTGCGCTCGGCGGTGCGCACGACGCCGGCGCCCAGGAAGAGCACGCGGCCCAGCTGCGCCGCGTCGAGGGGCTGCGCGGGGGACGCGACGCCGGCCAGCACGGCGGTCGCGGGGACGCCGGGGTCGGGCAGGTCGCGCGGCAGGGCGAGGACGGCCAAGCCGTCCGGGTAGCCCTTCATGGGCGGCGGCAGGGTCTCGGGGTCGTTCGGGACGAGGTCGTGGCGGACGCGCGGATCGTCCACGGGCACGTCCCACTCGCGGCTCGGCTCGTAGGACGTCAGCCGGTGCAGCAGCCCGGCGCCGGTGTCGAGGTCCATCCGGCCATCCTGCCAGCGCGGAGCGCCGGGCGGTGGCCCCGCAAGCGGTCGCGGGTCGGTGCGGGGACCGCCGGGCGGCCGGGGTGGCCGGCGGAGCCGCCGCCGGCCACCCCGGACGGTCCGGCTCAGATGCGGGCGCCGACGTCCGCGCCGTTGGCCGGGCGCAGGAAGGAGGAGGTGGGGATGGCGCCGTCGGGCGTACGGGGACCGGTGATCGTGGCCGGGTCCGTGCTGGCGAGCGCCCACGTCCCGCCGAGGTTCCACGAGTTGCCGGAGCCGGTGGAGCCGCCGAGCGACACGTCGGTGGTGTTGCCGACCGCGAGGTTGCGGGTGAGCACCGAGGTGGAGCGCGAGACGTTGAAGCCGTCCCTGCCGTTGTCCCAGGCGGTGTTGCGTTCGAAGACCAGCGAGCCGGGGTTGCCGTTGTCGATGAAGCCGCCGGCCGAGTTGCCCCAGGCCATGCTGTTGCGGGTGACGTGGGCGACCGCCGGACGCGGATCCGTGCCGCCGCCGTTCTTGAAGCCGTTGCCGTCCCCGGTGTAGTCGGGCAGGCCCCAGTAGTTGTAGCCGTTGTCGTAGGCGACGCTGCCCTCGACGAGCACCGGCGACAGGAACAGCCAGGCGTCGAAGCCGTCGTCGGCGTTGCGCCACAGCCGGGCGCCCCGGACGACGTTGCCCGTCCCGGAGCCCTCCTTGATCGCCAGGCCGTCCGCGCTCTCGCCGTTCTTGCGCGGGTCGCGGTTGCCGTAGCTGTCCAGGTCGATGATGTGGTTGCCCGACGAGGCGCCCTGCAGGTGCAGGCCGGTCTCGTAGTTGTCCCGGGTGACCAGGCGCTCGTAGCGGCCGTTGTTGGTGTCCACCCCGAAGATGCCGTACGGGCCGTTGACGATCTCCAGGCCGACGAACCGCCACCAGTCGCCCTCGACGTGCAGGGCGCCCCGGTCGGCCCGGGGGATCGAGGATCCCACGGCCCCGGGCGTGTACGGCATGTTCTCGCCGTCGATGACCACGCGCTCGCCCTGGTGGGCGGTGAGGGTGATCGGCTGGGACTGGCTGCCGTCCTTGAGGATCTTGATGGTGCTGGTCGGGGCGTAGGTGCCTCCGCGCACGACGATGGTCCCGCCGGGCTGGACCAGGTCGTGGGCGCGCTGGATGCTCCGCAGGGGCTCGGCGAGGGTGCCCGGGGCGGCGTCGTCGCCGTTCGTGGCGACGACCAGGGTGCCGGCGGCCGGTGGCGGTGTCGTCGGTGGCGGTGTGGTCGGTGGCGGCGGTGTCGTCGGGGGAGCGGTGGTCGGGGCAGGGGTGGTCGGCGGGGTGGTCGGGCCGGTGCCGCCGGAGCTGACCACCACGTCGTCGAAGCTCGCGCCGGCGTGGGCGGTGACCAGCGCGATCCGCCCGGCGCCGGTCAGCGTGGCGTTCGCGTCGCCGACCCGTACGCCGTCGACGAATCCGCGCACGGTGCTGCCGGCGGCCTCGATCCGCAGCGTGTGCCACGCGCCGGTGGAGCCGACGCCGGCCGCCGAGCCGAGCACGGTGATCGCACTGCCGTTGACGGCCTGGAGTTCCGCGCGACCGTCGGCCAGCAGCGACAGCCGGTACATCTTCGTGGAGCTGCTGGCCCGGGCGGCGATGGCGACGAGACCGCCGCTGCCGTACGAGGCCGGCTTGACCCGGGCCCGTACCTCGTAGTCGGTCCAGCTCGTCTGCCCAGCGAACATCCGGGCCAGCTCGCTGCCGGTGTTCGACTGGCGGAGTACCGGCGAACCGTCGGTGGTCACCGACCAGGTTCCGCCCGACTTCGACCAGCCGCCGCTGTCGCCGTCGCCGAAGTCGTCGGAGAAGAGGGTGGCGGCGTGGGCCGTCGAGACCATGGTCGCGGCCAGGGCGAGCGCGGTCGCCGACACGCCGACCGCGGCGACCGCGCCGCGGGTACGTCTGATGCGCCTGTCACGCACGGGGGTCCTCCTGGTGCGGTACGGGAGCGGTCGCGGTCGGCCGGCGGCGGCGGTGCCGCCGACCGGCGGGGCGCCGGACCACGCGGGAAAGGGCTTTCCCTCCCGTGACGCTAGGGCCGCCCGGACATCGACGTCAACGTTCGTCGATTGCAGGAATGTTGCACCCGGGCGCCGCCCGGCGGCGCCTCTCAGCCGCTCTCCACCTCGGCGGCGTACTCGCTCAGCGCGATCCGGTTCGGCAGGCCCGTCTTGCCGAGCAGGCTGGACACGTGCCGTTCCACGGTGCGCGGGGACAGGTGCAGCCGGCCGGCGATCTCCCGGTTGCTCAGCCGCCCGACCAGCAGCCGCAGCACCTCGAACTCCCGCACCGTCACGCCCACCGACCGCAGGCCGGAGGGGATGTCGCCCGCACCGGAGCGGCGCTGCGTCATGCGTACGCCCGCCTGGCGCAGCAGGGCCCGGCAGGCGCTGGCCACGGCCGGCACGTCGCTGCGGTGGAAGTGCTCCTCGGCGGCGCGCAGCCACTGCACCGGCGTGCCCCACCCGTCGGCGAGGGCCGACTCGCACACCAGCCGCAACGCGAGGTGCCGGCCCATCGCGTACGGCGCCCCGGCCCGCATCGCCTCCGCCGCCGCCTCCGCCGCCTCCTCCGGCCGACCGGACCGGCCGAGCAGCACCGCCTTCGCGAAGAGGGCGAACTGCAGGTCCCAGCGCAGCCTGCTCGCCGAGTCGCCCTGCACCGCCTCGTACGCCGGCCAGCCGGCCTCGCCGGACGTGACCTGGAGCAGCAGGTGCAGGCCGTGCCGGCCGGAGAGGTGGAAGACCGTCGGGCTCTGCGCCTCGGCGTGGAACGCGCGGGCCAGTTCGTCGAGGGCGCGGGGCCGGTCCTCCTCCAGCAGCGCGCAGAAGGCCCTGGCCAGCCCGTGTACGCGGGAGGCGTGCAGGGCCTGGTCGCCGCTCCACCGGCGGAACTCGGCCAGCGCGTGTTCCATCTCCCGGCGCCGCCCCTGGTGTGCCGCGAGCACAGCGCTGACCAGCAGCACGTACTGGGTGGTCTCCAGCAGCTTCAGCCGGGTGGTCGCGGCCAGCACCTGCTGGACGAGGGCACCCGCGGTGTCGAAGTCGCCCCGCAGCACCGCGTGCAGGGCGAGGCTGGCCTCCGCCTGGTGGCGCGCGGTCACCGCGCCGGCCTGGGAGGCCCGCTCCCGGGCCTGTTCGAGCCGGTCCAGCCGCGCGTCGCGCAGCGCGTCGTCGTTGCCGAGCCGGATCAGTGCGTGGATCTCCCAGATCGGCAGCCGGTGCTCCGCGGCGATCGCCAGGGCCCGTTCCAGGCACCGGGTCGCCTCCGCCGGATCGCGGTGCCGGATCAACGCGCCGAGCAACTGCCAGGCCTGGCAGGCCACCACCGGCAGGGGGACGGTCTCGGCGACGGTGGCGGCCCGGCGGGCCAGCGCCTCGGCGGTGGCGAGCTGGTCCTGCCCGGCGGTGTCCAGCACCAGGTGGGCGGCGACCACGTCGACCGGCGCGGTGTCCTCCGCGGCGGCGTCCGGGCCGAGCAGGGCGCGCGCCTGCTCCACCTGTGCCAGCCCCTCGGCCGAGCGGCCGGCGACCGTCGCGGCCCAGGCCAGCCGGGTGTGCAGCTGCGCCCGCCGGCGCGGATCGACGCCACCGATCTGGTCGAGGGTGCTGACCGAGGCGAGCGCCCGCTCGACCAGTCCTGCCTCCGCCAGGGCGTGCAGCAGGGCTTCGAGGGCGGCCGCCCGGGCCACCGGGTTCTCGCCGAGCAGGCCGATCGCGCGGTCGAGCAGGGCGACCGCGGTGGTGGCGCCGCCCTGCGCGATCGCCCGCCGGCCCGCCTCGGTGAACAGCCGGCCGGCCGCCTCCGGGTTGTCGGCCTCCAGGTGCAGCGTGGCCGACACCTGGCACCATTCGCCCGGCAGGCCGGGGAAGACCGCCGCCACCGCGTCGGCCATCCGCTGGGCGAGCCGGGCGCGGTCGGCGGGGCCGAGGAGACTGAGCAGCGCCTCCCGGGTCAGCCGGTGCCGGAAGGCGTACCAGTCGGTGAGCTGGTCGTCCACCGTGACCAGCCGCCCGGCGACGTCGCCGCACAGGTGGTCGAGCACGTCGTGGTCGCTCAGCCCGGTGGCCGCCTGCACCACGGCCAGCGGGAACCGCTGGCCCAGCAGCGCGCCCATCGAGAGCAGCTCCCGGGCCTGGGGGCCGAGCTGCTCGACCCCCTGCGCCATGCCCCGCGCCAGGGTGCCCGGCAGGGCGGCGGGCAGTTCCTCGGACAGCCGCCAGCCCTCCGGGCCGCCGATCAGCAGCGCGCCGTCGACCATGCCGGCGACGAGTTCCTCGATCAGGAAGGGGTTGCCGGCACTGCCCGTCGAGACGAGGGCGTGCGCTGCCGCCGGCACCTGCTCCGGGTCGGCGTCGAGGCAGGCGCCGACCATCTGCCGCAGCGCGTCGTCGTCGAGCCGGCCCAGCTCGATGAGGGTGCACTGACCGCGTTGGGCGGCCGAGCGGGCGATCGTCGACGCCGCGCAGGGCTCCGCCCTGATCGCCCCCAGCAGCAGGGTCGGTTGCAGGGCGAGGTTGTCGATCAGGTACTCCAGCACGGTCAACGTCTCCGTGTCGGCGTCCTGGAGGTCGTCCAGCAGCATCAGGCAACCCCGCCCCGCGCCGGCCACGCCGGTCAGCCGGAGGACGGCCTCGGCGAGGATCACCAGGGACGCGTTCTCCTGGTCGGCGGGCGGCCGGCCCCAGTCGGGGACGAGCCGGCCGAGGATCGGGCCGTACGGCCCGAGCACGGTGGGGTCGACCGGCCCGGACCGCAGCAGTGACAGCAGCGCCTCGGTGAGGGGTCGCAGCGGCACCGCGGTGCCGATCGTGCTGCCCCGGCCCCGCATCACCCGCATGCCCGCCGCGGTGGCCAGCTCCGCGACCCTCGACGCGAGGCGGGACTTGCCGACGCCGCTCTCGCCCACCACGAAGACCGCGCCGCCCCGCCCCGCCCGCGCCGATTCGAGGCTGTTCAGCACCGCGCGCAGTTCGGCGTCCCTGCCGATGAACTTCGAGGAGCGGTACACACTGCGCACGCTATCCGAGGAGGCAGGCCTCGCCCAACGCGGTGCTGTCGACGCCGGTCCCCCGAACGGCTACTGCTCCGTCGTCACATCGGCTTCTCGGGGCAGCAGGTCGTCAGCGGCGCGGCGTCCGCCGCCGCGCCGGCGTCACCGACGAGACCGCCGATCACCATGCCCACGGGCACGACCAGGCTGGCGAGGGCCGCCGCGCGGATCCCGAAGGTCACGACGGGCTGCAGCCACATCGCCCCGGCCGGGTCGTCGACGGGCGCCGCTGAGTCGGTCTCGTCGACACGGCACGGGGGGAGCTGGTTCTCGGACAACTGTCATTCCTCCTGTTGGTGACTTCGTGGGTCGTTTCCGGAGCTGGCGGCTCCTCTGGAGATCGTCGTCGGTCGCCCGGCGGACCTCAACCCGAGGTGCGCGGTTCAGGGGTCGGTTCCAGCAGCAGCACCGACGGCACCGGCCCGGCCCCGGAGAGCCGGAGCAGCCCGTACCCGATGCCGGCGAGGCCGGTGAGCAGACCGGGGGTGGGCACGTTGCCCGGGGTCCCGCAGGACGCCCCGTACCGGTCGACGGCGTCCAGGATCCGGCCGGCACGTCGCCGGGCCGCGCCACCGTCGAGGACACCCGTCGCCTCGGCGACGCCCAGCTCGCCGTGGCAGAGGCTGAGGTCGTCGAGCAGCGGACGGTCGGTGAGCAGGCGTACCGCCTCGTCGGGGGCGAGGGCGTGGTGGGCGAGCGTCAGGCCGGCGGCGCCGCGACACCAGCCGTACCCCGTTGCCCCGTCGCCGCCCGGGGTGCCGGCCCGGCGCAGCGCGCGCCGGCCCGCCCGCGCGTACCGGGCGCCACCGGTGCGGGCGTGGCGGCCCAGCGCCCAGCCGATGCCGGCCACCCCGTCGGCGAAGCCCACCCCCGTCGGCAGTTCGTCCCGCTCGATCGCGTCCACGAGCCGGTCGGCCCAGCCCCGGGCGAGTGACGCCGCCGGCGCGTGGCCCAGCTCGGCGTGCACCGCGTCCATGGCGGCGAGGCAGCCCGCGCCCCCGTCGGCCCAGGCCACGGCCGCCGAGCCCGCGCTGGCGGCGGTGGCCAGGTCGACCGCCGCGCGGGCCTGCCCGGCGAGCTCGGGATCGGCGAGCAGGGTGGACAGCCGGGCGAGCCCGTACGCGATGCCGCCGAGGCCGTACAGCCCGCCGGGGCCGATCGCGGCGACCAGGTCCGGGCGCGCGTCGAGCAGCTGGAACAGCCCCGGCACCCCGGCGACGGCCCGGTGGGCCAGCTCGGCGTAGCGGGCGGTGCCGGTCACCGCGGCGAGCTGGCCGAGGAAGAGGGCGACCCCGAGGTGCCCGTTCGCCAGCCCGGCCCCCATCGGCAGGACGAGCCACTGCCGGTCGTCGACCAGCTCCAGGCCGAGCCAGTTCACCCGGTCCGCGCCGGTCACGCTCCGGGTCTGGATCTCGTCGGCGAGCGCGCACGCCGTGGCGAGCAGCCGCTCCGGCGACGCGGCGGCGTCCGCGACCGACCGGGACGTCGGTGCGGCGGCGTGCCGGCCGTCGACCGGGCGACGGGTCGCCAGCGTCGCCGCGACGATCCACTCCTGGTGCCGCCGGTCGGCCTCGCCCAGCGCGGCGATCTTGCCCAGCGCGGCGTCGAGCCCGCAGCGGGCCAGCGGCACGGGCAGCGGCCCGCCGTCCCCGGCGACCCGGACGGTCCGGCTGCCCGGAGTGCCCTCGAACAGCGGGACGTCGCCGGCCCACAGCGCGGCGACCTCGTGCCGCGGGAACTGGGCGAGGAAGGGGTGCCCGGCCACGCTGGACCAGAGGACGCCGAACGCGCGGTCCCGCTCCAGCGCGTCGCCGAGCACGTCCGGGTGGGTGGTCTCGGTGAGCAGGGTGTGGTACGCCGAGGTGGGCCGGGCGACCAGCCGTACCGGGACGTCGGCGCACGACGCGACGAGTTCGGTGAACTCCCGACGGTGCGCCCGGATCGTCTCGTACGCCTGCCGGAACCCCTCGCGCAGCGCCGGCTCGTGGGCACCGGGATCGACCAGGGCGTCGCCGACGCGGGGTCGGTTGCGGCCGCCGGCGAAGTCGACGGCCCGCCGGGTCAACCGCATCCGGTCGGTGCCCGGGTCGGCCCAGTCGAGCGCGCTGACGGGTGCGGTCCCGCCCCGGTCGCCGCCGACGCCGGACAGGTCCATCGCCCCCTGGTCGCCCACGACGATCACCGGTATCAGGCCGGTCCGGTGCACCGAGGCGGTCAGCAGGTCCGCGGCCGGGTCGCCGGTGCCCACCGGCTCGCCCAGCGCGGGGTGGAAGAGCGTCTCGGTGTCCACCACGACCGGCGTGTCGCCGGCGGCGATCAGGTTCTCGTAGTGCATGTCCGTGGCGTGCAGGGCGTGCAGCAGCGCGACCAGGGCGCCCTGCCGGCGGTAGAACCCGTCCGCCTGCCCCGGGTGGCGCAGCGCCGTCGCGTCGACGTACGCCGACCAGCCGTAGCCCGGTCGGGTCAGGGCGGCGACCCCGCGTAGCCCCAGCCCCGGCGCCCGCTGCTCCAGCCAGTCGACGAACCCGGTGAAGCTGACCTGGGAGGCCAGGTCGCGCGGCTTGTAGACGACGCGCCGGCCGTCCGCGAAGCGCAGCACGCTGGTCGTGCGGCCACCGGTGTGGGCGTCGCCCAGGTTGCTGTCGACCGCGACCAGCGGGCCGGGGTCGTCGCCGCCGAGCAGGGTGCCCACCAGGTCGTCGCGGTCGGCGACGAACCGGGTCAGGAGTTCGAGCCCGGACCGGGCGGCCGCCGTGGCGGCCTGCGCCAGCAGGCGGGCCAGCACGGGATAGCGGTCGACCAGCTCGGCCAGCCCGGCGGGGTCGCAGAGCTGGGCCACGAAGTCGGCGAAGCGGGCCCGGCCGTCGGCGCCGGCGAGCCGGCCGGCGGCCCGGCGTCGGTGCAGCTCCGAGACCAGCGTGCGGGCCGCGACGGCGAGCAGGCGGCGACCCAGTGCGGCGGCGAACCGGTCGGTGAGGGCGGCCAGGTCGACCGTCCTCTCCGTCGCGATCCGACGGGCCCCGACGAGAAACCGGTCGGCGGCGATTGCCACGAACGGTTGCAGGGGCGCGGTGAGGGCGGCCCGCCAGTCCGCCTCCTCGGCCGACCGCCAGTCCGCCTCCTCGGCCGACCGCCGCGACGCCGCCGCGGCGGCCAGGGCCGCCTCGACGGTCTCCGCCCACGCCGGGCGGGTCGTCCTGGCGGCGAGCGCGGCCCGGTCCTCGGCCAGCAGGTCGCGCAGCCCCGCCTCGTCCAGGCCGACCTCGGCGAGCCGCGCCCCGAGGCCCGGCCCGTGCCCGTCCCGCCACCGGTCCAGCCGCCGGCCGGCGTCGTCCGCGTCGTGCGGTGCGTCGGCGGAGCGTCGGCCGGGTGCGCCCGGCGCGCGTTCGTGCAGCGCGAGCCCCGAGGCCCACCAGTGCGGGGCCAGCCGTACGCCGGAGCAGGCGTGATCGGTGGCGCCGGCCAGGGGAGTCGAGGTCACCGTTGCACGGTGCCAGAGCGGGGCGCGGAGTTCATGAGTGGAAACTACTCACATTCATGCCCCATTGCTGGCCACGCCGGTGCGCGCGGACCCGCCCAGGTCCGCGGGCGGCGGGACCGGCCGGGCCAGCGGCGGCTCCTCGCCCCACGTGCGACCCGCCCCATCCTAGTCACGATCGGTGATCAATTGAACGGCCAGCGTGACGTCGCCGGGAAATTGAGTGCCGCCCACGCATGTGGACGCTGCCGGCGCCGATGAGTCTTCGGGCGACTGTTCTACCCGGGGCGGCGTGATGAACGGAGCCAGGATGGAGTTTCGGGTACTCGGGCCGGTGGGGGCCTGGAAGGGTGAATCGGAGGTGGCGCTGGACGGTGCGAAGCAGCGCACCGTGCTCGCGGCGTTGCTGCTCGCCGCGGGGCGTACCGTGCCGGACACCCGGCTGTGCGAGCTGCTCTGGGGGGAGCGCCCGCCGGCCACCTTCGCCGCCCAGCTCTACAACTACGTCTCGCGGCTGCGCAAGTACCTCGGCGCCGAGGTGGACATCGTCCGGCAGTGGTCGGGGTACCAGATCCGCACCGGTGCCGCCCGGCTCGACCTCGACGAGTTCGAGCGCCTGGCCGAGGCCGGTCGGGAGGCACTGCGCGACGGGCGGTACGCCGAGGCCGCCGAGCGGCTGCACGCCGCCATGTCGCTGTGGCGCGGCCCCGCGCTGTCCAACGTGACCGAGCACCTCGTGACGGCCGAGTCGCACCGGATGGCGGAGCTGCGGATGGCGGTCCTGGAGAGCCGGATCGAAGCCGACCTGCGGCTGGGACGCCACGTCCGGCTGGTCTCCGAGATCACCCAGCTCGTCGCCGAGCACCCGCTGCACGAGGGGCTGCGTGGCCACCTGATGACCGCCCTGCTGCACTGCGACCGGCAGGCCGACGCGCTGGCCGCCTACCACGAGGGCCGCCGGGTGCTCGCCGACGAACTGGGCGTCGACCCGGGGCCGCTGCTCACCGAGGCGTACCGGTCGATCCTCGCCGGGCCGCCGGCCCCGGCGGTCGTCGCGGAGCCGAGCTGGCACGGCGTGCGGCCCGCGATGCTCCCGCCCGGCGTCGGTGACTTCGCCGGCCGGGAGGAGGAGCTCAACGGGCTGCTCCGGGTGCTGACCGCCGAGCCGAGGGCCTGCCCGCCGGTCGCCGTGGTCACCGGGATGGCCGGCGTCGGCAAGAGCACGCTCGCCCTGCACGCGGCCCACCTCACCCGGACCGCCTTCCCCGACGGCCAGCTCTACGCCGACCTCGGCCGCGCGCGGGGCAACGCCGTCGAGCCGTACGACGTGCTCGGCTGGTTCCTGCGCAGCCTCGGCCACGCCGAGTCGGCGATCCCGAAGGGGCTCGACGAGCGGGTCCGGCTCTACCGCAGCCAGCTCGCCGGCCGGCGGCTGCTGGTCATGCTCGACGGCACCGCGGGCTACGAGCAGGTGAGCCCGCTGCTGCCCGGCGACCCCGGCTGTCAGGTCATCGTCACCAGCCGGCTCCGCATGCCCGAGCTGGCCGGCGCCACGTCGATCGAGGTCGGCACCCTCGACCGGGGGCAGGCGCTCGCGCTGCTCGGCCGGATCATCGGGGCGCAGCGGGTCGCCGAGGAGGCCGACGCCGCCGGCCGGATCGTCGAGCTGTGCGGTCGGCTCTCGCTCGGCGTCCGGGTCGCCGGATCCCGGCTGCTGGCGCGCCCGCACTGGTCGCTCGGGTACCTGGCGGACCGGCTCGCCGACGAGCGGTACCGGCTGGACGAGCTCCGGCTGGGCTCGATGGACGTCCGGGAACGGCTGGACAGCAGCTACCACCAGCTGGCCGACCTGGGCCAGCTCGCCCTGCGCCGGCTGGCGTTGCTGCGTACGCCGGCCTTCCCCAGCTGGTGCACCGCCGAGGTGCTGGGCGTGTCCCGGCACGCCGGCGAGGAGGTGGGGGAGAACCTGGTCGACGCCCGGCTGCTGGAGATCGTCGAGTCCGACGGCGGCCGGCGGCAGCGGTTCCGCTTCCACGACCTCGTGCGCGTCTTCGCCCGGGAGAAGGCCGACCAGGCCGACCGGGTGCTGGTGGCGGGCGCCGGGGCGCTGAGCGCGGTGGGGAACTGACCCGGCGACCGGCGGCACCCGGGGCTCCGGTATAGATGGTGCATGACCGTCGTCTGGGGCATCACTGTCGACTGCGCCGATCCGGCGCGCCTGGCCGCGTTCTGGCGCGAGGCCCTCGGCTACGTGGAAGCCCCCGTGCCGGAGGGCTTCGCGAGCTGGCAGGAGTGGCTGATCCGCTGGGAGGTGCCGCCGGAGGAGTGGAACGACGGCGCCTACCTGGTCGACCCGCGGGGGGTGGGGCCGAGTGTCTCGTTCCTCAAGGTGCCCGAGCCGAAGGTGGCCAAGAACCGGTTGCACATCGACATCAAGGCGGGCGGTCGGGACAATCCGCAGGAGGTTCGGTGGCCCCGCGTCACCGAGACCGTGCGGCGGCTGAGCGGGGCAGGCGCCACGGTGGTCAGTCAGGACGTGGTGGGCGGCGTCCCCAGCCACGTCGTGATGGCCGATCCCGAGGGCAACGAGTTCTGCGTCGTGTGACCCGCGGTTCAGCGGTGCCTGCGCCCACTCGTCCACACGGGTGCCCGGCCTGAGGCGACCCGCCGCGTTGTAGAGAAGATATAGCAGGTCGTCGCATGGTGGCCGGGTGAACGCCCTGACTACGGCCGACTGCGCGACGGCCGTCCCCGTCGACGTGGAGCACGTCGCCCCCGACACGATCGTGGCCCGAATCCGCCCCGACCTCAACGATCCGGTCTTCGCCGGCCACTACCCCGGATTTCCGCTGCTGCCCGGGGTCCACATCTTCGAGTTCGTGCACCGGGCGGTCCGCGCCGCGGCCCCCGAGCTGACGCTGGCCGAGATCGTCAGCTGCCGGTTCCTGCTGCCCTTCCGGGGCGACGACGAACTCGCCGTGACCATCCGCCGCAGCGGCGACCTGTGGCGGGGCGAGGTCGCCGCCGCCGCAGTGCCGGTCGCCGAGGTGCTGCTGCGCTACGCGAGCGAGGAGTGCGCACCATGATGGGGATCGAGGAGATCAGGCGGATCATTCCGCACCGGCCGCCGATGCTGCTGGTCGACCGGGTCACCGAGCTGGTGCCCCGCCGGCGGCTGGTGGGCTCGCTGACCGTCACCGGTGACCGGCCGCTGCCGATGTCGCTGCTGCTGGAGTCCTGGGGGCAGGCGGCGCTCGTGCTCATCCGGCACGACCGGCCGATGCCGGACGTGCTGACCGACGGCGTGCCGGTGGCCGGGGTCTTCGAGCGCATCCGGTTCGGCCGGCCGGTGCTGCCGGGGGAGACGGTGGAGCACCACGTCACCATGACCCGGCTGGTCGCCGACACCGCCTTCGTCACCGGCGAGAGCGTCGTCGGGTCCACCGTGGTGCTGCGGGTGGGCCGCCTGGTCGGTGCGATGCGGTCGGTGGAGTCCCTGCGCGCGTCCCTCGACGCGGCGACCCGGGAGTCCCACCCGGCGGTCCCCGCGCAGCCGGCCGAGCCGGCCCCGGTGGCGTCCGGGGCGGCGCGGTGAGCGCCGGTGGGCGGCCCGTCGCCCTGGTCACCGGCGGCTCTCGGGGGATCGGCCGGGCGGTGGTGCTGCGGCTGGTCCGGGACGGCTACGACGTGGCCATGTGCTACCAGTCCAGCAAGGACGCCGCCGACGAGGTCGTCGCGGAGGCGGCCGGAGACGGCGGGCGCGTGCTGGCGCTGGCGGTCGACGTCGCCGACCCCGCCGCGGTGCGGAACTTCGTGTCGACCACCGAGCGGGAGCTGGGCGACCCCGAGGCGGTGGTCACCGTCGCGGGGATCATCCGGGACCGGCCGCTGGCCCTGATGGCCGACGCCGACTGGCGCTCCGTGATGGAGGTGAACCTCGACGGCACCTACCACGTCTGCCGCGCGGTGGTCCGCCGGATGATGCGCCGGCGCAGGGGGTCGATCGTCACGGTCTCCTCGGTGTCCGGGGTGGCCGGCAACGCGATGCAGACGAACTACTCCGCCTCCAAGGCCGGGATCATCGGCTTCACCAAGGCGCTCGCCAAGGAGGTCGGCCGGTACGACATCCGGGCGAACGTGGTGGCGCCCGGCTACGTCGACACGGACATGATCGCCGCCCTCTCCGACGAGCTGGGCGCGATCGCCCGGGACCGGGTGGCCCTGGGCCGGCTCGGGCGTAGCGAGGAGATCGCCGACGTGGTGGCGTTCCTGCTCTCCTCCCGGGCGTCGTACCTGACCGGTCAGGTGGTCACCGTGGACGGCGGCCTGTCGATGTGACCGGCCGCCGGCCACGGCCGGCGGCCGGCCTCGGGTACCACGGTCCGAGCAGCCGGGTCAGGATCTCGGTGCGGTAGGCGTCCGCCCCGACCAGGATCCGGGCCCGGTTGCGGGCCACCCCGCGCAGGATGACGCGGGCGGCGTGCTCCGCCGTGACGTCCACCGAACGCTCGAAGTGCTCCCGGACCGCCTGGTAGTCGCGCAACCCGTCGTTGCGGGCGTTGCGCATGATGTTCGTCCTGATCCGGCCGGGATGTACGCAGCTCACCCCGACCGGCACCCCGTCGGCCCGCAGTTCCTGCGCCACCGCCTCCGTGAAGCCCCGGACGGCGAACTTGGCGGCGTTGTACCCGCTCTGCATCGGCGCACCGGCCAGCCCCAGCACGCTGGAGACGTTGACCAGGTGACCCCGCGACGCCGTCAACAGCGGCAGGAACGCCCGGGTGCCGTGCACGACTCCCCAGAAGTCGACGTTCATGACCCATTCGAGGTCTTCCCAGGCCCCGTCGGAGACCGAGGCGAGCAGGGTCACCCCGGCGTTGTTGACGACCAGGTCGGCGCGGCCGAAGTCGCCCTCGACCCGCTCGGCGTGTGCCAGCACCGCGGCCCGGTCCGACACGTCCAGCCGGTATCCGCGCACCTGGCCGTCGCGGCCCGCGCAGCGCCGTACGGTCTCCCGCAGCCCCTCGTCGTCCACGTCGGAGACGGCGAGCAGGGCGCCCCGGGCGGCCAGCTCGACGGCGAGCGCGCGGCCGATGCCCGAGCCGGCGCCGGTGACCACCGCCACCCTGTCAGTGAAGTCTCTCATCCTGGACCTTCTCGATCGGCCTTCGGGCCTCGGCGGTCCGTGCCCGGCGCAGACTTCCGCCGCCGGCTATGGCATTCCTATGCCGCGTCGATATGTAGAGAAGCTATGAGGCGGCTGCCCGAGCCTTTCTCCCGGCAGTCCTCGACACGGCTGCCGGCCGGGTTGACGAAGGGAGAACGATGTCGAGCATCTTCGGTTCGGCGATCACCGGGCTCGGCGCCTATCGGCCCACCCGCGTGGTCACCAACCCGGACATCGCACTGCGTACGGACGTGACCACGGAGTGGATCGAGGAGCGCACGGGCATCAAGACCCGGCACGCCGCCGGTCCCGGGGAGACCGTGCCGGTGATGTCGGCCGAGGCCGGCGCGAAGGCGCTGGCGATGGCGAACGTCGACCCCTCCGAGGTCGACCTGCTCATCCTGGCCACCGCCACCAAGCGGGATCGGATCCCGGGCGGCGCGCCGGAGGTCGCACACCGGATCGGCATCCCCGCCACCGGCGCGTTCGACCTGAACGCCGCCTGCGCGGGCTTCGCCTACTCGGTGTCGGTCGCGTCGAACGCGGTCCGGCTCGGCGAGGCGCGCAACGTGCTGGTCGTCGGCGCCGAGCACCTCACCGAGTTCATCGACCCCGAGGACCCGGCGACGTACGTCATCTTCGGCGACGGCGCGGGCGCCGCGGTGATCTCCCGCTCCGGGACCGAGGGCATCGGCCCGGTGGTGTGGGGCAGCGACGGCCGGCGGGCCCCGATCCTCGGCACCAAGTGGGCCAAGGACGGCAAGGAGTACGCCTCGATGAACGGGCCGCTGGTCTACCGGTGGTCCACCAAGAACATCCCCCCGGTCGCCCGGGAGGCCTGCGCCCGCGCCGGAATCGACCTGTCGGAGATCGACTGGTTCGTGCCGCACCAGGCGAACCTGCGGATCATCGAGCAGCTCGCCGAGATTCTGGAGATCCCCGAGGAGAAGGTCGCCCGGGACGTGATCGACACGGGGAACACCTCGGCGGCCTCGGTGCCGCTCGCGCTGAGCCGGCTGCACGAGAGCGGCCGTACCAAGCCCGGCGACAAGGCGCTGCTGCTCGGCTTCGGCGCCGGCCTCGCCTACGCCGGCCAGATCGTCCGGATGCCCTGAACACCCTCCCGAAAGGACACTGACATGACCGTTGACCAGGTGGCCGCCGACGTCGAGCAGCTGACCCGCAAGCTGATGACCGAGGAGCAGGACCGGCCGATCTCCGCCGACGACACCTTCGTGGACCTCGGCCTCGACTCGCTCAAGCTGGTCGACCTGCTCGGCGCCGCCGAGATGCACTTCGACATCGAGGTGCCGGACGAGGAGGTCGGCAACTTCGTCCGCGTCCGGGACCTCACCGACTTCGTGCTCGGCGCCAAGTGAACGCCGGCGACGGGGACACCCGGGAGCTGTCCGTCGGTCAGGCCGCGCAGTGGGCGCTGTACCGACTCGCGCCCGAGAGCTCGACCAGCAACGTGGTGACGGCCGTGCTCGCCGAGCCGGTCCTCGACACCGACGTGCTGCGGGCCGCCCTCGTCGCCGTGCAGGCTCGGCACGACCTGCTCCGGTCCCGGTTCGCCGAGACCGGAGCGGGGCCGGTGCGGCTCGTCGACCCCGCCGGCTCGGGCGCGATCGAGGTCCGCGACGTCGGCGACGTGGACGACGAGACCCTGCGTACGCTCATCCACGCCGTCGGCGAGCAGCCGCTCCGGCTCGAACAGGACGGCCCGCTGCGGGCGGTGCTGCTGCGCCGGCCCACGGACTGCGCGCTGGTGCTGGTCATCCACCACATCGCCACCGACGGGCTCTCCCAGTACCTGATCTGGCGGGACCTCGGCGACGCGTACCGGGCGGGTCGGGGCGGGGACACGGTGGACTGGCCGACGCGGCCCAGCTACGACGAGTTCGTCGCCCGCGAGCAGGCCATGCTGGCCGGGCCGCGGCGCGCCGAGCTGGCCGAGCACTGGGCCCGCACCTGCGCCGGCGCCACCGCCGCCACCCTGCCCACCGACCGGCCCCGCTCCGCCACCCGCTCGTACCGCGGCGCGTCCGTGGCCCGGATGCTGCCGGACGACGTCGCCCGGCAGGTACGCGCCACGGCCGCCACCCTGGCGGTGACCCCGTTCACGGTCCTGCTCGGCGTCTTCGAGGCGCTGCTGCACCGGTGCACGGGGCAGGGCGAGTTCACCATCGGCTGCCCGGTCTCGCTGCGGCGGGGGCGGGCGCTGCGGGAGGTCGTCGGGATGCTGGTGAACCCGGTCGTGCTGCGGTCGTCGTTCACCCCGGGCACCACCTTCGCGACGGCGATCGCCGCCGCGGGACGCCAGCTCTCGGAGGGCGTGGCACGCGCCGCCTACCCGTTCCCCCTGGTCCAGGCGGCCCGCCGGGACCGGGACCCGCTGGTGCGGGTCACCATCACGCTGCTCACCCGGCAGCACGGCGACACCCTGTCCGACACGAGCAACGGATTCGTCGGGCACCGGGTCCGCCAGCTGGTGGTGCCGTACGACGAGGGGCAGTTCGACCTCGCCGTGACGGTGCACCAGCTGCCCGACCTGGCCCTGCGTACCGAGTTCAACTACGACCGGGACCTGCTCGACCGCGCCACCGTCGAGCGGCTCTTCGACCAGTACCTGGCCCTGCTCGGCGCGGCCTGCGCCGACCCGGCCGCGACGGTGGCCGACGCCCGCCTGGCCGGCGACGTCGACGAGCGGATGCTGCTCGAACTCGGCATGAGCTGAGCACCCCGGTCATCCGGCGCCCGTCGTCGACGGGTGCCGCACAGCGCCCGCACGGCGGATGCGGGCGACCTTCCGTCAGCCCGGAGAGGGGGTTGAAATGGATCAGGGAATTCTCTCCACGGTCGGCAACACGCCCCTGGTGCGCCTGGACCGGTTGTTTCCCGAATTTCCCGCCCGGGCGTACGCGAAACTCGAACAGTTCAATCCGGGCGGGAGCATCAAGGACCGGGCCGCGCTGAACATGCTACGCGGAAAGATCGAATCCGGCGAACTGGTGCCGGGACGGTCCGTGGTGGTGGAGTCCAGCTCCGGCAACCTCGCCATCGGCCTGGCCCAGATCTGCGCGTACTTCGGGATCCGGTTCATCTGCGTGGTGGACCCGAAGACCACCCGGCAGAACCTGGCGGTGCTGGCCGCGTACCAGGCCGAGATCGACATGATCGAGCACCCCGACCCGGTGACCGGCGAGTATCTCGCGGTCCGGCGCCGCCGCGTGCGCGAGCTGGTGGAGACCGTGCCCGGCGCCTACCGCCCGGACCAGTACACCAACCCGCTCAACGCCCGGGCCCAGCGGCAGACCATGGCCGAGATCATGACCGAGCTGGACGGCCAGGTCGACTACCTGTTCTGCTCCACCGGCACCTGCGGCACCCTGGTCGGCTGCGCCGACTACCTGCGCGAGAACGGCCACCGCACCCGGATCGTCGCGGTCGACGCCGTCGGCAGCGCGATCTTCGGCCACCCGCCCGCGCCCCGGCTGATCCCCGGGCACGGCGCCTCGGTGGTGCCGCCGCTGGCCGCCAACGCCCGGCCGGACGAGGTGCTGCACGTCTCCGACCTCGACTGCGTGGTCGGCTGCCGGTTGCTGGCGGTCCGGGAGGCCATCCTCGCCGGCGGATCCTCCGGGGCGACGGTGGCCGCGCTGCGGCGCCGCATGGCCGACCTGCCCGCCGGGAGCACCAGCGTCCTGATCTTCCCGGACAACGGCGACCGCTACCTCGACACCATCTACTCCGATCGCTGGGTGACCGAACAGTTCGGCGAGGTCAGCCACCTGTGGAAGGGCGAAAAATGCTGATCATCGGCCATGCCGTGGTCCGGGACGTGCTCGACGGCGACGAGGCCCGGGTCATCGACCTCGTCCGGCAGGCGTACCTCCTGCACGAGCAGGGCCGCACCAGCGTGCCGCACTCGGTCTTCCTGCGCTTCCCCGACGCCGCCCGCAACCGCATCATCGGCCTGCCCGCGTACCTGGGCTCCGATCCGCCGGCCGCCGGCATGAAGTGGATCTCCTCGTTCCCGGCCAACATCGAGCGGGGCCTGGACCGCGCCAGCGCCGCCATCGTGCTGAACTCGCTGGAGACCGGCCAGCCCGAGGCGGTGATCGAGGGATCGGTCGTCTCCGCCCGGCGCACCGCGGCCGGCGCGGCCCTCGCCGCGCAGCTGCTGACCGCCGAGCGCCGCCCGGACGGCCTGGCGCTGATCGGCTGCGGGCTGATCAACGAGCAGGTGCTGCGCTTCCTGACGGTGGCCCTGACCCCGCCGGCCTCGCTGGTGCTGCACGACACCGACCCGCGCCGGGCCGAGGCGTTCGCCGCCCGCGCGGCGGCCCTGCTGCCGGCCACGACGATCAGCGTGGCGGCGAGCGCCGAGCAGGCCCTGGCCGCCCACCGGCTGGTCTCGATCGCCACCACCGCCAGCGAACCGCACCTGGAGCTGACCGCCTGCCAGCCGGGGAGCGTGGTCCTGCACCTGTCGCTGCGGGACCTGCACCCCGAGGCGATCCTGGCGGCCCGCAACGTCGTCGACGACCCCGACCACGTGTGCCGCGAGCGGACCTCGCTGCACCTGGCCGAGCAGCTCACCGGAGGCCGGGACTTCATCCACACCACCATCGGCCGGCTGGCCGGCGGTGCGGCGCTGCCCCCGGGCGACGGACCGGTGGTGGTCTCGCCGTTCGGGTTGGGCGTGCTGGACATCGCGCTGGCCGAACACGTCCGCCGCACGGCGGCCCAGCGGGGCCTCGGCGTGCGGATCGACGACTTCACACCCGTACCGGCCGCCGCCGTGGCGACCGCGCGACCCACGAGGGAGAGAACATGAGCGACGACGACCGCAGCTACCTGGTGGTGCTCAACGACGAGGAGCAGTACTCGATCTGGTGGAGCGACCGGGCGCTGCCGGCCGGCTGGCGGGCCGAGGGCACCGAGGGCACCCGGGACGAGTGCCTCAGCCGGATCAACGAGCTCTGGACCGACATGCGGCCGAAGAGCCTGCGCCTGCGCATGGACGGCGCGTCCGTCTGACAGGCCCACGGCAGGCGTGACCCCCGGCCGTCCGCGATCGACCCCCCACCCCGGAGGAGCACCCCGATGAGCACCCCTCTGTCCACCCTGCCGGCCGCCGGAGCGGGCACGGTCGATCCCGTCGTCCTGCCGGACCTGATCGCCCGCCAGGCCGCGGCGACGCCCGACGCGACCGCGGTGCTCGCCGGCGACGTACGGGTCGGCTACGCCGAACTCGACCGGCGCGCCAACCAGCTCGCCCAGCACCTGGTCGGGCTGGGCGTCGGTCCGGAGTCGACGGTCGGCGTGTACCTGCGCCGGGGGGTCGACCTCGTGGTCGCCCTGCTCGGGGTGTGGCGGGCCGGCGGCGCGTACCTGCCGCTGGACCCGGCGCACCCGGTGGACCGGCGACGGTGGATCGTCGCCGACACCGGGGTGGACGTCGTGCTCACCCAGACCGACCTGCGCGACGACGCCCTGGCCGGGCCGTCCCACGTGGTCTGCCTGGACGCCGACCGGGCGCGGATCGCGGCCGGACCGGACACCGCGCCGGCAATCCGCATCGACCCCGACAACGCGGCGTACGTCATCTACACCTCCGGGTCGACCGGCCGTCCCAAGGGCGTGGTCGTCACCCACGGGGCCATCGGCAACCGGGTGGCCTGGACGGTCCGGCAGCACGGCCTGTCGCCGGCGGACCGGGTGTTGCAGAAGACCGCGGTGAGCTTCGACGCGGCCGGCTGGGAGTTCTTCGCCCCGCTGATCTGCGGGGCGACGGTGGCGCTCGCGCCGGACGGCGCCGAACGCGACCCGGCGGCGCTGGTGGCGGCGGTCGTCCGGTCCGGGGCGACCGTGCTCCAGGGCGTGCCCTCGGTGCTGCAACTGGTGACGGAGGAGCCGGACTGGCCGAGGTGCACCACGCTGCGGCTGGTCTTCTCCGCCGGCGAGCCGCTGCACGCCGAGCTGTGCCAGCGGCTGGCGGTGGCGCCCGGGACCCGGGTCTGGAACACCTACGGCCCGACCGAGTGCGCCATCGACGTGACCGCCCAGCAGGTCGACCTCGCCCAGCGCACCGGGCCGGTGCCGATCGGCCGGCCGCTGGACAACCTCCGCCTCCAGGTGCTGGACGCCAACCGGCGGCCGGTGCCGATCGGCGTGGTCGGCGACCTCTACGTGGGCGGGGCCGGGCTCGGCCGCGGGTACCTCAACCGGCCCGACCTGACCGCGGAGCGGTTCGTTCCGGACGAGTACGGGCCGCCCGGCGCGCGGCTCTACCGCACCGGCGACCAGGTCCGGTGGCGCTCGGACCGGAGCCTGGAGTTCGTCGGCCGCGCCGACGACCAGCTCAAGATCAATGGGGTACGCATCGAGCCGGGCGAGGTGGAGGCCGCGCTGGCTGCCCACCCCGACGTCCGGCGGGCGGTCGTCGTCGGCTTCGCCGAGCCCGGCGGCAGCCCCCGGCTGGCCGCGTACGTCGCCAGCCGGCGCCCCCTGAGCAGCCCGGAGCTGCGGGCCTTCCTGACCGACCGGCTGCCCGACGCCCTGGTGCCGGCCGTGTTCGTCCCGGTGGCGGAGTTCCCGCTGACCACCGGCGGGAAGGTCGACCGGGCCGCGCTGCCGCCCGTCGAGACCATCGACCGCACGGCCTACCTGGCCCCGCGCACCGACGCCGAGCGCCTGGTCGCCCGGCTCTGGCAGGAGCTGCTCGACGTCGACCGGGTGGGGGTGCACGACGACCTCTTCCAGCTCGGCGGGTCGTCGCTGGTGACCGTACGCCTCGCCAGCCGCCTCGCCGCCGAGTCCGGCGTGCGCATCGAGCTGCGGGAGCTGCTCGCCGCGAGCACCGTCGAGGCGCAGGCCGCCCTGCTGACCGACGGCGACCCCGCGACGCCGGCGGTGGTCCCGGTGCCCCGCACCGGCGCGCTGCCGCTCTCCCCGGCCCAGCGGCGGCTGTGGCTGCTGGACCAGCTGCACCCGGGCAGCCCCGAGTGGGTGGTGCCGCTCTACTTGCGCCTGCCCGGCTCGCTGACCCCCGACACCGTACGGGCGGCGCTGACCGCGCTCGAGGCCCGGCACGAGGCGCTGCGCACCCGCTACCTGACCCACGACGGCGAGCCGCACCAGCGGATCGACCCGCCCGGCCCCGTCGACCTCACGATCCGTGACGCCGCCGAGGTCCCGCTCGTCGACCTCGTCGACGCGCAGCTCGGCCGGGGCTTCGACCTGCGCACCGGGCCGCTGTGGCGGGCCACCCTGGTCACCTCGGCCGGGGCGGACCACCTGCTGCTGGTGGCGCTGCACCACATCGCCTCCGACGCGACCACCGCCGGGGTCCTGGAGCGGGACCTGCGGGAACTCTGCGCGGCCGGCGCCGCCGGCCGGGAGCCCGACCTGCCGGAGCTGACGGTGCACTACGCCGACTACGCGGCCTGGCAGCGCGGGTACCTCACCGACGACCGGGTCGAGCGGGAGCTCGGCTTCTGGCGCGAACACCTGGCGGGGGTGCCCGAGCTGACCCTCCCGCTGGACCGGCCCCGGCCGGCCGAGCGCGACCCGCGCGGGGCGCACGTCGAGTTCGAGGTGCCGGCGCAGCTCGCGGAGAAGCTGACCGCGCTGGGCCGGCGCTGCTCGGCGACCCCGTTCATGACCATGCTGGCGGGCTTCGCCACGCTGCTGGCCCGCTACAGCGGGCAGTGGGACGTCGCCGTCGGCGCGCCCACCTCCGGTCGACGCCCCGCCGAGGCGGAACAGATCGCCGGGGTCTTCCTCAACCCCGTGGTGGTGCGCTGCACCCTGGACCCGGCAGCCCCGTTCGAGGCGGCCCTGCGGGCCGTGCGGTCCCGGACCCTGGCCGCCCTCGCCCACCAGGACCTGCCCTTCGAGCGGGTGGTCGACGACCTCGTCGACGTCCGCGACCTCTCCCGCACCCCGCTCTACCAGGTGATGCTCAACGCCCAGGAGGGCGGCATCACCGGCCAGTCGACCGACGACGAGGCCCTGCTGGACGCCCTGCGCCGGGCGGCCCGGATCGCCAAGACCGACCTCACGATGCACGTCTGGCCCCGCCCCGACGGCACCCTGGCCGGCAGCCTGGAGTACGCCACCGCCCTGTTCGACGAGTCGACCGTGCGGCGGATGGCCGAGCACTTCGTCCGGCTGCTCGCCGCGGCGGTGGCCGAGCCGGGCACCCCGCTCGACGACCTCGACCTGCTCTCGCCGGGCGAGCGCCACCTGCTCCTGCACGAGGTGCACGGGCCCACCGTGCCCCGCTCCGCCGCGACCGTCTGCGACCTCTTCGAGGCCCAGCGACGCCGGACGCCGGACGCGGTGGCGCTGCGGCACGGCGACCTCACCACCACCTACGCGACGTTGGACGACCGGGCCAACCAGTTCGCCCACCACCTGCGGCGCTCGGGCGTCGCCCGGGGCGCGGTGGTGGCCGTGCTGCTGGACCGGGGCGTCGACCTGGTCGCGGCGATCCTCGGCGCCTGGAAGGCGGGCGCGGCCGTGCTCCCGCTCGACCCGTCGTACCCCGCCGAGCGGATCGGGCACATGCTCGCCACCGCCGGCGTGGAGCTGGGCGTCACCCAGGCGGCGTACGCGCCAAGGTTCACCGTGCCGACCCTGCACGTGGACACCCACCGGCTGATGGTCTGCGCCGGCCCCACCCACCGGCCGGACCGGGACACCGACCCGGAGGAGACGGCCTACGTGCTGTTCACCTCCGGGTCGACCGGCCGCCCCAAGGGCGTGGCGCTGCCGCACCGGGCGGTGTCCAACTTCCTCGCCTGCGCCGTCGAGACCGAGGCCCTGGGCGACCGGGGCGCGCGCGGGGGACGGGGCGACGGCGCGCCGCTGTTCACCACCATCGCCTTCGACCTGTCCATTCCCAACCTGTTCAGCCCGCTGGTCTCGGGTCAGGCGGTGACCCTGCTGCCCGCCGCCCTCGACATCGCCGAACTGGGCGCCCTGCTCGTCAAGGCCGGCCCGTTCGACCGGTTCATCATGACCCCGCCGCACCTGGAACTGCTCACCGAGCAGCTCGACGACGAGCAGGCGGGTCAGCTCTCCGGCCTGATCTGGACGGCCGGCGCGGCGCTGCGCAAGGAGACCGCCAACCGGTGGCTGGACCGGCTCGGGCCGGGTGGCCTCACCAACAGCTACGGGCCGACCGAGACCACCGTCATCATGACGGCCCACCCGGTCGAGACGCCGCAGACCACCGACATCGTGCCGATCGGCCGGGCGATGGCGAACACCACCGTCCGGGTGCTCGACGACGCGCTGCGGCTGCTCCCGGTCGGGGTCGTCGGCGAGCTGTACATCGGCGGGGAGTGCCTGGCCACCGGGTACGCCGGCCGGCCGGACCTCACCGCGGAGAGGTTCGTGCCCGACCCGTACGGGCCGCCGGGCAGCCGGCTGTACCGCAGCGGGGACCTGGTCCGGATGCGCCCCGACGGGGTGATGGACTTCGTCGGCCGGGCCGACGACCAGGTGAAGGTGCGCGGCTACCGCATCGAACTCGGCGAGATCCGCGCCGTCGTCGAGGAACACCCCGGGGTGACCCGGTGCGCGGTCGTCGTCCACGAGGAGCGGCTGGTCGCCTTCCACCGGGGCGAGGCGCCCGACCTGGCCGCGCACTGCGCCCGGCTGCTGCCCGACTACATGACGCCGAGCCTGCTCGTGCCGGTGGCCGAGATCCCGCTCAACGCCAACGGCAAGGTGGACCGCGCCGCCCTGCTCAACCTGCTTTCCGACGCCGTGTCGACCGGCGCCGCCGGCACCGAGGACGGCCTCGTCGCGCCCCGCACGGTCGTCGAGGAACGCCTCTGCGCGATCTGGAGCGACCTGCTGGGCGTGCCCGTCGGCGTACGGCACAACTTCTTCGCCATGGGCGGGCACTCCGTGCTGGCGGGCCGGCTGGTCGCCGGCCTCCAGGAGGAGTTCGACCTCGACGTGTCGCTCCGGCTCGTCTTCGAGCACCCGACCGTCGAGGCGATGGCGGGCGCGGTGGAGGACCTCATCCGGGCCGAGGTGGACGCGCTGTCCGACGCCGACCTGACCGAAGACCTGCGGCAGACCAAGGAGCACCAGGCATGACCTCGACCGCGAACCAGCCCAACCTGCGCGAGTCGCTCGTCCAACGCCGGCTGGCGGGCCGGGCCGCCGGTCGGCGCGCCGGGATCCCGACCGTCGACCGCTCGGGCGACCTGCCGCTCTCCTTCGGCCAGCAGCAGATGTGGTTCCTCAACCGGCTGGACCCCACCAGCCCGGAGTACCTGGTCTCCTCGGCGCTGCGGCTGCGCGGCCCGCTGGACCGGGCCGCGCTGGCCCGGGCGTGGGACGCCCTGATCGCCCGGCACGAGATCCTGCGCACCCGGTACGCGATGGCCGACCTGACGCCGGTGCAGGTCGTCGACGAGCCCCGCCCGCAGGAGCTGCCGCTGGTCGACCTCTCCGGGGTGGCCGGGGCCGAGCGCGACGACCGGGTCGCCGAGGCGACGGCCGAGCTGACCGCCACCGGCTTCGACCTGGCCACCGAGTGGCCGGTACGGGCGACGCTGCTGCGCCTGGACGAGGCCGAGCACCTGCTGGTGCTGGTGCTCCACCACATCGCCTGCGACGCGCCCTCCACGGCGGTGCTCCTCGGCGACCTGGCCGAGCTGTACGGCGCGTACGTCCGGGGCGAGTCCTCGCCGCTGACGCCGCCGGCCGTGCAGTTCGCCGACTTCGCCGCGTGGCAGCGCGACCGGCTGCGCGGCGAGCCGCTGGAGCGGCACCTGGAGCACTGGCGCGACCGCCTCGCCGGCATCGCCCCGCTGGAGCTGCCCGCCGACCGGCCCCGGCCCCGCGTGCGCGACTGGCGGGGCGCGTCGGTCCCGTTCGCGCTCTCCGCCGACCTCTCCGCCGCGCTGCGCGAGATCGCCCGCGGCGCGGAGACCACCCTCTTCGTCACCCTGCTCACCGCCTTCCAGGCGCTGCTGTCGCGCCACACCGGCCGGACCGACATCCCCGTGGGCAGCGTGACGTCCGTGCGCGACCGCGCCGAGCTGCGCAACCTGGTCGGGTACGGGATCGACAACCTCGTCCTGCGGGGCAGTTGGACGGGGGACCCCACCTTCGCCGACCTGCTGCGCGGCACCCGCGCCACGGTGCGCGACGCCTTCGCCCACGCCGACGTGCCGTTCGCGCTGCTGGTCGACGAGTTCGAACCGGAACGGGACCTGTCCCGCACCCCGCTCTACCAGGTCGCCTTCACCCTGGGCGACGACGCTCCCGGCGGCGCCTGGCCGGCGGGCCTCGCCGCCGAGACGCTCTGGCTGCCCACCCGGGTCGCCAAGGTCGACCTGCAACTGCACGTCGTCGAGGGCGCCGACGGCCGCCTGCGCGGGCACCTGGAGTACGCGACCGCGCTGTTCGACGGCGCCACCGTGCGGCGGATGGCCGACCACCTCGGCCGGCTGCTGGAGCACGTCGGGGCCGACCCGCACGCCCGGATCTCCGAGCTGCGCATCCTCGACGACGCCGAGCTCGCGGCGGCGACCCCCGCCCCGGCCCGCCCCGCCGCGCCGGTGACCGGCACGGTGCACGGCGTCTTCGCCGCCACCGCCGCCGCCCACGCCGACGCGACCGCCGTCGTGGACGGCGCGCGACGCTGGACGTACGCCGAACTGGACGCCACCGCGAACCGGCTGGCGCACCACCTGCGGGCCCTCGGCGCCGGCCCGGAGCGGCTGGTGGCGGTCTGCCTGGACCGCCGCGCGGAGCTGGTCTCCACCCTGCTGGGCGTGCTGAAGTCCGGGTCGGCGTACCTGCCGGTGGAGCCCGGCGTCCCCGCCGACCGGCTCGACTTCATGCTGACCGATGCCGCGGCGCGGATCGTGGTGACCACCGAGGCCCACCGGGCGCGGTTCGCCGACTTCGACGGCGTCGTGGTGGTGCTGGACGACCCCGGGCACGCCGGGGAGATCGCCGGGCGCCCCGGCACCGACCCGGGCGTCGCCGTCGACCCCGAAAACCTGATCTACGTCATCTACACCTCCGGGTCGACCGGCCGCCCCAAGGGCGTGTACCTGACCCACGCCAACGTGCTGCGCCTGACGACCGTGGCGCAGGACGACCTGAACTTCGGCCCCGCCGACGTGTGGCCGCTGTTCCACTCGTACGCCTTCGACGTGTCGGTGTGGGAGCTGTGGGGCGCGCTGCTGCACGGCGGCCGGCTGGTGGTCGTGCCCCGCGAGGTCACCCGTTCCCCCGGCGACCTGCTCGACCTGCTGGTCGAGGAGCAGGTCACCGTGCTCAACCAGACCCCGACGGCCTTCCGCGGCCTGGTGGGGCTGGCCCGCGACGGCGACCCCCGCGTCGACCGGCTCGCGCTGCGCGCGGTCATCTTCGCCGGGGAGAAGCTGGAGTACGGCGACCTCGGCCCCTGGGTGGCCCGGCGCGGGCTGGCCGCGCCCCGGCTGCTGAACCTCTACGGGATCACCGAGATCACCGTGCACGCCACCTACTACGAGGTGCGCCCCGACGACCTGACCGGCACCGCCAACCCGGTCGGCGTCCCGCTGGCCGACCTGAGCATCCACCTGCTCGATCCGTACGGCAACCCGGTCCCGGTCGGCGTCACCGCCGAGATCCACGTCGGCGGGCCCGGCGTGGCCCGGGGCTACCTGAACCGGCCCGAGCTGACCGCCCAGCGGTTCGTGCCCGACCCGTTCGGCCCGCCCGGCGCCCGCCTCTACCGCAGCGGCGACCTGGCCCGCCGGCGCGCCGACGGCAGCCTGGAGTTCGTCGGCCGCATCGACGACCAGGTGAAGATCCGGGGCTACCGGGTCGAGCTGGGCGAGATCGAGGCCGCCATCTCGGCCCTGCCCGGGGTGCGCGAGGCCGTGGTCGTCGTCCGCGAGGACACCCCCGGCGACCGGCGGCTGGTGGCGTACTCGGTCGTCGACGAGCAGGCGGAGCTGCCCCGGCCGGGGCAGGTGCGCGCGGCGCTGGCCCGCACCCTGCCCGAGTACATGATCCCGTCGGCGTTCGTCCCGCTGGCCCGGCTGCCGCTGACCGTCAACGGCAAGCTCGACAAGCGGGCGCTGCCCGCACCCGACCGGGCCGTCACCGCCACCGACCGGCCCTACCTGGCGCCGCGTACGGAGGTGGAGGCGCGGCTCGCCGCGATCTGGGCCGAACTGCTCGGCCTGGAGCGGGTCGGCGTCGAGGACGGCTTCTTCGACGTCGGCGGCGACTCGATCCGCGCCGTGGCGCTCGCCGCCGCCATCCGGGCCGCCGGCTTCGACGTGCAGGTGCGCGACCTCTTCGAGCGCCGCAGCATCGCCGAGCTGGCGGAGTTCCTCACCGGACGCCCCGCGCCGGCCGCGCCGGAGCCGGCCGCCGAGCCGTTCGCGCTGATCTCCGAGGCCGACCGGGCCGCGCTGCCCGACGGCGTCGTCGACGCGTACCCCTGCACGCAGGTGCAGCTCGGCATGCTCGCCGAGATGCTCGCCGACGAGCACAACCACTACCTCAACGCCACCACCTACCGCATCCCCGACGCCGGCGAGTTCTCGCTCGACGCGTTCCGGGAGGCCGCCGCGCTGCTGGTGCGGCGGCACGAGGTGCTGCGCACCTCGTTCGACCTGACCGGCTACTCGGTGCCGATGCAGCTCGTGCACGCCACCGCCGAGATGCGGGTCGGCATGGACCGGGCGCAGGCCGCCGACCGGGCCGGCCTGGAGCGTGAGCTGCGCGACTTCATCGCCGCCGAGCGGGCCGACATGTTCGACCTCGGCGAGCCGGCGCTGTTCCGGCTGCACGCGCGCGTCTGCGCCGACGGGAGCTGGTGGCTCACCCTCACCGAGTGCCACCCGATCATGGACGGCTGGAGCTACCACTCGCTGATGATGGAGCTGGTCGGCGCGTACCACCGGATCCGCGACGGGCTGCCGGTCGAACCGCGCCCGGCGCCGCCGGTGCGCTTCGCCGACGCCGTCGCCGCCGAGCTGCGCTCCACCGGCGAGGGGACGGACCGCGCCTTCTGGCACGACCGGGTCGCCGGCCGGGACCGGTTCGTGCTGCCCGAGGGCTGGGGCGACCCGACCGCCGCCGACGGCGCCCAGTACGACCATTGGGTGCCGCTGCACGACCTGGAGCCGGGCCTGCGGGCGCTGGCCCGCCAGACCGGCGTGCCGTTCAAGTCGGTGATGCTGGCCGCGCACCTGAAGGTGATGAGCCAGCTCACCGGGTCGGGGTCGTTCTTCACCGGGCTGGTGTCCAACATCCGCCCCGAGGTCGCCGGCGCCGACCGCGTCTACGGCATGCACCTGAACACGGTGCCGTTCGTGCACGACGCGGGCGCGCGGACCTGGCGGGAGCTGATCGGGCGGACGTTCGCCGGGGAGCTGGAGCTGTGGCCGCACCGCCGGTACCCGCTGCCGGTGCTCCAGCGGGAGGTCGGCGACGGCGGCCGGATGCTGGACGTCCGGTTCAGCTTCCACGACTTCCACCAGATCGACACCGACGAGATCGACTACGCCGACTCGATCGACGACAGCCCCAACGAGTTCCCGCTCGGCGTGATCAGCCGGCTCGGCTTCCTCACGCTGGAGGCCAACCTGCGCCACCTCGGCGTGCCGCAGGTCGCCCGCCTCGGTGGCATGTACCGGGCGGTGCTGGAGGCCATGGTGGCCGACGTGGACGGTGACGCGTCGGTGGTGTGCCTGCCTCCGGGTGAGGTGTCGGTGGTGCTGGCCGACGGGGCGTCGGCGGTGGCGCCGTTGTCGCGTTCGGTGCTGGCCGAGTTCGAGGCGCGGGCGGCGGAGACGCCGTCGGCGGAGGCGGTGTCGGTGCCGGGCGGCGCGGGGATCGACTTCGCGGGGCTGGACGCCCGGGCCGGGCAGGTCGCCCGCTGGTTGGCCGCCCGGGGTGTGGGTGCCGGTGCGGTGGTGGGTGTGTTGCTGGACCGGGGTGTGGAGTTGGTGGCGTCGATGCTGGGGGTGTGGAAGGCGGGTGCGGCGTTCGTGCCGGTGGAT
>NZ_JBNCKW010000017.1:0-74197 GCF_049841735.1 Micromonospora sp. DT46 | reverse complement strand
AACAACCACACACCGCCCAGAAACCCCACACCGTGGAGCACCCGACCCGGGGCATTTCGTTCACCGTGTCCGCCGCTCTCGCGCCGGGCACTTTTACTACGTTACCTCACCGTCTTCGCCGTGTCAAACCGTTTGTTCCGGTCTGTCGTGCTTCGTACGGGTTGGCTCCAACGAGCGCACGCAGCAGCGAACCGTTGCGTTGATCATCGGATTTGGCAGACCGGCCGCTCTGCGGTTTCCCGCGAGCTCGCCCGGATCCCTGCCCGGCCGTGAACCTTACCCGGTCGGCTTCGCAGCACCAAATCCGCCTCGCGGCAGATCCGGTGAGCCCCGCCCGGGGCCGCGTCGTCCAAGGATTCGATCCCGTCCGACCCGGGCCAGTTCGGTTCGGCGCCTCAGGACTTTCGCCCTGTTTGCCCCGTTCCGCGCTGGCAGAGAGAAAGTTACGCGTCTGCGGGTTTGAACGTCAAATCCGGGGGTAGCGTCCCCGGTCACATCATTTCCCGCTCGCTATATCGCCTGCTCAGCGCCGGTGCGGCGCTTGTCCCCCCGCAACCAGGGCACCTTGCCGCTTCGCCCGGCAGCCAAGGCGCCACCGCCACGGGGCAGCACCGCCACCTTCCGAACGCCCGTATCCGTCGCAGTCACGCCTCATCCGCACATGCCTGCCGCAGGGTGCCGGCGGAGGTGTCAGCGCGCCAGGCACCGCGGCATCCCCCACGACCCTGGAGCGGCCTGGTGGCAGTGAATGTGGCGCGGCGTGTCGCGGAACTCCGGTGTGCGGTGGAGCAGCCTGGTGGCAGTTGACCTCGGGGGCCCGGTGGAGCAGATCGGTAGCGATGGACCTCGGGGGCCCGTGCGGCAGCCCGGTGACGGTGGAGCGTCCGTCAGGGTGCCTGACGGTCGGCGCGCCGGCCGGCCGCCCGCCAGGCTCGGACGCCGAGCACACCGACAGTGGTGCCGATGAGCAGAGACGCCGCGATCAGCAGAGCGTGGATCCAGAGGAAGCCGGTGGCCGGGAACTCCCCGACCCTGCCCGTGGACCAGGCCCGCGGGTCCTTCCAGATGGCGACGGCGAACCTCGGCCAGATCACCCAGGTCCAGATTCCGACCCCGGTGAGGAAGAGCGCCCAGCCGCGCGACAGCACCATGGCTGCCGAGTATGCCAGCGCGAGCTGACGGGCCAGCGGTGGAGGCGCAGGTCAGGGGACCTGCCACCGCCGGGGACCTGCCGCCGCCGGCGCCGTGCCGTGCGCTCAAGCCGGGAGCGCGGCGCAGCGCTTCCGTATGTCGTGCGGCTTGACGGGCAGTGCCTCGGCGGCCGGGAGCTGGTGCGAGCCGTAGCCGCACTGGCGGCCCGTCCGTCGGGCGGCTCCCCCGTGCACGTGGACCTACCGAAAGCCGAAGAGAACGGTGAGCAGTAACGCGTTTCCTTGTGCCATTCCGAAACTGCGGTGGGCGTTTCGCACGGCTCCCCCGGAAACGGGAGGCCCGCATGATCGCGGACCTCCCGAACACACCGTCAGAAGCAGGTGCCGATGCCGCCGATCGCGGGGTTCGCCCGGTCGTGGTAATGGATCGTGCCGCTCGGGTCGGCCATGAAACCGCCCCAGATGATGCAACCGCCCCTGACGTACGCCCGGGCGGGCCCGGCCGCCCAGAGCTTGTCGCCGTCGTCGGTCTGGGTGGGCAGGTACTGGGCGGCGAGGTAGACCTGGGTGCGGGTCAGCGTCCCCACGTAGGCGGACTTGACGGTGACCGTGCAGCCGTAGCCGACCATCGCGTTGTGCAGCAGGTACACGGTGCCGAGCCGGACGCCGGTCTCCGCGTGCCGGATCGGGTCCTGGTCCACGACCGTGTATCCGAGCCCGCAGAGCGACTGCGGCGTGACCGGGTTGACGACGGCCGCCGGCGCCGCGGCGCCGGCCCCCGCGACGAGCCCGAGCGCGACGGCGAGCACGACCCCGAGCCGACGAATGGTGCGGTACATCCGTGTCCCCCTTTTCCTCTGCGACAGATGCGTCACCAGAATGGTCGGCCCGGTTGACCGAACGAATGTGCCGACTGGACACTCCGCATCCCCGGCGGATGTGCGCGGCCCATTTCCCGTCGCCGCCACCTGCGGCACAGCGCGCCATTCATCGACGGTCGGCGAATATGACGTACTTCGCACCGAGAAATTTCAGTGAACCGAAAATTGCCGTGTTGTTTCCCGGGAGCGCGGGCGGGGCACTGACTTGGGGACCGGCGCAGACCGTCATCGGAGGTGACCCGTGCAGCCGTCGACATTCAACCCCTGGACCTGGCGCGACCCGTCCGCCCTCGCCGGCGGGTACTCCGGAGCCAGCCCCGACTCCGCCCCACCGGACGGGCCGGAGCCCGGCGGTGACGGACCCGACGCCCCCGGCCCCGGCACCCCGCTCGACCTGGTCGGCTACCGGGTGGAGGCCACCGACGGGCGGATCGGCTCGGTCGACGAGGCCAGCGACGACACCGACGCCCGCTGGCTGGTGGTGGACACCGGGCCGTGGATCTTCGGCCGCAAGGTCCTGCTGCCGGCCGGCACGGTGACGCGGGTGGACCACCTGGACCGCACGGTGCACGTGGACCGCACCCGCGACCAGGTCAAGGAGTCACCGGCCTTCGACGCGGATGCCTACGGCGAGCCCGGCTACCGGGACCGGATCGGCGACTACTACCGGGACAGCTACCGGCAGGGCTGAGCGGGCAGGGCCGGACCCGCTACCGTGGGGGCATGGTCCGGCCGATCAGCTACGCGCCGGAGGTCGTCGACCTGGTCGACGGCCTCCCGCTCGGTGTCGTGACCATCTCTCCGACCCGCTCCGACGACGGCCGCGAGCGGATGATCGACGTACTTCGTGCCGGTGGACTGCGGTTCCGCGACGGCGCGCGATGGCGTTCGGCTCACTGAGCCGACCCTGACCGACCCGGGATGACATCCCCGGTCGACGCGCGCCCGCGCACACCTCGTCCACCAGGCACGAAAGGCGTACCACCATGTCCGTTGCACGGATGCTCACCGGGGACCGCCCCACCGGGCGGCTGCACCTCGGCCACTACGTCGGCAGCATCGCCAACCGGGTGCGGCTGCACCAGCGCTACGAGAGCTTCTTCATCATCGCCGACCTGCACATGCTCACCACGCGGAACACCCGCGAGGACATCGAGCGGGTCGCCGGCAACGCCCGGGAGATGGTCACCGACATCCTGGCCGCCGGCGTCGACCCGCGGCGTGCCACCTTCTACCTCCAGTCGGCCATCCCGGAGGTCGGCGACCTGAACACCCTCTTCCAGAACCTGGTCACGGTGCCCCGGCTGGAACGCGTGCCCTCGCTCAAGGACATGGCCCGCGACGCCGGCAAGGAGGAGATGCCCTACGGCCTGCTCGGGTACCCGGTGCTCCAGGCCGCCGACATCCTCTGCGTCAAGGGGCAGGTCGTACCGGTCGGCAAGGACAACGCGGCGCACGTGGAGGTGACGCGGGAGATCGCCCGGCGCTTCAACCACCTCTACGGGGAGGTGTTCCCCGTGCCGGAGACGATCGCGTCCGAGACGCCCACCCTGGTCGGCACGGACGGCCGGGCGAAGATGAGCAAGAGCCTGGGCAACGCGATCGCGCTCTCCGCCGATCCGGCGACGGTCCGCCGCGCGGTGCTGGGCATGTACACCGACCCGAACCGGATCCGCGCCGACGTGCCCGGCACCGTCGAGGGGAACCCGGTCTTCGCGTACCACGACATCTTCAACCCCGATCGGGCGCAGGTCGACGACCTCAAGGAGCGCTACCAGGCCGGGCGGGTCGGCGACGTGGAGGTGAAGGAGAAACTGGTCGTCGCGCTCGACCGGTTCCTGGACCCGATCCGGGAACGCCGGGCCCGGATCGAGGCCGAGCCCGGGCTGGTCGACCAGTTGATCTTCGAGGGCACGGAGCGGACCCGCCACGAGGTGCGGCAGACGCTCGTCGAGGTCCGCCGGGCGATGGGGCTGACCAGCGCGTACACGCAGGTGCGCCGCCGGGCCGAGCGGCACCGCAAGGCCACGGCCACGCCGGCCTGAGCGGTCGTACGACCGGCGACCGGCCCGGGACGGGGAATGAGCTCCGGCACCGGGCCGGTTCGTGCGGAGCGGTCGCAGCGGGATGAATGAGTGGCTCCGGGCGGGGCAACTGGAACACCATGGGCGTGGTCCGGTACGAGGCGGTGCTGCCGGTCGTCGACGAGCTGGACCAGCTCGTCGACCTGCTGCGCAAGGCGGCCCCGGGTGAGCAGCTGTACGTCCGGTGGTCCCGCGGGCCGGGCGTCGACCTGTCCGGCGAGCACGGGTCGGGGCAGTCCAGCAAGGACGCGCTGACCGGCATCGACCTGCCCGGCCTCTCCGCCAATCCGCTCGCCGTCGAGTCGTGGTGGGGCGATCGGCCGCTGCGGCTGTGGGTGGCCCGCCGGCTCTACGACTACTGCCACCTGCGTCGGCTACGCGGCCCGGGCGTACGTCCCTGGGTGCTGGCCGGCGAGCAGCGCGGCCGGGGCCCGGACAACGAGCCGCTGGTGCGGTGCCGCCGGCCGGTCGCGTGGGTGTCGGAGCGGGCGCTGCGGGAGGCGGACCGGGTCGTCGAGGCGCAGGCGTCGACGGAGTGGGGACCGCTGCACCGGGCCGACTGATCCGCCCCGCGACCAGGTCGGCCTCCCCCCACCGCCCCGGAGGGTCTGGCGGCCCGGGGGCGCGGGTCGCTAGGTTTCAGCTTCGGGTATCTCACTGTCGTCGATCGGGGGAAGTCGGCCGCGTGTCGCACATCGAGAAGATCACCGGGGAACTGCGCGCCTTGACGACCGGCGTCGACAGGGCGCAGGCGCTGGCGTCCGCCGCCGACAACCAGGCGCAGGAGGTTGCCCTGCGCGCCGCCGGCGCCGGCTTCGCCGCCGTGGCGGCGGGCGTGATCCGGGTACGCGACGGCATCTCGGCCGTCCGGGGCAGCCTGGGCAGCCTCGCGACCACCATCGGCGAGGCCACGAAGGCCACCGCGGCCGTCCCGCAGGAGGCCAGCCCGCACGAGACGATCACCGGCCTGGCACCGGTGCACAACGCGTGCGACGGCATCCGCGACACCGCCGCCGCCACCATCGCGCAGGTCCGCGAGACACGACAACTCGTCACCACCGTCCTGCACGGCGGCCAACCGGGCCCTCTCGTGCAGTCCCTGGAGAGCATCACGCAGGTCCTGAGCCTGGTCGCCCAACGCACCGCCAGCGCCCGGCAGGCGGTCGAGACGGCGATCGCCGAGGCCCGACAGCTGGGGTCGGCGGGAAACTGACCGGGGCTGGCGGCACCACACCGACCAGCCCTACCTCGACCGCCGACGCCGGCACCGCCGGCCGCCACCCTGGGCACGAGGATCCCATCCACGACCCGGCCCACGACTCCGCGCCGTGGACCAGACCCGCCACCGGCACCGCCGGCGGCACACCGACCGGACCACGCACCCGAATCCCGGCCAATGAGAGACCGGCCGAACGCCGCAGCCTGGAACTGGAGAACGAGGCCGCCGACACGGTCGCCAGCAGTGGCTATCGGGTGCACCAGAACCCCACGAAACAGGAGATCGCGACGGCCAAGCTGAATGCCGGCGACGTCGTCGACGAAAAGAGGTCGCCGGATTACCTGATCGAAGGGCTCGTCTTCGATTGCTACGCTCCCACTTCCTCTGCGGCACCACGCTCCATCTCAAGTGCGGTGAGCAGGAAGGTCGGGCGGCGGCAGAGCCAACGGGTAGTACTGAACCTCCAGGACTGGCGGGGAGATCCCGCCGCCCTGCAAAAGCAGTTCGACGACTGGCCGGTACCGGGGCTGAAGGAGTTGGTGGCCGTCACACGGAGCGGCCAGATCGTCCAGATCGTCCGGCGGGACTGAGGAAGGTCGAACGCATGTCCATCACCTATCGACTGACGCTCGCGGGCGACGTCCCGCTGGACCGGATGGCCTCGCTGGTCGCCCCCGAGGCGGCCGAGACCACGACGCACTCCGGCGCCCGGATGCTCAGCGCCGACCTGAACGAGGAGTGCGGCTACGCCGTCAGCATCGTCGCCGGCAGCCGGGGCTACTACGGGGCCGAGGACGACGGCGGCGTCCCGTGGGAGTGGGAACCGGCAACCTACGTCGACATCGACTTCCACATGCGAAAGGACACGCTGGGGGAGAAGGGCAGGCCGCACATGCTTCGGACCGTGGGCCGGGTGCTGGCCGACCGGCCCGAGGACGCGGCGCTGGTGCTCAACGACAACTGGTTGCTGCTGACCCGGTTCGACGGCGTGATCCGCCGGCACAACGAGGCCGACTGGTACGACGAGGCGTACGACAGCTTCCTGCCCAGCTGACCGCCGCCCGCCGGATTGGCCGCTTCGGGTCCCCCTGGCGCGGGCGCGGCCGCCCTACCATCGGATCGTGGCGAACTTCGATGTCCCGGCAGCGGTCGCGACGATCTGGCAGCGGCAGGCTGCCTGGTCACGGGCGTCCGGTGAGGCCAAGCGTGCGATCACCCGTGCGCGGTTGACCATCGCCGCGCTCACCGTGGGGGCCGCCGTGTGCGGCACCCTCGCCAACCAGCTCGGGCACGCCCACCCCGGTGTGGGGCGGGCGCTCGCGATCGTCGCGGCGGCGGCGCTGCTCGTGGTGCCGCTGGCGGCCCGGTGGTCCTCCCGGGAGGCGGTGCACGCGTGGACCCGGCTCCGCTCGGTCTCCGAGGCGCTGAAGGCGGACACCTACCGCTACCTCGCCGGGGTCGCCCCGTTCGGCGGCGCGGACCGGGACGCCGTCCTGCTCGGCCGGTTCGACGCGCTCATGGACGACGCCGGCGACCTGGTCGGCCGCACCCTGGACGCGCCGCCGGCCGACCGTCCGCTGCCAGCCGTCTCGGACGTGGCGACGTACGTGACGGAACGGTTGCAGCGGCAGGTCGACGGCTACTACCTGCCGGCGGCCCGCCGGATGGCCCGCGCCGCGCGGCGGGTCCGGTACGCGGCGACGGGGCTCACGATCGCCGCCGCCCTGGTCTCCGCGACGGTCGGGGTGCTCGGCGACAACCTCGGCCTCACCGCCTGGATCGGTGTCGCGGCGGCCGTGACCACGGCGCTGGTCGGCTACGGCTCAGCCCAGCAGTACGAGCACCACCAGATCGAGTACGCCCGCACCGCCGACCAGCTGACCCGGCTGCGCACGGCCCGCGAGGCCGGGCTGGGCTGGGCCGGCGACGACGCGTTCGTCGCCGAGGCGGAGCGCATCATCTCGCTGTCCAACGAGGGCTGGATGGCAAAGATGATCGAGCAGGATGGCGCTGCGCAGCCGTGACATCACTGGTTGTGCCATATAGCATCGTCGATAGTCGTCGTTGACCGTCGTCGTGGGCGGTCGTCCGTCCACTCCCGACTCCAAATGGGGGAACCGACGTGGATCGCACCGCACGCCAGCCCGATCCGACCGCGCCGCCACTGGACGACCTCCGGCGTACCCCGCTCGGCCGGATCTCCCTCGACCGGGCCCGGTCCGTCGCGCGCGTGGCCGGCCGGAGGGAGGATCGTCCGGCGCGTGTCGACGTCGCGGCGTTCAGCTCTGCGATCTGAGCCGGACGGGCAGCCGACCGGGCAGGTCGCCCCGCTGACGCAGTACGTGCTGAAGCTGGTCAGCCGCTGCGACCTCGCCTGCGACCACTGCTACGTCTACGAGCACCCCGACCAGTCCTGGCGGCGCCAGCCCCGGGTGATGGCCTCCGCCACGGTGGCGGCGGTCGCGGAGCGGATCGCGGAGCACGCGGCGGCGCACCGGCTCGACGCCGTACGGGTGGTCCTGCACGGCGGCGAGCCCCTGCTCGCCGGCGCCGCCCGGCTCGACTCCACTGCCGGCACCCTGCGGCGCGTCATCGGCCCGGTGGCCCGCCTCGACCTGCGGATGCAGTCCAACGGTGTGCTGCTCACCCCGGCGACCTGCGACGTGCTGGTCACCCACGACGTCAAGGTGGGGATCTCGCTCGACGGCGACCGGGCCGCCAACGACCGGCACCGCCGCCACGCCAACGGGTCGAGCAGCCACCGCCAGGTGCTGCGGGCGCTGTCGCTGCTGCGCAGCCCCGCGTACCGCAGCAGCTACGCGGGCATCCTCTGCACCGTCGACCTCGCCAACGACCCGATCCGGGTGTACGAGGCGCTGCTGGCCGAGGAGCCTCCGCACGTCGACTTCCTGCTGCCGCATGCCAACTGGGACAACCCGCCCGCCCGGCCCGACGGCCCCGCCACTCCGTACGCCGACTGGCTGCTGGCCGTCCACCGGCGGTGGCTGGCCGACGGGCGTCCGGTGCCGATCCGCCTGCTGGAGTCCCTGCTCTCCACCGCGTCCGGGCACGGCAGCCGCAGCGAGGCGGTCGGGCTCGGCCCGGCCGACCTGGTCGTCGTCGAGACCGACGGCACCTTCGAGCAGGTCGACTCGCTCAAGTCCGCCTTCGACGGCGCCGCGGCCACCGGCCTGGACGTCTTCCGCCACCGGGTGGACGACGCCGCGGCCCACCCGGGGATCGCCGTACGGCAGACCGGTCTCGACGGTCTCTGCGCGACCTGCCGCGCGTGCCCGGTGGTCGGGCACTGCGGCGGCGGGCTCTACGCCCACCGGTACCGCGCCGGGGACGGCTTCGACAACCCGTCCGTCTACTGCCCGGACCTGCTGGAACTCGTCCGGGTGGTGACGGCGGCCCCGGTCGCCGACGAACCCGACCGGCCCACCGACTCGCTCCACCCGCGCGTCCTCGACGACCTGGCGACCGGCGCGGGCGCGGCGGGCTCGGCCGCGCAGCTCGCCGCCGTCCACCTGGCGCTGGTGCGCGCCCTGCTGGTCGCGCTCAGCGAGCGGGCCGCGGGCGACCCGGTGGCGGCCGAGGGCTGGCGGCTGCTGGTCCACCTGGACGACGCGCATCCCGACGCCGTCCGCGCCGTGCTGGCCCACCCCTTCGTGCGCCGTTGGGCACGGCGCTGCCGGGACGGGACGGCGGAGCTGTCCTACCTGGCCTGCGTGGCGGCGGCCGCCGCCGTCCGCGCCCGGGTCCGGGCCGACCTGCCCGTCCCGGTGCGCGACGGGGTGGTCAGCCTGCCGACGCTCGGCGCGCTCGCGGTCGGTGCCGAGCGGGGCGTCGTCAGGCTCGTCGTCGACGACGGCGACGTCCGGCTCGCCGGCCGGCGGATCGCCGTCCTCCCGGGCCACGACGGCGACCCGGCCCGAAAGGACGGGCCGGACGGCTGGCTGCCGGTGCGTGCCGTCCGTCTCGGCGGGAACCGGCTGCTGTTGGAGGACACCGATCCGCACCGGAACGGCTACGACCTGCCGGTCGAGCCGCGGCTGTCCGGCGCCGCCGCGCTGGGGTGGACGCGGCGGCTGGAGGGGGCGGTGCGGCGGATCGACGCCGAGGCCACCAGCTACACGGCGGGCGTACGCACCCTGCTGCGGGCCGTCGTGCCGCTGCGCGCGGAGCCGACCGGCCGGTTCCGCAGTGCCGCCGCCGGCGTCGCCTTCGGCGCGGTGGCCGTCACGGCCGTACCCGACGACGCCACCCTCGCCGTGCTGCTCGTGCACGAGGTGCAGCACCTCAAGCTCAGCGCGGTGCTGGACGTCTGCGACCTGTTCGACCGCGACGACACCCGGACGCTGCGCGTGCCGTGGCGGGACGACCCGCGCCCGGTGGAGGGCGTGCTGCACGGCGTCTACGCCCATCTGGCCGTCGCCGACGTGTGGCGCCACCGCCCCGGGCCGGCCGCCGGGGACCATTTCCGCCGCTACCGGGACTGGACCGACGGGGCCCTCGACGCCCTGCTCGACCTCGGCGTCCTGACCGCCGCCGGCGAGCGGTTCGTCGGGGGGATGCGCGCCACCGTGGACACGTGGCCGTGACCGCCGGCCCGCTCCGGCGGGCCACGCTGACGGCGGACCTGCGCGCGCTGGGACTGCGGCCGGGGTCCACCGTGCTGGTGCACTGCGCCCTGTCCCGCGTCGGTCGGGTGGCGGGCGGCCCCGCCACGCTGCTGGCCGCCCTGCGGGACGTGCTGGGCGGAGCGGGCACGGTGGTCGTACCGGCGCAGACGGCCGGTAACTCCACCACCTCGCGGGCGTTCCGGGCGGCGACCGCCGGCTCGGGCCCCGCCGGAGTCGCGGCGGCGGAGGCGGCCATCGTGCCGTTCGACCCGGAGCGCAGCCCCGCCGAGGGCATGGGGGTCTTCGCCGAGCACGTACGCCGGCAGCCCGGGGCGTGCCGGAGCCACCACCCGCAGACCTCCTTCGCCGCCCTCGGCCCCGACGCGGCCCGGCTGACCGCCGTCCACGACCTCGACTGCCACCTCGGCGAACGCTCACCCCTCGGCGCGCTCCACGCCGCCGACGCCGTGGTGCTGCTGCTCGGCGTCGACTGGTCGGTCTGCACGGCGTTCCACCTGGCCGAGTACCGGCTGCGCCGCCCGCCGGTCGACCGGGCGTACCGGTGCTACGTGCGCGACGCCGCCGGGCGGCGGGTCCGGCACGACTTCCAGGCCCTCGATCTCCACGACACCGACTTTCCGCTGATCGGCCGGGCACTGACGGAGGCCGGCGCGGTGCGGCGCGGGCCGGTCGGCGGCGCCGACTGCCGGCTCACGGACCTTCGGGTGGCCGTCGACTTCGCCCGGGGGTGGATGGATGAGCACCGGCGGTGACGAGCGGGGCAGCGGAGGGTTGGCCACGGTCGATACTGTGGACGGTCGGGAGTCGCCGCACCGGTCGGGAGCCTCAGTTGACAGAGGGCACGCTCTGGGAGGACGAGAGCGCCCCCGTGTTCTTTCTCAGCTATGCCCACAAGAAGAACCAGGTCGCGGCGCCCCGGGACACCAACCAGAAGGTCTTCCAGCTCTTCGTCGACCTCTCCGACCATGTCGTCGAGCTGCTCGGCCTCGGCCCGGGGCGCACGGCCGGATTCATGGACCGGATGCTCGACGGCGGGCAGGTATGGACCGACGACCTGGCCTTTGCCGCCGGGCACTGCCAGGTCTTCATCCCGTTGATCTCCACTCACTACCTCAACAGCGACTGGTGTGCCCGCGAGTGGGACGCGTTCACCCGCCGGCCGATACTGACCCGGCCGGGTGCCGAGCCGTCGGCGGGGGAGACGCCGGTCATCCCGGTCAACTGGTCCCTGGTGGAGCGTCGCCGGCTGCCGGCGGCCGTGTCGCGGAGGCAGATGTTCACCCCCACCCGGCTGCCCCCGGAGATCGCTCCGCAATACCACGAAGAGGGCATCTACGGTCTACTGAGCCTCGGCGACACCGGCAAGGCCGCCTACGACGCGGTGGTCTGGCGGCTGGCGCAGCGGGTCGCCCGGGCCTATCGGACGCACTGGGTGCAGGCACAGGTCCCGACCGACGTGCGGCAGTTGCGCACCACGTTCGAGGAGGGCGGACATGACGTGGTCTGACCCCGTTCCGCCCCGGGGCGCATCCCGCCGGGAGACCTACTTCTTCCTGAGCTACGCCCACTCGGTGCCGCTGTCGGCCGGTGTCCGGCCGGACACCGACTACTGGGTCAACCGGTTCTTCAACGACCTGGCCACCGCCGTCCGGCACGCTGCCACGAGGAGCCGCGACCTCGACGCCGGCTTCTTCGACGGCCAGGTCAACCCGGGAGCCGACCTCAGGCAGACGCTCACCGACGCGCTCAGCCTCGCGCACGTCTTCGTGCCGCTGCACTCACCGAACTACTTCCGCAACGCGTGGGCGCTGGGCGAACGCGAGTCGTTCCGCAGCCGACTCACCCGGCTCACCCCGGCGCAGGCCGAACGGCACCTGGTGCCGGTGCTGTGGCTGCCGCTGCCGTCCCGGGGCGAGCGGCCGGAGACGACCCGGGCCCTCGACCTGGTTCCGGACGCCGGCGACCGGGCCGACTACGCCGAGAACGGCCTGCGCGCCCTCTGCAAGCTCAGCGCCTACCACGACCTCTACCGGCGGGTCCTCGAGGCGCTGGCGAAGCAGATCGTCACGGTGACCGAGACGCAGCCGCTGGCCCGGTCCCGGGCGACGACGCTGTCCAGCCACCCGGTGCCTGACAGCGTCGGCCCGGCGCTGGTGGTCACCACCCTCACCGACCACGCACGGTGGCGGCCCTACGCGGGGCAGCACGAGCTGGCCGTGGCCGACCACGTCGCCGCGACCGCCGAGCGGCTCGGCCTGCCCACCCGGGTCGTCGACCTGGCGGCGGCCCGGGCCCTGGCGCCGCGGAGCCCCACCGTCGTGCTGGTGGACGCCGCGGCCGGTGCCGCCGCCATCCGATCGGCGCTGGACGACCTGCCCCGCTGGGTCGTCCCGCTGGTCATCGCCGCCGGTCACGAGCGTGGCGCGACGGCACCCGAGTCGGTTTCCGAAGCGTTGCAGGCCGCCGGGTTCCCCCGGGTCATGCCGGTACGCGCGATCGACGAGTTCGAGCGCTGCACCCCGCTGCTGGTGACCGAGGCCCGCAAGCAGTTCCTCCGGTACGGTCCGGTCGACCCGCCGGACGGCCCGGTCACCCCGAGACCGAGCCTGCGCCCGGCCCGGCCCTTCGACGGGCCGCCCGGGTCCGGCGCGAGCCTGCCGCCGGTGCGGCCGTTCGACACGACGCGAGGGAAGGACGAGCGATGACGCCATCGCGCGAAGGGCAGGTCATCACCTTCTACTCCTACAAGGGCGGTACGGGCCGCACGATGGCGCTGGCCAACACCGCCTGGATCCTCGCCGCGAACGGTCAGCGGGTGCTCGTCGCCGACTGGGACCTGGAGTCTCCCGGCCTGCACCGGTTCTACGCCCCGTTCCTCGACGCGGAGCAGGTCGCCACCACCGGCGGCGTCATGGACCTGATCCTGGACTACGAGTGGGAGAACGCCCGCCGGCGCGAGGAGACCGGCGCCGACCCCCGGCCCGGCGACTGGCACCGGGAGTACGCGCGGGTCCACCGGTACGCGTTCTCGGTGAGCTGGGAGTTCCCCGGCGGCGGCAGCCTCGACCTGCTCCTGGCCGGCCGGCACAATCCCGACTACGCGACCAGCGTGACCGGCCTGAACTGGGACAACTTCTACAACCGGCTCGGCGGCGCGCAGTTCTTCGACGCGCTGCGCGAGGACATGAAGCGGCACTACGACTACGCCCTGATCGACAGCCGCACCGGGATCAGCGACGTCGCCGAGATCTGCACCATCCACCTGCCCGACGTGCTGGTCGACTGCTTCACCCTCAGCGACCAGGGCATCGACGGCGCCGCGGCGGTGGCCGCCCGCGTCCGCGACTACGAGGGGCGTCGGGCGCGGCGGGTGCTGCCCGTGCCGATGCGGGTCGACGACGGGGAGAAGGGCAAGCGGGACGCCGGGCGGTCGCTGGCCATGCAGAAGTTCGCCGGCCTGCCGGGCGGCATGACCGACAGCGAGCGGCAGGCCTACTGGCTCACCGTCGAGGTGCCGTACCGCGCGTACTACGCCTACGAGGAGACGCTGGCGACCTTCGGCGACGAGCCGGGCGGGCGCACCACCCTGCTGTCCGCGTACGAGACGTTGACCAGCCACATCACCAACGGCAGGATCACCGGTCTGCCCCGGATGGACGACCAGTTGCGCCGCCGGACGGTGCAGCGCTTCGAACGCAAGCCGACGGTCGTGGACGAGCTGATCCTGCTGCGGCACGTGCCCGAGGACCAGGTGTGGGCGGAGTGGGCGCAGGCCGTGCTGAACTCCGCGGACCTGCGGGTGGTCACCGCTTCCCTGGACGGGCCGGCACCCGAGCAGACGGGCTCGGCCTTCCGCGAGGTCCGGCTGGTCTCCCGCGCCTACCTGGCGGCCTGGCGTGCCCGCTCCGGCACCGGTGGCGACCGGGCCGCGCCGAGCTGGCTGGCCGTGCACGTCGACGACACCCCGCCCGTGCCGGACGTCCCGGTCGGCAGTTGGACGGCCGTGCACGACCTCACCGCCGAGGACGCGGCGACCCACCTGCTGAAGCTGGTGGGACGCACGGTGGGCGCCGCCGGCCTGCGCCCGGCCCGCTTCCCCGGGGTGCGCGCGACGGTCTTCAACGCGCCGGCCCGCAACGCCCGCTTCACCGGGCGCGAGGACCTGCTGCGCCGGCTCCGTGAGGAGCTGAGGGCGTCGGGCGGCAGCGGCACCCCGGTCGCCCTGCGGGGCGGTCCCGGTCTCGGCAAGACGCAGCTCGCCATCGAGTACGCCCACCGGTTCCGGGGCGCGTACGACATCATCTGGTGGGTCGCCGCCGACCCGCCGCAGTTCGTCGACGTGCTCATGACGGAGCTCAGCGACGAGCTGGGCCTGCCGAGCCAGGCGACGATCCCGGAGACCAACCGCGCCCTGCGGCAGCGGCTGGGTCAGACCGAGCGCCGCCCCGACGGCACCCCGCCGCCGCACTGGCTGCTGATCTTCGACAACGCCGACCAGTACGAGGACGTCCGGCCCTACCTGCCGCAGGGCAACGGACACGTGCTGGTCACCACCCGCAACCCGGACTGGGGTGACCTGGCGCGGGCGGTGGACGTCGACGAGTTCGCGCGGGCGGAGAGCGTGGCGCACCTGCGCGCCCGCCTCGGCGAGCACCTGATGAGCGTCGCCGAGGCCGAGCGGGTCGCCGAGGCCGTGGAGAACGTGCCGATCTTCGTCGCGACGGTCGGGGCGTGGTTGGCCGACACCCGCACACCGGTCGAGGACTACCTGGCCGGGCTGCGCCGCACCGGCCTGGAGACGGAGGTCTGGGACCTCCCGCTCCAGCGGCTGCGGGAGGGTTCCCCGGGGGCGTACCGTCTCCTTCAACTCGCGTCGGTGCTCGCCCCGGAGATCTCCCTCGACCTGCTCTACAGCGACCGGGTGGCGCGGGTCATCGCCCCGCACGACCCGGTCGTCGCCGCGCGGGTCGCCGACCGGGTCTCCGAGCGTGACATCGCGGCGACGCTGGTGCAGCGGATGAACAAGCTCGCGCTCATCAAGCTGGACCCGCACGCCCACCGCGTGCAGGTGCACCGGCTGTTGCAGACCGCGCTGCGCGCCCGGATGACCGACGACGAGTTGGTCACGGCCAAGCACGAGGTGCACCAGATCCTCGCCGGGTCGCGACCGCCGGGTGAGGTGGAGGACCCGGCGAACCGGCAACGGTTCCGGATGCTCTGGCCGCACCTCGACGGCTCCGACGCGATCTCCTGCCGGGACGACGACGTCCGGCAACTGGTCATCGACCGGGTCCGCTACATCTACGTCAGCGGCGGGTACGAGCAGGGCGAGCGGTACGCGCGGGAGACCGAGGCCGTGTGGTCGGCGCTGCTGGCGGAGTTGCCGCCGGACGGAACGGAGCACCGCAAGCTGCGCGTCCAACTGCTGCACCTTCGGTTCAACTGGGCGAACGTGCTGCGCAGCCTCGGGCGGTTCGACGAGGCCCTCCGGCTGGACGAGGACACCCTGCACCAGCAGGAGGAGCTGATCGGCGACAGCCACCCGCACACGCTGATGACCGCCGGTGGTTACGGGGCGGACCTGCGCACCCTGGGCCGCTACCGGGAGGCCCTGGAGCGCAGCTCGCGGACGTACGCCGCATCGGTCGAGGTGTTCGGCGAGGATCACCGGCGGACCCTGACCGCGGCGAACAACCTGGCCGTGTCGTACCGGCTGATGGGCATGTTCGACCGGGCGCTCGAGGGTGACCAGGCGACCAACCGGCGACAGCGGGTCGTCCTCGGGCCGGAGCACCCGAACACCCTGGTGTCGGCCAACAACCTCGCCCGCGACCTGCGGGAGACCGGCGACTACGAGGGTTCCGTGGCGCTGCTACGGGAGGTGGTGACCGGCTACCGGAACCTCTTCGGCGAGCAGTCCCGTGACCTGCTCACCGCGCAGGCCAACCTGGCCGTGTCGTTGCGCAGCACCGGGGAGATCGCCGAGGCGGCCCAGTTGCTCGACGAGACCTACCAGCGGCTGCTGGCCACCCTCGGGCCGACCAGCCCGGACACCCTGTTCAGCCGGCTCAGCCGCACGGCCAACCTGATGTTGCAGGGGCAGAACACGCAGGCCCTGGCGGAGCTGGTCGAGGTGGAGCAGCAGTTCGTCCAGGCGTTCGGCGCCGACCACCCGTACTCGCTGGTCTGCCGGGTCAACCTGGGCGTGGCCCAGTGGGACGCCGGCGACACGGGCACCAGCCTGTCGATCACCGAGGCGGCCGCGGCGGCGATGCTCGCCGCACTCGGCGACCGGCACCCGTTCACCATGGCGGCGGCCAACAACCTCGCGGTCTTCACCATCCTCACCGGGGAGCAGGAGCGGGGACGCGACCGGCTGCTGGCCGTGGTGGAGCAGCTCGCGGAGGTGCTCGGGCCCGAGCACCCCGACACGTTGCGGGCCCGGGGCAACCTGGAGACCGTCAACCAGGCGTTGTCGGGCGGCCGGGTGAGCATCGGGCGGATGCGGATCGCCGACCGGCTCGCCAACCGGGTCGGGCAGCACCACCCCAGTGTCGTGGTGCTCCGCGACGGGCGGTACGTGCGGCGGGTGCTCGACCCGCACCCCTACTGACCGGGCCGCGCGCCGATCAGCAGGTCGGCGCTCAGCGCGGGGTCGGGGTCGACGAGCCAGCGCAGGATGCGCGGCAACTCCTCAACCGCGTCGAAGTGCGCCGCCCCGGGCCGGACCTCCATCTCGGCGCCGGGCATCTGCGCGGCCAGCCAGCGGCCGTGGCTGACCGGGGCGAAGTTGTCGTCGGCGCCGTGCCACAGCCGGACCGGCGTCGCCGCGGTGTCGATCGCCGACAGGTCGAACGCCCAGGGGCGGCGGAACGCCAGCACGTCGTCGATCCACCCGTACGGCCCGGAGCGGAGCGCCTCCGCGTAGGTGTCGGTGATGAGCCGGCGCAGCGCCGGATCGTTGACCGCCCGCCGGTCCGCCGCGCTCATCTCCGTCCTCAGGTCCGCGAGGAGCAGCCGTGGGTCCGCGGCGGCCCGCTCGGCACGCTGGCGGATCTCCTCCACCACGGCGGCGGTGTCGGGGCTGCCGGCGCCGAACCCGCGCACGTTGCCGGTGTTCATGCCGCCGACCCAGTCCAACTCGATGGCGTTCCACGGGGCGAGACTGACCAGCACCGCCACCCGGGTCACCCTGCCGCGCAGGCGGGCATCGGCCGCGCAGGCGAGGGCGTGCGGGCCGCCGCCGGAGCGTCCGACGACCGCGAACTCCCGCACGCCCAGGTGGTCGGCGATCGCCTCGACGTCGCGGGCGGCGTCGGCGACGTCGCGGTTCTCCCGTCGGTCGGAGTCGCCGTAGCCGGGCCGGTCGTAGGCGATCAGCCGGACACCCATGCGGTAGAGGACGATGCCGCGCGGCTTGGGGCCACGTCGGCTGCCGGGCGTGCCGTGGAGCAGGAAGACGGGGAAGCCGTCGGGCGCGCCGGTCACCTCGTACGCCACGCGTCTGCTGTCCTCGCGTTCGGCGAAGTCGGCCCCTGGCTCGCCGTCTCGGGTCACTCCGTCCTGCCCTTCGGTGCCGCTACCAGCCAATACTCGCAACCCGGCATCGAGTAGAGACGATGTCGGACGGCTCCACTCAACAATCGAGCCTAATGGTCGGGCCCGCCGCGCCGCTATGCCGAGCGGGAACAAGGGGCCGGATCTGTCGGAAACGACACCGCCGGTCTGCCGCCGCTGGAACTTCCGGCGGCCGCTTCGACCGGGGACGCCGGTGGCGGGGGTCGGACGGTCAGGCGGTCAGCGCGTCGAGGGCGTCGTCGAGCCGGGGCTTCCGGCCGTCGGCGAAGACGTCGAGGAACTCCTCGCCCGGCGGGGCCCAGAACCGGGTACGCGGCTCGTCCCGCCAGTCGCAGGTGATCTCGCAGCCCCACGAGTGCAGGTACGTCCGCTGGTCCGCCTGCCCGCGGTGGAACAGCGGGTCGCCGACGATCGGGAAGCCGAGCCACGCCAGGTGGACGCGGATCTGGTGACGCCGGCCGGTGACCGGCTTGAGCACCAGCAGCGTACGGTCGCCGCTCACCAGCGCCGTGGCGAAGTCGGTACGGGACTCGTAGGAGGGCTTGGACCGGTCGACGGCCGACTCCGGCAGCGCGAAGCGGCGGCGGTCGGCGTCGTAGCGGATGGCATCGCGCTCGCCCGCGATCCGGATGGTGCCCTTGCGGCCCGGCCGCAGCGGCAGGTCGATGGTGCCGGTCTCGGGCAGCCGCGCCCCCTCGACCCAGGCCAGATAGCGCTTGTCGGCGCCCCGGCTGGCGAACTGCCGGGTCAGCGAGGCGTGCGCCGACGGCGTCCTGGCCAGCAGCAGCAGCCCCGAGGTGACCTTGTCGATGCGGTGCACCCAGTGCACCGGCTCCCCGGCGGCGGCGGCCAGGTCGGTCAGGGACTCGGCGTGCCGCTCGCCCATCACGGAGATGCCCGGCGGCTTGTCGAGCACGAGCAGGTGGTCGTCCTCGTGGATGGGATCGCGCCGAAGTTCCGACCAACTGAAGGTGGTCATCATCGCCTCGGCTCTCGACTGTGCTGAGCTGCTCGGTGTCGCCGACGGCCGGCCCCGGGACATCGGTGACGCGCGGAGCGGGGTCGAGCCGGGCCAGGTGGGCCGGCACGGCGAAGGATACCAACCCGGCGACCGCCCGCCCCGACGTCGAGCGGCGTCGCGCCCCGGGGGCATCGCGCCCGCGCCCCGGGACCGTCGCGCCGGCCCTCGGCCCGTGCGGGTGACGGCCACGAGCCGCATGCCGGCGCACCGTGGGATCACCAAATCCGGGTCGACCACACCATCTCCGTACGTCGCCGCACGGAGCGGACCAATGGCGAGGCCAGCATTTTGAAAGAAATATGACGGGTTGTCGGACTCTACCGTGAAAACGGCACATGGGGGTCGAGGCAGACCCGCGCGGAAAGCGCGGTCCGGACCTGGGAGGAATCCAACCGTGACCCAGTACGTGGAGGAGGCCGGCAGCCCGACGCGGCAGGCCGAAGAGTCTCGACCGCCGGCGAGAAGGGCGGGTGCCGGAGGATCGTCCGTACGGTGGTGGAGACGACCGTGGATCGTGCCACTGGTCGCGCTGAACGGGGCCTTCCTGCTGTTCGTCCTGCCGCCGTACCTCGGTCTCGACCCGAGCCAGTCACGGGTGGTGCTGAACGACGGCTTCGCGTCGCACTACGCCGTCCTGGTGGTGCACATCCTCTTCGGCACCATCGCGCTGGTGACGTTGTGCCTCCAGGCCTGGCCGTGGCTGCGCCTGCGGTACCCGAGGGTGCACCGGCTCAGCGGGCGGCTGTACGTCTTCGCCGGCGCCATCCCGTCCGCGCTGCTCGCGCTCGTCCTCATGCCGTTCGCCGCGGCGCCGAACGGGCTGCTCGGCAGCGCGCTGGCCTCCGTGGGATGGATCGCCACGACGGTGCTCGGATTCCGCGCGGCCCGTCAGCGCCGCTACGCCGAGCACCGGAAGTGGATGGTCTACAGCTTCGCCTTCGCCCTGCAGACCATGTGGGGACGGGTGATCTTCCTGTTCAGCGCGCTGACCGGGCTGTCCATGAACCCGGTCGTCGCCGCCGAGGCGGGCGGGTGGCTCAGCGTGCTGGTGAACCTCGCCATCGCCTACTGGTGGCTGCACCGCACCCCCCGCCCGGCACGCCTCGGCGCTCAGCTGACACCCCCGGCCGGCGTGCTCAGTCGAACCGCCACCGGGTCGCGCTGAAGCCGGAACCCTTGTCCATGCCGATGACCTTGGCCGGGGTCACCTCGTACACGAGGTACGGCGATGGACCGATCCCGTCGCCGTCGATCCCACCGTCGACCGGAGTCACCTCCCAGCCGTACTTCTCCCCGTACGCCTCGGCGACGCGCTTGAGCGTCGCCGAGTCGCTGACCCGGGACGCCGTGCCCTCGATCGAGAGGTCCAGCTCCGGACTGGCGACGGTGAGGACGCAGTGCGGGTTGGTGGCCAGGTTGTCGACCTTGTGGGCGGTCTCGCTGGAGCAGAAGTACATGCTCTGGTCGAGCCACATGGCCAGCAGCGGCACGGCGTGCGGCCGGCCGTCCGGCCGGACCGTGCACAGGAAGAACTCTCCCGCCTCCGTCAGCCGCTCACGCGCCTGCGACCAGGGCATCGGCTTGGAGCCTTCGCTGGCAAAGGACGGTTCCGCGACCGGCTCACGGTTCACCATGGGTTCCCCTTCGAACGACGACATCGTGACTGAAGCAGCACGGAGAGTATCTCAGTGTGGCGGCGTCCGCGAGCGGACGGACACCGCCGCCGCGGAGTGTCGGAGGGACGCGCCCCTCCGACCGTCCCGCGCTCCCGCATTCCACAGGGGACGAATTCGCTTGACCTCAACCGCGCTGCAGGTCCTAGGTTCGCGGCATGAGCATGGAAGTCACCGCGTGGATGTCCCTGCACCACGCGATGCATCAGCGTGACCAGCGGCCCTTCTCCAAGGCGACCCTGAGGCGGATCTGCGGCTTCGCCCGCCCGCACCGCCGCCTGCTCGCGTGGTTCCTGGCGGGCAGCGTCGTGGCCGCGGTGCTGACCGTCGCGCCGGTGCTGGCCGGGCGGGTGGTCGACGCGATCGTCTCCGGCACCGATACGGCGACGGTGGTGCGGCTGGCCGTGGCGATCGCCCTGATCGCGCTCGCCGAGGCCGGGCTGGGGCTGCTCACCCGCTACCAGTCGGCGCGGATCGGCGAGGGCCTGATCCTCGACCTGCGGACCGCCGTCTTCGACCACGTGCAGCGGATGCCCGTCGCGTTCTTCACCCGGACCCGCACCGGCGCCCTGGTCTCGCGCCTCAACAACGACGTGATCGGGGCGCAGCAGGCGTTCAGCGACACGCTCTCGGGCGTGGTCGGCAACGCCGTGACGCTGCTGCTGACGCTCGCGGTGATGCTGACCTTCTCCTGGCAGATCACCCTGCTGGCGCTGGTGCTGCTGCCGATCTTCGTGCTGCCCGCGCGGCGGATGGGCCGGAAGCTCGCCCGGCTCGAACGGGAGGCGGCCGACCTGAACGCGGCGATGAGCACCCGGATGACCGAGAAGTTCTCGGCGCCCGGCGCCACCCTGGTGAAGCTCTACGGGCGGCCGGCGGAGGAGTCCGCCGAGTTCGCCGCCCGCGCCCGGCGCGTGCGCGACATCGGCGTGCGTACCGCCATGTTGCAGACCGTCTTCATCACGGCCCTCACGGTGGTCGGTTCCCTCGCGCTGGCCCTGGTGTACGGCCTGGGCGGCGTGTACGCCATCGGCGGGCAGCTCGACGCCGGCGCGGTCGTCGCGCTCGCCCTGCTGCTGTCGCGCCTGTACGCGCCGCTGACCTCGCTCGCCAGCGCGCGGGTGGAGATCATGAGCGCGCTGGTCAGCTTCGAGCGGGTCTTCGAGATCCTGGACCTCAAGCCGATGATCGAGGACAAGCCGGACGCCCGGCCGCTGCCCGACGGACCGGTGGCGGTGGAGTTCGACGACGTCCGCTTCGGGTACCCGTCGGCCGACAAGGTCTCCCTGGCCTCGCTCGAGGACGTGGCGAAGCTCGACACCCGCGGCGGCGAGGAGGTGCTGCACGGGATCTCGTTCCGCGCCGAGCCCGGACAGATGGTCGCCCTGGTCGGCTCGTCGGGCGCGGGCAAGTCCACCATCGCGCAACTGCTGCCGCGCCTGTACGACGTGGAGGACGGCGCCGTCCGGCTCGCCGGGCGCGACGTCCGCGACCTGACCGGCGACTCGGTAAGAGACGCCCTCGGGGTGGTCACCCAGGACGGTCACCTGCTGCACGACACGATCCGCGCCAACCTGCTCTATGCCCGACCGGACGCCAACGAGGACGACCTGTGGGACGTGCTGCGTCGCGCGCGGCTGGCCGACCTGATCCGCTCGCTGCCGGACGGCCTGGAGACGGTCGTGGGCGAGCGGGGATACCGCCTCTCCGGCGGCGAACGTCAGCGGCTCACCATCGCCCGGCTGCTGCTCTCCCGCCCGCGTGTGGTGATCCTCGACGAGGCCACCGCACACCTCGACTCGACGTCCGAGGCGGCGGTGCAGGCGGCGCTGGGTGAGGCGTTGACCGGGCGGACCAGCGTGGTCATCGCGCACCGGCTCTCCACGATCCGCTCCGCCGACCAGATCCTGGTGCTCGAACAGGGCCGGATCGTGGAACGCGGCCGGCACCCCGACCTGCTGGCCCGGGGCGGCCGGTACGCCGAGCTGTACCGCACCCAGTTCGATCAACCGGTGCCGGCCTGACGTGTCGCCCGTGGTCGCGCGACCGGCCCCCGCCCGGGTCTGGGTGTGCCGTCACCGGGCGGGGGCTGAGGCCGCCGCACCGCGTCGGGCCGCTCAGCGCCGGTCGCGCGACCGGCGGGTCGCCAGGATCCCGCCGACGATCGCCGCCACGGCCGGCAGGAGGCAGCAGATCGTCAGGACGAACACGTGCCACGGCTTGACAGCTCCCATGGCCGCGAGGATAGGCAGCGCGCGCCAGTGTCGTTACCCATGGTCACGCACCGTGGCACCCCTGAGGTCCGGGCGCGAGCGCGGCGCGTGCCGGGGGCGATGAGCGAGCGCGCGGACGGGCCGCCGGGGTGCGTGTCGCACCCCGACGGCCCGCCGTCAGTCGTCGTCAGCCGTTGTTGTCGATCAGGCTGGCGATCTGGTTGTAGATCAGGTGCGCCTTCGCGCCCTGGTTCGACGGGCAGCCGCCGAGGTGGTGCAGGGCGATCACCCGGTGGCTGGCGTTCAGCACCGGCGAGCCCGAGTTGCCGCCGGAGGTGTCGCAGCTGTAGCTGATGTTCGAGGCGTTGTAGTTCGCGTTCTTCACGGTGCAGTTCGCACCGTTCTGGGTGTCCTCGAAGATCGACAGTCGCTTCGGGCTGCCGTCGCCGTGCCCTGGGATGTACATCCGCGTGCCGGTGGTGGTGGCGGTCGTCGCCAGGTACAGCGTGCCGAAGCTCTGGATGCTGGTGAAGTTGTTCACCGAGTACAGGGCGTAGTCCAGTTCGCTGGAGCCGCCGCTGCTCACCTTGTAGAGGGTCGCCCCGCTCACCTTGGTGCCGGCGCCGGGGTTCGAGCCGCCGCAGGTGGCGCACTGGTAGTTGAACTGCATCTCGCTGCCGGTGACGGCGGCCTGCGTCGAGAAGCAGTGTTTGTTGGTCAGCATGCGGTTGGTGTTGCCGACCCGCCAGGTGGTGCACATACCGCCGCCGCTGATCAGCAGCCGCGCCACCGCCCTGCCGCGGGCGTACTCGGTGGGGTGGCTGTTCTGGTAGCAGACCACGTCGCGGCGGGCGTCGGTGCTGCACACGGACTGCGTGGAGAAGTTGTGCTGCGCGATCTCCGCGCGGTCGTAGCCGCGCCAGAACCGGTCGATGGTCGCGACGTTGCCACGGGAGGCGCGGCTGCTGTGCATCGTCACCACCGCGGTGTCGCCCTCCACCGACATCGCCCAGAAGCCCGGCTGTCCGTCGGTGGTGTAGTCCGCGCCGGTCGCTCGGTTCAGGTAGCGGTCGTACCGGTAGCTCTCCCGGCCGTCGGGGCTCGCCACGGTGACGTAGTCGCCGTGGGCCAGCCGCAGCGCGCTGAAGTGCACCTTGACGTACGACGCGCCGGGGTGCCGGATGACCTGCGTCCGGCCGTCGCCGGCGGAGGAGAGCGTGCCGGCGACGGTGCGGAGTTCACCGACCGTGGTGACGCCCTCGGCCGAGAACTGCTCCGATTCGGGTGCCCGTTCGGATTGCGGCGCGAGAGGTTGCACCGAGTACGCCTCGGCGGCGGGTGCCGACATCAGACTCAGCCCGAGTGTGCAGGCGCCCAGCGCGACCGCCGCCGTTCGTAGGCGGCGCATGGCATGTTTCATCGTCGCTCCTCCCGAGGAACCAGCACCCAGACGTGCTTGCAGCCTTCATACACGAATTGATGAAGGCATGTAAACATATCGATGCCTACCTACCGGCACGGTGTCGTCGGTCGCGCCGACGGGTTCCTGGCGGGGACCACCCGCACGACACACTCCCCCGGTCGAGCCCGGCCACGGCCGGGCCGCACCGGACGGAACGCCGGCGTCACCGCTGCGGTGACGCCGGCGTCGTACCGTTCGTTACGGCGTGACGACCCTGCCGCCGAAGGTCACCACGAGGCGACCGTCGGACGCGAAGGACCAGCCCAGGGCGCCGGAGTACTGGGCGCACCGGGATCCGTTGCTGCCGGACCAGAACTGGTTCGAGCTGTCGGAGTTGCCGACGATCTTGTCGTTCGAGCCGCTGTCGCACGAGGTGTTGTTCCGGAACACCGAGGAGCCGCCGTCGAAGGTGAAGTTGCGCTCGGTGTTGCCGATGCTGGCGTTGTTCGACACCTGCATGCTGCCCAGATTGCGGTTGTAGGTGAAACCGTGCTTGCCGTTGTCGTAGGCGATGTTGCCCCGGACGATGTGGTTCACCCCGATGTCCTCGCCACCGAGCTTGTAGCCGTTGCGGTCGCCGGCCCCGGCCTGGCCACCGTTGCTCAGGGTGCCGTTGTTGTAGGCGAGAGAGGACTCGATGGTCACCGCGCCGATGGCCCCGGTGTCGCTCTTCGTGTAGAGGTCGTAGCCGTCGTCGATGTTGTTGTGGGCCACGGTGTAGCGGAAGACGTTGCCGGGGCCGACGGTGAGCTTCGGGGCGAAACCGTCGGCGTCCTCACCGTCGGAGTCGACGTTGTCGTGCGACACGGTGCTGACCACGAGGTTGTTGGACGGCCACTGGTCGCGGGGCGCGTTGGCCACCAGCCGCGAGAGCTGGAGCCCCGAGTCCCGGTTGTGGCGGGTCACCGTACGCTCGATGATGTTGTTGTTTCCGGCGAGCAGGATGCCGTTGTCCCCGGCCCGCTCGACGACGATGCCGCGGATGTGCCAGTACGATCCGCCCAACGCGAGGCCACGGTTCGCCGGGTCCTCACTCTGGGCCGAGAAGTTCAGGATCGGGGTCTCGCCCGGGTAGGCGAAGATGTTCTTGCGCGCGCTCGACGTGCCGTTGTTGCCCTGGCCGATGGTGATGGTCTGCGAGTAGCGGTAGGTGCCGCCGCGCAGGTAGATCGTGCCGCCGGCGGCGATCCGGGTGATCGCGGAGGTGAGCGTCGTCGGGTTCGCCTCCGTGCCGGACGCGCTGTCGGTGCCGGTCGGTGCCACGTACAGCGTGCCGCTCGACGGCGGCGGGGTGGTCGGCGGGGGTGTGGTCGGCGGCGGCGTGGTCGGCGGGGGTGTGGTGGGCGGCGGCGTGGTCGGCGGCGGAGTCGTCGGCGGCGGGGTGGTCCCGCCCGAGGCGTACGTCTCGAACTCGGCGATCCTCGGCGTACCGGTCGCACCGGTGATCTCAAAATTGATCTTGCGCAGCGACGTGGCGGCGAAGTTGATGACCCCGGCCCCGTTGCCGCTGGCCAGGGTGGCGCCGGTGTCGTTGTTGACGACCCTCCAGGAGCCGATGACCCCGACGGCGCCGGCCGCCTCCCGAATGTTGATCGAGGCCACCGTGGTGGCGGTGCCCCACTTGATCGAGACGCGGCCGGTCGAGCCGGCAGGTGACCAGTAGGTGCTCATGCTGCCGTCGAGCACGTTGCCGTAGCTGGTGCCGCTGGCCTTGCTGGAGCCGTCGGAGCCGGCTCCGAGGCTGAGGTTGGTCGCGTTGGCGCCGACCGATGCGGGACTGGGGTCGCCAGTCGCACCCGACGCCTGGGTCATCGGCAGCGCCGCGGCGAGCGCGGCTGCGGCAGCCACGGCGGTGCCGCCGGCAAGAAGCTTGTGTCGCACTGTGGTTCGCACTGTTGGACTCCTCAGGAGTGAGCACGGTGCGGGGCACTGCCTGCACAGCCCGACACCGCATGCGGCTTCGTGTCCGTACCCTCAGCCCGGCCAGGGATCGAAACATCGATGAAACACAGGCTAGGAAAGCGCTTGCCCGCGAGGCAAGTGCGGAGACGTGCAGGTTTGTTGCATACGGCAACGCCGGACGCTGGCGGCCCCTACATCAAGAACGTGGATCGAACCGCGCACCAGCCCAGCATCGTCTGGCCTGCTAGAGCCTGGCGTCGAACCTCGGCCACCCTGGTTGCGCCCGGCTGATCGCCTGGGCCGTCGCGGCAGGCTCGGTGAACTGGTGCGTGTGCAGGCCGAGGCGTTCGGCGGCGGTGGCAGGCGATGACGCCGAACAGATCGAACAGGATGACGTCGGGCATGACGGTCACGCCTGGTGGACGATCGTGCCGGCGGCAACGAGTGCGTTCGCGTCGTCCTCGGCCACGTCGTCGGTGGTGACGACCATGCTGATCGCGGATATGGGCGCCACGAACGCCAGGGCCGTACGTGCGAACTTGGCGGGGTCGGCGACCACGATGACGCGATGGGCCGAGGCGATGATCGCCCGTTTCATGGCGGCGTCGGCGAGGTCGTAGGCGGTCAGCCCGTCGGCGGTCAGGCCGCAACAGCCGAGGATCGCGGTGTCGAGACGCAGCGCGGCCAGGGACGCCTCGGCGGACGCGACGGGGTAGGGATCGCTCGTCGGACGAGCAGACACCGAGCAGCCAAATGTCCGCGAAGGACAGACAAACAATTGACGTTCGTGAATTGTGGGTCAGTCGACGATACCGAATCCGCCGGACCAGGGGACCTTCTCATTTGACGCCAGGCCTATCTGCAGGAAGCCGAGAGCCTCCATCTCCCGAGCGCGCTTGAGCGAGCCGGCGTCGATCGCCTTCAGGCCACTGGCGGTGACCACGCCAGCGAGGGTCGCCTTGGCGTCTGCGTCGTCACCGGCGATCAGAACCGTGGTGGTCAGCGGGCCGACGGTTCCCTCGGCGAGGGTACCGGCGAACGTGGTGTTGAATGCCTTGAGCAGTCGGGAGTTCGGCAGCTTGGCGGCGATCTCCTCGGCCGCCGAGGAGTCGGCAGGGACGGTCAGGGAGTCGAAGGTTTCGAAGTTCAGCGGGTTGGTGATGTCGACGACGATCTTGTTGTCGAATTGGCCGGGGCGCTGGGCCAGCACCTGATCCACGGCTGGGTAGGGCACCGCGAGCACGACGATGTCGCCGTCGACCGGCTTGTCGGCATCCTCCTTGCCGAGCAGATCGACCACGTTGTCGTCCCTGGTGAGAGCGGCGGTGATGGCCTGTCCCATGTTGCCGGCACCGATGATCGAGATGTGCGCCATGAAGCTTCCTCAACAAATGGTCGGTGATTCAGAAAGAAGCTGCGCCCGCAGCGCATCGCGTCGCCATCCTCCCACGGCCCTCGCACGTGACGCGGCGAATTGGCGATCCGACGACGCTTTCCGTGGATCGCTGTAGCCTCGCCTGAAGACGTTATCGCCACTCGTGGAGGGGGTCGTGTCATGACCGACGACCAAGTCACCCGCAACCTGAAGGGAATGGACGATCTCGACTTCAAGGGTTGGAATTCGGCGGACTGGAACGGCGTTTTCGCCCACCATCACACTGACGACGTGCTGGTGGACATGAAAGGACAACCGCAGACCCGGGGCGTCCAGGAGCACATCGACGCGATGGTGGCGTTCACCCAGCAGAACGGTGGCGAGCCACCGCAGATCAAGTCGCACCCCATCGGTTTCGGATCGGGGGAGTGGACCTGCGTGGTGGGCGAGTTCGAAGACGGCGGCCGGATGGTGACGGTGGCAAAGTGGCGGGACGGGGCCATTGCTGAGGAGTACATCTGGATGTAGTGCCGTACGCGGCTCGCCACGCGCCACCGTCACCGTCGCCGATCCGCGTCCGTCGTTCGGAGCGGCATCAGGCCGAAGCGGTGGACGGGCACTTCTCCCGCGTCCCGGTGGCCTCCGGCCCGCGCGGCCGATCAGGCCGGTTCGCGGACCCCGCCGGACTGGTCACCGTCGTCCGGAAGCGGTTCGGCGGGTGCTTCCGGCAGCTCGTCGGGCGTATCGGGAAGTAGTTGCGCCGCGTCGTCGGGCACGGGCTCCCGAGGATCGAGCGGTGGATACAGCTCCGGGTCGAGATCAGGGTTGGTCATCGACCAAGTATCGGTCGCGACGGCCGTCACCGCCCGTCGACCGCTCATCGGGCGTACGCGGCACAGGGCCGCACCGGCCAACGACGGCCTACGACGAGAGGCTCCGGGGCGGCCACCCGAGACCTGCCCTGCTTCCTGCCGCCAGCCGCTGCGGATAATGCCGACGTGCGTTCGGACGTGGATCGTGGGGATGACGCGGCTGGAGTGGATGTCGCTGGTGGCGCCGCAGGCAAGCGGACGCTGATCCGCAGCCCACTGCGGTCCCGGACAGGTGTGGCCGCAGGCGACGGGTCGGCGTGGCGGGTCGTCGTCGGGTTCGGCGTGGTGAGCCTGGCCGCCGACATGGTGTACGAAGGCGCCCGCTCGGTGTACGGGCCGCTGCTGGCCTCACTGGGCGCGTCCGCTGTCGTCGTCGGGCTGGTCACCGGCGCCGGTGAGGCGGCGGCACTGCTGCTGCGGCTGGTGTCCGGGCCGCTTGCGGACCGGACCCGCCGGTACTGGTCGTTGACCCTTTTCGGGTACGGCCTGACCGCGGTCTGCGTACCGCTGCTCGCCTTCACGCCGCTGTTGGGCGGCGCTGGCCTGGCCGTCGCCGCCGTGTTGATCCTCGCCGAACGGTTGGGCAAGGCGGTCCGCAGTCCGGCCAAGTCGGCGCTGTTGGCCGACGCCGCCAGCCGCGTCGGGTTGGGTCGAGGGCTGGGCGTCCACAAGGCACTCGACCAGGTCGGCGCTTTCGCCGGCCCGCTGCTCGTCGCCGCGGTCGTCGCGATGGCCGCGGGGACCCTCTGGCCGGCGCTGGCCGTCCTTGCCCTGCCAGGCATCGTCGCGATGCTGTTGCTGCTCGCCGTTCGGGCGCGTACCGACGTGCCGGCCGCGAGCAACGCACCGGCCGACGGCACCCCCTCGGCGTCATCCGATCCGCCCGCCACCCGGGCGGTACGGCGGACGCCGTTGCCGGCGATGTTCCACTGGTTCGCGGCGGCGATGGCGCTGTGCACAGCCGGCCTGGTGACCTTCGGGCTGATCGGCTTCCACCTCGTCCGCGCGGGCGTCGTCGCGACCGCGACGGTGCCGCTGATGTACGCGGCGGCGATGGCCGCCGGCGCGATTGCCGCCCTCCTCACCGGCGCTCTCTACGACCGGATCGGCCCACGGGTGCTGATCGCGCTCCCGGCGCTGATCGCCGCCGTGCCCGCCCTGCTGTTCGGCGGTGGGCTGCCGCTGGCAGCGGCCGGGGTCCTGCTGTGGGGTGCCGCCGTGGGTGTGCAGGACTCCACCGTCAAGGCACTGGTCGCCGATCTCGTGCCACGGGAACGCAGAGCGACCGCGTACGGGGTGTTCGCCGCAGTACAGGGCGCGGGGGCGCTGGCCGGCGGTGCCGCAGCCGGGTTCCTGTACGAATTCTCGCCGGCAAGTCTGACGACTGCGGTGGCCATCACGCAGGTCATCGCCCTGGTCACGCTCGTGGGCGTCCTGACGAGGTTGGCCACGCGGTGACCGGTGGACGCGCGGGGTACCGGGCTAGTCGACCGCGATGCGCAGGCCACGCACCGGTGAGGCGACGACCAGGGCGAGGCTGAGCACGACGGGCACAGCCAGCATCAGGTACGCGACCCGGACCCCGTAGGTGTCCCCGGCCAGCCCGCCGATCAGGGCGCCGAACGGAGTGCCGCCCCAGGCCAGCATGCGCCCGGTGGTGTTGACGCGGCCCTGCAACGCATCGGGGGTGAGCAGTTGGCGCACGGTGATGCCGTTCGCGTTCACGGTCAGGCGCGCCACGGCCCAGATCGCCCATCCGGCCAGCGCCAGGGTGAACGCCGAGGTGCCGGCCAGGCCGATGAGGGCCGCGACGAAGATGACGAGCCCCACGATGGACACCGTTCCCTGGCCGGCCCACCGGCTGGCTCGGGGCAGAAGGACGGCGGCGATCAGCGAGCCGACCGCGGCGGCGGCGTAGAGCAGGCCGAGGCGCTGGTCCTCCGGGCGCAGGCCGAGAGCCTGGTCGGCGTGGACGACGAGCAGACCCAGCACGCCGCCGGCGGCGACGTTGAGGCCGAAGCCCGCGGCGGTCAGCGTACGCAGGACCGGCGTTCGCCAGAGGTGTTGCACTCCTTCGGCGATCTCGGCCCTCAGCCTGCGGGCCACCGTCGGCCCCGATTCCAACCCGGTCCGGATCTGGGCGAGCAGCGCGGCGGACACCAGATAGGTGGCGGCGTCGACGGCCAGCACCAGGGTGGGGTCGGCGATCGCGGCCAGGAGCCCGGCGGCGGCGGGTGCGGCGATCTCCAGCACGATCTCGGTGGACCAGATGAGGCTGTTCGCCCGGGTGAGCGCTGGCTTGCCGACGATGCGTACGAAGGTGCCCCAGGCTGCCGCGTCGAACCAGCAGAAGGCGCAGCCCACGCCGAACGCCACGATGAGCAGGTACCAGGAGGGCAGCGCATCGAACAGCGCGGCGACCGGCACGGTGGCGAGCAGGAGAGCGCAGCACACGTCGGCGGTGATCATCATGCGCTTGCGCGGCAGGCGGTCCGCGGCGGCGCCGGCGAAGAGCCCGAACAACAGGTACGGCAGGGCTTCGAGGCCGACCACCGCCGCCGTCAGCGTCGGGGAGGCGCTCGTACGGTAGACCAGCAGCGGCAGGGCGACGGCGCTGGCAGCGGTCCCGGCGACCGAGATCGATCGGGCGACGTACCAGAAGGAGAAGTCACGGTGGAACAGCCGGCGTCCTTCGACGCCGGCTGCCTCGGTGCGCTGTGTCACGGCCTGCGTCAGCCCAGCAGGGCGAGTTGCCGATCGTCGATGCCGGTCAGCGCGAGGTGCAGGTCCGCCGCCAGATCGTCGGCGAGGCGAGCCGTCGGCGCACCGTCCCCGTCGCCCGGGTGGAAGCACGCGGCGCCGCCACCACCGCCGGGCCAGACGTTACGGGCCACCGGCTCGTCGCCCTTGTCAGCGGGGTGGAAGCACAGGGTGCCGCCCGGGGGAGACTGACGAGCCTTCAGCTCACCGTTCTCGTCGGCGGGGTGGAAGCACAGAGTGCCGCCGCCCGGGGAAGAATGACGAGCCATCAGCTCACCGTCCTCGTCACCGGTGCGGAAGCAGGAGCCGCCAGCAGACATGTTGTCCCTCATCTCGTTCGAACTGGATCTGGTCGGGTGACCGTCGCCCTATCCGGCGACGGCCACAGGTGCCACCCCCGCCCGGTCGGGATGACGGGCACCCCGTGCCGCACCAGGCTGAAGCGCTCCAGCCCTGGGGCGATCGTGGTGGCCACCGCGATCGGTGAGCCGACTGGCGCGACCTCGCACACGTGGTAGCCGATGCCGTGTCGGGCCAGAGCCCGCCCGACGTGCTCCAGCCCCCAACCCGGGCTGCCGTCGCCGGCCATGTCCGCGCGTAGCGGCGCCGCCCGCACGGGGCCGGAGAGCAGCTCGTCGAGTGGCATCAGGGCACACCGTTGCAGTGCCGGCCAGGCCGCCAGACGCTGGACCGCGGGCGAGTCGGCGGTGGATGCGGAGAGCGCACAGACCTGGATCAGCTCGCCGAGGGCACGCGACGCGGCGTCGGAGGCCCAGAGCGACGCGCCGGCCCCGAGCCGGGTCGGCCCGCCGCTGGCCGCCGGGCTGACCGCCACGTACACCGGCACGTCCAGGTCCGTCGTGATGTCGAGCAGGTGTACGGGTGCGCCGGCCGCCCGTACGGCATCCGCGTGCAGCGAACGCAATCCGTCCGGCAGTTCGCCGACGGGTACGAGGTCGACGTCCGGGACTCCGGCGACGTACCAGCGCAGAAGCGCCTGACCGAGCCCGTCGTGTTCGATCAGCTCGCAGAGGCCGTGGTAGACGGCCTCTGCCAGGTCGACGCCTGCGGCGGTGCCCAGGCTGGACGAGTACCGCAGCAGACTGCGGTACGGCCGGACGTCGTCACCCGCCACCGGCCACCGGTAGTAGCGCGGATCGGTGAGGAACGTGGGATAACGGACCCCGCCGTAGGAGGCACACGCCGCGACGGAGTCCGGAAACTCCGCCGCCCACCGCTGCACGACCAGGTCGGGCTCCAGGGCGGACTGCCCGGCCACGACGCTCGCCGGCACCAGCCTGGTGGCGTCCGCGGTCCATCGGCGGTTGTCCCGGGCCGACATGAGATAGCGCTCCAGGGCCTCGAAGTACGCGCTCGCCTCGCCCTGGGGACCAGCTCCCTTTCCCACACCGATGGCGACCTGTGCTCCGTCCCGGAACAGCGTGACGCGCATGATCGGCGACGCGGCCGGGCCGAGAACCGCCGCCCGCGCCGTGAGGCCGAGCCGGGCGATCTCCGCTGAGGCCGTCGCGAGGGCGCACTCGGCGGGCACGGATCGGAACGACACCGCAGCCTCCCCCGGGACCATCCATCGGCCCGGACTGTGTCAACGAAATGCTTCGATGTCAACGGCTGGCAGCGGAATCGGGGGTTACGCGGACGTACCGCGTTCTGAGGTCGCCGCCGGGACAGGGAAGGGGCCCGAGCCGCGTTTCCGCAGCTCGGCCCCTCGTGAGCCTGGGCGCCCGAAGGAACTCGAACCCCTAACCCCTGACCTGCTCGGCTCGTCGGTGGCCGTCGCCCATCACCCACGTATGTCGGCCGCTTGGCTGTACGGATGGCTGTGCAGCCGTCAGTCCTCGCGCGTCGCTTCTGGCGTGGCCGCGCCCAGGACGAGGCCGCCTGCGGCCTCGCAGGCAGCAGCAGCCGAGGCCCCGGAAGCAGCCCTGATACATCGAGCCAGGACTCTTCTCACTCCCCGCCGAAAAAGACATCCATCAATTGGATTCATAGATTCCACGATGGAATGCGGCCGTAAATCGACTGTACGATCCAGCAAACCATTCGGACCATTCAATCGGCGCGTCGTACGCCCGCCGGAATGGCCGGAACAAAGGGAGGCTGGGAGATGAGGCTCCACCGCGACACGATCTTCGCCCGCGAGCGTCGAGCCGGAACGGCCGCCATGGCCACGCTCGCCACCACGGTCCTGCTCCTGACCGTGGCTGCCGGACCGGCCACTGCGGCACCCGCCACCGAGGCGCCGTCCGGGACGACGACCGGCGAGATCCTCGGCACCGGCAACGCCACCGCCGTGCCCGGCAGCTATGTGGTCACCCTCAAGGACAGCGGCGGCACGGTCGGCGATCGGCAGGCTGGCGTGTCCCGCCTCGCCGACCGGTACGGCTTCCGCCCGGACCAGGTCTGGCGCGACGCGCTGAACGGCTTCTCCGTGCGGACCTCCGAGCTGGTGGCCCGCCGGCTGGCCGCCGACCCGGCGGTAGCGGTCGTGGAGCAGGACCGCCTGACCAGCTTGGCCACCACCCAGACGAACGCGCCGTGGAACCTCGACCGGATCGACGCACCGCTGGGACTCAGTGGCACCTACAACTTCACCAGTGTCGGGACCGGCGTCCGGGCGTACATCGTGGACAGCGGGATCCAGATCGGCCATGCCGACTTCGGCGGCCAGGCGGTGTACGGCTACGACGCCGTCGACGGCACGCTCCCGGCCAACGACTGCAGCGGGCACGGCACCCACGTCGCCGGCACCGTCGGCGGGACGACCTACGGGGCGGCCAAGAACGTTGTGCCGGTCGCGGTCAAGGTGTTCGACTGCGCCCTGCCGAGCACGCTGTCAATGTTGATCAACGGGATCAACTGGATGATCGCCAACCACCTCGCCGGGCAGCCGGCTGTGGCGAACATCGGCGTGCTGACCAGCCCCACCGTCGCGCTCAACACCGCAGTGACGAACGCGGTCGCCGACGGCATCACGGTAACGGTTCCGGCCGGCAACTCGAACGTGAGCGCCTGCACCGTCTCACCCGCGTCGGTGCCGGCCGCGCTGACCGTAGGCGCGACGTTGACGAACGACAACCGGGCAAGCTGGTCGAACTTCGGTCCCTGCCTGGACATCTTCGCTCCCGGCGATCGCATCACGTCGGCCTGGTGGAACTCGACCACCGCGACCCAGACGATCAGCGGCACGTCACACGCCGCGCCGCTCGTCGCCGGCGTCGCCGCTCGGGTGCTCAGCAACAACCCGACCTGGACACCGGCCCAGGTGGCCAGCTACCTGTTCAGCGTCGCCAGCCCGGTCGTGATCAACCCGGGGGCCGGCTCGCCCAACCGTCTCCTGCACCTGTCCCCGACGCTCTGAACTGGCCCTGTCTTTCCGACCCCCGCTCGCCCCCCTGCGCCAGCCCAGGTCGACCGCGACTGACATCCGGGGCCTCCACCTCGGCACACAGGATCCACAACGCTGGGCCACAGTGGATATCGGTTCCCCCTGAGGCACCGGCGCCCCGACCATGATCCAGGCCAGCCGACAGGCAAACGCACTGGCCAACACCGATCGGCACGAGACCCCCGCCGGACAGCGCGGCGACAAGGGAGCACCAGATCCAACTCCTGGGACGCTCCGCCCCAACCCGCAGAATCGATCAAGGCCGTGACCGGCGTTTCCGCTGGTCACGGCCTTGATCGTGAAGTGCGCCCGAAGGGACTCGAACCCCTAACCTTCTGATCCGTAGTCAGATGCTCTATCCGTTGAGCTACGGGCGCTCGGTGCTTGGCCAGTCTACACACCCGGCTTTCGCGCGGAGACTCCGGGATTCGAACCCGGGAGGGGCTTTAAGACCCCAACCGCATTAGCAGTGCGGCGCCATAGACCAGACTAGGCGAAGTCTCCCTGGTGGCCCTGCAGACCACCGCGCCCGAGGATACAGGGCCTCACCCATCAGGAGCAAAGCGACTTCCCCGGTGCGCCCCTCCGCCCACGCAACGGGCTGTCCCGAACCAGGCCGGGACTCGCCCCGGCCTCGGCTTTCCCTGCTGTGCACGGGCGTGATCAGGACTACGCTCCATCGATATGCAGGAGCAGCCGCCGCGCGAGCCGACCCGCCGAGAGCCTGCTGAGGGAGCGCGCCGACGCTCCCCGAAGGCGACCTTCAGTCCGCCCCCCGCGCCGCCGGAGCCGGCCGGGCCGGAGGATCCCGGGAAGCGCCCTCGGCGGGCGAAGCCGGCGCCTGCGGTGCTCTTCCAACCGCCCTCGGCCGATCCGCCGCTGCCCCGCCAGGCCGACCGCACGGCCGAACAGGCACCGCAAAAGCAGCCCGACCAGGCCGACCGTACGGTGGAACAGGCACCACGGAAGCAGCCCGGCCAAGCCGGCCGCGCTGCCGAAAAGGCACCACGGGAGCGGCTCGGCCAGGCGGACGAGACCGGCAGGAGTGACGTCGCGCACACCGGCGACGGCGTGCCCACCGCTGCCGGCGATCAGCCGGGGTCCGCCACCGCTGCGGGCCCGCCCGGCTCCGGCACGCAGACCTCTGGCGGTAACGCCGCCCCAATGCGCAAGGCGCCCGGGAACAGGGCGGTCGCGAAGAAGGCCGCGCCAACGCGACCGCCCACAGCAAAGGAGGCGGCAGACCAGGTCGACGCGACGACGCTGGCGGAGGCCGCAGAGCCGGGAACGGCGGCGAAGGAGGCCGCAGTGCCGGGGACGGCGGCGAAGGAGGCCGCAGAGCCGGCCACGACGGCGGCGGAAGCCACAGAGCCGGGAACGGCGGAAGGCGCGGCGCCCCCGGCGGCAACGAAGGGCGCACCCGCTCGGAAGACCACAGCCGCCCGGAAGGCCGCGCCCGCGAAGAGGGCGACACCCGCGAAGAAGGCCACACCGGCCGCGAGGGCCGAGCCTGCCCGGAAGACGACGCCCGCGAAGAAGGCCGTCCCGGCGACGCTCACCCCGGCGACGGTCGCTGCCGAGGCTCCGGTCCAAGCCCCCGTCGAGGCCCCGACCGCCGCGCCCCCGCAGGTGGTCGAGCGGCATGCCGGCGACGGGGCGGCGGGGACCCCGCCGGGGCGTACGCCGGAAACGGTCCTTCGGCTGGCCGCCGCGCGGGTGCTGGAGCATCCCGCGTTCGCGCCGGAGTTGCTGGCCCTGGCCGCCGTCGAGGCGTTCGGGCCGCGTGCCCGCGACTGGGCGCAGCGGCTGCGCGACGCGTACCCCGATGCGGGAGCGGACGGCTTGGCGCGGCTCGCGACCCGGCGGTTCGTCCGGCAGGCCGGGGTGGGCGGGGCGACCGCCGCGCTGGCGGGGCTCTTCGCGCCGGTGGCCGAGCTGGCGGCCGTGCTGTGGGCGCAGGCCAACCTGGTGCTGCACCTGGCGGCGGCGTACGGCCGGGACCCGGCGCATCCGGACCGGGCGGTGGAGTTGCTGGTGCTGACCCGCGTGCACCCGGACGCGGAGAGCGCGCGGGCGGCGCTGGCGGCGGCCCGGTCGGCGGAGGAGCCCGACGAGGCGGGCTGGCCCCGGGCGGCCGAGGCGGCGTGGCGGCTGGCGGCGCCGTTGGCCGCCCAGGCGGGCGGCTGGCTGGCGCTGCGGGTGGCGTCCCGGGTGCTGCCCGGCGCGGCGGTGCTCGTGGCCGCGGCCGGGGACGCGGCGGCGGCCGAGCGGCTCGCCGCCCGCGCGATCACCGCCTACCGGCGGCCCACGCCCCGCTGATCGCCGGCGGCCGGCGCTCGGCCGAGCGGAACGCGGCGGGGAAGGACGCGGGCCGCTGGTAGATCTTGGTGAGAAATGGCCCCCGGAGGGGCGCTTTCCGACCAAGATCTGCCGAGCGGCAGCCGACGGCGGCAGCCGACGGCGGCAACGGCGGGGACGAGGCCCGGAGGGAGAAGGGGCTGGTGGGCGTCAGAGCCAGTCGAACCATTCCTTCGGCAGCAGGGCGTAGCCGAGGAAGGCGACGATGTCGAGCAGCGTGTGCGCGACGACCAGCGGCATGACCCGGCGGGTGCGCAGGTAGAAGAGGCTGAACACGACGCCCATCACCACGTTGCCGAGGAAGGCGCCGAAGCCCTGGTAGAGGTGGTACGAGCCGCGCAGCAGGGCGCTCGTCGCCACGATCGCGCCGACCCGCCACTGGAGCTGGCGCAGCCGGGTCGTCAGGTAGCCGACGACGATCACCTCCTCCAGCACCGAGTTCTGCACGGCGGCGAGGATCAGCACCGGCACCGTCCACCAGAGGTCGGGCAGCGCGGCCGGCACCAGGGTGGCGTTGACGCCGAGCTGGGCCGCCGCCCAGAACAGCGCCAGGCCGGGCAGGCCGATCAGCGCGGCCAGGCCGGCGCCGCGGGGCAGGTCCTGACCGGGCCGCCGGGCGTCCAGGCCGAGCGTCCGCGCCGGATCGCCGGGGTCCCGCGCCAGCAGGTGTACGGCGAGCAGCACCGGCAGCAGCGCGAAGACGATCCCGAGCAGCTGGTACGTCAGGTCCAGCCACGGCCGGGGTGACACCGACGTGTTGAGCGCGGCGGTCTGCTTCGACAGCGGCCCGTCGGCGGTCAGCTTCGCCACGATCGACACCGTCGCGTAGACGGCGGACTGGCCGAGCGAGAGGCCGAGCACGAGCAGCGTCTCGGTGCCGAGCATCCGGCGGGTCGCCGGGCGTTGCAGCTCAACGGTCACCGCACCACTCTGCCCGACGCCGAGGGCCGACGTCACCGGCCGGCGGCACCGCCCGAACGAGCCTCACGAGCCGGTCGCACATTCTGTGCGACCGGTCGGCACGCTCCGTGGACATTCTATGGATGCCCGATCCGCCGTCAGGAGAAGGAGCGCGCCCCGTGGACGACTTCGCAAGGCTGCTGAAGGAGAGCTGGACCCTGGTCGAGGAGCACCGGGAGCGGCTGAGCGGTCACTTCTACGCCCGGCTCTTCCTGCTCGACCCCGAGCTGCGCAAGCTCTTCCCGGTGGAGATGACCGGGCAGGGCGACCGGATCCTGGAGGCGATCGTCACCGCCGCCCAGACGGTCGGCGACCCGGAGAGCTTCGACGAGTACCTGCGCTCGCTGGGCCGGGACCACCGCAAGTACCACGTCGAGGCGGCGCACTACGAGACCATGGGCGTCGCGCTGCTGGACGCGCTGCGCAGCATCGCCGGCGACGGCTGGAACCTGGAGTACGACCAGGCGTGGCGGGACGCGTACGCGGCGATCACGGAGAAGATGCTGGCCGGGGCGGCGGCCGACGACAACCCGCCGTTCTGGCACGCGGAGGTGCTGACCCACGAGCGGTACGGCAGGGACACGGCGGTGCTGACCTGTCGGGCGTTGCAGCATCCGCTGCCGTGGCGGGCCGGCCAGTACGTCAGCGTGGAGGTGCCCCGCCACCTTCCCCGGGTGTGGCGCACCTACTCGGTGGCGAACGCCCCGAACGACGACAACCTGCTGGAGTTCCACGTTCGTACGCCGGAGGGCGCCGGCTGGGTGTCCGGGGCGCTGGTCCGCCGGGTCAAGCCCGGCGACCTGCTCCGGGTGGCGGCGCCGATGGGGTCGATGACGCTGGACCGCTCCTCGGAGCGGGACATCCTCTGCGTGGCGGGCGGCGTCGGCCTGGCTCCGATCAAGGCGCTGGTGGAGGAGTTGGCCGGCTACAACCGGACCCGCTGGGTGCACGTCTTCTACGGCGCCCGTACGGCGGCGGACCTGTACGGCCTGGCCGGGCTCCAGGAGTTGGTGGCCGCGCACCCGTGGCTGTCGGTCACTCCGGCGTGCAGCGAGGATCCCGACTTCGACGGCGAGCTGGGTGACATCCCCGACGTGGTCAGCCGGTACGGCCCGTGGACGGCGCACGACTGTTACGTCTCCGGTTCCGCCCGCATGGTCCGGGCCACCCTCCGGGTGCTCGCCGAGGACGGCGTCCCGCCGGAGAACACCCGCTACGACACCTTCGGCAACCTCTAGAAGCGTTCCTCCCCCCATACCGGGGCGCGTGCTCCTGCCCCCTGGGGCACGCGCCCCGGTCCCCCAATCGGGCGGACCGGCACCGCCCCGCACGATCACGTCCGCCCGGCCGTCCTTCCACCCGGGCGGACGTGGTCGTGCCGCCGGGGCGGATGCGCGCAGGTCAGTAGCGCCAGGGCCGGCCGGTCTCGCGGTACTCCTCGACCGGCACCAGCGGCACCCCCGGCGCCATCCGGTCGACGTAGAGCCGCCCCTCCAGGTGGTCGATCTCGTGGGCGACGAGCCGGGCCATGCCGAACTCGAACGAGGTGATGATCCGGCTGCCGTCGTACTGGGCGTGCTCCACGTCGAGCCGGAGCGGCCGGGGCACGAGGCCACGGTGGTCGAAGAAGGAGAGGCACCCCTCGTACTGCTCGTCGCTGTCGGGAGAGGCGTCCACGATGCGGGGGTTGAGCAGCACGACGGGGTCGGCCGACCGGTCGGGGGGCCGGACCACCGCCACCGCCCGGCCGAGGCCGAGCTGCGGGGCGGCGATGCCCACCCCCTTGCGGAACGGGTGCAGCTCGTCGAGGCGGACCAGGGTCGCCGCGAGGCGGTCGGCGACGTCCCGGGCCTCCCGTTCCTCGCGGGGCAGGTCGAACGGCCGGGCCGGTTGGCGGAGCAGGTCGGCGCCGCGCTGCACGATGCCGATGCCGCGCATCCGGTCGCTGGGCCGGATCCGCCCGGCTTCCTCGGGCTCGACGTCGGGCCGGCCGCGGAACCGCCACTGCAACCGGTACCGCGCGTTGAGCGGCGGGTCCTCGGTCGCCCAGTCGAAGATCACCCGGTCGGCGTCCTCGCGCCTGGTCACGGGCGTGCGCAGCGGGCCCTCCTCCGCCGAGAGCGAGGTCTCCGCGCCCCACACCTGCGGGTCGACCGCGGCCGGGAGGTCCAGGCGTACGGCCATCTGCCGGGTGGGCAGCCGGACCGCCCGCTGGAACCAGGGGCCCCACTTGTCGTGCCCGACGCAGTACGCGTACTCGATGGTGGTCCGGTCCCCCGGGTAGAGGGGGAAGCGCCGGTCGGCGTTCTCGAAGAGCAGCCACAGCTCCTTGAAGGCGTCGCGGTCGTGCTTGGCCCGCCAGTGCATCGCCTCCCGCTCGTCCCCGTCCTCCCGGTACGCCCGCAGCCGCAGCTCGGCGAAGGTCAGCGGGTGTTCGCGGTGGTGCAGGTTGGAGCGCCCCGGGTCGTTGGGGTAGCGGTCGACGGCGATCCGCACCAGGTAGCGGGTGACCGGCTCGGTGCCGGCGTTGTACAGCTCGCGCCGGATGACGCAGCGGTAGGCGTCGCCGAGGTGGGTGAGGGTGGCGAGTTCCCGCTCGACGATCAGTCCGGTGCCGGGCGGCATCCACTGCCCAGGGACGGGTGGGTCCCGGTGTGCCCGCTCGGCCCGGGCGTGGCGCAGCTCGTCGTACTCCTTGAAGCGCTGCCAGATCGCGCCGCCGGCCTCCAGTACGGCCTCGGCGCGGCGCGCGAAGTCCTCGGTGGGGCGGTGCCGGCGCCCCTCGACGTGGCTGACGTACGACGGGTCGAAGCCCATCAGGGTGGCGAGCTGCTTCTTGGACAGCCCCCGCCCCGTGCGGTGCCGGGCGATCTCGGCGGCGAAGGAGTCGGCAGCCCGATCGAGCGGTGAGGTCATCAGCTTCCTCGTGGCCGGGAGTATCAGTTTCACGTTCTGTGGCGACGCGCACACGGAACTGGCACCTTGCCGACACGAGCCTTGACAGATAGCGATGGCTGTCGATACTGGGGCGACGTTTTCCGCCCCGATGACCGGGTAGTACGGCCGCACGGGCGGAGTGACCGGCCCCTCCGGATCCGACGCAGGCGAGCCTTCCCTTATCTCGCGGGATGTGGTTAGGCTAGCCTTAGCTCAGCGACGGGCGGATTGCCCGCCGACGGCGACGACGGGGTGGGTGAGTCCAGTGACAGCGGTGATGCCGAAGCGCGACACCGCCGCCGCGCCGCTGGCCCCGGTCACCGCCGCCATGCGCGCGATGTTCGGCACCGACGACGTGCCCGGTCTCGCGCCCGGCCTGCTGGTGCACGACGAGTTCGGCTGGCGCCCGGCGACCACCCTGGTCGACGGCACCCTCCTGCCGGAGTTCCTGCGCTCGGCCAGCTCGCGCTGGGGCGGCACCCCGCACGCCTGCGCCGCGCTGGCCTGGAAGTCGTACAGCTACTGGACGGCGCTGCCCGTGGCGCTCGGCTGGGCCTCGGCCCGACGGGTGCCGCTGCTCGACCCGGCCGACGTGCTGATCCACTTCGAGGACCACCGACCGCTGCTCACCATGGGCCTGCGCCGCTCGACCACGGTCGCGGTGCTGCCGAGCGACCCGCTGGCGCTCGCCGGGCTGCCCGAGGTGCGGGTCGTCGCGGACGAGGCGGAACTGCTCCAGGCGCTCCGGGCCTCGCTGCTCGACGCCCACCTGGCCCCGATGGTCGCCGCGATCCAGGCCGAGGTCCGGATCGGCGCGCGCACCCTGCTCGGGTCGGTGGCCTCGGGCATCGCCCACGGCGTCCTCCGGGCCGCCGACGGCCTGCCCGGCTCGTCGGTCGAGACGATCGAGACGCTGCTCGGCGCGCTCGACCTCGCCGACCTGGTGGAGCTGGTCCCGGGCCCCAACGGCGAGCCGACCGTGCAGCGGCGCACCTGCTGCCTGGCCTTCACCCTCCCCAAGCCCAAGATCTGCCAGGGCTGCTGCGTCCGCCAGTCCTGACGGCCGCCTCCGGGCCGCCCGGCGTCAGTCGGTGAGCGGGCGGACGTCCCAGAGCCAGACCCCACCGGTGTACGTGGGGCGGACGCCGGTCAGCTCGGTCATGCCCCGGCGCAGCGCGTCGGCCTGCCGGTGCGGCCCGAGGACGACCGCGCCCGCCCGCCAGTACCGCAGGTCCCCGACCGCGTCGACCCGCGCCTGCGGGGTGATCGGTGGCACCGCGCCGGTCCGCCGGATCTCGGCGAAGAACTCGCTGGTGGGGCGGGGCGGCGCGGAGAACAGGGCGATCCGGTCCCGACCGGGGCGGGTGTCCGGGCCGAGGAAGTAGCCGCGGGCGATGGGCATGTCCAGCCCGGTCCGCGCCGACCAGCGCAGCGGATCGGCGTAGTGGGTGTCGGGCAGCGGGAGGGTCACGATGCTCCGCCCGCCGTCCGCGTACGGCCGCCAGGCGCCCGAGGTGACGAAGGCGGGCACGGGGTCGAGCCGGGTGGTGGGCAGCGGGGTCGGCAGGATCGGCAGCAGGGCCATGACCAGCACCGTGGCGGTGGCGAAGCGGATCTGCGGGCGTGCCCGCGGGTGCCGGGCGGCCAGGGCGCGCGCGTGGTCCGCCCCGTAGGCGAGCAGCACCCCGACGATCGGGGTGATCGCCAGCGCCCACCGGGTCGGCACCACCGAGTGCAGGACGGGCAGGTTCTCCAGCGCCGCCCACGGGCCGGGTATCCCGGTCCCCCTGCCGTTGAGCTGCACCTCCCGCCCGAGGGAGAGCAGGCCGAAGAAGAGCGCGAGGACGGCGAGGCCGCGTACCACGACGTGCCGGCGCAGCCACCAGACCAGGGCGACGACGAGCACCACCAGCGGCCAGCCGAAGAAGGCGTTCTCCTCGGTGGGGTTCTTCGCCAGCCCCTGCGCGCTGCGGGCGTCACCGGCCAGGGACTCCCGCGAGTACGCCACAAACGACCCGAGGTCCGTCGAGTAGCCCCGGATCAGCCAGGACAGCCCGTTGTACGCCCCCGGGCCGAAGAACTGGACGTGGAGCGGGTACGCGAGCACCACCAGCGCCACGACGGCGGCCACCGCCAGGCCCGCGAGGAACGGCCGGGCCCGCCGGCGCAGCTCGGGCCGGCCGAGGGCGAGCGCCCCGACCACCACGCCCAGCCCGATGGCGGTCATCAGCAGCACCTCGAGGTTGAGGAAGGCCTGCCACACGATGACAACCGCGAGCAGCAGCCCGTTGCGCAGCCAGCGCCCCGGCTCGGCGAGTCGCAGGGTGCGCCAGACGATCAGGGGCACCACGTACTGCGAGACGATGTTGGGGTGCGCGTTGGCGTGCGAGATCATCGCCGGGGCGTACGCGCAGAACGCGGCGCCGAGCCAGGCCGGCCCGCGGGCGCCGACGACCACCCGGGAGAGCAGGAAGTACCAGGCCGTCGCCGTGGCGATCATGCCCAGGGTGAGAAAGAGCAGAAACGACGCGCGGGTGCCGAGCAGGAGTGTGACGGGCGTCATTGGCAGAGATACGGATAATACGGACGTATTTGCCATCAGATTGACGGTCTCCGGCACGTTCATCCGGTCCGAGGTGAATGGATCAACATAATCGGTCACCACGCGCGCGCCGTGCGCCATCATCCACTCGAACTGCGACTGGTCGGTGCGGTTGTCCCGGATGCCGTGCGACGGGCGCAGCCAGAGCCGCGCGGTCACCCAGAAGCCCAGCGCGACGAAACTCGCCACCGCGGCGGCGTCCGTCCACCACCCCTTCCAGGGCCGTACGCCCCGGTCGGGCCCGTCCACCGACGCCCCGGGCCCTGACTCGCCAGCAGGGAGGCCCGATTCAGGAGTAGTCATGACGATTCGTAGAGTAGTCAGGCTATGACGCCAAGGTGACATGTTTCGGGGTACTGGCGTACCATGTGCCGGGTTCGCCGACCGCCGATCACGTGCCCACCCCCGACCGCATTTCGGCCACCACGGGTGCCCCGATTTTTCTGTTGCCAGTGCGGATGATTCACTCTGTCGGTCCAGGCGCGGGTCGAGTTCATATCGTGAGGAATCGACGCATGGCAGAAATCACTGGGGATCAGCGCGTGCAGTCCGAGGTCCTGGAGGGTCTCGCGACGGCGGTCAACCACCGTCGCTGGTTCGTCGAGCTGGCCCTGCCGTACCTCGGTGACAACCCGATCGAGATCGGCAGCGGGCTCGGCGACTACGCGCTGGAGTGGGCGGAGCACCTGCCGCGCTTCACCGCCACCGAGGCCGACCCGGACCGGCTCGTCCTGCTGAAGGAGCGGCTGGCCGACCAGCCCCACATCGAGGTCCGGCAGATGCTGCTGCCGCACCCCGACCGGGGCGACTACAGCGCCGCCGTGTCGTACAACGTGCTGGAGCACATCGAGGACCACGTGGGCGCGCTGCGCAGCATGCGCGACCTGGTCCGGCCGGGCGGCAACGTCATCATCATCGTGCCCGCCTTCCAGTTCGCGATGAGTCCGGCGGACATCGCCACCGGCCACGTGCGGCGCTACACGAAGAAGACCCTGGCCGCCGCGATGACCGACGCCGGCCTGACGGTGGAGAAGATCCACTACGCGAACGCGCTCGGCCTGATCGGCTACTTCATGGCGACCAAGGTCTTCCGGCTGATGCCGAAGGAGGGCCCGATGGTCAAGGTCTACGACACCCTCGTGCTCCCCGCCACCAAGGCGGCGGAACAGCGCGTCCTCCCCCCGTTCGGCCAGTCGGTCTTCGCGGTGGCCCGGGTCCCCTCCTGAGGCCGGGCCCGCTCCGGGTTACTCCTTGACCTGGTAGGTGGGGCGGATCACGGCGCGGGCCAGGGTGTGGAAGGCCAGGTTGAAGCCGACCACGGCGGGGGTCGCGGCAGGGGTGACGTCGAGGCGCTCCACGTCCAGGGCGTGCACCGCGAACACGTAGCGGTGCGGCCGGTCGCCGGCCGGTGGGGCGGCGCCGCCGTAGCCCCGGTCGCCGTAGTCGTTGCGGACCGTGAAGGCGCCGCCGAGGTCGTCGCCGGCCGCGCCGCGCGGCAGCCGCGTCACGTCGGCCGGCAGGTTGACCAGGACCCAGTGCCAGAAGCCGCTGCCCGTCGGCGCGTCCGGGTCGAGGCAGGTCACCACGAAGCCCTTGGTCTCGGCCGGGAAGCCGGACCAGGCGAGCTGCGGCGAGATGTTGTCGCCCCCGACGCTGCCGTGGGCGTACGCGGCGTCCATCGGCTCGCCGTTCTGCACGTCGTCACTGGTCAGCGTGAACGACGCAACGGTCGGCAGCAGCTCGTACGGGTCCGGGGCGATCGGTCGTTCCAGGGTCATCGGGGGGGTCCTTCCGGTGAGCGGTTGTTCCTCCGCACCTTCTTACCCCGTCGGCACCCGCGATCGAACCGGCAGCGCCGGGCGCGCAGGGGTCAGCTCCCGTACAGGCCGTGCCGTTCCCAGCGGCGCAACATCTCGTAGCTCCGCTCGACCTCGGCCGGATCCTCCGCGGCGAGATAGAGGTAGCCGGGCGAGCTGAACAGGTCGACGGTCTGCGGCAGTTCGGCCCCGGGGGAGCAGCGCGCGGCGATCGCCACGGCCGCCGGCAGCTTCGACAGCCGGGCGTACCAGTCCCCCGCCTGCGCGGCGACGGGGACCGGGTTGATCAGCGACACGTTCCGAACGGCGGCGGCCCAGCCCGGCGTACGGTCGTCGAACTGGTCGAGCGACGCCGGATCGACGAGGTGCTGGGCCTGTAGGAAGGTCTGCGACACACCGCAGAACTTCGCCACCACGTCGGGCAGGGTCGCTCCCCCGAGTCGGGCCCCGGCCTCGATCAGCACCGGCCCCCGGTCGGTGAGCATGAGCTCGGTGTGTGCCGCCGAGGACCGGACACCGAGCGCGTCGAGCACCCCGAAGACGAACTCACGGAGCTGCCGGGCCAGGGCCGAGCCCCGGTCGACCGGCTCCTCGTAGTCGTAGATGGGACCGCCGCCCGGGCCCGGCCGTTTCGTGTACCGCCAGATCTCGGCGACCCGGTGCCTGCCCGCGTACGAGACCGTGTTGACGTAGAACTCGGTCCCGACGAGCCGCTCCTGGACCAGCACCCGTCGATTCGGTACGCCGTACAGGTTGACCGAGGCCAGGACCGTCGCGCAGGCGAGGCGCACCTCGTCGAGACTCTCGCAGAACCGCACGTTGTCGGTGCCCGCGCCGTCCACGGGCTTGACGACGGCCGGGCCGGACAGGCTGGTCGCGTACCAGGCGACCGCCTGGTCCACGGACTCGAAGCACCGGCCGGCGGGCACGGCGAGACCGGCGGCGGCCACGGTCGCCGCCATCGCCGACTTGTCGCGCCGCGCGGTGACCGTGGCGATGTCGTTGCCGGGCGTACCGAGCAGGTGGTTGAGCGTGTCGGCGAGGACCACCCCCGGCTCGGTGCCCGCGACGACCCGGTCGACGCCGAGCGCCCGCAGCCGGTCGACGAGGCGGTCCTCGTCGGCGACGAAGCCGAGGTCGACCGCGTAGTCGCCGGGGCGGAACGTCTTCAGGTAGTAGTCGTACAGGGACTCGCCGCTGCGTACGTGGACGCAGGTCACCCCTCGCTCGGCCAGCGCCCGGCTCAGCGCGCTGCCTGTTGAGTATCCGTCGACGATGGCTATGGTCGGCACGCTCTCCTCATCTCCGTACGGCCCGCCGGAGGGTGGCGGGCATCAGAAGACCTTGCCGGGGTTGAGCAGGCCGGCCGGGTCCAGGGCGGCCTTGATCGCCTGGTGCACCCGCAGGCTCACCGGGCCGATCTCGCGGGCCAGCCAGTCGCGCTTGAGCAGGCCCACGCCGTGCTCGCCGGTGCAGGTGCCGCCCAGTTCGAGGCCGAGGCGCATGATCTCGTCGAACGCGCGCCGGCCGCGTTCGAGGCTCGCCGGGTCGGCCCGGTCCACCACGATGTTCGGGTGCATGTTGCCGTCGCCGGCATGGCCGACCACGCCGATGGTCACGTCGCACTCCGCCGCGATCCGGGCCACCCCGTCGAGCAGCGCCGCCAACGCCGCCCGGGGCACCGCCACGTCGTCGATCACCATCCCACCGTTGCCGGCGGGGAACGACTCCCTGGCGAACTTCTCCATCGCCGCGTGCCCCAGCCGGCGGGCCTGCAACAGGGCCGCCGCCTCCACGGCGTCGGTGGCCGTGTGGATCTCGTCGGCGCCGGCCGCCTCGCACAGCTCGGCGAGCCGCGCCAGGTCCCCGGCGGCCTGGGGTCCGGTGTCCGCCGACGCCAGCAGCAGCGCCTCGACGTCGGTACGCAGGCCCATCGGCCGGTACGCCTCGATCGCCCGCAGGTACGTGCGGTCGATCAGTTCCAGCAGGCTGGGGGTGAGTCCGTGTTCAGCGATCCGGGCGACCGCCCGACCGGCGGCGGCGGTGGTCGGGAAGACCGCCACCATGGTCAGCGACTCTGCCGGCGCGGGCCGCAGCGCCACAGTCACCTCCGTGATCACCCCGAGGGTGCCCTCGGAACCCACGAAGAGCCGGGTGAGGTCGTACCCCGCCACCCCCTTGGCGGTACGCCGACCAGTACGCAACACCTCCCCGGAAGCCAACACGACCTCCAGACCCAACACGTACTCGGTGGTCACGCCGTACTTGACGCAGCACATGCCACCCGCGTTGGTGGAGACGTTCCCACCGATCGTCGACATCTCCCACGATCCCGGATCCGGCGGATACCACAACCCCTGTTTCGCCACCTCCGCCGACAACGCCGCGTTGACCACCCCGGGCTGCACCACGGCGATCCGGCTGACCGGGTCGATCTCCAGCACCGCGTCCATCGCGACCATGCTGATCACCACCGCGCCGTCGACCGCGTTCGCCGCGCCCGCCAGCCCAGTACGCGCCCCCTGCGGCACCACCGGCACGCCGTACCGCCCGGCGATCGTCACCGCCTCGACCACATCGGCCGTGCGACGTGGACGGACGACGACCAGCGGGGTGCCGGCCTCGCACAGATCGGCCTCGTCCTTGCGGTGCATCCGGAGCAGGTCGGGGTCGGTCAGCACGGCGTCGCCGAGCGCCGCACGCAGGTCGTTGACGAGGGGGGAACCAGACATGGCAGAGAGGGTACAGATCGGCGTCATCCGCTCCGGAGCGCGAACGTGGGCGCCCCCCGATCCGGCATCGGCGCTGGTGAGAGCGGTGTGAGCGGGCCCGGTCGCTCGAACCCCTGTCCTATCGGAAGATCCTTCCGGGGTTGATCGAAGTTTGTTACCGTCTACCGCCAACGAGGGCACCCCTCCTCCAGCCAACGTCCCCCGGCCTGCCACCTCACCGCTCTTCCACCCCAAGATCCGCAGCAGGACGCGCTGTCCGGCCGGGCACGGTGTCGAAACCGGGACCTGGTTCAGCTCGTGTTGCGGCAAAGGATCGTTGCCCATGACAGAGGGATTGACAGAGTGAAGCGAACCGAGCTGCACATCGTGATCGGCGGAGGTATCGCGGGCTGCCTGACCGCGATCATGCGTAGCCGCGCGGGATACCGGGTCCTTCTGCTGGAGCGGGCCGAGGCCCGCTCGCCCGAGGCCCACCCGATCTGCACGGGGGCCAGCAACATCGTCAGCGAGAACCACAGCGGTGCCGAGTATCCGTTCGATCCGCAGAGCGCCCGGGACTGCTTCGACGGGCGCCTGGTCAACGAACGCTTCTTCCCCGACCTCGTCTTCGGTGGCAAGGACCACAGCCGGGTCATCGCCTCCCAGGCCATGCAGGACAGCGGCACCGACATCATCGGCCAGTGCCGGGAGAACATGCGGGTCATCCAGGACCGTTACGCGCAGCTCTGCGCCGAGGACCCGGCCAACTCGTTGTTCGGCGCGCCGGAGCAGGTCTGCCGCGAGATCCCCGCGCCGGACGGGGTCGCCGACGTCGGCGCCGCCTTCGTCACTCCGCAGCGGGGCATCAACCCGGTCGTGGTCACCGCGCTGCTCGACCAGGAGCTGCGCCGCAGCGGCGTCGAGGTACGCGGTGGCGCCGACGTGACCGGGGTGAGCCGCCGAGCCGACGGCACCTACGAGGTGGAGTACGTCGAGGACGGCGCGCGGCAGACGATCGTCGGCGACCAGGTCGCCCTCTGTGCCGCCACCGAGACCCCGGCGATCGCGCGCCGTCTCAACCCGTCGCTCGCGCTGCCCCCCATCTACATGGCGCTGCGCCAGATCCTCTTCGTCGAGCTGCCCGAGCGCACCACGAAGAACTACACGTGCCTGAAGCTCGAGGACGAGTACGGCGGCATGTTCAGTCCCTTCAGCCAGGACACCGCGCTCGTCTACTACCCGCCGGCGGCGCACATCGCGGTGCACCGCGTCGACCCGACGACCTACGCGCTGCCCGACGACTTCCGGCACTTCCTGCGCAACGGTCACCCCGAGGCGGCCGAGCGCGCTCAGCTGGCGCTCCGTCAGCTCAGCCAGTGGTATCCGGAGGTGCGCGGCGCGGAGGTGGTGTCCGCCCACCTCAAGGTGGCGATCAACACCACCGACTCGTCGCGGCTGCGGCGCAACGCCGGGGTGCTCGACGTCGCACCCGGTTGCACCGCGACCGTCCTGCTCAAGTGGACGATGTGTGTCGTCAACGCCCAGCGCGACCTGGAGGCGGCCCTCCGGCACTCGATCACCACCGGCAACGCGGATCGCGACGAGTACGCCGAGCTGGTCGCCCGCGGCACCGTGCCGATCGCGCCACCGACCGATGTGCCCGCCTGGCAGCGCCGGCTCGGGATCTTCGCGCGCAACATGGGGGTGCCGGAGCGACTGGCGGCGCCGTTCGTGGACGCCGACGAGCCGGACAGCGGTCTGGCCCGCGCCGTACCGTCGCTCGCGTCGAGTTGACGCTGGTCACGCTTAACTGGCGGGAACTACTACCCGCTCCTGAGGCAACGCACGAGGGGTCGCCACCCGCTTAGGGGGCAGCACAGGGGTTCGGCCGTCTTCCCGTTGCGCGATACACCAGATTCGATGATCATAGGCCCGCGTCGACTCGATGACCTTCGTCGACATCGGCCTGTCCTGGCGGGCTTCGGGGAGCACTCCGCCTGGTCCCTACAAGCGAGGAGGGCACGATGACCACCGCACTCGACCTGACCGACCTCCGTGTGCAGGCCGACGCCACCATCGATCGACTGATCGACGAGGCAGGCCTCACCCGACGCAACAACCGGTTCTTCGCGGGCGCGAAGGAGGCCACCTCGGTGAGCCCCGCCGGTGCGCTGCGCATCGCGGAGAAGTGGCAGCGGACCACTCAGGCGTTCATGTTCACCACCATCTCCAGCCTCGGTGCCCACGGGCGACGCCTGGCTCGCGACTACACAGTGAGTCGAGAGGTACTCGGAGCGTATCAGATGGCGTACCGAGTCATCGGGGACGATCTGGACAATCGGGCGGCGGCCTTCGCGGAGGTCGCGCCGGAGGGTGTGGACGGTGTCCACTACCTGTGGTGGGCGGACACGATCTGCGCGCCGCTGCGCTCGGCCCTGGGCAGCGCGGACGCGCCCGCCGAATCCGCCGCGCTGACCCGCATCCTCGACGTCATGGACTCCATGGCGGCCGAGGAGCTGGGTGGCGCGGTCCAGCTCCGTGTCGTGGAGACCATCGCCCTCGACATCGCGGTCGCGTTCCGGCGCCTGTACGGCAAGGTCACCGTGGATGGTCGCCAGGTCCTTCCCGAGCAGCGCGACTACGCCTGGATCGACTCGCACATCCGGGCGGAGACGGGCCACGCCGCGTCCGTCAGCGACGACGAGGCCGGTATGAGTCACCTGGTCTCCACCCCGGCCGAGGCGGAGCACTTCGTCGCGCTCGCGGAGTCGTACGTCCCGGCGTGGGCGGACCTGCTGGACGACTTCGCCCGGGACCTGTCGTAGCGCGACCAACCGAGAACGGCACTGACGGCCGCCACCGACGACGCCCCGGGCCCGTGGTGGCGACCGCCGGAGTCATCCGGTTCCGAGGAAAGGAGCTGCCATGCGATCGTCCCTGCCAACAGTGGAAACAGACGCCGTCGTCAACGAAGTGAACGAGCTGCGTGCCCGCTACCAGCGCGAGACCGAGCCCGGATCGCCGGAGGCGCTGCGCCGGCTGGCCGGTTGGATCGCCGACTCGGCGTCGCTCGGTGCCCAGCCCGTGGCCAGGGCACTCGTCGAGGACCTGTCCGGCGCACACGACACGCCGCAGCTCACGGCCACGAAGCGGCACATCAACTCGCGGGCCGACAACAGGCTCCTGTCCGTGTTCTCGGCCGCGTACTTCCCGACCCTCGGTCTGGACTACCTGGAGTACGAGCCCATCCCGTCCGACCCCGTGCTGGTGGACCGCTACCCGAGCCCGACGATGCCGGTCAACCTGCTCCGGCACAGCGCCGGCTTCGACAGTCGGGTCGTCGTGGCGCTCTTCCCGGAGAACCACATCGACGGGCGCCAGGAACCGGACGACCTGATCTTCTACTTCATCGACAAGTTCGTCGCCCGGCACCGCCTCACCCGCCGGCTCATCGACGCCGCCATGGTCCCGGGCTCGTTCCCGCTGCTGTCCGGCGTCGACGACTCCGGCGTCGAGCGGGCCGCCGGTTCCTGGGTACGGCTGCACGAGTTCCACCACCGCACGGGCAGCATGCCGATCCCGCAGTTCCTGTCCGCGAAGAGCTACAAGCCGCTGGCCGGCCTGGAGGAGATGCGGGTCGACGTCAAGTCGATGCTGGTCTGCCTCGACGACGCCGACATCGATCGTGAGCTCGCCGCGCTGACCTTCGAGTTCGTCCTGGCCGAGCGGCTGCTCCGGTACTCGGTCGAGGGGATCCCGAAGCCGAACTACGACGCGATCGCGTCGCAGCTGCTCTTCAACTACCTGCGCGGGCAGGGCGCCCTGACTATCGACGAGGGGCGCATCCGGCTCCTGCCGAGCCTGCCCGAGGCGCTGAGCACGCTCGTCACCGAGATCACCGAGCTGGAGGACGTCGTCCTGACCGAGGGGGTCGAGGCCGCCCGCGCGGGACTGATCGACTTCACCCGCCGGTACACCCGGTACGACGAGGAGAAGCGGGAGTTCCTCCACGTGCCCTTCTTCGCCGAGCTCAAGGAGCGACTCGGCGTGTGAGTCACGCCGGCCGCCCTCCCGACGACGTGCGGCTCCGCCCCTCACCCCGCTGGAAGGTACCGACCATGACCACCGTTATGAACTCGACCGAAACCGGCATCCTCGGCACGTGCGACATCGACGCCGACAGCCTCGCCACGGACCTCGACACCATGGCGTCGTTTCCCTACACGGACAAGTACAGCGACTTCGTCTGCGGCGCCTGGAAGAGTTGCGCGGTGTGGAACGGCACGGGCCTCGGCCTCGACGCGGGACTCGACCCGTTCGAGGGCCCGGCCGTCGTCACCGACCTGGGCCAGCGCCTGCCGTACGTGCGGCACCTGGTGGGTGAGCTGTTCGACATGTCCCGCCTCAAGTACGGCCGGCTCGCCCGGCTGACCCCCGGCAGCGCGCTCGTGCCGCACCGGGACTACCTCGAACTCGACAGCAACCTGATCCGGATCCACCTTCCGCTGGAGACCCACGAGTCCTGCGTCAGCTCGCACAACTCGACGCTCTACCACATGAACGTCGGTGAGATCTGGTTCCTCGACGCCACCCAGGCCCACAGCGCGGTCTCCGGGTGGACGAAGGACCGCACCCACCTCGTGCTCGACTTCGAGGCCGACTCGCTCGCCGCCTGCTTCACCGGCGAGGTCCAGTCGCCCAGCATCCCGAGCACCCACCAGGTCGCGCGGCAGCCGGTCGACCAGGAGGAACTCGCCGCGTTCGAGCGCGCCGGGGTGCTCATGGACACCACCAACTACCGGGACTTCCTGAAGATCGCCATCAAGACGATGTTCACCCGGGACATCACCCCGGACAACGTGTTCGACCTGCTGGAGGGGGCGGCCCGGCACTCGCCCGTGGCCGCGCGGCTCGACATGATCCCCCCGATGCGGACGTACTTCCTGCTGGCCCGAGAGTCCTGAGGCGGATCATGCGACACGCCAGCCAAGTCTGTGTCGTCGTGGACGGGTACTCGACGGCCAACGCGCTCGCGCCGGCCCTCGCCGGTTACGGCTTCGGCGCGGTGCACGTGCAGAGCGACCCGGACCTGCCGCAGTTCCTCCTGCGTACCGGCGTCGACCACGCCTATCTCGACAACTACCTCCACGACGGCGACGTCAGCACCATCGTCGACCGGCTCGACCGGGCGGGCCTGCGCGCGCGCAGCGTGGTGGCCGGCGCCGAGACCGGGGTCGAGCTGGGTGACCAGCTGGCCAGGGCGCTCGGCGTGCCCGGCAACGATCCGGCGACCACCCGGTGCCGCCGCGACAAGCACCACATGGCACGCGCCGCGGCGGCCGGGGGCGTCGCCGTCATCCCGCACCTGAGCACCGCCTCCCGCGACGAGGCGGCGGAGTGGCTGCGCGCGGGGGGCTGGCTCGGCGACGCCGTCGTCAAGCCCCGAGCCAGTTCCGGCAGCTTCGGCTTCCTGCGGTGCCGCTCCGAGGCGGACCTCGACACCGCGTTCAAGAGCTGGCTGGGCGCACCCGACGTGTTCGGCGACCCGATCGGGGAACTGCTCGTCCAGCCGTTCATGACCGGCGACGAGTACGCCGTCAACACCGTGTCGGCGGGGGGCGGGTACGTCGTCTCGGACATCTGGCACACCAGGAAGCGGCACGAGGGCGGGACGGCGCTCTACGACCTGGAACGGCTCGTCGATCCGCGCGATGCCGTCTTCGACCAGCTGCACGGCTTCGTCGGGACCGTGCTCGACGCCCTGGACATCCGCGAGGGGACGGCGCACACGGAGGTCATGATGATCGCCGGTGAGCCGGTGCTCGTCGAGACCGGCGCCCGGTTCATGGGCTCGATCGACATCTCGCAACTGACCGAGGCGACGGGCACCAACGCGGTGCAGTTGGTGGCCGAGACGATCGTGGCCCCGGACCGCTTCGCCGCCCGGGTCCGCGAGGGCTGGCGTCCCGTGCTCCGCCGGCACGCCGCCATGGTGCAGTTGCTGTCCCGCCACTCGGGGACCCTCGCCGGCTACGATCTGCGCCTGCTGCGCGGGCTGCCGTCCTTCCACACCGTCGACACCTACCTGGAGACCGGCGACCCGTTGCAGGTCACCGTCAACTCGTACACGACCCCGGGCCTGGTCTTCCTGGTCCACGAGAGCCCGGAGACGATCTCGGATGACTACCGCCAGCTACGCGAACTGGAGGCAGCGGGTGCCCTGTTCCTGTCGGCCTGACCAGCGCACGCCACGGCTGACCGTCGGCGGCACCGCACGCGCCCGCCGGCGGGCCGCCGCCACGCGGGAGGCAGCCGCATGAGCGCGCCGCACCGGTCGGCGTCGCAGGACCCGGCGACGGACTACCTGCGGGCGATACGCGACGGTGAGCTGCCACCGGATCTGCCGGCGCGCACCGCCGGACGGGTGCTGGGGCCCGACATCGAGGCACAGAGCTTCCACCGGGTGATGTTCGTCGACGAGCGGGAGCTCACGTCGTTCTACGCCGACTTCACGGTGCTGCTCGACGTCGTGGGGCGGCTGCCGCATCTGCTCGCGGGTGGCAGCACGGCCGCGTTCGGCGCGCTGACCGACGTGCCGGAGGTGCTGCGCCCGCTGTTGGCCGGAACCGACCTGCCCGCCCTGGTGCCGTACGGCCGCGCCGACCTGATCCACGACGGGACCGGCTTCAAGGTCCTGGAGCTGGGCCTGAGCCCCGCCGTCGGCGGTGCCGAACGCACCGCCTGGCTCCCCGCCGTCATGGCGGAGCCGGCCTTCCGGCCCTTCGCCGAGCGGCACGGACTGCGACACCTCGACCCCATCACCGCCCTGCTCGACCTGCTGCGCACGGTGGAGACCACGCGTACGGGGCACGACGCCGAGGCGCCCGGGCAGGCGGAGGTGCTGATGGTCGAGGCGACCGGCGCGCTCGCGGAGTGGGCCGGCGACTGGCGTCCCCTGGGCGAGTGCCTGGAGGCGTACTCCGATCGTCCGCTGCGGACCCGCCTGGCGGAGGTCGCGGACCTGCACGAGCCGGACGGCAGCGTCGCCGGCCACGTCGCCGGGGTGACCCACCTGCTGCGGTTGTTCAACCTGACGGAACTCGCGGAGGAGCCGGACCCCGTGGCGGCCTGGCAGCGGCTGCATCCGGAGCCGGGCTCCGCCCTGCCGCCGATGGCCACCTCGCCGGTGCACGACATGTACAACAGCAAGGCGTGCCTCGCCCTGGTGTGGCTCCCCGAGGTGCAGGACGCGCTGACCGACGGCGAACGCGCCGCGTTGCGGCGCGTCCTTCCCGAGACGACCCACGTCGACGCGGCCACCGACCTGACCGGCTTCGTCGGCGACCGGGCGGACACCATCCTGAAACCCACCACCCTGGCCCGTGGCGAGGGCACGGTGGCCGGCTGGACGGTCGACGACGAGACGTGGCGGGCGGCGCTCGCCGCGGCGGCCGAGAGCGGTCGCCACATCCTGCAACGGAGGGTCGTCCAGCGGGCGGAGCCGGGCTTCGACACCGACGGCGTCACGGAACGGGACTGGTACGCGGTTTGGGGGATGCACTACGGGCCCGGTGGGCACACCGGCTTCACCTGCCGCCTGACCACCGTGCCGGGGACCGTGGTCCGAGGCATCTCGAACGTCCTGCTGGCACCGGTGCTGCTGCACCCGGGGGCCTGAACATCGCCGCCGGTCACGGGTAGGAGATCACCCTGAAGAAGAACTTCCGCCTGCTGTGGAGCGCCGAGACCGTCAGCCAGTTCGGCTTCGAGGTGGCGACGGTCGTCATTCCGCTGTTCGCCGTGAAGACCCTGAACGCCACACCGGCGCAGGTCGGTTTCCTGGTGACCTGCGAGTTCCTGGGCTTCCTGCTCCTCGGACTACCGGCCGGCGCGTGGATCGACCGCCGGCGCGGGGAACGGGTCCTGGTGTTTTCCAGCCTGGGCCGTACGGCCGTGTTCGGGGTCGTCGCGGCACTGGCGCTGGCCGGCAACCTCACCATGCCCGCGCTGTACGCGTTGATGTTCGCGGGGAGCCTGTGCACGGTCTTCCTGGGGATCTCCTACCAGAGCGTCCTGCCGCGGATCGTCGACCGGCAGCTGCTGCCCGGCGCCAACTCGCGGGTGGAGTTCACCCTCTCGCTGGCGGAGATCACCGGCCCCGCCATCGCCGGCTTCCTGTTGGCGCTGGCCACGTCGTCGTACGTCCTCGGCGCGGCGGCCGTCTGCTTCGGCATCGCCACCGTGCTGCTCAGCCGGATCCGGGTGACCGGGGCGGCGGCGGCCCCGCCGGCACGCAACACCACGCTGGTCCGGGACGTGCGCGACGGCATCAGGTACGTGCTGCGGGTGCCGATGTTCCGGGTGATGGCGATCCGCAGCTCGACGTACAACTTCTGCAACATCGCGACCACCACCATGTTCCTGCTGCTGCTGGCGTCGGTGCTGCGGCTGCCGTCGGCGTACATCGGGATCATCTTCTCCGGCGCCGGTGCCGGCGCGACCCTCGGCGCCCTCTCGGCGGTCCGGCTGTCCCGGCGCTTCGGCGTCGGGCCGACGGTCCTCGGCGCGTGCGTGCTGGCGGGGATCGCCTCGATTCCGCTGCCGTTCGCGCGCAGCGGTGGCTGGCTGATCGTCGCCGGCATCGGCTACGGCATCGCCTCGGGATGCATCGTCGTCTCCAACATCCTGCAACTGTCGGTCCGGCAGGCCCTGTGCGCGCCGGGCATGCAGGCCCGGTTGAGCGCGACGATGCGGTTCCTGGTCTGGGGCGTCATCCCGCTGGGCGCGTCGGTCGCCGGGCTGGTCGCGAACGTGATCGGCGTCCGCCAGACCCTCGCGCTCGCGGTCGCGGGCGAACTCGTCTCCATCGTTCCGCTGTACTTCTCGCCGCTGCGTCGGGTGGTGGAGATGCCCACCGAGCCCGAGTCCGAGCCCGAGCCGGCCCCGGAGCCGCCGCCCGGAGGGGCGGCGGCCGACGGGGCACGGCCGGAGGCACGGCAGCTCAGCGACTGAGCCGGGCGACCTCGTCGTCGTCCAGCGTGATGACGCCGGCGAGGTACTGGCGCGTCGACCCGCCCAGGATGACCCGGTCGCCGCGCAGCTCGCAGTTGGCCTGGATGGTCAGCGTCTTGCCGAGCCGGGGAGAGAACTGCCGGGAGGTCAGGCTGGTCCTGCCCAGCGCCTCCGCCCAGTAGGGGACCAGCATGCAGTGGGCCGACCCGGTGAACTGGTCCTCCGGGATCGACTGCTTGGGGCCGAAGAAGCGGGCGACGAAGTCGGAGGAGATGCCGGGGGCCGTCACGACCACCGCGCGCCGGTCGAGGGTCCCGAGCATCCGCTGGTCGGGTTCGATCGCGCGCAGGTCCTCCTCGTTGTCGTAGACCGCCATGTAGTCCATGCCCCCGTACACCGCGGTGGGCGTGATCGACAGCCCGGCGAGCAGGGCCTCCGGCGGGTCGACCCGCTCGCGCGGCAACGCGGGGAAGGACATCACGAACTGTCCCTCCGGCGTACGGCTGACGACGAGGGGACCCGTGTTGGAGTGGAAGGTGACCTCGTCCCACTCGGGCCGCAGGTGGTTCAGCACCACGTGGGCCGCGGCGAGCGTGGCGTGCCCGCACAGGTCGACCTCCATCGACGGCGTGAACCAGCGCAGCGCGAAGCTGTCGCCCCGGTCGATGATGAACGCGGTCTCCGCGAGGTTGTTCTCCAGGCCGATCGCCTGCATCACCTCGTCGCTGAGCCACTCGTCCAGAGGGCAGACCGCGGCCGGATTGCCGAAGAACACCCGATCGGTGAACGCGTCGACCTGGTAAAGGGGAATTTCCATCGTGCCTCCAACTGGTGTCAGTGTCGTTCGCGGGCCGCCGGCCCGATCGCCCGCACGCGCTCGATGAGCTGTCGCCGTTCGTCGGCGTCCATGGGGATGGCCCAGCCGCTGGCCGCCGACTGGTGGATGTTGACCACGGCCGAGCCCCGGTCGGCGCGGATGTTCATGCCGGAGCACTCGCCGCCGAGCACGTAGAGCCCGAGCACCACGTGGTGGGGCACCGGCTCGGCATCGGCCTCGGGGGCGAACCGGCACTCGGCGAGCTGCACGCGGCGCTGGGCGAGCCAGCCGTCGGGGCCGCGCTCGGCCAGCCGGGCGGCGATCGTGTCCGCGTCGTGGTCGGCCCCGAGCAGGACGTCGTGCCCGCCGGACGAGTGCCCGAACTTGAACACGTACTCGGCGCGGTCCGCCAGCAGGCGGTCACGGTTCTCCGGGGTCACCGAGACGGTGTGGGGCACGTACCGGGCGACCATGTCGCGCACGCCTTCGGGCAGCAGGCTGGCGAAGCGCTCCTCCCAGAGCATCGCCAACCAGCGCTTGTGCGTGCGGATCTCGGCCTCGAAGAGGTTGATCACGGAGGCGCCGCTGCCGACCAGCCGGGTGATGAAGTCGTAGTCGTCGTCCATGTCCTCGTGCATGAAGCCGCGATAGACCAGGGTGCGCTTTCCGGCTGCCGGATCGAGCCACCGCTCCGGATAGTCGGCGTGGAAGACCAGCTCGACCGGCACGTCGGGCAGGCGCCGGCGCAGCGTCTCGGTCAGCAACTCGAAGCCGAAGTAGCCGACCCCGATGCGGCTCGACCAGTCACACACCACCACCCGGTCGAAACTGCCCTGGTGGAAAGCCCTGATGACGACGTCCGCGATCTGTTCCTCAGGCCGCGGCGTGCCGGCGAGCCACGGAATGTCGACCGCCTCACCCATCACCTGATAGCAGTCGTGGAACTCGAATCCGGAAATCGACGAGTCGATGTTGAATTCACAGAACTGATATCCGGACGGAGTCGGCAGGACGTCGACACGGGCGAAGACCTGCTCGACGGAATCCAGTTGTTCCCAATTGACGAAGGGCGCGATCTCGGCGGGCAGGCCGAATTCCGTCAACAGTTTCTCGGGAGGCCCCGACCGGAGGAACTCGCGGATCACCGCCGTCTGCGCCTCGATCATGGCGCAGGCCGCCTCCGCCATCCGGTCGAACTCGTCCCGGTCGATGACCAGCGGATAGGGGATGAACCGCATCCGGGTGGCACCGAGATCGTCCATGAAACGCCGTACCGACGGCGCGGCCGCGACGAGCGCGGACCGCGCCGGCTCGGCCTGAAGCGCGGCCACCAGCGGCGCGTTCAATTCCGCGAAATTGCAGTCCGAATTGTCGTGTCGCACCGTGAACCGCACCCCTTCGCCCGACTCGCTATTGAATCGGATGCGAGTGTACGGCACGAGCGGCTTGGCGGGCAGGGGCGAACTCGCGGTATTGATTGCAGACACGGTAAGTGTCGAACATTTCAGGGGTCGACCGGTCCGGGGTCGCCGAGTACAGTGACCGGCCGTCGGCTGGTCCCGCTTCACACGCGACGGCGACGACATCGGCCGTTGCAATCTCGATTTCGTCGCGTGACCCGTGGCGGACACGTGGCGGAGCCATTACGGAGAATCATCACCCCAGACCCGCACCCGGAATCGGCCCGGCACGCATCCGTCATCCCCGCAGAGACAGGATCACCGCCATGACCGCACTCCTGGACGCCGTCGCCGCGGGCGTCACCATCCACGACCTCGCCCAGCCGTTCGAGGAGGGGATGCCCTGCGCGCCGAACCACCCGGGGTTCCGCCTGGCCCTGCTCCGCCGGCACGGCGACGTGGTGCGTGCCGACGGCGGTTCGTCGGCCGGCGAGCTGATCGTCACCGGCGCGCACGTCGGGACGCACGTCGACGCGCTGTCGCACATCTCGCAGGACGGGTTGCTGCACGGTGGCCACGACGCCGCCGAGGCGCAGTCGGGTGGCCGGTTCGGCGTACACGGCGCCGAGACCATTCCGCCGCTCGTCCGGCGGGGGGTGCTGTTGGACGTCGCCGCGGCCCACGAAGCCGACGTCCTTCCCGGCGGGTACGGCGTGACCGCCGACGACCTCGAACGGTGCCTGCGGCGTACGGGTGTGCAGCTGGCCGAGGGCGACGTGGCGCTGGTGCGTACCGGCTGGGCCCGGCACTGGTCGGATCCGGCGGCCTACCTGGGTCTCGACACGGGGGTGCCCGGCGTCGACCCCTCCGGCGCGGGCTGGCTCGCGGAGCACGGGGTCGCCCTGACGGGCGCGGACACCACCGCCTACGAGCAGATCCCTGCCGGCGCCGGGTTCCGGGTGCTACCGGTCCACCGCCTGCTGCTGGTGGAGGCGGGCATCTACATCGTCGAGCACCTGCGGCTGGACTCGCTGGCGGAGGCCGGCGTGAGCGAGTTCCTGTTCGTCCTCGCCCCGCTGCCGATCGTCGGAGGCACGGGCTCGCCCGTACGCCCGCTGGCCGTCGTGTGACACGCGCCCGGCTGGCTCGCGCCCCTGCCCGTCGTCGCTCGGGCACGTAGTCTCGCCCGGTGCTCAAGATGCCGCTCACCGCCCGGCAGTGGCGCCGCCGGGCGACGGTCGCCGCCGCCGTCGCCTTCGCGATCGCCTGCATCGGCGCGCCGGTCAGGCAGGCGGTGACGAGGGCGATCGAGGCAGGCCGGGGCGAGAAGACGCCCGCTGCGGCGGCCGAGGCGTACCTCCTGGCGGTCTTCCAGCCGGACGAGAACCCCGACATCAACCGGTGCCTGTGCGGCGAAAATCAGGACGAGCTGTTTCGGCAGGCTCGCGACCTGCGCAAACAGGTCGAGTCGCAGGTCACGTTCGACGTGCGGGTCGAGACGACCAACTGGCAGACCGACCCGGACGGCACGGTCTCGGCGATGGTGGACCTCCGGTTCACGGAGGTCGACTCCACGGGAAACGTCACCTTCACCGGCGCCACCCACCGGTGGCGCTTCCACACCACGGAGGAGAAGGGCCTCGGCGGCGGCTGGAAGGTCTGCCGCGTCGACGCGCCGCCGCTGTGCGGCACCTACCTCCGCTGCTGACGACACCTGGTTGCCCAGGCTCTCTGCTGCTCAGGAAGCGGAGGGTGTGGGATTCGAACCCACGAAGACATCGCTGCCTTACCGGTTTTCAAGACCAGCGCCATCGGCCACTAGGCGAACCCTCCCGGGCCGCGCGCCCAAGGGGTGCGCGACGTGCCTAGTCTGCCACGGACCCGCTGCGGGCGAGCGGGCACCGCACCCGCGCTGGCATGATCGACGGCGTGTGGGAGAACCCGTCGGTGGTGCTGATCAGCGGAATCATGGCCGCCGGAAAGTCCACTGTGGCCGAGGCGCTGGCCCGGCGGCTGCCCCGCGCGGTGCACCTGCGCGGCGACGTCTTCCGGCGGATGGTGGTCAGCGGCCGGGAGGAGATGACCGCCGAGCCGTCGCCGGAGGCGTGGCGGCAGTTGCGGCTGCGCTACGACCTCGCCGCGTCGGCGGCGGACCGGTACGCCGCCGCCGGCTTCACCGTGCTGCTCCAGGACGTGGTCCTCGGCGCGGAGCTGCCGGCGATGGTCGACCGGATCCGGCACCGGCCGTTGGCGGTGGTGGTGCTCGCGCCGAGCCCCGAGGCCGTCGCCGCCCGCGAGGAGGCGCGGGAGAAGAAGGGGTACGGGGACTGGCCGGTCGCCGACCTGGACGCGGACTTCCGGGCGCAGACGCCCCGGATCGGGCTCTGGCTGGACACCTCGGCGCTGACCCCGGCGCGGACGGTGGACGAGATCCTGGCCCGGGCGTGGACCGACGGGCGGATGGGGTAGACACGGAACATGCGCGCGATGACTGTCCCGGAGCCCGGCGGACCCGACGCACTGGTCTGGAGCGAGGTGCCCGATCCCGAGCCCGGCCCGGGCGAGGTGGTCGTCGACGTGCGGGCCAGCGCGGTCAACCGGGCCGACCTGCTGCAACGGCAGGGGCACTACCCGCCGCCGCCGGGCGCGCCCGCGTACCCCGGGCTGGAGTGCTCCGGGGTGATCAGCGCGATCGGGCCCGACGTGGCCGGCTGGGAGGTGGGCCGGGAGGTCTGCGCGCTGCTGGCCGGCGGCGGCTACGCGGAGCGGGTCGCGGTGCCGGCCGGGCAGCTCCTGCCGGTGCCGGCCGGCGTCGATCTGGTCGACGCGGCGGCGCTGCCCGAGGTCGCCTGCACGGTCTGGTCGAACGTGGTGCAGGTGGCCCGGCTCGCCAAGGGCGAGACGCTGCTGCTGCACGGCGGCGGCAGCGGGATCGGCACCTTCGCGATCCAGCTCGCGGTGGCGCTGGGCGCCACTGTGGCGGTCACCGCCCGGGCCGCCAAGCACGAGCGGCTGCGTGAGTTGGGGGCGGCGCACACGATCGACTACCGGGAGCAGGACTTCGTCGAGGAGGTCCGGCGGGTCACCGGCGGCCGGGGCGCCGACGTCATCCTCGACATCATGGGCGCCGCCTACCTGCCCCGCAACGTGGCGGCGCTGGCCACGGGCGGCCGGCTGGTGGTCATCGGCATGCAGGGTGGCCGCAAGGGCGAGCTGGATCTCGGGGCGCTGCTGGCCAAGCGGGGCACGATCGCGGCCACCGCGCTGCGGTCCCGGCCGCTGGAGGAGAAGGCGGAGATCGTACGCGGCGTCCGCGAGCAGGTGTGGCCGCTGGTCGAGTCGGGGGCGGTCCGGCCGGTCGTGGACCGACGGGTGCCGATCACCGAGGCGGCGCGGGCGCACCGGCTGGTCGAGTCGAACGACCACGTCGGCAAGGTGCTGCTCACGACCGGCTGACGCGCGGTCCGCCCCGGCGGGGACGGGCCTGGCCCGGCGCGTCAGGGCGTCGGCGTCGGATCCGCGACCTCGCGGGGGAGCACCAGGCGGGCGCCGGGGCCCTCGCCGGCGAGCGAGTCGCCAGGGTTGTTGAGCGTGCAGCGTTGCAGGGACAGGCAGCCGCAGCCGATGCAGCCGTCGAGGTCGTCGCGGAGCTTCGTCATCAGCCGGATCTTCTCGTTCAGCCGCTCCCGCCAGGTCGCGGAGAGCCGCGCCCAGTCCTCCGCACTCGGCGTGCGGGACGCGGGCAGGGAGTCCAGCGCCTCCCGGATCTCCTCCAGCGAGATGCCGACCTGCTGGGAGATCCGGACGAAAGCCACCCGGCGCAGCTCGGTGCGGGCGTAGCGGCGCTGGTTGCCGCCCGTCCGCTCCGCCCGGATCAGCCCGAGCCGCTCGTAGTAGCGCAGCGCCGAGGGCGCGACGCCGCTGCGGACGGAGAGCTGGCCGATGGTCAGAGACTCGTGCATCACGTCGCCTTGAGTTGAAGTGGACTTCAACTTGCAGGCTAGCGGCATGACCACGACCACCGCCAGCGCGGGTCCTGCCCCGACCGCCGCGCCACTCCGTGACCCCACCGCCGCGCCCCGCCACCCGGGCGCCCCGCCGCTGCCGGGACCCGTCGCGCCGCTGTACGAGCGGGTGCGCGCGGGCCGGGAGTTCAGCGCGAACGTCCGCTCCACGGTCGACGTGCTCTGGGTGCTCTACGACCGGGTCCTCCGGGTCACCCCGGAGACCGTAGACGACCCCGGGCGCGACCGCTTCCTGCTCTCCAAGGGCCACGCCGTGGCCGGCTACTACGCCGTACTCGCCGCGAAGGGGTTCGTTCCCGCCGACTGGCTCGACGACCAGGGCGGGCCCGCCAGCCGGCTCGGCGACCACCCCGACCGGGTGCTGGTGCCCGGGGTGGAGATCGGCTCCGGCTCGCTGGGCCACGGGCTCGGGCTCGGCGTGGGCACCGCGCTCGGGCTGCGCGCCCAGGGCCTGCTGACGCCCCGGGTGCACGTACTGCTCGGCGACGCGGAGTTGGACGAGGGCTCCAACCACGAGGCGATCGCGTACGCGGGGGCGACCGGGCTGGGCAGCCTGACCGCGATCGTGGTCGACAACAGCTCCGCCACGCACGGCTGGGCGGGCGGCGCCGCGGCCCGGTTCACCGTCAACGGCTGGACCGCCACCACGGTCGACGGGCACGACCACGACGCCCTGCACACGGCCCTGACCGGGCACGACAACCACCGGCCGCACGTCGTCGTCGCGGTCGTCGACCAGGGGGAGTGACCGTGCGGGACCGTTTCATCGAGACCACCACCGCGCTGCTGGCGGAGGATCCGCGTACGGCCCTGGTGCTGGCCGACATCTCCGCCGACGCGTTCGAGCCGGCCGCGTACCGGCACCCGGACCGGGTGCTGAACGTCGGCATCCGGGAACAACTGCTGGTGGGTGTGGCCGGCGGGCTCGCCCTGACCGGGCTCCGGCCGATCGCGCACAGCTACGCCCCGTTCCTCGTCGAGCGGGCGTACGAGCAGCTCAAGCTCGACCTGGACCACCAGGGCGTGGGCGCGGTGCTGGTCAGCATCGGCGCGTCGTACGACCGGGCGGCCGCCGGCCGGACCCACCTGTCGCCGGCCGACGTCTCGCTGATCGACACCCTGCACGGCTGGACCGTGCACGTTCCCGGTCACCCCGACGAGGTGCCGGCGCTGCTGCGGGACGCGGTGGCCGCCGACGGCTCGGCGTACCTGCGGCTGTCGACGCTGCACAACGCCCGGCCGTACGGCGGCGGCGGCGCGCTGCGGGTCGTCCGGGACGCGGGGCCGGGCGCACCGCTGCTGGTCGCGGTGGGGCCGGTGCTGGACGCGGCGGTGGCTGCGGTGGCCGACCTGGGCGTGACGGTGGCCTACACCCACCGGCCGCGGCCGTTCGACACGGCGGGGCTGCGGGCGCTGGCCGGCGACGCGGTGATCCTGGTGGAGCCCTACCTGGTCGGTACGTCAGCCCGGGTGGTGTCGGCGGCCCTAGCCGACCGGCCGCGCCGGCTGCTGGCGCTCGGCGTGGGACGGGAGGAGCTGCGCCGCTACGGCTCGGCCGAGGACCACACCCGCTGGCACGGGCTGGACGCCACCGGGCTGCGCCGTTCGGTCGCCAACTTCCTGGACGCGGCGCCGGTGCCGGCCGGCCGCTGAGTCACGCCGGCCGCTGAGTCACGCCGGCCGACGGTGGCGTGGAGGCCGGCGGTGGCGGGGGGGTGACGCGGGAGGGCGGGAGGGGTCAGCGGGTCGGGGCGCCGAGGGGGCGGCGGCGGGTGCGCTCGCGGCCCAGGATCCAGATCGCCTCGACGCCGTCCTTCCAGGTGATCTTCTTGCCCTCTTCGCGGCCCCGCGCGCGGTAGCTGATCGGGACCTCGTAGGGGCGGATGCGCTGGCGCAGCAGCTTGCCGGTGACCTCGGCCTCCATGCCGAAGCCACGCGAGCGGATGTCGAGCGAGCGGTAGAGCGCCACCGGCATCAGCTTGAAGCAGGTCTCCAGGTCGCCGATGTAGGAGTTGAACAGGACGTTCGCCGCCATCGTGACGCCCTTGTTGCCCATCACATACCAGAAGCTGTAGGCGCTGTGGCTGCCGAAGGTGCGGTTGCCGTAGACCACCGTGGCCCGCCCGTCGAGCACCGGGTCGAGCAGCTTCGGGATGTCCAGCGGGTCGTATTCCAGGTCGGCGTCGAGAATGACCATGTAGTCGCCCTCGGCGTTGTCGACCGCCGTCTTGATGGCGGCACCCTTGCCGGCGTTACGCTGGTGGGTGATGACCCGCAGGCGCGCGTCGTCGGCCCGACCGAGGACCTCACCGGTGCCGTCCCGGCTGCCGTCGTCGACCACGACCAGCTCGATCTCACACGGGTAGTCGACCGCCAATGCCTGCTTGAGGGCATCCGCGATGCGTTCTTCCTCGTTGTAGACCGGCATGAGGATCGAGAGCTTCACGGGAATCTCCACGGTGGCGACGATATGTCGGCCCTAGCCTAACCTGGCGGTTGACGACGCGGTGTTCAGCACTGCGGGCATTGGGCGCGGCGACCTCAGGTTCATGGTGTTTACTGCCGCCATGTCGGCAGTCGGCTACCCGCTCGCCCTGGCGCCGGTCGCCGCGATCGGACTGCTCGCCGTCGCGCTCCGTCCGGTCGCGGCCGGGACCGTGGCGGGGCGGCGCCTCGCGCTGGTCCGGGCGGCTCTGGTGACCGGGGCGTTCGCGGTGCTCACGGTGGAACTGCTGGGCGTGCTGCGGCTGCTCACCCTGCCGGCGTTCGCCGTGGCCTGGCTGACGTTCCTCGCCGGCGCGCTCGCCGCCGTCGGCTGGCGACGCCGCCGGGACGAAGCGCGCGGCACGGCCGTGGTCGCCGCCGCACACCGCGCCGTCGAGGCCGTCGCCGCGCCCGAGCCCGCGCTGGTCGGCGCGACGGCCGGCCCGGCCGTCGGCGCTCCGCCCCCTCCTCCTCCGCCGCCGGCCGCCACGCGCCGCGTCGCACCCCGCCACGCCGGCTGGTGGACCCGGCTGGCTGACGCCTGGCGTACGGCGGGTCGGGGTGAACGGCTGCTCGCCGGCACGGTCGGCGGGCTGCTGCTGGTCGAGTTGCTGATCGCCCTGCTGGCCGAGCCGAACAACTTCGACTCGCAGACCTACCACCTGCCGAAGGTGGAGCACTGGGTGGCGCAGGGCGGCCTGGACTTCTGGCCCACCGCCATCCACCGGCAGGTGACCATCCCGCCCGGCGCCGAGTACCTGCTGCTGCACCTGCGCCTGTTCACCGGCGGGGACGCGCTGCACCACCTGGTGCAGTGGGCGGCCGGTGTCGGCGTACTGCTGGCGGCCACCCGGATCACCGCGCAGCTCGGCGGGGGGCGGCGGGCCCAACTGCTGACCGCGTTCGTGCTCGCCACCACTCCGATGGTGGCGCTCCAGGCGACCAGCACCCAGACGGACCTGGTCTGCGCCGCCTGGGTGGCCTGCGCGGCGACGGTGGCGCTGGACGGGCTGCGCCGGCGCGCCGGGGCCGGGGCGATGCTGGCGCTGGGGGCGGCCACCGGGCTGACCGCGCTGACCAAGACCAGCGGCCTGGTCGCGGTCGGGCCGCTGCTGCTGCTCTGGGGGCTGGCCCAGCTCCGGCTGGCCCGGACCGGTGGCGTCCGGTCGCGGCGGCAGGTGCGTCGGACGGTCGCCGGGTCGGCGCTGATCCTGCTGGTGGCGGTGGCGGTGGTCGGGCCGTTCCTGGCCCGGGTGACCGCCGAGTTCGGGCATCCGCTCGGGCCGCCCCGGCTGCGCGAGTCCATTCCGATGGAACGGCACGACCCACCGTCGCTGCTGGTCAACGCGCTGCGGATCGCGCACACCGCGTTCGACACGCCGCTCGCGCCGCTGCGTCGAGCGGGTGCCGAGGCGATCGTCGGCGCTGCCGGGATCATCGGGGTGGATCCGCAGGACCGGGCCACCACCTTCGGGCGGGAACGGTTCCCGGTGCCGTCGTGGTACCCGGACGAGGACCGGGTGGCCTTCCCGCTGGCCGGGGCGCTGGCGGCGATCGGGGCGGCGTACGCGCTGGCCCGGCCCGGTCGGGTCGCCCCGGCGCAGGCGGGTCCGCTGCGCGCGTACGCCGTGGTCGTGGCGGCGGCCGTGCTGCTGCACACCGCCATGATCAAGTGGCAGCCGTGGGGCAACCGCCTGCTGCTCTACGCGCTGGCGCTGGCCGTACCGCTGGCGGGGCTCTGGCTGGACGCGCTGTTCCGGCGCCGAGCCGGCGGCGGGGGTGGACGGCGGCCGGTGGCGGCCGGGCTCGCGGTGAGCGTGCTGGCCGGCTGCGCGCTGGCCGGGGTGCTGGCGGTGTCGTACGGCTTCCCGCGCCGGCTGGTCGGGGCGGGCTCGGTCTTCACCACCTCCGACTGGGACACCCGGTTCCTGCGGCGTCCCCAGTGGGCGGAGGAGTTCCGCTGGGCCGCCGGGGCGGTACGCGCGGCGGACGCCCGCCGGATCGGCCTGGTGCAGCAGAACGACAACTGGGAGTACCCCTGGTGGCTGCTGCTGCGCGGCGCGGACGGCCGCCCGCCGGAGCTGGTGGCACTCCAGTCGGCGCTGCCCGGGCGCCCGCCGGCCGACCCGGCCTCGGTGGACGCCATCGTCTGCACGGGCAGCCGGCCGGCGTGCACGGCGCTGGTGCCGGCGGGCTGGCGCGTGCAGTTCCGGGGCTACGTGGGCTACGCCCTCCCGCCGGGGAGCTGACCCGTCGGGAAGCCGACCACCGCGCGATTCGACCGGATCGCCCGGTTCTGCACTCTGCGCGCAACGATTACGAGATGCATTCACATACTTCGAAGCCGACGCTACCTTCTGGTAACTCGATCGACGTCCCGCGATCGAGCCGAAAGGAGTGCGTCGATGCTTGGTTCCTCTGCCAGGCGCGAACGCGCGACCCGACGACGGGCCCTCACCGTCGTCGCCGCCGCCGCTCTCGTCCTGCCGATGCTCGCCGGAGCGGCCTCCCCCGCCACCGCGGCCGACCGTCCGGCCGTCCAGCCGCTTCCCGCCAACCTGGAGACGATCCGCGCCGCCGAGGCCACCGCGCTCTACGGCACGCCCGCCGTCCGCCCCATCGAGCAGCGCCGCACCGCGCTGATCACCATGGGCGACAGCGAGATCTCGGGCGAGGGGGTAGGCAACTACGTGCCCGGCACCCACGAGCCCGGCAACTGGTGCGACCGCTCGTACGACCAGGCGGTGTTCCGCACCGGCCTCACCGCCGACGAGAAGTACAACATCGCCTGCTCCGGCGCGACCCCGTGGAACCTGATCCGGGGCGGGCCCACCCAGCACAACGAGCTGAACCAGGGCGACCATCTGGCCGTCAAGGCGCGCAACACGCACATCAAGCTGATCTGGGTGGTGGTCGGCGCCAACGGCGACGGCACGATCCAGTTCGGCCCGGTCGCCACCGACTGCGCCGTCCGCCGGGTCCTCCTCCAGGGTGCCTGCCACCCCACCTACACCGACCAGTGGAGCGTCCGCACCGACGGCAGCCGGCGGGCGGTCGAGGACGCGCTCACCGACATCCGGCAGACCATGACCGGCGCCGGCTACCTGCGCTCGGACTACGAGCTGGTGCTGATGTCGTACCCGAGCCCGGGCAGCCCGGACGTCGAGGACAACCCGAACTTCCCCGGCTGGTACGCGGGCGGCTGCCTGCTCTACCTGGCCGACGCCGCGTTCGCGCGGAACAAGGCGGTGCCGATGTTCGAGTCGGCGCTGCGGGCGGCGGCGACCAACACGGGCACCCGCTACCTGGACGCCAGCCGGCTCTTCCACGGCCACGAGGTGTGCACCGACAGCACCTCCGTACGCGGCCTGTTCATCGAGATCGGCGTCTGGGACGAGAACGCGGCCCGGCAGTCGTTCCACCCGAACAAGCGGGGACACGGCATGTTCGCCCAGTGCGTCACCCAGTTCGTCAACTCCGGGCGGCAGCGGGCGACCTGCGTGGACCCGGCCAGCACCGGCAACGGCGTGCTCTACGACGGGCTCTTCGAGTTCAAGCAGCTGCGCAACGCAGCCACGGGCACCTGCGTCGACGGCAAGGGCTACGACTCGCGCAACGGCACCCCCCAGCAGTCGTACGGCTGTCACGGCGGGCGCAACCAGGGCTTCTGGTACGACCCGACCCGCCAGTCGCTGCACTCGGAGCTCTCCCACGACCGCTGCCTGGACGTCTCGGGCGGATCACTGAGCGCCGGCACGGCGGTCAACATCCACGACTGCCACGGCGGCGCCAACCAGAAGTTCGTGCTGGCCGGCAACCAGATCCGGACGGCCGGCAACGCCAACCTCTGCCTGGCGTTCGACAACCCGCTGCTGGGCACCCCCCGGCTGCGCCTGGCCGCTTGCTCCACCAGCAGCCGCCAGCAGTGGTCCTTCGAGTCCCGCAACTTCGCCAACCCGGTCGGCTACGGGCACGACGACTTCATCGGCTCCCGCGTCTACTGAGTCGCCCGCGTGAGCGGTGCCGCCCTCCCCGGGTGGCACCGCCCGCGCTGACCGGCGTGGCGTGGCCCGCCGTCACCGACGGGCCACATGCACACCTACTTCTGCCGGGCCGGCACGACGACCAGGCGGGCGACCCCGCCGTCACCCTCCTTGGCACCGGCCACGCCGACCGTCGTGCCGACCTTCACGTCGGCGGACCGGATCGTCGTGCGACGCTCCACGACGCGCAGCTTGTCGCCGAAGGTCCAGGTCATGGTGAAGCCGTCGGCGGACTTCACGGTCATCGAGTCGCCGTCGACGGCGGTCACCTCGCCCCGCTGCACGGCGACGGTCCGCGTACCGCCGTCCTTCGTCCGCACCACGGCCTCGCCGTGCAGGGCGTCCCGCCGCAGCAGCACCCGGGCCTGCCGGCGCTCGCGGCGCTCCTGGGCGCGTTCCCGCCGCTTCTCCCCGGCCGCGCCCGGCGACGCCTCCGGCGAGGCGGGTGCGGCCAGCGGCTCGACGTCCAGGTCGCCGGCGTCGAAGCCCAGCGCGGCCAGCGCCTGCCCCTCCGCGCCCAGCGCCGCGGCGACCTCGACGGCGGTCTCCCGGGCCGGCTGACCGGCCGGTCCGGCGGCACCGCATCCGCCGACGCCGAGCGCGACCGCCGCGAGCAGCGTGGTGGTGGCGATTCCCCAACGTGCCATGGGTCTCCCTCTCGTCCGTGGAATCCCAGCCTCCCGCCCACCGGCGAGCGGAGGGTCAGAGCGATGTTCGGATCCGGTAAGGATCCGGGGGCAGCCGGACGGTGAACGCGGCGCCGCCCTCCGGCGCGTGCCCGGCCGCGACGTCCCCGCCGAGCCGGCGGACCAGGCCGGCGGCGAGCGCCAGCCCCAACCCGCTGCCGACCTTGCGCACCCCCCGGTAGCGCTGGTGCAGGGCGCCGCGCTCGAAGGCGACCGCCAGGTCGTCGTCGGTGAGGCCCGGTCCGCCGTCGCGGACCTCGACGACGCCGCCCGCCAGCGGGTCCGCGCCGGCCGCCCGGACCGCGAGCACGATCGGCGCCCCCGGCGGTACGACCCGCAGCGCGTTCTCCAGCAGCCCGTCCACCACCTGCCGGATCCGGCCCGGATCGGTGTGGACCGGCACCGGCGCGTCCGGGACCTCCGCGCGGAACGGCACCCCCACCTTCGCGCACCGGTCGGCCCAGGTCCGGCCCGCGTCGGCGGCCAGCCGGGCGAGGTCCACCGCCACCGGTTCGAGCGGGAAGTCGGCGGCCTCCAGGCGGGCCAACGCCAGCAGGTCGCTGACCAGCCGGTCCAGGCGCTGCGCCTCCGCGAGCACGGTACGACCCGCGTCGGGCGCGTCCGCCGGCCCGATCACCCCGTCGGCCAGTGCCTCGGCGTAACCCCGGATCGCGGTCAACGGGGTGCGCAGCTCGTGCGAGACGGAGAGCAGGAACTCCCGCTGCCGGCCCTCGCTCGTGGCCAGCGCGGCGGCCAGCCCGTTCAGCGCGTACGCCAGGTCGGCCACCTCGTCGGGCGGCTCCACCGGCACGCGTACCGCCCGGTCCCCGGCGCGCAGCCGGGCGGCGGCGTCGGCGGCGCGCCGGATCGGTCGGGCCAGCCGACGGGCGAGGAGCAGCCCGGCGGCCACCCCGGCGGCGAGCCCGGCCAGCAGCGGCAGCCAGAGGCTGGGCACCACCTGCCGCCACGGCGCGGTGGGCCGGGAGCGGATCAGCACCACCCCGTTGCCGCCGGGCAGGGCGCGTCCCTCGATCAGCGTGCGCCGGCCGTCGAGCGGGCGGCGGGTCGACACGTTGCGCCCCTCGGCGACGCGCCGCACCACCCTCGGCGGCAGGCCGGGGCGCTCGGCCACCCCGCCCCGCACGAGGTACGCGTCGACGCCCTGGGAGTTCAGCTGCCGGACGATCCGCTCCTCGTCGGCGGTGCGCCCGGTCTCCAGCCTGGGACGCAGCACCGCGGCCGCGAGCCGGGCCTGGGCGGCCAGCGCCTCCTGGTCGCGTCGTTCCACGCCGCGTACCGCCAGGGGCACCGCGACGATCGCGGTGACCAGCACCGAGACCAGGGCGACCGCGCAGGTGACCAGCACCGCGCGGGAGGTCAGCGTCCGGCCGGGACGGTGCCGCGGCGCCGGCGGCGCGACGGTCGGCTCAGCCATCGGCGGAGTACCCGACGCCCCGGTGGGTGCGGATCACGCCGGCCGCGCCCAGCTTCGCCCGGACCTGTGCGACGTGCACGTCGACGGTCCGGGTGCCGGCATGCGCCGCGTAGCCCCAGACCCCGGCGAGCAGCTCCTCCCTGGTGAAGACCCGGCCCGGCCGGGCCATCAGGTGCGCCAGCAGGTCGAACTCGGTGGAGGTGAGCTGGACCGGGGTGCCCGCGGCGGTCACCGTGCGGCGGGTCGGGTCGAGGGCCACCGCGCCGACGACCCGGGGCAGGCCCGTGCCCTCGGGCGTCCCGGCGGTGCGTCGCAGCACCGCCCGCACCCGGGCGACCAGTTCACGGGGGCTGAACGGCTTGGTGACGTAGTCGTCCGCCCCCAGCTCCAGCCCGACGACGCGGTCCACCTCGTCGTCGCGGGCGGTGAGGAAGATGACCGGCGTCCAGTCGCCGGCCTCGCGTAGGCGGCGGCAGACCTCGGTGCCGGTGAGGGCGGGCAGCGCGATGTCGAGGACGCAGGCCACCGGGCGCAGGCGGCGGGCGGCGGTTAGCCCCGCCGCCCCGTCCCGTTCCAGGTGTACGCCGAAGCCGTCCCGGGTCAGGTAGAGCCGGACCAGGTCGGCGATGGCCGGCTCGTCCTCCACCACGAGGACGAGCCCGCGAGGCGCGGCGTCGACGGTCACCGGCCCATGATTGCCGACCCGGTACCGCCGCGCGGGTCAGCGGATGTTCGGATTCGGTAAGAAGACGGTCAGCGCACCACGGCGGGCCGGAAGGCGACGGGCCGCGCGACCGGCGGCACCTCGCCGATGGTGGCGACGAGCCGCTCCCGGGGCGTCCGCAGCCGGGTCCGGAAGGCGTGGTTGAGCAGCGCGTCGAGCTGCCACACCTGCTTCGGGTGGCGGGTGCGGATGAGGAACCGCTCGCGGATCCCGTCGATCGCGGTGGCGGCCATCTCGACCGACTGCAGGCGCGGGTCGGGGCTCCAGGTGACGTTGCTGAGCTCCCGCAGTTCCGTGTTGAGGTGCAGGCGCAGCCGGTGCAGCACGCGGGTCTGCTGGGTGACGACCAGCCGTCGGTGGGTCAGCAGGAGCAGATACTCGCCGGCCATCGGGCGGTCCGGCCGGGCGCACCGGGTGACGAGGATGGTGGCGTCGCCGGAACCGACGCAGCGTCGGAAGACCGGCATGTGCCGGGTGACGGTCTGCACCGCCAGCCCGGCCTCGGAGGCGGCCGGGAGGAACGTTCGGGAGAAGACGTCCATGCCCTGCCCAACGAGGCGCGACCTGGGGTGACGTGGGTCACGCGGGATTTTTGGAACTTCCACGTGACGAGCCGGAGGCGGACCTGCTCGCGGTGTCGCTGCGCCCCGGCGACGTCTGGCTGCTCTGCACCGACGGCGTCAGCGACCAGGTCGACTATCACCTGATGCGGGAACTCCTGGCGGCACCGCGACCGGAGGAGGCGGTGCGGGACCTGCTCCACGGCACCCTGGAAGCCGGCGGCGACGACAACGCCACCGCCGTGATCGTCAGGGTCCACGCCACGGCTCCCCGCTGAAGGGGTCCACCCGCCGCAGACGCCGCTGGCCGGCACCCCGAGGTGGGGTGCCGGCCAGCGGCGATTCGGCTACTGCTGTCAGCTGTTCCAGTGCTCGGCCACCAGGTCAGCGGCCTGCTGCTCCCACTGGGCGTAGTGGTCCGGGTACGCCGACACCTGCACCGTCTGCGCGGCCTTCGTCAGCGGCATGTCCTGCCACCCGTCGACCTGCTTCAGACCCTTCAGGAACGCCATGGTCGAGTACTCCGGATCGGTGATCTGCTCGATCGTGCCCCAACCCGAGGACGGACGCTGCTGGAACAGGCCCTGCGAGTCGTGGTCGTTGCGGTCACCCAGATGACCCAGGTTCTCCAGCTTCGACTCCTGCAACGCGGTGGCGATGGAGACCACGGCGGCCCGCTCGTCCATGCCGGCCTTCTTCGTCGCCGCGATGATCGCCTTCACGTTCGCGACCTGCTCGTCCGACAGGTCAACGTGCGACTGGGCGCCCTGCACGCCGTGCGGGATCAGCTTGGCCTTGTCGACCGACGGCTTGTCGGCCTGCACGGCCACCGCCACCGCCGTGGCGTCCACGGACGGGGCACTGGTGTGGGCGGTGTCGGTCATCGGGCCGGCGAACACGCCACCAGCGAACGCGAGACCAGCAACACCAAGAACGCTCTTACGAATGATCGTGTTCATCAGAAACGCTCCATTCGGGGGTTGGCACCCACACCGAGGGGGATCGGCTTCACGCGGATGCAAGCACCGTCGGCGCTCATACGAACTCACGGGGATCTCCAGCGAAACCTGGAGAGGATCTCCGACGATCAAGCCGGAGGAAAGATCAGATCGGCCCTGCCGGCCGGATGTCCGACCCGTGCGGGGCGAAAGGGGGCCGGGCTGTTGCGCGGGGCGGGGGGACGCCCTCACGTCGGCCGGACCATGTGTAACCACCGCCGGCCCGCCATCATTCCGGGGGTCCCGGGCCCGCCAACCCATCGGGGCGGCGTGACCTCGGCGGTGGTCTTGCTCCGTCGTACGCAGGGTGTAACGACCCCGCCCCCGCCACGATTCCGCCCCCACGATGCCCCCGGTCACACCCACGAACCGCACACCCGGC
>NZ_JBNCKW010000016.1:11820-75548 GCF_049841735.1 Micromonospora sp. DT46 | reverse complement strand
CGGCCGCAGCCTCCAAGAACTCCAACAACGCATCCTCGAACACGACGCCAAAATCCAAATCCCCGCACTCACCCACTAACCCACCGATCCACTCCGCACCAGCCACGATCGCCTCCACGATTACCCGAGGGTGGACCGTCTGCGGGCAACATCAGGAGCGCGCGGTCCGTGACGCCTGGCGCACCGGAGGCCGACGGCGATTCCTGCTCAGACCACAGCGAGGACGACATGGCGAACAAGTGCCCGGCGCACGGGCATCAGATGGTGATGGACGACGACTACTTCGCTAGCCCGTACGCGGCGTACGAGGTCTACGCGTCACTGCACGAAAAGGGTGCCGTGCACCGCACCTGCCTGCCCGACCACGGCCCCGTGTGGCTGGTGACCGGCCACGCCGAGGTCTACTCCGCGCTCCGCGACCGGCGCCTCGCGCGGCCCCGCGAGTACAGCAACGGGGACTTCACCAGCAAGCGCTTCCCGGAGGGCGAGGCGACCGGGACGATCGTCACCCTCGACCCGCCGGAGCACACGCGGCTCAAGAAGATGATCAACTTCACCTTCCTGCCCCGCAACCTGGAGACCTTCCGCCCCCGGGTGCACCAGCTGGTCAAGGCCCGGCTGGACGCGATCGAGGCGGCCGGCGGCGGCGACCTGGTCGAGGACTACGCGGCCATCCTGCCGATCACGATCGTCTGCGACGTGCTCGGCATCCGCGAGGAGTACCGCAAGGACCTGAAGCACTGGGCGGACCTGGTGTTCAGCGGCGACAACGAGACCAACGCGATGGTCCGCACGAAGATGTCGCACTTCATGAACATGGTCCGCGAGGAGAAGACGAAGGAGCCCGGCGAGGACCTCTTCTCGTACTGGATCCACGCCAAGAACGCCGACGGCGAGCCCGAACTCAACGTCTACCAGGTGATGGCCCTGGCCCTGCTGACGATGCTGGGCGGGTACGACACCACCGCGGGCATGATCGGCCGGGGCGCGCTGGCGCTGCTCGACAGCCCGGAGACGCTGGAGCGGCTCCGCAAGGACCCGGACCTGTTCGACGTGGCCGTCGAGGAGCTGCTGCGCCGCAACGGCTCCGTGCACCACGGCTTCCGCCGCTTCGCCACGGAGGACCTGGAGATCGACGGCACGAAGATCGCCAAGGGCGAGACGGTGCTGCTGCACCTGACCGCGGCGGGCAACGACCCGAAGCGGTTCCCCGATCCGCAGGTGCTCGACATCGACCGCGAGGACAAGGGGCACGTGGCGTTCGGCGGCGGCCCGCACTTCTGCTCGGGTTCGGAGCTGGCCCGGATGGAGACGACCATCGCCCTCCGGGAGCTGTTCACCCGTTTCCCGAACATCAAGCTCGCCGCGCCCCGGGAGTCGCTGAAGGTCCGGCGTACGCCGCTGGTGCCGGCACTGATCTCCCTCCCGGTCACGGTCTGAGCGCTACGGAGGACGCGGTCCGCCGGCCACCCGCGAGGTGGCGGGCGGACCGCGTCGTGTCGGCCCGGGCCGCCCGGTGAACTGCGTGGGCCCGGCCGCAGCGGAAACGAAGAAAGGCCGCCTACGGCGGCCTGTGCGGGTGTCGGCCCGCCGGGCGTGGTCGCACCCGGCGGGCCCCGCCGTCATCGCTTCGGGGCGATCGGCGTCCCGTCCTGCGCGTCGATCACCGAGATGGCCTCCACGGGGCAGAATTCGGCGGCCTCGATCACCTGGTCGGACGGCGCCACCACGTCGGCCAGCGGCCGGGAGACGGGGTCCATCGCGAAGTGGTCCGGCGCGCTGCCCACGCAGAAGCCCGAGCTGATGCAGCGTTTCGACTCCACCACCAACCGCCACCCGGCCTGGTCGCCGGCTTCGTTCGCGCTCACCACTGCTCCTCTCGTCGTGCGTGCACTGTGTCGGATTCCCGGGTCGCGCGTGGCGGCCCGCCCGGTCGCGGCGCGAGCCGGCCCACGTCAGCTCACCACCGAGTACTTCTGCCAGCCGGTCGCGACGACCTCCGGTGCGGACAGCGTCGCGAACGGCCGGTCCGGGTCGAACGTGCCGTTGTGCAGGTGGACGACGAGGGTGCCGTCGGGGCGCAGACCCAGCACGTCCGGGCGGCCGTCGAGGTCGATGTCGGTCACGGTGATGATCTCGTACTCCTGCCAGCCGTGGGCGAGCGTGAACCACCGGCCCTCGCCGCGCCACCACGGGCCCTCCCCGGAGGTGTCGTGCGCGAACTCGTACAGGTCGAGGTCGCCGTTCGCCCGCCGGACCAGCAGGTCGGCCCGGCCGGTGCCGGTGAAGTCGGCCATCGCCAGCGGAAAGTCGTCGACGTCGACGGTCACCAGGCGGTGCGCGGTGCGGTCGTACGTCTCGTTCTGCGTGACCTGGCGCTTGTTGAAGAACGCGTCGACGTGGCCCGCGTTCTGCTCGCGGCCGAACATGTCGTCACAGCCGTCCAGGTCCAGGTCCGCGATGCCGAGGGTCTCCCACTTCTTGTCGTCCCGGGCGCCGGAGATGCGGATCGGATCGCCGAGGGTGTCGAGACCGTTCAGCCCGCCCCTGTTGGGATAGAGGAAGATCCCGTGGGTCTCGTTCATGTGCGTCATGCTGATGCCGATGACGTCGGCGCGGCCGTTGCCGTTGACGTCGATGGGGCGGACCAGCCCGTGGTTCCGGTTCGGGTGGAAGCCGGTGCTGATCAGCTCCGGCTCGCCGAAGGTCTCGGCACCCCGGAAGCTGCCGCTGTGCGGGAAGACCAGCAGTTCGCCCGTGACGTCGTCACGGACCATGATGTCCATCCTCCCGTCCCCGTTGAACGAACGGCAGTGACCATTCCCGCTCATGCGTGCCACAAATAACCTCCACGTACGCCCCGAAATACGACAGTCCGACCGTTCCGACCGGGAATCGAGAAACGGCGGGAATCAGCGGAACCTGACGTGCGAACGGTTCAGCTCGCCCACCGAGGAGACCCCGAGCAGCTTCATGGTGACCTCGATCTCCCGGCTCAGGATCTCCATGGCCCGTACGACGCCGCGCCGGCCGCCGGCCATCAGGCCGTACTGGTAGGCCCGGCCGACCACGGCGGCGGTGGCGCCCAGGGCGATCGCCGCCACGATGTCGGCGCCCGAGGTGATGCCGGTGTCGACGAGCACCTCGACCCGGTCGCCCACCTCGTCCACCACGTCGGGCAGCAGCTCGACGGGCACCGGGGCCCGGTCGAGCTTGCGTCCGCCGTGCGTGGACAGCCACACCCCGTCGACCCCGACGTCGGCGACCCGCCTGGCGTCGGCGACGCTCTGCACGCCCTTGGCGACGAGCTTGCCCGACCAGGCGCCGCGCAGCCACTCGACGTCGTCGATGGACAGCCGCGGGTTGAACACCCGCTTGATCATGTCGGACGCGGACCCGCCGGTGGCCTTGAGCACCTGCGGGGACGGGGTGCCGGCCCGCCACTGCCGCATCCACCAGCCCGGGTGCAGGAACGCCTCGGCGATGGTGCCGACGCTCATCGACGGCGGGATGGTCAGGCCGTTACGGATGTCGCGGCGGCGCGGCACGGAGATCGGCGTGTCCAGCGTCAGCAGGATGGTGTCGAACTTCGCCTCCTCGGCGAGCGCGATCAGTTCCTTGACCATCGCCCGGTCCTCGGCGAAGTAGAGCTGGAACCAGTGCCGGCCCTCGGGCGCGGCGGCGGCGACGTCCGCCAGCGACGTGGTCGCGAGGGTGGAGACCGAGTACGGGATGCCGAACTGCTGCGCCACCGACGCGACCGCCGGCTCGCCCTCGGCGTGCATCACCCGGTTGAAGCCGACCGGCGCCAGGGCGAACGGCAGCTTCTGCCGCTTGCCGAGCACCGTCCGGCTGGTGTCCAGGTTGGACACGTCGCGCAGCACCGACGGCTGGAACTCGATGTTGGCGAACGTCTCCCGGGCGCGGCTGAGGCTGCGCTCGCTGTCCGCCGCCCCGTCGCAGTAGTCGAACACCATGCGGGGCACCGCCCGGCGGGCCACGTCGCGCAGGTCGGCGATGCCCGCCGCGCGCAGCAGCCGGCGTTCCGTCGGGTTCCACGCCACCTTGGGGGGCTTGATCAGCGTGCTCATCCGAGCGGACTTGCTCATGAGGGCTTCCTTCCGTGAGGGGGGTGACGAAGGTCCGCTCCTCGTCGTGGGGGTCTGCTACGCGACGAGGGCCCGCTGGGCGAGCAGTTCCTCGACCACCTCGGCAGGCGTCGGGTGGTCGTAGACGAGCGCGGCGGTCAGCTCCAGCCCGGTGAGGGCCTCGAGCCGGCGCCGCAGTTCCACGGCGGTGAGGGAGGAGAAACCGATGTCGAGGAACTCCTGGTTCTCGTCGACCGTGGCGGCCGACGGCAGACCGAGCGTGTACGCGGTCTGGGCCCGTACCACGTGGGACAGCACCGCGCGGGTCTCGGCCTCGTCGGCGCCGTCGAGCAACCGGCGCAACGCGTCGGGGCTGTCGGCGTCGAGCGTGTCCTCGGCGGCCTCGGTGACGTGGCGCATCGCGTCCGGCAGGTCCCGCAGCAGCGGGCTCGGCCGGTACCGGGTGTAGTCGGGTACGAACGAGGGCCAGTCCACGGCGGCGGCGACCCGCCCGACCGCGCCCGTGCCCACCGCCGCGCCGAACTGCTCGGCGGTGACGTCCGGGCCGACCGCGATCGACACCGCCCCGTCGCGCTGCTGGGCAATCGCGTCGAACACGGCCGCCGTCCCGGCGGCGCCGGCGACACCGAACATCTCGTCGGCCGTGTGCACGAGCACGAGCCGCTCGGCCCGGGCGGCGAGGGCGGTCGCGACGGGGTCGTCGGCGTCGCTGGTGACGACCACCGTGTCGGCGTCCCCCGTGGTGACCGTCGCGCCCGCCGCCTCCAGCAGGTCGGCGATCCGGTCCGCCAGCGGCCCGCCGTGCAGCGCGACCGGGCCCGCCGGCCGCCACGGCTCACCGGTCGGCGCGGGGGCAGCGACGAGCCGGCGGGCGAAGACGCCCGCCGAGCGCAGCGCCACCTGGTCCTCACCGGCACCCCTGGTGAGCACCCGGCACAGGGCGGTCAGTGTCCGGTCGTCGAGCGTCTCCGGCAGGTCGACGACCCCGCCCCAGGCCCGGGGCGTGGCGAGGGCGGTGGACCGGCCGAAGCCGTACGCCGCCGCCCCGTCCAGGTCGGTGATCCGCTCGGTGGGGGTGACCGCGGCCGCGCCCCGGGTCAGGCACCACACGGGAGCCTCCACGCGGGACTCGTCGAGGGCCCGCAGCAGCCCGGCGGGGGTGGGGCCGGCGGACGTCGTCAGCACCCCCGCGGCCACGTGTTCGGGCACCAGGTCGAGCAGCTCGTCCGCCGTGCCGTCGCGGTACACGCGCACGTCGGCGCCGTGCCGGGCCATCGCCTCGGCGATCCGGTCGGCGTCCGCCGGCACCAGCCACACGCCGCGCAGCGCGGGCACCGGCAGCTCCGTGACCGGGGACCACCGCAGCTGGTAGCCGGGCGCGGGCCCGCGTCGCCACGACGACAGCGCCACCGCCACGTCCTTCAGGGTCGCGGTGTCGTCCAGGCCCAGCAGCGCGCCCAGGTCGTCGCGCTCGACCGCGGCCCAGAAGTCGTCGCCAGGCGCGGCGGCGGCGGGCGGGTCCGGCCACAGGCGGGTGCGCTGGAAGGCGTACGTGGGCAGGGCGACCGGGCGCGCGCCGGCGAAGAAGGCCGGCCAGTCGACGGGTACGCCGCGGTTGTGCAGGCGGGCGAGCGCCTCGGTCGCCACCTGCGGCCCGTCCCGGTCGGCGCGCTGGGCGGGCACGAACTCGCCGTCGGCCACGCACTCCCGGCCGAGCGCGGTGAGCACCGCGTCCGGGCCCAGTTCGAGGAAGGTGCGTACGCCGCGTGCCGCCAGCGCCTCGACGGCCGCGGCGAACCGGACCGTCGCCCGTACCTGACGCACCCAGTACTCGGGGGTCAGCTCGGCGGGCTCACCGGTGACCGTGGAGAGCACCGGGATCGTCGGCGGGTGGTGGGTGACGGACCCGGCCACCGCGCGGAACTCGTCGAGCATGGGCTCCATCAGCGGCGAGTGGAACGCGTGCGACACGGTGAGCCGCTTGGTCTTGCGACCGCTGGCGGCCAGTTTCTCGGCGACCGCCAGGGTGGCGGCCTCCTCGCCGGAGAGCACGACCGAGGTGGGGCCGTTGACGGCGGCGATCGCCACGGCGTCGGAGAGCAGCGGGACGACCTCGTCCTCGGTGGCGCGTACGGCCACCATCGCGCCGCCGGTGGGCAGCGCCTGCATCAGCCGGCCGCGGGCGGCCACCAGCCGGGCGGCGTCCGGCAGGGTGAGGACCCCCGCCACGTGCGCCGCCGCCAGCTCGCCGATCGAGTGCCCCGCCACGAAGTCCGGCCGCACCCCCCACGACTCGAACAACCGGAACAGCGCCACCTCCACCGCGAACAACGCCGGCTGCGCCCACCCCGTCTGATGCACCTCCTCGGAGCCCAACACCTCCCGCAACGGCCGCTCCAGGTGCCGGTCCAGTTCCGCACACACCTCGTCGAACGCCGCCGCGAACACCGGGAAGCCCATCAGCTCCCCCGCCATCGCGATCCGCTGCGACCCCTGCCCGGTGAAGAGCACGGCGGTCGCCCCGGCGGTGTCGGCGACCCCGCCGACCACCCCGGGGGCGTTCTCGCCACGGGCCAGCGCGGCCAGTCCGGCGCGCAGCTCGGCCAGGTCCCGGCCGAGCACGACCGCCCGGTGCCGCAGGGCGGTACGGGTGGTGGCGAGCGAGAAGCCGGCGTCCACGGCGGACGCCGCGTCGGTGAGGTGGGCGGCGAGCCGGGCCGCCTGGTCGCGCAGCGCGGCCTGGTCCCGGCCGGACACCACCAGGGGCACCACGGGCACCTCGGCCGTCGAGTCCACCACCACGGGCTCGGGCGCCTGCTCGATGATCGCGTGCGCGTTGGTGCCGGAGATGCCGAACGAGGAGACGCCGGCGCGGCGGGGGCGTCCCGTCTCCGGCCAGGGCACCGCCGCCGTCAGCAGTTGGACGGCCCCGTCCGCCCAGTCCACGTGCGGCGACGGGGCGTCGACGTGCAGCGTCGGCGGCAGCAGGCCGTGCCGGATCGCCTCCACCATCTTGATCACCCCGGCGACGCCGGCGGCGGCCTGGGTGTGCCCGATGTTCGACTTGATCGAGCCGACCCAGAGCGGGTGCTCGCCCCGGTCGCGGCCGTACGTCGCGATGAGGGAGCGGGCCTCGATCGGGTCGCCGAGGGTGGTGCCGGTGCCGTGCGCCTCGACGGCGTCCACGTCGGCCGGTCGCAGCCCCGCGTCGGCGAGCGCCTGGTTGACCAGGCGCTGCTGGGACGGCCCGTTGGGCGCGGTCATGCCGTTGCTCGCGCCGTCCTGGTTGACGGCGGTGCTGCGCACGACGGCGAGCACCGGGTGGCCGTTGCGGCGCGCGTCGGAGAGCCGTTCGAGCACCAGCACCCCGACGCCCTCACCCCAGCCGGTGCCGTCGGCGCCGGCCGCGAAGGACTTGCACCGGCCGTCCGGCGCGAGGGCCCGCTGGCGGCTGAAGTCGATGAACGCGTTGGGCGTCGCGAGCACGGTCACGCCACCGGCCAGGGCGAGGGAGCACTCGCCCCGGCGCAGCGACTGGGCGGCCAGGTGCAGGGTGACCAGCGAGGACGAGCACGCCGTGTCGACGGTGACCGCCGGCCCCTCCAGCCCCAGCGCGTACGACACCCGGCCGGAGACCACGCCGCCGGCGACGCCGGTGCCGATGAAGCCGTCGAGCTCGGGAGGCAGGTGCTGAAGGTGCGCGGTGTAGTCGTGGTACATCAGGCCGGCGAACACCCCGGTGCGACTGCCGCGCAGGGTGGTGGGATCGATGCCGGCGCGCTCGACGGCCTCCCACGAGGTCTCCAGGAACAGCCGCTGCTGCGGGTCCATGGCCAGGGCCTCGCGGCGGGAGATGCCGAAGAACTCGGCGTCGAACCAGGCCGCGTCGTACAGGAAGGCGCCCTCCCCGCAGTAGGTGCGGCCGGGCTTGTCCGGGTCCGGGTCGACGAGGTTGTCGATGTCCCAGCCCCGGTCGGTCGGGAAGCCGGCCACCGCGTCGACGCCCCCCGCGACCAGGTCCCACAGCTTCTCCGGGGAGGTGGCGCCGCCGGGGAACCGGCAGCCCATGCCGACGATCGCGATGGGGTCGTCGGTGCCGTCGGTGGCGGCCACGACCACGGCTGCGGCCGACCCTCCGGCGAAGAGTTCCGCGTCCAGGTGCTCGGCCAGCGTGGTGGGGTTCGGGTAGTCGAAGACCAGCGTGACGGGCAGCCGCAGGCCGACGACCGCGTTGAGGCGGTTGCGGAACTCGACGGCGGTGAGCGAGTCGAAGCCCAGCTCCTTGAACGCCTTCGTCGCGCCCACCGCCTCGGCGCCGCCGTGCCCGAGCACGACCGCGACCTGCGTACGGACGATGTCGACCAGCTCCTTGCGGCGCTCGGCCGCGCCGCGACCGGCGAGGGTCGCGACCAGGTCGGAGGCCGCCGCGGCGTCGGCGGAGACCTGGCGTCGCGCCGGGGTGCGGACCAGGCCGCGCAGCACCGGGGGCAGCACGCCGCCGGTCGCCTGCTCCCGCAGGGCGGCGAGGTCCAGGTGGATCGGCACGAGGGCGGCCTCGGGCGCGCCGAGCGCCTCGTCGAAGAGCGCGAGCCCGTCCTCGGTGGAGAGGGGCCGCACGCCGGAGCGCCGCATCCGGGCGAGGTCGGCGTCGTCGAGCGCGCCGGTGAGGCCGGTGCGCTCCGCCCACATGCCCCACGCCAGCGCCACCGCGGGCAGGCCCCGGGCGCGCCGGTACGCGGCGAACGCGTCGACGAAGGCGTTGGCCGCCGCGTAGTTGCCCTGACCGGGGCCGCCGAGGACGCCCGCGGCGGAGGAGAAGACGACGAAGGCGCTCACGTCGCCGGCCAGCTCGTGCAGGTTGACGAGCGCGTCGACCTTGGGGCGCAGCGCGGTGGCGACCCGCTCCGGCGTGAGCGACGGGATCATCCCGTCGTCCAGGACCCCGGCCGTGTGCACGACCGCCGTGGGCGGGTGCTCCGCGACGAGCGCGGCCAGCGCCACGCGGTCGGCGGCGTCGCAGGCGGCGACCGTCACGTGCACGCCCTGGGCGGTCAGCTCGTCGTACAGCGTCCGCAGGTCCTCGGTCATGCCGCGACGGCCCGCGAGCACGAGGCGACGGACGCGGTGCCGCGCGACGAGGTGCCGGGCGACGAGGCGGCCGAGCGTGCCCGACGCCCCCGTGACGAGGACCGTGCCGGTGATCTCCGGCGGCGTGCCCGGCTGCCCGGACGCCTTCGCGATGCGGGGTACGAGGACCTCGGTGCCGCGCAGGGCGAGCTGCGGCTCGCCCGAACGCAGCGCCGGCACGAGGTTCGGCGCCCACTGCCCACCCGCCACGTCGACGAGCACGATCCGGCCGGGGTTCTCGGACGCGGCCGAGCGCAGCAGGCCCCACACGGCGGCGAGCGCCGGCCGGGTCGCGTCGGTGGCCCCCTCGGTCAGCACGACCAGGCGGGCGGCGGCGAACCGGTCGTCGGCAAGCCACTCCTGGACGGCGGCGAGGGCGTGCTCCACCGCCCGGTAGGTGGCCCCGACCAGGTCGTCGCCGTCGGAGGTGACCGGGAGGACCACGAAGTCGGGGACCTCGCCGATCGCGGCGAGGCTGTCGTACGCGGTGGCGCCGGGCAGCTCGCCGCCCACGACCGCCAGCGTGGCCGCGCCGTCGGCCACCGGGACGGGCACCCAGTCGAGCACGTGCATCGCCTGGTGGCGCGGGTTGGTCAGGTCGGCGAGCGCGTTCGCGGGCAGGCGGCGGACGGCCAGCGCGTCGATCGTGGCGACCGGCGCGCCGGCGTGATCGGCGACGGTCACCGCGACGGCGTTCGGGCCCGCCGACCGGATGGTGACCCGGAGCCGGGCGGCGCCGGTGGCGTGCAGGGTCACCCCGTGCCAGGCGAACGGCAGCCAGGGCCCGCCCTCGCCGTCGTCGGCGGTGAACACGCCCAGGCCGAGCGGGTGCAGCGCCGCGTCGAGCACCGCGGGGTGCAGGCCGAAGCCCGCGACCTTCGCCGCCTCGGGGGCGGTGACCTCGGCGAACAGCTCGTCGCCCCGCCGCCACACCGACCCCAGGCCGCCGAAGGCGGGGCCGTACGTCACGTCGAGCGCCGCGAACCGGTCGTACAGCTCGGCGGTGTCCAGGGCCTCGGCGCCCTCGGGCGGCCAGACGCCCGCCGGGGCCGCCGCGCGGTCGTCGGCGCCGGAGGTCCCGGTGCCCAGGGTGCCGGTGGCGTGCCGGGTCCACGGGCCGTCGCCGTCGGGCCGCGAGTGGACGGTCAGCCGCCGGGCGCCGTCCGGGCCGGGCTCGCCGACGCGGAGCTGGACCTGCACCGCGCCCCGCTCCGGCACCACCAGGGGCGCTTCGAGCGTCAGCTCCTCGACCTCGGTGGCGCCCACCTCGTCGCCGGCGCGGACCGCCAGCTCGACGAAGGCCGTGCCGGGCAGGAAGATCCGGCCCGCCACCCGGTGGTCGGCGAGCCACGGGTGCGCCGAGGTCGACAGCCGGCCGGTCAGCAGCACCCCGTCCGCGCCGGCCAGCGACACGGTCGCGCCGAGCAGCGGGTGGCCGGTGGAGCCGAGGCCGAGGCCGGTGGCGTCGACCGGGCCACCCGCCCCACTGGGCCAGTAGGTGCGGCGCTGGAAGGCGTACGTGGGCAGGGCGACCGGTCGGGCCGGGGCGGTGACCAGCGTGGCCCAGTCCGGCTGCACGCCCCGGGTGTGCGCCTGCCCCAGCGACAGCAGGAACCGGCGCAGGCCGCCCTCGTCGCGGCGCAGCGTGCCGACGACCGAGCCGCCGCCTGCCTCGTCGAGCAGGTCCTGCACGGCGGGTACGAGCACCGGGTGCGAGCTGACCTCGACGAAGGAGTCGATGCCGTCGGCGATGACACCGCGTACGGTCTGCTCGAACTCGACGGTCTGCCGCAGGTTGCGGTACCAGTACTCGGCGACCAGCTCGGCGGTGTCGAGCAGCTCACCGGTGACGGTCGAGTAGAGCGGCACGTCGCCGGTGCGGGGCCGCACGGGGGCGAGGACCCGGAGCAGCTCGTCGCGCATCGACTCGACGTGCGCGGAGTGCGAGGCGTAGTCGACGTCGATGCGCCGCGCGCGGACCTCGTCGCGCTCGCACTCGGCGAGCAGCTCGTCGAGTGCCTCGGGCGCGCCGGAGACGACCACGGTGGACGGACCGTTCACGGCGGCGACCGACAGCCCGGGCCGCAGGCGCCGGGCGACCTTCGCGACCGGCTCCGACACGGACACCATGCCGCCCCGCCCGGCGAGGTCCACGGCGATCAGCTGGCTGCGCCGGGTCACCACCAGGGCGGCGTCGTCCAGGGTGAGCGCGCCGGCCACGCAGGCGGCGGCGATCTCGCCCTGGGAGTGCCCGACGACGGCGGCGGGCTCGATCCCGTGCGAGCGCCACAGCGCCGCCAGCGAGACCATCATGGCGAACAGCGCGGGCTGGACGACGTCGACCCGGTCCAGGGAGGCGGCGCCCGGGACGCCGCGCAGCACGTCGAGCAGCGACCAGTCGGTGTGCCGGTCCACGGCGGTGGCGCACTCCGCCATCCGGGCGGCGAAGACGGGTGCGGTGTCCAGCAGTTCGGCGGCCATGCCCAGCCACTGCGAGCCCTGGCCGGGGAAGAGGAACGCGGTGCGCTCGCCGGCGTCGGCGAGCCCGGTGACGAGGTTGCGGGCCGCGCCGCCGTCGGCGAGCGCGTTGAGCGCGGCGGACAGCTCGTCCCGGTCCCCGACGAGGACGGCGCGGTGCGGGAGGCGGGCGCGGGTGCCGGCGAGCGCGTACGCGACGTCGTGCGTGCCGAGGTCGTCGCTCAGGCGATCGCGCAGCCGGACCGCCTGCTCGCGCAGCGCCGCCTCGGTCCGGGCCGACAGCACCCACGTGGCGGGGCCCTCGGCCGGCGGGGCGCTCTGCGGGGCCTCGGCGGCCGGTGGCTCCTCGATCAGCACGTGGGCGTTGGTGCCCGAGATGCCGAACGACGAGACGCCCGCGCGCCGCGGGTTCTCGCCCCGTGGCCACCGCACCGGCTCGCTGAGCAGTTGGACGGCGCCGTCGGACCAGTCCACGTGGTGCGACGGCTTGTCGACGTGCAGGGTGCGGGGCAGCTCCTCGTGCCGCAGCGCCATGACCATCTTGATCACGCCCGCGACGCCGGCGGCGGCCTGGGTGTGCCCGAAGTTCGACTTCACCGAGCCGAGCCAGAGCGGCCGGTCACGTTCCTGGCCGTAGGTGGCGATGAGCGACTGGGCCTCGATCGGGTCGCCCAGCGTGGTGCCCGTGCCGTGCGCCTCCACCGCGTCCACGTCGGCCGTGGTGAGCCCGGCGTTCGCCAGCGCGGCCCGGATGACCCGCTGCTGCGACGGCCCGTTGGGCGCGGTGAGGCCGTTCGACGCGCCGTCCTGGTTGACGGCCGAGCCGCGTACCACCGCCAGGACGCGGTGCCCGTTGCGGCGCGCGTCCGACAGCTTCTCCAGCACGAGTACGCCGACGCCCTCGCCGAACGCGGTGCCGTCCGCCGCCGAGGCGAACGCCTTCACCCGGCCGTCCGGGGCGAGCCCCTTCTGGCTGGAGAACTCGATGAAAGTGCCGGGCGTGGAGATGACGCAGGTGCCGCCGGCCAGCGCGAGGTCGCAGTCGCCGCTGCGCAGCGCGTGCGCGGCCACGTGCACCGCCACCAGCGACGACGAGCAGGCCGTGTCCACGGTGACGGCCGGGCCCTCCAGCCCCAGCACGTACGACACCCGGCCGGACACGACGCTGCCCGCGACCCCGGTCATCGTGTAGCCGATGAGCGCGTCCACGTCGCGCTGCATGGCGTTCAGGTACTCGACGCTGTTCGCGCCGACGAACACGCCGGTCCGGCTGCCCCGCAGCGAGTGCGGGTCGATCCCGGCGTGCTCGAACGCCTCCCACGACGTCTCCAGCATCAGCCGCTGCTGCGGGTCCATGGCGAGCGCCTCGCGCGGGCTGATGCCGAAGAAGCCCGCGTCGAAGTCGGTGGCGTCCGGGATGAAGCCGCCCCGCCGCACGTAGCTGGTGCCGGAGCCGCTGTCCGGGTCGAACAGGTCGTCCAGGTCCCAGCCCCGGTTGGTGGGGAAGTCGGTGATGCCGTCGCCGCCGGACGACACCAGCTCCCACAGGTCGTCGGCGGAGCGCACGCCGCCGGGGAAGCGGCAGCCGATGCCGACAATGGCGATCGGCTCCCGCTCCGTCGCGGTACGCAGCTTCCGCCGCGTCTCGTGCAGGTCGGCCGTCACGCGCCGGAGGTACTCGACAAGCTGCTCTTCGTTCGCCATCAGTAAGCCCTCCTCAGCGCGTCCGGTTCAGGCGGCGCCGAGTTCGTCGTCGATGAACCGCAACAGCTCGTCGGCGGAGGCGGTCTTCAGCACCAGGCCCACGTCCGGTCCGTCGGGTTCGGCGTCCACGTCGGACCTGCCACGCCAATTCGACATCACGGCGTGCAACCGATCGGTAATCCGTGCCTTGACTGCGTCCTCCAGACCCGCCGCACCGGCCTGGGCGAACGAGCGTTCCAGCCGGTCCAGCTCGGCCAACAGCCCCGCGGCCGGGTCCACCTCGGCCGGGGCCAGCCCGGCCAGCAGGTGGTCGGTGAGCGCCGCGGCGGTCGGGTGGTCGAACACCATGGTGGCGGAGAGCTTCAGGCCGGTGGCCGCCTTCAGCCGGTTGCGGAACTCGACCGCGGTGAGCGAGTCGAAGCCCAGCTCGGTGAACGGCCGGTCGGGGTCCACCGCGCTCGCGCCGGCGTGCCCGAGCACGGCGGCGGCCTGTGCCTTGACGAACTCCAACGCGGTGTGCCGTCGCTGCGGGCCGCTCTGGCTCGCCAGGTGGTCGCGCAGGGCGCCGGGCGACTGCGTCGCCTGTTCCACCGACCGTCGGGACGGGCCCCGCACCAGGCCACGCAGCAGCGCGGGCAGCAGGCCCGCCCGGCCCAGCTCGCGCAGCGCCGCCGGATCCATCGGCATCGGCACCAGCAGCGGCTCGTCGACCAGCTCCGCCGCGTCGTACAGCGCCATGCCCTGCTCCACCGACAGCTCCAGCAGGCCGACGCGGGCCATCCGGGCGCGGTCGTTGGCGTCGAGGTGCGCGGTCATCCCGCTCGCCTCGCTCCACAGGCCCCAGGCCAGCGAACGGGCGGGCAGCCCGGCCGCCCTGCGCCCCGCCACGAGCGCGTCCAGGAAGGTGTTCGCCGCCGCGTAGTTGCCCTGCCCGGGGCCGCCCATCGTGCCGGCCGCCGCGGAGAACACGACGAACTCGGCCAGCTCGGCGTCCAGGGTCAGCTCGTGCAGGTTGACCGCCGCGTCGACCTTGGGCCGCAGCACCGCGTCGACCTGCTCCGGGGTCAGCGCGGCGACCAGGCCGTCGTCGAGGACGCCCGCCGTGTGCACCACGGCGGTCAGCGGGTGCGCGGCGGGCACCCGGGCCAGGGTCTCGGCCAGCGCCGCGCGGTCCGCCGCGTCGCACGCCGCGACGGTGACCTCCGCGCCGTACGAGGTCAGCTCGGCCACCAGCTCGGCGGCCCCGGGGGCGTCCGGGCCACGACGGCTGGTCAGCAGGAGGTGCCGCACCCCGCGCCGGGTCACCAGGTGCCGTGCCAGCAGACCGCCGAGGGTGCCGGTGCCGCCCGTGACGAGCACCGTGCCGTCGGGGTCCCGCCGGGGCGGCGCGGTGAGCACGAGCTTGCCGACGTGCCGGGCCTTGGACATGAACCGGAACGCCTCCGGGGCGCGACGGATGTCGTACGGCCGCACCGGCAGCGGCGTGAGGTCGCCCGTCCCGAACAGGGCGACCACGTCGCGCAGGATCGCGCCGACCCGGTCCGGGTCGATGGCGAGCAGGTCGAACGCCTGGTAGGCGACGCCCGGGTGGTCGGCGGCGACCCGGTCCGGGTCCCGCACGTCGGTCTTGCCCATCTCGACGAACCGGCCGCCCGCGCGGAGCAGGCGCAGCGACGCGTCGACGAACTCCTTCGCCAGCGAGTCGATCACCACGTCGATGCCGGCCGCGCCGAAGCGCTCCTCGAACTCCAGGGTGCGGGAGTTGCCGATGTGCGTGTCCGGCAGCCCCATCGCGCGCAGCGCGTCCCACTTGCCGGTGCTGGCGGTGCCGTACACCTCCGCGCCGAGGTGCCGGGCGAGGCGGACCGCCGCCATGCCGACGCCACCTGCCGCGGCGTGCACCAGCACCCGCTCCCCCGGCTTGACCTGGGCGAGGTCGACAAGCGCGTAGTAGGCGGTGCAGAACGCGATCGGCGTCGACGCCGCCGTGGCGAACGACCAGCCCGACGGCACCGGCACGATCATCCGCGCGTCGGTGACCACCTCGGTGCCGAAGGCGCCGTAGAACAGGCCCATGACGCGGTCGCCGACCGCGACGCCGGTCACGTCCGGCCCGGTCTCGACGACCACGCCGGCGCCCTCGCCGCCCATCACGCCGCCGCCGGGGTACATGTCGAGGGCGATCAGCACGTCCCGGAAGTTCAGGCCGGCGGCCCGCATCGCGATGCGCACCTGGCCCGGCCCCAGCGGGCGCGGTTCCTCCGCCTCGGGCAGCAGCGCCAGGTTGTCCAGCGTGCCGCGTTCGGTGACGTCCAGCCGCCAGCGCTCGACCGGCGGCGCCGCCAGCGCGGGGCTGCTCGCCGCGCGGGCGAGCCGCGGGGCCAGCAGGACGCCGTCGCGGAGGGCGAGCTGCGGCTCGTCGGCCGCGACCGCCGCCGCGAGCGCCCGGTGCGGCTCGCGGTCGTCGACGTCGAGCAGGACGAAGCGGTCCGGGTGCTCGCTCTGGGCCGACCGGAGCAGGCCCCACACCGGCGAGCTGGGCAGGTCGGGGGCCGCCTCCTGTACGCTCACCGCGTCCCGGGTGACGACGACCAGCCGGGCGTCGGCGAACCGCTCGTCCGCGAGCCACTCGCGCAGCACCGCGAGGGTGTCGTGGACGACCCGGTGGGCCGCCCCGGCGGGGTCGTCGGCCGCGCCGGCCGCGCAGGGCAGCACGACCAGGGCGGGCGTCGGCGCGCCGTCGGCCATCCGGGCCCGCAGGGTCGCCAGGTCCGGGTAGGCGTCGGTAACGAGGCCGGCGTCCTGCGGCAGGGTGCACCCGCCGAGGGCCGCCCAGCGGGCGTCCGGCGCGGTCGCCGGCGCGGCGACCGGGGTCCACTCCAGGCGGAACAGGGCGTCGTGGTGCGTGCTCGGCTGCGCGGGGGCGCTGGCCTCCCGCAGCACCAGCGACTCGACCTCGGCGACCACGGTGTTGCTCTGGTCGGCGACGGTCACCGCGACCGTGTTCCGGCCGCGCGGACGCAGCCGGACGCGCAGCTCCGTCGCGCCGACGGCGTGCACGGAGACGCCGCTCCACTCGAACGGCAGCAGCGCCTCGGTGCCGCTGGTGACGAGCGCGAGCGGGTGCAGCGCGGCGTCGAGCAGCGCCGGGTGCAGGCCGTAACCGGCCGCCGTCCGGGCTGCCTCCGCCGGCAGGGCCACCTCGGCGAAGATCTCCTCGCCCTGCCGCCACACCCGGCGTACGCCCTGGAACGTCGGGCCGTACGTGAGACCGGCCGCGGCCAGGGTGTCGTACAGCTCGTCGGACGGGACCGGCTCGGCCGCCGGCGGCCACGCGGTGTCGAAGCCGCCCGCCGGCTCCCCGGGGGCGAGCAGGCCGACGCCGTTGCGCACCCACGGCGCCGCGTCGGTGGCGACCCCGTCCGGCCGGGAGTGGACGGTCAGCTGCCGCTGCCCGTTCTCGTCGGGCGCGCCGACGCGCAGCTGCACCTGGACCCCGCCCTTCTCGGGCAGCACCAGGGGCGCGGTCAGGGTCAGCTCCTCGACCCGGCCGCAGTCGACCTCGTCGCCAGCGCGGACCGCGAGATCCACGAGCGCGGTCCCGGGCACGAACACCTGCCCGCCGACCCGGTGGTCGGCCAGCCACGGGTGCGCGGCCACCGAGATGCGGCCGGTGAACAGCAGGCCGTCGGTGTCGGCCAGCGCGACCGCCGCGCCGAGCAGCGGGTGCTCGGTGGCGGCGAGCCCCAGCCCGGCGGCGTCGGCGATGGCCGTGCCGACGGCCGGCCAGTACCGCTCGTGCTCGAACGGGTAGCCGGGCAGCCGGACCCGGCGCGCGCCGTCCACCCCCCACGTGGGGTGCACGCCGTGCACGTGCGCCTCGCCGAGGGAGAGCAGGAAGCGCGCCAGTCCCCCCTCGTCGCGGCGCAGCGAGCCGACCACGGTGGCGGTGGCCCCCGCGTCGTCGATGACGTCCTGCACGCCGATGGTGAGCACGGGGTGCGGGCTGACCTCGACGATCGTGGTGACGCCCGCGTCGAGCAGGGCCCGGACGGCGGGCTCGTACCAGACGGTCTGGCGCAGGTTGCGGTACCAGTACCCGGCGTCCATCGCGACGTCGTCCAGCCACCGGTCGTCCACTGTCGAGTAGAGCGGCACCTCGGGCCGGCGGGGCTCCAGCCCGGCCAGGACGTCGCGCAGCTCCTCGTGCAGCTCCTCCACGTACGCCGAGTGCGACGCGTAGTCCACGTCGATGCGCTTGGCGCGCACGCCGTCGCGCTGGCACTCGGCCAGCAGCTCGTCGAGGGCGTCCAGCTCGCCGGCCGCCACCGTCGAGCGCGGCCCGTTGACGGTCGCCACGGTCACCCGGCCGTCGAAGCGCTCCAGCCGGTCGCGCACCTCGGCCACCGGCAGCGGCACGGAGACCATGCCGCCCTTGCCGGACAGGCGCAGCAGCGCCCGGCTGCGCAGGGCGACGACCCTGGCCGCGTCCGCCACGGAGAGCGCGCCCGCCACGCAGGCGGCGGCGATCTCGCCCTGGGAGTGCCCCACCACGGCGGCGGGCTCGACCCCGTGGGAGCGCCACAGCTCGGCCAGCGACACCATGACGGCGAACAGGACGGGCTGGACGACGTCCACCCGGTCCAGCTCCTCCCCCTGCCGCAGGACGGCCTCCAGGGACCAGTCGACGTGCGGCGCCAGCGCGGCCTCGCACTCGGCCATCCGGGCGGCGAAGACCGGGGCGGTGTCGAGCAGCTCCACGGCCATGCCGATCCACTGCGAGCCCTGCCCGGGGAAGGAGAACGCCACCTTCCCCGGCGTGCCGGCGGCGACCCCGGTGGCCAGGTTCGGCGCGGGCTCCCCCGCGGCGAGCGCGGCGAGGCCGGCGCGCAGCTCGTCGGCGCCGCCCACCACGACCGCGCGGCGCGGGTGGGTGGCCCGCAGCGACAGCGAGTACGCCAGGTCGCGGGGCGCCACCTCGGCCAGGAGCGGCTCGAGGTCGGCGGCCTGCCGGCGCAGCGCCCCGTCGGAGCGGGCGGAGAGCACGAGCGCGACCGGCCCGTCGTCGGGCGTCCGCTCGGCCTCGGGCGCCTCCGGTGCCTCCTCGATGACGAGGTGGGCGTTGGTGCCGCTGAACCCGAACGACGAGACGCCGCCGCGACGCGGTTGGCCGTTGCGGCCCCACGGCTGCGGTTCGGCGAGCAGCCGCACCCCGCCCGACCAGTCGACGTGCGCCGTCGGCTCGGCGACGTGCAGGGTCCGGGGCAGTTCGCCGTGCCGCAGCGCGAGCACCATCTTGATCACCCCGGCGACGCCGGCGGCGGCCTGGGTGTGCCCGATGTTCGACTTCACCGAGCCCAGCCAGAGCGGGCGCTCGGCGGCGCGGTCCCGGCCGTACGTGGCGAAGAGCGCGTCGACCTCGATGGGGTCGCCCAGCGTGGTGCCGGTGCCGTGCGCCTCGACGACGTCCACGTCGGCGGTGGAGAGCCCGGCGTCGGCCAGCGCCTGCCGGATGACCCGCTGCTGCGAGGGCCCGTTGGGGGCGGTCAGCCCGTTGGACGCGCCGTCCTGGTTGACCGCGGTCCCGCGTACCACGGCGAGGACCTCGTGGCCGGCGGCGAGCGCGTCGGAGAGCCGCTCCAGGACGACCACGCCGATGCCCTCGCCCCAGTTGGTGCCGTCCGCGCCGGCCGCGAACGCCTTGCAGCGCCCGTCCGGGGCGAGCCCGCGCATCCGGCTGAACTCCAGGAACGCGCCCGGCGTCGACATGGCGGTGACGCCGCCCGCGACCGCCATCGCGCACTCGCCAGAGCGCAGCGCCCGCACCGCCAGGTGCATCGCCACCAGCGACGACGAGCAGGCGGTGTCCACGGTCACGGCCGGGCCCTCCAGCCCCAGCACGTACGAGAGCCGACCGGAGAGGATGCTCGCGGCGTTGCCGGTGGCCATGAAGCCTTCCGCGCTCGCCCCGGCCGCCCCGGTGATCCGGGCGTAGTCGACGTTGTTGGCGCCGACGTACACGCCGGTCGCCGTGCCCCGCAGCCCGGTCGGGTCGATGCCGGCGTCCTCGAAGGCCGCCCAGGACGCCTCCAGCACCAGCCGCTGCTGCGGGTCCATGGCCTCCGCCTCGCGGGGGCTGATGCCGAAGAAGGCCGCGTCGAAGCCCGGCAGGTCGGCGAGGAAGCCGCCCTCGCGGACGTAGCTGGTCCCGGAGTGCTCCGGGTCGGGGTGGAACAGGCCGTCGAGGTCCCAGCCGCGGTCGGTGGGGAACGGGCCGATGCCGTCGCGCCCCTCGCGCAGCATCGCCCACAGCTCCTCGGGCGAGCTGACGCCCCCGGGGAAGCGGCAGCTCATGCCGACGATGGCGATCGGCTCGTCGGCGGCGACGGTGCCGACGACCACCTCGGGGCGACCGGTCTCCAGCAGGTGCTCGGCCAGCGCGACCGGGGTCGGGTAGTCGAAGGCGACGGCCGCGGAGAGCCGTACGCCGGTGGCCTCGACCATCCGGTTGCGGAACTCGACGGCGGTGACCGAGTCGAAGCCCAGTTCCTTGAACGCGGAGGCCGGCTCGACCGCCTCCGGGCCCGCGTAGCCGAGCGTGAGCGCGACCTGGGTGCGGACCAGCCCGACGACGTGGTCGAGGCGGTCCGCCTCGGGCAGGTCGGCGAGCCGGCGGGCGAAGTCCGACGAGGTGGAGGTCTCGGCCGGCTCCTCGTCGGCGACGGCCTCGGGGATGGTGTCGAAGAGCCGGCTCGGCCGCAGCGCGGTGAACGACGGCACGAAGGTGGCCCAGTCCACGTCGGCGAGCACGACGTCCGTGTCCCCGGCCGCCAGGGCCGTACGCATGGCGGCGACGGCCCGCTCCGGCGCCATCGGCGCCAGGCCCCGCTTGCGCAGCGAGGCCGAGATCTCGTCGTCCACCAGCGTGCTCTCGGCCCACGGTCCCCAGGCGAGGGCGGTGGCGACCTGCCCCCGGGCGCGCCGTGCCTCGGCGAGGGCGCACAGGTGCGCGTTGCCGGCGGCGTAGGCGGCCTGGCCGCCGCTGCCCCAGACCCCGGCCACGGAGGAGAAGAGCACGAACTCGTCGAGGTCGCGATCCGCGAAGATCGCGTCGAGGTGGGTGGCGCCGGCGACCTTGGCGGAGACGACGTCGGCGTACTCGGCGAGGTTCATGTCGACGATGCCGGTGAGCTGGGCCAGCCCCGCCACGTGCACGACGGCACGCACGTCGGGGTAGCCGTCGACGACCGCCGCCAGGGCAGCCCGGTCGGCCACGTCGCAGGCAACGACGTCGACCTGCGCGCCCAGTCCGCGCAGCTCGTCGAGCGCCTCGGCGGGGGCGGTGCCGCGCCGGCTCAGCAGCACGAGCCGCTCGGCGCCGTGGCGCGCGTACAGGCGGGCGGCCTCGATGCCGAGGGTGCCGGTGCCGCCGGTGATCAGCACGGTGCCGGACGTGCCGCGCCAGCGCGGGGCGCCGGTCGCCGGCGCGCGGTGCAGCCGGCGGACGAACACCCCGTCCGGGCGCACCGCGACCTGGTCCTCCCCGATGCCGGCGAGCACGCCGGCCAGCGCGGCGGCGGCGCGCCCGTCCAGCTCGGCGGGCAGGTCGACCAGGCCGCCCCAGGTGTCGGGCAGCTCCAGCGCGGCGACCCGGCCGAGGCCCCACACCTGCGACTGGGCCACGCCGGTCACCGGGTCGGCCGGGGAGGTGGCGACGGCCCCCCGGGTGAGGCACCACAGCCTGGCGCCCCGCCCGGCGAGCGCGCGGATCAGGTCGAGGGTGGCGGCGGCGCCCGCCGGGACGCCGGGGTGGCCGGTTAGGGACGCCTCGTCGAGCGCGAGGAGGGAGACCACGCCGGCCGGTTCCGCGTCGAGGTGGCCGGCCAGGTCCGCCGGGCCGGTGGTGACGACCGTGGCGCCGTGCGCGGTGAGCGCGTCGGCCACCGCTGCGCCCGCGTCGCCCGGCGCCGCCGGGTCGGCGACCACCAGCAGCCAGGTGCCGGTCAGCGCCGCCGGGGTGCCGCCGGGGCGGCGCTCCCAGCGGGCCTCGTAGCGCCAGCGGTCCAGCGCGGAGCGCTCCTGCCGTCCCCTGCGCCACGCGGAGAGCGCGGGCAGGACCGACGCCAGGGGCGCCTGCGGGTCCACGTCGAGAGTGGTGACCACCGTGTCGAGGTCACCGCTGTCCACCGCCGCCCACAGGCCGTCGTCGTCGGCCTGGCCGGAGCCGGCCGGGTCCACGCTGTCCTGCCAGAAACGCTCGTGCTGGAAGGGGTACGTCGGCAGGTCCACCCAGGACCGTCCGGACCGGCGGTAGAACGCCTCCGGGTCCAGCGCGACGCCCCGGGTCTCCAGCCGCGCCAGCGCCTCCACCAGGGCACTCGGCTCGTCGCGGTCCCGGCGCAGCACCGGCGCGGCCAGCACGTCGCCGTCCAGGCAGTCCGCCGCCATGGTGGCGAGCACCGAGTCCGGGCCCAGTTCGAGGAACGTCGTGGCGCCGGTCGCGGCGGCGGCGCGTACCGCGTCCGCGAAGCGTACGGTCGCGCGGACCTGCCCGACCCAGTAGTCGGGCGTCGCCAGCTCGTCGCCCGCGGGCGCGCCGGTGACCGTCGAGACCAGCGGGATCGTCGGCGGCGCGTACGAGATCGTCTCGGCCACCGCCCGGAACTGCGCGAGCATCGGGTCCATCAGCGGCGAGTGGAAGGCGTGCGACACGGTCAGCCGCCGGGTGCGGCGGTCGGCGAACCGCGCGGCCACCGCCGCCACCGCCTCCTCGGTGCCGGAGACGACCACCGAGTCCGGGCCGTTGACGGCGGCGATGTCGGCGTCCGCGCCGAGCAGCGGCGCGACCTCGTCCTCGGTGGCCTGTACGGCGAGCATCGCCCCGCCCGCCGGCAGCGCCTGCATCAGCCGGCCCCGGGCGGCGACCAGGCGGGCCGCGTCGGCGAGCGTGAACACCCCCGCGACGTGCGCGGCGGCCAGCTCGCCGATCGAGTGCCCGGCCAGGACCGAGGGGGTGACGCCCCACGACCGGACGAGCCGGTAGAGAGCCACCTCGACGGCGAACAGGGCGGGCTGGGTCCAGCCGGTCAGGTGCAGGTCCTCGGTGTCGAGGACGTCGCGCAGCGGCCGGTCCAGGTGCGGGTCCAGGGCGGCGCACACCTCGTCGAACGCCGCCGCGAACTCCGGGTACACCGCGTACAGCCCGCGGCCCATGCCGAGCCGCTGCGCGCCCTGCCCGGAGAAGAGCATCGCGACCCCGCCGTCGGCCACCCGGCCGCGGACCAGGTTGGCGGCCTGCTCGTCGCGGGCCAGGGCGCCCAGGCCGGCGGCCAGTTCCTCGGCGGTGCCGCCGAGCACCGCGGCCCGGTGCGCGAAGCGGGACCGGGTGGTGGCCAGGGCGTAACCCAGCTCGGCCGGTTCCACCTGCGACACCACGGCGGCGAGCCGCCGCGCCTGGTCCCGCAGCGCGTTGGTGTCGCGGGCGGTGAGCAGCAGCGACGTCACCGGCGCGGCGGCCGGCTCGGGCGCGGCGGCGGCGTCCGGCGCCTGCTCCACGATCACGTGGGCGTTGGTGCCGCTGAACCCGAACGACGAGACCGCGGCCCGGCGCGGCTGCCCGGTCTGCGGCCACTCGGTGGCGGCGGTCAGCAGCCGTACGTTGCCGGCCGTCCAGTCCACCTGGTCCGACGGCTGCTCGGCGTGCAGCGTCGCGGGCAGGACGCCGCGCCTGATCGCCTCCACCATCTTGATGACCCCGGCGACCCCGGCCGCGGCCTGGGTGTGGCCGATGTTCGACTTCACCGAGCCGAGCCAGAGCGGGTCCTCCCGGTCCTGGCCGTACGTGGCGAGCAGCGCCTGCGCCTCGATCGGGTCGCCCAGGGTGGTGCCGGTGCCGTGCCCCTCGACCACGTCGACCTGGCGCGTCGACAGGCCCGCGTCGACCAGCGCGGCCTCGATGACCCGCTGCTGCGACGGCCCGTTGGGCGCGGTCAGCCCGTTCGACGCGCCGTCCTGGTTGACCGCGGAGCCCCGTACGACCGCCAGGACGCGGTGGCCGTGCTCGATCGCGTCCGACAGCCGCTCGACCAGCAGCACGCCGGCACCCTCGGCGAACCCGGTGCCGTCGGCGTCCGCCGAGTACGAGCGGCACCGCCCGTCCGGTGACAGGCCACGCTGGCGGGAGAACTCGACGAACGTCAGCGGCGTCGCCATGACCGAGACGCCGCCGACGAGCGCGAGCGTGCAGTCGCCCCGGCGCAGCGCCTGGATCGCCAGGTGCAGCGCGACGAGCGACGACGAGCAGGCGGTGTCGACGGTGACCGCCGGCCCCTCCAGCCCCAGCGTGTAGGCGACCCGGCCGGAGACCACGCTGCCGGAGCTGTTGCTGCCCGCGTAGTCGTGGTACATCAGGCCGGTGAACACGCCGGTCGGGCTGCCGGCGAGCGAGGTGGGGTCGATGCCGGCGCGTTCCAGGGTCTCCCACGCGACCTCCAGCAGCAGCCGCTGCTGGGGGTCCAGGCCGACCGCCTCGCGGGGGCTGATGCCGAAGAACGTGGGGTCGAAGTCCGCCGCGTCGTACAGGAAACCGCCGCGCGAGGTGTACGAGGTGCCCTCCCGCTGCGACTGGGGGTCGTACAGCGACTCCAGGTCCCAGCCGCGGTCGGTCGGGAACGCGCCGGTGGCGTCGGTTCCGGACTCCACCAGCCGCCACAGGTCCTCGGGGCTCGTCACGCCGCCGGGGTAGCGGCAGGCCATGCCGACGATCGCGACCGGCTCGTGCGCGGACGCCTCCACCTCGTGCAGGCGCTGCCGGGTCTTCTGCAGGTCGACCGTGACCCGCTTCAGGTAGTCCCGGAGCTTGTCCTCGTTGGCCACTACGGTCGCCCTCCTCGCACTGTCATGAGATCCCCAGCTCGCTGTCGATGAGAGCGAAGACCTCGTCGTCGGTCGCGGAATCGATGTCGTTGCCGGTGGACGCCGGCTCGCCGCCCAGCTTCGAGAGCACGTCGCGCAGCCGCAGCGTCAGCCGGGTGCGGGACTGCTCGTCGACGTCCGACAGGACCGCCTCGAGGCGGTCGAGTTCGGCGAACGCGGCCAGCACCGCGTTGGTGTCGCCCGCCTCGCCGGAGAGTTCGGCCCGCAGGTACGCGGCGAGGGCCTTCGACGTGGGGTGGTCGAACACCAGCGTCGCGGGCAGTCGCAGCCCGGTCGCCGCGTTCACCCGGTTGCGCAGCTCGACCGCGGTGAGCGAGTCGAAGCCGAGCTCGTTGAACGGCCGGTCGGCGGCGACCGCGCCGGGGTCCGGGTAGGCCAGCACCCCCGCCACCTGGGTACGCACCAGGTCGAGCAGGATCGCCTCGGCCTCCTCGGCGTCCCGGCCGGCGAGCCGCTGCCGCAGCGCGTCGGCCGCTCCCGCGTCGGCGCCGGCCGTACGCCTGGCGGGCACCCGGACCAGCCCGCTCAGCACCGGTGGCACCATGCCCGCGACGGCGCGTTCCCGCAGGGCCCGGTGGTCGAGCTTGATGGGCGCCACCATGCCCCCGGTGTGCAGCGCCGCGTCGAAGAGCTCCAGCGCCTCCTCGACGGGGAGCGCGCCGACGCCGGAGCGCGACATGCGCCGCAGGTCGGCCTCGGTCAGCTGCTCCGCCATGCCCGCCTGCTCCCAGCGGCCCCAGGCCAGCGACACGGCCGGCAGGCCGTTCGCCCGCCGGTGCTGGGCGAGCGCGTCCAGATAGGCGTTGCCGGCGGCGTAGTTGCCCTGGCCGGGGCCGCCGAGCACCCCGGAGGCCGACGAGAACAGCACGAACGCGGTCAGGTCCCCGGTCAGCTCGTGCAGGTTCGTCGCGGCGTCGACCTTGGGCCGCAGCACCCGGTCGACCCGCTCAGGGGTGAGCGAGGAGATGACGGCGTCGTCGACGACGCCGGCCGTGTGCACCACCCCGCGCACCGGGTGCGCCGCCAGCAGCCCGGCGAGGGCGGCCCGGTCGGCGACGTCGCACGCGGCGACGGTGACCTCGGCCCCCAGTGCGACGAGTTCGTCGCGCAGCTCGGCCGCGCCCTCGGCGGCGGGGCCGCTGCGGCTGACCAGCAACAGCTCGCGTACGCCGTGCCGGGTGACCAGGTGCCGGGCGACGAGCCGGCCGAGCGCGCCGGTGGCGCCGGTGACCAGGACGGTCCCCTCGAACGCGGTCGCGGCGGTCTCGTCGGTGGCGCCGGCCCGCGCCAGGCGGGGCACCAGGACGTCGGCGCCGCGGACGGCGAGCTGCGGCTCGTCGGAGCCGAGCGCGGCCGACAGACCGGTCCCGGCGGCCCGGTCGTCGTCGACGTCGACCAGGACGAACCGGTCGCCGTGTTCGGACTGGGCGGAGCGGACCAGGCCCCAGGCCGCCGCCCCGGCGAGGTCGGTGACGTCGTCCTCGGGCCGGGTGGCCACCGCGCCACCGGTCAGGACGGCGAGGCGGGCGGCGGCGAACCGCTCGTCGGCGAGCCACTTCTGCGCCAGGGCGAGGATCTGGTGGGTGGCCGCACGGGCCCGCGCGTCCTCCGCTACGCCCCGGTCCGGGGCGCACCGCGCCACCACCACCTCGGGCACCGCGGCGCCGGCGTCGACGGCGACGGCGAGGGCCGCCAGGTCCGGGTACGCGGTCGCGTCGAGGCCGTCGATCCGCTCCCCGAGCACCGCGAGGGTGCGCGGCCGGGGCGTCCCGGTCAGCGGCGTCCAGTCCAGGCGCAGCAGCGACTCGTGCCGGTCGCGGCGCAGCGCCGCCAGCTGTTCGGGCGACACCGGGCGTACCGCCAGCGCCTCGACGGAGGCCACCGGGGCGCCGGTCGCGTCGGCCAGGGTGATGGCCGCCGTGCCGTCGCCCGGCACGATCCGGGCCCGCAGCCGGTCGGCGCCCGCCGCGTGCACGGTGAATCCGCGCCACGAGAACGGCAGCACCGGGTCGCCGTCGCCGGTCGACGCCACCGCGTGCAGGACGGCGTCCAGCAGCGCCGGGTGCAGGCCGAAGCGGCCGGCGTCGTCGTGGGCCTGCTCGGGCAGGGTGAGCTCCGCGAACACCTCGTCGCCGCGCCGCCACGCCGCGGTCAGGCCCTGGAAGACCGGGCCGTAGCGCAGGCCGCGCGCGAACAGGTCGTCGTAGGCCGTGGAGACGTCGACCGGCTCCGCGTCCGGCGGCCAGGCGCGCAGGTCGGCGCCGGCGGCCCCGGCCGGGGTCAGCCGGCCCACCGCGTGGGTGGTCCACCCGTCCCCGTCCTCGGTCCGCGAGTGGACGCCCACCTCCCGGCCGCCGTCCGACGCCGGTTCGCCCACCGTCACCCGCACCTGGACGCCGCCGGAGTCCGGCAGTACGAGCGGCGCCTCCAACGTCAGCTCCTCGACGCGCGGGCAGCCGACCTCGCGGCCGGTGTGGGCCGCCAGCTCGACCAGCGCCGCACCGGGCAGCAGCACCAGGTCCGCCACCGCGTGGTCGGCCAGCCACGGGTGGGTGGTCAGCGCGAGGCGGCCGGTGAAGACCGCGCCGCCGTCCGGCAGCTCGACCGCCGCGCCCAGCAGCGGGTGGTTCGCCCGCGTCTGGCCCAGCCCGCTCGCGTCGCCGGTGCCGGCCCCCGGCCGGGGCCAGTACGGCTGGTGCTGGAACGCGGACGTAGGCAGTTCGACGGTCCGCCCCGGCACCACCGAGGGCCAGTCGACGGGCGTGCCGCGCACCGCGAGCCGGGCGAGCGCGGTGGCCACGGTCTCGGGCTCGGCGCGGCCCTTGCGGCACGCCGGGATCCACTCGCCGTCGGCCACGTTGCGCCCGAGCGCGGTCAGCACCGCGTCGGGGCCGATCTCCAGGAAGGTGGTGGCCCCGGACGCGGCCAGCGTGGCGACCGCGTCGGCGTACCGGACCGGTTCGCGCACCTGCCGCACCCAGTGCTCGGCGTCCAGCGTGGTGGGCTCGCCCGTGACGGTCGAGACCAGCGCGACGGCCGGCTCCCGGCAGTCCACCTGGGCCACCACCGCGCGGTACTCGTCGAGCATGGGGTCCATCAGCGGCGAGTGGAACGCGTGCGACACGGTCAGCCGCCGCGCCCTGCGGCCCTTCCCCGACAGCTTCTCGGCCACGGCCAGGGTGGCGGTCTCGTCGCCGGAGAGCACCACCGACTCCGGCCCGTTCACGGCGGCGATCGCCACGGCGTCGGAGAGCAGCGGGACGACCTCGTCCTCGGTGGCACGTACCGCCACCATCGCGCCACCGGTCGGCAGCGCCTGCATCAGCCGGCCCCGCGCCGCGACGACCTTCGCGGCGTCGGCCAGCGACCAGACCCCCGCCACGTGCGCCGCCGCCAACTCACCGATCGAGTGCCCCGCCACGAAGTCCGGCCGCACCCCCCACGACTCGAACAACCGGAACAGCGCCACCTCCACCGCGAACAACGCCGGCTGCGCCCACCCCGTCTGATGCACCTCCTCGGAGCCCAACACCTCCCGCAACGGCCGCTCCAAGTGCCGGTCCAGTTCCCCGCACACCTCGTCGAACGCCGCCGCGAACGCGGGGAAGGCCATCAGCTCCGCCGTCATGCCGACCCGCTGCGACCCCTGACCGGTGAAGACCATGGCGAGCTTCCCGCCGTCGGCCGTGCCGGTCACCACCTCGTCGCCGAGCAGCACCGCGCGGTGCGCGAACCCGGCCCGCCCGGTGGCGAGGGTGTACGCGACGTCGACCGGGCGCAGCGTCGGGTCGGCGGCGACGTGGGCGCGCAGCCGCGGGATCTGCTCCCGCAGCCCCTCCTCGGTCCGCGCCGAGAGCAGCCACGGCGTGAACGGCACGGCCGGCTCGTCGGCCGGCGGCGCCGGGTCGGCCTGCTCCAGTACGACATGGGCGTTGGTGCCGCTGATGCCGAAGGACGACACGGCGGCCCGCAGCGGGCGGTCGGCGGCGGTGAGCGGGACGGACTCCGAGGCGACGCGTACCGCGCCGGCGGACCAGTCCACGTGCGGCGAGGGCTCGTCCACGTGCAGGGTCTGCGGGAGCACGCCGTGCCGCAGCGCCAGCACCATCTTCATGATGCCGGCGACCCCGGCGGCGGCCTGCGTGTGCCCGAGGTTCGACTTGACCGAACCGAGCAGCACGGGCGTGGCCCGGTCCTGGCCGTACGTGGCGAGGACGGCCTGCGCCTCGATCGGGTCGCCCAGGGTGGTGCCGGTGCCGTGCGCCTCGACCACGTCGACCTCGGACGGCGACAGCCGCGCGTCGGCCAGGGCGGCCCGGATCACCCGCTGCTGCGACGGCCCGTTGGGTGCGGTGAGCCCGTTGGAGGCGCCGTCGGAGTTGACGGCCGAGCCGCGCACCACGGCCAGTACGGGGTGCCCGTGGCGCCGGGCGTCGGAGAGCCGCTCGACCACCAGCACGCCGACGCCCTCGGAGAGCGACGTGCCGTCGGCCGCGCCCGCGAACGACTTGCACCGCCCGTCGGGGGCGAGGTTGCGCTGCCGGGAGAACTCCAGGAAGGTGCCCGGCGTCGACATCACCGACACGCCACCGGCGAGCGCGAGGGAGCACTCCCCGTTGCGCAGCGCGGAGATGGCGAGGTGCAGGGCGACCAGCGACGACGAGCAGGCGGTGTCGACGGTCATCGTCGGGCCCTCCAGCCCGAGCGTGTACGAGATCCGGCCGGAGATGACGCCGCCGGAGTTGCCGGTGGAGAGGAACCCGTCGACCGACTCGGCGGAGGCGCTCAGCACGGTGCCGTAGTCGTTGTACATGACGCCCGCGTACACCCCGGTCCGGCTGCCGCGCAGCCTGGTCGGGTCGATGCCGGCCCGCTCCAGCGCCTCCCACGAGGTCTCCAGCAGCAGCCGCTGCTGCGGGTCCATCGCCAGCGCCTCGCGCGGGGAGATGCCGAAGAAGCCGGGGTCGAAGTGGGCCGCGTCGTGGAGGAAGCCGCCCTGGTCGACGTAGCTGGTGCCCGACGTGTCCGGGTCGGGGTCGAAGAGCGCGTCGAGGTTCCATCCCCGGTTGCCGGGGAACGGCCCGATCGCGTCGCCGCCGCCGACCAGCAGCCGCCACAGGTCCTCGGGCGTACGCACGTCGCCGGGGAAGCGGCAGGCCATGCCGACGATCGCGACCGGCTCGTGGTCGTGCCGGGTCACGGCGACGTCCGCCGTCGCGGTCCGCCCGCCGGCCAACTGCGACACCAGGTAGCCGGCCAGCGCCTCCGGCGTCGGGTAGTCGAACACCAGGGTCGCCGGCAGCCGCAGCCCGGTCGCCACGCCGAGCTGGTTGCGCAGGTCGAGCGCGGTGAGCGAGTCGAAGCCCAGTTCCTTGAAGGGGCGTCCGGCCGGCAGCTTGTCCGCCCGGGCGTAGCCGAGGACGGACGCGACCCGGGTGAGCACCACCTCCAGCACGACCTCGGCCCAGCGCTCGCCGGGCACCTCGGCCAGCCGCTGGGCGAGGGAGGAGCCGCCCACCGCCCGGCGGGCCGGGGCGCGGACCAGGCCGCGCAGCAGCTCCGGCGGTTCCCGGTCGTCGCGGCCGAACGCGGCGAGGTCCACCGGCACCGGCGCGAGCAGCGCGTCGGCCGACCGGACCGCGGCGTCGAACAGGGCCAGGCCGTCCTTGCTGGACAGCTCGCTCATGCCGCTGCGCGCCATCCGGCCCAGCTGCGCGCCGCCCACGTCGGCGGTCATCTCGCTGCGCTCGGCCCACAGCCCCCAGGCGAGCGAGTGGGCGGGCAGTCCCGCGGCCCGGCGCCGCGCCGCGAGCGCGTCGAGCAGCGCATTCGCGGCGGCGTAGGCGCCCTGGCCGGGGCTGCCGAAGATGCCGGCGGCCGAGGAGAACAGCACGAAGGCGGTGACGTCCCCGGCCAGCTCGTGCAGGTGCCAGGCCGCGTCCACCTTGGGTCGCAGCACCGCGGCCAACTGGTCGGGGGTGAGCGTGGCGATGGTGGCGTCGCCCATCACGCCCGCCGTGTGCACGACGCCGGTGACCGGGTGGTCCGCCAGCAGCGCCGCGACCTGGTCGCGGTCGGCGACGTCGCACGCCAGCACCGTCACGGTCGCGCCCAGCTCGGCGAGTTCGTCGCGCAGTTCCTCCGCGCCGGCGGCGGCGAGGCCGCGGCGGCTGGTCAGCACGAGGTCGCGTACGCCGTGCCCGGTGACCAGGTGGCGGGCGACCAGCCCGCCCAGGGAGCCGGTGCCGCCGGTGACGAGCACCCGGCTGTCCGGGCCGAACACCGCCGGCCCGGCGACGTCCTGCTCGGGCACCCGGGCCAGGCGGGGCGCGCGCACCACGCCGTCGCGGACGGTGAGCACCGGCTCGCCCGTCGCCAGCGCCGCCGCCACCAGTTCGTCGGCGGTGTCGTCGGCCTCCAGCAGGACGATCCGCTCCGGGTTCTCCGCCTGCGCGGAGCGGACCAGGCCGTGCACCGCCGCGCCGGCGAGGTCGTCCGGGCGGGTCACCACGACGAGCCTGGTCTCGGCCTGGCGGGGATCGGCGAGCCACTGCTGGATCGTGCTCAGCGCGTACGCCGTGAGGTCGGGCACCGCGGCGATGCCGGGCGCGTCGGAGAAGCACGGCAGGAAGAGCGTGTCGGCGGCCACGTCGGCCAGCGCCACCGGCGGCGCGCCGAAGACCGCCGTGTCGCCCAGCGTCTGCCACGTGCCGCGCTCGCCCCGGCCGGCGGGCAGCGGCACGTGCTCCAGCCGGAACAGCGACTCGACGAAGCCGCTGCGTCCCTTGAGCGCCTGCGGGGCCACCGTGCGTACGGTGAGCGCCGCCACGGAGGCGACCGGGGCGCCCGTGTGGTCCGCGAGGAGCAGGGCCGCGCTGTCCGCCCCCGTCCTGGTGAGCCGGACGCGCAGGCTCGTCGCGCCGGCCCCGTGCAGCGTCACGCCGTTCCACGAGAACGGCAGCTTCGCCGCCCCGTCCCCGACGTCCGCGGCGAGCGCGTGCAGGGCGACGTCGAACAGCGCCGGGTGCAGGCCGAACCCGTCGACGTCGACGCCCTGCGGCAGGGCCACCTCGGCGTACGTCTCGTCGCCGCGCCGCCACGCGGCCCGCAGGCCCTGGAACACCGGGCCGTACCGCAGGCCGAGCCCGGCGAGCCGGTCGTACAGGTCGCCGAGGTCGACGGCCAGCGCGTCGGCGGGCGGCCACTCGGTGAGGTGCTCCCCCGCTGTCGCGGCGGCGGCGAGGACACCGGTGGCGTGCCGGGTCCACATGCCGATCCTCGCCTCGGTGTCGGTCTGCCCGTAGACGCCGAGCGCGCGGCGGCCGTGCTCGTCCGGTGCCTCGACGGTGAGCCGCAGGGCCACCCCGCCGTGTGCCGGCACGACGAGCGGGGCGGTGATGACGAGTTCCTCGACGGCCGGGCAGCCGACCTCGTCGCCGGCGCGGACGGCCAGTTCGACAAGCGCCGTGCCGGGCAGCAGGACGGTGTCCAGGACGGCGTGGTCGGCCAGCCACGGGTGCGTCTCCAGGCTGATCCGGCCGGCGAGCACGACGAGGTCCCGTTCCGGGACGGTGAGCGCGGCGCCGAGCAGCGGGTGGCCGACGACGTCGATGCCGAGGCCGCGGGCGTCCACGGCGGACGCCGCCGCGAGCTGCCAGTACCGCTGGTGCTGGAACGCGTACGTCGGCAGCGGGGCCGGGACGCCGCGGGTGTGCGGGGACCAGTCGACGGCGACCCCGCGCACGTACGCCTCGGCCAGGGAGAGCAGGAAGCGCGACAGGCCGCCCTCGTCGCGCCGCAGCGAGCCGACGAGCGCGGCCGGGGCGTCGGCGCGGTCCAGGATCTCGCGTACCCCCATGCCGAGCACGGGGTGGGGGCTGATCTCCACGAGGACGTCGTGCCCGTCGGCGAGCAGGCGGTCGATGGCGTCCTCGAACCGGACCGTGCCGCGCAGGTTCGCGTACCAGTAGTCGGCGTCGAGGGTCGCGGTGTCGACGACCTCGCCGGTGAGCGTGGAGTACAGCGGCACGTCGGCGCTTCGCGGCCGGACGTCGGCGAGGACGTGCAGCAGCTCGTCCCGGATGGTCTCGACCTGCGCGGAGTGCGAGGCGTAGTCCACGGGGATCATCCGCATCCGCACGCCGTCGGCCTCGCACGCGGCCAGCAGCTCGGCGAGGGCGTCGGGCTCGCCGGAGACGACGGTGGCGGCGGGACCGTTGACCGCCGCGACGGAGATCCGCTCGCCCCACCGGGCGAGCAGCGCCTCCACGTCCGCCCGGGGCGCCGCCACCGAGGCCATGCCGCCGCGACCGGCGAGGCCGGCGGCGATCGCCCGGCTGCGCAGCGCGACCACGCGGGCGCCGTCGTCGAGGGTGAGCGCGCCGGCGACGACGGCGGCGGCGATTTCGCCCTGCGAGTGCCCCACCACGGCGGCGGGCCGCACGCCGTACGAGCGCCACAGCGCCGCGAGCGACACCATCACGGCGAACAGCACGGGCTGCACCACGTCCACCCGGTCGAGCGACGGCGCGCCGGGCACGCCCCGGACGACGTCCAGCAGCGACCAGTCGGTGAACGCGTCGACGGCCCGCGCGCACTCGTCCATCCGGTCCGCGAACACCTCGGCGGTGTCCATCAGCTCGACGGCCATGCCCGCCCACTGCGAGCCCTGGCCGGGGAACATGAAGACGACCCGGGGCTCGTCGCCCAGCACGGCGCCGGTGGCGACGGTCGGCCCGGGTTCGTCCGCCGCGACGGCGGCCAGGCCGGCCCGCAGCTCGGCGGGGTCCGCGCCGACCACGACCGCCCGGTGCTCGAACCGGGCGCGGGTCGCCAGGGCGGCGGCGACGTCGGCCGGGGCGGCGGGGTGCAGGTCGAGGTGGGCTGCCAGCCGGGCCGCCTGCTCGCGCCGGGCCTCGGGCGTACGGCCGGACACCACCCAGGGCACCGGCCCGGTCGCCGCCACGGTGGGCTGCGCGGCCTCCGGCGCGGGCGGCTCCTCGATGATCACGTGGGCGTTGGTGCCGCTCACGCCGAACGACGAGACGCCGGCGCGGGCCGGCTCCGCGCCCCGGGGCCAGGCGACGGCCTCGGTCAGCAGGTCGACCGAGCCCTCGGTCCAGTCGACCTGGTCGCTGGGGGCGTCCACGTGCAGCGTCTTCGGCAGCAGCCGGTGCCGCATGGCGAGCACCATCTTGATGATGCCGCCGACGCCGGCGGCGGCCTGGGTGTGACCGATGTTGGACTTGACCGAGCCGAGCCACAGCGGCCGGTCCCGGTCCTGGCCGTAGGTGGCGAGGATGGCCTGCGCCTCGATCGGGTCGCCCAGGGTGGTGCCGGTGCCGTGCGCCTCGACCACGTCGATCTGGTTGGCCGACAGCCGCGCGTTGGCCAGCGCCGCCTGGATGACCCGCTGCTGCGCCGGCCCGTTCGGGGCGGTCAGGCCGTTGGAGGCGCCGTCCTGGTTGACCGCCGTCCCGCGGACGACGCCGAGCACCTGGTGCCCGTTGCGCCGGGCGTCGGAGAGCCGCTCCACGATCAGCATGCCGACGCCCTCGGCGAAGCCGGTGCCGTCGGCGGCGGCGGCGAAGGACTTGCACCGGCCGTCCGGCGACAGCCCGCGCTGCTTGGAGAACGCGACGTAGGTCTCCGGGGTCGCCATCACGGTGACCCCGCCGGCGAGCGCGAGCGAGCACTCGCCGTTGCGCAGGGCCTGCACGGCCAGGTGCAGGGCCACCAGCGACGACGAGCACGCGGTGTCGACGGTGACGGCGGGCCCCTCCAGCCCGAAGGTGTACGCCACCCGGCCGGAGGCGATCGCGCCGGTGGCGTTGTTCTCCGCGTAGTCGTGGTACATCATCCCGGCGAAGACGCCCGTGTCGCTGCCGCGCAGCCCGGTCGGGTCGATGCCGGCGTTCTCGAGGGCCTCCCACGAGGTCTCCAGCAGCAGCCGCTGCTGCGGGTCCATCGTCAACGCCTCGCGCGGGCTGATCCCGAAGAACTCCGGGTCGAACTGGGCCGCGTCGTGCAGGAAGCCGCCCTCGCGGGTGTACGACCGCCCCGGCGTGCCGGGCGTGGGGTCGTAGAGTTCCGCGACGTTCCAGCCGCGGTCGGTGGGGAAGCCGGTGATGCCGTCCCCGCCGGCGGCGACGAGGTCCCACAGGTCGTCGGGGTTCCGCACCCCACCCGGGTAGCGGCAGGCCATGCCGACGATGGCGATCGGCTCGCGCAGCGTCGAGTTGAGCTTGCGGTTCTGCTCCCGCAGCCACTCGTTCTCCTTGAGCGAGGCCCGCAGCGCGGTGACGAGCTTCTCCTCCGAGTTGGCCATGTGGTCAGCTCCCCGCTTCCGTCGTCGCTTCACCGAGGTCGGCGAGCGCCATGCTGATCAGTGCGTCGGCGTCCATGTCGTCGATGGATCCGCTGGGTGCGGCGTCCGGCTCGGCGGCGGCGACCCGGACGCCGCCCAGTTCGAGCAGGCTGTCCATCAGGCCGGCGTCCCGGAGCCGGCTGAGGGGGATGGCGAGCAGGATGCGGCGGACCTCGTCCTCCGGCAGCCCGCCGTCGCTGCCGGTGTCGGGGACGAGCCGCTCGTACAGCAGCTCCGCGACCGCGCGGGTGTTGGGCCGGTCGAAGGTCAGGGTGGCGGGCAACCGCAGGCCGGTCGCGGCGTTGAGCTGGTTGCGCAGTTCCAGCGCGGCGAGCGAGTCGAAGCCCAGCTCGGTGAAGGCGCGACCGGGGTCGACGGCGTCGGGGTCGCGGTGCCCGAGCACCGTCGCGACGTTCGTGCGGACCAGGTCCAGCAGCAGGTCCGCGCACTCCGGTCCGGACCGGCCGGCCAGGCGCGCGGCGAGGCCGTCGCCGGTGGAGGCCGCCCGCCGGGTCCGGGGGCGGACCAGGCCGCGGTAGAGCGGACCGTCGACCACACCGAGGTCGAGCCCGATGGGTACGAGGACCGGCGCGGCGCAGGTGAGCGCGGCGTCGAAGAGGCGCAGGCCCTCGTCGACCGGCAGGGCGCGTACGCCCGCCTGGGCCAGCCGCTGCCGCTCCGCGCCGGTCAGCTCGCCCGCCATCCCCCCGTCCCACATGCCCCACGCCAGGGACTGCCCGCTCAGGCCGGCCGCCCGGCGTCGCACGACAAGCGCGTCGAGGAACGCGTTCGCGGCGGAGTACGCCGCCTGGCCCACGTTGCCGAACACGCCCGCCGCCGACGAGAACACCACGAACGCCGACAGGGGCGTCCCGGCCGTCACCTCGTGCAGGTGCCACGCCGCGTCCACCTTCGGCGCCAGCACCCGGTCGAGGCGCTCCGGCGACAACGACGCCAGCAGACCGTCGTCCACCACGCCGGCGACGTGCACGACCGCCGACAGGTCGCAGCCGGCGACCAGCTTCGCCACCGCGTCCCGGTCGGCCACGTCGCAGGCCGCCCAGCGCACCGACGCGCCCGACGCGGTCAGCTCCGCCGCCAGCTCCTCGGCGCCCGGGGCGCTCGCGCCACGGCGGGACACCAGCAGCAGGTCGCGCACCCCGTGCACCGCCACCACGTGCCGGGCCACCACCGCGCCCAACGCGCCGGACGCGCCGGAGACCAGCACCGTCCCGGCGCCGAGGTCCGTGGCGACGGGGTCGGCGGTGGCCGCCCGGGCCAGCCGGGCGGCGTACGGGACGCCGTCGCGGACCACGAGCTGCGGCTCGTCGTCGGCCAGCAGCACGTCGCCGTCGACCAGGACGACGCGGTCGGGGTGCTCGGCCTGGACCGAGCGGACGAACCCCCAGACGGCGGCGCCCGCGAGGTCGGTGACGTCCTCGCCGGGCAGGGCCACCGCGCCGCGGGTACGCACGACGATGCGGGAGCCGGCGGGTTCGGCCAGCCAGGACGTGAGCTCGTCGAGGACGCGGTGCAGCGCGGCGCGGACGCCGGCCGGGGTGTCCGCCGGGGCGGAGGCGGGCGGGAACGTGGTCGTGTCGAGCAGCCGTACGTCCCCGTCCTGCCTTGGGGCTGCCGGCACGGGGGTCCAGGTCAGCTCGTACAGCGAGTCGTGGTGGGTCGGGCGGGCGTCGAGCGCGCCGACCGGCCGGGTCTCCAGCCTGCCCACCGACACCACGGGGGCGCCGGTGCCGTCGGTCGCGGTGATCGCCCAGCCGGAGTCGACGGGGGCGATGCGGACCCGCAGGGCGGTGGCGTTCGTGGCGTGCAGCACGACCTGCTGCCACGAGAACGGGAGCACGGTGTTGCCCGTGCCGGCGGGGTCGGCCAGCAGCGGGGCGTGCAGCGCGGCGTCCAGCAGGGCGGGGTGCAGCGCGAACCGCTCGTCCGCCTCGGGGAGGGTGACCTCGGCGAACAGTTCGTCGCCGCGTTCCCAGACCGCCGTGACGCCACGGAACGCCCGCCCGTACTCGTAGCCGGAGTCGGCGAGCCGGTCGTAGGCGTCGGTCAGGTCGACCGGCCGGGCGTCGGCGGGGGGCCACTCGGTCACGGTGTCGGGCGCGGTGACCGCTTCCGCGGCGACGAGTCCGGTGGCGTGCGCCGTCCAGCTCTCGGTGTGCTCGCCGCGCGAGTGGATCTCGACGGTGCGGCGGCCCTCCCCGTCCGGCTCGCCGACGCGCAACCGCAGTTGCACCGCGCCGTCGGCGGGCAGGACCAGCGGGGCCACCGTGGTCAGCTCCTCCAGCACCGGGCAGCCGACCGCGTCCGCGGCGTGCACCGCGAGTTCGACGAGCGCCGCGCCGGGAACGAGCACGACGCCCGCGACGACGTGGTCGGCGAGCCACGGGTGGGTGCCGGTCGACAGCCGGCCGGTGTAGACGACGCCGTCGAAGTCGGGCAGCGCGACGGCCGCGCCGAGCAGGGGGTGCTCGGTGTCGGCGAGCCCGAGCCGGCTCGCCGCCCCGGTCGCGGCGGCGTTCTCCGCCCAGTACCGCTGGCGCTCGAAGGGGTACGTCGGCAGCTCCGTGGTCCGGGCGCCGGCGAAGAACGTGGGCCAGTCGACCGGGACGCCGCGGGTGTGGAGTGCGGCGACGGCCCTGGTGAGCGTGTGCGTCTCGGGTTGTCCTCGGCGGGTGGTGGCGATGGCGGTGGCGTCGCCGGTGGCGGCGGCCGTGGCGAGGACGGTGTCGGGGCCGATCTCGAGGAAGGTGTCGACGTGGTGGGTGGTGGTGAGGGTGGTGACGGCGTCGTGGAAGCGGACGGCCTGGCGGACCTGGTCGACCCAGTGGTCGGCGGTGGGCCGCAGTGGTTGGCCGTCGACGGTGGAGACGAGGGGGATGCGGGGTTCGTGGTGGGTGACGGACGCGGCGACGGCCCGGTAGTCGTCGAGTATGGGGTCCATCAGGTGGGAGTGGAAGGCGTGCGAGACGGTGAGGCGCTTCGTGCGGTGGCCCTGGGCGGCGAGTGCCTCGGCGGCGGCGCGGGTGGCGGCCTCGTCGCCGGAGATGACGACGTTGGTGCCGGTGTTGACGGCGGCGATGCCGACGGTGCCGGTGAGGTGGGGGGTGACCTGTTCCTCGGTGGCCTCGACGGCGATCATGGCGCCGCCGGCGGGGAGGGCCTGCATGAGGCGGGCGCGGGCGGCGACGAGGGTGGCGGCGTCGGTGAGGTCGAGGATGCCGGCGATGTGGGCGGCGGCGAGTTCGCCGATGGAGTGTCCGGCGACGGCGTGGGGGTGGACGCCCCAGGATTCGAGGAGTCGGTGCAGGGCGACCTCGAAGGCGAACAGGGCGGGCTGGGTGTAGCCGGTCTGGTGCAGCTCGTCGGTGTCGATGACCTCGCGTAGGGGCCGGTCGAGGTGCTTGTCGAGGGCGGCGCAGGCTTCGTCGAAGGCGGTGGCGAAGACGGGGTACGCGGCGGCGAGTTCGGCGCCCATGCCCGGCCGCTGCGCCCCCTGCCCGGTGAACAGGAAGGCGAGCCGCCCGCCCGTGCCGGCGGGGGTCGGCTGCACGCCGGCCTCCAGCGCGCGTACCAGCTCCGCGAGGTCGCGGCCCACCACCGCGGCGCGGTGCTCGAACGCGGTGCGCCCGACGGCCAGCGTGAACCCGACGGCCAGGGCGAACCCGGCGTCCTCGGGATCGCGGCCCGCCACCGCGCCGGCCAGGCGCGCGGCCTGCGCCCGTACCGCCTCCGGCGTCCGTCCGGAGAGGACCCAGGGGATCACCGGCGGTTCGGCCGCGGCGACCGGCTCGGGGGCCTCCGCCGGCTCGGGCTCCTCCAGCACCACGTGCGCGTTGGTGCCGCTGATGCCGAACGACGACACGGCGGCACGACGCGGGCGGTCGCCGGCGGGCCACGCCACCGGCTCGGTCAGCAGCGACACCGCCCCCGCCGACCAGTCGACCTTCGGGGACGGCTCGTCGACGTGCAGGGTGCGCGGCAGCAGCCCGTGCCGCAGCGCGCCCACCATCTTGATCAGCCCGGCGACGCCGGCCGCGGCCTGGGTGTGACCGATGTTCGACTTGATCGAGCCCAGCCAGAGCGGCCGGTCCCGGTCCCGCCCGTAGGTGGCCAGGATCGCCTGCGCCTCGATCGGGTCGCCCAGGACGGTGCCCGTGCCGTGCGCCTCGACCACGTCGACCTGGCTCGCCGACAGCCGCGCGTTGGCCAGCGCGGCCCGGATCACCCGCTGCTGCGCCGGCCCGTTCGGGGCGGTCAGGCCGTTCGAGGCCCCGTCGGAGTTGACGGCCGTGCCCCGGACCACCGCCAGCACGCGGTGGCCGTTGCGCCGCGCGTCCGACAGCCGCTCCAGCACGAGCACGCCGACGCCCTCGGACCAGCCGGTCCCGTCGGCGGCGGCGGCGAAGGACTTGCAGCGGCCGTCCGGCGACAGCCCGCGCTGCCGGGAGAACTCGATGAACGTCTCCGGGGTCGCCATCACGGTCACGCCGCCGGCCAGCGCCAGCGTGCACTCGCCGTTGCGCAGCGCCTGCCCGGCGAGGTGCAGGGCTACCAGGGAAGACGAGCAGGCGGTGTCGACGGTGACCGCCGGCCCCTCCAGCCCGAACGTGTACGCCACCCGGCCCGAGGCGATCGAGCCCGTGGAGCTGTTGCCCGTGTAGTCGTGGTACATCATCCCGGCGAACACGCCGGTGGCACTGCCCCGCAGCCCCACCGGGTCGATGCCCGCGTTCTCCAACGCCTCCCACGAGGTCTCCAGCAGCAGCCGCTGCTGCGGGTCCGTGGTCAACGCCTCGCGCGGGCTGATCCCGAAGAACTCGGCGTCGAAGTCCGCGGCGTCGGGCAGGAAGCCACCCTCGCGGGTGTACGACCGGCCCGGCGTGCCTGGGGTCGGGTCGTACAGCTCCCCCACGTTCCAGCCCCGGTCCGTGGGGAAGCCGCCGATCCCGTCGCGTCCGGCGGCGACCAGGTCCCACAGGTCCTCCGGCGTACGCACGCCCCCCGGATACCGGCACGCCATGCCGACGATCGCGATGGGCTCGTGCGCGGCCTCCTCCGCGTCACGCAGCTTCCGCCGCGTCTCGCGCAGCTCCGCTGTCGTCCGCCTGAGGTAGTCGAGCAGCTTTTCCTCGTTGTCGGGCATCGACGTCACTCCAAGGGCGGACCGGTGGGGGATCGTGTGCTAGAGCGGGATGTGCCCGTGCGCGCCGCGCCGCCGGACGGGGCCGGCGGCGAGCGCGGACACGGGACGGGCCCGGGTGTCCTCCGGGCGGACGGCCTCGTCGACCAGGCCGAGGTCGGGTGCGCGGCCGGGGCCGCCCATGACCCGCGCGTGGTCTGCGACGCCCCGTGCCACGAGTTCGCGGCGTCCGGTCCCGCCGGGCGCCGCGATCGTCGTGCGGTGGATGGCGACGACCTCGGCGAGGGCGTCGAGCAGCGTGGCGCCGCGCCGCCGCGCCGGCCGGGGCAGCCGGTGCAGGGGGGCGCGGCATTCGCGCTCGGTGGTCATCGCGATCAGCTCACCCTGCGCTCGTGACCCTGCCAGAATCGCTCGCGCAGCTCGCGGCGCAGGATCTTGCCGCTGGGGTTGCGGGGCACCCGGTCGATGAACTCGTAGTGCAGGGGCTGCTTGAAGGCGGCGAGCTTGCCGCGCAGGTGCAGGGCGAGGTCACTCTCGGTGAGCTGCTGCCCCTCCACCGGCACCACGAACGCGTGCACGGCCTCGCCCCAGCGCTCGTCCGGCACGCCCACGACGGCCGACTCGGCGACCAGCGGGTGGCGCCCGATGACGTGCTCGACCTCCGCCGGGTAGACGTTCTCCCCCGCCACGATGATCATGTCCTTGATCCGGTCCCGGATGAACAGGTAGCCGTCCTCGTCCAGCACCCCCGCGTCACCGGTGACGACCCAGCCGTCGACGAGCGTCTTCGCCGTGGCCTCGGGCAGGTTCCAGTACTCGACCATCGCCGCCGGCGTACGCAACCAGACCTCGCCGATCTCGCCGGGCGGCAGCGGCTCGCCCCGGCTGTCGGCGATCTTGACCTCGAAGCCCGGGTAGGGGCGTCCCGCCGCCTGCATCCGCCCGCTGTCCGGCGTGTGGTCGGCCGGGGGCAGGCAGATGGCCGTGTTGCCGGTCTCGGTCAGCCCGTAGATCTGGGCGAACTCGCAGCCGAAGCCCTCGACGCAGCGGGCCAGCAGCGCCGCCGAGATGGGCGCGCCACCGTAGACCACCTTGCGCAGCGAGGTGAAGTCCTCCTTCGACACGCCGGGCTCCGCCAGCAGCAGCCGCAGCATCGCGGGCACCAGGCAGGCGGTGGTGACGCGCAGCGTCCTGATCAGCTCGACCGCGCCCGCCGTGGTGAACTCGCGCATCACCACGTTCGTCACGCCCGACACGAAGCCCTGCGTCGCCCACCACAGGCCGCCGATGTGGAAACCGGCCATGCCGACGAGGCTGACGTCGCCCTCGCGCCAGTCGATCCAGTCCAGCTCCGCCGAGGCGAGCGCCTGGCGTACCGCGAAGAAGCTGCGGTGCGCGAGGACGACGCCCTTCGGCAGGCCCGTCGTTCCGCTGGTGTACATCTGCACCAGCGGCGTGTCGGGGGTGACCCTGGCCAGCACGTTCGCGTCCGGCTGCGCCGACACCCAGGCGGTGAAGCCGGCCCCGGCGGCACCCGGCTCGTCGAGCCCGACCACCCCGGTCAGCGTCGGCAGTTCCGCCGCCAGCTTCTCGGCGACGGCGGCCGAGTCCGAGTCGACGAAGAGCAGGGCCGCGCCCGAGTCGCGCAGGATGTGCTCGACCTCGCCGGCGGCCAGCCGCCAGTTGATCGGCACCAGCACCACGCCCGTCTTCGCGGCGCCGAAGAGCAGCTCGTAGTAGTGCTCGGACTCCCTGCCCAGGTAGGCGATGCGGTCCCCGGGGCGCAGGCCCGCCGCCTGGAGGGCGCGCGCGACCTGGTTGCTGACGCGGTGCAGGGTGGCGTAGTCGACGCGCCGGCCCTCGCAGACCATGGCGACGACGTCCGGCTGCTGGACGGCGTGCCTGCGCACCACGTCGACGAGGGTGCGCAACTGAACAGTCACCGGGGTCCTCCTCAGGGGACGTACGGGTGGAGGCGGCTCACGCCGCGTCGGCCTGGAAACGCATGCCGGGCGGGTTGACCAGCGCCATCCGTACCTCGCCGTCGGCGACGCCACCCTGGGTGTCCCAGAAGCGCCAGGGCATGTCGATGATCTGGACCGGCTTGCTGCGGTTGCGCTCGCTGAACTCGGCGAAGGAGACCTCGCCGTGGAACGACGACGAGTCGATCGGCCGGCGGAACCTGCTGGTGAAGTTCGCGATGAGCATGTCCGGCAGCTGCTTGGCCCAGTAGTCCTCCATCGTCCACGCGGCCAGCGCGGGCACCGCCCGGTCCTGGACGCACTTGGCGATCAGGTAGTACATGAGCTGGTTGAAGCAGATGTTCACCTCGACCGAGTTGAGGTGACCGGTGTCGTCGATGTAGCACGGGTACGGGATGGCGAACTCGCCCTCCGCGCTCGCCAGCCCGTTGGCGACGGTGACCGTCGCGGACTTGAGGTACTGGGTCTTCGGCCTCGCGTACGGGCGCAGCACGTCCGAAAGCAGTCCCGGGTCGTTGGCAAATGTCGCACGCCCGATAGGCGCACTGTTCTTCACCGGCGATGTGGTCATTGCTATTCCTCCTTTGCGCACGAGTGCGAAATTGAAGGTAATCGCGGCCGGCCCATCAGCCGGTAACAGCGGAAGAACTCAGCCGACGCCCGTGGCGGACCCGGCCGACGAGCCGGTCCAGCAGCATGTCGGAGGTGAGCGACAGGTCCGCGAGCAGCGGGTCGGTCGACAGCAGCGCCAGGTGCAGCGCCTGGATCCGCTCCGAGGGCTCGATGCCGAGTTCGTTCATCATCCGCCGCCGGAACCGCAGGTAGACCTCCAGCGCCGCCGGCGTACGCCCCGACCGGTGCAGCGCGAGCATCAGCATCGTGTGCGCCGACTCGTGCAGCGGGTGCTCCACGACCAGCGACGCGAGCTCGGAGGTCGCCTCCCGGTGCCGGCCCAGGCAGAGGTCGGCGTCGATCCTAGTGGTGTACGCGTAGAACCGCCGCTCCTCGAGCCGCGCGGCCTGGGCGCGCAGTTGCGGGCCCCACTGGCCCTGGTGCACGACGTTGCCGCGCCAGAGCGCCAGCGACCGGCGCAGGTGCGCGCCCGCCTGTTCGTAGTCGCCCGCGTGCATCGCCGCGGTGCCCGCCGTGACCAGCTCGTCGAACTCGACGATGTCGAGCTGCTTCGGGTCCACCCGCAGCGTGTAGCCCCCGGAGCAGGTGAGCAGGACGTCGCGCGCGATGTCCTCGACGGAGCCGCCGAGCACGCCGCGGAAGAGCTTGCGCACCTTGAACATGTACGTCTGGAGGGTGGCGTGGGCGGTGCGGGGCGCCCCCGTGCTCCACAGCTCCCGGACGAGCACCGACGCGCCGACCGGCTGGTTCACGTTGAACAGCAACGCGGACAGGACCAGCCGCAGCTTCGGTGCGCTCGGTGCGATGTCGACCCCGTCGTGCCGGATGACGAGCGGGCCGAGCAGTTCGAACCGCAGCCCGGCGAGCGGGTTCCCCGCCGGGTGCCGTGGCGGCACGACCGGCGGCGGCTCGGGGCGCCGGACTTCCGTCGCGGGTTCGGCCGCCGACTCCAGCAACGCGGCGAGGAGCGTCAGTTTCTCCTCGTGCGACATCGATCCCAGTTCCGCAAACTTGGTAATCATTTCGCCGACCTCGCTATCAGTCGGATCCACCGCACTTTCCACCGCCGACGAGTGCGTCGGCGACTGGTTCCGTGACGGGAGCGACGATTCCGACCAGGGGGAGTCAGGACAGGCTTCCACGCTATTCCAAGCGAAGGTCGAGCCGATAGTGACCGCGTCATGGACGGGCATGACCAAACGAGGGGGCAGCATGTGACCGCGGCACTTGCCCGCAGCCTGCGCTGCCGCGAGGCTGGCTGGAGGCACGCTGGAGTGTCGCTGGAGCGGCACTGGTCGAGCAGGGAGCAGCCATGTCGGGTGGGGATGCACAGCTGCGCGTCGGGTTCAAGCGGCACCTGCGGGCCCACGTGGTACGCGGTGACGCGGTCTACCTGCTCTCCGAGCGCGGCGCGACCTCGGTCAGCGGGGCGCACGTCGAGGCCCTGGCCCCGCTGCTCGACGGCACCCGTGACCTGGCGGAACTCGTCCGGGACAGTCCGGCCGGAATGTCGCCCGCCGAGATCGGCACGGTCGTCCGGCGGCTCGTCGACGCCGGCCTGGTGACGCTGCGGCCGGCGCGGGAGGCGGAGGCCGACGAGCCCGCGCTCGCGTACTGGGAGGCGGCGGGTCTGGACCCCACCGCCGCCGTACGGGCCACCGCCGCCGCCCGGGTCGACCTCGTCCGCGTCGGCGGCCGTGCGGCGGATGCCGTGGCGGCGACAGACGCGCTGCGCGCGGCCGGGTTGACGGTGACGCCGGTTTCCGGGAACTTTTCGGCCCCGCCCGCCGACTTATCGATTGTGCTCTGTGAGGACTACCTCGACGAGGGGTTGGCTGCCGTCGACGCCGCGCATCGCGCGGCAGGCCGGCCCTGGCTCCTCGCGAAGCCGGGCGGCGCACAGGTGTGGGTGGGGCCCGTGTTCGACCCCGCCGCCGCGACGGGGTGCTGGCACTGCCTGGGGCACCGGCTGCGCGGCCACCGCCAGGCCGAGACGCGCCTGCGCGCCGTCGTCGGCTCCGACACGGAGATCGGCACCCCGCCGGTGTCGCTGCCCCCGCTCGGCGCCGCCGCCCTGCACCTGGTGGCGTTGGAGGCCGCGAAGTGGACGGCCGGGCTCCGGCACGACGGGCAGCGCACGGTGTGGACGTTGGACAGCGTCACCCTGCGCGGCGCCCACCACGAGGTGCGCGCCCGGCCGCAGTGCCCCGAGTGCGGCGACCCCGGCATCGAGCGGGACCGGGCGTTCCGTCCGGTGCCGCTGCGCAGCCGGCCGAAGGCGTCCCGCAGCGGCGGCAGCCACCGCGCCCTGCCGCCGGAGCGGGTGCTGCGCGACTACGGGCACCTGGTGAGCCCGGTCAGCGGCGTGGTCAAGGAGATCACCCGCGACGGGCGGGGCCCGGCCTTCTTCAACTCGTTCCGCTCCGGCCCGAATCTCGCGATGACCACCCGCAGGAACGCGGAGCAGATGCGTTTCGCGCTGCGGGCCGAGAACGGCGGCAAGGGCGTGACCCCCGTGCACGCCGAGGTGAGCGCGCTGTGCGAGGCCATCGAGCGGCACAGCGCGTACTTCCACGGCGACGAGGCCCGGGTCACCGGCAGCTACACCGAGCTGGCGGGCACCGCCGTCCACCCCGACGACTGCCTGCTGTTCGACGAGCGACAGTACGCCGACCGCGACCGCTGGAACGCCACCTGCTCGCCGTTCCAGTACGTGTGCGCGCCGTTCGACGACGCGGCCGTGACGAGCTGGACGCCGGTGTGGTCGCTCACCGAGCAGCGGCACCGCCTGCTGCCCACCTCGATGCTCTACTTCAACGTGCCGGAGCAGCACGGCGGCATGTCGCTGTGCGCGGACTCCAACGGCAACGCCGCCGGCAGCAGCCTGGAGGACGCGCTGCTCCAGGGCCTGCTGGAGGTGGTGGAGCGCGACGCCGTGGCCCTCTGGTGGTACAACCGCACCCAGGCCCCCGCGGTGGACCTGGACAGCTTCCGCGACCGCTGGATCGACGAGCTGCGGGAGGTCTACGCGGGCCTGCACCGCGAGGTGTGGGTGCTGGACGTGTCGTCGGACGTCGGGATCCCCACCATGGCCGCGCTGTCCCGGCGCACCGACAAGCGGTGCGAGGACATCATGTTCGGCTTCGGCACCCACCCCGACCCGCGGGCGGCGCTGGTCCGCGCGCTCACCGAGATGAACCAGTTGATGCCGACCGTGGCGGAGGTCGGCGGCGACGACGACGGCGGGTACGGCTGGTCCGATCCGGACGCCGTACGGTGGTGGCGCACCGCCACCTGGGCCGGGGACGCCTACCTGCGGCCCGATCCGGCGGTGCCGGCGCGCCGGCTCGCCGACTACCGCCACACCCCGACGGACGATCTGCTGGCCGACGTCCGCTCGGTGCAGCACAGGTTGGAGGCACTGGGGCTCGACGTGCTCGTGCTCGACCAGACCCGCCCGGACGTCGGGCTCCCCGTGGTGAAGGCCATCGTGCCGGGGATGCGCGGCTTCTGGGCGAGGTTCGCGCCGGGCAGACTGTTCGACGTCCCGGTGCAGCTCGGCAGGCTCGACCGCCCCACGGAGTACGAGAACCTCAACCCGATACCACTTTTCGTGTAGAGCGGGGTGCACGTGGCCCCAGCCACGCCCGTCGAGGAGCCAGGTTGCCATCCGACGCCGACACGTCCCGCCCCGGACCGAGCCTGTCGCTGTGGTCCTTCCGGGACGACGTGACCATCGAGACGGCTGAGGACGGCAGTCTGACCATCCTCACCCGCTGGGGCGACGTCCCGGTGGGCCGCCCCGCGCCCGCCGTCGAGGAGGTCCTGCACCGCATGACCTACGGGCCGGTCGCGCTCGGCAACGTCGCCGGGCTGGACGGGCGCGCCCTCCGGTCGGTCCTCGACCGGCTGCCCGGCCGGATAGTCCGCTCGCTCGGCTCGCGGGACTCGCCGGTGCCGCTGCTGTCCGTCCAGCCGGTGTCCCCGCTGGGGGTGTTCGAGCTGCCGGAGGTGGCCGAGGACCAACCGGTCAGGCTGTCCCGTTTCGCGTTCGCCCACCAGCGGGACGGCGAGCTGGTGCTCGAGTCCCCGCTGTCGCACCACCGGGTGGTGCTGCACCGGCCGCAGGTGTCGCTGGTGCTCGGCGCGCTCCCCCGCGCGACCACCGTCGTCGAGGTGGCGCGGCGGGTCGGCCTGGCGCTGCCCGGGGTGGCCGACATCGTCGCCTACCTGGTCGGCACGGGCATGGTCGTCGTCGGTGAGGCCGGCACGTCGCGGTTCCACGAGGACTCCGACCCCACGCTGGCGATGTGGTCGCCGTACGACCTGCTGTTCCACTCGCGCAGCAGGCTCGGCACGCACGACGACCCCGCCGGCGCGACGTTCCGTCACCTCGCGACCCTGCCGCCCCCGGCCGCCGTCAAGCCGGCGCCCGCCGGGCCGCGGATCCCGATGTACCGGCCGCCCGTCTCGGTGCCGCACGGGATGACGCTCACCGAGGCCGTCGACCGGCGCCGGTCCACCCGCGCGTTCGCCGAGGCGGCGCCGTCGACCCGCGAACTCGGGGAACTGCTGTTCCACGCGGCGCGGGTCCGGATGCAGACGGTGGCCACGGCTCCCGACAACGTGCGGTACACGGTGACGCGACGGCCGTATCCCAGCGCGGGTTCGCTGTACGAGCTGGAGTTGTACCTGACGGTGGACCGCTGCCCGGACCTGCGGCGCGGGATCTACCACTACAGCCCGGTCGAGCACGCGCTGACCCTCGTCAACGCCAGTCCGGCGGACATCGACGAGATGCTCGTCAACGCCCGGGTGTCCGTCGGGGACCGGCGGCCCCCGCCGGTGCTGATCACCATGACCGCACGGGTGGGCAGGCTCTCCTGGGTGTACGACAGCATCTCCTACGCCACCACCCTGAAGCACGTCGGCATGCTCCAGCAGACGCTCTGCCTCGTCGCCACGATGCTCGGGCTCGCCACGTGCGCCCTGACTATGGGCGACGCCAGGGTTTCCGCATCGGCGTTCGGGCTCGACTGGCCGGCGGAGGTCGGGGTCGGCGAATTCGCCATCGGACTACCCGAAAACGACATGTCCTGTAACGACGAGTACCTGGGCGTGCACGGAATGTGAATGGGTCGATCGACCGTCGGCAAATGGCTCGGCGACGCTTCGCACGTGGGCGCGAAAACAGCATTCAGGATGTGTGCGGGCGCGTGATAGAACGGGGTTAATTGCGCCGGCCCGACAGGGGATGCCAAGTTGATCAAGGTGTTGTTGGCCGAGGACATGCACATGGTCCGCGATGCGCTGGTCGCGTTGCTCAACCTGGAGCCGGACATCGAGGTCGTCGCCGCGGTCGCCTCGGGCACGGAGATCCTCCCCATGGCGCGGCGGTTCCGGCCCGACGTCGCCGTGATCGACATCGACCTGCCGGGCAAGGACGGGCTCTCCGCCATCGCCGACATCCAGGCCCACCTGCCGGAGATCCGCACCCTGGTCCTGACCGCGCTCGGCCGACCGGGCACCCTGCGCCGGGCGTTGTCCGCGAAGGCGACCGGCTTCCTGCTGAAGGACGCCCCGACCGAGCAGCTGGTCGACGCCATCCGCAGCGTCGCCGCCGGTCGCCGGGTCGTCGACAGCCAACTCGCGATGTCCGCCTGGGACAGCGCCGAGTGCCCCCTCACGGCGCGCGAGACCGAAGTCCTCCGCCTCACGGCGGAGGGACTCCAGGCCGTCGACATCGCGGCGCAGATGTTCCTGTCAGTCGGCACCGTCCGCAACTACCTGACCACGATCGTCAACAAGCTCTCCGCGCGCAACCGCGTCGACGCCATCCGGGTCGCCCGGGAGGCCGGCTGGTTGTGACCGGGACGCCCCGTGGCGCTCCAGCCGCAGGGGCACCCGGGCGCAGAGCCGGAACTGGTCCGGCTGCTGGTCGACCGTCAGCGAGCCGCCGATCTCCTCGGCGCGTACGCACAGGTTGCGCAGCCCGTTCCGCCCGCTGCCCGGGTCCCTGGGCGGCCCGACGGCCAGGTCGTCGTTCACGATCTCGATCCAGGCGTCGTCCTGCGTCTGCCGGATGGTGATGTCGCAGCGCTTGGCCTTGCTGTGCCGCAGGATGTTGGTCACCCCCTCCCGCAGCACCGTGGCGAGCACCGTGCTCACCTGGACCGGCAGGTCCAGGTGGTCGCTGTCCAGCCGCACCTGGATGTCCGCGGCGGACAGCACGGACACGGCGGACCGGCACTCCTCCTCCAGCGACAGTTCGCGGTAGCCACTGGCGACGGTCCGCGCGTCGGAGAGGGCGACCCGCGATATCTCCAGGATCTCCAGCAGCTGGTCGCTCGCCTCCTGCGGCGACTTCTCCATCAGCCGGTGCACCAGCTCGATCTTGAGCGAGATGGCGGACAGGCTGTAGCCGAGCAGGTCGTGCAGGTCGCGGGCGAACCGCAGCCGCTCCCGCAGCACCGCCATGCGGGCGATCTCCGCACGGCTCTCCTGCACCTCGACGACGAGGGCGGTCAGCCGGGACAACCCGTACACCACGAGCCCCGTCGTGACGGTGGAGATCGCGGTGTAGAGCATGTCGATCGGCGCACGGGTGAAGATCCACTGTGCGACGGCCATCGAGGCGACGATGAGGACGAAGGTCACCCACGCCGTGACCGCCCGCAGCACGAGCAGCACGCTGCCGGCCAGGAAGCCCGGCATGCCGACCCACGCCTGCCCGAAGGTCAGGATCGGCAGATAGACCAGCGCGGCCTGGGTGGCGAGGACGCCGTAGCCCAGCGGCGTGCGCAGGCGTCCGTTGTCCCGGCCGTACCACAGCAACTGCATCGCCATCAGGACGGCGATGCACGTGAACGACAGCGCGATGGCCACCGGACCGACCGGCAGGAACATGACGTGGATGAAGCCGATGAGGCTGATGCTTGCGAAGACGGCGGTGACGACGCCCATCGCGAGACGGGGCGCCGGTAGCGGCGCGGCCCCTCGCGATGATGAGCGCCCTGATGTGACGGAGAGGTTCACGGCAGCAGCGCTCTCGTTTGTTCTAGCGCAGCCAGCGTACGCCCAGAGGCCAACTGGCCCCGTACCCGGTGTGGCCGGCCCCCCGCCAGCCGCGATGCCCGGTAGCGGGCGTCGATCCAACAACCACGACACACTCCCCAGTGATCGACCCGAGGGCGGGAATGCCTCGTCGACCCGCGCAACAACCCGGTGCGGCCGATCGGACGCCGACAGGCGTCGCACCCCACAGAGTTGTTACGCAACGCAAACGTTTTTGACGGATTCCCGGCCCCGAATTGCGATGTGCCCTTACGGACACCTTCCCCCTTGAGGGTCGACCTTTCCACAAAAAAATGACGGCCGTCAAGCCGTCCACCCCTGGCCGCCGCAGCGCGAAAGGGTCCTAATCGATGCTAGGGAACATTTGCCACCGTCACGTCATATCCTCTAGTAGGGACATTTGACGCGGTGACCGCCGCGCGGTGGCGAGGGCCTACCGGGGCAGCGCCGGACGCCGCCGAGGGGCCGGTGCCAGGACCGACACGAGGTCGCGGCGGGCCCGCGCGACGCGGGAGCGGATCGTGCCGACGGGACAGCCGCACAGTGCGGCCGCCTCCGCGTAGCCGAGGCCGACGACCTGGGTGAGCACGAACGCGGCACGGCGGGCCGCGGGCAGCGTGCGTACCGCGAGGTTGAGCGCGACCGTGTCGTCCGGGCCGGGCAGGTGGTGGGCCGCGGAACGCTCCGCGGTGGCCTGCCAGTCCTGGTCGGACACGATCCGGGGCCGGCTCGCGGCGGCGCGGAAGTGGTCTGCGGCCACGTGCCGCGCGATGGCCAGCAGCCAGGACCGTGCGTGGTGGCGCCCGGTGAACTGGTGCGCGCTGCCCAGCGCGCGGACGAACGTCTCCTGCGTCAGGTCCTCGGCGTCGGCGTACCCGACCAGGTAGACCAGGAATCGCCAGACGTCACGCTGCGTGCTGCGGACGAGAGGATCCGCCGCGGAACGGTCGCCGCGCCCGACGGCCAGGGCCAGAGCCGTGACCGCGCTTTCTTCCAGTGGCTCCGACATGAATTCACGGTAACCATGCGGGATGCCGAGAAGAAGGGATTCCAGTGGCAGTCCAGTCGGCCTCATCGCCGGGAACCAGAATTCGATGGAACCGTTCGGCCAGCGTGCCGGGCGTCCCGGGGACCGCGCGGCGCACGGGCGCGGTGAAGGCGGCGACGGGCGCGCGCCCGACGGGGGCCGCGCGCCCGGGGCGCGCCGCCTGCCCGTCGGGGCGCCGCCCGGCCGGATCCGGCCGGGCGGCGGGCACGTCCGCTGCACCCGGCTCAGCCCGTCTTGGCCAGCGGCCGGGCGCCGTACGTGACGCGGACGACCCCGTCCTCGTGACGTTCCGTCTCGGCGGTGACCCCGAAGACCCCGGACAGCACCTGGGGCGTGAGCGCCTCCAGCACCGGCCCCGACGCGACCACCTCCCCGCGGTCCAGCACGACGAGGCGGTCGCAGCTGCGCACCGCGAGGTCCAGGTCGTGCAGCACCGCCAGCGTGGTGACGGCCAGCGTGTGCACCAGTTCCAACAGCTCGAACCGGGCCCGGATGTCCAGGTGGTTGGTCGGCTCGTCGAGCACCAGGAGCTGCGGCTGCTGGGCCAGCGCCCGGGCGAGCAGCACCCGCTGCCGCTCACCGCCGGACAGCGAGCCGTAGATCCGGTCCGCGTGCCCCAGCATGCCGGTGCGCTCCAGCGCGTCGGCGACGATGTCGTTGTCGTCGGCCGTCTCGCGGTCGAACACCCCCTTGTGCGGGGTCCGGCCCAGCGCGGCGACCTCCCGCACGGTCAGGCCCGGCGGGGTGGGGCTGTTCTGCAAGACGGCGGCGGTCCGCCGCGCGGCCGCCCGCGCCGACAGCGACCAGACGTCCTCGTCGCCGAGCAGCACCTGCCCGCCGGCGGGCCGGACCGACCGGTAGATGGTCCGCAGGAGCGTGGACTTGCCGCTGCCGTTGGGGCCGATCAGGCCGACGACCTCGCCGGGCGCGACCTCCATGCTGACGTCGCGGAGGATCGGCGTACCACCGATGGAGACGCACACCTGCTGCACCTGAAGCTTCATGAGTGGGACAGGCTCCTATCCCGGCGCATCAGCCAGATGAAGAACGGTGCGCCGAAGAGGGCGGTCAGGATGTTGAGGGGCAACTCGTTCGGCGGGTCGACCGTCCGGCACAGCAGGTCGACGATCACGAGGTAGACCGCGCCGACGAGGGCCGCGAGGGGCAGCACCCGGCGGTGGTCCACGCCGAACGCGAGCCGCACCAGGTGGGGCACCATCAGCCCGACGAAGCCGATGCCGCCGGCCACGGCGATGAGCACGCCCGCGAGCAGCGACGTCAGGACGATCGACACGATCCGCAGCCGCTTGACGTCGATCCCGAGGGCGGTCGCCGACTCGTCGCCGGTGACGAGCGCGTTGAACTGCCGGGCGTACATGGTCAGCAGCACGGTCACCGCGAGGACGACCACGCCCGCGACCTGGAGTTGCTCCCAGCGGGCGCCCGCGACGCTGCCGAGCAGCCAGAACATGATCTGGCGCATGTTGTTGGGCGTCGTCTGCAACTGGAGCAGGCTCGTGATCGAGGTGAACACGTAGCTGATCGCGACCCCCGCGAGTACCAGCCGGACCGGGTTGAGCCGGCCGTGTTGCTGCCCGAGGGTGAAGACCAGCGCCACCGCCAGCATCGCGCCGACGAACGCCGCGCCCGACACCCCGAGTCCGCCGGCCGCGCCGGCGCCCAGCGCCATCACGGTGACGGCGCCGACCGAGCCGCCCGCCGACACCCCGAGGATGAAGGGGTCGGCGAGCGGGTTGGCCACGAGGGCCTGCAGCACGACGCCCGCTACCGCGAGCCCGGCGCCGCACAGCGCGGCCAGCAGCACCCGTGGGATCCGGAAGGTCCAGACGATCTGGTCGTGGGCCGGGTCCACGGCGGGGGTCGCCCCGGTCAGGTGCGCCCAGACGATCCGGCCGGTGTCGCCGATGGAGACCGGCACCGAGCCGACGGCCGCCGCGACGAGGATCAGGACGACCAGCAGTACGCCGAGCACGAGCAGGCACAGCGGCAGGGGCGCGCCGTGCAGGGGGGCCGGCCGGGTGGCGTGGCGCTTCGGCGCGGCCGACACCCGGCCGTTGGTGGAACGCGACAAGGTGGTCATGGCGCTCAGAACGCCTCGGGGTGCGCGGCCTGCGCGATCTTGGCGACCGCGAGGTGGTTGCTGGGGCCGAGGTAGATCGAGTCGGACAACACGACGTAGCGGTTGTTCTTCGCCGCGTCCCACTGCGGGAACTGGGCGAGCAGCTTCTTCGCGTCCGCGTCCGGATCCTTCGACATGTAGTTCACGACGAGCAGGACGTCCACGTCGGCCTTGGCGACCTGTTCGCGGGAGAGGTTGGCGAACATCTGGTCGGTGGCGCCCTCGAAGGCGTTCACCGCACCCGACTTGGCCATGATGTCGTTCCAGATCCCGTTGCCGCCGACCGAGCTGAACTCCCCACCCATCGCCATGCCGGGGATGATCAGCATGACCTTCTGCTTCGGCAGGCTCGCGGTCTTCGTCCCGACCTCGGCGATGCGCGCCTTCGAGTCGGCGATGATCTTCTCGGCGCGCTCGGACACCCCGAAGATGGCCCCGAGGTCGCGCAGCAGCGCGTAGCTGTCCTCGACGGTCGGCGTGCCGGAGACCGTGCCGACCTCACCGCACGAGCTCTTCGGGGCGTACGTGTTGGCCCCCACGGCCGCGAGGTCGTCGCGGGTGGCGAAGCCCGCCTCGGCGCGGAAGCCGCCGTCGTACGTGGAGATCACGAAGTCGGGCGTCAGCCCGATCATGGCCTCGCGCGGGATGTCCGACATGTCGTTGAGCTTGATGTTGCCCGTCGGCAGCTTCTTGATCGCGTCGACCCGGCCGTCGACCTCGGAGGCGCCGTAGGACTGCGCGTTGGCGACGATCCGGTCGGCGACGCCGAGTTCCAGCAGCGCGGAGACCTCCGCGACCGACCCGCCGTTCATCACGACCACGCGGCTCGGCGCCTGCTGGTAGGTGTACTTCTTGCCGCAGTTGCTGATCGTCACCGGGTAGCCCGCCTTCGGCGGGTCGTTCGACTGGCCGGCCTCGCTCTTGGCCGTCGAGCATGCCGTCGTGAGAAGCAGGGCGGCGACGGCCGCCGCGAGGGGGAGTCGCTTGAGTTTCATCCGGTCCTCCGAGCAGTTGACGTGGCGACGGGCGACGGCGCCGCCGCCTCTTCCGGTTCCGCTGCCGCGGCCGCGGGCTTGGGCAGGTGGTGCAGACGGACACTGACCAGGCCGGCGCAGATCGCGGAGGCCGCGAGCAGGAGCGCGGTGACCGCGAAGGCCGTCGCGTGGTCGGCGAAGGGCACGTCGGGGTCGCCGGGCGTCGCGCCGAGCACGGTGCGGTAGCAGACCCCCGCGACCGCGACCCCGAGCGCCAGGCCGAACTGCGTCACGGTGGTCGCCATGCCGGACGCCGCGCCCGCCTCGGCGGGCCTGACCCGGCCGAGGATCCCGGCCACCAGGGGTGAGACGACCAGGCCCTGCCCGAAGCCGGCCAGCGTGACCACCGCGACGAGCATGGGCGCCTGCGCGGACTCGGGCGCCTGGACGACGGCCGCGCTGGCCAGCAGGACGGCGGCGAGCAGGCCGCAGCCCACGGCCGGGGTCGGCGCCGGGACCAGGCGTGCCACCCGGCGGCTCGCCGCGGAGCCCAGCGAGAAGCCGATCCCGAGCGGTACGAACATCAGCGCCGCCGTGAGCGGCGTGAAGCGCAGCCCCGTCTGCAGGTAGTAGGTGAACACGAGGAAGAGCCCCGAGTTCGTGGCGAACAGCGCCAGCACGGTCACCAGGGACAGCCGCATCCCGGGGGCGGTGACGACCCGCGGCGGGAACAGCGGCTCGCCGCCCTCGCGATGCAGGCGCCGCTGCTGGCGCACCAGCACGACGGCCAGGACGAGGGCGAGCGGCACGCCGAGCCACAGCCACGGCGAGCCGTCCGTCCCGAAGACCAGGGGCACGAGCAGGGCCGGCGCCGCCACGATGGTGAGCGCCGCGCCCGCGAGGTCGAGGCGGTGCGGCGCCTTCGGCACGGTACGCGGCAGGATCCCGCCCAACGCCAGGATCGCGATCCCGACGGGCACGTTGACGAGCAGCGCCGGCCGCCAGCCGAGGCCGAAGAGGTCGGCCTCGACGATGAGACCGCCGCCCGCGATGCCGCTGATCACGCCCAGGCCGATGACCACGCCGTAGACGCTGATGGCCCTCGCCAGCCGCTCCGGGTCCTGCATCGTGGCCCGGATGATCGCGAGCACCTGGGGTGCCATGAACGCCGCCGTGGCGCCCTGCAGGAAGCGGGCCACGATGAGCAGGTCGGCGTCCGGCGCGATGCCGCACAGCAACGAGGTCACCGTGAAGCCGGCGACGCCCCAGAGGAACACCGTGCGGTGGCCCATCCGGTCGCCGAGCCGCGCGCCGGTGACCATCAGGGCCCCGAAGGCGATCACGTACGCGGCGCCGACGAACTGGATCTGGTCGAAGCCCGCGTCGAGGTCGCGCTGGATGGACGGGCTGGCCACGTTGACGACGAAGCCGTCCACCTGGGTCATGAACGTCGCGGCGAGAACCGCGCCGAGTCCGAGCCACTCACGCCGTTCGCTCATGTTGCCCTCCGATGATCGCCGACAGGTGCGAGTACGGCGCCGACCCGCGCCAGGGGACCGGCGGCGAGCATGCCGTCGTGGGTGCAGTCCAGCCGGTGCACGTCGATGCGCCCGTCGACGTGTGGCTCCCAGCTCCGCGGGCCGGGCCAGTCCGGTGTCTTGCCCTCGGTCGCCTCGACGACCAGCACGTCGCCGCCGAGGCGCCGGGGCGTCCAGCCGGCGGCGAGCCGCGAGTTGCGCGCGAAGGCGTCGTACGCGAGGCGACGCTGCGCCTCGTCGAGGCCGCCGAGCACGGCCTGGCCGAGTACGGCGGCGGCGGCGTCGTGCTCGGCGGGCGGCGGCAGCTCCCGCCAGGCGGCCGGCACCGGATACGAGTCGAGCAGCGCGAGCAGGGCCACCGCCTCGCCGGCCTCCGCGAGCTGCGTGGCCATCTCGTGGGCCACCAGGCCGCCGAACGAGGCGCCGAGCAGGTGGTAGGGCCCGGCGGGCTGGATCTCACGGATGCGCCGCACATGGTCGGCGGCCAGGTCGGCGACGCTCGCGCACCCGGCGGCGGCGACCGACTGGAGTCCGTACACCGGGCGGTCGGGCAGGCTCGCCAGCAGCGCGGCGTACGACCACGCCAGCCCGGTCGCCGGCGCGACGCAGAACAGCGGCGGCCCGCTCCCCCGCGTCCGCAGCGGGAGCAGCACCTCCGTCGAGCCGCCGGCGGTGTCCGTGGCGAGCGCCGGCGCGAGCTTCGCGACGGTCGGCGCCTCGAACACCGTCCGGATGCTGATCTCCACGCCGAACTCGGCGCGTACCCGGCCCATCAGCCGGGCGACGAGCAGGGAGTGCCCGCCGAGCGAGAAGAAGTCGTCGTCGATGCCGACCTCCGGCAGGCCGAGCAGGTCGGCGAAGAGACCGCACAGGACCGCCTCGCGGTGGTCGCGGGGCGCGCGGCCGCCGACGGTCGCGGTCAGGTCCGGCGCGGGCAGCGCCGCGCGGTCGAGCTTGCCGTTCGTGGTACGCGGGATCGCCTCCAGCGCGACGAACGCGGGCGGCACCATGTAGTCGGGCAGCCGCTCCGCCACGAACTGCCGCAGCGCGGCGGGCTCCGGCGCGGCGTCGCCCACCGGCACGACGTAGCCGACGAGCCGCACCTGACCGGGCGCGTCCTCGCGGGGCACCACCGCCGCCTGGGCGACCGCGGGGTGGGCCAGCAGGACCGCCTCGATCTCCCCCGGCTCGATGCGGAAGCCCCGGATCTTGACCTGGTCGTCCGCGCGGCCGAGGAACTCCAGGGTGCCGTCGCGCCGCCAGCGGGCGAGGTCGCCGGTGCGGTACATCCGGCTGCCCGGGGGCCCGAAGGGATCCTTCACGAACCGCTCCGCGGTCTGCTCCGGACGGTCGTGGTAGCCGCGGGCGACCGGCGCCCCGGCGAAGTACAGCTCGCCCACCGTGCCCGGCGGCACGAGCCCGCGCGCCGGGTCCAGCACGTACGCCCTGGTGTTGGTCAGCGGCCTGCCCACGATCGGGTCGGCGCTCTCGGAGAGCCGGCACCAGAGGGTGTCGACGGTGCACTCGGTGGGGCCGTACAGGTTGTAGACGGTCGTGCCGGCGTCGCGCAGGGCCGTCCAGAGCGCGGGGCCGGTGGCCTCGCCGCCGAGCGCGAGCACGGCGGGCCGGTGCCGGCCGGCGTCGAGGAAGCCGTTCGCCACCAACTCCTCGGCGTACGTGGGGGTGATGTCCATGAAGTCGATCTCGTGCCGGTCGACGTAGTCGAGCATCGCGGCGGGGTCCCGACGCCGGTCGTCGTCGACGAAGTGCAGCTCGTGGCCGTCGAGCAGCCACAGCAGGCCCTCCCACGACGTGTCGAACGACAGCGACGCGGACAGCGCGGCCCGGCACACCCGGCCGGCGGCCGCCGGCCGGATCATCGTGTCGCGGTGGTGGTGGAAGAGGTTGACCAGACCACGGTGCTCGACCACGACGCCCTTCGGCACGCCGGTGGAGCCGGACGTGTAGATGAGGCAGGCCGCGTGCTCCGGCGCGAGGCCGGTGTCCGGTACGGGCGCGTCGGGCGCCTCGGCCAGCTCCGCGACGGTCGCGGGGGCGTCCACGAGCAGGACCGGGACCTCCGACTGCCGGTGCCCGGCCCACAGCGCCCCGGTGGCGAGCAGCACGACCGGCGCGCTGTCGGCGAGCATCGCCGCGACCCGCCGGGCGGGCAGGTCCGGGTCGACGGGCACGTACGCGGCGCCGGCCTTGAGCACGGCGAGCAGCGCCACGATCGCCTCGGAGGTGCGGGGCAGCAGGAGCCCCACGTGCCGGTCGGGGCCGGCCCCCCGGGCGACGAGCAGGTGGGCGAGGCGGTCGGCGCGGCGGTCGAGTTCGGCGAAGGTCAGCGTGGCGTCGCCGGCCACCAGCGCCGTACGGTCCGGCGTCGCGGCGGCCTGTGCCGCGAACAGCGCGGGTACGGTCACCGCCGGCAGGGGCCGGGCCGTGTCGTTCCACTCCTCCAGGAGGAGCCGGCGCTCGCCGTCGAGGAGCAGGTCGACGTCGGCGACCGGGGTGCCGGCGGCGTCGGTCACGCGGCGCAGGAAGGCCAGGAACCGGGTCAGGTGACCGGTGAGCTCCTCGTCGTCGTAGCAGTTCGGGTTGGCGTCGAGGACGATGCGCAGCCCGCTGCCGTCCGCCCGGTCGTACACGTGGACCACCAGGTCCTCGACGAGCCCGGCGCTGACGTTGTGCACGACGCCCCGGTGCCCGGCGAAGCGCAGGCCGTAGTCGAACGGCATGATGTTGACCGACGGGCCGAACAGCTTGCGCTCGCTGGCGACCATCCGCAGGTCGCGGCGCAGTTGCTCGTAGCGGTAGCGCAGGTGCGGGCGCCCGGCCCGCAGCTCCGCCGCGACCTGCCCGGTGAGGCTGGCCAGCGTGGCGGTGGGCTCGACGCGGACCCACAGCGGCACGACGTTGGTGACCATGCACGGCACCCGCAGCGACACCGAACCGAGCCGCGACATGACCGGCAGCGCGAGCGTCAGCTCGTCCGCGCCGGTCATCCGGTGCAGGTACGCCGCGAAGGCCGCGATGACGGTCTCGCTCCACGTGGTTCCGGTGGCCTTCGCGACCGCCTTCAACGCGTCGATGCCGGCGGTGTCGAGGTCCGCCGTGGCGCGCAGCACCGTCCGCGCCAGCTTCCCGGTGCGGCGGGCGAGCACCACCGGCGCCGGCCTGCCCTGCGCCCGGGACGTCCAGTGCTCGCGGGCGGCGGCGTACCTGTCCGAGTCGGCGTAGGCCCGGTCCTCGTCGACCACGGCGGCCAGCGCACCGAACGTCCGGGGCGGGGGTTCCCGGCCCTCGACGAGGGCGGTGTAGAGCTCGGCGACCCGGCGGGCGACCAGGGACAGCCCGTATCCGTCCAGGGCGATGTGGTGCACGCGCTGGTACCACAGGAGGTGGTCCGGGCCGAGCCGGAGGAACGCCTGCCGGAACAGCGGGTCCTTGCGCAGGTCGACGGGGGTGTCGAGGTCCGCGCGCATCCAGGCCGTCGCGGCGGCGAGCGGATCCGCCTCGGCACTGGTGTCGATGGTGTGCAGCGGCCACGACCCGTCGTCGCGGGGGCGTTGCCACGGGCGTCCGTCGGCGTCCTCCTCGAACACCACGTTCAGCGCCTCGGCCTCGCCGACGGCCCCGCGCACGGCCGCCTCCAGCAGCCGCGCGTCGACCGGGCCGCGGATCTCCACGTACTCGGCGGTGTTGAAGGCGGGGCTGTCCGGGTCGAACTGCTGACCGGTCCAGATGCCCTCTTGGGCCGCGCCCAGCGGCAGCGGCTCAGCCATCGCCGCCCACCAGCAGCTTCAGCCAGTGCTCCACCGTCGGCCGCTCGGCCAGGTCGACGAAGCTGACTTCGGCGCCGGCGTCGCGCCACCGCTCGATGAGCGTCATAAGCCGCACCGAGTCCAGGCCGCAGTCGAACAGATCCTCCGCGTCGAAACTTTCGTCCGGGCGACGGTGGAGCATCTCGGCGACGTCCGCCCTGATCCTCGCCGCCGTCAACTGACCTGCCACGTCATGCCTCTCGACCTCGTGCGATGTGGACACCGGTGGGATCCGACGGTCGACGCCGTCGGATCCCACCGCGGATCGAACGTCCGTGCGGGACTAGGCGGCGTCCACGTCGTCGTAGACGGTGACGCGGTAGGACACGGCCGGCTCCGGCGTCGCGGTGTGCAGCGCCCGGTGGACCAGGCTCTGGTTGTCCCAGAGGAGCATGTCGCCCTTCTCGAACGTCTGGAGGTGGATGTTCTCGTGCTCGTAGGTGCGGTCGAGCTGGCCGGTGGCCGTGAGCAGCTCGGTCAGCAGCTCCGGCCGGTCGTTGCCGTCCGCGTCCTGCACCGACAGCGTGAAGCCCTCGCTCAGGTAGAGCAGGGTCTCGTCCGTGTGCGGGTGCGGGAACGCGAGCGGGCTCGTCACCGGCGGGGTCTTCGCGTTGACCTCGTCGATGATCTCCGAGATCGGCCGGTAGACGTCGGTCGGCCGGATCTTGAAGTACCGCAGCACGCTGTGCGTCGCCGTCTTGTCCTTGACGGCCAGCTTCAGCTCCTCGGAGAGCTGCTCGTAGGCGGTCGCCAGGTTGATGAAGTAGGTGCCCCGGTTCTTCGACGGCACGACCTGCGGGTAGATCATGGTGATGTCGAACGGACGTGGCATGAACTGGTAGTCCGAGTGCCAGAACTTGCCGGTCTTCGGCACCCCGATCTGGCGGCCGTCCTCCTCCTTGACGTTGGAGGAGACGAACACCTCCTTCACCTCGGGGTGGTGGTAGACCGGCTCGTAGTACTCCGCGACCCGGCCCAGCCGCTGGCCGAGCGCCAGGAACTGCCGCGGCGACAGGTCCTGGTTCTTCAGCACGGCGATCTTGTTCGAGTAGATGGCCTTCTTCAGCTCGACGATGTCCTCCGGCGAGGCGGTTTCCGCGTCGAAACCCTCCACGATCACGCCGAACTTCTTTCCAGCCTGCGGGGTGATTTTCATTCGCACTCCTCTGAGCGGTGGTCCCGGGCTCCGCGTACCTCAGTAGTCGCGTCCGGTCGGTCAACAGTTCCCGCCCCGACAGATGTGCGGGGCCGAATTGCCTGCTCAATTACCGCGCTGTGGGTTCACATTTCCGCGAACTCCTCTGCGAGTCTCGGCCTGCCTCTCCCGCAGCACCTGGGCGTGACAGGCGTGGATGACGGCAGCGGCGCCGTGCGGGTCGTCGCGTACGACGAAGTGACCGCTGCCGGGGATGACGTAGTGCTGCGCCCTCGGGAGCACCCGCCGGGCCCGGAGCGCGTCGCGCAACGGGACCACGCGGTCCTGGTCGGCCCACACGAGGTTCACCGGCGTCGTGTCGGTGGCGTCGGCGCGGAACGAGTAGAGCCCCGCGTACCGGCTCAGGGCGGACAGGTCGCTGGTGATCATCGAGTTCACGTCGGCGGCGGCCACGTCCGGCCGGAGGGCGGCGGGCCGGGCCGACACGCTGCCCATGACCATCCTGCGGACCACCCCCCGGTTGAGCAGCCGCCCCCGCGTCCTCGGCCCCACCGCGGCGGTCATCCGCAGGATCGCGTGGGTCCGCACCACGCACATCGAGGCGTGGCAGACCGCCCGGAACCCGATGCTGCACAGGGCGGTCACCGCCGCGACGGGCACCCGACGCGCCAGTTCGAGTGCGATCACCCCGCCGAGCGAGTGCCCGACCACGTGCGGCCTGCGCAGCCCCAGCGCCGCGATCCGCTCCGCGACGTACTCGGCGAGCCTCGGCACGACGTCACGGTCGTACGCGAGCCCCGGCACGCTGCCATGGCCGGGCAGGTCGATCGCGAGGGTCCGGGCGAAGCCCGGGATGCGTTCGACGACGGCGTCCCAGCTCGCCCGGCCGAGACCGGCCGCGTGCAGCAGCAGGAGCTGAGGATCCTCCGCGAGCCGGCTCGGCTCGGCCATGGTGCGGCTCCGTTTCTTTCCGTGCGGACGTGCGCGCTCGACGCGTCAGGAGGCGGTGACCATCGGGGCGCGCGACGCCTCGGCCGTGTCGGCCCGGTCCGGGAGTTCGTTGCCGGCGAGCGCCTTGAACCGCCGCAGCCGCAGGCTGTTCGACACCACGAACACCGAACTGCCGGCCATGATCAGACCCGCCAGCATCGGATTGAGCAGCCCGCTCGCCGCGAGCGGGATCGCCGCGACGTTGTACGCGAAGGCCCAGAACAGGTTGCCCTTGATCGTGCCGAGGGTGCGCCGCGACAGCCGGATGGCGTCCGCGACCACCCGCAGGTCGCCGCGGACCACCGTCAGGTCGCCGGACTCGATCGCCACGTCGCTGCCGGTGCCCATCGCGATGCCCAGGTCGGCCTGCGCGAGGGCGGCGGCGTCGTTGACGCCGTCGCCGACCATCGCGACGACCTTGCCGTCGGCCTGGAGCCGCTTGACCAGCTCCACCTTCCCGGCGGGGAGGACCTCGGCGACCACGTCGTCGATCCCCACCTCCGCCGCGATCGCCGCCGCCACCGCCGCGTTGTCGCCGGTCAGCAGGATCGGGTGCAGCCCCAGCCGCTTGAACTGCGCCACCGCCGCCGCGCTGGTGGACTTCACCCGGTCGGACACGACGAGCATCCCCCGCAGGGCGCCGTCCCAGCCGACCATGACCGACGTACGGCCCGCCGCGTCGGCCGTCGCCTTGGCGGCGACCAGCTCCGGGGGCAGGTCGGTCGCCCACGCGCCCAGCAGCGACGCCCGGCCGACGACGACCTCGTGCCCGTCGACGGTGCCCCGCACGCCGACGCCGGTCTCGCTGGAGAAGTCCGCGACCGGGGGCAGTTCGCCGCACCGGTCCCTGGCTCCCGCGACGACGGCCCGGGCGATGGGGTGCTCCGACGCGCTCTCCAGTGCGCCGGCGAGCCGCAGCAGCTGGACGTCGTCCTCGCCGTCGACGGGCACGACCTCCACGACGGACATCTCGCCGGTGGTCACCGTGCCGGTCTTGTCGAGCACGACGGTGTCGACGGTCCGCGTGGACTCCAACACCTGCGGTCCCTTGATGAGGATGCCGAGCTGGGCGCCCCGGCCGGTGCCGACCAGCAGCGCGGTCGGCGTCGCCAGCCCCAGCGCGCACGGGCAGGCGATGATCAGTACGGCCACGGCAGCGGTGAACGCGGCCGCCGCCGGCTGGCCGGAGCCGAGCCAGTAGCCCAGCGTGGCGAGCGACAGCGCGATCACCCCGGGCACGAACACCGCCGACACCTGGTCCGCGAGCCGCTGGACGGCGGCCTTGCCGGTCTGCGCGTCCTCGACGAGCCTGGCCATCTGCGCGAGCTGCGTCTCGCCGCCCACCTTCGTGGCGCGGACGACGAGCCGCCCGCCGGCGTTCACCGTCGCGCCGACGACCTCGTCACCCGGTCCCACCTCGACGGGCACGGACTCGCCGGTGAGCATGCTCGCGTCGACCGCCGAGGAGCCCTCCTCCACGACGCCGTCGGTCGCCACCTTCTCGCCCGGCCGCACGAGGAACCGGTCGCCGACGGCGAGCGCCGAGATCGGCACGATCGCCTCGGCGCCGTCGCGCAGCACCGTCACGTCCTTGGCGCCCAGCGACAGCAGCGCGCGCAGCGCGGCGCCGGAGCGGCGCTTCGCGCGGGCCTCGAAGTACCGGCCGCAGAGGATGAACAGGGTCACGCCCGCGGCGACCTCCAGGTACATGTTGCCCTCGCCGGGCGTCCGCTCCAGGGTGATCCGGAACGGGTGCCGCATGCCGGGCACGCCGGCGGTGCCGAGGAACAGCGTGTACAGCGACCACACGAACGCGGCGAGCGTGCCCACCGAGACCAGCGTGTCCATCGAGGCGGCGGCGTGCCGGAGGTTGGCGAAGGCGGCCCGGTGGAACGGCCACGCCCCCCACACCACGACCGGCGCGCTCAACGTGAGGCAGGCCCACTGCCAGTACTCGAACTGGAGCTGGGAGAACATCGACATCGCGATGACCGGCACCGCCAGCACGGCGACGACCCAGAGGCGGTGGCGGGCCGCCCGCAGCTCACGGTCGTGCTCGGCCTCCTCCGCGGCCGCCGGATCCGGGACGTCCGCCGCCGGTGCCGCGGGCGGCAGCACCGGCCGGGCCGTGAAGCCGATCTCCTCGACGGCGGCGATCACCGTCTCCCGCGAGACCTGGGGCGCGAGGAGCACCTTCGCCTTTTCGGTGGCGTAGTTGACGGTCGCCTCCACCCCGTCGATGTCGTTGAGGCGCTTCTCGATGCGCGCCGCGCAGGCCGCGCACGTCATGCCGCCGATCAGCAGTTCCAGGTGGTTCTCGGCCCTGGCCGTGCGCGGCTGCACCGGCCGGGCCGTGAAGCCGATCTCCTCGACGGCGGTGATCACCCGCGCCTGCGTGATCCCGGGCGGGAGGAGCACCTTCGCCTTTTCGGTGGCGTAGTTGACGGTCGCCTCCACCCCGTCGATGTCGTTGAGGCGCTTCTCGA
>NZ_JBNCKW010000016.1:0-11723 GCF_049841735.1 Micromonospora sp. DT46 | reverse complement strand
CGATGCGCGCCGCGCAGGCCGCGCACGTCATGCCGCCGATCAGCAGTTCCAGGTGGTTCTCAGCCGTGGCCATGCTCGGTGCCCCCCTCCGTGCCGCCGCCGGTCGTGTCGGCGGGGACAGCGGCTCCGCCGTTGCGTACGGCTTCCTCGTTGCGGGCCTTGGCCGCCGCGAAGGCCTCCTCGCTCAGGCCGTGCGGCGGCGGGTTGGGGCCCTTCACGCGCAGGGTGAACGACGCCGTACGCACGACGCCCTGGTGCTGGAAGTCCAGGAACAGCCGGTAGTCGCCGAAGCTCGGCGCGGTGGCGTGGAACAGGACGTCCGGACCGGGCGCGGTCTGCCCGTCGCCCGGTGTGCCGTCGGGGTGGACGTGCAGGTACGCCATGTCGCCGTCGCGCAGCGCGACCAGGTGCCCGAAGGCGCCGAGGTACGGCTCCAGGTCGGTGACCGGCTTGCCGTCCTTCGCGACGCTGAGCGTCAGCTTGCCGCTCTTGCCGGGCGTCAACTCACCGCCGAGGGTCACCGTGTACCCGTCGACCGTCGAGGTGGTCGACGGCGCGGGCAGCGCCTCCGGCCGGTAGTCGCCCGACACCGACACGTCCGCCCCGAGCGTCTCGCCGTGGATGCCCCACAGCGGCATGTAGTCGGCGAAGACGCGGTACTCGCCCGCCGCCGCGAAGGTCAGCGGCACCCGCCACACGCCGTCCGAGCCGAGGTTCGGGTGGACGTGCTGGAAGTTCGTCAGGTCGCGCCGCGCCACGATCAGGTGCATCAGCTTCTCGTGCTGCGGCTTGTACTTCACCAGCGGCGTGCCGTCGTGCTGCAGGATCTGGAAGGCGAAGGTCTGCTTCGTGCCCGCCCGGACGTTGTCCGTGATCACCTTCAGGTTCATGCTCTCGTGGTTGATGGTCAGGCCGTACGAGGACTCCTCGGCCACGGCGGCCGGCTTGGCGGCGGGTGCGGCTGCGGGTGCGGCGGTCGGCGGGGGCCCGACCACGCGGCCGACGGTGTAGGCGCTCCCCAGCACCAACACCAGGGCGAGCGCGAACGCGCCGAGCTTCGTCAAGGTCTTCATGAATAACCGTCCTGTTTCGACAGGGTTGGCGTGGAAGCGGGCAGGGTTTCGGGGGTGGGGTCGTCGGCCGGTGGGCTCACCGGTCCCCGCCGGGGTCCGGGCCGGATGTCCGGCCCCACCGCAGCAGGCACGCCCCGAGCGACATCCCCCCGCCGAACGCCAGCAGGAGGACGAGGTCGCCGTCGCGGAGCAGCCCGGCCCGGTTGGCGTGGTCGAGGGTGAGCGGCACCGAGGCGCTGCCGACGTTCGCGTACTCCTCCACCGTGCGGTGCGTGTGCGCGGCGGTCAGCCCGCACGCGCGTACCAGCTCGTCGAGGAGCAGGCCGTTGGGCTGGTGCGGCACCACGTGCGCGACGTCCGCCGCGCCGACGCCCGCCCTGGCCAGCAGCTTGTCCACGAACGGCGGGACGTCCTGGAGGACGAGCTCGGTGACGCCGCGGCCGTTCATGCGGAAGAAGTGGCCGCCGTCCGCCACCGTCGTCGCGGACGCCGGCAGCCTGCTGCCGCCCGCCGCCACCCCGATCAGGCCGCTGGCGTCGCCCCGGCTGGCCAGCTCGTACTCGACGACACCGCGCCCCGGGGACGTCGTCCCCACGACGGCCGCGCCGGCGCCGTCGCCGAACAGCACGGCCGTGCGCCGGTCGTCGAAGTCCAGGATGCGCGAGTACACGTCGGCGCCGACCACGAGCGCGTGGGTGCCGGGCCGGTCCGCCACCAGCGACTGCGCCAGCACCAGGGCGTGCACGAATCCCGCGCACACCGCGTTGACGTCGAAGCACGCGGCCCCGTACGCGCCGAGACGGTCCTGCACCAGGCAGGCCGTCGGCGGCTGCGGGTGGTCCGGGGTCGACGTCGACACGATGAGGTAGTCGACGCGGTCGGCGCCGATGCCCGCGTCCCGCAGGGCGCGGGACGCGGCCCGCACGGCCAGGTCCGACGTGGCCTCCTCCGCCGCCGCGAAACGGCGCGAACGAATGGCGGTCTTGCGTACGATCCATTCCGGGCTGGCGCCCGGTACGCGACGCGCGATTTCCTCGTTCGGCAATGCTCGCGCGGGCACCCATGATCCGGTGCCCAGAATTCCGACGGATGAGGACACAGCAGCCTCCAGAGAGGAGAGGCATTTCGTGCCTGCAAATTAGCCGAGTCGAACCATCGGCCGCAATCACGTTCGCCATCTGCCGACACGACTCGCAGCGCAAATTACCGGGCGATGGCGGTAACAATTTCAAGGCGATGGAACGTGCAATTTCCGGGCCGCCCGGGAACCCGCTGACGACACACCGGCGCACGGTTCACCCGTGCAGTTCTCCCGGGTCGTACGTGACACGCGGGGATGGGATCCGGCGCGTCCTCGCCGCCATGCTGACGGCACGACCGACCGCGTGGCGACGCCCGCGGCACGGCCGGCGACCCGCGGGGCGGACCGGCGCCCGCCGGCGCCCACGCGACCAGGACCGGACGGAGGCCCTCCGATGACAGCGCAGCTCCTCGAGACCACCCACCCCACGGGCGAGCCCGGCGGGTGGCGGCCCCGGGATGCGACGGCAGGGACGGATCCACGTCGGCACGAACCGACCGTAACCGATACCATGCATTCCGTGGCGACCGTGATCCGGCAGGCGACGACACCGAGCGCACCGCTGCCCGGGTCGGCGCGTCCGGGTGTGCCGGGGCCCGGCACGCGCCACGTCCGCCGGGAGCCGTGGCGTTGATGGTCACCGGGATCCGGCCCACCGGCCTGACGGGGACCCCCGCCGCGCCGGCTGACGCCCTGTCCACCCCGGGCATGCGGCGGGCGAGGCTGTGCATCCTGGCGGGCGCCGCGAGCGGGGTGGCCGCGTGCGTACTGCTCGCCGCCCTGGAACTGCGTCGCGAGCCCGACCCGCGCGGGATCGTGCTCGGCGCGGCGGGGTCGCTGCTCCTGGTCCTGGCGCTGGCCGCGGCGCTGCACCGGTCGGTCATGCCGTGGCGGGCGACGACGACCGGCCGGTGGCTGGTCGCCGGCTGCGCCACGGCCGCCGTGCTGTCCGTCCCGCTCGTCGGGCCGGTCGGCGGCACCCCGGGGCGGGCCTGGGCGTTCGTGGGGGCCGCGCTCGTCGGGGCCGCGCCGCTGCTGCTGCCGGTCCGGTGCGCGGTGACCCTGATGGCCGGGACGGTGCTGGTGGCCGCGGCGACGGCCTGGTGGCTCGGCGGTCCCGTGCGCGACGCGGTGACCGTCACGGTGGTGCTCGGGCTGACGGTGGCGACGTGGAACGTGCTGCACCTGTGGTTCTGGACGTTCCGGGCGCAGGCCCGGGAGGGGCACGACGCCCTGGCCCGCCTGGCGGCGGCCGAGGAGCGGCTGCGGTGCGCCCGGGACGTCTACGCCCTGCTCGCGAACGAGCTGTCGGCGCTCGTCCTCAAGGCGGAGCTGGCGTCGCGGCTGGCAATGGTCGACGGGGAGCGGACCAGGAAGGAGACCGCCGAGATGCGGGCGCTCGCGGCGGCCGCGTCGGCCCGGATGCGCGAGGCCGTGCACGGCTACCGCAGCGTCGGCCTGCGCGAGCAGGCGCAGACGGTGGCACGGGTGCTGCGCAACGCCGGCGTGCGGTGCTCCGTGACGCAGCCGGAGCGCGACCTGCCGCCCGCGCTCACCGGGCCGCTGGTGTCCGTGCTGCGCGAGGCCGGCGCCCACGTGCTGCGGCACGGCGAGGCGCGGTGGTGCACGATCGAGATCGCCGGCGAGGCGTCCGGGGCGCGGCTGACGGTGGTCAACGACGGGGCCGGCGACGGGGCGCCGGACCTCGACGGCAGCGGGCTGCCGGGGCTGGCCGACCGGCTGCGGGACGCGGGCGGCACGCTGCGCACCTGGCGGGGGGACGGCACGTTCACCGTGCAGGCCAGCGTCCGGGCCGGGTCGTGACCGGGCCCGACAGCAGCACCCGCCGCAACGGACGACGGACCGCGCCCACCCCGCCGGTGGGCACGGTCCGCCGCGCGCCGCTCAGCCGGTGGCCGTCAGCGTCCCGCCGGGCAGGAGGCACTCGTCGGCCGTGGGCCACCGCGTCGGATCGTCGCCGAGGGTGACGAGCTCGGCGACCTGGAGACGACACCACGGCGACACGGAGATGTCGCCGGTGCCCACCGCGTACACGAAGTCCGCCCAGGCGACCCACTCGAAGTCGCCGATGGCGGCCGGGTCGGGGGTCGGGCGCTCGTCGGTCACCACCCGGAACACCGGGGACACGGCGTTCTCCGCCACGCCGTTGTCCATCGTGGCGCGGTACCGGAAGGCGGGCAGGACCAGCTCCGGCGCGGGCGCGGCCAGGCCGAGCTCGGCGCGTACGGTGCGGGTCACCGCCGCGGGGACCGGTTCCCCCGGCACTGGGTGCCCGTAGCACGAGTTGGTCCAGATCCCCGGCCAGGTGCGCGTGCGGTCGCTGCGCATGGTGAGCAGCAGCTTGGCGTCGCTGGTGAAGACGTAACAGGAGAACGCCAGGTGCAACGGCGTACGCAGGTGGTGCACCGTCGCGCCCTCGGTGGCGCCCACCGGCCGTCCCTCCTCGTCGAGCAGCACGACCTGCGCCATGGTGTCCCTCCCCACCGGGACTCAGCTCGCCTGGGCGAAGGCGGCGGCGATCACGGTTCCCCACCCGGTGCTCGCCACCTGCAACGGCACCAGCTTCGCCCGGGGCCGCAGGAACGCCAGCGCGTCCGCGAGGGGCTTGCCGCGTACGCCGCGCCAGGTGCCCGACACGTGCACCAGCGCGAACGCGATGGCGACGATCATCGGCACGGCACCCCAGGTGAACCCGCCGATGGCGAGCACCGACACGCACACCGTGGAGCCGCCGACCGCGATCAGCCCGCTCGCGACGGCCATCGCGCGGGTCAGGCCCAGCGCGCGTACGCACGTGCGGATGTTGAACGCGGCGTCCTCCGGCCAGTCCTCGGCCGTGTTGACCATGACGATGCCGACCTGGTTCAGCCCGAAGCCGATGATCACGGCCAGCAGCGGCCACGACAGCTCACCGGGCACGGACCGGACGACGACGAGCATCGGCAGCCAGATCAGCACGGCGGCGAGGCCGGGGATCTGCCCCACGCCGGAGCTCTTCAGGTGGACCGGCGGGATGGAGTACTGGGCGCCGATCCAGAGGGTGAACGCGACCAGGGGCAGGATGTCCCAGTGCCCGGTGCGGAAGGTGAAGTAGGTCGCGAGGGCCAGCACACCCGCGCCCGTGGCGGCGATCTGCCACCGCACGTTGCGCAGCCCCAGCCCGTACACCGCCTGGGACAGCCACGTCTTGTACACGGCGTCGACGTCGCGGTCGGCGTACGCGTTGGTCATGTCGATGAAGTGCATGATGGACAGCGCCATCACGATCACCAGCGCGAAGTGGACCGAGGCCAGGGTGCTCAGGTCGTCGACCGACAGCAGCGACGGGATCGCGTAGATGGCCAGCATCACGGGCAGGAACTCGACCCGGCGGATGCGGATGGAGTGGTAGATCGGGCGCCGCGCGGTGGCCGGCGCCGGTGTGGACGCGCCCGCGCGCGCCTCTTCGACGGTCATGGTGTCTTCCTTCGGGGTTGAGGACCTTCGGTGGCACCCGCGAGCGCCCCTGACCGGGGTCAGAGGATCTGGATCCGCTGGAGGTGCCGGGAGGAGTTGCCGCGGAAGGCGTTGCGACCGTGCAGCAGCGCCTGGTTGTCGACGACCACGATGTCGCCGTCGACCCACTCGTGGTGGTAGCAGACGTCCGGGTGGTGCAGCCGGTCGCGCAGGTCGGCCATGAACGGCTCGGCCTCCTCCGCCGACCTGCCGCCGATGGACACCCACACCGGGTTGCGGTAGCGCTCCGGGTCGAGCGGCTCGCCGTACCGCATGATCGTCTCGCCGGTCTCCGAGTGCGTGGTGAGCAGCGGCGACACGGTCTCGCCGCCGTAGTAGCCGAGCTTCTCCGTGCGGTAGCTGACCTCCGTCGCCGCCCACTCGCGCACCAGCTCCGGCGAGGCGCGCCGGATCACGTCGGTGCTGTCGGAGAACACCGTCTCGCCGCCGCCGCCGGGCACCGGCGCCTCGAGGCACTGGAAGAGGAAGTACCGCGGCGCGGCCCGCGCGAACGCGCCGTCCCAGTGGAACGGCACGTCCGTACGGCTGAACAGGTAGTTCTTCGGGTCCTCCTGGACCACCAGGTCCAGGACGGCGCCGAAGTCCCAGGTCAGCACCTCGCCCCAGGTCTCGCAGTAGGCGACGAGGTCCTCCCTGTCGAGCAGGGGGAAGCCGCGCAGCACGACCACCTTGGACTCGATCGTCCAGCGCTCCAGCGTGGCGGGCGCGATGTCCCGCAGGTCGGCGCCGTCGTGCTCCGCCGTCAAGAGCGTGCCGAACGGCGCCAGCGGCGTCCGCTGCACCCGCAGCTCGTCTGCCGTGGTCATGAGGCGATCTCCTCCTGCCGGAAGTGGGGGTTCACGTAGTGGCTCGGCCGGCCGTTGCGCCAGACCAACGAGGCCCGGTCCCGCTCGGCCTGGCTGCGCTTGACCAGCGTCAGGTTGACGCCGTCGTCGAGGACGACGCCGTGCCACGGCGTCAGCCAGCTGTCCCTGGTCCGGATGAGGTGCAGCCCGATCTTCTCGGCGTGCCGGGGCTGCGGGTGGATCGACAGCCGCAGCGAGTCGGGGAACTTCGTGCCGACCAGGTCTCCCCAGGCGCGGCTGCGCCGGATCATCTGGTACGCGAACTCCTTGCAGTGCTCGCGCAGCTTGGTCCGGCTCAGGTCGGGGTGCAGCGGGCCCTGGTCCTCGAGCATGAACCGGTGCATGCCGTTGAACAGCGACCGGGCGCCCAGGTCGGTCAGCACCTCGGCGCGGATGTCCGCCAGCGGCGTGGCGTACCCGGCGAGGAGCCGCCCGCGCATCTCGTCGTAGGACATCGCCCCGAACGCGTCGTCGAGCGAGTACATCGAGACCGAGGACGCGCCGGTCTGGTCGATGATGCGTTGCAGTTCCGTGCGGTACGCGGTCACGTCCTCGTCGGGGATGCCGAGCAGGTCCGAGAAGACGTGGCCGTCGGAGCAGATGAGGATCCGCGCGCCCGCCGGGTGGTAGTGGCTGACCTGCTCGCAGAAGGACTGGAGGAACTCCACGGAGATCCGCTCACCGAGGTCGGGCAGCGAACCGACCACCTTCTCCGGGTTGCGGGACTTCGCGGGGAACGCCGGCAGCACGAAGTGCAGCGGTTCGCCGCTGCGTAGGTACCGGCCCACCCGTTCCTCGTGGGTCGCGAAGCAGTCGTCGCACGGCTGCGCCCCGCACGGGTCGTCGGCGTGCTCGAGACGGCGGAAGCGGAAGACCAGTTCGAGAATCTGCCGGGCGAGCGTGCGCTCCCGGCTACCGACCTGTTCGTCCTCGGCAACGGTCATGTCGTGTCCGATCGCATCGTGGTTTCCTTGTCGCCCGAGGGCGGGCCGACCGGGGCGACGCGCCGGCGCCGCGCGCCGCGTGCGCCCTTCGGCGGGTCGATGTGCACCAGCTCCGTACGCGTGCTGATCTTCAACTTCCGGTAGGCCCGCGTCAGGTGCTGCTCGACGGTGCTGACGGTGATGAACAGCCGGTCGCCGATCTCGCGGTTGGTGTGCCCGCGGGCGGCCAGGTTCACGACTCGGCGCTCGGCGTCGGTCAGCGTGGCGAGCCCGTCCTTCGCGCCGGCCACCCCGGCTTCGAGGGTGTCGTCGGACGGCTTGAGCTTGCGCCGCAGCAGCTCGGCGTGACAGCCCTCGGCGAGCTGGAGGGCGTGCGCGCCCATCATCTTGGCGCGCCCGAACTCGCCGAGGGCGTGCCCGGTCTGGCTCAGGTCCGCGAAGACGTGCGCGAGTTCGTGCCGGTCCCCGCTGGCGTGCAGCAGGTCCATCGCCTCGCGCAGCATCACCTGCCGTTGCTTGGGCGCGTACGCCGCCGCCAACGCCCGCAGCCCCATGCCCTTGGCGCGCGGGGCGTCGCCACCCGGCAGCGCCAGATGTTCGGTGATCAGCTTCCGGGCCTGGTCGGGCCGGCCCATCCGCACGTACAGCCGGGCGAGGTCGACCCGCCACGGCAGCGCGGACGGATCGTCGGCGCCCCAGCCGACGGCGAGCTGGCCGGCGGTCTGGAAGTCGGCGAGCGCGGCGTGCCGCCGGTCCACGGCGTCGTAGTAGACGCCCCGGGCCCGCAGGTACTGCGGCCAGAACATGCTCTGGCGCATCGCGGCCGGCGTCGGCTCCCGCAGGGCCGCCTCGGCCTCGGCGAGCTGCCCGGTCATCGTGCAGGCCAGGACCAGGTGCGCGAGCGGCGAGCCGACGGCGACGCCCCAGGCGGCGGGCGGCATCGTGGCCAGCGCGTCGCGCGCGTGCCGCTCGGCGGCGGCGAGGTCGCCGCGGCACAGGGCGACGGCGGCCCGTACGTCGGTCAGGACGGCCCGCCAGCTCGTGATCCCGTGCGACTCGGCCTCCTCCGCCAGCTTCTCGCACCAGTCGGCGGCACGGTCGAGCTGGTCGGCGCCGATCAGCACCCGCAGCGCGTGCCACACCGACACCAGGAGGGAGTCACCGGGGCGGGCGCGTTGCAGCACCTCCTCGGCGCGGTCGACCGCCACGCCCGGCCCGGGGTCGCCCGGACCGTCGCCGCCGTGCGGGCGGCAGTGCCGCAGCCACTCGCGGGTGGCGAGGTGGTCGGCGCCGAGGTCGGGGTCCGGGTGCGTGGTGAGGTCGCCCACCCCGTCGAGCGCCTCCACCGCCTCGTCGTGCCTGCCCTGCCAGGCGAGCGACCGGGCGAGCAGCAGCGTGTCGGCCTCGTCGAGGAGGCCGGCGCGAGCCGCCGCCGCCAGCGACGACAGGTGCCGCGGAACCGCCTCGGGGTCGCTGCGCCAGTGCACCCGGACGAGGGCCGCCTCCACGGCGGCCCGCTCGCGGTCGTCCTCGGTGGATCGCAGCGCCAGTTCCAGGCAGTCCACGGCGTGCCGTGCGGCGCCGCCGGCGACGGCCTCCCCGGCCGCCGCGACCAGCACCGGACCGGCCCAGGATCCGGCCGGCCCGTCGACGCCCACGAGGTGCGCGGCCACCTCGGCGGCGGACGCGCCGTCCTCGTGGAGCAGGAGCGCGGCCCGCGACCGCAGGGCCGACTGCGTCTGCGGCGGGCAGTCGTCGAGCACCGCCGCGCGTACCGCCGGGTGGTGGTAGGAGTGCCCCTCGGTGAGGCCCGCCTCGGCGAGCGCGCCGAGCACCTGCCGGGTCGTCGCCGCGCAGAGGCCCGCCAGCCCGGTGACGAGCCCGGCGGACGCGGACGGGCCGACGACCGCAAGGGCGCGGGCGACGTCGAGCAGCCGGGGGTCGCTGCGGTGCAGGCAGGCGAGCGCGGCCTGGACGAACGACGCGCCCACCGTCGGCGCGACGTCCCCGTCGGCGCCGGTGAGGGCGTCGTCGAGCAGCGCGTGTACGAGCATCGGGTTGCCGCCGCTGACGGCGTGCGCCGACGCGGCGAGCCGCCGGGCGGCCTCCGGCCGGATCCGCTCGGCGAGCAGTCGTCCGACGCCCTCGGGCGACAGCGGGAGCAGCCGCAGGTGACGGCAGTGCGGCTGCCGCGTGAGCTCCGCACGGAACGCCGCCGCCTCGGGCCGCGCGCCCACGCATCCGCTCAGCACGAGCAGCACCCGCGCGAAACGGATGCGCCGTTGCAGGTACAGCAGCGCCTGCAACGACAGGGAGTCCGCGAACTGGACGTCGTCGACGACCACCACCAGGGGCCGGTCGGCGGCCACGTCGAGGAGGACCTGGCAGACGTCCTCCAGCAGTTGCGCGTCACCGTGCCGCAGGGTGGGGGCGTCCGGGTTTCCCGCCGGCCCGGTGTCGCGCCGCAGCAGCGGCAGGTGGCCGGTCGAGGTGGTCTGGGCCCGGAGGCTGTGGAACAGCTGTCCCACCACCCCCAGGGGGATCATGCTCTCCGCGACCGAACAGGCGGCGGTCAGCACCAGCGCGCCCTCGCCGACGGCCACCTCGGTCACGGCGTTCACCAGTCGGGTCTTCCCGCTGGCGACGCCGCCGTCGACCAGCGCGACCCGGCCCTGGCCCGCGGCAGCCGTCGCGTACGTCTCGACGAGGTCGGACAGCAGGTGTTCTCTCTCGATCAGTGCCATGTGGGTCACCTCCGGACACTCCTGAGGCTCGGGTCGACCGGCGACTCACCCCGGTTGTTCGGCGTGGGCGACCGTGGCGGCGCCGCGCGAGGCCGAGCTGAGCGACCGGGTGTGCGCCCTGATGCTGCGCAGCACCGCGGACATGTTGTCGTTGAGATAGAAGTGACCGCCCGGGTGGACGACGAACTCGAACCCCGCGTCGGTGTGTTCCCGCCACGCCTTCGCCTCGTCGACCGTCACCCGCGGGTCGCTGTCGCCGATGTGCGCGACGATCGGGCAGTCCAGGCGTGGCCCGGGCCGGTACTCGTAGGTCTCGGCTGCGGTGTAGTCCGAGCGGATGGCCGGCAGGACCATCCGCAGCACGTCCTCGTCCTCCAGCAGCGCGCTGTCGGTGCCCGCCAGGGCGCGTACCTCCGCGATCAGGCCGGCGTCGTCCCGCAGGTGGGTCCGCTCCTCCTTACGGAGGTGCGGAGCCCGCCTGCCGGAGACGAACAGCGCGGTCGGGCCGACGCCCGCCCGCCGCAGCCGCAGCGCGACCTCGTAGCCGATGGTCGCGCCGAGGCTGTGGCCGAAGACGGTGATCGGCCGGTCGACCAGCGGCAGCAGCACCGTCACCAGTCGGTCCGCGATCTCGTGGACCGAGGTGAGGCCCGGCTCCCGCAACCGGTCCTGCCGACCGGGGTACTGGACGGCGAGCACGTCGACCTCGGGAGCGAGCGTCCTGGCCACCCGGGCGAAATAGCTCGCCGAGCCGCCGGCGTGCGGCAGGCACAGCAACCTGGTCGCCGCCTCGTCCGCCGGGTGGAACCGTCGCACCCACAGGTCGGTGTCCGTCATCTCGTTCCCCCGCGATTCAGCTCGTGGTCGCCGGTGGCGGTCGCCCCGGTTGCGTCAGCGGCCCCCGTCCACCCGGGCCTCGCTCCAGCTGATGGTGGTCGGCCGGACCGCCGCCAGGTCGCTGGTGGTCCAGCTGTCCACGACGTCGATGCGCAGGTCACCGTCCGCCGGAGCGTCGGCACCGTCGAAGAAGAAGGCATTGAGAATCTCGGTCGCATTGACAGACATGGGAGTCCCCTCTCACACAGCTTGGCCCGGTGGTGCGGAACGCCATCTAAACCTGCTGGACGGGCACGTGTTTCAACAAGGTCTGCGTTCACCGTCTACGCGAAGGTTCGTCACAACGCATTCGTGAATCGCTCATACCCGTCACACGCGGCAGGCCCGGTGACCTTTGTCAATACCCGGCCCGGCCGTCCGGGCGTCGCGAGCACGGTGTCCAGGGTGGACCCCCGGCCCGGGAAGCCCTTGCGTGGCAAGGGTCACGGGCGGTGGGCCGGCCGACGGGGCGGGCCGGGGGAATTGCTCCCCACCGGCCGTGGGAGCAACCTTCGGCAGCTCACCGGCACCTTTCCCCGTACGGCCGTGCGCCGTTCATCGGACCCGGATGACGGTCTCATGCCCCACCACCACCCGACAATGCCTGACCAGCAACTCCACAC
>NZ_JBNCKW010000015.1:0-103011 GCF_049841735.1 Micromonospora sp. DT46 | reverse complement strand
TCCTACCGCATGAGCGTCGACAACCTCGCCGACTGGATCGCCACCCGCGGCTACACCGCCTGACCCCACAGCGACACACCAACACACCACCCAGCACCGCGCACCACCCAGCGACAGGCGCACCACACAGCGACAAGGGCCGACCCCCACAAGGGGCCGGCCCTTTCGTCGTCTTCACCTTCACCCAGCATCCGCAGCCGGGCAGGCCGGGGCCGAGCCGCAGCCGGGAGCGCCGAGGCAGCCGAGGCCCGGGTGGCGGCCGAGGGCTCAGCCGCCCGAGTCAGCCAGTTCGGCGCCCTCCGGGACGGTGTCGTCGTCGCGGCTGGCCAGCCAGCCGTCCGGCAGGAAGACCTTGCCGGGCGAGTTGGTGCGGCCGCGCGGCTGGCCCAAGGTGGCCACGGGAAAGGGCTCGGTCGGGTCCAGCTTGCCGAGCAGGTCGTCGAGCTGGGCCAGGCTCTCGATCATGGCCAGCTCGCGGCGCAGCTCACTGCCGACCGGGAAGCCCTTGAGGTACCAGGCGACGTGCTTGCGGAAGTCGGTGCAGCCGTCCCGCTCGCCCCGGGCGGGGGTACGGGAGCCGGCGGTGAACTGGTCGACCAGCAGTTCGGCGTGACGGCGCATCGTCCGCGCCACCTCGCCGAGGGTGGGCAGGCGGCGTTCCGGGCGGCCGTCGAACGCGGCCTCCAGGTCGGCGAAGAGCCACGGTCGACCCAGGCAGCCCCGGCCGATCACCACCCCGTCGACGCCCGTGTGCGCCACCATCCGCAGCGCGTCGTCGGCCTCCCAGATGTCGCCGTTGCCGAGCACCGGCACGTCGAGGGCCTGCTTGAGCGTCGCGATGGCGTCCCAGTCCGCCGTGCCGGAGTAGCGCTGCGCGGCCGTACGCCCGTGCAGGGCGACCGACGCCACGCCCGCGTCCTGGGCGGCGAGGCCCGCTTCGACGTACGTCAGGTGGTCGTCGTCGATGCCCTTGCGCATCTTGACCGTGACCGGCACCCCGGCGGGCGACGCGGCGTCCACCGCGGCCCTGACCAGCCGCGCGAAGAGCCGGCGGCGCCACGGCAGCGCCGAGCCGCCGCCCTTGCGGGTGACCTTGGGAACCGGGCAACCGAAGTTGAGGTCGATGTGGTCGGCGAGGTCCTTCTCCACCACGATCCGCACGGCGGCGGCGGTGATCTCGGGGTCGGTGCCGTAGAGCTGGAGGCTGCGGGGCCGCTCGTCGTCGCCGAACGCGATCATGCGCAGCGTCTTCGGATTCCGCTCGACCAGCGCGACGGTGGTGATCATCTCGCAGACGTAGATGCCGCCGCCCTGCTCCCGGCAGAGCTGCCGGAAGCCGACGTTGGTGATGCCGGCCATCGGCGCGAGCACCACCGGCGGCCACACCTCGTGCCGCCCGATGGTCAACGGGCGCAGTGCGGGAACGGTCGGCGCGGTCACCGGACAAGTGTACGGGCCCCAGCCGGCGCAACTTCCGCACCGGCCGGGGCCCGCCGCAGCTCAGCAGCCGGGGAGGCGCTCGATCAGGTAGCGCTCGACCTGGTCCAGCGCGATGCGCTCCTGGGCCATGGTGTCCCGGTTCCGGACGGTCACCGCGTTGTCGTCCAGGGTGTCGAAGTCGACAGTCACGCAGAACGGGGTGCCGATCTCGTCCTGGCGGCGGTAGCGGCGGCCGATCGCCTGCGAGTCGTCGAACTCCACCACCCAGCGCTTGCGCAGGTCGGCGGCGAGGCCCTTCGCCTTCGGCGAGAGCGCCTCGTTGCGCGACAGCGGCAGCACGGCCACCTTGACGGGGGCCAGCCGCGGGTCGAAGCGCATCACCGTGCGCTTGTCCACGCCGCCCTTGGTGTTCGGCGCCTCGTCCTCGTCGTACGCCTCGAGCAGGAACGCGAGCACCGCGCGGGTGAGGCCGGCGGCCGGCTCAATGACGTACGGCATCCAGCGCTCGCCCTTGGCCTGGTCGAAGTAGGACAGGTCGACGCCGGAGTGCTTGCTGTGCGTGGTGAGGTCGAAGTCGGTGCGGTTGGCGATGCCCTCCAGCTCCGCGAACTCGGTCCCGCCGAACTGGAAGCGGTACTCGATGTCGACGGTGCGCTTCGAGTAGTGGGAGAGCTTCTCCTTCGGGTGCTCGTAGAAGCGCAGGTTGCTCTCCGACAGGCCCAGGTCGAGGTACCAGTTCCAGCGCTCGGAGAGCCAGTACTCGTGCCACTGCTCGTCCGAGCCCGGCTCGACGAAGAACTCCATCTCCATCTGCTCGAACTCGCGGGTGCGGAAGATGAAGTTGCCCGGGGTGATCTCGTTGCGGAACGACTTGCCGGTCTGGGCGATGCCGAACGGCGGCTTCTTGCGGGCGACCGTCTCCACGTTCTTGTAGTTCACGAAGATGCCCTGGGCGGTCTCGGGCCGCAGGTAGTGCATGCCCTCCTCGCTCTCGACCGGGCCGAGGAAGGTCTTCATCAGGCCGTTGAACATCTTCGGCTCGGTGAAGGTGCCCTTGTTGCCGCAGTTCGGGCAGTTCAGCTCGGTCAGCGAGGCCGGCGGCTTGCCGTGCTTGGCCTCGTACGCCTCCTCGAGGTGGTCGGCCCGGAACCGCTTGTGGCACGACTGGCACTCGGTCAGCGGGTCGACGAAGGCGTCCAGGTGGCCGGAGGCGGCCCAGACGTCGCGGGCCAGGATGACGGCGGAGTCGAGGCCGACCACGTCGTCGCGCTGCTGGACCATCGTCTTCCACCACTGCCGGCGGACGTTCTCCTTGAGCTCCACGCCGAGCGGACCGTAGTCCCACGCCGACCGGGTGCCTCCGTAGATCTCGCTGGAGGGGAAGACGAAGCCTCGGCGCTTGGCGAGGCTGACGACGGCGTCGATACGGTCGGCTGGCATGTTTCCTCCTACGCCGACTGGCGGTCGGCGGGGACGCGGTAAGGACGGAAGGAACAGTTCGGGACAACGGTACGACCCGTGCCGTCCCGGGCCCAGCAGAATACCGGGGGCGGGTCAGCTCACCCCGCACACCTCCATGCCGCCGGTCTGCTGGTCCTGCCCGAGGGTGACCTCCTGCCGGTCCTGCCGGCCGCCCGTGTAGGTGACGTCGACGGGCACGGTGAGGGAGACGGCGTCCACGTCGCCCACCCGGAAGGTCGCGATCTGCGGCTCGGCGGCCACCCGGCGCTCGAACTCGCGGCGTGACTCGCGCCGCTGCGCGTCGTCGCAGAGCTGGTCGTACGCCGCGCCGTACTTCCGCTCCACCAGCGCGCGGTAGTAGTCGGTGGAGACGGTGCGTCCCTGCTCGCGCACGGCCTGCACCCCGGTCACGGCCAGGCCCACCACGGCCGCGCCGCCACCGCCGCAGCAGAGCAGCACGGCGAGCGCCCCGGCGCCCAGCCCGAGCCAGAGCCGGATGTTGCGCCCCTCGGTGGGGGGCGCCGCGAACGGCGGGGTGACCCCCGGCCCGGCCGGCGGGGCGGGCACGCCCGGGTCCGCCGGCGGGCCGGGCACGGCGGGCGGCTGCGCCCCCTGCTGGCCGGGCGACGGAGGGTACGCCGGCGGGGTCGCCGGTCCGGGAGCGGTCATGCAAGCAATGTAGTGCCCACGGGCTCAGCGGTAAGGACCAGCGGCCCGATCGCTGGCGGCCGCGACGACGTCCCCGCCCGGGGCGGCGGTGGCGAGCGCCTCGTACGCCGACGGTTCGTCGAGCGACTCGGCGAGCAGCGGCACAGCGGTGATCTTGACGTCGAAGCCGCCCAGGGCCCGCCGGTAGGTGCCGACCGACTCCCACTCGGTGACCAGGCACCAGTGCCGGGGGTCGTCCAGCGCCCGGACCAGTTGGCCGCGCAGGTAACCGGGGCGGGCCGCGAGGGCGGCGAGGGCGGCGTGCGCCCGCTCGGTGAACTCGTCGGCGACATCGACGTCCACCACGAACCGGTTCGTCACCAGCACGGGGTTCCTCCTCGTAGAGTCTGTGGGATGCAGCGTACGCAGAGCCGGATGCCGGCCCGGTTGGCCCGGGCGAACCCGACGACGGTGTTCCTGGTCACCCTCGTGCTGGTGCTTGTCGCGTTCTTCACCCCCGGCGTGGTCGGCGGGCTGTTGACCCTGCTGCTCGCCGCGGCCGTGGCCGCGCTGCTGGTCACCACCTGGTCGGTGCAGACGGCGCCGACCCGGGTGATCCGGCTGGTGGCGCTCACCCTGCTGGTCACCGCGGGCCTGGTGAAGCTGCTCTGACATGCAAGCATGCGTTTTTGACAATCATTATCGTTGTCGCGGAGAGTTCATGGCATGAACATCCGCTCCGCCCCGCGCACCCTGGCCGTCGCCGCCACCGCCCTGCTCGCCCTGGGTGGCGTCACGGCCTGTTCCGACGACGGCACGACCGGCGCCGATCCGCAGCGGGTCGACGTGGTGGCCGCCTTCTACCCGTTGCAGTTCCTCGCCGAGCGCATCGGCGGTGACGCGGTGAAGGTGAGCAACCTGGTCAAGCCCGGGGCGGAGCCGCACGACCTGGAGCTGAACCCGGGCCAGGTCGGCCAGGTCGCCGAGGCGGAGCTGGTCGTGCTCCTCAAGGGCTTCCAGCCGGCGCTGGACGAGGCCGTCGAGCAGAACGCCAAGGAGCGCGCGTTCGACGTGTCGACCGTGCAGCCGCTGCTTGACGCCGCCGCGGGCGGCCACGACCACGAGGGCGGGGAGCACGCCCACCCCGAGGAGCCCGGCCACGAGGAGGGCGGCGCCAAGGACCCGCACCTCTGGCTGGACCCGACCCGCCTCGCCACGGTCGGCGACAAGCTCGCCGAGCGGCTCGGCCGGGCCGACCCGGACCGCGCCGCCGACTACACGGCCCGCGCCAAGGCGCTGCGCGTCGAGCTGGAGAAGCTGGACGCCGAGTTCACGGCCGGGCTGAAGACCTGCCAGCGGCGGGAGATCGTGGTGAGCCACACCGCCTTCGGCTACCTGACCGGGCGCTACCAGCTGGAGCAGATCGGCATCACCGGGCTCAGCCCCGACAACGAGCCGTCCCCGCAGCGCCTGGCCCAGGTCGCCCAGGAGGCCCGGGAGCACAAGGCCACCACGATCTTCTTCGAGACGCTGGTCAGCCCGAAGGTGGCCGAGACCATCGCCGCCGAGGTCGGCGCGAAGACCGCGGTGCTGGACCCCCTGGAGGGGCTGTCCACCGGCGGCGGCGACTACCTTTCGGTCATGCGCACCAACCTTGCCACCCTGCGAACGGCGCTGAGCTGCTCATGACGGCTCCAGTCATCACCGTCGCGCACGGGGTGGTCGGCTACGACGGCCGCCCCGTGCTGCGCGACGTCTCACTGACCGTGACCGCCGGCGAGGTGGTCGCGGTGCTCGGCGCCAACGGCTCCGGCAAGTCCACCCTGATCCGCGCCGCGCTCGGCCTGGTGCCGCTCAGCTCCGGGTCGGTCACCCTCTTCGACCGTCCGTTGCGCCGCTTCCGGCAGTGGCACCGGATCGGGTACGTCCCGCAGCGCCTCGGCGCCGGCAGCGGCGTACCGGCCACCGTCCGCGAGGTGGTGGCCTCCGGCCGGCTCGCCCGGCGCGGGGTGCTGCGCCCGGCCGGCGCGGCGGACCGGGCGGCGGTGACCGCCGCGCTGGAGGCGGTCGGGCTCGCCGACCGGGCCCGCGATCCCGTGGCCACCCTCTCCGGCGGGCAGCAGCAGCGCACCCTGATCGCCCGGGCGCTGGCCGGGGAGCCGGAGCTGCTGGTCCTCGACGAGCCGACCGCCGGGGTCGACGCCGCCAGCCAGGAGGCGTTCGCCAATGCGCTGCACGCCTTCGTCGCCGGTGGCGGCACGGTGCTGCTGGTGGCCCACGAGCTCGGGCCGCTGCGGCCGCTGATCAGCCGGGCGGTCGTCGTACACCAGGGTGGGATCTGCCACGACGGCGCGGTGCCCGAGCCTGCCGGCCACCACGCGGAGCCCGACCACGACCACGTGCACCCGCACGGTCCCGACGAGCCCGCCGGGCTGTGGAGCAGCTGAGATGGAACTCTTCCAGTACCCCTACATGCAGCGGGCCCTGATCGGCGCGCTGATCATCGGCCTGGCCGCCCCGGCGCTCGGCATCTACCTGGTGCAGCGGAAGCTCGCCCTGATCGGCGACGGGGTCGGGCACGTGGCGCTCACCGGCGTCGGCGCGGGCCTGCTGCTCAACCGCTCCCCCGTGCTCGTCGCGGTGGCCGTGGCGACCGCCGGCGCGATCACCATCGAGCTGGTCCGCGCCCGCGGGCGCACCTCCGGCGACCTGGCTCTGGCCCTGCTCTTCTACGGCGGCATCGCCGGCGGCGTGACGCTGGTCGGGCTCTCCGACAGCACCAGCGCCAACCTCAACGCCTACCTGTTCGGGTCGCTGACCACGATCTCCCCGCAGGACCTGACCACCATCGCGGTGCTCGGCGTCGCGATCGGGGTGACCATGCTGGCGCTGCGCCCGGCCCTCTTCGCGGTCTGCCACGACGAGGAGTACGCCCGGGTCTCCGGCCTGCCGGTGCGCACGCTCAACCTGCTGCTCGCCGTGGCCACCGCCGTCACGGTGACGATCGCCATGCGGGCCGTCGGGGTGCTGCTGATCAGCGCGCTGATGGTGGTGCCGGTGGCCACCGCGCAGCAGGTGACCCGGGGGTTCCGCAGCACGATGGCGGCGGCGATGGCGCTCGGGCTCTTCGCCGCCGGCTCCGGGGTCTGGGTGGCCGCGAACGCCGACACCGCCCCCGGCGCCTCGGTGGTGCTGATGGCGATCGCCTCGTTCGGGGTGGTCGCGGTCCTCGGCGCGGCGTGGCGGATGCTGCGCCGGCGGCGTACCCCCGCCGCCGCGCCCACGCCGGAGCCGCACGAGGTCGTGCTCCACTGATCCTGGTCAGCGCCGTGTCAGTGGGATTGGTTACCGTTACAGGGTGACCGACGGATCAGGCTACGACGCCTTCGAGGGCGCGAGCGAGCTGCTGCGTGCCCTCTCGGCACCGATCCGGCTGGCCATCGTCAGCGAGCTCGCCGAGGGCGAGCGCTGCGTGCACGAGCTGGTCGACAAGCTCGGCGCCGCCCAGCCGCTGGTCTCCCAGCACCTGCGGGTGCTGCGGGGCGCCGGCGTGGTGCGCGGCTCCCGGCGGGGTCGCGAGATCGCGTACGCGCTAGTCGACGAGCACGTCGCACACATCGTGGCCGACGCGGTGAGCCACGCCGGGGAGGGATCATGATCATGGCGGGTTCCACGGTCCGCAACACCCGGCAGCGCTCGGCGGTGAGCGCGCTGCTCGGCGAGCTGGAGGGCTTCCACAGCGCGCAGGAGCTGCACGCGATGCTGCGCGAGCGCGGCGAGCGGGTCGGGCTGACCACCGTCTACCGCACGCTCCAGGGGCTCGCCGACACGGGCGAGATCGACGTGATGCGCCCGCCGGGCGGCGAGCACCTCTACCGCCGGTGCAGCGAGGGCCACCACCACCATCTGGTCTGCCGGACCTGCGGCCGCACCGTGGAGGTGGCGGGGCCGACGGTGGAGAGCTGGGCCGAGCGGGTGGCGGCGAAGCACGGCTACGCCGACGTCAGCCACACCCTGGAGATCTTCGGCACCTGCCCGGCCTGCGCGAGCTGACCCCGCCCGTAGCGCCGTCCGCCGGGCCCCGTTGCGTCGGCGCCCGCCGTCCGCCGGGCTGAGTGCCGTCGTTCGCGCCGTGCCAGGGGCCCACGCACATGGCACGCTGTCCGGCGTGAAGATCTACGCCGATCGTTTCCCGACCGCCGTCCGACAGTTGATCACCGACCTGCTCGTCGTCGCCTGGGTGTACGGCGCGATCCGTGGCGCGCTGTGGCTGCACGACCTGGTCCAGAAGCTCGCCGTACCCGGGCAGAAGCTGGAGGGGGCCGGCGGCGGCCTGGCCGACAACCTGGCCGACGCCGGCGGCAAGGTCGGCCGGGTGCCGCTGGTCGGCGACGAGCTGACCGCGCCGTTCGAGCGGGCCGCCACCGCCGCCCGCTCGCTGGCCGAGGCGGGGCGCGACCAGCAGGAGCTGGTCGACCAGCTCGCCCTCGCGCTGGCCGTCTCCGTGCTGGTCTTCCCGCTCGGCCTGGTGCTCTTCGGCTGGCTGCCGCTACGGGTGCGCTGGATGCGCCGGGCCGGCTCGGCCGCGAAGCTGGCCGCCGCGCCCGCCGGCCGGGACCTGCTCGCTCTGCGCGCGCTGGCCACCCAGCCGCTGGGGCGACTGACCCGGATCGCCCCCGACGTGGCCGAGTCGTGGCGGCGCGGCGACGACGCCACCGTCGACGCCCTCGCCGCCCTGGAACTACGCCACCTCGGCCTACGCCCCGGTCGCTGACCCCCTGCCTCACCTCACCCCACCCCGGCCCCGCCCGCCCGGCCCGGCCCGCCCGGCCTGGCCCGCCCGGCCTGGCGATCATGCAGTTATGGTGACCGGAACGGCCGCTTTAGCCACTTTTGTCAGGCACCACAACTGCATGATCGACGCCAGGGTGAGAGGGCGGGGCGGGGCGGGCTGGTCAGGAGGAGGGTGGGAGCGGGGGTGGGATGCGGCGGCGGGTGTCGGCGGCGGTGGACGGGCCGGGCGACCAGGGTGCCACCCAGGGCAGGTCGTCGGCGGGGGTGATCACGCCGTCCTCCAGGGCGGCGTAGCGCCCGGCCAGGATCCGCTTCGCGGCGGCCGTGTCGACGGAGTCGGTGTTGTCCCACAGGGCGGTGAAGAGCGCGTCGACGCGGACCCGGGCCTGCCGGCAGAACAGGTCGGCCAGCTCGACGTTCTCGGGGCGGGTGTCCCGCTCGGCGTAGGCGCGCACGCAGACCGCGGACATCGCGAACAGCTCCGCGCCGATGTCCACCACCCGGCCGAGGAACGCCTGCTTGCGCTCCATCTTGCCCTGCCAGCGGGACATCGCGTAGAACGTCGAGCGGGCCAGCTTGCGCGAGGCGCGCTCCACCTGCCGCAGGTGGCCGGCGAGCGGGCCGAACTCGGCGTACGCCGACGGGCGCTGTCCCCTGCCGACGGCGAGAGTCGGCAGCCACTTCGCGTAGAAGGCGCCGGCCCGCGCCCCGGCCTTCGCCTTGCGGCCGAGCCCGGCGTCCGGGTCGATGATGTCACCGGCGACGGACAGGTGCGCGTCGACCGCCTCCCGGGCGATGAGCAGGTGCATGATCTCGGTGGAGCCCTCGAAGATGCGGTTGATCCGCAGGTCGCGCAGCAGCTGCTCGACGGCGGCCGGTCGCTCGCCCCGCGCGGCGAGGGAGTCGGCCGTCTCGTAGCCGCGGCCGCCCCGGATCTGCACCAGTTCGTCGGCGATCTTCCAGGCCATCTCGCTGGCGTAGAGCTTGACCAGCGCCGCCTCGATCCGGATGTCGTTACGGTCGTCGTCGGCGAGCAGGCAGCAGAGGTCCAGCATGGTCTCCATGCCGTACGTCGTCGCGGCGATGAAGGACAGCTTCTGGGCCACCGCCTCGTGCTCGCCCACGGGCCGGCCCCACTGCACCCGGTCGACGGCCCACTCCCGGGCCACGTTCAGCGCCCACTTGCCGGCGCCGACACACATCGCCGGCAGCGACAGCCGCCCGGTGTTCAGGGTGGTCAGCGCGATCTTCAGGCCCTTGCCCTCGCCACCGATGACGTTCTCCTTCGGTACGAAGACGTCGTGGAAGCGGGTCAGGCTGTTCTCCAGGCCACGCAGGCCGATGAAGGCGTTGCGCCGTTCGACCGTGATGCCCTCGGTGTCGCCCTCGACGACGAAGGCGGTGATCCCGCCGCGCCGCCCCTCGGCGGCGGGCACCCGGGCCATCACCACGAGCAGGGAGGCGACGGTGCCGTTGGTGGCCCACAGCTTCACGCCGTTGAGGCGGTAGCCGGTGCCGTCGGGCGTGGGCTCGGCGGTGGTGGCCAGCCGGGCCGGGTCGGAGCCGACGTCCGGCTCGGTGAGCAGGAACGCGGAGACCTCACCGGCGGCGAGCCGGGGCAGGAAGCGCTGCTTCTGCTCGGCGGTGCCGAACATCTTCAGCGGCTGCGGCACCCCGATCGACTGGTGCGCCGAGAGCAGCGCGCCGATCGCCGGGCTGACCGAGCCGGCCAGCATGAGCGCCCGGCAGTAGTGCAGGTTGCTGAGCCCGAGCCCGCCGTACGACCGGTCGATCTTCATGCCGAACGCGCCGAGCCGGGCCATTCCTTGGAACACCTCGTCCGGGATGGACGCGTCCCGCTCGATCGCCGCACCGTCCACGTCGGAGGTGAGGAACTCGCGGAACCGGCCGAGGAACTCGTCGGCGCGGGCGACGTCCGCCGGGTCGGAGCGCGGCCAAGGGTTGATCAGGTCGAGCCGGAACCGGCCGAGGAAGAGTTCCTTGCCGAAGCTGGGACGATCCCAGGTGGACTCCCGGGCCGCCTCGGCGACCTGTCGTGCCTCCTTCTCGGAGACCTGACCGGCCTCGGTCGGCAGGGGCCCGGCCGCACCGGCCGCGGGCGGGGCGTCGGCGGCCGCAGGCGCGTTGCCGGCGGTCGCGGGCGGGGCGTCGGCGGCCGCAGGCGGGGCGTCGGCCGACGGCGGCGGCTGGTCGGCGCCTGATCCGTCGGGCGCGGGTCGGCTGTTGTGTGTCGCGGTCACGGCGGCCCCCTCGAACCTCGGTCCGGATGCGTCAACGTGCTCGACGAACAGCACGCTACCCCCGGGTGTTACCCAGGGGTAGCGATTGGTAAATATCGAGTTGTGTCGACCTTCGTCAGTCGCTGAGGGACCGTGGCTCGTTCTCGTCGTCGTCGGTGTCGTCGTCGCCCCAGTTGCGGCGGGAGAACGGCAGGAACGCCCAGAAGGTGAGGAACCAGAGGCCGGTGAGGCCGCTGAGCACCAGGGCGATGCTCCGGTCCAGCACGAAGTCGGTGATCAGCAGCACCGCGCTGACCATCGAGATCAGCATGAAGGCGAGCCCGCCGCTGGCCATCCGGTGGGCGAACCGGACCAGCTCCGGCTTGCGGCCCTGCCGGAACAGCGCGCGGTGGAACGCCACCGGAGAGATGATCATCGCGGTGGCCGCGGCCGCGGCCAGCAACGCGACGATGTAGACATCCTTCTGGAAGCCACTCGTACGGGTGAAGCCGTTGCTGAACGGCAGGGTGAGCAGGAACGCGAAGAGGATCTGCACGCCGGTCTGGGCGACCCGAAGCTCCTGGAGCAGGTCGGCGAAGTTGCGCTGCCAGCGCTGCTTCTCGGTTTCCTTGGACACGCGCTACCTCCGGTCAGACGGTACTGCCGGCGGGGGCGGCCGGCGGCAGCATCGCTGATGCCCCACCCGTCGACGCGCGAAACCGACTCACGTCACTGTCTGACGCGCCGATTCCGTATCCACCATGATGCGGCCGACCGTAGCCACAACCCGTCAGGAGCCGCGGCGGATCCGGCCCGCGTACCGGGCCTCGAGGGCGTTGTTGTGCTCGTCGCCCCCGGCGATGTTGGCCGACAGGTAGACCGGGGGCCGCTCCCCCGCCGCCAGCAGCCGCGCCACCACCTCGACCGTGATCTGCTGCGCCAGTAGCGCCGCGGTGATCGACGAGACCGCGCCGACCGCACCTCCGCCGGGCAGTGGCAGCGTCGCGTCGCCGTACGGGGCGCCGTTGTCGAGCACCACGTCGGCGAAGTCGGCGAGCTTGCGTCCCGACGGGTGGCGCGAGGTCATCTGCCCGGAGTGCTGCGCCGAGGTGATCGCGACCAGCCCGTGGCCCTTCTCCCTGACCAGCGACGCGAACTCCACCATGGCGCCGTTCACGCCGGAGTTGGAGGCGAGCACGAAGACGTCCCGGGGGCTGACGGGAGCCAACTCGTAGAGGCGGTGCGCCACCGACGGGTCGCGCTCCAGCAGCGGCCCGAGCACGTCGGCCGGGGCGCCGCCGCGCAGCACCAGGTCCCGCAGGGCGATGCGGTTCGTCGGGACCAGCCCGCCGGCCCGCCCGGCGATCTCCATGGCCAGCGCCTCGGAGTGGCCGGTGCCGAACGCGTGGACCACGCCGTCGGCGCGTACCGCCTCGGCGATCAGGTCGGCGGCCCGCCCCACCGCCTCGCGCTGGCTCTCGGCGACCCGGTGCATCGTGTCGGTCACCACGGCCAGGAAGTCCTCGGCCTTCACCGTCGTGTCTGCTCGGTCCATGTCGTACCTCCGTCAGGGGTGGGCCCGGCCTCCGCCGGCCGGTGTCGCGGGGAAGGTCAGACCGGGTCGTGCACCCGGGCCAGGATCGCCTCGGCCAGCGCGGCGGGCGCCTCGTCGGGAATCCAGTGGCTCACCCGGGGCAGCTCGACGAAGCGGTAGTCGGCGGTCACGTGCTCGGCGCACGCCTCGGCGGCGGTCCGGCCGATCGCGATGTCGCGACCGCTCCACACGTACGTGGTCGGCACCGCCACCGGCCCGGTGGCGGCCAGGTCCCGGCGGGACATCGCGCGGTACCAGTTCAGGGCGGCGGTCAGCGCGCCCGGCTCGCGCATCGGGTCCGCGTACGCGGCCACCCGCGCGTCGTCGCCGACCCCGTGCAGCATCCGGCGCAGCCCGGTCGCGCCCAGCACCAGCAGCGCCTTCTCCGCCGTGCCCGGCTTGCGGAACACCGTCATGTACGCCGAGCGCGCCTTCTGCCCCGCGTCCTCGGCCAGCGCCCACGCCATGGCGGCGGGGTGCGGCACGGAGACCGCGGTCAGCGTGCGGACCCGCTCGGGATGGTGGGCCGCGACGGCCCAGGCGACGACCGCGCCCCAGTCGTGCCCCACCAGGTGCGCCGCGTCGACGCCCAACGCGTCGAGTACGCCCACCGCGTCGGCGACCAGTTCCGGCAGCCGGTACGCCTCGACCGCCTCGGGCCGCGCGCCCGGCGAGTAGCCGCGCTGGTCCGGCGCGTACGTGCGCAGGCCCGCGGCGTGCAGCGCGGGCACCACGTCGTCGAACTCCCCGCCGTGCTGGGGGAAGCCGTGCAGCAGCAGGACGGGCGTGCCGCCCTCCGGTCCGCCGACACGGACGTCGAACGTGAACCCCCGGGCCTCGATCCGCATGATCGTGAGCCTACCCAGCGCCGCACCTGGCCGCCCGGGACTGCCGGGCCCACCTGTCACTCGTACTGTTGCCGGGGGACGGGCACCTGCCGCCAGGACTCCACGTCCAGGTAGGGAATCTCGGCGTCGTTGACCGGGTCGCGGGCGATGCGGTCGCTGTAGCGACCCGTCACCTCGATCCAGGTGTCGTCGGCGAGCCCGTCGGGGGCCGCGCCGGTCAGGCCCAGCTTGACCGGCCGCCCGTCGGCGGCGCAGCAGGAGAGCACCATCCGGGCCAGCAGCGGCCGGCCGTCGGGGCCGGTGGTGACGAAGCCGGTCAGCTGGACCCGGCGCTCGCCGATCGAGGTGCCCCGGTCGAACAGGGCCCGGGAGGCGTAGTCGAGCACGGTCACCCGCACCGGGTCGCCGGCGGGCAGCGGCGGATAGTCGGACGGCTGCTGCCGGGTGGTGACGGCGGTGCCGGCCTGCCCGGCCGCGTACGAGCCCAGGGCCGGCGGGGCGACCAGCAGCAGGCCCAGCACGGGCAGGATCAGCAGCCAGCCGACCCGCGGCTCGTGGTGGCCGTGCCCGTCGTCACCGCCGTGCCCGTCGTAGCCGTCGCCGTGAGCCTCGGGGCCGGGTGTGCGCCGGGGCCGCCACCCACCGGCCGGGCCGTCGTGGTGGCCGGCGGGCGTGCGCCGCAGGAGCGGGCGCAGCTCGTAGAAGAGGGTCATGACCGCGGCGGCCACCAGCAGCAGGCCGGCGGCGATCAGGAAGGGCCGCAGCCCCTCCTTGACGTAGCGCAGGTGCAGGTCGGTGAGGCTGGCCCGGACCACCGCGCCGCCGAGCAGCAGCAGGACGACGGCCTGCGCCTGCCGGTTCACAGCAGCACCGCCCCGGTCACGGCGGCCACCGCGACGGCCACCGCGAAGGTGGTCGGGGCGAACCGCAGCGCGAACCGCCGGCCGAAGACTCCGGCCTGCATCGAGATGAGCTTGAGGTCGACCATCGGCCCCACCACCAGGAAGACCAGTCGGGAGGTCAGCGAGAACTGCGACAGCGAGGCGGCGACGAAGGCGTCCGCCTCGGAGCAGAGGGAGAGCAGCACGGCGAGCGCGGCCAGCGCGAGCACCGACAGCACCGGCTCGTCGGCGAGGGTCTGCAACCAGCGCTCCGGCACCACGACGTTGATCGTGGCGGCAGCCGCCGCGCCGATCACCAGGAACCCGCCGGCGTGCGTGACGTCGTGCCGGACCGCCCCCCAGAACGCCCGCCCGCGCGGGCCGCCGTCCAGCTCCGGCCGGCGCGGCAGCCGGATCCAGTCGGCCCGGCCGAGGCGCAGCCACAGCCAGCCCATGACCATCGCCACGAGCAGGCTCGCGACGGCCCGGCCGAGGACCATCGCCGGGTCGTCGGGGAAGGCCACGGCGGTGGCGGTCAGCACGATCGGGTTGATCGCCGGGGCGGCGAGCAGGAACGCCAACGCGGCGGCCGGGGTGACCCCGCGCCGGATCAGCGACCCGGCGATCGGCACCGCCCCGCACTCGCAGCCGGGCAGCACCACGCCGGCCGCGCTGGCCACCGGCACCGCGAGCGCGGGGTGACGCGGCAGCGCCCGGGCCCAGAACGACCGGGGCACGAAGACGGCGATCACCGCGGAGAGCAGCACCCCGAAGACCAGGAACGGCACCGCCTGCACCATGACCGAGACGAAGACGGTGGTCCAGGTCTGCAACCGGGGCGCGGAGAGGGCCCGGGCGAGCGGCTCGCGGAAGACGACCAGCAGGATCAGCAGGCCGGCGAGGAGCTCCACCGACCCGACCCGCCGGTCCGGGCCGCGGGGCGCCGCCGGCTTCTCCTCGCGTACGCCAGGGGCGGCCACGCCCACCGCGCCCGGGTGCGACCCGTCCGGCGCGCGGCGGTCAGCCTCGGATGTCACGTACGTGTCCCTCTGCCGGATTCCCAGTGGCCGCCCGAGAGTACCGGGCCGGAATCGACGCCGTCGATCGACTGCGCTGGTGAGCTGCGGAGAGATCACTTTGCCCGATGATCTTCAAAGGTGTTAGCGTCGGGCCACAACTTCACATCCGACAGGGGAGCGCACAGCGCTGAGAGTGCGGGCACCGCCCGCAGACCCTCGAACCTGATCTGGGTAATGCCAGCGCAGGGAGTTCGGTCGACCTCCAGCCGCGTCGACGTCCGGCACGTTCCGGGCGCGGCGTGCGTCTTCTCCTGGTTCTCGTTAGGGACTGGGAGCAATCATGCGAGACAACAACACCGCCACCCGGTGGCGTACCGTCGATGTCGTCGTCGCGGCCGTGATCGCGGTGGCCTTCGGCGTCATCTTCTGGGCCTGGGGCCTGCTGTGGCGGGCCGTCGACCCGGCGTTCGCGTTCTTCCCCGCCAGCCAGGCGATCATGTACGGCGTGTGGCTGGTCCCGGCCGTCCTCGGCGGTCTGGTGATCCGCAAGCCCGGCGCGGCGCTCTTCTGCGAGGCGGTGGCGGCGACGGTCTCCGCGCTGCTCGGCTCGGAGTGGGGCGGCGTCACCATCGTCCAGGGCCTGATCCAGGGGCTCGGCGCCGAGTTGGCCTTCGCCGCGTTCCGGTACCGCTCGTTCCGGCTGCCCACCGCGCTGATCGCGGGCGCGCTGACCGGCCTCGGCGCGGCCCTGTTCGACTTCTTCGTCTGGAACAGCGAGTACGCCCTGGGCAGCTACCGCATCCCGTACGCCCTGCTCACCATCGTCAGCGCCACGATCGTCGCGGGTGCCGGCGGCTGGGCCCTGACCCGCGCCCTGGCCACCACGGGCGCCCTCGACCGCTTCCCCGCCGCCCGAGACCGCACCCCAATCTGACCCACCCCCTCTCCCCACCCACCCCCCTCTCCCCACCCACCCACCCCCACGACCCGGCGCGTTGATCATGAAGTTGTTGCCACGACACGCCGTGCCGAACGACAACAACCTCATGATCAACGCCCGCGGGCGGGCAGGAAGGAAGGGGGCGGCGTGGGGGCGGTGACGTTGCGGGGGTTCGGGTGGCGGCATGCCGGACGGCGGGCCTGGGCCGTACGCGGGGTGGACCTGCGCGTCGAGGTTGGCGAGCGGGTGCTGCTGCTGGGGCCCTCCGGGGCCGGCAAGAGCACGCTGCTCGCCGCGCTGGCCGGGCTGCTGCCCGAGGACTCGGGCGAGCAGGAGGGCACCGTCGAGATCGACGGGCTCGACCCTCGCAAGGGCCGGGAGCGGGTCGGCATCGTCTTCCAGGACCCGCAGACCCAGCTCGTGATGGCCCGCAGCGGCGACGACGTGGCGTTCGGGTTGGAGAACCGCGGCACCCCCGCCGGGGAGATCTGGCCCCGCGTCGACGAGGCGCTGGCTCGGGTCGGTTTCCCGTACCCCCGGGACCGCCACACGGCCGCGCTCTCCGGCGGCGAGCAGCAGCGGCTCGCCCTGGCCGGGGTGCTGGCCCTGCGCCCCGGCCTGCTGCTGCTCGACGAGCCGACCGCCAACCTCGACCCGACCGGCGCGGCGCTGATCCGGGCGGCGGTGGCCGGCGCGCTCGACGCCGACACCACGCTGATCCTGGTCGAACACCGCGTCGCCGAGTCGTTGCCCCTGGTCGACCGGGTGGTCGTGCTCGAACCCGGCGGCGGCGTCCGCGCCGACGGCACGCCCGAGGCCGTCTTCGGTACGCACGGCGACGCGCTCGCCGACGAGGGCGTCTGGGTGCCCGGCCGCCCGGTACCGCCCCGCCACGCGACCGCGCCGCCCGGCGACGTGTTGCTCACCGCCGACCGGCTCGGCCTGCCGCCCCGGCTGGCCCCCGTCGACCTGGCGGTACGCGCCGGCGAGGCGCTCGCCGTCGTCGGGCCCAACGGGGCCGGCAAGTCGACCCTCGCCCTGCTGCTGGGCGGCCTGCTCAAGCCCGGGGCCGGCCGGATCGCGGCGACGACGGCACTGGCCGGAGGCGACGCCCGCACGCCCCCGCACCGCTGGCGCGCCCCGGCACTGGCCCGCCGGATCGGCTCGGTCTTCCAGGACCCGGAGCACCAGTTCGTCACCAACACCGTCTTCGACGAGCTGGCGCTCGGCCCGCGCCGCACCGGCCAGCCCGAGACGGCGGTCCGGACCACCGTCGACACCCTGCTGTCCCGGCTGCGGTTGACGAAACTCGCCGCCGCCAACCCGTACACCCTCTCCGGCGGGGAGGCGCGGCGGCTGAGCGTGGCGACCGCCCTGGCCACCGCGCCCCGCCTGCTCGTCTGCGACGAACCGACCTTCGGCCAGGACCGGCGGACCTGGCTGGAGCTGGTGGACCTCTTCGCCGAGCTGCGCGACGCCGGGCACGGCCTGGTCGCCGTCACCCACGACCCGGAGTTCGTCGCCGCCCTGGCAGATCGCCGCCTCACCCTGGAGCGCCCGTGACCAGCGACCGAACCGCCGCACCGGTCACCCACCCGGACCGTCGCCCCGCCCTGGGGGCGGGCGTGACCAGCCCGAACGCCGCACCGGTCACCCACCCGGATCGCCGCCGCACCCTGGGGCGGGCGTGATCAGTTTCGAGCCGGTCGCCGCGCCGGAGGCGTTGCTGGCCCGGCGCAACCCGGTGGCCAAGCTCGCCGCGGCGCTGGTGTTCTCGTTCATCCTGATCGCCACCCTGGACCCGGTGGCCCCGGCCATCGCGATCGCCGTCGAGTTGGCCCTGCTGCCGCTGTTCGGGGTCCGTTTCCGGGTGTTGGCGCGGCGGGCCTGGCCGCTGCTCGTCGGCGCGGTCGGCGTGGTGGTGACGCTGGTGCTCTTCGCCGCCGAGCGCTCCGGCCGGGTCCTGGTCGAGGCCGGCCCGGTGGTGGTCACCTCCGGGGTGCTGCTCACCGCGCTCGGCCTGGTGCTGCGCATGTTCGCGGTGGCGCTGCCCGGCGTGATCGTCTTCGCCACCACCGACCCGACCGACCTGGCGGACGCGCTGATCCAGAACGCGAAGGCACCGGCCCGGTTCGCCATCGGGGCGCTGGCCGCGTTCCGGCTCGTGCCGCTGCTGGGGCAGGAGTGGCAGATGATCTCCATGGCGCGTCGCGCCCGGGGGGTCGAGGCCGGCCGCAACCCGCTGGCGAAACTTCGGCTGTTCGTGTCGACGGCCTTCGCGCTGCTCGTCGGGGCGATCCGCCGGGGCACCCGGCTGGCCGTGGCGATGGACGCCCGGGGCTTCGACGCCGGGGTCCCGCGCACCGTCGCCCGGCGACAGCGCTTCGTCGCCGCCGACGGCCTGCTGATCGCCGGCGCGGCGGTGCTCGCCGGGGCCGCGCTGACCGTCAGCGTGCTGCTCGGCACCTTCCGCCCGCTGATCGGCTGACGCCGCCCGTTGATCGGCGGGCGGGCCCGGGTGGAGGCGCCGACCGGGCGCGCAGCGGGCTGGGCGTCCGGCGAGCGGGCCGGGCGGAGGCGCATGCCCGGGTGGTCGGGCGCGGGCGGGCCGGGTGGAGTCGCCGGTGACGACGCTCCACCCGGCCGGCACCGTCAGCTGCGCCGGAAGGCGTACCGGCGGGCCTGCCCGGCCTTCTGGCCGCGCAGCGGGCCGGAGCGGCCGGCGCCGGAGACCGGCGGACCGGCCTTCGGCGCCGTCGGTCGGTCGACCGGCAGCGCCGGCACGATCGGCGCGACCGCCACCTCGTCGAGGTTGACGGGCGTCAGGTCCGCGACGGACGGCGTGGGGACGGTGGTACGGGACTTCTTCGGGTTGCGCCTGGCGGGCATCCGGTGCCTCCTCGGTCTGCGGGCCCTGCCGCACCGGAACGACGTCCGGTGACCGGGGCCCGCCTCGTTCGGCGACCGTCGCGCGACGGTCGGGCGGGATCGGGACAGCTGCCCGGGATCGGCCACGACGAGCACCGCCGTTCGACGGCAGGTGCGGAATGCGGACGCCCGGGAGCACGCGGACCCGCGGCGATGCGGCGGCGGGTCGGCTCGGAAGTGGGGCGTCAGTTGCGCATGCCCACACGCTAGCCGCCCGACCGGTCGCGCGCACCCGAATTACCGGCGGGGATCCGCAGCCGGTCGGTCGGGCCCCGCGGAGGCCGCCCGGCGCAGGATCGTCGGCCGGCCCTCGCGCCCTTCGAGGTGACCGCCACGTGGCGGTGACGGGGTGCCCGACACGCTCTCCGGGCCGCCCCGCAGGCGATACGGTCGCACCGGCGGGTGTCGACGGCGGAGGGTGGACGGATGGCCGGGCGGGCGACGGCACGGATCGGCGTGACCGGGCTGGCGGTGATGGGCCGGAACCTGGCCCGCAACCTGGCCCGCAACGGTTTCGCCGTGGCGGTGCACAACCGGTCGCCGGAGCGCACCCGCGGCCTCCTCGCGGAGCACGGGGACGAGGGGACGTTCCTGCCCGCCGAGTCGATGGCCGACTTTGTCGCGTCGCTGGAGCGGCCCCGGGCGGTCATCGTGATGATCAAGGCGGGCGGCCCCACCGACGCCGTGGTCGACGAACTGGTCCCGCTGCTCGACGCGGGCGACATCGTCGTGGACTGCGGCAACGCGCACTTCGCCGACACCCGCCGGCGGGAGGAGGCGCTACGGGCCCACGGCCTGCACTTCGTCGGCACCGGCGTCTCCGGTGGCGAGGAGGGCGCCCTGCGCGGCCCGAGCATCATGCCGGGCGGATCCGCGGAGTCGTACCGCACGCTCGGGCCGATCTTCGAGCGGATCGCCGCCCAGGTGGACGGGGTGCCGTGCTGCCGGCACATCGGGCCGGACGGCGCCGGGCACTTCGTCAAGATGGTGCACAACGGCATCGAGTACGCCGACATGCAGCTCATCGCGGAGGCGTACGACCTGCTGCGGGCCGGACTGGGCGCGCAGCCGGCGGAGATCGCGGAGATCTTCCGTGGCTGGAACTCCGGCGAGCTGGAGTCCTTCCTGATCGAGATCACCGCCGACGTGCTGGCGCACACCGACGCGGCCACGGGGCGGGCGTTCGTGGACGTCGTGCTGGACCGCGCCGAGCAGAAGGGCACCGGCCGCTGGACGGTGCAGAGCGCGCTCGACCTGGGCATCCCCATCACCGGCATCGCCGAGGCGACCTTCGCCCGCTCGCTCTCCGGGCACGCCGACCAGCGCGAGGCGGCCCGGCAGGCGTTTCCGGACGCGGACGCGACCTGGCGGGTCGAGGACCCCGACGGCTTCGTCGAGGACGTCCGCCGCGCCCTGCTCGCCTCGAAGATCGTCGCGTACGCGCAGGGCTTCGACCACATCCGCGCCGGCTCCCGCGAGTACGACTGGGGCATCGACCTGGGCGGCACCGCGACGATCTGGCGGGGCGGCTGCATCATCCGGGCCCGCTTCCTCGACCGCATCCGCCAGGCGTACGACGAGCGGCCCGACCTGCCGACGCTGCTGGTGGCGCCGTGGTTCGCGGACACCGTGAACGACGGTGTGCCGAGCTGGCGGCGGGTGGTGGCCGACGCGGCGCGGGCGGGCGTGCCGGCTCCGGCGTTCGCCTCGTCGCTGGCGTACTTCGACGCTCTGCGCGCCCAGCGGCTGCCGGCCGCCCTGATCCAGGCGCTGCGGGACAACTTCGGGGCGCACACCTACCAGCGCGTGGACCGCGAGGGCACCTTCCACACCCGCTGGCCCACCGACCGCACCGAAACCAAAACCTGACCCCCACCCAAACCCGAACCCCCGACCCGCGAGCCGATCATGCACTTCTGGTGGTCGGAACGCCCCGGTGTGGGGCTTTCGCGGGGCACCACGACTGCATGATCGACGAACGGGTCGGGGGTGGGGTCAGGTCACGGCTGGGTTGGGTCAGAAGAAGCGGCGGCGCTTCGCCTTCTGGGGGCGGAGCATGTCGGCGCCCTTGGTGAGCAGGCGGCTCACCCCGGTCGGGCCGCGGCGGGCCTCCAGCGTGTGGCTGAGCCGGCGCGCGCCCGCCGCCGCCAACGGCACGGCGACGGCCATCATCGCCCACTGGGCAATACGCTTCTGGATCATGTGGGTTCACCTCCGTCGGTGGCTGCTGACCACCGTGGTACCCCGTACGACCGGGCGGTAAGCCTCAGGCGGGCGGCGGGGCGACCGGGTTGGGCAGCGCACCGCCGAAGCGACGGTCCCGCTGCGCGTACAGCTCGCAGGCGTACCAGAGGTGGCGGCGGTCGAAGTCGGGCCAGAGCGTGTCGAGGAAGATCAGCTCGGCGTACGCGGTCTGCCAGAGCAGGAAGTTCGAGATCCGCTCCTCGCCGGAGGGACGCAGGAACAGGTCCACCTCGGGGATCTCCGGGTGGTAGAGGTACTTCGCGACGGTCTTCTCGTTGACCTTCCCGGGGTCCAGCCGGCCCGCCGCCACGTCGCGGGCGATGGCGGCGGCGGCATCGGCGATCTCGGCCTGACCGCCGTAGTTGACGCAGAACTGGAGGGTCAGCGTCGAGTTGCCCCGGGACATCTCCTCCGCCGTCTGCAACTCGGAGATGACGCTCTTCCAGAGCCGGCCGGCCCGGCCGGACCAGACCACCCGCACCCCCAGGTCGACCAGCTGGTCACGGCGGCGGCGGATGACGTCGCGGTTGAAGCCCATCAGGAACCGGACCTCGTCCGGCGAGCGCCGCCAGTTCTCGGTGGAGAAGGCGTACGCCGACAGGTAGGGGATGCCCAGCTCGATGGCGCCCTCGACCGTGTCGAAGAGGGAGAACTCCCCCGCCTCGTGGCCCTTGGTGCGGGGCAGCCCGCGATCCTTGGCCCACCGGCCGTTGCCGTCCATCACCACGGCGACGTGCTTCGGCACCGCGTCGGCGGGCAGCGCCGGCGGCCGGGCGCCCGACGGGTGCGGAGTCGGCGGCACCGGCTCGCGACGGCCGGCCCTCATCGATCGGATCACTCAGTTCTCCCCCTGTTCACGCCGTCCGCACCGGACCCGGCGCCAGGCGACGGCGGGACCGGGCCGGCCCCCGGGGCGCCCCGGTCGACCAGCGGCAGCGAGCGTAGCGCGCGCTCCAGGTGCCACTGCAGGTGTGCCGCGACCAGCCCGCTGCACTCCCGGCGTACGCCGGTCTCGGTGGCGTCGGCGACCCGCCAGTCGCCGCTGGTCAGCGCGGACATCAGGTCGATGGTGGCCGGGGCGGGATGGGCCGCGCCGGGCGGCCGGCAGTCCGGGCAGACCGCACCCCCGGCCGGTACGGAGAACGCCCGGTGCCGCCCCGGCGTGCCGCAGACGGCGCAGGCGGTCAGCGCCGGCGCCCAGCCGGCGAGCGTCATGCCCCGCAGCAGGTACGCGTCGAGCACCAGGGTGGTGGCGTGGCTGCCCTCGGCGAGCGCCCGCAGCGCGCCCAGGGTGAGCTGGAACAGCCGCAGCGAGGGCTCCCGTTCGACGGGGGTGAGCCGCTCGGCGGTCTCGGCGATCGCGTTGGCCGCCGTGTAGCGGGGATAGTCGCCGAGGAACCGCTTGCCGTAGAGGTCGATGCCCTCGACCTGGCTGACCGTGTGCAGCGAGCTGCCCAGGTTGCCCTTCGGGTCGCCGGCGAGCTGGAGGTCGACGTGACCGAACGGCTCCAGCCGGGCCCCGAACTTGCTGGTGGTGCGGCGGATCCCCCGGGCCACCGCGCGGAGCCGGCCGTGCCGGCGGGTGAGCAGGGTGATGATCCGGTCGGACTCGCCGAGCTTCTGCGCACGCAGGACCACCGCGTCGTCGCGGTAGAGCTGTCGGCGGTACCCGGCCATCGGACCATTCTCTCTCGGGGTGCGGAATCAGGGTCAGCTCGGGGTGTCCGCGCGCGGAACCCCGATGCGCGGGGGCCGTCACGCCTCGTAGCGTGCTCGCATGGCTCTGCACCGCACCGCCGCCGCGCTCGCTGCGGCCACCACCCTGATCGTCGCCGCCGGGTGCGACAACCTGTCCTTCCGCCGGCTCGACTACGACAACACCGAGGCGGTCCGGATCAGCAGCATCCGGGTGCTCCCGGGGGCCGGCGACGTGACCGTCCGCGCCATCGGCGCGCAGGACGAGGTGCGGATCAAGCGGGTGGTGCGCTACCAGGGCGGTCAGCCCGACGCGACGTACGAGATCAAGGGCGGCGAGCTGGTGCTGGACACCGACTGCGGTTCCCGGTGCAGCATCTCCTACGAGGTCACCGCCCCGGACGGGGTGAGCGTGAAGGGCGAGACCGGCTCCGGTGACGTCGACCTGAGCAGGGTGGGCCCGGTGGAGATGCGGCTCGGCTCGGGCAACATCCGGGTGACCGCCTCCAGCGGCCCCGTACGCGCGGAGACCGGCTCCGGCAACATCCAGGTGGCCGGCGCCGGCGGGCCCGTACGCGCCCAGACCGGCTCCGGCAACGTCGAGGTCGACGAGGTCGCCGCCGCGGTCACGCTGCGTACCTCGTCGGGCGACATCACCGGGCACCGCCTCGGCGGCGGGGTGGACGCGGAGACGGGCTCGGGGGACATCGCCGTCGACCTGACGACGCCCGCCTCGGCGCGGGTGCACGCCTCCAGCGGGAGCGTCGATCTGGTCGTGCCGGCGGGCCGCTACCGGGTCCGCTCCAACACCGACGGCGGCGACGCCGAACTGGGCGTCACCGACGACCCGTCCGCCACGCTGGTGCTCGACCTCTCCACCGGCAGCGGCGACATCAGGGTCACCCAGCGTTGATCTCGACGGTCTCCGGCTCCCGCGCGGCCCGGGGCGCCGGCACCACCGCCCGCCCGCTGACCGGTCCACCGGCCCTGCCGTCGACCCCGTGCCGGGTGGCCGGTCCGCCAGCCCTGCCGTCGGCGGCCGCGTCGACGGTGGCCGGGCCGGGGCGGGCCCGGCCCGGGACCAGCTCCGGCGGCCTGCGGGCGGCCACGTCCTCCACCCAGCCGACGAGGGCGGTCACCGCCGCGACCAGCGCGAAGACCAGCGCCACCCGGATCGCCAGGCCGAGCGGGTCCTGGTGCGACCAGCCCACCACGTCGACCAGCGGGGTGAGCGCCACCACGAACGGCATGTGCCACAGGTAGACGGTGAGCGCCCGCCGGTTGAACATGGTCACCACCCGGCCGAACGCGGCGCTGCGGTCCACCCAGGGTGCGCTCGCCGGACCCCGACCGAGCAGCACGAGGACGAAGGCCGCCGACCAGAGGGCGTTGCCCAGGGGGTTGTCGTTCAGGTCGTACCCGCGCGGTCCGGGGTGGGTGACGATCCAGGCGGCCCCGGCGGCGGCGAGGGCCAGCGCGACCGGGACCAGCACCCGGTTGGCGAGGCGGCGCAGCATGCCGGCCTGGTGGGCGAAGCCGAGCAGCCAGGCCCCGAAGTAGAGCCCGAACTGGTGCAGCGCCACCGGCAGCGCCGGGAGCAGGCCCAGTTCGGCCGCCGCGAGCAGGGCGTACGGGGCGATCAGGGTGGGCACCGGGGCCCGCCGGAACAGCCAGAGGGCCACCGGCGAGGCGAGCACGAACCAGAGGTAGTCGCGCAGGTACCAGATCACGCTGAGCGCGATCGCGCCCCAGCCGTTGGCCGGCGGGTCGGCGATGGGGAAGAGCCAGAGCAGCACCTTCGGGCTCAGCGGCAACCCGGTGAGCAGCATGGCCGGCACGAAGACGGCGGCGAGCACCCACAGCGACGGCAGCAGGCGCCGCAGCCGGCGCACGACCGCCCCCGGCCCCCACCGGTGCAGTGAGGCCGCCATCAGCGAGCCGGCGAGCGCGAACATCACCGACATCGCCGGGAAGACGAGGGTCAGCGTGGCCCAGCCGGTGACGTGGTAGACGACGACTCGAACGATGGCCAGGAAGCGGAGCAGGTCCAGGTATCGGTTTCGCATCAGCCTGCATCTATGTCCGGGGATACGGGGGCTGTCTTACCCCCTACCCTCCGGGCCGAGCACGCCAAACAGAAGAGAACCCACCAGAAGGTGACATCTTCCATACGTCCGACCGATACCGATCATGCGTCGGACGGGCTCTGGGCCGGGACGCGGCGCGTCCCGGCCCCTGGCGTCAGAAGCCCAGCTTGCGCAGCTGCTTCGGATCCCGCTGCCAGTCCTTCGCCACCCGGACGTGCAGGTCGAGGTAGACCCGGGTGCCGAGCAGCTCCTCGATCTGCCGGCGGGCGGTGGTGCCGACGTGCTTGAGCCGGCTCGCCCGGTGGCCGATCACGATCGCCTTCTGGCTGGGGCGCTCGACGTAGACATCGGCGTAGATCTTCATGAGCCGGCCCTCGGGGACCATCTCCTCGACGACCACCGCGATGGAGTGCGGCAGCTCGTCGCGGACGCCCTCCAGGGCGGCCTCCCGGATCAGCTCGGCGACCAGCACCTGCTCCGGGTCGTCGGTGAGCATGTCGTCGGGGTAGAGCTGCGGCGACTCGGGCAGGTAGCCGGTCATCACGTCGACCAGGGTGTCCACCTGGTGCCCGGAGACCGCGCTGACCGGCACCACCTCGGCGAACTCACCCAGCTCGCTGACCGCGAGCAGTTGCTCGGCCAGCCGCTTGCGGTCCACCAGGTCGGTCTTCGTGACCACCGCCAGCACGGTGGCCTTCAACTCGGCCAGCTCGCCGGTGATGAACCGGTCGCCCCGCCCGATCGGCTCGTCCGCCGGAATGCAGAGGCCGATCACGTCGACCTCGCTCCAGGTCTGCCGGACCAGGTCGTTGAGGCGCTCGCCGAGCAGCGTACGGGGGCGGTGCAGGCCCGGGGTGTCGACCAGCACGAGCTGGGACTCCGGGCGGTGCAGGACGGCCCGGATGATGTGCCTGGTCGTCTGCGGCTTGTTCGAGGTGATGGCGATCTTCTGCCCGACGATCGCGTTGGTCAGCGTCGACTTGCCGGCGTTCGGCCGGCCGACGAAACAGGCGAACCCGGCCCGGTAGGGGCGCGGCTGGAGATCGCTCACTCGACCACCGTGCCGAGGACGGACCCGTCCGGGGCGGCCACGTGGATCGGCGCGTCCGCGGCGAGGTCGCGTACCGCCGCGTGCCCCGCGCCGTCCAGCGTCGACGCCTCGGTGACCACCACGGCCGCCTCCAGCCGGGTCGCGCCGGCCGCCACCGCGGACGCCACCGCGAGCTGGAGCGCGGTGATCGTCAACGACGGCAGCGACACGCTGGCCGCCGCGTACGTCCGACCGTCCTGGTCGCGGACCGCCGCGCCCTCCACGGCGCCCACCCGGCCACGCGCGCCCCGCGCCAGGACGACCAGCTTGCCGTCCTCGGCGCTCAGCTCGACCGGGTCGGACGGGGTGGGCCGGGCGGCCGGTACGGCGGGTGACTCAGGCATCGGCGGGTTGCCTCTCCTCGGATCGGTTCGTGTCGTCCCGGGGCTCGGCATGCTCGCCACGCCCCGGGCCGTTCTGCGTGTCGGTCGACTCCGCCCGGTTCACCAGCACGGTGTCGATCCGGTTGCGTCGGCCGGTGGTGCCCTCGGCGACCAGCTGGAGCCCGGCGACCTCGACATGCGCCCCGGGGATCGGGACCCGGCCCAGGGACTGGGCCAGCAGGCCGCCGACGGTCTCCACCTCGTCGGTGGGGAGGTCGGTGTCGAACAGCTCGCCCAGATCCTCCACCGGGAGCCGCGCGGTCACCCGCACCGCCCCGTCGTCGAGGTGCTCGACCGGCGGGCGCTCGACATCGTACTCGTCGGTGATCTCACCGACGATCTCCTCCAGGATGTCCTCGATGGTGACCAGCCCGCCGGTGCCGCCGTACTCGTCGACGACGATGACCAGGTGGTTGCGGGCGGCCTGCATCTCCGAGAGCAGGTCGTCGACCGGCTTGGACTCGGGCACGAAGGTGGCGGGGCGCATCAGCTCGGCGACCGGGAGCTGCCGGTCCTCCGGGGCACCGCCCTGGGTCCGCCGGATCAGGTCCTTGAGGTAGAGCACGCCGAGCACGTCATCGACGCTCTCGCCGATGACCGGGATGCGGGAGAAACCGGAGCGCAGGAAGAGCGCCAACGCCTGGGAGAGCGTCTTGCGCTCCTCGATCCACACCATCTCGGTACGCGGCACCATCACCTCCCGGGCGATGGTGTCGCCGAGCGCGAAGACCGAGTGGATCATCTGCCGCTCGCCGTGCTCCACGACACCGCGCTGCTCGGCCAGGTCGACCAGCTCGCGCAGCTCCACCTGGGTGGCGAACGGGCCCTCCCGGAAGCCCCGGCCCGGCGTGACCGCGTTGCCGATCAGGATCAGCAGCGAGGCGAGCGGGTTGAGCGCCCGGCCCAGCCAGCGGACCAGCGGGGCGACGGACCGCCCGACCACGTACGCGTGCTGCCGGCCGATGGTCCGGGGACCGACCCCGACCACCACGAAGCTGATCACGGTCATCGCGCCGGCGGTGACCAGCGCCGCGCGCCAGCCCGCGCCGAAGGTGTCGACCGCGACCAGCGCCACCAGGGTGGTGGCGGTCAGCTCGGCGAGCAGCCGCAGCAGGAGCAGGAGGTTGAGGTGGCGGACCACGTCCCCGGCGACGGCCTGGAGCGTGCGTGCGCCCCGCGCGCCGTCGCGGGCCAGCTCGGCGGCACGGGCGGGCGAGACCGCGGCGAGGGCCGCCTCGGTCATGGCGATGAGGCCGGCCAGCACCACCAGGCCGGCCGCGAAGACCAGCAGTTGCAGGTCGGGCAGGCCGGTGGCGGCGGCCGCCAGTGTCGGGGTGGCCATCACCGGGACCGGGTCGACCGCCAGCTCGCCAGCAGCCGGGCCTGGAGAGCGAACATCTCCCGTTCCTCCTCCGGCTCGGCGTGGTCGTAGCCGAGCAGGTGCAGCACCCCGTGCACGGTGAGCAGGTGCAGCTCGTCGGCGGCGGCGTGACCGGCGGTGGCCGCCTGCTTGGCCGCCACCTCCGGGCAGAGCACGATGTCGCCGAGCAGTGCGGGCTCGCCGCCGGCGGCGGACGTCTCACCGGGCCCGTGGTCGACGCTGCCCTCGTCCATGGGGAAGGCGAGCACGTCGGTGGGGCCGTCGCCGCCCATCCACCGGTGGTTGAGCTCGGTCATGTAGTCGATGTCGACCAGCAGCACGGACAGCTCGGCGAGGGGGTTGACCCCCATCTCGTCGAGGGCGTGCCGGGCCACGGCGAGCACGGCGTCGGTGTCGACGTCGACACCCGACTCGTTGGCGATCTCGATGGACAACAGTCTTCCCTCGGTCTAGCGGCGCCGGCCGGCCCGGCCGCCCTGGGCGGACCGCCCCGGCACGGCGTGCACGCTCTGCGCCTGCTGGTTCTCCCGCTCGTCCCAGCGGGCGTACGCGTCGACGATCTCCCCGACCAGCCGGTGGCGGACCACGTCGGAGCTGGAGAGCTCGGCGAAGTGCACGTCCTCCACGTTCTCCAGGATCTCCCGGACCACCCGCAGGCCGCTGGTCGTGCCGCCGGGAAGGTCCACCTGGGTGACGTCACCGGTGACGACGATCTTGGAATTGAAGCCGAGCCGGGTGAGGAACATCTTCATCTGCTCGGGCGTGGTGTTCTGCGCCTCGTCGAGGATGATGAACGCGTCATTTAGGGTTCTTCCCCGCATATATGCCAGCGGCGCGACCTCGATCGTGCCCGCTGCCATCAGCTTGGGGATGGAGTCGGGGTCGAGCATGTCGTGCAGCGCGTCGTAGAGCGGGCGCAGGTAGGGGTCGATCTTCTCGTTGAGCGTGCCGGGCAGGAAGCCGAGCCGCTCGCCCGCCTCGACCGCCGGCCGGGTGAGAATGATCCGGCTGACCTGCTTGGCCTGCAACGCCTGGACGGCCTTCGCCATCGCCAGGTAGGTCTTGCCGGTGCCGGCGGGGCCGATGCCGAAGACGATGGTGTGCGCGTCGATCGCGTCGACGTAGCGCTTCTGCCCCAGCGTCTTGGGACGGATGGTGCGGCCGCGCCGGGAGAGGATGTTGAGCGTCAGGACCTCGGCGGGCCGCTCGGCGCCGCCCTGCTCGAGCATGCCGACGGTACGCCGCACGGCGTCAGTGGTCAGGGTCTCGCCTTTCTCGATGAGCTCGAGCAGCTCGCTGAAGATCCGCTCGGCGAGGGCGTTGTCGGCGGGGGCGCCGGTGATGGTGATCTCGTTGCCCCGGACGTGCACGTCGCTGTCGACCGAGCGCTCGACCAGTCGCAGGATCTCGTCACCCGCGCCGAGCAGGTTGACCATGATCTTGGAATCCGGGACGGTGATCCTGGTCTGCACCCGGGGCGGGCCGGGAGGTGGGGTGCCGGTCATAGGTCGGGCCGAGGGGCCCTGCGCACCTGCTCTCGATCTCGGCGCCGGCCTGCTGGCGCGGCGCGCTGACGTTACTGCCATCTTATCTTTCCAACAGCGGTGGCACCCTGCCCATTTCCGCGCGTGGGGCACGAGCGGACCGGTCACCTCTTCCGCGGCCGGGGCGGACCGGACGGGGCAGGTCCTCGGCCCGTCCGGTCGCGCGCGTCAGGAGCCGGCTCGGAAGTCGTACCGCTCGAAGGTCTCCTGGTGCCGGGTGAACCGGTAGGTCGCCCAGTGCATCCGCACCACCGTGCCGTGCTCGTCCCGGGTCAGCCGGAGCAGCTCCCCCGCCTCCCGGCCGGAGACCGTGCGGAACACGTCCGGCCGGTCCGGCAGCGCGACGAAGACCGACGGCGGCTTGCCCGCCGGATCGTCGGCGCCCCGGGCCCGCAGCTCGCCGTCGTGCCAGGAGAAGACGTACTCGAAACCCTCCCCCCACCAGCGGCCGAGCAGCCCGCGTACGCCCTCGGGGGCGGGCGGGCCCGGCTGCCACGGTGTGACGTCGGCGGGATCGTGCTCGACCGCGGCGGCCAGCAGCCGGTGCGGCAGGTCGAGGACCTCGCCGGCGGTGCCGGAGGAGCCCAGCACCGCGACGCCCATCGCGCCGGGGGTGCCTTCCCCGCCCCGCCGTCCGTAGACGCTGGCCAGGAAGCCGGGCATCGCGCCGTAGTGCCCGACGTGCATGATCCGTTCGCCCTGCGGCACCAGGATCAGGCCGAGCCCGAAGCCGTCGGCCCAGAGCGTCTCGTCGGTGACCGTCGCCGGCCAGCGCATCTCCTCCAGCGTGGCCGGGGCCAGCACCGCGCCGGCCGGGTCCAGCGCCGCCGGGTCGGCGAGGAAGGCCGCCCAGCGGGCCATGTCGGAGGCGGTGCTCCAGAGCTGCGCCGCCGGGCCGACCGCCCCGAAGTCGGTCGGCGGCTCGGGGCGTGCCTCGTCGGAGTAGGCGTCGACCAGGAACCCCGTCGCGGCGTGCGGCCCGGGTTCCGTCGAGGTCCCGGCCAGCCCCAGCGGGGTCAGCACCCGCTCGGCGAGCACCTCCGCCCAGGTGCCGCCCCGCAGGTGGCCGACGAGCCGGCCGAGTAGCGCCATGCCGAGGTTCGAGTAGTGGTAGCGGCGGCCCGGGGGCAGCACCCGCTCGGCCCGGGCCAGGTCGGCGACCAGCCCGTCGGCGTCCGGCATGCGCAGGGTGTCCCAGACGTCGCCGTACGGCTCGCGTTGCAGGCCGGCGGTGTGCGACAGCAGCCGGCGCACCGTCAGCTCGCCGTGGGCCGGCGGGTCCAGGTGTCGGCCCAGCGGGTCGTCGAGGTCCAGCAGGCCGTCGTCGCGGCACTGGAGGGTCAGCACGGCGGTGAGCGTCTTCGTGACCGACCCGATCCGGAACCGGGTGCCCGGCCCCAGCTCGGTGTCGTTGCCGGTCCCGCCGACGGCGCACGTCCAGAGCGGGCGGTCCGCCCGGTGCAGGGCCGCCGACACCGCCGGCACCCGGGCCTGCGCCTGGACCGTCCGGACCATCCGCGACAGGCGGTCGTCGACCACCGTCACGCGAGGTTCCGGGCCAGCATCGGGCCCAGTGGCGCCCCGCCGAGCACGTGCGCGTGCACGTGGAAGACCTCCTGGCCGCCGTACGCGCCGGTGTTGAACATCAGCCGGAAGCCGTCGCCGAGCAGTCCCTCGTCCTCGGCCACGGCGGCGGCCGTGGCGAGCACCTCCCCGGCCAGCGCCGCATCGCCCTGGGCGAGCGCCGCCACGTCGGCGTAGTGCTCCTTCGGGATGACCAGCACGTGCACCGGCGCCTTCGGGTCGATGTCACGGAAGGCGAGCGTGGTGGCGGTTTCCCGGACGATCGTGGCCGGGATCTCCCCGGCGACGATGCGGCAGAAGAGGCAGTCGGTTCCCATGCGGGGCAGTGTAAGGAAGGGCACCTGTCAACGCCTTCGGTAGCGGAAGGGTCCCTTCCTCGCACCGGGGGTGGGCCAGGCATGATGGCCGGCGTGACTTCACGGGCGGTACTGGTGACGGGAGCCTCGCGCGGCATCGGGCGGGCGGTGGCGACCGCGTTCGCGGCAGGCGGCGACCGGGTGGCGATCCACCACCGGGACTCGGCGGAACTGGCCGGGGGGCTGCGCGCCGAACTGCCCGGCGAGGGGCACGTCGTGGTCCGCGCCGACCTGACCGACCCGGACGCCGTACGGGCCATGGTCGACGAGGCGGCCGGCCTGCTCGGCGGGCTCGACGTGCTGGTCAACAACGCCGGCGTGTACGGCGAGCGGGACGCCCCGCACCCGGTCTTCGGCGCCTCCTACGAGCAGTGGCGCGCGCAGTGGCGGCAGGTGCTGGAGACCAACCTGACCGGCGCGGGCAACGTCATCTGGTGCGCCGCGCAGCACATGCGCGACCGGGGCGGCCGGATCGTCAACGTCTCCTCCCGGGGTGCCTTCCGGGGCGAGCCGGAGCAGCCGGCGTACGGGGCGAGCAAGGCGGGGCTGAACGCGCTGGGGCAGTCGCTGGCGGTGGCCCTCGCCCCGTACGGCATCACGATCGCGACGGTCGCCCCGGGCTTCGTGGAGACCGACATGACCACCGGACACCTGAGCGGGGAGCGGGGCGCCGCGATCCGGGCGCAGAGCCCGTTCAACCGGGTGGCCCGCCCCGAGGAGATCGCCGCCGCCGTGCACTGGCTCGCCTCCCCGCAGGCGGAGTGGGCCTCCGGCACCATCGTCGACCTCAACGGCGCCTCCTACCTGCGCAGCTGACCGGCTTCGTTCCTCAACAAACTCCCAGCGTGGCGGGGGTGACGGTGGGCAGTGCCGGGGTAAGGGTTGCCGGCATGACGGACAGCGTGCTGGACCTCACCGACGACTACCAGGTGGTCGACGGTCACGACGACGATCCCGTACTGCTGCGCCCGGACGGCAGCCCGGTGGACACCTGGCGGGAGGACTACCCGTACGACGAGCGCATGGAGCGCACGGAGTACGACCACCACAAGCGGCTGCTCCAGATCGAGCTGCTGAAGCTCCAGGACTGGATCCGGGAGTCCGGCGAGCGGCTCGTGATCCTCTTCGAGGGGCGCGACGCGGCCGGTAAGGGCGGGACGATCAAGCGCTTCATGGAGCACCTCAATCCGCGCGGCGCGTCGGTGGTGGCCCTCGCCAAGCCGAACGAGCGGGAGTCCACCCAGTGGTACTTCCAGCGGTGGCTCGGGCACCTGCCGGCGGCCGGCGAGATCGTGCTGTTCGACCGGTCCTGGTACAACCGCGCCGGGGTGGAGCGGGTGATGGGCTTCTGCACCCGCAAGGAGTACCTCGAGTTCCTCCGCCAGGCCCCCGAACTGGAGAGGATGCTGGTGCGCTCGGGCATCCGCCTGGTCAAGTTCTGGTTCTCGGTGTCCCAGAACGAACAGCGCACCCGGTTCGCCGTCCGCCAGGTGGACCCGGTGCGGCAGTGGAAGCTCTCCGACATGGACATCGCCTCGCTCGACAAGTGGGACGAGTACACCGAGGCCAAGGAGGCGATGTTCTTCTACACGGACACCGCCGACGCACCGTGGACGGTGCTGAAGAGCAACGACAAGAAGCGGGCCCGGATCGAGGCGATGCGCCACGTACTGAGCCGCTTCGACTACTACGACAAGGACCACGAGGTGGTCGGCGTACCGGACCCGCTGATCATCGGCCCGGCCGGGCTGGACCTGGACCCGGAGGAGCAGACGGTGCACGTCTTTCCCAGGCTCTGACCCCCGCCGGACGCGCGCCCCGACCACGCTGGCCGAAATGCCCTGGCCAGCGACGGTCAAGGACGAGGCCCGCACCGCTGGTGACCGACCCGTCGGGCCGCGGCCTCCGGGCCGGAGGTCACCGTCGTCGCGGTCAGCCCACAGCAGGGTACGAAAGGATCTGTCCTGTATCGAATACAGGCTGGCTCACGATTCAGTGCAGCCGGAGTGTCCGGCGCACCGTGACGACGAGCAGGACAACAGCGCCGCCGACCAGCAGGAGGGCCTGGAGCGACTGGAACAACCAGAATCGACTGGCTGGATGGACGTCGAAGGCCGCCTGGTATCCCTTGGCGAGCAGGCAGTCTTGTTCGGCGAGTTCGGCCCGGCTCGACGACGGGTCGACGCCGGCGGCGGGTGGGCACACGCTGGACAGCGAGCCGTCCGCCACCCGGCCGTCCGGGGCCACCCGCATCTCGGCGACGATGACGTCCCCGTTGGCGATGAGAGCGTCCCGGCTCACGCCGACCTGCCGGTCCGGCTTGGCGTAGAGGTCGTGACTGACGATGACCGCAGGGATGGCAACGGCGATCACCGCCACGGTGACCGCCATGGCCGGCACGGTGCGGCGCAGGATGGCGCTGGCGGCGGCGCCGACTGCGAATGCGAAGAGCCACCACGCGGCAGGCGCGAGGCCGACGATGTTGAACTTGCCGGGGTTGGTGAAGGAGGAGTCAGGGAAGGCACCCTCGAACACCGCGTTCCACCGACCGACCATCACCGCCAGGGCTGCCCCGGCGACCACGACGGCCACGCACAGCAGGCCGAGCTTGGCGAGGATCCAGCGTAGCGTCGTCACGGACTGGGTCCAGGCCATGCGGAACGTGCCGCGCTCCATCTCCCGAGCCACGAGGGGCGCACCCCAGAAGGCACCGATCAGTGCCGGTCCCACCAGGGGCAGGTAGCCGAAGACCTGGTAGACGGCGTGGTAACGGTCGAACATCCCGCGGTTGAAGTCGTGACACACCGGCGACGATCCCGGGCAGCCGTCGGGAGCGTGGCCTGCCGCCCACGAGGTGGCTTCGAGGGCGGAGACCAGGAGTATCCCGCCGAGCAGAATCAACGCCCCGAACGTGACCAGCAGCTGGGCGCGGTGCTGACGGTAGGTCAGCCAGACCATCTTGCTCTCCTTCTCAGTTCGCCCGGACGATATTGGGGCGGGGCAGCGCTGCGGCGTCGGGGTCACGCAGGTAGGTCAGGACGAGGTCCTCGAGGGACAGGGGACGTTCGGTCCACCGCTGGTCCGCAACGGCACCGGCGCCGCAAACCAGCATCGTGGCCTGCCGGCCGGTGCTGCTACGGGCGACGACGGGCAACTGGGCGGCCACCGCCTCGGCGCTGTCCGCCGGACCGGTCAGTAGCCGGTGCTCGGAGAGCAGGTCGTCGATGTCCCCGCTGACCTGCACACGGCCGCCGTTGAGAACGACCAACCAGTCGCAGGTGCCCGCAAGGTCGGGCACCACATGCGAGGAGAGCAGGACGGTCATGCCCGTCTCCGCCACGGCGGACATCAGGCTGCTCGTCACGTCGTGTCGGGCCAGGGGGTCCAGGTCGGCGAGCGGCTCGTCCAGCACCAGCAGGTCGGGCCGCTTGGCGATCGCCAGGGTGAGCGCCACCTGGGTCTGCTGGCCGCCGGAGAGCCTCGCCACCCGCCGGTCGAGCGGGATCCTCAACTCGTCGAGCCTGCCGCGGGCCAGGTCGTCGTCCCAGTTCGGATTCATCACCCGGCCGAACCGCATCATCTCCGCGACGGTGAAACCGTCGTAGAGGGGCTTCTCCTGGGCCAGGAACGCGATCCGGGACAGCGCGGCGCCGTCGCGTCCCACCGTCGTGCCGAAGACGCGGACCGACCCCCGAGTGGGTTGCAGCAACCCGACGATCATGTGGAGGAAGGTCGTCTTGCCCGCTCCGTTGGGGCCGACCAGCGCGGCGACCCGACCGGCCGGTACGGCCACCGAACACTCGCGCAGCGCCCAGGTACGGCGGTACTGCTTGCCGAGCCCGGTCGCCTCCAGCGCATTGCCCTCCCGTCGCGCATGGGCCGGATGCTCCTCCGGAGACCTGCCCAGTCCTGGCATGTTCACGACCACCGCATCCCCACTCGTCCTCACGCCGACCTCCGAAACGAATCCATCAACACCGACGCGAACAGCGCCTCCACGTCCTCCTGGTCCAGGCCGGCGCGGCGGGCCTGGCCGACCCAGGCGGACAGCTGGGCGGCGAGTCGGGCCTGCTCGGCCGCGTCGGCGATCCGCAGCGACCGACGGACGAACGTGCCCTGCCCCGGGCGGCCGATGGCGAGGCCCTCCCGCTCGAGCTCCCGGTATGCCTTGAGCACCGTGTTGGGGTTGATCGCCAACTGCGCCACCACCTCCTTGGCGGTGGGAAGCTTGTCGCCGGGTTGAAGAACCCCTAGCCGGAGCGCGTGTTTCACCTGGTGGACGAGCTGTAGATAGGTGGAGACCCCGGACCCACGATCCAGATGGAACTCGATCAACTCCGCCCCCTTTCACTATTGCAATAGTGAAAGGGTGAAGGCGCGAGGATGCCCTGTCAAGCCACTCCGACGGATCGGCAGTGACTCGCCGCGATCACGCGGGCGTGACGCCGCCGCCGACCACCGGAATGCGCGACAGCCCTGGCACGATGGCGGTGCTGCGGCGCTGAGCCCCCGAGGCGTTCACCCCGCCGCCGAGAGCGGCCCGGCGCACGGGGATGAGCACAGCTCCGGAAGGAACCCGATACGGCTGCGGCGTACCGACGGTCACCAGTGGCCGAGGCGGGTGGCCAGGACACTGAGGGCAGCCACCCCGGCGGTCGACGTACGCAGCACCGAGGGCCCCAGGCGCACCGGCCGGGCGCCGGCCTCGGCGAAGGCGGTCAGCTCGGCCGGGGCGATGCCGCCCTCCGGGCCGACGACCAGCACGATCTCACCGGCGGCGGGCAGCTCGACGGTGGTCAGCCGCTCCCGCGCCTCCTCGTGCAGGACGAACGTCGCGGCGGCGCCCGCGATCCGGCGGGCCACCGTCGCGGTGGACTCGTCGGGGGCGCCGGCCACCACCGGCAGCCACGACCGGCGGGCCTGCTTCGCCGCCTCGCGGGCCGTCGCCACCCACTTCTCCCGGGCCCGGGCGCCCCGGTCGCCGCGCCACTGCGCCACCGAGCGGGACGCCGCCCAGGGCACGATCTCGTCCACCCCGACCTCGGTCATCGCCTGCACGGCCAGCTCGCCCCGGTCGCCCTTGGCGATGCCCTGCACCACGACGAGCCGGGGGACGGCCGCGTCGACGTACCCCCGGGAGATGACGTCGAGTTCGAGGCTGCCCCGGCCGACGGCCGTGACCACCGCGGACGCGGTGCCGCCCCGGCCGTCGGCGAGCAGGAGTTCCTCGCCGACGCGCAGTCGTTGCACCGTGGCGGCGTGGTGCCCCTCGGGGCCGCCCAGGGTGAGCTGGTCGGCGGTGGGCAGCGACTCGACCAGGAACAGCGGCGCGGACACGACGATCAGGCTAGCCGCCCCGGCGGACGCCGGGGCGGTCAGGCCGCTCAGGCGTGGCCGTTGAAGGCGTCGCGCATCCGGGAGAAGAAGCCGCCCTGCTTGGTGAGCTCGGCGACCTCCTCGCCTCGGGTCTTGGCGAAGTCGCGCAGCATCTTCTCCTGGTCGGCGTCGAGCTTGGTGGGGGTGCGCACGTCGAGGTGGACGTAGAGGTCACCCCGGCCGGTGCCACGCAGGTGCGGCACACCCCGGGCGCGCAGCCGCAGCGTGCTGCCCGGCTGGGTGCCGGCCTTGACGTCGACCGTCTCCTCGCTGTCCAGCGTCTTGATGGTGAGCCGGGTGCCGAGGGCCGCCGCGGTCATCGGCACCGTGACGCGGCAGTGCAGGTCGTCGCCCTTGCGGGAGTAGACGTCGTGCGGCCGCTCGTGGATCTCCACGTAGAGGTCGCCGGCCGTGCCGCCGCCCGGGCCGACCTCACCCTGCTGGGCGAGGCGGATGCGCATGCCGTCCTCGACACCGGCCGGGATCTTGACGGTCAGCGAGCGGCGGGTGCGGACGCGGCCGTCGCCGGCGCAGGTCGGGCACGGGTGCGGGATGGTGGTGCCGTAGCCCTGGCAGACCGTGCACGGCCGGGCGGAGACCACCTGGCCGAGGAAGGTGCGCTGCACGGACTGCACCTCGCCCCGGCCGGCGCACGCCTCACAGGTGGCCAGGTGGGTGCCGGCCGCCGTGCCGGCGCCGGAGCAGGTGGTGCAGAGCACGGCGGTGTCGACGGTGATCGGCGCCTCGACGCCGAACGCGGTCTCGTGCAGGTCCAGCTCCAGCCGCAGGATGGCGTCGGCGCCGGGCCGGGTACGCGGTCGCGGACCCCGCGAACCGCCGGCCGCGCCGCCGAAGAACGCGTCCATAATGTCCTGGAAGCCGACGAACGGTCCGGCGCCGCCGGGGCCGCCCGGGCCACCCGCACCCCCGCCCCCGGGGGCGAGCGGGTCACCGCCCAGGTCGACGATCTGCCGTTTCCGGTCGTCCGAGAGGACCTCGTACGCGGCGTTGATGTCCTTGAACTTCTCCTGGGCCTCCGGATCCGGATTCACGTCCGGGTGGAACTGCCGCGCCAGCTTGCGGTAGGCGCGCTTGATCTCGTCGTCGGAGGCTTCCCGGCTCACGCCGAGAATGCCGTAGTAGTCCCTGGCCACTGCGTTCCGTGTCCTCATGTTCGTCTCGCGTTGCGCCGGTCGGCGGCCGGAGCCGGCCGTCGGCCCTGACTGGTCAGTTCTGGGCCAGCAGCTCGCCCACGTAGCGTGCCACGGCCCGCACCGTGGCGATGGTGCCGGGGTAGTCCATCCGGGTCGGCCCCAGCACGCCGAGGCCGCCGACGCTGGTCGCGCCCGGCCCGTAGCCGGTGCTGACCACCGAGGCGGCGCGCAGGTTGTCGATCTCGTTCTCGTCGCCGATCAGCACCCGCGTCGTGCTCGGCTCCGCCTCGCCGATGAGCTTGAGCATGACGACCTCCTCCTCCAGCGCCTCCAGGATGGGGCGCAGGGAGCCCTGGAAGTCGAGCAGGCCGCCGCGGGTGAGGTTGGCCGTCCCGGCCAGCGCGATCCGCTCCTCGTGCCGCTCGATCAGCGTCTCCAGCAGCACGGTGGAGAGGGTGGTCATGGCCGGGCGCAGGTGGGGCACCGACTCCTCGACGAGCGCCTGCACCAGCGGCGGGGTCTCCGACAGCCGGGTGCCGACCAGCTTCTCGTTGACCAGCCGGCGCAGGTCCGTGACGTCGTCGGCGGGGATCGGCGCGGGCAGCTCGACCAGCCGCTGCTCGACCCGGCCGGTGTCGGCGATCATGACCAGCATCAGCCGGGTGGTGGAGATCGGCACCAGCTCCAGGTGGCGCACCGAGGAACGGGCCAGGCTCGGGTACTGCACGACGGCGACCTGCCGGGTGAGTTGCGCCAGCAGCCGGACGGTGCGGTGCACCACGTCGTCGAGGTCGACGGCGCCGACCAGGAAACGCTCGATCGCCCGGCGCTCGGCCGGGCTGAGCGGCTTCACCCGGGACAGCCGGTCCACGAAGAGCCGGTAGCCCCGGTCGGTGGGCACCCGGCCGGCACTGGTGTGCGGCTGGCGGATGTAGCCCTCCTCCTCCAGCACGGCCATGTCGTTGCGGACGGTCGCCGGTGAGACCCCCAGCTGGTGCCGCTCGACCAGCGCCTTGCTGCCGACGGGCTCCTGCGTGGCGACGTAGTCCTCGACGATCGCGCGCAGCACGGCGAGCTTGCGGTCGTCGAGACCCATCCTCCCCACCTCCTGTCGCACGTCGGCCCCGGCACGCGGGGGGCCGGGGCGGGCTGCTGGCACTCGACTGTAGCGAGTGCCAGTCTACGTCGGCGGGGCCGCCCGCGCGATGATCGACCTGGGGTGATCAGTCCGATCGGCGACCGCGCGGGCCCACCCGACGCCCCCGTGGGGCCGGTGTTCCGGGCGTCCCGGCCGGTGTCGCGCTGGTGCCGCCTTGCCGGCTGCCCCTACCGTGACCTTCATGACTGAACCACCTCGCCCTCCCGGAGCGGGGGACCCCGGCTTCCCGCCGGACCCGACCGCCCCGTCGGGGGTTCCCGGCGCCGCCGGCTCCGGCGACCCCACCGCACCACTGTCCGGGGCACCGGGCCCGGGCAGCCATCCTCCACCCGGTGGCTATCCGCCGCCCACCGGTGACCAGCCGCCGTCGGGCGGCTACCCTCCGCCCGGCGACTACCCACCGCCTGGTGGCTATCCCCCGCCCGGCGACTACCCGCCGCCCGGGGGCTACGGACCGCCCGGCGGCTACGGAGCGCCGGGGGCCGGCTATCCGACCGGTGGCGGCTACGGACCGCCGACGGGCGGCTACGCCAGCAACGAGGACAAGAACTGGGCCCTGATCGCCCACTTCGGCGGCGCGGCCGGCGTGATCGTCGGCGGCGGCATGCTCGGCTGGCTGGCGCCGCTCATCGCGCTGATGGTTCGGGGGCAGCAGTCGCCGACCGCCCGGGCGCACGCCGCCGCGGCGCTGAACTTCCAGCTCACCTGGACGATCGTCGGGGTGCTGAGCTGGGTGGTCACGCTGATCACCTGCGGGGTGCTGTTCTTCGTCCCCATGCTCGTCTGGCTGGTGCCGCTGATCTTCGGCATCATCGGCGGGCTCAAGGCCAACGAGGGCGTGCTCTACCGCTACCCGTTGACCTACACCTTCACCAAGTGACCCGGGTCGGCCGCTCCCCCGGCCGGCCCCGGCACGCGGTTCAGGGCAGCAGGTCGCGGACGACCGCGTCGGCGAGCAGCCGGCCCCGCAGGGTCAGCACGGCCCGGCCGGCCGCGTGCTCGTCGGCGGCCAGCAGCCCGTCGGCGAGGGCCCGTGCGGCACCGGCCCGACCGGCGTCGTCGAGGGCGTCCAGGGGCAGCCCGGAGGCGAGGCGCAGCCGGAGCATGACGTCCTCCATGTGCGCCTCGTCGGCCGTGAGCACCTCGCGGGCCAGGCCGGGCGACTCGCCGCCGGCGAGCCGCTTCGCGTACGTCGTGGGGTGCTTGACGTTCCACCAGCGCACGCCGCTGACGTGGCTGTGCGCCCCCGGGCCGAGGCCCCACCAGTCGGCGCCGGTCCAGTAGAGCAGGTTGTGCCGGCACCGGGCCGCCTCGTCGCGGGCCCAGTTCGACACCTCGTACCAGGAGAGGCCGGCCGCGCCGAGGGCGGCCTCCGCGGCGAGGTAGCGGTCCGCGGCGACGTCGTCGGAGGGGTACGGCAGCTCGCCGCGCCGCATCCGGGCGGCCAGCCGCGTGCCGTCCTCCACGATCAGGGCGTACGCGCTGACGTGGTCCACCCCGGCGGCGACGACCTGGTCGAGGGAGGCGGCGAAGTCCGCCTCGGTCTCCCCCGGCGTGCCGTAGATCAGGTCCAGGTTGACGTGGTCGAACCCGGCGTCGCGGGCCTCGCGGGCGGCGGCGACGGCCCGGCCGGCGCTGTGCGTGCGGTCGAGGATCGCCAGCACCCCCGGCGCGGCGGACTGCATGCCCAGCGAGATCCGGGTGTAGCCGGCGGCCCGCAGCGCCTTCAGCGACTCGGGCGTGACCGATTCCGGATTGGCCTCGGTGGTCACCTCGGCGCCGGGCGCGAGCCCCCAGGTGCGGTCGATGCCGTCGAGGATCCGCGCCAGGTCGTCGGCGGGGAGCAGGGTCGGGGTGCCGCCGCCGACGAAGACCGTGTCCACCCGGGGCGGGGGCGCGTCGCCCAGCACCCGGCGGGCGAGCGCCAGCTCGGCCAGCACGGTGTCGGCGTAGTCCTCCCGGCCCGCCCCGCCGCCCAGTTCGGCGGCCGTGTACGTGTTGAAGTCGCAGTAGCCGCAGCGGCTGGCGCAGAACGGCACGTGCACGTACACGCCGAAGCCGCGCGCGCCGACGGCTCGGGTGGCGGTGGCGGGCAGCGAGCCGTCGACGGGGACGGTTTCGCCTTCTGGAAGGACGCCGGGCATGGCCACTAGTGTGCCCGGCATGACCTCTCCAGACGTGCTCGTGCGGGTCGCCACGGCCCGTGGGGTGACCACCCTCACCCTGGACAGCCCGCACAATCGCAACGCGCTCTCCACGCCGCTGATGACCCAGCTGCTGGCCGGCCTCGCCGAGGCGGTCGCCGACGACGCCGTACGCGTGGTCGTGCTCGACCACGCGGGCCCGGTCTTCTGTTCCGGCGCCGACCTGAAGGAGACGGCCGCCGCGTACGCCAGCGGGAGCGTGCCGGCCGGGATGCTCGGCGACGTGCTCGCGGCGGTCTGGGAGTGCCCGAAGCCGGTGGTGGCGAAGGTGGCCGGCCCGGCCCGGGCGGGCGGCCTCGGTCTCATCGCGGCGGCCGACCTGGCGGTGTGCGCGCGGGAGGCGACGTTCGCCTTCACCGAGGTGCGGATCGGCGTGGTGCCGGCGGTCATCTCCGCGACCGTGCTGCCCCGCCTGCATCCCCGCGCGGCGGCCGAGCTCTACCTGACCGGCGACACCTTCGACGGCCGGCGGGCGGCCGAGATCGGCCTGGTCACCGCCGCCGTGCCGGCGGACGGACTGGACGCGGCGGTTGCGGGGTACTGCGACTCTCTGGTGCGGGGGGCACCGGGCGCGCTGGCCGGGGCGAAGCAGTTGCTGCGCCGGCCGCCCGCCACGGACCTGCGGGCGGAGATCGCCGACCTGTCCACCCTCTCGACCGGGTACTTCCTGTCGGAGGAGGGACGCGAGGGCGTCCTGGCGTTCCGGGAGAAGCGGCCGGCGCGCTGGGTGCCCGCCGACGGCGACGCGGGCGCCGACCGGTAACACCGGGCCGGGGCGGGGGTGTGGCCGCGCGGTGAGCGGGGACTGCGGGTTGCGTCCCGGCGGCCCGCCGGGGCGTCCGCCCGGCGGGCCGGTGCCACGCCCGGCGCTCTGGGAGAACCGGTCGGACGACCCGGAAGGCACCACGAGGGACGTACGCTTGTCGGACTGTCGATCAGGGGGTGTGGGTGCGTACTCGGGCAGTCGTGGCGGGCGGTGTCGTCCTCGTCGTCCTCGTCGCGGTCGGGATCTGGATCGTCATCCGGCAGATGGGCGGGCAGCTGCGCCTCCCCCTGGCCAGCCGGACCTGCACCGTGCAGGCGGACGGCCGGGTGGCGCTGGACCCCGACCAGATGGCCAACGCGGCGACGATCGCGGCCATCGGCATCCAGCGGAAGATGCCCGAGCGGGCCGTCGTCGTGGCGCTGGCCACCGCCTACCAGGAATCCGGCCTGCGCAACCTCGCGGGCGGCGACCGCGACTCGGTCGGGCTGTTCCAGCAGCGCCCCAGCCAGGGGTGGGGCACCCCGGAGCAGATCCGCGACCCCCGCTACGCGGCCAGGAAGTTCTACGCCGGGCTGAAGAAGGTGCGCGGCTGGGAGCAGATGCGGGTCACCGACGCGGCGCAGAAGGTGCAGCGCTCGGCCTTCCCGGAGGCGTACGAGAAGTGGGCCGACGAGTCCGAGGTGCTGACCCGGGCCCTGGTCGGGCACGCCACCGGCGCGGTCGCCTGCACGGTGGGCCGCGACCCGGCGATGCGCGGCGAGGCCGCGGCGACCGCGCTGACCCGCGGCCTGTCGTTGGACTGGGGCCTGGCCGGCGCGACCACCGCGGCGGACCTGACGGGCCTGACGGTCCCGGCCGCCGACGAGCTGCGGGGCTGGCGGTACGCGCACTGGCTGGTCTCGCACGCCCAGGACCACGGCGTGAAGCGGGTGCGCTTCGGCGACCTGGAGTGGACGGCCCGCGACGGCACCTGGAACCGGACCGACGACACGCCGGCCACCGGGCGGGTCGTCGCGGAGGTCTTCGCCGAGGCGTAGTGGCCCCCGATCTCCTTACCGGCAGTCACCGCATAAACCGGCATTACCGGCGATAACTCTCGCCACGCCACCCGGCTCTGACAGATCGTCACCGCGCCGCTCCCCACAGTCCGGACAACGGTCGCATATCGTGCTGGGCAGTACCCCGCCCCGAAACCAGCGGGTTACGATCGGCGGCCTGTGCCAGCAATGGTTTCGCCTCATGGGGAGGGGTACGTCGAAGTGTTCGACTACGGCGACCGGACCGGTTACGAACCGATCAGTGACACCGACCGCAAGGAGTTCCACGAGCAGGGCTTCCTCCTGCTGCGCAACGTCCTGACGGAGGACCACCGGGCGGCGCTGGAGGCGGCGGTGGACCGCGTCTACGCCGAGGAGAAGGCGAAGGGCACCACCACCAAGGACGGCACCCTGCACCTGTTGGGCTTCCTGGAGCGCGACGAGCTCTTCGGCGACCTGCTGACCCACCCGATCGCCTTCCCGTACATGTGGGGCCTGGCCGGCTGGAACATCTACACCCACCACAACCACCTGGACGTCACCCCGCCGGCGGCGGAGCCGGAGAAGCCCTACTGGGGGTGGCACCAGGACGGCTACCGGCAGAACTCCGACCCGGAGACGATGGACCCGAACCTGCCCCGGCCGATGTTCTCGCTCAAGGTGGCCTACGTCCTCTCCGACCTGTCGGAGAACGGCCGGGGCGCCACCAAGGTGATCCCGGGCAGCCACCTGTGGAACTCGCTGCCCCGCCCGGCGGACACCTCCGTGCACAACCCGGACCCGGAGGGCACGGTGGAGATCACCGCCAACCCCGGTGACGCCTTCATCTTCGACCGCCGCCAGTGGCACTCGCGGTCCACCAACCTGTCGACCATCACCCGCAAGATGCTCTTCGTCGGCTACACCTACCGGTGGATCCGGCCGCTGGACGAGCTGCACATCGACAAGGACGGCGAGTGGTGGGCCAACCGCACGCCGGTGCAGCGCCAGCTCTGCGGTGAGGGCACCCACACCGCCAACTACTGGGGCATCAACTGGGACGGCTACATCGACGACGAGATCCCGCTGCGCAAGGAGCTCAAGCAGCGCGGCCTGCTCGACCGCAACGTGCCCTGGCTGCGCTGAGCCGGTCACCCGGCGCGCGCCGAGCCGACGTCGGACGGGCCCCCTCCCCCACGGGACGGGGCCCGTTCCCGTTCACCCGGCCGCCGTCAGCTCCGGCCGGCGAGCCGGCGGCGCACCTTCTCCCGGACCCCGTCCGGCAGGTCGGTCGCGTCGAGCAGCCGGGGCAGCAGCTCAGGCTCCAGGCTCAGGGCCCGGAACACCTCGCCGATCGTCACCCCGTGCGCGGGCCGGTCCACCACCTCGACCGGGTCCCCCGCGCCGACCTCCCCCTCGCGCAGCACCCGCAGGTACGCCCCGGGCGTCGCCCGTACCGTGAACCGTTTGATCAGGTCGGGCACGCCCCAGAAGCCGGCGAAGGTGGTGCACGGCGTGCGCGGCTTGGTCACCTGGAGCAGCGCGGACCCGACCGCCCACTGCTCGCCGATCACGGCCCCCGTCACGTCCACCGCGTACGTGGTCAGGTTCTCCCCGAAGCCGCCGGGGCGGATGCTGCGGCCCATCTCCCCCGACCACCAGGACGCGTCCTCCTCGGCGTACGCGTAGACCGCCTGCTCCGGACCGCCGTGGTGGGCGCGTTCGCCGATGAAGTCGCCGGCCACCCCGTCCACGCGCAGCAGCACCGGGCCGCCGACGGGCCGCTTGTCGATGCCGCTGCGGCCGCTCGCGTCGCCCGCCCATTCCGCCTCGGTCACGCCGCCGAGGTTCACCGAAGCCAGCCTGCCCGTCATGGCGGTCAGCCTAGCCCGCTGCCAGGCGCCCCCGACACGCGAAGGAAGGGCCCTCGTAGACGAGGGCCCTTCCTTGCACTGCGCGTTTGGAGCCGGCCCTGGCCGGCTCCTCCCCGTGCGGGGGTCAGCCCTTGACGGCGCCGGCCACCAGCCCGGAGACCATCCGCCGTTGCACCAGCAGGAAGAAGATGATCACCGGCAGGGTGAACAGCGTGGACGCGGCCATCACCGGGCCCCAGGCGGTGTCGTCGCGGCCGAAGAAGAACGTCATCGCGACCGGCAGGGTGTAGCTCTCCTGGTCGTTGATGAAGGTCAGCGCGAAGATCAGCTCGTTCCAGGCGGTGATGAACGAGAAGATGCTCGTCGCCACCAGCCCGGGCGCCACCAGCGGGAAGAGGACCTTGCGGAAGATCTGCGCCCGGCTGGCCCCGTCGATGGCGGCGGCCTCCTCCAGTTCCTTGGGCACCGCGGCGACGAAGCCGCGCAGCATCCACACCGCGAACGGCAGCGAGAAGCCGAGGTAGGTGAGGATCAGGCTCGGCAGGGTGTTGTAGAGCCCGAGCCGCTGGATCATCAGGAACAGCGGGATGACCAGCGCCTCCAGCGGGATCATCTGCACTATCAGCAGCATGATCAGGAAGGTGGTCCGCAGCTTGAACCGGAACCGGGCCACGGCGGTGGCGGCCAGCAGCGCCACCAGACCGCTGAGCACCACGGTGGCGACCGCCACCAGCGCGCTGTTGAGGAAGAAGTCGCCGAAGGTGACGCCCGGGATCAGGTTGCCGGTGAGGATCTGCCGGTAGTGCTCCAGGGTCGGCTCGGTGGGCACCGGCCGGGGAGTGGACGAGAAGATCTCCGAACTCGGCTTCAGCGAGGTCGCGATCATCCAGTAGACCGGGAACGCGGCGAAGAGCGCCACCAGCAGCCCCGCGCCGTTGAGCGCGAGTCGCTTCGCGCCCCCGCCGCCTCCGCGTCGGGTCACGCGTCCTCCTCCTGCTTGAGCACCATGCGGACGTAGAGGCCGGTCACCACCAGCAGGATCAGGGTGAGGATCACCGCGATCGCGGCGCCGAGACCGTACTTCGGCGGGGGTGAGAACGCCTCGGCGTACGAGTAGATGGAGAGCATGAACGTCGGCCGGTCCTGCGTGCCGCCGGCCAGCACGAACTGCTGGGTGAAGACCTTGAAGTCCCAGATCGTGGAGAGCACGATCAGGATCCCGAAGACCGGCCGCAGCAGCGGGAAGGTGATCTTCCAGAACACCTTCCACGGTCCGGCTCCGTCGACCCGGGCCGCCTCGTGCAGCTCACTCGGCACGCTCTTCAGCCCGGCGAGCACGCTGACCGCGATGAACGGGAACGAGTGCCAGACCACCACCAGCGTCAGGATCGAGAAGAACAGCAGCGGCGAGTTGAACCAGCCGTAGCCCGTCCAGTCGCTGCGCCCGAAGAGGCTCTGCGACAGCCCGTCGGGCAGCGCGTTGAACAACCAGGTGACCAGGCCGCTGGTGTCGTCGAAGATCCATTTCCAGACGATCGTGCCGGTCAGCGCCGGGGTGGCCCAGGCGAGCATCACGCAGCTGGCCACGAAGGCGGCCATCTTCTTGCCGAGCCGGTTGAGCAGCAGCCCGACCAGGGTGCCCAGGATCATCGTGAGCACGACGTTGGCCACCGCGAAGAGCACGGTGTTGCGCAGCACCGTCAGGAAGAACGGATCGCTGAGGATCTCGGCGTAGTTGCCGAAGCCCACCCACGGCCACTCACGGTCGCCGCGCAACTGTCGGACGTTGTTGAGCTGGTGGAAGGACATCACCACCACCTGGCCGAGCGGCCAGAGCAGCAGCACGCCGATGATCACCAGGCAGGGCAGGAGCAGCAGGTAGGGCAGGCGGTCCACCCGGCGACGCCGCCGCGCGGGGGTCTCCCGCGCGGCGGCCGTCTCCGGCGCCTCGGTCAGCGTGGTCACTTGGCGTTGAGGATGCTTTCCATCTCCGCGGCCGCGTCGGCGGTAGCCTTCTCGACCGTCTTCTGACCCTTCATGACCGAGCTGTTCATCGCCTGGGTCACCGTCTTGGTCCGGCTGACCTCCACCCACTTCGGGGTGAGCGGCGTGAGCTTGGTGTTCTGCATCGTGGTGGCGAACGCCGACATGATCTTGTCGTTGGCGTACTTGTCGCCGCCGACCAGGTCCTTGTAGACCGGGAAGAAGCCGAGGCTGTCGGCGAAGGCCTGGTCGTTCTTCTTGTTCACCAGCACGGTCAGGTAGTCCCAGGCGAGATCCTGCCGCTCGCTGTCCTTCCAGATCGCGACGTCGGAGCCGCCGGCGAAGCCGGGTGCCGCCTTGCCGTCGGGGCCGGGGATCGGGAACGTACCCCAGACCTTCTCGATCTCCGGGTTGTCCTTCTTGATGGCGCCCTGCTGCCAGCTGCCGCCGAAGGCCATCGCCGCCTTGCCGGTGGCGAACTGGGTCCGGGCGTCGATCTCGTTCCAGCCCGCGGCGGCCGGCGGGGCCACCTTGTGCACGGTCACCAGGTCCGTCCAGAACTTGACGGCCTTCTGCGCCTCGGGCGTGTTGTAGCCGGACTTCCAGGAGTCGCCCTGCTGCGTGGCGATCTCCGCGCCGGCGCCCCACAGGAACGAGTAGAACGGCAGCTCGGAGTTGCCCGGCAGTGCGATGCCGTAGGTGCCCGGCTTCTTGGCCTGCACGGTCTTGGCGGCGGCGACCAGCTCGTCCCAGTTGGTCGGCGGCTTGACGCCCGCCTCGGCGAACCAGTCGGCGCGGTAGTACATCCCCCGGACACCGGCGTACCACGGGACGCCGTACTGCTTGCCGTCGAGCTGGGCGTTCTTGACCAGGTCGGGGAGGAGGTCCTTGCCCTCGGTCCAGCCGTTCATCCGGTCGGTCACGTCGGCCAGCGCCTCCTGCGCCGCCCAGCCCTGGGTCTCGGTGTTGCCCAGCTCGGTGATGTCCGGCCCCTCGCCACCGGCGAGCGCGGCCTGGAACTTCTTCGGCGCCTCGAGCCAGGGGATGTACTGGACCACCACGTCCGTGTCCGGGTGCTTCTGCCGGAACTCGGTCTCGACGCCGTCGAGGAACTTGGTCTGCGCCTCGCTGCCCTCGCCCATCATCCAGACCGTCAGCTTGCTGTTGTCGGCGGCCTTGTCGTCATCCGAGCCACCGCAACCGGCCAGGACCATCGCGGCCGAGGCCACGACGGCGGTGACCGGGGCCAGCCGCTTCCACCTGTTCACGCCACATCTCCCTCGCGCCGCTTGGCACTAACCTTCTCCGCCGCACCTTAGTAGGAAAAATTCCTTTACGACAGTGGGCGGTTGGCGAAAGAGAGGCGACGGTACCGCAGCGGGTCGGTCACGCGCGGCCGGGCGCGGGGGGCGAAACCGGGCGCACCCAGACGATCGGGCGTACGCGAAACGGGCGCCCGACCTGTGCGGTCGGACGCCCGTCGAGCGGTACGGGAATTACCGGTGGGTGACGCTGCGGCGACGACCCACACCGGCGACCAGCGCCACGGCGATCGCAGCCAGCACCACCTGGACCAGCAGCTCGCCCCAGTCGACACCGGCGGTCGAAGTGGCGATACCCATCGCCCGGGCCAGCACGGTGCCCAGCAGCGCGGCGCCGACACCGATCAGCATGTGCAGCCACATCGGCATGTTCTGGCGGCCCGGCACGAGCAGGCGACCCAGAGCGCCGACAATGAGACCGACGATGAGCGCAGTGACGATGCCCCAAACGGTGAGCTCCATGTCGCCCTCCTCCTTGAGAAAGTCAGTTCCACGATCTGTGGTGTTCCTGTCGTGACCGCTAAGTTCCCGACCCGCCGAAATTCCAAACCGCTTTTCTGGGGCACCGGTTCGGCACGCTCCAGACCGGACTTCCGGCACCGCCGCAGCGCCGCCGGGTCCGGCCGGGACCGGGCGGACGGACGCCCCGGACTGCCCGTGAAGGGCCCCGGGGCGTACGCGAAACGGGCGCCCGACCTGTGCGGTCGGACGCCCGTCGAGCGGTACGGGAATTACCGGTGGGTGACGCTGCGGCGACGACCCACACCGGCGACCAGCGCCACGGCGATCGCAGCCAGCACCACCTGGACCAGCAGCTCGCCCCAGTCGACACCGGCGGTCTCCGTGGCGATACCCATCGCCCGGGCCAGCACGGTGCCCAGCAGCGCGGCGCCGACACCGATCAGCATGTGCAGCCACATCGGCATGTTCTGGCGGCCCGGCACGAGCAGGCGACCCAGAGCGCCGATGATAAGACCAACGATGAGCGCAGTGACGATGCCCCAAACGGTGAGCTCCACGTCGCCCTCCTCCTTCAAAAAGAATCAGTTCCACTGTCTGTGGTGTTCCTGTCGTGACCGCTAAGTTCCCGACCCGCAGAAAACCCAAACCGGTTCGACCGACGAAGACGACGTCGTACATCAATGGCGCACCGGCGGTGACCGCACCCGCGCGATCATTCGCGCAGGTGGCGCCCTTCTGCCCGGCGGGCGGAGCCCGGGGGCCACGGGGCCGAAAAATTCCTCCGACGCGAACGGCCGGCGCCCCGGGACGGGCGGGACCACCGAGGGTCCGCAGCCCGGCCGGGGCGCCGGCCGTCGTACGTCGTCATCCGCCGGACGCACCGGCGGCAGGTCACTTCTTGCCGGGGGCCTTCCCGTCGCCGGAGTCGGAGGAGAGCGCGGCGATGAAGGCCTCCTGGGGGACCTCCACCCGGCCCACCATCTTCATCCGCTTCTTGCCCTCCTTCTGCTTCTCCAGCAGCTTGCGCTTGCGGCTGATGTCACCGCCGTAGCACTTGGCGAGCACGTCCTTGCGGATCGCCCGGATGGTCTCCCGGGCGATCACCCGGCTGCCGATCGCCGCCTGGATCGGCACCTCGAACTGCTGGCGCGGGATCAGGTTGCGCAGCTTCGCCGCGATCGTGACGCCGTAGTTGTACGCCTTGTCCTTGTGCACGATCGCGCTGAACGCGTCCACCGGCTCACCGTGCAGCAGGATGTCGACCTTCACCAGGTCGGACGCCTGCTCGGTGGAGGGCTCATAGTCCAGCGAGGCGTAGCCCTTGGTACGGCTCTTCAACTGGTCGAAGAAGTCGAAGATGATCTCCGCGAGGGGCAGCGTGTAGCGCAGTTCCACCCGGTCGGCGGAGAGGTAGTCCATGCCGAGCAGGCTGCCCCGGCGGCCCTGGCAGAGCTCCATCACCGCGCCGACGTAGTCGTTCGGGGTGAGCACCGTGGCGCGCACGACCGGCTCGTACACCTCGGCGATCTTGCCCGTGGGGTACTCGCTCGGGTTCGTCACGACGATCTCCTCGCCGTCCTCCGTGATGGCCCGGTAGACCACGTTCGGCGCGGTGGAGATGAGGTCGAGGTTGTACTCGCGCTCCAGCCGTTCCCGGATGATCTCCAGGTGCAGCAGGCCGAGGAAGCCGCACCGGAAGCCGAAGCCGAGCGCGCCGGACGTCTCCGGCTCGTAGTCGAGCGCGGCGTCGTTGAGCTTGAGCTTGTCCAGCGCCTCGCGCAGGTTGGGATAGTCGGAGCCGTCGATCGGGTAGAGGCCCGAGTAGACCATCGGCTTCGGGTCCTTGTAGCCGCCGAGGGCCTCCTTCGCCGGCCGGGAGTTGATGGTGATCGTGTCACCGACCCGGGACTGGCGGACGTCCTTCACGCCGGTGATCAGGTAACCCACCTCGCCGACGCCGAGCGCGTCGCCCTTCACCATCTCGGGCGAGATGACGCCGATCTCCAGCAGCTCGTGCACGGCGGCGGTCGACATCATCTTGATCCGGTCGCGGGCGCTGATCCGCCCGTCGATGACCCGGACGTAGGTGACCACGCCCCGGTAGACGTCGTAGACCGAGTCGAAGATCATGGCGCGGGCGGGTGCCTCCGCGTCGCCGACCGGGGGCTTGAACTGCCGGACGATCTCGTCGAGCAGGTACGGCACGCCCTCGCCGGTCTTGCCGGACACCTTGATGCAGTCCGCCGGGTCGCCGCCGATCAGGTGCGCCAGCTCCTCGGCGTACTTCTCCGGCTGGGCGGCCGGCAGGTCGATCTTGTTGAGCACCGGGATGACGTGCAGGTCGTTCTCGAGCGCCAGGTAGAGGTTCGCCAGGGTCTGCGCCTCGATGCCCTGCGCGGCGTCGACCAGCAGGATCGCGCCCTCGCAGGCGGCCAGCGACCGGGACACCTCGTAGGTGAAGTCGACGTGGCCCGGGGTGTCGATCATGTTGAGCACGGCGGTCTCGCCGGCCCGGTCGCCCTCCCGGATGGTCCAGGGCATCCGGACGGCCTGGCTCTTGATCGTGATGCCGCGCTCGCGCTCGATGTCCATCCGGTCGAGGTACTGCGCACGCATCTGCCGGGGGTCGACCACGCCGGTGAGCTGCAACATCCGGTCGGCCAGGGTCGACTTCCCGTGGTCGATGTGGGCGATGATGCAGAAGTTCCGGATGCGCGCCGGGTCGGTGGCACCAGGAGCGTTCGCGCCGGAATCGAGCGTCGGTGGCACAGCGGTCCGTTCTGATCGGCTGACGTGAGCGGGCCGGCACGACGCCGGCTCCCTCTATGCTCCCACGTCGCCGCCGCGCGTCCGCTGCGCGGGCGATCCCCGCCGCCGGGACCGCCCCGGGAGCGCCGCCTCGCCCGGCGTCGCGAGCACCGCCCCCTCACCCGGCGTCGCCTCCCGCGCCGCGCCGAGCGGCGAAGGGGCGAGCGGCGGAGGGGCGAGCGGGGTCACTCGGCGGGGGGCTCGACGAAGAGGGCGGCGAGCTTGGGCAGCCGCCGCTTCGCCTCCTCCTCGTCGTCGAAGTCCCAGAAGTCGTTGAGGTCGGGCACCGGCGCCAGCTCCGGGTCCGCCGGCAGCTCGGCGGCGGTGACCCGGCGGTACGCGTCCCACGGCGCCGCCAGCATCTCGGCGGCCGAGAACTCCTCACCGCTGAGCGAGGCCGCCCTGACCTGGGACAGCCCGGCCAGCGAGTCCGGGTCGGCGACGGCACGTGCGAACACCTCGCGACCCTGGGTCATCAGCCAGCCCCGGAAGTGGTGGAAGCCCTCGTCGGACACACCACCGTTGATCAGGTAGGCGGCACCCCAGAGGTCGACCTTGTGGGAGGCGGACAGCACCCGCGCCTGGTGGCGGGCGTACCCGACGATGTCCTCCGGGTCGCGCTCGGCGAGCAGGGCGACGGCCCGCGCGGCGACCGCGTGCGGCTCTCCCCCGCCGCCGGCCCGGGCCCGGTCGATCAACTGCCAGAAGTCGTCGGTCCTCATGGCCTGGCAGTCTGGCAGACCTCGCGCCGCTCCCGCCCCGCCAAGGGAGGCACGGCGGGTCGCGGGCGCCGGGCGCAGTGGCGGTGCGGGCCGATGCCCCGCCAGGCAGCATGGTGGCGTGACCCCGACGTCCCCGCCGCCCGTGCCGTACCACGCGACCGCCCGCCGGCCGGAGTGGGCGACGCTGCCGGCGGCGCTGCGTACCGCCATCGGCGACCGCCTCGGCGCGCCCGTGGTCGCGGCCCGGGTCGCCGGCGCCGGCTTCACCCGCGGCTTCGCCGCCGTGCTCCGCACCGCCGCCGGGGACCGGGCCTTCGTCAAGGCCGCGGCCACCGCCGAGCAACCGCGACTGGTCGACTGGTACGCCCGGGAGGCCGCGATCCTCGACCGGCTCCCGGCCGGGCTGCCGGCGCCCCGCCCCCGGTGGACCCTGTACGAGGCCGGCTGGTTCGCGCTCTGCCTCGACGCCGTCGACGGGCACACGCCCCGACTGCCCTGGGACCCCGCCGAGCTGACCGCGACCCTGACCGGGTACGCCGACGTCGCCGCCGCGCTGGCCGGTGCGCCGGCCGGGCTGCGCGAACTCGGGCTGCCCCACCTCGCCGACCTGGCCCGCGACGACATCCTCTGGTGGGGCGAGGTGGCCGCCGGCCGGGAGCCGGCACCGCCGCTGCCCGCGCCGCTCCGGGACCGCCTGCCCGAGCTGGTCGCGCTGGAGTCCCGCCTCCCCGCGTACGCCGCCGGCGCCACCGGCCTGATCCACGGCGACCTACGGCTGGACAACGTGCTGATCGACGGGGCGGGACGGGCCTGGTTCTGCGACTGGACGTGGCTCTGCCAGGGGCCGCCCTGGTTCGACCTGGTGACCCTGCTGCTCACCGCGTACGCCGACGGCCTGGACGCCGACGCGCTCTTCGCCCGGCACCCGGCATCGGCGGGCGCGCCTCCCGACGCGCTGGACGCCAGCCTCGCCGCCCTGTCCGGCTACTTCCTCACCACCGCCGCCTCGGCGCCCGGTACCGCGTCGCCGCACCTCCCGGCGCACCAGCGGTGGAGCGGCGAGCAGTCACTCGGCTGGCTCGCCCGCCGGCAGGGCTGGACCTGACCGTTCGCCGTGGGGCGCGGCGCCCACCAGGGCGGGGACCGAGCCGTTTTGGCTCGTCCCGGGCGACCTGGTAACCTGGCTCTTCGCGCAGCGATGACGCATGCTCGTCGCGCGCGGAATGCAGACCAACCCGAGCTATCAAGACGAGGCTGTCGCGTGGCGAACATCAAGTCCCAGATCAAGCGCAACCGGCAGAACGAGAAGCGCCGGCTGCGTAACAAGTCGGTCAAGTCGTCGCTGAAGACCGCCGTCCGGAAGTTCAACGAGGCCGCTGAGGCCGGTGACGTCGAGAAGGCCACCATCCTCATGCGGGACGCCTCGCGCAAGCTGGACAAGGCGGTCAGCAAGGGCGTGATCCACTCGAACCAGGCCGCGAACCGCAAGTCCGCGATCGCCCGGCGCGTGGTGTCGCTCTCCGCCTGACGAGGCGACCTCAGACCTGACCGGAAGCCCCGGGCACGACCCGGGGCTTCCGGCTGTCTGCTTTTCACGCGCTGCGCTGCGAACGCGCCGCCGTTCGCCATGGCCTGGCGTCGTTCGCCGTGACCGGGCGCCGTTCGCCGTGACCGGGCGCCGTTCGCCATGACCGGGCGCCGTTCGCCATGACCGGGCGCCGTTCGCCATGACCGGGCGCCGTTCGCCGTGGCCTGGCGTCGTTCGCTGCGGCTCTCCGTGGCTCGCCGTCGGTCGCACAGCAGATCTTGGCGGGAACAGGCCCTCACCGGGGCCGTTTCCTTCCAAGATCTCAAGCGGGGCGGCCTCGGGTGGGCCACGGCCTGCTGGGCACCGATCGGTCGCCGGGTTCGCCGTCGGATCGCCGTGACCGGCCTCCGGTCGGCGGCGGATCGTCAGCCCAACGGATCGGGGTGGGCACGCTGCGGGCCGAACTCGGCGTCCGCGCGGCCACCGTCGCGCTCCCCCGTGCCGTACTGCGCGTCCAGGTACACCTGCCGGTCGCGTACGGCCCGCGCGGTGTGCGGCACCGGCGACGCCGTGACGACGACGCCCTGCACGGTGTGCGCGACCCAGTCGACCCTGGCCCGCCCGACCACCGGCTCCATCTGCTGGCGGAAGCGGTCCCGTTCCTGCTCGGGCACGAGTGCGGCGGTGCGGACCACCATCGCGGCCACCATGTCGTTGAGCTTCACCATCGCGGCCACCGTGGCGGGCAGGACGAGCACCGACCACCAGGTGACCAGCTCGGCGAGGGCAAGCAGCGCGGCGAGCGCGACGGCGCCCTCGAAGAAGAGGAAGCAGAGCACCCCGCCCGGGTTGACGAAGCGCAGCCGGAGCAGGCGCGCGTAGAGCGGACGGTACCGCTCCTCGTCGGCGGGGATCGTGGCCCACGAGCCGCGGGGTGCTCCGCTCACCGGGCGCCACCCTGCCGGGCGGCGGCGACCGAGAACACGGCCCGCTCCAGCGCGTACGCGCGGTCGTCCGAGCCGCCCTTGACGGCCGCGTTGCACTCGGCCGCGGCCCGCATCGCCTCGACCAGCCCTTCGGGCGTCCAGCCACGGGCCCGCTGCTGAGCGGACCTGATCTTCCACGCCGGCATGCCGAGGGTGCTCGCCAACTGGAAGGGGTCGCCCCGACCGGCGGCGGCGACCCGGGCCACGGTGCGGACGCCGTCGGCGATCGCGTCGGCGATCGGCACCGGGTCGACCCCCACGTGCAGCGCCCAGCGCAGCGCCTCCAGTGCCGCCGGCACGTCGCCCACCATGGCGGCGTCGGCGACGGTGAAGCCGGTCACCTCGACCCGCCCCCGGTAGTAGCGGGCGACCGTGTCGGCGCCGATGCGCCCGTCGGTGTCGGCCATCAGCTGGGAGCAGGCGGCGGCCAGCTCGCGCAGGTCGTTGCCGACCGCCGCGATGAGCGTCTCGGCCGCGTCGTCGGTGCACTTCCCGCCAGCCCGGCGGATCTCGTCCCGGACGAAGGCCACCCGGTCGCGGTGCCCCTTGAGCTTTGCCGCCGGCACCACCGTCGCCCCGGCCGCCTTCAGCCCGTCGGCGAACGCCTTGCCCTTGGCCCCGCCGAGGTGCAGCACGATCAGCTGCACGTCCGGGTCGGGATTCTTCGCGTACGCCAGCAGGGCCGCCACCAGGTCCTTGCGGGCGTCCTGGCCGGCGCGCAGCACCAGCACCCGTCGCCCGCCGAAGAGGGACGGGCTGAGCATCTCGGCGATCTCGCCGACGACGAGGGCGCCGGCCTGGTATTCGCGGACGTCCACGTCGGGGTCGACGCTGCGGGCCTTCACGACGGCTTCGGTGACCGCGCGCGTGGCGAGCAGCTCCTCGTCGCCGAGGACGAGCAGAATAGGAGCGAAGCTGGCGGCGGTCACGCCGCCCATATTCGCACGGCCGGCGGCCGGATCCAGTCTGCTCGTCCGCACTCCGGTTGCGGAGCCCGCACTCAGCGCAAATCCAGACATTTACCTCAGTGCACCGCTAAAGCGAATAATCGGCGTCGATTCCTACCGTTGTCGGCCCGGCGGCGTGCCTCGTGTCGCCACCCCCAGGCCGGCCCGGCCGAGCACCGCCGCCACGTCCCCCTCCGTGTCGGTACGCAGCACCCGCGCCCCGCCCCGGGCCAGGCGCCCGAGCACCGCCGGATTGGGGTGCCCGTAGGTGTTGCCCGTCCCCACCGGCACCAGGGCCACCACGGGACGCACCGCGTCCAGGAAGGCCGGGTCCTGGTAGGCCGACCCGTGGTGCGCGACCTTCAGCACCTCGGCCCGCAGGCCGCCCGGCGAGCTGTCGTCCAGCAGCGCCCGCTGCTCCTCGGTCTCAGCGTCCCCGGCGAGCAGGATCCGTACGCCGGAGACGGTGGCGAGCAGCATCAGCGAGTTGTTGTTGGGATCCGACCGGGTGCCGCGCATCGGGCGGGGCGGGCCGATGACGGTGAACTCGACGCCACCCTCCCGGTACCGCCACCCGGCCGCGCCCGCCACCACGTCGACGGAGTGCGCCGCGGCCTCGGCGAGGACCAGTTCCCGCCCGGCGGCGGGCTCGGACCACTGCGGGGTGAGCACGGCACCCACCGGTCGACCCCGGAACACGCCCGCCACGCCGCCGGTGTGGTCGACGTGGAAGTGGCTGACCACCAGCAGCGCGACCTCCCGTACGCCCAGCCGACGCAGGCAGCCGTCCGCCGCCCCCGGGTCCGGCCCGGCGTCGACCACCACCGCCCGGCCGGCCGCCACCGGCAGCACGACGGTGTCGCCCTGGCCGACCGCGCAGGCGGCGACCACCCAGCCCGCCGGGGGCCAGCCGGGGGCGGCCAGCCGTACGGGCAGCGTGCCGACCACGACGGCGACGACGACCACCGCCACCAGCCGGCGGACGACCGGGTGCCGGGTGGCCACCAGCAGCGCGACGGTCAGCCCGGTCAGCAGCAGGGCCCCCGGCATCCCGCCCGGCCACGGCAGCGTGCCCGCCGGCAGCCGCGCGCCGTGCCGCGCCACCATGACCAGCCACCAGGCCGGCCAGCTGGCCAGCCACGCGACGAACTCCGCCCCGGCCGGCCAGACGGGCGACACCGCCGCCGCCAGCACCCCGAGCACCGTGGCGGGCGCGATCGCCGGCACCGCCAGCAGGTTCGCCGGCACGGCGACCAGGCTCACCGTGCCCGAAATCCCGGCCACCACCGGGGCGCAGGCGAGCTGCGCGGCCGCCGGCACGGCCAACGCCTCGGCGAGCCCGGCCGGCACCCCGCGCCGACGGAGCCCGTCGCGCCACCTCGGGGCGAGCAGCAGCAGACCACCGGTGGCCAGCACGGAGAGCGCGAAGCCGGCGTCACCGGCCAGCTCAGGGTCGACCAGCACCAGCACGGCCACCCCGGCGGAGAGGGCGGGCAGCGCCGCCCGGGGACGTCCGGCCGCCAACGCCGCCAGCCCGATGGCGCCCATGGTGGCGGCGCGCACCACGCTCGGTGAGGGACGGACCAGGATGACGAAGCCCACCAGCGCCAACCCGCAGAGCCCGGCGGCCAGCCACGGTCCGGCCCGCGCCCACCGGGCCAGCAGCAGCACCGCCCCGACGACGATGGCCACGTTGGAGCCGGAGACCGCGTTCAGGTGGGTCATGCCGGTGGCGAGGAAGTCCTCCTCGACGGTGGGCGGCAGCCGGCTCGTGTCGCCGACCACCAGGCCGGGCAGCAGCCCGCCCTGCTCGTCGGGGAGCGGCAGGCAGGCGCGTTGCAGGCCGGCCCGCAACGATCCGGCGGCGCGCTGCGGCGACGGGGCGGCCCCGTGCGGCACCGGAGGTCCGGCCGCGCTCAGCACCGCCGCGGTCAGGTCGCCGCCGCGCGGGGCGGCGAGCCGTCCTTCGGCGGTCAGCCGCTGACCGGGCAACTGCCCCCGCCAGGCGGGATCGGTGGCGAGGACCAGCACGTGGGCCGGCGTCGCGACCCGGCGTCCGTCCGGGCCGGTGAACCAGGTCAGCTCGGCCGGCACGAGCAGGGTGGCCGGGCGCCCGGCGACGCCGCGTACGGGGCGGGGGTCGTCGCGGACGACCAGTTCGGCGGTGACGACCGCCCGCTCCTCGACCAGGGCGCGGACGGGACCGGAGTCGCGGACGGACAGCCGCGCGGCGGTGGCCGTCGCGCCGCAGACGACGCCGAGCAGCACGGCGACGGCGATCCAGCCGTACCGCCGGACGGGGTCGGCCGGCCGCCCGAGGACGCCGGCCAGGTGCAGCCCGCCCAGCACCGACCCTCCGGCCGCCACCGCCGCCAGGAGCAGGGTCCGGCCGACGGTCAGGTGCAGCCCGGCCAGCGCGGCGAGCCAGGTGGCCACCGCCAGTCCGGCCAGCCGCAGGTCGATGGCCGCCGCGACCCGCTCGCCCCCGGCGTCGACGCCGGAGGCCGCGGAGCCGGCCGGGCCGGAGCCGGACGAGCCGAGGCCAGGGCCAGTGCCGGACGGGCCGAGCGCGCCGCCGGTCGTCACACCGTCACCAGGTCCTTGAGCTGCTCGTAGCGGGCGTCGCCGATGCCGTCCACCTGGCGCAGGTCGCCGACCGAGCGGAAGCCACCCTGCTGGTCGCGGTGGGTGAGGATGCGCTGGGCGAGCACCGGCCCGACGCCCGGCAGCGCGTCGAGCTGCGCGAGCGTCGCGGTGTTCAGGTTGAGCCGGCCGCCCGCGCCGGGCACCCCCGGCGCACCGCCGGAAACTGCCCCGAGCGGGGGTGCCGCGCCCGGCGGTGCCGTGACGCCGACCAGGATCAGTTCCCCGTCGGTGACCTTGCGGGCGGGGTTGAGCAGGGCCACGTCCACCCCCGGCAGCGCCCCGCCGGCCGCCTCCACGGCGTCGGCGACCCGCGCGCCGGCCGGCACCCGGACCAGCCCGGGACGGCGTACCTTGCCGGCGACCGCGACCACCAGCTCGCCGGCCGACGTGGCGGCCGGTTCCGCGAGGCCGGTCACCGTCGCATCGGATGCCTCGGCGGTGGCGACCGGGCGGACCGGCTCGGTCTGCGGCCGGGACCGCCAGGCCCAGAAGCCGGCCCCGAGCACCACCAGCACGGCGACGACAGCCAGCGCCCGCACTCCCCGCCGGCCGGGGTCGAACGCCCCGGGCCCCGGCAACCGGGACGCCACGCCGGCATCGACGGCCCGGGTCGGCGGGTCGGGTTCCGGCGGCCCCGTCGCGCCGGCCGGCGACGCCGGTGCGCGGGACGGAAACGACGGTGTGCGGGGCGGCAGCGCCACGACCGGCTCCGGCACCCCGACCGAGCCCGGACCGTCGACGGACAGTCCGGCGAGCCTCCGATGATCGCCGGACAGCCCGGCCGGCCCGTTACGGTCGCCGAACGGCCCGGCCGGCCCCTGACGGTCGTCGAACTGCCCGGCGGGTTCGCCGGTCCGTTCCAGGGGATCGGCGGACTCGCCGAGGTGCGCCGGTGCGGCGCTCGACGGCCAGCCCGCCACGAGCTGGCGCAGTCGTTCCCGGACCACCGTCTCCTCGTCTTCTGACACGACGCGAAGCTAGGTCCGCGAGCCCGGGGCGCGCGGCCGGCCGGGGCACGGCTGTGGATGACGGCACCGCCTGTGGACAACCGCCTGATCATGCGGGTGATGTGCTAGGGCGGCGAAGAACGGCAGCTCAGCGGTTGCTGGCGTCGAGGGCAGCCTGCTCCACCCGCTGGCGGTGGTCCCGCCACCACGGCTCGTCAGCAGGTGGCAGGTTGTCGTTACTCGGCAGCAGCCCGGCCGCGCCGTCGACCAGCTCGCGCACGATGTCCGCGTGGCCGGCGTGCCGTTGTGTCTCCGCGACGACGTGGACCAGGACGCGGTGCAGTGTGACCGCGGCATCGCCCCACCACGGCACCCGGCCCACGTCGTCGAGCGCGAGGGCTTCGATGGTGGTGTCGGCGTGGGAGCTGGCGCGACGGTACAACGCGACGATCTCTTCGCGACTCTCGTCCGCGGTCGCCCACATGTCGGCATTGGTCTCGGCGCCGTCGCCGACGTACGGCAGCTCCTGCTCGAACGGCCGGCCGAACACGACGCCGAAGTAGAGGATCTCCATGGCCGCCGCGTGCTTCACCAGGCCGAGCAGGTTGGTCGCGGTCGGGGTCAGCGGGCGCCGGGCGTCGTACTCGCTGAGCCCGTCGAGCTTCCACAGCAGCGCGTCACGGCCGCCCTTCAGGTAACTGTGCAGGTCGTCCTTCATCGGGTCACGATGGCACCCGGACGGGTGTCGGCGCTGCCCCGCGTGATCGACAGCGATCACGGTCGACAGGACACCCTAGTCGCTGACCGGCGGGCGGCGGTGCACGACGACGCAGGCCAGGCCGGGCCCGGCGTGCGCGGCGACCACCGCGCCGGCCTCCGAGACGTACGAGTCGTGCAGGCGGTCGCCCAGCCGGGCCGTCAGCGCCTCCAGCAGCGCCTCCGCCCGCTGCGGCGCGGCGAGGTGGTGCACGGCCAGGTCGACGTCGGCGTCCCCGGCGGCCTCGACGGCCAGGTCGGCCAGCCGCGCCACGCCCCGGCTGGCCGTACGCACCTTGTCCCTGAGGACGATCGCGCCGTCCGGCATGTGCATGATCGGCTTGACCGACAGTGCGGTGCCGAGCAGCGCCTCGGCGGCGCCGATCCGGCCGCCCCGGCGGAGGAACTCCAGCGTGTCGACGTAGAACCAGATGCTGGTACGGGCGATGGCGTCGACGGCGGCGTCGCGTACCGCCGACAGGTCCTCGCCCCGCTCGGCGGCCGTGGCGGCGGCGACGGCGGGGAAGCCGAGGCCCATGCCGGTCGAGCGGCTGTCGACCACGGCGACCCGGTCGTCGAACCCGGCGGCGGCCAGCCGGGCGGCCTCCACCGTGCCGGAGAGTTCGGCCGACAGGTGCACCGAGACGATCCCGTCGGCGCCCGCGTCGAACAGCTCCCGGTACGTCTGGGCGAACTGCTCCGGCGCGGGGCGGGAGGTGCTCACCGAGACGCGCCGGCCGCCGAGCACCCGGGTGGCGTCGGCAGGGGTGGTCTCCACCCCCTCCAGCCCTTCGGCGCCGTTGAGCACGACGGCCAGCGGCACCACCGTCAGCCGGTGCACGCGCAGCAGCTCGGGCGGGAGATAGGCGGTGGAGTCGGTGACGACCGCGACGGGCATGCCCGGCACGCTAGCCGATGTCGTCGGGGAACGCCCGGGTCAGACGGCCTCGGTGGCCGGGACGGTGATCAGGCCGACGTTGTGGGCGCGCAGGTGCCAGCCCCGGGCGGCGTCGTGGCGCAGCTCGGTCCAGTGGCAGTTCTGCAGCGAGCCGATGGTGCGCAGGACGGCGTGCTCCCAGCCGAGCAGGTGGCCGCAGCCCTGCCGGGCCGCGCCGCCGTGGGTGGCGACCACCACGGTGCCGCCGGGCACGGCGTCGGCCGCGTCGGACAGGGCCGCGCCCATCCGCTTGCCGAGGTCGTCCAGGGTCTCGATGCCGGCGCCCGGGTCCGGGTCGCCGGCCCGCCAGCGGGCGAACTCGGCGGGATGGCGCTCGGCGGCCTCGGTGAGAGCCAGCCCCTGCCAGGAACCGAAGTGCCGCTCCCGCAGCCGTGGGTCGGTGCGCACCGGCAGCCCGGTCAGCGCGGCCAGCGCGCCGGCGGTGTCCGCCGCGCGGCTCAGGTCGCTGGCCACGATGGCGTCGGGCCGCAGCCCGGCCAGCAGGGGCGCCGCGGTGCGGGCCTGCTCGCGGCCGAGGTCGTTGAGCGGTACGTCGGTCTGCCCCTGGACCCGGCTGGCGGCGTTCCAGTCGGTGTTGCCGTGCCGCCAGATGATCAGGCGGGTCATTCCGCGGTGGTGGAGCCGGTGCCGGACTCGGCGTCGACGAGGTCGCGGTCGACGAACGGGATCGTCGGGCAGTCCTTCCAGAGCCGGTCGAGGGCGTAGAACTCGCGCTCCTCGGTGTGCTGGACGTGCACCACGATGTCGACGTAGTCGAGCAGCACCCACCGGCCGCCCCGCTCGCCCTCGCGCCGGATCGGCTTGGCCTTCTCCGGCAGCTCCAGCAGCCGCTCCTCGATGGCATCGACGATGGCGAGCACCTGACGCTCGTTGGGAGCCGCGGCGAGCAGGAACGCGTCGGTGATGGCGAGCTGGTCGCCCACGTCGATGATGACGATGTCCTGCGCCTTCTTGTCGGCCGCGGCCTGGGCGGCGGCGATGGCCAACTCGTGGGCGCGTTCGGAAATTGTCACCGTTCTCCTTCGATCAACCGTGCGATCCTCCAAGCGTCTCACACCCGGTGGAATCCCGACTCGTCAGTTCTGGCGCGTTACCCGCCCGAACCGCCCCATACCGGGCCGAATCACGGCTGATAGAGGCGTCGCTTGGCGATGTACTGCACCACACCGTCCGGCACCAGATACCAGACCGGCTCCCCCCGGGCGACCCGGGCCCGGCAGTCCGTGGACGAGATGGCCATGGCCGGGACCTGCACCAGGCTCACCGTGTCGGCCGGCAGGTGCGCGGCGGTCAACTCGAAGCCCGGCCGGGTCACCCCGATGAAGTGAGCCAGCTCGAAGATCTCGTCCAGGTCCTTCCAGGAGAGGATCCGCTCCAGCGCGTCGGCCCCGGTGATGAAGAACAGCTGCACCTTCGGGCCGTACTCGGCGTGCAGGTCACGCAGGGTGTCGACGGTGTAGGTGGGCCCGCCCCGGTCGATGTCCACCCGGCTGACCTGGAAGCGCGGGTTGGAGGCGGTGGCGATGACCGTCATCAGGTAGCGGTCCTCCGCCGGGCTGACCGGCTCGTCCGCCTTCTGCCACGGCTGACCGGTGGGGACGAAGACCACCTCGTCCAGCCCGAACCGGTCCGCCACCTCGCTGGCCGCGACGAGGTGCCCGTGGTGGATCGGGTCGAAGGTGCCGCCCATGATCCCGACCCGCCGGATGTCTTCCTCCACCCCGCGATCCTAGGCCGGGCGGAACCGGCGGCCCCGAGGGGCCGCCGGACCGTCCCCGTCCGGCGACTCAGCCTCGACGCCCCATGGTGACCACCCCGTCGGCCGTCAGGCCGCCGCCGCGGCGACCGCCGTCCGGGAGACCAGGGCGCGGCGCAGGTCGTCGTCGGCGTCGGTCACCACGCGCCGCAGGCCGGGGGTGACGTCGTCGCGGGCCAGCAGCGCCGCGGCCGCCTCCCGGGTGGGCTGCGCCACGGCGTGCCGGGGGAAGGCCAGTCTCGCGACATGGTCGGCCACCCAGGGCGTACGCGCCCGCGCGGCGGCCGGCATGTCGACGAAGTACCGCGCTACGTAGCCGGCGGTCAGCTCGGCCTGCTCCGGCTGCCAGAACCCCTCCGCGGTCGCCTCGACGAGCCGGTTCGACAGCTCGGTGTTCGACACGACGATCTCCCACGCGGCCCGTTTGGCGGCCGGATCGGGCAGCGCCGCGCGGCAGCGGGCGGCCCGCTCGGCACCGGCGGCGCTCGGGTCGGCCGCGGCCTCGGCGTCGATCTCCGCCGCGCCGGCCGCGCCGAGCACCACCAGCCGCAGCAGCAGCGCCCAGCGCAGCTCGGCGTCGACCGCGAGCCCCGGCGGGACGTCCCGGCCGGCGAGCCAGCCGGCCAGCCGATCGGCGTCGGTGCTGGCGGCGATCCAGCCCCGGGCCGCCGCGAGCTGGAGCGAGCCGCCCGCCGGGGCGCCGTCGAGCAGTTTCCGGCAGGCGGCGGCGACCTGTGCCAGGGCGGCCTCGCGGGCGGGCGGGTCGAGGTAGCGGTCGACCAGCGAGCGGCTGAGCGTGAGCACGTCCTCGGCGATGATCACCTCGGTCTCGGCGGGGAGGGCGGCGGCGATCAGGGCCACCAGGCCGGCGACCGGGCGCTCCCCGTCGGTGGCGGCGTCCAGCGCCTCGCCCCAGAGCAGTGCCCGGGCCAGCGGGTCGGCCAGGCCGGGCAGCACCAGCGGCACGGCGTCCGCCGACGCGGGGTCGAGCCGGATCTTGGCGAACGTCAGGTCGCCGTCGTTGGGCAGCAGCAGCCGGGCCGCCGGCTCGCCGACCAGCCCGGTGAGCACCGTACGGCCGCCGTCGGCGTCCGGGTCGAGGTCGACCTCCGCCCGGACGACCGTCCCGTCGGCGGCGTACCGGCCGACTCCGATGCGGTGCGGGCGCAGCACCGGGTGCGAGTCGGGGGCGCTCTGCCGGATCGCCACCTGGGTGTAGCGGCCGTCCGCGTCGATGCTGACCTCGGCGCGCAGCGTGTCGACCTGCGCCGTACGCAGCCAGCGCTCCGCCCAGCCGGACAGGTCCCGCCCGGCGGCTGCGGCGAGGCTGCCGAGCAGGTCGGTCAGGGTGGCGTTGCCGAACCGGTGCTTCGCGAAGTGGGCGTTGAGGCCGGCGAGGAAGGCGTCGTCGCCGAGCCAGGCGACCAGTTGCCGCAGCACGCTGGCGCCCTTGGCGTACGAGATGCCGTCGAAGTTGAGCAGGCCCTCGGCGGCGTCGGCAACCTCCTCGGGCGCCACGGGGTGGGTCGAGGGGCGTTGGTCGGCCGCGTAGCCCCAGGCCTTGCGCCGCAGGGCGAAGGTCGTCCAGGCCTGGTCGAAACGGGTCGCCTCGGCGGTGACCCGGGTGCCGAGGTACTCCGCGAAGGACTCGTTGAGCCACAGGTCGTCCCACCAGCGCATGGTGACCAGGTCACCGAACCACATGTGCGCCATCTCGTGGGCGATGGTGGTGGCGCGCTGCTCCCGCTCGGTGTCGGTGACCGCGGAGCGGAAGACGTAGTCGTCGCGGAAGGTGACGAGGCCCGGGTTCTCCATCGCGCCGGCGTTGAACTCCGGCACGAACGCCTGGTCGTACTTGCCGAACGGGTAGCGCTCGGCGAAGAGCTGGTGGAACCGGTCGAGGCACTGCCCGGTGACCGTGAGGATCTCCTCGGCGTCGGCGTCCAGGTGCGCCGCCAGGGAGCGCCGGCAGTAGACGCCGAGCGGGATGCCGTCGTGCTCGCCGCGCCGGACGTGCCAGGGGCCGGCGATCAGCGAGACGAAGTACGTGGCCAGCGGCGCCGTCGGGGCGAACTCCCAGCGCCCGGGGCGCGGCGTGGCGGCGAGCTGGCCGTTGGCCGCGACGGTCCACTCCGGCGGGGCGGTGACCGACATGGTGACCGGGGCCTTCAGGTCGGGCTGGTCGAAGGCGGCGAAGATGCGCTGCGCGTTGTCCAGGAAGGACAATGCGTAGAGGTAGGTCTCGCCGTCGGCGGGGTCGACGAAGCGGTGCATCCCCTCCCCGGTGTTCGAGTACGCCATCTCGGCGGCGACGGTGAGCGTGTTGGCCTCGGCCAGCCCGGTCAGCGGCAGCCGGTTGCCGTCCAGCGCGGCCGGGTCGACGTCGCGGTCGTTGAGTCGTACCGCCAGCAGTTTCGCGGGTTGGACCTCGACGAAGGTCTCCGCGCCGGGGGTCGCCCGGAAGCGGATGGTGACGTCGGAGCGGAATCGCTCGCCGTCGCCGGTCAGGTCGAGGTCCACCTGATAGGACTCGACGGTGATCGCCGCGCCACGCGCGGTCGCCTCTACACGGGTCAGGCTCGGCATCCGCTTATCCTGCCCGATGGGGAACCGTGCGTGTTTCCCTCATGACCCCCTGGCACTGGAGGACTGAACGATGGCTTCGCACCCCAAGGGTGACTTCGACCTCTCCCGGGCGGTCTGGCAGCGGGCCGAGGGCGACACCTCCGAGAGCGCCGTCGAGGTCGCCTTCGTCGACGACCTGATCGGCATGCGCAACTCCGCCGAGCCGGAGGGCCCGGTCCTGGTCTTCACCCAGGCCGAGTGGGACGCCTTCGTCGCCGGCGCCCAGGACGGCGAGTTCGACCTGGACTGAGTCGGGCTGACCGCTTGCCTGCCCGAGCGTGCGGGCCGGGCTGACCGCGCCCGGCCCGCACGCCCGGCCGTCAGGTGGCGGTGCAGGTCAGCGGCGGTACGGGGTTGGTGCCGCTCCACGAGCCGAGGAAGCCGATGACCGTGTCGGCACCCGGGCCGAGGCTGCCGTTGTAGCCCACGTTGCGCGCGGCGACGGCGGATCCGCTGGTGGTGACCGTCGCGTTCCAGGCCTGGTTGACGGCCTGGCCGGAGGCGAGGGCCCACGTCACGGTCCAGCCGCTGATCGCCGCGCTCCCGGCGGTGATCCGGATCTCCCCCTGGAAGCCGCCCGGCCACTGGCCCACGATCCGGTAGGCGGCGGTGCAGGACTTGCTGCCGCTGGTCGGGGTGGGGGTGGGCTGAGCCGTCGGGGTGGGCTGAGCCGTCGGGCTGACCGTGGGCGTCACCGTCGCGGTGGGGCTCGGCCCACCGCCGAAGATCGTGGCCTCCCTGGCGGTCGCCCTGATGCCGTTGGCGCCGTTGAAGATCCGCTCGCCCCAGGTGGTGAGCCGCGTGGGGTCGAAGCTGGTGGCCATGTCCAGGATCGGGTCGGTGTTGCCGCTCCAGGACCAGCCGAGGTAGCCCAGGCCACGGGCCTGCGACTCGGCCAGGATCGTCTCGTGGTCGACCTCGTTGGCGTTGAACCGCCAGCCGAACTCGCCGATGACCAGCGGCCAGCCGTTGTCCTCGAACCGGTCCAGGTAGTCGGTGATGGCTGCGGCCGTGTTGAACACCGCGTACATGTGGATGGAGAGCACGGTGTTGTGCCGGCTGTCGGCGTCCAGGATCGCCTGCGCGTTGTCCCGCATGACGTACTGCCAGTCCTGGCCCCAGTTCGGCCCGTCGACCATGAGCAGGTGCTCGAAGCCGTTGGCCCGCATCTTCGTGATCGCGGCGGTGGTCGCGGCGGTCCACTGACCGGCGTTGACGTTGCCGATCGGCTCGTTGCCGATGTTGATGACGACGTGGTTCTCCTGGCCGACGAGCGCGTTCTTCTGGCTGATCCAGTAGTCGACCGCCTCGTCGAGCGACGCGGCGGTGCCCTCCTCGCCGTAGCCGGTGGTGTCGTGGACCTCCAGTACGCAGATCAGCCGGTTCTGCTTGCACAGTGAGATCACGTCGGCGACGTCGGTGGACGGACCCCAGCGCTTGCCGCTGCCCAGCACCACCCGCACGGTGTTGGCGCCGAGCGCCTTGACGTCGGCGAACGAGTCGGTCTCGCCCGTGTACCAGACGTGGGGATGGTTGACGCCCCGCATGACGAACGGCTGGCCGTTCGCCTCGACGATGTTGCGTCCCTCGACGTGCAGTCCCACCGCCGCGTCCGCCGGCTTGACGAACATCAGGACGGACGCGGCGACGGCGAGCAACGCGGCGCCGACGGAGAGAAGTCTTCTCTTCATGGCCTACCTCAGGGTGAGGCCCCGACGGATCGGGGCACAGGCACGCCTGCCCAGGCGCACGCGGATGGCGGTGCGCGGCGCGCTCGTGACGAGTGCGACGTACGGGTGCGAGGCCGGCTCGGCTCTGCAACGGTGCCAAGCTACTCGTGGTCACACAGGCTTCGCAATAGGACATCGTCGATGGGTCGGCTGTTCCCCCGGCCGGCGGCGGTACGGGACCGGGCGCTCCGCGTACCCGGCCCCGTACCGGTGGTCGGTCAGGTGGCGGGGCGGGGCCAGGTGACGCTGGCGGGCCCGCTCACTGGCTCGGTCGCCGTGGCCGCACCCGCTTGGCCACCGCCGACCAGAGCCGGCCACCGAGCCGGGTCCGTTTGACCCAGCGCAGTCGGGCGACCGCGCCGCCGGCCGGCTGGCGTTGCTGCGGGGGCGCGGTGATCCGGGCGTACGCGGCGCCGGTGGCGGGCCGGGTAGTGCCCGGTTCGAGCTGCTCGGAGGCGAGCGCCAGCCAGGTGAACTGTTGCAGCGTCCGCTGGTCGGGTCGGCCGCCCCGGGCCGCGGTGCGGAGCGCCTTCTCCACGGCGGGCCGCCGGACGAGACCGGTCAGCGGGCCGTGGGCGGTGTCCAGCAGTTCGGCCATCGCCTGGAGGCCGTCACCCTCCCACACCCGGGTGGCGGTGGACGGGCCGGTGGAGACGCTGACGAACGGGACCTGTGCCCACTCGGGCACCAGGCGGGCGATCAGCCCGGTGTGCAGCAGCCGCTCGCGCTTCTGCCCGGGGGTCAACGCGAAGGTGGCGGCGACGAAGCCGGGCGAGAGGAACGGGGTGACCATCCCGATCGCGTAGGCGGAGGTGTACCAGCGGCGGACCCGCTCCACCAGGTAGATGTAGTCGACCAGGCGCAGGTCGTGCAGGCCGAGCCCGCTGCCGTGGTCGAGCAGGCCGCGGATCCTCTCCCGCTCCGCGGTGCCGACGGCCGCGTCGGCCACGCCCGTCGGCACGGCGTTCAGCAGCCGGGCCAGGGCGGTCTCCTGCGGGGACGGCTCGCCGTCGTCGTCCGTCGGGGGATACCAGTATTCGGTGGCGAGCTCTCCGGCGGCACCGGTGAAGGTCGCCGGGCCGGCCTGGTCGACCAGACGCCCGGGGCCGGCGGGGCGCACCAGGTAGCTGGAGGGGAACTGGTGGTCGGTCAGCTGTTGCAGTCGCCGGGCCCGCTCGTACAGGCCGGTCCCGAGCACGTTGGCCCGCGCCCCGGCGAGCCGGAGCGTGTGCTCGGGGTGCAGTCCCCGCTTGTCGCGCAGGATCCGCACCAGTTCGCGGGCGACCTCGCCCTCGGCGCGGGTGTCCTCGTTGGTCAGGAACCTGGGGGTCCGGCCGGCCGCGATCAGCGACGCGGCGATGAGCCGGGAGTCCTTCCCGCCGGACAGCCCGAGGGTGATGTCCTCGTCGTAGAGGCCGTGGATGCTGGCCGCGGTGGTCGTGATGGCGTCGGCGGCGCGGTCCAGCAGCTCGGTCACCGGTCGCCCCTGCGCCGCCAGCCCGTCCCGCACCACGTCGTCGGTCGCGTACTTCGTGGTGGTGGTGAGCTGCCACCCGCCGCCGTCGCGCCGGCGGCCGGTCACCCGCTCGCCGGGGCGGAGCAGTCGGGCGCCCCGCACCGGGGAGCTGTCGCCGCCGAAGTGCCCGCAGAGGGTGTACGACGCCCAGCCGTCCAGGTCGGGCCGCAGGTCGCCGTGCAGGAACGCGGCCAGCAGGCTGGGCCGGGTGCAGAAGGCCGTCAGGCCGGCCGACCGGCCCGTGAAGACCCGGCACATGCCGATCCAGTCCTGTTGCAGGGCGAAGTTCCCGGCCGCGTCGAGGGCCAGCAGGCCGAACGGTGGCACCACCTCGCGGTGCACCTCCTCGCCCACCAGCAGGCGCCCGGCCAGCGCCGCCGGGCCGCCCGTCACGTCGACCCCCACGGGCAGCCCGAGCGACACGGCGGTGACCGGCCCGACGGTGTCGACGGTCGGCCACCGGTAGGCGCCCCGGTCGCTGCGGTGCAGGACGGTCACGCCCCAGTCGTCGGCGCCGAATTCGTGTCGTACGAAACTGTCGGGCACCACGTCGGCGACGGCCGTTTCAAAGCGATGTCTCGCGGCGCGCCGGGCGCTCTCCGACGGATTGTCGTCGGCGAACCAGGCCAGCATCACGTGCATGTGCGATTCCCCCGAACTCGCAGGAGCGGTCGTTTTCCGCCTGGTGGGGAGTCAACCTCCGGATCACCTGGCGCGGTTGCCTCGGTGAACAAACGAGGCACTTCCGGCATTGGTGATCGGGGCCGACCTTTCGGCGTCGCCGGCGCTGCGAATTCGACCGCTAAATAGCCACAAAACGGGCGACTGGCGAAGAGGTTGCTCCGACACGGATCTTGAGATCAATTCCTCAGCAGAGCTGTCGCCGCTTCGAAATGAGCCGCTGGCGGGATTCCTGGCACGGCATTTCTTCGATGACGGCAAATGCGATGTCCCCGCTCCCGGATTCACGTCCGCGACGGGTATCCGACAGCCGCGCACGGGTCGATCTTTCCCATCGCCCGCACGCGCGACTGCGGCATCGGTGATCTCGAATGGCGGGCTAGTCGCCGTCGCCCCAGCCGAGCCCGCCCGGCCCCGGAGCGTGATGGAAGCCGGGATGGCCGGCGACGTCGGCGCAGCGCTCGCCGTCCGGGCCGGACGCGCCGCAGAACAACCGCTCGGCCTGCTGCCACGCCTCGGCCGGCGACAGCGCCGACGCGCCCAGGGCCACCTCGGACCGCAGCAGACTCAGCGCCTCCGCGTACCCGACGGCCAACTCCCGGGCCGACGCCAGGTCGGCGGCGGTGAAGCCGAGGTGCACCGTGAAGAACCGGCCCGGCCAGGCAGAACGGCGGGGCGGCGCGATCAACGAGGCGCGGGCGACCTCCCCGGCCGCGCCGAGCGCCTCCCGCGCCTGCCGTTGCCGCCAGTACGCCGGCCTGTTGTCACGCATGTGTCCTCCCCGTGGCGATCGTGGGCGGCCTCGTCCTGCGGTGGACCGCCCGCGTTCCGTCCCGGCCACCGCCGCGGTCGTGCCGGCGGCGGACCGGCGCGGACCGCTCTCCCGAGGAAACCAGCTCGCCGCGTCCCTGGGAGGGGCCAGCAGACGCGTCGTCCGCTGGCCCCTCCCCCGGCACCACCCGCCGCCCGCCCCGCGCCGCGGCCGACCCGGCGGCGGGGTTCAGGCACGCCGGCCCGGGTAGACGCAGAGGTACGGACAGGACCCGGCCGGCAACGGCCGCCACCTTCGGTCAGGAGGCCCGATGGCGACCATCCCGACGGAGCGCAGCCCGGACAGCTCGGTGGCGTTCCTGCGCGACGGCTACCGCTTCGTCGGCCGACGCTGCGACCGCCACGGCACCGACATCTTCCAGGCCCGGCTGCTGCTGGAGCCCACCATCTGCCTGCGCGGCCGGGCGGCGGCGGAGCTCTTCTACGACACCGAGCGCTTCGTCCGGGCGGGCGCCATGCCGAAGCGGGCGCAGCGCACCCTCACCGGCCGAGGCGGTGTGCAGGGCCTCGACGGGGCGGACCACGCCGACCGCAAGGCCATGTTCATGTCGATCATGACGCCGACCGCGGTCCGGCAGCTCGCGCAGCTCTTCGACGACGAGTGGCGGGCCCGCGTCCCGTCCTGGGAGTCGGGCAAGCCGGTGGTGCTCTACGACGAGGTCGGCCGGATGCTGACCCGCGCGGTCTGCGCCTGGGCCGGCGTGCCGCTCGCGAACTCCGAGGTGGACCGGCGTACCGCCGAGCTGCACGCGATGATCGAAGGGCCGGCGGCGCTCGGCCCCCAGCACTGGCGTGGCCTGTGGGGCCGCCGCCGGGGCGAACGCTGGATCGGTCAGGTCGTCGACCGGCAGCGCGCCGGCACGCTCCCCGCCCCCGAGGGCAGCGCGCTGCGGGTGGTCGCCGAGCACCGCGACGCCCACGGGCGGCTGCTCCCCCGCCGGATCGCGGCCGTCGAGCTGCTCAACGTGCTGCGGCCCACGGTCGCCGTCGACCGCTTCATCGTCTTCGCCGCGCTGGCCCTGCACGACCACCCGGCCTGGCGGGAACGGGTCCGGGAGAGCGACGAGGCCGCCGAGAGCTTCGTGCAGGAGGTACGCCGCTACTACCCCTTCTTCCCCGTGGCCGCCGCCCGGGTCCGGCGCTCGTTCGACTGGCAGGGCTACCACTTCCCGCGCGGCCGGCGGGTGCTGCTCGACCTGTACGGCACCAACCACCACCCGGCGCTCTGGCCGGAGCCGGAGCGGTTCCGGCCGGAGCGCTTCACCGGTTGGCGGGGCGACCCGTTCGCCCTCGTGCCGCAGGGCGGCGGCGAGCACCTGACCGGTCACCGCTGCGCCGGGGAGTGGATCACGATCGAGCTGATGAAGCGGGCGGTGACGAACCTGACCACGACGATGCGGTACGACGTGCCACCGCAGGACCTGGCGTTGAGCCTGCACCGGATGCCGGCGCTGCCGCCGAGTGGGTTCCTGGTCACCAACGTCCGCCGCACGGCCTGAACGCGGCACCGCCCCGGGGACCTCGACGGCCCCGGGGGCGGTGCGGTCGCGACGCGCTCAGGCCGGGTGCAGGACGCTGCGCAGGCAGCCGTCCTCCTTCTTCTCGAACATCTCGTAGCCCCGCGCGCCCTGCTCCAGCGACATCGGGTGGGTGGCCAGGTAACCGGGATCGATCTCGCCGGCCGCGATCCGGTCCAGCAGCATCGGAATGTAGCGCTGGGCGTGCATCTGCCCCATCCGCAGCACCAGCGCCTTGTTCATCGCCGCGCCGAGCGGGAACTTGTCCACCAGGCCGGCGTAGACGCCGACGATGCTCACCGTGCCGCCCTTGCGGCAGGCCATGATCGCCTGCCGGACCGACGTGGGGCGGTCGGTCTGCAGCCGGGCCGTCTGCTTCGCCCTGTCGTACGCGTACACCGGCCCGACGTCGTGCGACTCCATGCCGACGGCCTCGATGCACGCGTCCGGCCCCCGGCCGGCGGTCATCTCCCGCAGCGCCTCCAGCACGTCGGTCTCGGCGTAGTTGACCGTCTCCACGCCGAGCCGGTCGGCGGCGGTGGCGAGCCGCTCCGGCAGCCGGTCGATCACGATCACCCGCTCGGCGCCGAGGAGCTGGGCGGAGCGGGCCGCCATCTGGCCGACCCCGCCGGCGCCCCAGACCGCGACCACCTCGCCGCCCTTCAGCGCGCAGAAGTCGGCGGCCATCCAGCCGGTGGGCATGGCGTCGGAGGCGAACACCACCGAGTCGTCGGGCACCCCGTCCGGCACCTGGAACGCCCCGATGTCGCCGAAGGGCACGCGGACGTACTCGGCGTGGCTGCCGGAGTAGCCACCGGCGGCGTGCGAGTAACCGAGGATGCCGGCCGGCGAGTGGCCCCAGAGCTTCTCGGTGAAGACCGGCTGCGGGTTGGAGTTGTCGCAGAGCGAGTACTGCTCGGTGCGGCAGTACCAGCAGCCGCCGCAGGCCACCACCGAGCCGACCACGACGCGGTCGCCGACGCGCAGCCGCCGTACGCCGGGACCGGTCTCCACGACCTCGCCCATGAACTCGTGGCCGAGGACGTCGCCCTCCCGCATCGCCGGCAGGAAGCCGTTGATCAGGTGCAGGTCCGAGCCGCACACGCTGCTGGCGCCGACCTTGACGATGATGTCGCCCTCGGCGCGGATCCGCGGCTCCGGCACGTCGCGCACGGCCAGCTTGCCGACGCCTTCCCAGCAGAGCGCCCTCATGCCCGCCCTCCCGTCCTCAGCCTCTCCCGCACCTTGTCTGTCGCCTTCTCCTGGGCCGGGCCGCGCCCGGACGGGTCCCGCCGGGTGTCGATGACCTGGCCGCACTCGACCAGCGCCTTCACCCGGCGCAGCGCGTCCCGCAGGGCCTGGTCCGGGTCGTCGCCGCCGAGGAGTCCGAACGCCCGGCGCAGCGGCCCGGAGCGCCACCGCAGCTCGGCGCGGACCTCCGTGCCCCGGTCCTGGGGCGCCGGCGTCAGGTGGACCGTGCCCTCCTGCTCCGGCCCGTCGGTGACCCGCCAGCGCAGCCGCCCGGGTCCCTCGACGGTGATCTCCGCCCGCCACTCGGTGCCCCCGCCGGCCGGGTCCCGCGCCACGCAGCGCCACCGGTCGTCGTCGAGCCGCTCCAGGGTCGCCCACCCGGCCAGCGCCCGGTCCATCCGCTCCCGGTCGGTCCAGAAGCCGATGACCGCCGCCGCCGGCCGGTCGATCGTCACCCCGCGCCGCACCACGTACCAGCCGTCGCGGCGCTCGGGCTGGTGCCGGCGTCGTCGACGGGCCACCGCCCGGCCGACGCCGACCACGGTCACGGTGGTGGCGCCGAGCAGCGCCCACCTCGTTCCGTTGCTGGTCATCTCGTCTCCTCCACCCGGGTGCCCGGGAATCGACCACCCGCACCAGTTGCGCTACCCGGGACCGTCCCACCGAAACGACGTGCCGGTTTGCCCGGTCGATAACCGGGCACCTGCTGCGGGCACCCACCGCCACCGGGAGGCACCGTGTCCTTCGACGCCAGCGAGTACGGCCGGCACGCCGCGGACGTCTACGACGAGACGTACGCGCACCTGGCACCGGACGCGGCGGTGGAGCGGCTCGCCGCGCTCGCCGACGGCGGCCCGGTGTGCGAGTTCGGCATCGGCACCGGCCGGCTCGCCCTGCCGCTGGCCGCCCGGGGACTGACCGTCGCCGGTGTCGAGGGCTCCCCGGAGATGGCCGCCGGGCTGCGCGCCAAGCCCGGCGGGGACGCGGTCGAGGTGGCCGTCGGCGACTTCGCCGAGACCCGGGTGCCCGGCGAGTTCGCCCTGGTGGTGCTCGCGTTCAACACGATCTTCGCGCTGCCGGACCAGGCCGCCCAGGTGGCCTGCTTCCGCAACGCCGCCGCCCACCTGCGCCCCGGCGGCCGGTTCGTCGTCGAGGCGTGGGTGCCCGACCCGGGCGCCTTCCGCGCCGGCGGCGCGCTGCGGCCGGTGCGGGTGGCGGAGGACGTGGTGCTGCTGGAGGCGGCCCTGCTGCACCCCGCCGAGCAGCGGATGACCACCACGAAGGTCCGGATCGGCAACGACGGGGTGCGCCTGCTGCCCGCCAACCACCGCTACGCCTGGCCGGCGGAGCTTGACCTGATGGCCCAACTGGGCGGGCTGCGCCGCGAGCACCGGTGGGAGGACTGGAGCGGCCGGCCGTTCACCGACCACAGCCGCGAGCACGTCTCCGTCTACCGCCGCCCGGAGCAGGCGTGAGCGCCCCGGCCCGCCCGGCCGGTGCCGCTCCCGGCGGCGACGGCCGCGGCACCGGCGCGCCGACGGCCGGGAGCGCCGGCGAGCGTCGGCTTCCCCTGGCGTACGTGCTGCCGCTGCGCTGGACCGACGACGCCGGGCTGGCCGAGTTGACCGCCTACCTGCGGCGGCTGAGCGCCCGGGTCGACGTGACGGTGGTCGACGGGTCGCCGCCGGAACTGTTCGCCCGGCACGCGGAGGCCTGGCGCGGCCTGGTCCGGCACCTGCGGCCGGATCCCGCCCTGCGCGGCGTCAACGGCAAGGTGACCGGGGTGCTCACCGGCGTCGGCGCGGCCCGGCACGAGCACGTGGTGATCGCCGACGACGACGTCCGGTACGACGAGGCGGGGCTGCTCGCCGTGCACCGGCTGCTCGACCGGGTGGACCTGGTCCGGCCGCAGAACTACTTCGACCCGCTGCCCTGGCACGCGTGGTGGGACACGGGGCGCACCCTGCTCAACCGGGCGCTCGGCGCCGACTACCCCGGCACCCTGGCGGTACGCCGGAGCACCTTCCTCACCATGGGCGGGTACGACCCGGACGTGCTCTTCGAGAACCTGGAGCTGATCCGCACCGTGCGCGCGTACGGGGGGACCGAGGCGGCACCCGCCTGGCTGCACGTACGCCGGCTGCCGCCGGACACCGCCCACTTCCTGGGCCAACGGGTCCGCCAGGCGTACGACGACCTGGCCCAGCCGGCCCGCCTGGTCACCTCGCTCGCGGTCCTGCCGGCGCTGGCCGCGGCGGTCGCGACCCGGCGGCCGAGGCTGCTGCTCGGGGCGGCCGTGACCACGGTGGCGCTCGCCGAGGCGGGCCGGCGCCGGGGCGGGGGCGCTGCGGTCTTCCCGCCGGCCACCGCCCTGGCGGCCCCGCTCTGGTTGCTGGAGCGCGGCGTGTGCGGCTGGCTCGCCGTCGGCCGGCGCCTGCTCCTCGGCGGGGTCCGCTACGCGGGCGGCCGGGTGCGTCGCGCCGCCCACTTCGAACGCACCCTCCGCCGCCACCTGCGCTGACTTCCCGCACCGTCACCCGCCCGGGACGCACACGACAGCTCGCGGCCACTGCCCGGACGGTGCTCCGGGAGTGGCCGCGAGCTGCGGCGTACGGTGATCGGGCTGGTCAGTACCGCACCTGTTCGCGGGAGTGCTGCGCCTGGTCCTTCACGTCGTGCGCGGCCGAACGGGTGTCGTCCTTGACGGCGTGCACCGCGTCCTGGGCGGTGGAGCGCACCGACTGGGTGGCGTGCTGCGCCGGCTCGCGCAGCTCCTCCTTCAGCTCGTTGGCGACCTCGCCCAGCTTCTCCTTCACCACCCCGGCGTGCTCGCCGGCCTTCTCCTTGACCTGCGACGCCACCTGCTGCTCGCGGCGGGTCGACGGGATCAGCGAGGAGGCGAGCCAGCCGACGCCGAAGGCGATCAGGCCGGCGGCCAGCGGGTTGCCCTCGGACTTCTGCCGGATCACGTGCGGCGCCCGCTGCGCGGCGTCGCTGACCGTCGAGGCCGCCGAGTGTGCCTTGTCGCTGACCGTCGAGGCGGCCGAGTGGGCCTTGTCACTCACGGTCGATGCTGCCGAGGAGGCATGGTCGCCCACCGCGTGGGCGCCGTGCTTGGTGCTGTGACCCAGGTCGGAAGCGCTTCCCATCACCTTGTCCCTCACATTCTGCAGTGCGTTGCGGGCCCGCTGCTTGCGGTCGTCGACGATGCGGGCGGGGCTGACCTTGTACGCCAGCGCGTCCACGTCGGAACTCAGGTTGTTCCGGGTGGCTTCGATCTCCCGGCGGATCTGGTCCGGGTCGGTGCTCATCGGGCGACCTCCTGCGGGTGGGGCTTGAGCGCGTCGGGGATCCGCTGCACGCTGTCGTTGGTCTGCTTGAGGCCGCGGATGTGCTCGGCGCTCTTCTTGGCCTTGGTGTAGAGGACCGCGGCGATCGCGCCCCAGATGACGGCCACGATCAGGGCCGCCCAGCCGGCGTCCATCACGTTGGACAGCCCGGCCCAGAGGGCCAGCGACAGGAAGAGGGCCACCATGTAGCCGCCGAAGCCGGCGCCGCCGAAGAAGCCGGCGGTCTTGCCCGCCTTCTTGCCCTCCTGGCGGATCTCGGCCTTGGCCAGCTCGACCTCCTGCCGCATCAGGGTCGACAGGTCGCTGGTGACCTGGCGCATCAGCTCACCGATCGAGCTGCCCCTGACCTCGTCCGCGTCGTGGGGGTGGTAGCCGGAGTCCAGCCCCGCCCCCTGCGTCGGCATGCTCATGCCGCCGCCTCCCTTCGGGTGATTCCTGGGCTCACGGACGGGTGGTCCCGGTCGACGGCACGCCCGGCAGCGGGTCGGTCTGGCTCACCGGCGGCAGCGGCTGGCCGACGCCACCGGCGGGGTCGGCGTAGCTGGTGGTGGTCTGCGGGTCGGCGTACGCGCCCGGGGTCGGGTCGAGGTAGCCGCCCGGCGGTACGGCGTCCGGCACCGCACGCGGGGCCGGCGGGGTCGGGATGACCGCGGTCCGCTCCGGGTCGTAGCCGGCGTCCGAGCCGTACGCGGGGTAGCCGTTGCCACCCTGGCCGTCGCCGGCGGCCGAGATGTTCTTGGTCAGCCGGCCGGCGAGCACACCCAGCACGGCGGCGCCGACCAGGAAGGTGCCCGGGTTGCGACGCGCGTAGTCGCGCACCTCGGCGATGAGGTCGCCGGGCTCGCGCTGCTCCAGCCAGCCGGCCACGCCGTGCACCCGGTCGGCGGCCTGGCGGGCGATCTCGCTCACCGGGCCGGCCTGGCCGCCCTGCTCGGCCATCGAGCGCATCTCGTCGGCCAGCGAACGGAGCCCGCCGGCGGCACGCCGCTGCTGGTCGCCGGCCTGGCTGGCGAGCTGGCTGCGGGCCTCGCCGTAGAGGTTGCGCGCCTGGAGCTTCGCCTCGCCGACGACCTCCCGGCCCTGCTCCTTGGCCGTCCCGGCGACGGCGCCACCGGCGTGCTTGGCCTCCGAGCCGACCTGACGGGCCTGCTCGCGGACGCCGCTGCCGTTGCTCGACTCCTGCCCGTACGTGGAAGTCGTGGGTGACAGATCGTAGGTCATGATTTCCCTTCCGCTCGGAAAGTCTCCGCGGGTGTGTGCTGGGGGGATGCGTCGGCCGTTACTGCCGTCGCACCTCTTGACCTACCCTGCGTTGCCGGTTCCATACCTCCTTCGTGACTTTCCCTGCGGGCCGCCGCCGGACCGCTACAAAATGGAGGATCGGCGGATCGCGTGTCGTCCTTGTCACGCACAGTGTCCGACGCTCCCCCGCCGCCGGCGCCGCGGGCAGGGCGTTCCGCAGGTCCACGGAGGTGAATCGATGGCACGACATGCACGCGGCGGCCCGGCGGGCCCGAAGCCGAAGGTGCAGCTCGCCGCCGTGGCCGCGGCCGGGGTCTTCACCCTGATCGGAGTGCTCGGGTTCATCCCCGGCATCACCATCAACTACGCCGACATGACGTTCGCCGGCCACCACTCCGAGGCCCGGCTGCTCGGCCTGTTCCAGGTGTCGATCCTGCACAACGCGCTGCACCTGGGCTTCGGACTGGCCGGTCTGCTGCTGGCCCGCAGCGTCGCCGGGGCCCGGGTCTTCCTCGCCGGCGGCGGCGCCCTCTACCTCGGCCTGTGGCTGTACGGCTTCGCGATCGACCGGGAGAGCGCGGCGAACTTCATCCCGGTCAACGACGCCGACAACTGGCTGCACCTGGTCCTCGGCTTCGGCATGCTCGCCTTCGGGCTGCTGCTCTCCAACCAGGTGGGCACGGGCACCCGGGCCGACGACCCCTTCGACCGCCCCTGACCCGCGCCGCGTGGCGGCGTTTGCCCGCCGCGCCCTCCGGGCACGGAGGTCGGAGGCCGTCGACGAGGAGGGGCGTCATGCCGAGGTGGTTGCGTGACAACGCGCTGACCGTGGCGATGTTCGGCGCTTTTCTCGTCTTCCTGGTGTTGCAGAGCGTGTTCGGTTGGCAGACGCACAACCAGGAGCTGGCCGAGTTCGGGGCCGCGCCGACCAGCTGGCCGGCGTACCTGGGCACCGGGCACTTCATGGAGTCGGTCTTCGAGAACTGGGAGTCGGAGTTCCTCCAGATGGGCGGCTACGTCCTGCTCACCGCCTACCTGGTGCAGCGCGGGTCGGCGGAGTCGAAGCCGGTGGGGCAGACCGACCGGCCCGAGGACGACGAGCGGCGGGCCACCCCGGACTCCCCCTGGCCCGTACGCGCCGGCGGGCTGCCCCTGGTGGTCTACCGCAACAGCCTCTCCATCGCGCTGCTGCTGATCTTCGCCGGCTCGTTCGTCGGCCACCTGCTCGGCGGGACCGCCGACTACAACCAGCAGCAGGCGCTGCAGAGCGGCGCGCCGCCGATCGGCGTGTGGGAGTTCCTCGGCACGAGCGACTTCTGGTTCCAGTCGATGCAGAACTGGCAGAGCGAGTTCCTCGCCGTCGGCACGCTGATCGTGCTGAGCATCTTCCTGCGTCAGCACGCGTCGCCGGAGTCGAAGCCGGTCACCGCCGTACACGCGCACACCGGCGACTGACCGCCCGGCCCCGTCAGGCCGGCACGCGCAGCCGCTTGGCGAAGCACACGCTGTACGGGTTGCCGACGTACTCGCCGTAGACCGGGATCGGCTCGTACCCGCTGGAGGTGTAGAGCCCGATCGCGGCCGGCAGGTACGTGCCGGTCTCCAGGCGGAGCACCGCGTACCCCTGCTGGAAGGCCAACTCCTCCAGCGCGGTCAGCAACTGCCGGGCGATGCCCCGCCCCCGGTGGGCCGGGCGGACGTACATCCGCTTCACCTCGCCGGTGCCGGCGTCGAGCGCCTGGATCCCGCCGCAGGCGACCGCCCGCCCGTCGGCGACCACCACCAGGTAGCGGATGTCGTCGTGGGTGACGGTCGCCTGGCCGTCCAGCCCGCCGTCGGCCGCCCGCAGCTCGCGCTGCTGGGCGGTGACCAGGGCGTCGATCTCCGCATCGGTGGCGGGGCGCGACTCGATCAGCATCAGGCCACGCTAGGCGGCGGGGATTTCGGGCAGGTTTCCGGCAATCGACCCGCGCACGGAGCGCGACGAGCCATTCGGCGTCGCCCGCCTGGGCGGGCTATTCGGCGTCGCCCGCCTGGGCGGGCTGTTCGGCGTCGCCCGCCGCCGCGATGCGGGACGGGCCGGGCCCCTGGGAGGCACCGGGCCCGTCGGACGGGTCAGCCTCCCGGACCGGCCCGGCGTCGCCGAAGCCGTCCGCCGGGGCGACGTCGTCGGAGACGTCGGCGTCGGTGCCCTCGACGTCGTCCTCCGGGCGCTGCCGGCGGGCCTTGCGGGCCGCCAGCCGCTCCGCGGCGGACGCCCGGGTGGACTTCTCCTCCAGCCGGACGTCGGTGCCCCGGTTGCCGGGGATGAAGTCGGCCCCGGCGTAGAGGGTCGGCTGCCAGTCGAACTCCCGCTCGCCGATCCGGACCAGGTCGCCCGGTTCCGCGCCGGCCTTGCCCAGCTTCTCCTCGACACCCAGGCGGGCCAGCCGGTCGGCCAGGTAGCCGACGGCCTCGTCGTTGTCGAAGTTCGTCTGCCGCACCCACCGCTCGGGACGGACACCGTGCACGACCCAGGCGCCGTCCGGCGCGGCCTCGATGGTGAAGCCGGCGTCGTCGACCGCCCGGGGGCGGATCACGATCCGGGTCGCCTCGGCCGGCGGCGCGGCCTTGCGTCCCTGCTCCACCAGCTCCGCCATGGCGTACATGAGCTCCTTGAGCCCCTCCCGGGTCGCCGCGGAGACCTCGAACACCCGGAAACCGCGCTCCTCCAGGTCGGGGCGGACGATCTCGGCGAGGTCCCGGCCGTCGGGCACGTCGACCTTGTTGAGCGCCACCAGCCGGGGACGGTCGGCCAGGCCGCCGTACTCGGTCAGCTCGGCCTCAATGGTGTCGATGTCAGCGACCGGGTCCCGGCCGGGCTCCAGGGTGGCGGTGTCGATGACGTGCACCAGCACCGCGCAGCGCTCGATGTGCCGCAGGAACTCCAGGCCGAGGCCCTTGCCGGCGGCCGCCCCGGGGATCAGGCCGGGCACGTCGGCGACGGTGAAGGTGTGGTTGTCCAGCCGGACCACGCCCAGGTTGGGCACCAGGGTGGTGAAGGGGTAGTCGGCGATCTTCGGCTTGGCGGCGGAGATCACCGAGATCAGCGACGACTTGCCGGCCGACGGGAAGCCCACCAGCCCGACGTCGGCGACGCTCTTGAGCTCCAGCACCGCGTCGAGCTGCTCGCCGGGCTCGCCCAGCTCGGCGAAGCCGGGGGCCTTGCGCCGGGCGTTGGCCAGCGACGCGTTGCCCCGGCCGCCGCGCCCGCCCCGGGCCACCTCGAAGGTCGTGCCGGTGCCGACCATGTCGGCCAGGACCGTGCCGTCGGGGGCCTGCACCACGGTGCCGTTCGGCACCTTGAGCACAAGGTTGCGGCCGTTCGCGCCGTCCCGGTTCGACCCGGCGCCACCCTTGCCGTTCTCGGCCTTCACGTGCGGGCGGAAGTGGAAGTCCAGCAGCGTCGTCACCTGCGGGTCGACCACCAGGGACACGCTGCCGCCGTGCCCGCCGTTGCCGCCGTCGGGGCCGCCGAACGGCTTGAACTTCTCCCGGTGGATCGAGACACAACCGTGCCCACCATCGCCGGCCTGCAGGTGCAGGACGACCCGGTCAACGAACGTCGCCACGGGCGTCAATCCTTCCAGCGAGGGTCACGCCCCGCACGAAAAAAGCGAAGCGGGCCGGGACACGAGGTCCGCGGCCCGCAACGCCTTCGAACTACTGCTGCGGCACGATGCTGACGGTCTTGCGACCGCGCTTGGTGCCGAACTGGACCGAACCGGCGGCCAGCGCGAAGAGCGTGTCGTCTCCGCCGCGGCCGACCAGGTCACCGGGGTGGAACTTGGTGCCACGCTGACGGATGAGGATCTCACCCGCGCTGACGACCTGACCACCGAAGCGCTTCACGCCGAGCCGCTGCGCCGCGGAGTCACGGCCGTTGCGCGAGCTGGACGCACCCTTTTTGTGAGCCATCTGAGGACGACCTACTTCCCGCTGGAGATGCCGGTCACCTTGACCTGGGTCAACGGCTGGCGGTGACCCTGGCGCTTGTGGTAGCCGGTCTTGTTCTTGAACTTGTGGATCCGGATCTTCGGGCCCTTGGTGTGCGCGGCGATCTCGCCGGACACCGCGACCTTGGCAAGCTTCGCCGCGTCGGTCACCAGGTCGTCACCGTCGACGAGGAGCACCGCGGTGAGCTTCACCGCGTCGCCGGGGGCACCGACGAGCTTCTCGACCTCGATCACGTCGCCCTCGGCGACCTTGTACTGCTTGCCGCCGGTCTTGACGATCGCGTACATCGGAGGCGGACTCCCTGTCGTTGAGGCTGCTGGCGGGTGTTCCCGCGGCGGCTCGCCGGGTAGCAGAGGCACGGCGGCGCGGGCACGCGAGAACTCGGTACACCAAAGTGCACCGCCGGCCAGCGTACGCCATCGGAGGGCCCACACCCAAACCGGGCCCCGCCGGTCAGCGGGCGCAGAGCTGGTCGAGGCGCTGCCGGAGCCGGTCGAGCCCGGTCTCGTCGATCGAGTCGACGTCGGTGCCCAGCGTGCCGACCTCCGCCGCCATGTCCGCGAGGAGGGTCTTGAGCTGGGCGTCCTCGGCCCGGGTCGACTCGCGCCGCAGCGTGCTGCGCCAGTCGGTCAGCGCGGTGGAGATGCGGTCCCGGGCGGTCCGGGCCGCCGCGGCGTCGTCCGACCCGACCGCCGCGACCATCTTGCCGAGCTCCTCGACGTACGTCCGTACGGCCGTCTCGCCGGCCCGCTGTGCCGCGGCACACACCTCGGGCGCGTTGCCGCCGGCCGCCCCGCTGCCGGCCCCCGGCGCCCCGCCGCCGACGGAACCGCCCGGCGTGACGCCACCGCTAGGTGCGCCGCCGGGTGGGCCGGCCCGCTCCGGGCGCTCGGCCGCGCACCCGCCGCCGGAGAGCAGGACGGCGGTGAGCGCGGTGACGGCGAGCATACGGCGCATCGTTCTTCTCCTGACCGCAGGCGGCCGATCGTGGCCGGGGATCGACCATACGACAGGGCCCCTCCCGCCGGACATCACCGGGAAGGGGCCCTGTCACACGTCGGGTCGGTCAGCCGGTCACGGCCGGGTACGCCGCCGCGCGCCGCTGCGGCGGGACCGGCGCCGGCCGGAGCCCCCCTCCGACTCGTCGCCGTCGGCGTCGGAGAGCGCGTCCGGGTCGTCCGGGGCGGCCAGCCGCGCCGACTCGCCCGTCTGGCTGTCGGCGACCTCTCCGGCGGCGGCCGTGTCCGCCTCGTAGCGGGACAGGTCGTAGCCCATGGTGTCGTGGTACTCGGCGTTCGGAGCGGCGTCGGCGTCGGTCTCGGTGACCTCGGCCACGGTGCGCTCGGCCGGCGCGCTCTTGCGCGCCCGCCGCCGGGAGGTGCCGGCGCCCTGCTCCGCCGCCGCCGGGGCGGCCACGGCCGAGGCGACCGCCTTCACCTTCTCCCCCGCACCGCCACCGCCGGAACGCGGCTTCTCCGGCACCGGCTCGGTGTGCATGATCAGGCCCCGGCCCTTGCAGCACTCGCAGGTCTCGCTGAACGCCTCCAGCAGGCCCGCGCCGATCCGCTTGCGGGTCATCTGCACCAGCCCGAGCGAGGTGATCTCGGTGACCTGGTGCTTGGTCCGGTCCCGGCCCAGGCACTCGGTCAGCCGGCGCAGCACCAGCTCACGGTTGGACTCCAGCACCATGTCGATGAAGTCGATCACCACGATGCCGCCGAGGTCGCGCAACCGGAGCTGGCGGACGATCTCCTCGGCCGCCTCCAGGTTGTTCCGGGTGACCGTCTCCTCCAGGTTGCCCCCGGAGCCGGTGTACTTGCCGGTGTTGACGTCGATGACCGTCATCGCCTCGGTCCGGTCGATCACCAGCGAGCCGCCCGAGGGGAGGAAGACCTTGCGGTCCAGCCCCTTGATGATCTGTTCGTCGATCCGGTACTCGGCGAAGACGTCCGTGGTGCCGACGTGCCGGCGCAGCCGGGCGACCAGGTCCGGCGAGACGTGCGACAGGTACGACTCGACGATGTCGTACGACTGCTCGCCCTCGATCACCAGCTCGCGGAAGTCCTCGTTGAACAGGTCCCGGACGACCCGGATGACCAGGTCCGGCTCCTCGTAGAGCAGCACCGGGGCGCCGCCCTCGGCCGCCTTGGCCTGGATGTCCTCCCACTGCGCCTGGAGCCGCTTGACGTCGCGCGCCAACTCGTCCTCGCTGGCGCCCTCGGCGGCGGTCCGGACGATCACGCCCGCGCCGTCCGGCACCAGCTTCTTCAGCACGTCCCGCAGCCGCTTGCGCTCGGTGTCGGGCAGCTTGCGGCTGATGCCGGAGGCGTTGCCGTGGGGCACGTAGACCAGGTGCCGGCCGGAGAGCGCGATGTGGCTGGTCAGCCGGGCGCCCTTGTGGCCGATCGGGTCCTTGGTGACCTGCACCAGCACCGAGTCGCCGGAGCGCAGCGCCTGCTCGATGGAGCGGGCCCGCCCCTCCAGGCCGGTGGTGTCCCAGTTGACCTCGCCGGCGTAGAGGACGGCGTTGCGGCCGCGCCCGATGTCGACGAACGCCGCCTCCATGCTGGGCAGGACGTTCTGCACCTTACCCAGGTAGACGTTGCCGGCCATGGTGCCGGAGGAGTTGCGGGTGACGTAGTGCTCGACGAGCACCCCGTCCTCCAGGACGGCGATCTGGGTCCGGTCGCCGCGCTGGCGTACCGCCATCACCCGGTCGACGGCCTCCCGGCGGGCCAGGAACTCCGACTCGCTGAGGATCGGCGGCCGGGTCCGGCGCTGCTCGCGGCCGTCGCGGCGGCGCTGCCGCTTGGCCTCCAGCCGGGTGGAGCCGGAGACGCCCTGCACCTCGTCGACGGTCTTGCGCGGCTCGCGGATCTTGACGACGGTCGGCACGCCGTCGTCGGCGCCCGCCTCGACGTCACCGGCGCCCCGACGGCGGCGACGACGACGGCGGCGGGTCAGCCCGTCACCGCCCTCACCCTCCTCGTCCTCGTCGCCCTCGGACTCCTCCGCCTCGGCCTGCGCGGCCTCCTCGGACTCCTCGTCCTCGGCGTCCTCCGCGCCGCCCTTGCCCCGGCCGCGTCCACGGCGGCCACGGCGGCGCCGGCGGCGGGCCGCGGCGCTCTCGTCCTCGTCCTCGTCTTCGTCCTCGGCGGCTTCCTCGGCCTCCTCGGTCGGCTCCTCGGGCTCGACGACCTCGACCGCCTCGACGTCGCGGCGGCCACGCCGGCGGCGGCGCGCCGGCTCGGCCGGCTCCTCGGCGGCGGGCTCCTCCGGCTCCGGCTCCGGAGCGGGAGCCACGACCCGGGCGACCGGGACGTCCTCCGGCTGCGGGGCCATGAACAGCACGGTGGGCGCGGAGAGCGCGGCCCGCCGGCGGCGGGTGCGCGGCTCGGGCTCGACAACCGGCTCGGGCTCGACGACCGGCTCGGGCTCGACGGCCGGCTCCGGCTCGACGGCCGGCTCGACCGCCTCGGTCGGCTCCTCCTCGGCGGGCGGGGTGACCGCCACGCCGGGCGGGACCTCGCCGGAACGGCTCTCCGCACCGCTGACCGCGGCGGGCGGGGCGGCGGCGCCGAACCCGGTGCCGGCCTCCGGCTCGATGCCGGCGGCGGCCGGCGGCTGCTCAGTGGGCGCGGCGCCGGTCCGATCGGCCCCGAGGGCGTCGCTCGGGGTCTCCGCGGCCGGCTCGGCCGCGGCGGGGGCCGCCTTCTTCCGACGGGTACGCGTCGCCTTGGCCGGCGGCGCAGCCGGCTCGGCGGGCGCCTGGTCCGCCTCGACCGGAGCCTCCGCGGCGGGCGGCGCGGCGACCTCGGGGGCCGGCCCGGCGGCCTCGACGGGCGGCGCGGTGGCCTCCTCGGCGGCCTTCGCGGTGGTGGCCTTGCGGCGGCGGCGCGTCGCCTTCGGGGCGGCGTCGAGGTCGCCGGAGACGGGGGCGAACACCTCGGCCTGGAGCGCCTCGCCGCTGCCCGGCACGGGCGCCGTCGACGCCTCGACCGGCACCTCGGTCTGCTCCGGCTGGTTCAGCGGCGTGGCCCGCCGCCGGGTCGTACGCCGTCGGACCGGCGCGGCCGGGGCCTGCTCGGCCCCGCCAGCGTCGGCGTCGGCGGCGCCGGCGGCGTTCTCCGCCCCGGCGGTGTTCTCGACGGTGCTGCTGTCAGCGGTCTCGTCGGCCGGCTGTGAACCGGTCCGTTCGCCGCCCTCGGGCTCGTTCTCGAGCATGGACGTTCTCCAGTTCTGGCTGCCCCGGGCGCGGGTGAGCGCTGCCACGCAGGGTCGCCGCAAAAGTGTTTCCGCCGGGCGCGCACGGTGCGCGACCGCCGAAGTCTGCCTACCTGAACGTCGACCGACGGTCAGCGTTCACCGATGGTTGCCCCGTCGCGGTCCGCTTCCAACGGATCCGCGATCGCATCCTGCGCGGTCAGCGTGCCCTGTGCCAGCCGGATCACCCTCGGCGAGACCGGCGGCTCCAGGTCGGCCACCACGCGGAGGCCGGAAAGGACGTCATCGGGCCGCACGGAGGGGGTGACCTGCCGCACGACCAGTTCGAGTATCGCACACGGTACGGCCGGCGCCCCGGAAGGCGTCTCCGGCGACGCGATCACATCGATGCGGATCACCGCTGCCCGGGCGTCGAAGGTGCGCCGGCCCTGCTTGGTCATCCGCTCGACCAGCACTTCCTCGGCGGTCGTGAAGGCGGAAACCGCCCGTTGCAGGACGGCCGGGTCGACCTCGGGCAGCTCGATGCGCCAGTGCGACGCCTCGATCCGGTCGGCAAGACTCCCGCCGGCGGCCACGACGGCGTCGAGCACGTCGAGACCGGGCGAGAGGGCCGCGTCCAGCGCGGCGCGCAGCTCCGCCGGGTCGACCTGCTCGCGGAGGCCGATCTCCAGGTATTCCGCCTCGCTCGCCACGCCCGTCGGGGCCGCGCTGGCGTACGAGATCTTGGGGTGCGGGGTGAAGCCCTGGGAGAAGGCGATCGGCACGCCCGCCCGGCGCAGCGCCCGCTCGAACGCCCGGGCGAAGTCCCGGTGCGAGGTGAAGCGCAGCGGGCCGCGCTTGGCGTACCGGATCCGGACCCGCTGCACGACGGGTGCCTGGCCGCCCTCTGGCTGTGGTTTCCTACTGATCGTCGTGCTCCTCGTGTCGGAACCGGTTGATCGTGACGGCACTGCTCGCGACTCGCGTGCCGCTGACGATAACCACATGATCAACCCGGCGCACGGCGGGCGTGCCCGCCGTGCGCCGGAGCTACTGCTGGGCGCCGGTGGGGAGCTTCAGACCGTTGATCGGGGTGAGCGGGAGAAGCTTCTTCCCGGTCGGGCCGATCTGGATCTCGGTGTCCATCGACGGACAGACGCCGCAGTCGAAGCACGGGGTCCACCGGCAGTCGTCCTGCTCGTACTCGCTGAGCGAGTCCTGCCAGTCCTGCCAGAGCCAGTCCTTGTCCAGGCCCGAGTCCAGGTGGTCCCAGGGCAGGACCTCCAGCTCGTCGCGCTGGCGGGTGGTGTACCAGTCGAGGTCGACGCCGAAGGCCGGCAGGACCTCGGTCGCCGCCTCCACCCAGCGCTGGTAGGAGAAGTGCTCGCTCCAGCCGTCGAACCGGCCGCCGTTCTCCCACACCCGCCGGATCACCGCGCCGACCCGCCGGTCACCCCGGCTGAGCAGGCCCTCGATCAGCGACGGCTCGCCGTCGTGGTAGCGGAAGCCGATCGCCCGGCCGAGCGACCGGTCCGCGTTGATCGCCTGCTTGAGCATCTTGAGCCGGCCGTCGATGACCTCCGGCCGCTCCATCGACGCCCACTGGAACGGGGTGTGCGGCTTCGGCACGAACCCGCCGATGGAGACCGTGCAGCGGATGTCCTTCGAGCCGGTGGCGGCCCGGCCGGCCCGGATGACCTCGTGGGCCATGTCCGCGATCTCCAGGACGTCCTCGTCGGTCTCGGTGGGCAGGCCGCACATGAAGTACAGCTTCACCTGCCGCCAGCCGTTCGTGTACGCGGTGACGACGGTGCGGATCAGGTCTTCCTTCGACACCATCTTGTTGATGACCTTGCGGATCCGCTCCGACCCGCCCTCGGGGGCGAAGGTCAGGCCGGTGCGCCGCCCGTTGCGGGACAGCTCCTGCGCGAGGTCGATGTTGAACGCGTCCACCCGGGTCGACGGCAGCGAGAGCGACACGTTGGTGCCCTCGTACTGCTGGGCCAGGCCGGAGCACATGTCGCCGATCTCGGAGTGGTCGGCCGACGACAGCGACAGCAGGCCCACCTCGTGGAAGCCGGAGAACTCCAGCCCCTCCCGCACCATCTGCCCGACGGTGGTGATGGAGCGCTCGCGCACCGGGCGGGTGATCATGCCGGCCTGGCAGAACCGGCAGCCCCGGGTGCAGCCCCGGAAGATCTCCACGGCGTACCGCTCGTGCACGGTCTCGGCCAGCGGGACCAGGGGCTTCTTCGGGTACGGCCAGGCGTCCAGGTCCATGGTCGTGCGCTTGTGCACCCGGAACGGCACGTCCGCCCGGTTCGGCACGACCCGCTGGATGCGGCCGTCGGGGAGGTAGTCCACGTCGTAGAAGCGCGGCACGTAGACGCTCTCGGTGCGGGCCAGGCGCAGCAGCAGCTCGTCGCGCCCGCCCGGGGAGCCCTCGGCCTTCCACTCCCGCACGATCCCGGTGATCTCCAGGACCGCCTCCTCGCCGTCGCCCAGCACGGCGGCGTCGACGAAGTCGGCGATCGGCTCCGGGTTGAACGCGGCGTGGCCGCCGGCCACGATCACCGGGTCGGCGTCGGTGCGGTCGGCGGCGAGCAGCGGGATGCCGGCCAGGTCGACCGCGGTGAGCAGGTTGGTGTAGCCCAGCTCGGTGGAGAAGGAGACGCCGAAGACGTCGAAGTCGCGCACGGAGCGGTGCGCGTCGACGGTGAACTGCGGCACGCCGTGGGCGCGCATCAGCTTCTCCAGGTCCGGCCAGACCGCGTAGGTCCGCTCGGCGAGCACGTCGGGCAGCTCGTTGAGCACCTCGTAGAGGATCTGCACGCCCTGGTTGGGCAGGCCGACCTCGTAGGCGTCGGGGTACATCAACGCCCAGCGCACGGCCGCCGCGTCCCAGTCCTTGACCACCGCGCCCAGCTCGCCACCGACGTACTGGATGGGCTTGGTCACCTGGGGCAGCAGCGGCTCCAGCCGGGGCCAGACGGAATTGGCCGCGGCGGGGCGCGGCGTGGTGGACGGGACGCTCATGATGCCCAAGGGTACGCGGCCCGGCGGCGGCCACCGCGCGCACGCCGGTCGCCACGCCCTCGGGGCGCCGGTCGCCGCGCCCTCGGCACGTCGCGGCGCCCGTCCGGCCTTGCGGTACCGGCGACGGCGGTGGCCGGAATCGCCCCGCTGGCGCATCGGTACTAACCTCGGACCGGCGCGAGAGGAGATTGCCGCGATGCCGCAGCCGCAGCCGGGCACGGACCGGCCGGCCGACGGGAGCCCCCCGGGTCAGGACCAGGGTCCGGATCCGGCGGTCACCGAGGAGCCCCCGACCTCCCCCGCAACGCCCGCCCCCGCCGGCGGCACGGGCCCGGAGGGCACCCGTGAGCTGCCCACCGAAGACCCCGAGCCGACCGCGACGTCCGACATCGGGCAGGACCCGGACGACGCCGGGGCCGACGCCGCGCTGCCGGACACGGGCGACGCCGCCGCGCCGCACGTCTCGGGCGACGCCGCCGACCAGCCAGACCCGGGCGACGCCACCGCGCCGCAGGACGCCGACGACGCCGGGGCCGAGGACACCCGGGACGCCGGGCCCGGGCGGGTCGCCGGCACCGGCCCGGAGGGCACCCGCCTGCTGCCCGACGACGGCCCGCCGGCCGTGGGACCGCAGGGCACCCGGATGTTCTCCCCCGACGAGCTACCGGCCGAACCGCCCGCGCCCCGGTGGAGCGGTTCGGCGGCGGTGCCCCCGCCGAAGCCGCGCAAGCGGGCCTGGGGCGAGTCGGCCGTGATCCCCCCGGTGCCGGCGCCTCCGCCGGCGCCCCCGCCCGAGCAGTCCGCCGAGCACCGCACGCCGGTCGACCCGTGGGCGGGCGCGGACACCGGCGGGTGGGACCTCCCGCCGCCCCCGCCGCCCTCGCCGACGTTGCCCTACCCCGCCGCGCCGTCGCCCAGGCCGTACTCCGGGCCACCGGCACCACCCGTGCACTCCCCCGCGCCGCCGACCCCACCCGTGCACTCCCCCGCGCCGCCGGAGCCACCGCGTCCCGCGCCGCCGCGGGTCGCGTACCCGGCCGCCCCGCCGCAGTCGGCGTACCCCGTCTCCCCGCCGCCGGTCTCCCGGGCGCCCGGCCCGGCGCGGCCGGCGTCACCCCCGCCTCCGCCGCCCGCGCCGCCGAGGCAACGTCGGGCGACGGCGCCGCCGGCCGGGCCGCCACCCGGCCAGCAGGCCCCCCGGGGGTACGCCCCGACGCCCGCCCGCAAGCGTCGCCGCTGGCCGTGGTACCTGCTGCTCATGCTGGCCTGCTGCTGCGGCTGCCCGGCCTACTACGGGGTGCCGATGGCGTCGCAGTACCCGGCCGAGGCCAGCCTGCCGGCCGAGGTGGCCGACCTGCGGCTGCGCGACGACAACACCAGCAAGGCGACCGCCAAGCAGTTGGAGGCGGACGTGCGCAAGGCGCACTGGCTGGCCGAGAAGACCTTCGCCGGCGTCTACGCCACGCCCGCCGGCAAGCGGGTGACGGTCTTCGGCGGCACCGGCTTCCGGTTCACCCCGGAGTCCGACGCGGAGGACGAGATCACCCGGCTCACCGGGCAGTACTCCCTCGGCGAGGCCCAGGTGGTCGACACCGGCGTACGCGGCCGGCACCAGCGTTGCGCGGTGGGGCGCGCCGACGGCCAGGACGTGGTGGTGTGCACCTCGGTCGACCACGGCAGCATCGCCACCGCGGTCTTCACCCGGCTCTCCCTCGACGACAGCGCCACCCTGCTCGGCACCCTGCGGGAGCAGATGGTCACGACCAGCCAGAAGTAGCGGCTCCACCGGCTCGACGCCGTCGAGCGGGCCCGGCGGCCCGGTCGACAGGTCGCTGCGGTCCCACGTCCGCGACGGGGCAGCGGCGCGGCTCCGGCCGCCTCGCGCCCGGGCTCAGGCCGGGGCGTCGCCCGGGGTGGCGGAGTGCCCGCGCGGCGGGGCGTAGCGGGGCACGTACTCCTGGCCGGTGAGCTTCTGGATCTCGGCCATGACCTCGTCGGTCATCTCGCGCAGCGACGTGCGGTCGTCCGACCGGCCGGTGAAGTCGAGCGGCTTGCCGAACCGGATGGTGATCTTGGCGCGGCCGGGACGGGGCACCCGGGTGCCGATGGGCTGGGCCTTGTCGGTGCCGGTCATACCGACCGGGATGACCGGCACGCCGGCCGCCACGGCCAGCCGGACCGCCCCGGTGCGCCCCCGGTAGAGCCGGCCGTCCGGCGACCGGGTCCCCTCCGGATAGACCGCGACCAGGTCGCCGGCCTTGAGCACCGGGATGGCGGCGTCGAATGCGGACAGCGCCGCCCGACCGCCGGCCCGCTCGACCGGGATGGCGCCCAGGCCGGTGAGCACGTGCTTGGAGAGGGCGCCCTTCGGGCCGGTGCCCTTGAAGTACTCCGACTTGGCCCAGAACGCCAGGTGCCGGGGGACCACGGTGCCGAGGAACAGCTCGTCGGCGACCGAGAGGTGGTTGCCCGCGAAGATCGCACCCCCCGTGTCCGGAATGTGCTCCAACCCCTCCACGGTCGGACGGAAGGCCAGCCGGAGCGCGGGCGCCACGGTGAGCTTGCCGATGGTGTAGAGCAGGGGCACTGGTCCTCCGGCGGAGTGTGTGCGAACAGGCGGTGTCACCGTAACCGACGGGTCCACGCGTCGTCGCCCGGGTGGCGGGTCGACCGCCTGGTGAGCGGGCCTGTCGGGGCCGGGTGGGGGCGGTCCGGCGACACTCCGCCGGACCGCCCCCGTCTCACCGACTCATACCCTGCGGACGGCCACGGTCACCCGCTCGCCCTCGCCGACCTCCCCGGTGAAGCCGTCCACCCCGTCGGCGAAGTCGACGGAGTCGGCCAGCACCTCGCGGGCCACGAAGTCGGTGTACGCGGCCACCGCCGCACGCACCTCCTCGCCGGCCGACAACGCCACCACGATCCGGTCCGAGACGTCCAGGTCGGCGTCGCGGCGGGCCTGCTGCACCACCCGGACGACGTCCCGGGCCAGCCCCTCGGCGGCCAGCTCGGGGGTGACCTCGGTGTCCAGCACGACCACGCCCTCGCCGCCGGGCAGCGGCGCGGAGTGCTCGGCGTCGGCGGCGACCAGGCGCAGCTCGTACTCGCCCTCGGCGAGGGTGACGCCGGCGGCGACCGGGGCGCCGTCGACCAGCTCCCACTCCCCCGCCTTGACCGCCCTGATGACCTGCTGCACCTGCTTGCCGACGCGGGGGCCGAGCGCGCGCGGCACCACGGTCAGCACCTGCTGGCAGTACGCCGACACCTCGTCGGTGAACTTTACCGCCTTCACGTTGACCTCGTCGGCGACCAGGTCGCCGAAGGGCCGCAGCTGCGCCGCGACGGGCGAGGCCACGGTCAGCGTCGACAGCGGCAGGCGCACCCGCAGGCCCTTGGCCTTGCGCAGCGACAGCGCCGCCGAGCAGACCTCCCGGGTGGCGTCCATCGCGGCGACCAGCGCGTGGTCGGCCGGGAACTCCCCGGCGGACGGCCAGTCGGTCAGGTGCACCGACCGCTCGCCGGTGAGGCCGCGCCAGATCTCCTCGGCGGTCAGCGGCGCCAGCGGCGCCACCACCCGGCACAGCGTCTCCAGCACCGTCCACAGAGTGTCGAACGCGTCGGCGTCGCCGGACCAGAACCGGTCCCGGGAGCGCCGCACGTACCAGTTGGTCAGCGCGTCCAGGTAGGACCGCACGGTGACGCAGGCGCCCGAGATGTCGTACGCGTCCATCTGCTCCTGGACCGTCGACACCAGCTCGTTCGTCTTCGCCAGCACGTACCGGTCGAGCAGGTGGGTGCTTGTCGTGTTCCGCTTCGCGGTGTACCCGTCGGCGTTGGCGTAGAGCGAGAAGAAGTACCAGACGTTCCACAGCGGCAGCAGCACCTGCCGGACGGCGTCGCGGATGCCCGGCTCGGTGACCGCCATGTCGCCGCCGCGCAGCACCGGCGAGGACATCAGCATCCAGCGCATCGCGTCCGAGCCGTACGAGTCGAACACGTTGTAGACGTTCGGGTAGTTGCGCAGGCTCTTGGACATCTTGCGCCCGTCGGAGCCGAGCAGGATGCCGTGGCTGAGGCAGTTGCGGAACGCCGGCCGGTCGAACAGCGCGGTGGCCAGCACGTGCATGGTGTAGAACCAGCCGCGGGTCTGCCCGATGTACTCGACGATGAAGTCGCCCGGGTAGTGGTGCTCGAACCAGTCGCGGTTCTCGAACGGGTAGTGCACCTGGGCGAACGGCATCGAGCCGGACTCGAACCAGCAGTCCAGCACCTCCGGCACCCGGCGCATCGTCGAGCGCCCCGTGGGGTCGTCCGGGTTGGGGCGGACGAGGTCGTCCACCGCCGGCCGGTGCAGGTCGCTCAGGCGTACGCCGAAGTCCCGCTCGATCTCCTCAAGCGAGCCGTAGACGTCGAGCCGGGGATAGTTCGGGTCGTCGGACTTCCACACCGGGATCGGCGAGCCCCAGAACCGGTTCCGGCTGATCGACCAGTCGCGGGCGTTGGCCAGCCACTTGCCGAACGAGCCGTCCTTGATGTGCCCCGGCGTCCAGTTGATCTGCTGGTTCAGCTCGACCATCCGGTCCTTGAACTTCGTCACCGCGACGAACCACGACGACACCGCCTTGTAGACCAGCGGGGTGTCGCAGCGCCAGCAGTGCGGGTACGAGTGGGTGTAGGTGTCCTGCTTGAGGACGACCCCCCGCTCCTTGAGTTCCCGGATCACCGGCTTGTTGACGTCGAAGACCTGCTCGCCCTCGTACGGCGGCACCAGCGCGGTGAACCGGGTGTGGTCGTCGACCGTGACGATGGTGGGGATGCCGGCCGCGTTGCAGACGTTCTGGTCGTCCTCGCCGAAGGCCGGGGCCAGGTGGACGATCCCGGTGCCGTCCTCGGTGGTGACGAACTCCGCGCCGAGCACCTGGTAGGCGTTCGGGCCGGCCTGCTCGACGAGGAAGTCGAACAGCGGGGTGTAGCGGCGCCCGGCCAGGTCGCGGCCGGAGACGGTGCCGACCTGCTCGTAGCCCTCCAGCTCCTTGGCGTACGCGGCCAGCCGCGCCGCCCCGACCACGTACCGCTGGCCGTCGCGCTCCAGCACGGCGTACTCGATGTCGGGGCCGACGGCGAGCGCCAGGTTGGACGGCAGGGTCCACGGCGTGGTGGTCCAGACGCCGAGGCGCACCGGCCCGCGCACCAGCTCCGGCGCGCTCTCGTCGGGAGTCAGCGCGAACCAGACCGACAGCGTCGGGTCGTGCCGGTCCCGGTAGACGTCGTCCATCCGGGTCTCGGTGTTCGACAGCGGCGTCTCGCAGCGCCAGCAGTACGCCAGCACCCGGAAGCCCTCGTAGACCAGGCCCTTGTCGTGCAGGGTCTTGAAGGCCCACATGACGCTTTCCATGTAGTCCAGGTCGAGGGTCTTGTAGTCGTTGGCGAAGTCGACCCAGCGGGCCTGCCGGGTGACGTAGCGCTCCCAGTCGTGGGTGAACTCCAGCACCGAGGTGCGGCACGCCTCGTTGAACCGGGCCACGCCGAGGTCGAGGATCTCCGCCTTGCTGGTGATGCCGAGCTGCTTCTCGGCGACCACCTCGGCGGGCAGGCCGTGGCAGTCCCAGCCGAAGCGCCGCTCCACCCGCCGACCGCGCATCGTCTGGTAGCGCGGCACGACGTCCTTCACGTACCCGGTGAAGAGGTGGCCGTAGTGCGGCAGGCCGTTGGCGAACGGCGGGCCGTCGTAGAAGACGTACTCGTTGTCGGCGTCGCCCGCGACGCCGCCTCCGGCCGCGTCCGTGCTCTCCGGTCGCCGGCCGGAGGCCGGCCGGGCCTCGACGGAGGCCTCGAAGGTCTTGTCAGCCGTCCAGTGCTCCAGGACGCGGCGCTCGACCGCGGGCAGGTCCGGGCTCGCCGGGACGCCGGCGGCGGTCGGTTCGTGCAACGGATAGACCATCGGGGGTCGCTCTCCTCGCGCAGCTCACTGTCGTGTGGGTCTGCGAGGACGAGCCTTCTCGGGTACGCCTGACGGCGCCCCCGGGCAGGCCCGCGGTACCACCCCGCTTGGCGGCCAGGATCGACCGCCCGCTCGTTGGCCGGCTGTGACGGGCCGGACCCGTCCGGTTCTACTGGGCCGGGGTGAACCGGCTGTTCTTCCGGAGGCTCACCGGTGATGGCCGGGTCATCGCCTTACGACCGCCAAGGTTACCCGACCACCCCGAAAGATCGCCGCCGAGTAAACCCGCCCGGTGACCGGTTACCCAGGGTGACGAGCGGCGTGACCGGGCTCACGTCCGCCGCTGTCACGCCGCGCCTGGGCGCGCCGTCGTGTGGGTGTCGAGACAGACCGGACCGAGGAGGGCCGTCATGCAACGGATCAACGTGGCCGAGGTGGCACCGCAGGCGTACCAGGCCGTGCTGGGGCTGGAGAAGTACGTCCGGGCGAACGTCGGGCACACCGTGCTGGAGCTGGTGAAGCTGCGGGCGTCGATGCTGAACGGCTGCGCGTTCTGCGTCGACATGCACAGCCGGGACGCGCTGGCGTCGGGCGAGTCGGACCGGCGGCTCTTCGCCGTCGCCGCCTGGCGGGAGGCGCCCTTCTTCGACGAGCGGGAGCGGACCGCGCTGGCGCTCACCGACGCGGTGACCCGGCTCGGCGAGCACGGCGTGCCGGACGACGTCTGGGACGCGGCGGCGAAGGTGTGGTCCGAGAAGGAACTCGCCGACCTGCTGATGGCGATCGCCACCATCAACGTGTGGAACCGGATCGCCGTGACCTGCCGCACCGATCTGCCCACGGACGTGTGACGGTCCGCGACGCGACGCAGGCGGCCGGTGCGCGCGACGCGCACCGGCCCCGCGGCGGCGGGTGCGTCAGACCAGCTCGGGGAACCAGAGCGCGATCTCGCGCTTCGCGCTGTCCGGCGAGTCGGAGGCGTGCACCAGGTTCTCACGGTTGGACAGGGAGAGGTCGCCGCGGATCGTGCCGGCCGCCGCCCGACGCCCGTCGGTCGCGCCGACGAGCCCGCGCACCACGTCGATGACCTGGTCGCCGGCGAGCACCAGCGCCACCAACGGGCCGCCGGTCATGAAGTCCTTCAGCGGCGGGTAGAACGGCTTGTCGACGTGCTCGGCGTAGTGCTCGTCGGCCAGCGCGGCGTCCATCGTCCGGGACACCATCGCGTCGATCCGCAGCCCCTTGCGCTCGAAGCGGGAGATCACCTCGCCGACCAGCCCGCGGCGGACCGCGTCGGGCTTGATCAGTACGAGGGTGCGCTCATCGGGGCTGCTGCTGGACACGCTGGGTTCCTCCTGTGCGCGGAAGACGGTCGGGCTGGGTACGGTCAGCCTAGCGACCCGGTCCCGGCACCGGCGCGGCGGCCGGTCCTTCCTCCGGCGGCCGATCCGGCCTAGCCTGGCCCTTGACCCTCGGGAGGTCCACTGTGGCGAATGGCGGGAACCGGCCCATCGCACCGGTACGCAAGCTGATCGCTGCGGTGCTGGGCACCGTGGCCACCTTCGTCGTCCTGTTCGGCCTGGGCATGACGAGCTGGGCGATCGTGGCACTCGGCGTCGCCCTGCTGGTGCTGGCCATCGCGCTGGCCACGGTGCGCGGGGGCGGTCGCACCTGGGTGATCGGCGAAGGGCACGTGCACAGCGCCTCCGAGCCGCCCACGCAGTACGCCTTCGGCCGCTGCGAACTCCAGCTGGTGATCGACGCCCCGGGGCTGCCGCCCCGGTCCAAGAAGATCATCGAGCCGCGGGTGCCGGTGGCGAAGTGGCCGTCGCTGGGCCAGACGCTGCCGATCCGGGTGGCCCTGGACGACCAGCGCCACGTCCGGGTGCTCTGGGACGACGTGCCCACCCACGCGGAGACCGCCGCCGCCGTCGCGGCCGACCTGCCGCCCGAGTACGCGGGCACCGAGCCGCTGGACGACGTGCTGATCCAGCAGGAGGCCCCGCCGTGGGCGGACCGGGCGCCGGACGACGACTTCCGGGACGACTACCGCGACGACTTCCGGGACGACTTCCGGGCGCCGGTGGGCGATCCGCTGGGCGACCCCGTCGGTGATCCGCTGGGCGATCCGCTCGGTGGGGACCGGGTCGGGCGGCCCGAGGAGCGCGAGCCCGTCGTGATGCACCAGCGTCCGGGTGGGCCGGTCGTGCTGGAGGGCACGCTCGTCGAGCAGCCCACCACCGGCACCCTGCCGCGCCGGGCCACCCCGACGCCCCGCCCGCCCGCCGAGGAGCGGTTCGACGCGCCCGGCGAGCGCCTCGACCCGTCCGCGCCGGCGGATCCGCTCGACCTGCCCCTGGACGATCCCGCCCCGCCGCGCAACCGGGTCCGCGACGAGCGGGTCCGCGACGAGCGGATCAGCCCGGAGGAACTGGACGAGGCGATCTTCGGCCCCGGTCCGGCGACCGACGCCGACGACGAGGCCGGGGAGACCGCGGCGGCCGGCGACGAGTTCGGGGCGCCGATCGCCGGCGTGGGGCTGACCCTGCTGGTCACCGACCTGCCCCGCTCGCTGGACTTCTACCGCGACCTGGGCTTCGCCGAGGTCGACCGGGGCTCCGGCAACGCGGTCCTCTCCTCCGGGACGACCCGCCTGGTGCTGCGCGAGGTGACCGAGGCGGCGCCGATCAGCCGCCGGCTGGTGCACGTCAACCTCGAGGTCGACGACATCGGCTCCGCCTACGAGCGGCTGCGCGGCACGGGCGTCCGGTTCACGTACGCCCCCCGCGTGGTCAACCGGGGCACGAAGCTGGAGGTGTGGGCGGCGGCGTTCCGCGACCCGGACGGCCACGGCATCGCCCTCACCCAGTGGCGGGAACGCGCCGAGGCCTGACCCGTCAGCCCAGCTCGCCGAGGCCTGACCCGTCAGCCCAGCTCGCCGAGGCCTGACCGTCAGCCCAGGATGACCCGGCGCACGTGCAGGGCGTAGCCCCACACCAGGGCGAAGACGACGCCCAGCACCAGCAGCGACCAGTGCAGCAGGCCGGCCAGCATGAGCAGTCCCTGCAGGGCGGTGCCGGCGTGCCAGGCCCACGGCCGACGCATCATGCCGGCGAGCAGCACCGCCGCCACGGCCAGCGCCACCACGGCCCCGATCGCGGCGCCGCCCAGGTCGCCGCCGACCACCCGGATCGGCTGGATGGCCAGCACCAGCACCAGCGCCTCCAGGCTGAGCGTGCCCGCGCCGAGGCCACGGACCGCCCGTTCCGGGTTGCGCAGCCCGGAGCGGCGCGGCGGGCGCCCCGCGGGGTTGCCGTCGGCCGCCCGGACCGCGCCGTCGTCCGGGGTGCCGTCCGAGGTACTGGCGGGGAGGTCGCCGGGGAGCCCGTCGGGTGCCCCGGTCGGGCGGTCGTCGCCCGCGGTGGCCCGCTCCGGCCCGGTCATCGCTTCAGCAGCCGACGGGCGTCGGCCACCGTCACCACCGACCCGGTGACCAGCACCCCGACCCCGCTCAGCTCCCCCGGTACGTCCTCCTCGGCCATCGCCACCGCCGCCTCGATCGCGTCCGGCATCTCCTCGGCCACCTCCACCCGCTCGGGTCCGAAGACCTCCGCCGCCAGCGCGGCCAACTCCCGGGCGGGCAGTGCCCGGGGCGAGCTGTTGCGGGTCACCACGACCTGGTCGACCACCGGCTCCAGCAGCTCCAGCAGGCTGGCCGCGTCCTTCTCCGCGAGGACGCCGACCACCGCGACCAGCTTGCTGAAGGCGAACTCCTCCTGGAGGGCGGCCACCGTGGCGGCCATCCCGTGCGGGTTGTGCGCCCCGTCCAGCAGGATGGTCGGCGCGCTGCGTACGCGCTCCAGCCGGCCGGGCGAGCTGGCGGTGGCGAAGCCCTCCCGGACCGCCTCGACGTCGAGCTGCCGCTTCGCCCCGGCGCCGAGGAACGCCTCCACCGCCGCCAGTGCCACCGCCGCGTTCTGCGCCTGGTGGGCGCCGTGCAGCGGGATGAACACCTCCTCGTAGACGCCGCCGAGGCCCTGGAGGGTGAGCACCTGCCCGCCGACGGCGACGGCCCGCCGCAGGACCCCGAACTCGGCGCCCTCCCGGGCGATGGTCGCGCCGACCTCGGCACAGCGCTCCAGGATCGGCCCGGCGGCCTCCTCCTCCTGCGCCGCGGAGATCACCGTCGCGCCCTTGTGGATGATTCCCGCCTTGGCCAGCGCGATGTCCTGGATGGTGTCGCCGAGCCACTCGGTGTGGTCCAGCCCGACCGGGGTGAGCACGCACACCCCGGCCTGGATCACGTTGGTGGCGTCCTCGGCGCCGCCGAGACCCACCTCGACCACCGCCACGTCCACCGGGGCGTCGGCGAAGGTGGCGAAGGCCAGGGCGGTCGTCATGTCGAAGTACGTCAGCGGCTCCGCCGAGCGCTCGTCGACCAGCCGGGCGAGCGGCTCGATCTCCCGGTACGTGGCGACGAACCGTGCCTCGTCCACCGGCTCGCCGTCCAGGCTGATCCGCTCCCGGACGTTCTCCAGGTGCGGGCTGGTGTAGCGGCCGGTGTGCAGCCCGAACGCCCGCAGCAGCGAGTCGATCATCCGGGCCGTCGAGGTCTTGCCGTTGGTGCCGGTCAGGTGGATCGACGGGTACGCCCGCTGCGGGCTGCCGAGCAGGTCCAGCAGCGACTCGATCTTGTCCAGCTCGAAGGCCATGCGGGTGAACCCGCGTTCGGCCAGCTCGGCCTCGACGGCGGCGAAATCGGTGCGGTCGGTCACGAGGGCAGCGCCTCCAGAGCGGCGTCGATGCGGACGAGGTCGGCCTCGGCGACGGCGAGCCGATCGCGGATCTTGGCGACCACCGGCTCCGGCGCCTTGTCGACGAACGCCGGGTTGCCGAGCTTCGCCCGGGCCTGCGCGGCCTCCTTCTCGGCGGCGGCCCGGTCCTTGGTCAGCCGGGCCCGCTCGGCGGCCACGTCGATCGTCCCCCGGGTGTCCAGGGCCACGCTGACCTCGCCGGGCATGGCGAGCGTGGCGCTGGCCTGGAAGCCGTCGCCGGCCGCGTCGAGGCGCACCAGCGACCGGATCAGCGGCTCGTGCGCGGAGATGCCGGCGGCGGCCAGGCCGTCGAGCCGCGCGGCGACCCGCTGCGTCGGGCGTAGCCCCTGGTCCGAGCGGAACCGCCGGATCTCGGTCACCACCCGCTGGAGGGTGCCGACCTCGACCTCCGCGGCGTCGTCGACTCCGGTACGGTCGGCCACCGGCCAGGCGGCCGTCAGCACCGTCTCGCCGCCGGTGAGCGCGGTCCACAGCTCCTCGGTGACGAACGGGATCACCGGATGCAGCAGCCGCAGCAGTTGGTCCAGCACGTGCCCGAGCACCCGGCGGGTCGCCTCGGCGGCCGGGCCGCCCTCGGCGAGCACCGGCTTGGTCAGCTCCACGTACCAGTCGCAGACGTCGTCCCAGGCGAAGTGGTAGAGCAGGTCGCAGACCTTCGCGAACTCGTACGCCTCGAACTGCTCGTCGACGGCGGCGGTGACGTGCGCCAGCCGGGACAGGATCCACCGGTCGACCGTCGACAGCGTGTCGGCCGCCGGCAGCGGCCCCTCGGTGTGCGCGCCGTTGAGCAGCGCGAAGCGGGTGGCGTTCCACAGCTTGTTGCAGAAGTTGCGGGAGCCCTGGCACCAGTCCTCGCTGACCGGCACGTCCCCGCCCGGGTTGGCGCCCCGGGCGAGCGTGAACCGGGTGGCGTCGGCGCCGTACCGGTCGATCCAGTCCAGCGGGTCGACCACGTTGCCGAACGACTTGGACATCTTCTTGCCGTGCTGGTCGCGGACCATGCCGTGCAGGGCCACCGTGTGGAACGGCGGCCGGCCGTCCATCGCGTACAGGCCGAACATCATCATCCGGGCGACCCAGAAGAAGAGGATGTCGTAGCCGGTGACCAGCACGCTGGTCGGGTAGAACTTCGCCAGGTCGGGAGTCTGCTCCGGCCAGCCGAGCGTGGAGAACGGCCACAGGCCGCTGGAGAACCAGGTGTCCAGGACGTCCTCGTCCTGGTGCCAGCCCTCGCCGCCCGGCGGCTCCTCGTCCGGGCCGACGCAGACGATCTCGCCGTCCGGGCCGTACCAGACGGGGATGCGGTGGCCCCACCAGAGTTGGCGGGAGATGCACCAGTCGTGCATGTTGTCGACCCAGGCGAAGTACCGCTTGGCCAGCTCCGCCGGCTCGATCTTCACCCGACCGTCGCGCACCGCGTCGCCGGCGGCCTCGGCCAGCGGGGCGGTGTTGACGAACCACTGGAGCGACAGCCGCGGCTCGACGGTCGTCCGGCACCGGGAGCAGTGCCCCACCGCGTGCACGTACGGCCGCTTCTCCGCGACGATCCGGCCCTGCTCGCGCAGCGCGGCGACGATCGCGGGGCGGGCCTCGTAGCGGTCCAGGCCCTGGAAGGGGCCGTGCGCGGTGATGACGCCCCGCTCGTCCATGATCGTCAGCGACGGCAGGTCGTGCCGCTGGCCGATCTCGAAGTCGTTCGGGTCGTGCGCGGGGGTCACCTTGACCATGCCGGTGCCGAAGCTCGGGTCGACGTGCTCGTCGGCCACGATCGGGATCCGCCGGTCGGTCAACGGCACGGCCACCTCGGTGCCGATCAGGTGCCGGTAGCGCTCGTCGTCCGGGTGCACGGCGACCGCGGTGTCACCGAGCATCGTCTCGGCCCGGGTCGTGGCGACCACGACGTCGTCGCTGTATCGGATCGAGATCAGCTCGCCGTCGTCGTCGGTGTGCTCCACCTCGATGTCCGACAGCGCGGTCAGGCAGCGCGGACACCAGTTGATGATCCGGTTGGCCCGGTAGATCAGCCCGTCGTCGTAGAGCTTCTTGAACATGGTCTGGACGGCCCGGGACAGGCCCTCGTCCATGGTGAAGCGCTCACGGTCCCAGTCGACGGAGTCGCCGAGGCGACGCATCTGGCCGAGGATCGCGCCGCCGGATTCGGCCTTCCACTGCCACACCCGCTCGACGAACTTTTCCCGGCCCAGGTCGTGCCGGGACAGGCCCTGGCCGGCGAGCTGCCGCTCGACCACGTTCTGGGTGGCGATCCCGGCGTGGTCCATGCCCGGCAGCCACAGCGCCTCGTGGCCCTGCATCCTCTTGCGCCGCACCAGCGCGTCCTGGACGGTGTGGTCCAGCGCGTGGCCCATGTGCAGGGAGCCAGTGACGTTGGGCGGCGGGATGACGATGGTGAAGGGGGGCTTGTCGCTGTCCGCCGACGCCCGGAAGTGGCCGGCGGCTACCCACTGCTCGTACCGTCGCTGCTCCACCTCGCCGGGCTGGTACTGGCCGGCAAGGGTCGGGGCGTCGGGGCGTCGGGCATCCAGTCTCTCGGTCACCCTGAAAGTCTACGGAGCGCTTCCCGGGACCCGACGTGCGCCACCTGCTGTTCGCGTACGGTGTCGGCTATGTCCGACGCACATCTCACCGATCGCCCGGTCGCCGACGGGCCCGAACCGATCGATCTGACCGACGAGCCCATCCAGCTCAGCAACCGGGACCCGGAGAGCGCCCCGGAGCGGCGGGGGACGTGGTCGGGGCGCCGGCGGGTGGCGTGGGCCGTGGCGGCGGTGGTCGGACTCGCGGGAGCCGCGGTGCTCGGCACCGCCGGCTGGCGGGTCGCCCAGCAGAAGGACGCCGATCTGGCCACCCCGGACCGGGTGGCGGGCCTCGTACGCGACGACAGCGACCGGGCCCGCAGCACCTCCGACTACCTGCGCAGCGGATTCGCCGCCGACATCGACCTGGACAGCAGCTTCGGCACCGTCTACCGGGATCCTGCCGACGACAGGCGCTCGGTGCTCGTCTTCGGCGGGACGACCCTGCTCTGGCAGCCGGAGCGGGACCTGAACAGCCTCTTCGGTCTGCTGACCGACGAGACCGGCAAGGTGACGGGGCTGCGCAAGATGCCCGCCGGGCGCTTCGGCGGCGTGATGAAGTGCGGCACGACCAGCGGCGACGGCGGCGACTTCGCGGTCTGCGGGTGGGCCGACCACGGCAGCGTGGTGATGGCGATGTTCCCGGGTCGCTCCGTCGACGACGCCGGCGGGCTGTTCCGCGCCATGCGCGAGGAGATCCAGACCCGAGGCTGAACGCCTTGGCCGCCCGGCCCGAGCCTAGGTGGCGCGGCCCGAGGCCAGGTGGCGGCGGGTGGAGTCCAGGTGGCGCGGCCCGAGTCCAAGTGGTGCAGGCGAAGCCCTGGTGGCGCGGCCCGAGCCTAGGTGGTGCGGGTGGAGTCCAGGTGGTGCGGGCGGAGTGTCCCCCGGCGCCTGGCGGGGGAACCCGTGGCCCCGGCCTGAAAACGAATCCGCCGCCCGATCGACCCTGCTCCGGTCCCGGGGGATCCGGCTCTCGGCCTCCGGTCCCCGCAGGATTCGGCTCTCGGCCATGCCCCAAATGGGCCGTAACGCAGTTCAGGGCCACCCCCGAAGGGGTGACCCTGAACTGAAAGATTGTCCGGCGGTGTCCTACTCTCCCACACCCTCCCGAGTGCAGTACCATCGGCGCTGGAGGG
>NZ_JBNCKW010000014.1:0-104530 GCF_049841735.1 Micromonospora sp. DT46 | reverse complement strand
GGGGGGGGCGGGGCGGCTCGTTCCAATGCCCCCGCGGTGGGCCCCCCCCGGCGGGGGGGGGGGGGGGGGGGTGGGGGGTCCCCCCCCCGCCCCGGCCGGCGCGCTGCCGGCCCTCCTGCCGGGCCACCGAGGAACTCGGAGCGCCGGGCCCCGGTGTTTGCGGGCAGCCGGGATCGGAGACATTAGCCCGGCATGGCTGACAGGTGGTACTCGGAGGCGGTCGTCTACTGCCTCGACATCGACACGTACGCGGACTCCGACGGCGACGGGGTCGGTGACATCCGGGGGCTCATCGGCCGGCTGGACTACCTCGCCCGGCTGGGCGTGACCTGCCTCTGGCTGCACCCCATCCACCCGTCGCCCAACCGCGACGACGGGTACGACGCGACCGACTTCTACAACATCGACCCGCGCTTCGGCACCCTCGGCGACTTCGCGGAACTGCTGCACCAGGCACAGAACCGCGGTATCCGGATCATCATCGACCTGGTCGTGAACCACACGTCGAACGAGCACCCGTGGTTCCAGTCCGCCCGCTCCTCGCCGGACTCGCCGTACCGCGACTGGTACGTCTGGGCCGACCACGAGCCGGCCGACCGGCACCAGGGCATGGTCTTCCCCGGCGAGCAGCACGAGACGTGGACCTACGACCGGACCGCCAAGGCCTGGTACTACCACCGGTTCTACAAGTTCCAGCCGGACCTGAACTTCACGAACCCCGCGGTCCGCGAGGAGATCAAGAAGATCGTCTCGTTCTGGCTCCAGCTCGGCGTCTCCGGCTTCCGGATGGACGCGGTGCCGTTCATCATCGAGCTGACCGAGCCGGGCAACCCGAACTCGCCGAAGGACTTCGAGTTCCTCACCGAGCTGCGCCAGCACGTGCAGTGGCGCCGGGGCGACGCCGTCCTGCTCGCCGAGGCCAACGTCGAGCCCGACCAGCTGCCGACCTTCTTCGCCGACAGCGGCGGCTCGGGCAACCGCCTGCACATGCTCTTCGACTTCATGCTCAACGGGCGCCTGATGCTGGCCCTGGCCCGGCAGGACCCGGAGCCGATCATCGAGGCGCTGCGGGACACCCCGGCGCTGCCCGAGGGCGGGCAGTGGGCCACCTTCCTGCGCAACCACGACGAGATCGACCTCTCCCGGCTCACCGCCGAGCAGCGCAACCAGGTGTACGCGGAGTTCGGCCCCGACGAGAACATGCGCATCTACGACCGGGGCATCCGCCGCCGGCTCGCCCCGATGCTCGGCAACGACCGCCGCCGCATCGAGCTGGCGTACGCGTTGCAGTTCTCGCTGCGCGGCACGCCGGTGCTGCGCTACGGCGAGGAGATCGGCATGGGGGAGGACCTGTCGCTGCCCGGCCGGGAGGCGATCCGCACCCCGATGCAGTGGTCGTACCAGCCGAACGCCGGCTTCTCCACGGCCGACCCGGAGAAGCTCGTCCGACCGGTGATCGACAAGGGTGAGTACAGCTACGAGAAGGTCAACGTGACCGTCCAGCGCAGCGACCAGAAGTCGCTGCTCGCCTGGTTCGAGCGGATGATCCGTACGCTGCGCGAGGCCCCCGAGGTGGGCTCGGGCTCGACCACCCACATCGACGTGGCGATGCCGCCGGGCGTGCTGGCGCACCGGGCCGACGGGCGCACCGGCACGATGGTCTTCGTGCACAACCTCGGCACCACCGACGCCGAGGTGGACCTGAGCATGCTGGAGCCGGAGGCGGACCTGCCCATCGACGTCCTCGCCGACCGCAACTACGGCGACGTGGGCAAGCTGGACCGGCTCAAGGTGGCCGGCCACGGCTACCGGTGGATCCGCCTCTGCCGGGGTCGCGGCCTCTGACCCGGCCGCCACGTCGACGGCCGTCCGCCGCGCCCCGGCGGACGGCCGGTCACTCCCGCCAGCCGGCCAGCTCGACCCCCTTGGCGATCTCGACCCGGAAACCCATGGCGATCTCGCCGCTCTCGCCCGGCCCGAGCCGGAGCCGCCAGGTCAGCTCGCCCAGCTCCGTGCGCTCGGCCGGGGGCGGGACGAGGGCGGACTCCCGCACGACCACCGCCTCGTCCCGGGACACCGGCAGCTGGTCGCGCACCTCGACGCTCGCCGGCCGGGGCGTGTGGTTGGCCACGCTGATCCGGTACTCCACGTCCCGCCGCCGGGTCGAGCCGAGCGTGGCCCGGGTGTCGGCGCGCCGACCCAGCTTCCGTTCCACCCGGACCCGGTCGTCCACGCCGAGCGCCAGCTCGGTCTCCTCACCGGGCGCCCACACCGGCAGCCGGGTGGCCGCGACGAAGTCGGCGCCGTGGAAGACCGCCGCCGGCCCGGGGAGCAGCGTGTGCGCCGAGGTGTTGCGGACCGTCGCACGCAGGTGCGCCTCGGTCGCGCGGACCGGCACGGTCACGTGGTCCAGCCGGGCCGGCAGCTCCAGCACGGCGATGGTGGCCCGGTGGGCGCTGCCGTCCGCCGGCACCGCGACCGGGCGGGCCGGCCGGTAGGTGGCCGCCGTGACCCCCTGCTCGACGGTGGCCACGCTCTCGCGCATCTCGGGGCGCGGCGCGCCGGACCGGGCCACGGCCCCGGCGGGCGGACCGGCGGGTGCCGCGGGGGCCGGCATCGCGCCGAAGCTGGCCGCCTTCGGCATCGGCGGCGGCACCGGCCGGAGCCGGTCGAGATACCAGGGCGTCAGGTCGGGTACGCGGGTCGCCGCCGCCGGCCGGGCCGTCGAGAGTTCGAGCACGCACTCCGGCCAGTCCTCGCCGGTGTCCTGGCTGACCAGCCCGAACCAGGTGACGGTCATGGTGTCGTCGACCAGCCGCAGGTCGTAGGAGGGCTGCCAGCGGGCCCCGTCGATCAGGTAGCTCAGCTCCAGGTCCAGCTCGTCGTCGTCGGCGTCGACCGACACGGTCACCTCGGCGACCAACTGGTCCGGTCTCCGCTTGCCGCGCGTGGCGTCCAGTTGCCGCTCGACGGCCGCCAGCTCCTCGGTCAGGTCGGTACGCTGCCGGGCCAGCGCGCGACGGCGGCGCTGGGAGTCGGCGAGCTGACCGGCGACCGAGTCGGCGAAGGTGGCCACGTCGGTCGGGGCGGCGTCGCCGGAGGCCAGCGCGCGGGCGTACGTGCCACCGGCCCGGTCGGCCAGCCGGGTGAGGAACTGCCCCCGCTGCGTCTCGACCTCGCTCGCGTCGTCGACCTCGGCCAGCGCGTCGGCCAGTTCCCGGGTCCGCTGCTCCAGCTCGCGGACCTGCCCGTCGGTGCTGCGCGGCTGCCGCCACGTCGTGACGTCCACGCCGAGCACGGTGGCGGCGCCCCGCCCACCGACCCGCAGCGAGTCCCGCCGCAGGCCCATCGGCAACGGTGCGACGCGTACGCGGTGCTCACCGGCGGTCAACCGGGTGCTGCCCCGGCGGGTGACCCGGGCGCGGTCCGGGTAGACGGTGACACCGACGACGGGTGCTGCGATCTCCACTGCCTTCACGGCGGCGAGAGTAGCCGGGCGATGCTCGTGAGCGGTGTCCCGCGCGGGGCCGGCGTCGGCGTACGGCTGGGTTAAGCTCCTTCGATCGAGCGTAAGTTACCGGGAGGTAGGCATGTCGGAGGAGCAGCGGGTCGCCGTCGTCACGGGCGCGGCGCGGGGGATCGGGGCGGCCACCGCCCGGCGGCTGGCGGCCGACGGCCTCGCGGTCGCCGTGGTCGACATCGAGGAGTCGGCGACGAAGGAGACCGTGGACGCGATCGTGGCGGCCGGCGGCCGGGCGCTCGGCGTCGGCGCGGACGTGTCCGACCGGGCCCAGGTCGAGGCGGCCGTGGCGCGGGTCGCCGCCGAGCTGGGCGCCCCGACGGTGCTGGTCAACAACGCCGGCGTGCTCCGCGACAACCTGCTGTTCAAGATGACCGACGCCGACTGGGACACGGTCATGGGGGTGCACCTGCGCGGCGCGTTCCTGTTCAGCCAGGCCGCCCAGAAGCACATGGTCGAGGCGAAGTGGGGCCGGATCGTCAACCTCTCCAGCACCTCGGCGCTGGGCAACCGGGGCCAGGCGAACTACGCCGCCGCGAAGGCCGGCCTCCAGGGCTTCACCAAGACCCTCGCCATCGAGCTGGGCCCGTTCGGGGTGACCGTCAACGCGGTCGCGCCCGGCTTCATCGTCACCGACATGACCGCCGCCACCGCCGCCCGGATGAAGGTCGACTTCGAGGCGCTCCAGAAGCACGCCGAGTCGGAGATCGCGGTACGCCGGGTCGGCCGCCCCGAGGACGTCGCGCACACCATCTCGTTCCTCGCCAGCGAGGGCGCCTCCTTCGTCTCCGGCCAGGTGATCTACGTGGCCGGCGGCCCCAAGGACTGACCCCCGCGTACGCCCCGGCGGGCACCCGCCCGCCGGGGATCAGGCCGCCGGGGCGGGGCGGGTACGCCAGAGCCAGAGCAGGCCGAGCACCGGCAGGACCAGCGGGATGTAGCCGTACCCGCTGCCGAACTGCGACCAGACCGTCTCGTCGGGGAAGAGCTCCGGATCGGCGAGGCTGAGGGCCCCGACGCCGAGCACCCCGACCAGCTCCACGGCGCAGCACGCGAGGGCGACGCGCCGGCCGGCGGCGCCGGCGCGGGCCAGCCCCACCGCCGCGACGATGTAGATGGCCGCGGCGAGGGCCGAGAGCAGGTACGCCACGGGCGCCTCGTCGAACTTCGTGGCGATCTGGAGGCCCGCGCGGCTCGTCGCGGCGATCGCGAAGAGCAGGTAGACCGCGATCAGCAGCCGCCCCGGGCCGGCGTTGGTGCGCTTCGCCTCCGGGGCGCGTACGTCAGCCACCCAGCACCTCCCAGGTCTGCTGGAGCCGTACGACGACCACCGGCGTGACCAGGCAGACCGCGCAGACGATCGCCGAGCCCCAGCGCGTCGGCTCCATCCGGGCCAGCACCCAGGCCAGCGGCGGCAGGCAGACCACCGTGGCGACGTACCCGAAGAAGGCCCCCGGCTCGCCCGGCCGCTCGCCGCCGCCGATGGCCACCAGCGCCACCACCACGAGCGCGAGGAGCGCCACCTCCAGCACGGCCAGGCCGGCGAACTGCACCCGGTCCGGTGCGCGGTGCCGGAGCGTCGCCACCAGCGCCCACGCGGCGACGAGGAGCGACAGCACGATCGAGGCGGTCGCGAGGAGCCCGTCCACCGGCGAACCCGCCGACGCCGCGCTGGTCATCGGGGTCGTCCGGGGTGTGTCTCGGTCACCGGCACAGCCTACTAACCCGCGTAGTACACCCCGTCACCCGCCGCCACCTGTCAGGGGTCCGCCGTCCGTCCGTCCCGGCTCCCGGTGGTCCGACGGCGTCGGGCCGGCGGGCGTGGGAGCGTGTTCCGCCGAGGCGGCGGCGAATGTCGTCAGAGGACAGTGGGGTACCCCTATTGACCCCTACTCGCGGGTAAGCGGAACGTCGCGGACCGTTATTCTCGGGCCACGTCGCCACACTCCGACGGCACGTTCGTCTGACGGAGAGGATCGCCATGTCGCTGCCCACCATCCCCCCGGCGCTGAGCGTGGTGATGCCGACCTACCAGGATCCGCAGTGCCTCGCGCTGACCCTGCGGGCGCTGACCCGGCAGACGCTGCCGCCGGAGCGCTTCGAAGTGATCGTGGTCCGGGACGGTGGTTCGTCCGACGGGTACGCCGAGGCCCTCGCCGAAGGTGCCGGCCTCCGCCTGCGCGTGGTGGAACTCCCCCGGCGCAAGGGCCGCTCCACCGCCCGGAACGAGGGGGCGCGGGCTGCCACCGCACCCCTGCTCGTCTTCCTCGACGCCGACTCGTGGGCCGTGCCCGACCTGTTGGAGAGGCACCTGGCGTGGCACGGCACGCCCGGCAACGCGGCGGTGCTGATCGGCCGGCGGGACGAGATCGGCCTCGCGGACCTCCCGGCCGTGCTGGCCGGCGAGTCGGACACGATCGCGCGTGCCTTCCCGCACGGTGGCGACCTGCGGTTCGCGACGGGACTCCCGGACGACGGCGGCGACTGGCTCCGGGCCGGCTGGGTGATCGCCTACACGCACAACATCTCGCTCTCCACCGCGCTCTTCACGAAGGTCGGTGGCTACCGCGAGGCGTTCGGGCTCAGCTACGGCGTGGAGGACGTCGAGCTGTTCTACCGCGTGGACCGGAGCCTGCCGGACGGCGTCAACTTCGGCTACGACGACGATGCCCGGGTCGTCCACCTGCCGCACCACAAGAACATCACCCGCAACTGGATGGAGATGAAGGCCAACTTCCAGCAGGCGGCCAGGTTGTACCCCTGCCTCGAGTGGGAGTTCCTCACCGCGGTCATGGGGTACGAGGCGATCCGGCGGATCCTGTACTACCGGTCGCTCGTCGACGAGTGCGTCGAGCGCTCGGCCTGCGCCATCGGGCCCGCCGTCGCGCGCCTCGCCGGCAAGTTGCGGGGACCCAAGGCGCTCTGGATCGGCACCGGCCGCGCCGAGGCGAGGCTGCCCGCCTCGGCGCTGACCTACGACTACTCCGCTCCCGTCGGGCCGGCCAACTTCCACCTGCTCGGCGTGGCCCCACCCATGCCGGCGGGCAGCATGGACGCGGTGGTCAGCGTCGACTTCTGGCGGTACCTGCTGTGGCCGGAACTCTGCCAGTTCATCTCCGCCTCGGTGCAGCTGGCCGGTGAGGTCCACCTGGTCGCCACCGCCGCCGCGACGCCGGGGATGTGCGCCGCCGACCCGCAGACGCTGGACTACCTGCGCCAGGCGCAGGCCGCCGAGTACGTGGCCGAACTGCGCGCGGTCGAAGGGCTCGGTGACGTGCTGACACTGCGGGCCCGCCAGCCCGTGACCGGCGCCGTGCGCCGGGTGCCCGGCCAGGTTCCCGCCAGGACACGACCCACGGCACTGGCGCCGGGGCGTCCCCCGGCGAGGTAGCAGATCGACGGTGCGGCCGGGCCCGACGTGCGGGTCCCGGCTCGCTGCACCGTGCCCGGATCCGTCGCTACAGCCGGAAAGGCGAGCATCATGCGCGTACTGTTGTCGACCCTCGGGTCACGCGGCGACGTCCAACCACTGGTGGCGCTGGCATCGCGGTTGAAAGCTCTCGGTCTGCAGGTTCGCCTCTGCGCCCCACCGGACTTCGCCCGGTGGGTGGCCACCTTCAAGATTCCGTTCGTGCCTGTCGGCCCGCCCTGGCGCAGGTCGGCGGCGCCCAGGCCGCGGGCCGCCGTACCCCGCCCGTCGCCGGCGCAGGTGCGTCAACTGGCGGAGTCCTCCGTCGGCATCCAGTTCGAGGTGTTGTCGGCGGCGGCCCGGGACTGCGACGCCGTCGTCGCGTCGACCGGCCTCCAGATCGCCGCCCGCACCGTGGCGGAGAAGCGGGGCATACCGTACGTCTTCACGGCGTTCTGCCCGGCGGCCCTTCCCTCACCGCACCACGCTCCGCTGCCGCTGCCCGCCCTCGGGGAGGTGCCCGCGCCCGAGTCGGCCGACAACCGCGAGCTGTGGGCCGCCAACCAGCGGCACGTCAACGACACCTTCGGCGCGCCGCTCAACGCGCTCCGGGCGACGATCGGACTGGTTCCGGTCGACGACGTCAGCGCCCACATCCACACCGACCAGCCGTGGCTGGCGGTCGACCGGACGCTGGCGCCCTGGCCGGACGCCGCCGACCGGACCGTCTACCAACCGGGCGCCTGGCTCCTGCCGGACGAACGACCGCTGCCGCCCGAGTTGACGGCCTTCCTGGACGCCAGCGACGAGCCGTGTGTCTACGTCGGATTCGGCAGTGTCGCCGCACCCCCGGGCCTGCTGGAGACGGCCGTCCAGGCGGTGCGCGCGGTCGGCTGCCGCCTGGTCGTCTCCCGGGGCTGGGCGCCGCTCTCGCTGGCCGTCCGGGCGCCCGACTGCCTGGTCGTCGGCGAGGTGAACCAGCAGGAGCTGTTCAAGCGGGTGGCCGCAGTGGTCCACCACGGCGGCTCGGGCACCACGACCACGGCCGCGCGGGCCGGGACGCCGCAGGTCGTCATCCCGCAGGTCTACGACCAGCACTACTTCGCGCGCCGCGTGTCCGCGCTCGGCATCGGCGGCGGGCACTCCGGCGCGGTACCGACCGTCGAGTCGCTGACCGCGGCTCTCAGCGCCGCACTGCGGCCCGAGGTGGCCGCCCGCGCCCGGGCTTTCGCCACCACCATCAGCACCGACGGAGCCCAGCTCGCCGCGGAGCGGTTGACCACCACCCTGCGAAGCTGAGCCCGGTTACCGGCGGGTCAGCCGCGACGACCGCCGGCGGGGTGGGCACTGCCGTCCGGGCGGCATCGGGGAGTGGTCAGGGTGGCGGCCGAACCAGCCGCCACCCTGACCACCGATCCCCGAGCGCGGGCGCGCCGACGACACCCGGCACAGGGTCCGGCGGGGCGCACGGCCGCGGGTACCGTGGTGTGACTCGACGACGGTGGAGGTAGCTCGTGGTGCGGTTCGGGTTGTTTGGCACCGGTCACTGGGCGGCCGAGACGCACGCCGCGGCGCTGCACGCGCACCCGGGGGTCGCGTTCGCCGGCGTGTGGGGCCGGGACCCGCGCAAGGCCGCGGCCCTGGCCGAGCGCTACGGAGTGCCGGCGTTCGACGACGTCGACGCGCTCATCGACGCCTGCGACGCGGTCGCCGTGGCCCTCCCGCCGGACGTCCAGGCCGGCATCGCGGTCCGCGCGGCCACCGCCGGCCGGCACCTGCTGCTGGACAAGCCGCTCGCGTTGAGCGTCGCCGACGCCGACCGGGTGGTCGACGCCGCACAGGCGGCGGGCGTCGCCTCGGTGGTCTTCTTCACCGGCCGCTACCGGCCGAACATCGCCGCTTTTCTCGCCTCGACGGCCGCCGTCGGCGGGTGGCACACCGCCAAGGCGATCCGGTTCGGCTCCATCTTCCAGCCCGGCAGCCCCTACGGGGCCTCGCCCTGGCGCCGGGAGCACGGCGCGCTGTGGGACATCGGCCCGCACGCGCTGTCGCTCGTCCTGCCGGTGCTCGGCCGGGTCACCCGCGTCGCCGCGATGGACGGGCCGCGTGGGCTCGTCCACCTGCTCCTCACCCACGACGGGGGCGCGACCAGCACGGTGTCGCTGACCCTGGACGCCCCGCAGGAGGCGGTGAGCCAGGAGTTCGTCTTCTACGGCGAGAACGGCGTCGAGACCGTTCCGGCCGGCGAGGGCGACTCGGCGACCGCCCTCGGGGTGGCGATCGACCAACTGCTGGAGGAGATCGGCTCGGGCAGCCGGGACCACCGCTGCGACGTGCGCTTCGGCCGCGAGGTCGTGGCCGTGCTCGCCGCCGCCGAGACCGCCCGCGCCGAGGGCCGCACCGTCGACCTGCCGAGCTGACGGCCGCACCGCGGAGGCGGAAAAGCGGTCGCCTCCCGGGGACGGGCGCGGCTAGGGTCGCCGGATGTCCGCACACGCTCTGATCGAGAGGGTCGGCACGCCGGCCGTCCTCGGGTCGCTTCTGGCGGCCCGTCTGCGAGTCCGGCGTCCGGCCCTGGCCGGCGCGACCCGCGACTGACCCCGCACCGCACCCGCGGCGCCACCGCCTGGGCATCCCCGGGCGAGACGCCGCCCCCGCCACGCATCCGGGTGCCGTCCCGGGGCTGAGTGCCGCCCGTCGGCACCACCCCGGTCGTCCGCTCCGACGTGGCGCTTCGCCGTGCGCCGCCGATCCCGCGTTCCGCGTCACGCCCAGGGCCGTCCGAGTCCCCGAACCCTCGGACAGGCCCCGTTCGCGGCTGCCTGTCCGCTCCGTCGCCGCACGGCGACAGACAGGACGACGACCCGTGGCGCCCCGCCGTACCCGAGCAACCGAACGCGACCGGTCCCGTCGCGTACTCTCCCAGAACTTCCTCGCCGACCCGGCCGCGATCGCCCGGATGGTGCACGCCGCCCGCCCCCGGCCCGACCGGCTCCTGCTCGAGGTGGGCGCGGGCCGGGGCCAGCTCACCCGGCCGCTCGCGGCCCGCTGCCGGCACCTGACGGCGTACGAGGTGGACCCGGCCGCCGGCGCCGAGCTGGCCAGGGTCTGCGCGGCTCTGCCGAACGTGGCGCACCGGCAGGTCGACTTCCTCACCGTCACCCCACCGCCGGAGGAGTTCGACGTGGTCGGCAACATTCCCTGGTCGCTGACCTCGGCCGTGGTGCGCTGGTGCCTGGCCGCGCCCAACCTGCGCGCGGCCACCCTGCTCACCCAGGTGGAGTACGCCCGCCGCCGCAGCGGCGACTACGGCCGGTGGTCCAGGCTGACCGTGTTGACCTGGCCGGAGTTCGGCTGGCGGCTCGCCGGGCGGGTGCCCCGCACCTCGTTCCGCCCGGTGCCGGGGGTGGACGCCGGCATCCTGCGCGTCGAGCGGCGGCCGGAGCCGCTGCTGGCCGCGTCGGCGCTGCCCGCGTACCGCCGGATGGTGGAGATCGGCTTCGACGGAGTCGGCGGCTCGCTCGCGGCCTCGCTGGCCCGGCACCACCCGCGGGCGCGGCTGGCGGCGGCGCTGCGGGCGATCCGGCTCGACCCGGCCACCCCGGTCGGGCACGTCTGGCCCGAGCAGTGGCTGGTGCTGTTCCGGCTGCTGCACGCCCGCTGAGGACTCAGGCCAGCGTGTTGAGGGCCTCGCTCAGCTCGGCGGGGGAGTCGAACTCCTCCGCCGGCAGGGCCCGGAGCGTCTGGAGCATCGCCGTGCTGACCCCGTTCTCCTGGCCCCAGCGGATCAGGTCCTCCCGGGAGACCGGGTAGTCGAGCCCGGCCAGGTACTCCTGCAACTGCACGCCGGTGACGGTCATGCCGGCGGCCTACCCGATCAGGCCGCCGGCACACGCCCGCCGATCGACGTCCGGCGGTTTGCCCCGGTGGCGCGCCGGGTAGCCGCCGGCATGCTGGTTCAGCGGCTCGGCGCGCCGAGCGACTTCGACCCGTTGCTGGAGCGCGTCCGGGACGCCCGGATCGTGATGATCGGCGAGGCGACGCACGGCAACTACGACTACTACCGCCTGCGCGAACAGCTCACCCGCCGGCTGATCGCCGAGTGCGGGTTCTCCTTCGTGGCCGTGGAGGGGGACTGGCCCGACTGCGACCGGGTGCACCGCTCGGTGACCGCCGCCCCGGGCGGGGCCGCCGATCCGCGCGTCGCGCTGGAGCGCTTCGAGCGCTGGCCGACCTGGATGTGGGCGAACGCCGAGGTGGCCCGCTTCTGCTCCTGGTTGCGGGCGTGGAACGTGGAGCGGCCCCAGGACGCCCGGGCCGGCTTCCACGGCCTGGACGTCTACAGCCTGTGGGAGTCCATGCAGGCGATCTTCGACTATCTCGGCGAGGAGGACCCGGGTTCGCTGGAGGCGGCGCAGGACGCGTACCGCTGCTTCGAGCCGTACGGCAAGCGGGTCGAGGAGTACGGCATGGCGAGCCGGTTCGTCTCCGCCCGCTGCGAGGAGGAGGTCGTGCGCCTGCTGGCGCGTACCCGCGAACAGGCCGCCGCGGACGGCCCGGACAGCTTCTCGGCCTGGCAGAACGCGGAGGTGGTGGCCGGCGCGGAGCGCTACTACCGGGCGATGGTGGGCGGCGGGCCGGAGTCGTGGAACATCCGGGACACGCACATGACGGACACCCTGGACCGGCTGCTGGAGCGTTACGGCCCGGGCGCGCGGGGCGTCGTCTGGGCGCACAACACGCACGTCGGCGACGCCCGGGCCACCGACATGGCCGCCGACGGGATGGTCAACATCGGCCAGTTGGCCCGCGAACGGCACGGCGCCGACGAGGTGGTCCTGGTCGGCTTCGGCGGCTACCGGGGCACGGTGATCGCCGCGCCCCGCTGGGGTTCACCGGCCGAGGCGATGGTGGTGCCGCCGGCCCGTCCCGGCTCGGTCGAGCACCGGCTGCACGAGCTGATGCCCGAGCGGGCCGTGCTGGTCTTCGGCGGCGACGACCAGCCCGGTTGGGTCACCGGAACCGCTGACCACCGGGCGATCGGGGTGGTCTACGACCCGTCCTTCGAGTCGTGGGGCAACTACGTGCCGACCCGGCTGGGGGAGCGCTACGACGCCCTGATCTGGTGCGACGAGACCACGGCCCTGCACCCCCTCCCGGCCCTGACCACCCCGGGCGAGATGGAGACCTATCCGGCCGGCGTCTGACCCGGGCCCACCCAGGTCCCGGCGATCATGCAGTCGTGGTGCCCGTTCCAGCCGGGTTCGCCGGTTGTGCGGGGCACCACGACTGCATGATCGACCAGGCGTTGGTGGGTCAGGGGTGGGCGGGGGACTTTTCGTCCAGGTGGGCGCGGAGGCCCTCGCCCTCGATGTCGACGTTGGGCAGGATCTTGTCCAGCCAACGGGGGAGCCACCAGGCCCGCTTGCCGAGCAGCGACATCACGGCCGGCACGATGGTCATCCGGACCACGAACGCGTCGATGGCGACGCCGATGGCGAGCGCGAAGCCCATCGACTTGATGACCGGGTCGTCGAGGAAGACGAAGCCGCCGAACACCGAGATCATGATCAGCGCGGCGGCGGTCACCACCCGGGCGCCATGCCCCATCCCGTTGATGGTCGCCTGCTGCGCGGTGTCGCCGTGCACGAAGTCCTCCCGCATCCGGGAGACCAGGAAGACCTCGTAGTCCATCGCCAGGCCGAACAGGATGCCGATCAGCAGGATCGGCAGGAAGCTGACCAGCGGGCCGGGCGTGTCCAAACCGACCAGGTCGGCGAGGTGGCCCTGCTGGAACACCGCCACGGTGATGCCGAAGGTGGCGGCGACGGTGAGCAGGAAGCCCAGCGCGGCCTTCACCGGCACCAGCAGCGAGCGGAAGACCAGCATCAGCAGCAGCACCGACAGGCCCACCACCAGCAGCAGGTACACCGGCAGGGCGTCGGAGAGCTTCTCGGAGACGTCGATGCCGATCGCGGTCGCCCCGGTCAGCAGCACGTCGACGTCGGGGAACCCGCCCACCTCCGCACGGACGTCGTTGACCAGGGTCTCGGTGGCCTCGTCGGTCGGGCCGGTCTTCGGCACCACCCCGAGCAGCGCGGTACGGCCGTCCGGGCTGAGCTGCGGCGGGGCCACCGCGAGGACGTTCTCGGTACGCTGGATCAGCGCGGTGACCTGCGGAATGGCGGCCGAGGTCGCCTGCGGGGTGTCACCGGCGACCACCACCGCGAGCCGGCCGGTGAAGCCGGGCCCGAAGCCCTCGGTGATCACGTCGTTCGACTCCCGGGCGGCCGAGCCGACCGGCGCGGTGCCCGCGTCGGGCAGCGCCAGCCGCATGTCGGGCGCGGGCAGGGCGAGCAGCCCCAGCCCGATCAGCCCGACCAGGATGACCGGCACCCGGAACCGGGTGACGAGGCGCGCCCAACGGAACCCGAAGCCCGACCGGTCCTCGGCGGGCGGGGTACCCGCGTCGGCGGCGTCGGCCGCCCGGTCCCCGGCCGGCACCGTCGAGCGCAGCTTGCGGGGCAGCACCCGGCGACCGGCGAAGCCGAGCAGGGCCGGCTGGAGAGTGATCGCGACCAGCACCGCGACGGTGACCGTGCCGGCGGCGGCCAGACCCATCACCGTCAGGAACGGGATGTTCACCACGGCCAGCCCGGCCAGCGCGATGACGACGGTGGCGCCGGCGAAGACCACGGCCGAGCCGGCGGTGCCGACCGCGCGGCCCACCGCCTCGTCCGGTGGCAGCCCCTCCATCAGGTTCTGCCGGTAGCGGGAGGTGATGAAGAGCGAGTAGTCGATGCCGACCGCGAGGCCGAGCATCAGGGCGAGGATCGGCGCGGTGCTGCTCAGGTCGACCACGCTGCTGATCGCGAACAGACCCGCCATGCCGACGCCCACGCCGATCAGCGCGTTGAGCATCGTCATCCCGGCCGCCACCAGCGAACCGAAGGTGACCACCAGGACGATCGCGGCGACCGCCACGCCGATGACCTCGGTCGAGCCGACCTCCGGCACGCTGCTGAGCACCTCGCCGCCGGGCGCGACCTCCCAGCCCTGGGCCTCGGCCCGCTCGCCGACCTTCTCGTACGCGTCGCGCTGGGCGTCGGTCACCTCGTCGGCGCCGGTGGCGAACTGGACCTGGACCAGCGCGTACCGGCCGTCGGGGGAGACCGCCCCCACCTGGAACGGATCGACGGCGCCGACGACGCCGGGCAGCGTGGCGGCCTCCTGGGTGAGTTCCTTCACCACGGCCTGCCCCTGCGGGCTGGCGAGCGCGCCGTCGGCCGGCGCCCTGACCGCGATCGTGCCGGTCGCGCCGCTCGCCGCCGGGAACTGCTCGGCGAGCAGGTCCAGGGCGCGCTGCGACTCGGTGCCGGGCATGGTGAAGTTGTCGGCTATCGGGCCGCGCAGGGTCGCGGCGGCGAGGCCGAGACCGACGAGTACGACGAGCCAGATCGCCGCGACGAGTCGCCGCCGGCGCATCGAGCCCCGGCCGAGCCGGTAGAGCAGGGTGGCCATGAGTTCCTTGTCCTCGGTCGTGGATGGTTGGGTACGGATCAGTCGACGGGCTCCAGTGCCCGCCGGGCGAGCGCCAGCAGGGCGGCGCGCAGCTCCTCGTCGGGTACGTCGGCGAACTCCCCGCAGGTCTCGGAGATGCCGGCGAGCAGCACCAGCGCCACGATCCGGGCGGACGGGCGTTCCGGGTGCCCGGCGAGCGCGTCGACCAGGCGCTCGGACATCCGCTGGATGTGCGCGAAGGCGGGCTGCTTGAGCAGCTCCGGGAACTCGCCCCGGAGCAGGGCGATCTCGCGGCGGAAACGGACCGCGAGGTCGACGAAGCCCTCGGCGGCGACCCGTTGGGCGTCCGCGCCGCGATGTGCGCGGATCCGCTCGTCGAGCGCCTGGAGGACGTCGATCGCCGGGGCCATCAGCTCGGTGAGGATGGCCTCCTTGTTGGCGAAGTGGTAGAGCACCGCCGCCTTGGAGCAGCCCACCTCGCGGGCGATGTCCTGCAACGAGGTGCCCCGGTAGCCGGTCGTCGCGAAGCGTCGGGCCGCCGCCGAAAGGATTTCGTCGTGCGTCTCCGGAACCATCCGCGCCATGCCGGCCCACCTCCCCGACCAGCATGCCTGACCGATCGGTCAGACCCTGACCGATCGGTCAGATGGAGGGCGTGGCGTTCCCCACACGCGGCCGAGGTTTACCCCTCCGGAACGGGCGGGAGGTCCCCGCCGTGCGCCCGGTCGTACCTGGCCCGGGCGTCGGCGATCGCGCTGCGGTGCCGTTCCGCCCAGTGGGTCAGGGCCACCAGTGACTCGTGGAGTTCCAGCGCGATCGGGGTGGCGGTGTACTCCACCTTCGGCGGGACGGTCGGATGGACCTTCCGGTGCAGCAGCCCGTCGCGCTCGAGGTTGCGCAGGGTGAGGGTGAGCATCCGCCGGCTGATCCCCTCCACGCGGCGTTCCAGCTCCGTGAAGCGCACCGGGCCCTGGGAGGCGGCCACGAGGATGCCGATGCTCCACTTGCCGCCCACCCGGTCGAGCACCTCGCGGACCGTGCACGCCGTGGCCTGGCCGGGGGCGAAGGACCCGTCGACCGCCCCGCACGCCTCGGACGCCCGCCCGGCGGTGCCATCGCTGTTCCCCTGCGACACGCCCATGCCTCCTCACGCTCCGCCCTCATGGTCACAGAGGGTGTTCCCCGACGACAAACCGCGTCGCCCGTGCGCCGCCGGCGGCGGAAGCGGCAAGGTCCATCGACACGGAATCGGGGCTGCGTCCCGGGCGCCGGTCCGCCGAGAATCGGCGTATGACCGACGATCTCGCCGTCCGGGCGGCGGCGCTGCGCACGCTGCACCGGCCCGGTGACCCGCTGATCCTGCCCAACGCCTGGGACGCCAGCTCCGCCCGCCAGATCGCCGCCGCCGGCTTCCCGGCCGTGGCCACCAGCAGCAGCGCCGTCGCCGAGGCGCTCGGCCACGCCGACGGCGAGGCCACCCCGCCGGGGGAGATGTTCGCCGCCGTGGCCCGCCTCGCCCGCGCCGTCGCCGTCCCCGTCACCGCCGACCTGGAGCGGGGGTATGGGCTGCGCCCCGCCGAGCTGGTGGGGCGCCTGCTCGACGCCGGTGCGGTCGGGCTCAACCTGGAGGACTCCGACCCGCGTACCGGCCGGTCGGTCGACGCCGGGGCGCAGGCCGACCTGCTCGCCGAGGTCCGGGCGGCGGCTGACGCGGCCGGGGTGCCGGTGGTGCTCAACGCCCGCATCGACGTCTTCCTCGCCGGCGGCGGCGACCCCGCCGCCCTGCTCCCGGAGGCGGTCAGCCGGGCCACCCGCTACCTCGCCGCCGGCGCGGACTGCGTCTACCCGATCCTGCTCGCCGACCCGGCGATCCTGTCCGAGCTGGTGGCCGCCGTGCCCGGGGCGGTGAACGCGCTCGCCCGCCCCGGCGCCCCCACGGTGCCGGAGCTGGCCGCGCTCGGCGTGGCCCGGGTCAGCTACGGCGGTGGCCTGTACGCCGCCGCCCGCGGGCACACGCAGCGGATGCTCGACGTCGTCCGGGCCGGCGGCGATCCGTTCGCGGCGGTTCGCCCCGCCGCGTCCGGTTGACCGTCGGCCCCCGGGCCGCGAAGGTGGTCGGATGAGTGGCGCTGACGAGACCCGGGACGGGGTGTCGCTGACCAACCTCGACCAGCCGTTGTTCGACGGCGCCGACGCGACCAAGCGGGACCTGGTCGACTACCTCGACGCGGTGCACGAGCGGATCCTGCCGCAACTGCGCGGCCGGCCGCTGTCGGTGATCCGGGTCCGGCCGGGGCAGCCGCCGTTCATGCAGAAGAACCTGCCGAAGTACACGCCGGACTGGGTGGCCCGCACGCCGGTCTGGGCCGAGGCGTCGCACCGCGAGATCTCGTACGCGCTCTGCGACGACCGGCGCACCCTGCTCTGGTTCGCCAACCAGCGCGCGGTGGAGTACCACCCCACCCTGGCCACGGTCGACGACCTGCACCGCCCCACCCACCTGGTGCTGGACCTCGATCCGCCGGAGGGGGACTCCTTCGCGCTGGCGGTCGCCGCGGCACGGCTGGTCCGGCAGGCGCTCGCCGACGCGGGGCTCGCCGGCGCGGTCAAGACCAGCGGGGCCAAGGGCGTGCACGTCTTCGTGCCGGTCGCGGAGGGCGCCACGGTGGAGGACATGGCCGCCGCGACCCGGGCGGTGGCGGCCCGCGCCGAACGGCTCGACCCGGCGCTGGCCACCACCGCCTTCATCCGCGAGGACCGGGGCGGCAAGGTGTTCGTCGACTCGACCCGGGCCGGCGGGGCGACAGTGGTGGCCGCCTACAGCCCCCGGCTGCGGCCGGGCGTGCCGGTCTCCTTCCCGGTCGACTGGGCCGACCTGGGCGACGTGACCCCGGCCGACTTCACCATCCGCACGGCCCCGGCGCTGATCGCCGGACGCGACCCCTGGGCCGAGCGGCTGCCCGCGCCGCAGCAGCTCCCGGCGGACCTGGTCGCGGAGGGGCACACCATCCCGGTCGCCCGGGTGCAGGCCATGCACGAGGGCAAGCGCCGGGCCCGCGCCCGCCGCGCCGCCGGCTGACGTACGCGAACCAGCCCTCGCCCCGTCACCGGCGGCCCTGCCGGCGTCCGCCACCGTCGGCGCTGCTGGTGTCGGCCACCGGCGGCCCTGCCAGTGCCCGTCACCGCCGCCGTCGCTCGGCCCCGTCGCCTGTCGCCCGTTGCCCGCCGCCGTCGCTCGTCCCGTCGCCCGTCGCCCGCCCCGGGCTACGTCGGGAGGCGACGCCCGGCCGCGCGGACGGGCGACCGGCCTGCGCCGCCGTACGTCCACAGGCGACCCCGCCTTCACGCCCTCGGGCGGCAGACGGGCCGTGGCGGCCGACCTAGCGTCGACGACGACCCAGCGGACGGCGCCGGGACGACCCGGCCGACGGCGCCGGGACGGCGTCGACGGATCGGCAGGAGGAGACATGACCCGCGACAGGCTCACCTGGACGGTGCTCGTCGTTCTGGTGTGGACGGCGATGATGTCGTTCGGCGGCGTCGCCGCCGAGACCGTGATGCTCTACCCGAACATCTTCGGGGACCCGCCGGCGTCGCTGGACCGGGCCCGCGAGTTCCTGGTGGCGGGCGGCCCGAGTGACTACTTTCCGCCGCTCGGCGCGACCGTCGTGCTCGCCTGCCTCGCCGCGGCGGTGCTGACCTGGCGCGACCGCCGGCTGCGCTGGTGGATCGCCGGCGCGGCCGTGGTCTTCGTCGCCTGCGAGTTCCTGTTCTCCGTGTTCTTCTTCTGGCCGCGCAACGAGATCATGTTCGTCGACCCGGTCGGCACACACTCACCGGAGTACCTGCGTCAGGTCGCGGCCGAGTTCGTCGCCGGGCACCGGGTGCGCCTGGTGGGCGGGGCGGTGACCGCCGCGCTGGCGTTCGTCGCGCTGCTGCGTTGGGCAGGGCGGCCCGGCGCGGACCCGGCCGACCAGGCGGGACGGCGCGCCAAGGATCCGGCCGACCAGGCGGCGTGACCCCGGTCCTGCAAGGAAGCGAACATTTCTCCGGCGATGTTGACGATCTCCTGCGGATCTCGGCGAGATGTGCAGGAGATCGCTGGTTCGGCGGTCGTGGCCCATGCCACACTTCCCGGCATTTCCCGCGCCCGTCGGAAGGACCGCACCCATGCCATCGCCGACCGCCAACGAACCCGCCCGTCTCCCGATGGACCGCCGCCGGCTGCTCGGCCTGGGCGTCGGCGCGGTCACCGCAGCGGCGACCGGCGCGACGGTCGGCGCCGCGCCCGCGACCGCCGGCCGGACCGCACCCCGCCCCGATGGGCCCTGGTCGCCGGGGTTCGCGCTGCTGGGCGACACGCAGATCGACGTGGACCTGCCCGAGCGGACCGAGGGCGTGCGCTGGACGTACGAGCAGATCGCCGCCCGGAACCCGGAGGTCGTGTGCCACGTCGGGGACATCGTCGAGCACGGCTCCGTGGCCGAGTACGACACCTACCTCGACACCATCCCGGCGGCGCTGCGACCCCGGATCCGGCACGTGCCGGGCAACCACGACTGGCGCTGGGACAGCACGGCCGGTGAACGGTACGGGTCGTTGTTCGGGCCGAGCCGGTACTCGTTCGACCACGACGGCCTGCACTTCGTCGCGCTGGACCCGAGCCACCTGCTCCAGGAGCCGGGCGGGTTCGGCGAGTCCGGCATCCGGTGGCTGACCCGCGACCTGGACCGGGTGCCGCGCGGCGTGCCGATCGTCATGCTCTGCCACTTCCCGTTCGGCGGCGACAACTACTACGTCTCCGACCAGGAGCGGCTGCTGCGGCTGCTCGACCGCTACGACGTACGGGCCATGTTCGCCGGGCACGTGCACGCCGAGCAGGTGCAGCGCTTCAACGGGGTGACCCAGTTGGCGGTCGACGACACCCGCGGCTCGGCGATCTACTACTGGGTGCAGCGCACCGACGGGCCCGACGGCGAGGTGCTGAAGGTCACGGCCGTGCAGCGGGCCGCCGACGGCAGCGCCGAGTCCCGCGCGGTGCTGGACATCCCGATCGCCGGCCCGCGTACCGCCGCCGCGCAGCGACCCCAGGCGATCTCGCTCGACCCGGCGGGCGCCGCGCTGGCGGTGTCCGTGCGGCTCGCCCCGCACGCCCGCACCGCCAACGTCAAGGCCCAGCTCTATCCGCAGCACACCTACGGGCTCAAGGACGACGGCCAGTGGCGCAACCTGGCCCCCGACGGGGCCGGCCGCCGCTACACCGGCGGGCTGGACCTCACGTCGCTCCCGCCCGGCGAGCACCGGATGACCGTACGGGTCACCGACGCCGACGGCGCCTGGCACGAGCAGACCCGCACCTTCGCCCTCCCCGACACCGCCCGGCGGCTGCGCTGGAGCGAGCAGCTCGGCGCGCCGGTGCAGGCCGGCCTGGCGGCCCGGGACGGCCTGCTGATCGCGGCGACCACCGGCGGGAACGTCGTCGGCGCCCGGCCCACCCGCCGGGGACTGTCCCGGCGCTGGCAGACGCGGATCGGCGCGGTGCACGGCCGGCCGGCGTTCGCCCCCGACGGCGGGACCGTCTACGTCCCCTCCGACGACCACCGCCTCCACGCCCTCGACGCGGCCACCGGCCGGCGCCGGTTCACCTACGACGCCGGTGCCCCGGTGCTCGGCAGCCCGCTGGTCACCACGGTCGACGGCCGTACCGTCGTGGTGATCTCCGCCGGCGAGACCCGGCAGGCCGTCGACGCGCGCACGGGCGACCCGGTGTGGCGGGTGGCCGGGAAGGGCATGTTCGCCGGGCGCGCCGCGAGCGACGGCACCCGGGTCTACGCCGGCGCCGGCGACGGCAACGTCTACGCCCACGACGCCCGCACCGGTGCCGTGCTCTGGTCGTTCTCCACCACCACCCGCACCACCGCCTACAGCCGCCTCATCTACGGCCCCTGGGCGGACAACCTGGAGGTGCTGCCCAACGGGCTGGTCCTGGTGTCCACCGTGGCCAGCGCGTTCGCGCTGGACCCCGCGACCGGGGAACCCCGCTGGTCGGTGGCTGGCTCCTACGTCTACGCCCCGAAGCTCGTGCTGGACGGCGGCGACGTGCTGATGTTCGACGACGGCGGTCGCACCGCCTCCCGGGTGGACCCGGCCACCGGCCAGGCCCGCTGGACAGCCGGGCTGGGCGCCCGCCCGGTCAGCACCGGCGCGGCGATCCACGACGGCGTCGCGTGGACCCCGACCACCACGGGACTGCTGGTCGGGCTCGACGTGGTCACCGGGGCCGTCCGCTCCCGGTTGCAACTGACGACCAGCGCCTACTGCTACAGCCCGCCGGTCGTCATCGGCGACCTGCTGCTGGTCGGCGACCAGGACGGTTTCCTGCACGGTCTCGCCGCCGACTGACCCCGTAGCGGTGCGGCACCGCCGCCTGTTCGACGCGGTGCCGCCCGCCCGCACCCGGTCCGTGCCCGGCTTTCCGGCGGGCTCCCGCGCGGACGGCGGATGTGGGCGCGAGGGCGGCCCGGGTGACACCGCACCCGGGCCGCAGCAGTGCATCGCTGCGGGGAACGCCTCGCCGCAGCCCAGGACACGGAGACGCCCGACGACACCTGTCGTCGGGCGTTTGCGTGGTCGTCGTCGTTCGAAGATCGACGGAGGGAACGGTCAACCTCGGATGAGCGAGGTGTTGACTGGTGTGGTGTGGTGCCCCCGGCAGGATTCGAACCTGCGCCCCCGCCTCCGGAGGGCGGTGCTCTATCCCCTGAGCTACGGGGGCTCAGCGACTGGAGAAGACTAGCAAACGTCCCCCCGGAACGCCGAATCGGTATCCGGCGCGCGCCCTCGTGTCGCCCCGCCCTGCTGGTGTCGTTCGCCGCAGGACCGGTGACGGGTGCCGCCCTGTTCCACCTGCGCCGGACGCCGCTGCCGGAGAGCCCTCCGGCCGGCACGAGTGGAACCTCACGGGTGTCTCCGGGCACCGGATACACCCCTGACGTTCCACTCGCCGATGCCGCTCGCGGATGCGGCCGGCTGGTGCAGGGGCGGGCGCGGGTGGTCAGGCGGCGACGGCGCGGCCGCAGCTCGGCAGCGGGTGCAGCACGATGCGGCGGGGCAGGCGCCGGGGCCACTCGTTGCGGGGCCAGGAGCCGTCGACGATCAGGTGCACGGTCCGCTGCTCCTCGCCGCTGAGCCGCAGCACGAAGTCGCGCGGGAGCGGCGGGTCGACCGACGGCGTGGTGATCATGAAGCGCACCCGGCCGCGGGAGGAGACGGCGGAGATGACGTCCGCCGCGGGCATCGTGCCCCGCAGGCGTACGCGGCCGATCCAGTAGACCTCGGCGAGGTGCTCCTGCGCCGCCCGGGTGATGGCCGGGTAGTCGCTGCGCACCCAGCGTTCCACCGCGCCGACGCAGAGGCCGCAGGCCCGTTCCCGGGGCTCCCGGGGACCCAGCCCCCAGGCCCGCAGGTACGCGCCCACCGCCCCGGCGTCCATGGACGGCTCGAAGCGGTGCTGGATGAGGGCGTGCAGGCTCTGCCGCGTCCACAGCTCCTCGTCCAGGCCCAACTCGTCGGGATGGACGCCCCGCAGGACGTCGATGAGTTCGAGCTCCTGTTCGCGGCTGAGCGTTCCCGGCTCGCCCTGCCGCTGTCCGCGACGGACGGCTGCCACCGCCCCGTCACCGCCGATGGTGTGGCGCCGGCACCAGCTGGTGACCGAACGCCGTGCGTCTCTCAGTGCAACCCCCACGTCCTGCGCAACGAGCCCGAATCGCAACTGGTCACGATATGTGTGGAGAAAACTCTCTTAGTGTCGCAATGGGGTAGATGGTGCATGACGCCGCTTACCGCTCAAAGCGGACGGGGGTGCGGGGTGGCCGGCTCCCTGAGGGGGGCCGGGATGGCGAGAGGTCCGCGTCGGCCGGGTGAAACGGCGGCGACGCGGACCTCTCGACGGGCGACGGTGCGGCGGCGGGTCAGCCGCCCAGCCGCTTCAGCGCGTTCTGGAGATTGGTGAGGTCGTTGCGCTGGGTGTTCTTCATGGTCTGCGCGGTCCTGACGACGTCGGGCTCGTCGCTGACGTCGAGGATGCCGTCGATCATGTGGATGCCGCCCAGGTGATGCTTGATCATCAGTTGCAGGAAGAGGACGTCCAGCTCCCGGCCCTCGGCCGCGTGCAGCTTCGCCATCTCCTCGGGGGTGGCCATGCCCGGCATGAGGCCGTTCCTGACCAGGCCGGCGCCGTCGGACATCCACGACATCGGCGGCTCGCTGCCCGCCGGGTCGAGCCCCCACGAGCGCAGCCACGTGTGCATCGTGCCGATCTCGCCCTGCTGGGAGGTGGCGATGTCGCCGCCGATGCTGCGGACCTCCGGGTCGCTGCCCTCGTCGAAGGCGACCAGGCCCATCTCCACCGCCTGCGCGTGGTGGGTCAGCATGTCCCGGGCGAAGCCCGCCTCCGCCGAGGCGTCGCCCGGCCGGGTGAGCCGGGGGGTCAGCATGCCACCGGCGTACCCGAGGAGCAGCCCGACCACGACGGCCAGGGCCAGCGCGGCCGTGCCCCAGCGGGCCGGCGACCGCCGTTCCTCCGGAGCCGGGCTGGCCGGCTCGCTGGTCGCGGTCATGGTCGGGATGCTCATCGCTCTCCTCAGCCCTGCGGCATCTGCTGGGCGTCGTCGCGCGGCGTGGTGCCGGTGGCGGTGATGCCCTGGCTGCACAGCGCGGTCGGCCCCTCGATCGAGGCGTTGACCCGCAGCGTCTTGATGAACTCGTCGATGCGGCCGTCGTCGGCGTTGTCGACCTTGAGCTGGTAGCCCCACGCCTGGAGCGAGATCGGCTTGTCCAGCCCCTCGAACGGGCTGAGCATCAGCTTCTCCTTGCCCCGCACCTTGTCGGCGAGCTTCGTCACCTGGTCGGCGGCCAGGTCCGGACGGTAGGTGATCCAGACCGTGCCGTGCTCCAGGCTGTGCACCGCGTGCTCGTTGGCGATCTGGGCGGGGTAGACGTCGCCCATGCAGTTCTGCCAGGCCGCGTTGTGGGGGCCGGCCACCGGCGGGAGCACCGTGTAGGTGAGGGGCCCCGTCTTGTGGTTGCCGCCGGACACGAGGTCCTTGTCCTTCTCGCGGAAGTTGACGATGCCGTCGATCGCGTCCGCCCGGTCCTCCCAGGGCTTGGCGCCCTGGAACGTCGCCCAGGCGCCGTAGCCGATGATCGCCACGGCCAGCACACCCACGGCGACGAAGAGCGCGATCGGCCCCCATGAGCGGCCCTGGCTCACCTTCACCGGGGTGATGGGCTTGCGGCCCTTGCCCCCGGCGCCGGGGCGGGTGCCCGTCGGCTTGCCGGACCCGGCCTTGGCGCCGGCGGAACCGGTCTTCGCGCCGGTGGAACCGGGCTTGGCGCCGCCGGACCCGGTCTTGGCGCCTGCTGCCGGCCGGCCCGCTGCCGGCTTCTTGCCGGTGCTGACCACGTTCGGGCGCCGCTCGGGGCCGCCACCCGGTGTGCTGATGCTCATCGTGCCTCGTCAGGTCGGTCGGTCAGGGGATCCGGCGGGCCGGTCTCACACACTGGGTCGCCGCCGCGGGTGCCGAGTCTACCCCCGATAACATGGATCAGTGACTCCCGCAGAACTCGCCGAGGTCGTCCTATCCGCAGCCCACGCCGTCTTCACCGAGCGTGGCCTGGACCGCTCCGCCCTGCCGGAGCGGACGGCGGTCGAGCGACCTCGCAGCCCCGAGCACGGCGACTACGCCTCCACGCTGGCCCTCCAGCTCAGCAAGAAGGTGGGCGTCCCGCCGCGCGAGCTGGCCACGGCCCTCGCCGAGCAGCTCGGCCGGGCCCCGGGGGTCAAGTCGGTGGAGATCGCCGGCCCGGGCTTCCTCAACATCCGGCTCGACGCGGCTGCCGCCGGCCAGCTCGCCCGCACGATCGTCGAGGCGGGCGAGGCGTACGGGCGCAGCGACCGGCTCGCCGGGCAGCGGATGAACCTGGAGTTCGTCTCGGCGAACCCGACCGGCCCGGTGCACATCGGCGGCGTCCGCTGGGCGGCCGTCGGCGACGCGCTGAGCCGGCTTCTGCGCGCCACCGGCGCCGAGGTCGGGACGGAATACTACTTCAACGACGCGGGCTCCCAGATCGACCGGTTCGCCCGGTCGTTGCTCGCCGCCGCCAAGGGCGAGCCGGCCCCCGAGGACGGGTACGCCGGTGCGTACATCAGCGAGATCGCCGACGCCGTCCGGGGTGCCCGACCCGACGTGCTGGAGCTGGACGACGCCGCCGCCCAGGAGGTCTTCCGGGTCGAGGGCGTGCAGCTCATGTTCGCCGAGATCAAGTCCTCGCTGCGCGGCTTCGGGGTGGAGTTCGACACCTACTTCAACGAGAAGGACCTGCACGACCGGGGGGAGCTGGACCTGGCCCTCCAGCGGCTGCGTGACCAGGGCCACCTCTACGAGTCGGACGGCGCGACCTGGCTGCGCACCACCGACTTCGGCGACGACAAGGACCGCGTGCTGCGCAAGTCCAACGGCGAGTGGACCTACTTCGCCGCCGACTGCGCCTACTACCTCGACAAGCGGGAGCGCGGCTTCGACCGCGTCGTGATCATGCTGGGCGCCGACCACCACGGCTACATCGGCCGGATGAAGGCGATGGCCGCCTGCTTCGGCGACGACCCGGAGCGCAGCCTGGAGATCCTGATCGGCCAGCTGGTCAACCTGGTCCGCGACGGTGCCCCGGTCCGGATGAGCAAGCGGGCCGGCACGGTGGTGACCCTGGAGGACCTGGTCGACGCGATCGGCGTGGACGCCTCCCGCTACGCGCTCGCCCGCTACTCCAGCGACTCCCCGATCGACATCGACGTCGAGCTGTGGACCCGGGCCACCCGCGACAACCCGGTCTACTACGTGCAGTACGTGGCGGCCCGGACGGCCAGCGTGGGCCGCAACGCCGCCGAGGTGGGGCTGACCCGGGGCGACGCCGAGGCGTTCCGCCCCGACCTGCTCGGCCACGAGAAGGAGAACGAGCTGCTCAAGGCGCTCGCCGAGTTCCCCGCCGTGGTCGCTGCGGCGGCCGAGCTGCGCGGCCCGCACCGGGTGGCCCGCTACCTGGAGGAGCTGGCCGGGGCCTACCACCGGTTCTACGACGAGTGCCGGATCCTGCCGCGCGGCGACGAGGAGACCACCGACCTGCACCGGGCCCGGCTCTGGCTGAACGACGCCACCCGCACCGTGATCGCCAACGGCCTGCGCCTGCTGGGCGTCTCGGCCCCGGAAAGGATGTAGGAGCGGTAATGCGTGCTCACGAGGCCGGTGCGCTGCACGGTGACATCGGCAGCCGGGGGCCGTCCTGGCTGCGCACCCCGGTCGACGTCAACGCCCTGGTGCCGCAGCTGTGGCCGCGCAACGTCACCCGCGACGGCGACGGCGTGCTCGCCGTGGCCGGCCTCGGCGTCCGCGACCTCGCGGCCGAGTTCGGCACCCCGGTGTACGTCCTCGACGAGGACGACCTGCGGTCCCGGGCCCGGGACTTCCGCACCGCCTTCGACGGCGTCGACGTCTACTACGCCGGCAAGGCCTTCCTCTGCCGGGCCGTGGTCCGGATGATCGCCGAGGAGGGCCTGCACCTCGACGTGTGCACCGGGGGCGAGCTGGCCACCGCGCTGTCGGCCGGGATGCCGCCCGAGCGGATCGGCTTCCACGGCAACAACAAGTCGGTGACCGAGCTGAGCCGGGCGCTCGACGCCGGGGTCGGCCGGATCATCCTCGACTCGTTCGACGAGATCGGCCGCCTCACCGCGCTCGCCCGTGAGCGGGGCGTCCGCCCCCGGGTGATGATCCGGGTCACGGTCGGCGTCGAGGCGCACACCCACGAGTTCATCGCCACCGCGCACGAGGACCAGAAGTTCGGCTTCTCCCTCGCGGGCGGGGCGGCGGCCGAGGCGGCCTTCCGGGTGCTCGACGAGGGCGTGCTGGAGCTGCGCGGCCTGCACTCGCACATCGGCTCGCAGATCTTCGACGCCAGCGGCTTCGAGGTCTCCGCCCGCCGGGTGCTCGGCCTCCAGGCGCAGATCCGCGACGCGCGCGGGGTGGAGCTGCCCGAGCTGGACCTCGGCGGTGGCTTCGGCATCGCGTACACGACGCAGGACGACCCGGCCGCCCCGCAGGACCTCGCGAAGCGGCTGCGCCGGATCGTCGAGGCCGAGTGCGCCGCCGAGCGGCTGGCGGTCCCGCACCTGTCGATCGAGCCGGGTCGGGCGATCGTCGGGCCGGCCGTGTTCACCCTCTACGAGGTCGGCACGGTCAAGTCCGTGCCGGTAGGCACTGGTGGTGACGCAGCGGACGGGCGTCGTGCCTACGTGAGCGTCGACGGCGGGATGAGCGACAACATCCGCACCGCGCTCTACGACGCGTCCTACTCCGCGACGCTGGCGTCCCGGGCGTCGGCCGCCGAGCCGATGCTCGCCCGCGTGGTGGGAAAGCATTGTGAGTCCGGGGACATCGTGGTGAAGGATGAATTCCTGCCCGCCGACGTGCAGCCCGGAGATCTTGTCGCGGTGCCGGGCACCGGTGCCTACTGCCGGAGCATGGCCAGCAACTACAACCACGTGCCCCGCCCCCCGGTGGTCGCGGTGCGCGACGGCCAGGCGCGCCTGATCGTCCGGCGGGAGACCGAAGAGGACCTGCTGGCATTGGACGTGGGTTGACATCCTCCGCCGCCCTGATGGGCGGGGGCTCCTTCGGTCGCCCGAAGGTGTTCCTGCTTCGTCGCCGACTGCCCGTAGGGAGAATCCCGTGAGGTGTTACGTCAGCTCGACAGGCGTTTTACCTCTCCGCAAGCCCTGCGGCGAGAATGTTGTTGGCGGCGTTGACGTCCCGGTCGTGCGTGGTGTCGCAGCTGGGGCACGTCCAGACGCGGACGCCGAGGGTGAGTTTGGTGTTGATGCGTCCGCACGCCGAGCAGGTCTTCGACGACGGGTAGAACCGGTCGATGGCGATCACGGTGCGGCCGTACCAGGCTGTCTTGTACTCCAGCATGTTGCGCAGTTCCGACCAGGCCGCATCGGAGATGGCCCGGGCCAGCCGATGGTTGCGAAGCATGTTGCGTACGGTGAGATCCTCGATCATGACCGTTTGGTTCTCGCGGATGAGTCGAGTGCTCAGCTTGTGCAGATGATCGCGTCGCCGGTTGGCGATGCGGGCATGGATACGGGCCACCTTGACACGGGCCTTGGCCCGGTTCGCGGACCCCTTTTCCTTACGGGACAGGTTCCGCTGCGCTATGGCCAGCTTCCGCCGCTCGACGCGCGCGTGACGCGGGTTGGTGACCTTATCTCCGGTGGAAAGGGTCACCAGGCTGGTGAGGCCGGCGTCCACACCGACCACGCTGGACGAGGGCGGCAGCGGCACGACGGTCGGGTCTTCCACCAGCAGGGACACGAACCAGCGACCGGCCGTGTCTCGGGACACCGTCACCGTGGACGGATTCGCGCCTTCGGGCAGGGGCCGGGACCACACGACAGCCAGCGGCGCGTGCATTTTCGCCAAGGTGAGCCGACCGTCGCGCCAGCGAAACGCCGACCGGGTGTACTCCGCCGACGCGCGCGATTTGCGCTTGGACTTGAATCGGGGGTATCGGGCGCGCTTGTCCCAGAAGGCGGCGAAAGCGCTTTGCAGATGTCGCAGCGTCTGCTGCAACGGCACCGACGACACCTCGTTGAGGAACGCCAGGTCGTCGGTGCGTTTCCAATCCGTCAGCCACGCCGAGGACTGCACGTAGTTGGTGCGCTGCCGGTCGTTGGCCCATGCCCGGGTGCGCGCTGCCAACGCCCGGTTGTAGACCAGACGCACGCATCCGAACGTCCGGTTCAACTGTTCGGTCTGCTCAGGGGATGGATAAAAGCGGTACTTGTACGCCCGCTTCACTACCTCACCCACGCCTCATATCTTACCGGTCTGAGAACACTCACCGAGGGGAGGGAGCGGCGTTTCCTCCCCTGCCTGGAGGCCGGGGTATCCACGCCGCGACACCGATGACATCACCTGTGCGCCTGGCACTGCTCGGCTGCGGCACGGTCGGTAGCGAGGTGGTCCGGCTGCTGCACGAGCAGGCGGCCGACCTCGCCGCCCGGATCGGCGCCCCGCTGGAGATCGCCGGCATCGCCGTACGCCGTCTCGGCCGCGACCGGGGCGAGCTGCCCGTCGACCCGACCCTGTTCACCACCGACGCGCTGGGGCTGATCAAGCGCGACGACGTGGACGTGGTCGTCGAGGTGGTCGGCGGCATCGAGCCGGCGCGGGGCTGGCTGGTGGAGGCGCTGCGGGCCGGCAAGAGCGTGGTCACGGCCAACAAGGCGCTGCTCGCCGAGGACGGCGCCGCCCTGCACGACGCGGCGGCCGAGGGCGGCGGCGACCTCTACTACGAGGCGTCCGTGGCGGGGGCGATCCCGCTGCTGCGCCCGCTGCGCGAGTCGCTGCACGGCGACCGGATCAACCGGGTCACCGGCATCGTCAACGGCACCACCAACTTCATCCTCTCCGCCATGGACGCCACCGGCGCCGGCTTCGCGGAGGCGCTGGAGGAGGCCACCGAGCTGGGCTACGCCGAGGCCGACCCGACCGCCGACGTGGAGGGCTTCGACGCGGCGGCCAAGGCGGCCATCCTCGCCTCGCTGGCCTTCCACACCCGGGTCGGCGCGGCCGACGTGCACCGCGAGGGCATCACCGAGGTCACGGCGGCCGACGTGGCCAGCGCCAAGGCGATGGGCTGCACCATCAAGCTGCTCTGCATCGCCGCCCGGGGCGCCGACGCCGCCGGCCGGGAGACGGTCAGCGTGCGGGTGCACCCGGCGATGATCCCGCTGGGCCACCCGCTGGCCAGCGTCGGCGACGCGTTCAACGCGGTCTTCGTCGAGGCCGAGGCGGCCGGGCCGCTGATGTTCTACGGCCGGGGCGCGGGCGGCGCGCCGACGGCCAGTGCGGTGCTGGGCGACGTGGTGGCGGTCTCCCGCAACCGGCTCGCCGGGGTGCGGTCGGCCAGCGAGAGCGCGTACGCCGACCTGCCGGTGCGGCCCATGGGGGAGGCGCTGACCCGCTACCACATCAGCCTCGACGTGGCCGACCGGCCGGGTGTGCTGGAGGCGGTGGCCGGCGTGTTCGCCCGGCACGACGTGTCGATCGCCACCGTGCGGCAGGGCCCGGCGGGCGGCGGCGCGACCGGCCGGGGCGAGGACGCCGACCTGGTGATCGTCACCCACGTGGCGCCGGACGCGGCGCTCGCCGCCACCGTGCGGGAGCTGCGCGGGCTGGACATCGTCCGCTCCGTGGCGAGCGTGCTGCGGGTCGAGGGCGGGCTCTGAGCGGTCCGCCCGCGGGGCCTCGGTGACGGGAGCGGGCCGGCCCGCGACCGCCGGCGGTGCGGGTCGGGCGTGCCTGGGCCCGTCCGCTGTCCCGGCCCGGCGGGGCGAGCGCTTCCGCGTCTCGCCTGATGGTTAACTGCGGGTGCGCCGGCGGGCACACGGCGAGACTGGTCCAGGCTGGAGGCGTGCCCGACTCGGCGGGACGGTAGAGGCGAGGGAGAACGACATGTGGCGGGGTCTGATCGACGCGTACCGGGACCGGCTGCCGGTCACCGACGCCACCCCGGTCGTGACCCTGCACGAGGGGAACACGCCGCTGCTGCCCGCGCCGGTGCTCTCCGCCCGGCTCGGCTGCGACGTGCACCTGAAGGTGGAGGGCGCCAACCCGACCGGCTCGTTCAAGGACCGGGGCATGACCCTCGCGGTCTCCAAGGCGGTCGAGGCCGGCAACAAGGCGATCATCTGCGCCTCCACCGGCAACACCAGCGCCTCCGCGGCGGCGTACGCGGCCCGCGCCGGCCTGACCTGCGCGGTGCTCGTGCCGCAGGGCAAGATCGCGCTGGGCAAGCTGGCCCAGGCGCTCGTGCACGGGGCGAAGCTGCTCCAGGTCACCGGCAACTTCGACGACTGCCTGTCGCTGGCCGCCAAGCTCGCGCAGGACTACCCGGTCGCCCTGGTCAACTCGGTCAACATCGACCGGCTGCACGGCCAGAAGACGGCCGCGTTCGAGATCGTCGAGGCGTTGGGTGACGCGCCCGACATCCACTGCCTGCCGGTCGGCAACGCCGGCAACGTCTCGGCCTACTGGATGGGCTACTCGGAGGAGCTGCGGGACGGCAACGCCACCCGGGCCCCGAAGATGTACGGCTTCCAGGCCGCCGGCGCCGCCCCGATCGTCACCGGGGAGGTGGTCCGCGAGCCGTCCACGATCGCCACCGCCATCCGGATCGGCAACCCGGCGAGCTGGACCAGGGCGCTCGACGCCCGGGACTCCTCGGGCGGGCTGATCGCCGCCGTCACCGACCGGGAGATCCTGGCCGCGTACCGGCTGCTCGCCCGCGAGGTCGGGGTCTTCGTCGAGCTGGGCAGCGCGGCCAGCGTGGCCGGCCTGCTCCAGCAGGCCGCCGCCGGTCGGGTCCCGGCCGGCTCGACGGTGGTCTGCACGGTCACCGGCCACGGCCTGAAGGACCCGGAGTGGGCGATCTCCACCGCGCCCGTGCCCACCACCATCGCCAACGACCCGCTGGCCGCCGCCCGCTGCCTCGACCTCGCCTGAGCCGCGAGCGGGATCGGCCTCGCCTGAGCCGCCGGCGGATCGGCGCCGGCGGAGGTCGACAGGAGGAAAATCGGGGTGGCGCAGGCGAGTCCTGTGCATCGGACTGGGGCAGGGCCGACCGGGGCCGGTCGGGCCGGGTGGGGGAGAATCCGTACCCCCGCCAATCGCCTTTTCCAGGAGTGAGTCACGCCGATGTCGCTGCTCGCCAGATTCAGCCTCGCCAACCGAGGGCTGATCGCCCTCATCGCGGTGGTGACCACGCTGTTCGGGGCGTTCGCCGTACCGTCACTGAAGCAGCAACTCCTGCCGTCGCTGGAGTTCCCGGCGGCCTTCATCGTGGCGGTCTACCCCGGCGCCGGGCCCGAGGTCGTCGAGTCGCAGGTCACCGAGCCGATCGAGAACGCCCTCCAGGGCATCCCCGGGCTGGACCAGGTCACCTCGACCTCCCGCGAGGGCTCCACGACCGTCCAGGTCCAGTACGAGTTCGGCACCGACCTGGACGACGTGGTCAACAAGATGCAGACCGCGCTCAACCGGATCGACGCGCAGCTGCCCGAGGGAGTCGACCCGCAGGTCATCGCCGGCAGCACCGACGACCTGCCCGCGGTGGTGCTCGCCGCCTCCGGCGGTGACGACCAGCGCGTCCTCGCGGAGAAGCTGCGCGCCACGGTGGTGCCCGAGCTGGAGGCGATCGAGGGGGTGCGGACGGTCGACCTGACCGGCGCCCGCGACGACGTCGTGGTGGTCACCCCGGACCCGGCCAAGCTGGCGGCGGCGAAGCTCCAGCCGACCGCCCTCGGCGCGGCGTTGAAGACCAACGGCGTGACGGTGCCGGCCGGCGCGGTGACCGACGGCACCCGCGCGCTCCCGGTGCAGGTCGGCACCCGGCTCGCCACGCTGGACGACCTCCGGGGCGTCGTGGTCGCGCCGGCGACGGGCCGGGCGGCCCCGGTCCGCCTCGGCGACGTGGCCACCGTCGAGCAGCAGCTCGCCCCGGCCACCGCGATCACCCGCACCAACGGCAAGGACAGCCTGGGCATCGCGGTCACCGCATCCCCGGACGGCAACGCCGTGGAGATCTCCCACGAGATCCGGGACCGCCTCGCCGACCTGCGGGAGGCCTCCGGCGCCGAGCTGACCGTCGTCTTCGACCAGGCGCCCTTCGTCGAGAAGTCGATCGAGAGCCTGACCACCGAGGGCCTGCTGGGCCTGGTCATGGCCGTCATCGTCATCCTGGTCTTCCTGCTGTCGGTGCGCTCCACCGTGGTCACCGCGGTCTCCATCCCGCTCTCGGTGGTGGTCGCCCTGATCGCCCTCTGGATCGGCGACTACTCGCTCAACCTGCTCACCCTCGGCGCGCTCACCATCGCGGTCGGCCGGGTGGTCGACGACTCGATCGTCGTGCTCGAGAACATCAAGAGACACCTGGAGTACGGCGAGCCGAAGCGGCAGGCGATCCTCGCCGCCGTCCGCGAGGTGGCCGGCGCGGTGACCGCGTCCACCCTCACCACGGTCGCCGTCTTCGCGCCGATCGCCCTGGTGGGCGGCTTCGTCGGGCAGCTCTTCGCGCCGTTCGCGATCACCGTCACGGTGGCCCTGCTCGCCTCGCTGCTGGTCTCGCTGACCGTCATCCCGGTGCTCGCGTACTGGTTCCTGAAGCCGCCGAGCGGCACGGCGGACGACGCCGAGGTGCGTCGGGCGGCCGAGGAGAAGGAGCTGCGCAACCCGTTGCAGCGGGCGTACCTGCCGGTGATCGGGTTCGCCACCCGCAAGCGGGCCACCCGGTGGATCACGCTGGGGCTCGGCGTGCTCGTGCTGTTCGGCACCTTCGGCCTGTCCCGCCAGCTGGAGACCAACTTCATCGACGACTCCGGCCAGGACACCCTGAGCATCACCCAGGAGCTGCCGGCGGGCACCGGCCTGCTCGGCACCGACGCGGCGGCCAAGCAGATCGAGGCGGTGCTGGAGCGCACCGAGGACGTCGAGACGTACCAGGTCACGGCGGGCGGCGGGGACAACCCGTTCGGCGGCGGCGGCAACAACGTCGCCAACTGGTCGCTGGCCCTCGGTGACGGGACCGACGCCCAGGAGATGCGGGAGAAGCTGCGCCGGGAGTTCGACGCGCTGGGCCCGGCCGTCGGTGAGGTCAGCTTCGGCGCCGGCCAGGGCGGGGCGGCGGCCAACCAGATCGAGGTGGTCGTCCAGGGCACCGACCCGGAGGCGCTGACCCGGGCCGCCGAGGAGGTCCGGTCGGCGATGGCCGGGCTGGCGGGCGTCGAGGACGTCTCCACCAGCCTCGCCACCCGGGTGCCGCGCGTCGACGTCACCGTCGACCGGGTCGCCGCCGGCCGGGTCGGGCTCACCGAGGCCGCCGTCGGCCAGGTGGTGGCCCAGGCGTTCCGGGGTTCGCCCCTGGGGCAGGTCACGCTCGACGACGGGCAGCGGGACGTGGTGCTGCGGTTCGCGGGCAAGCCGCCGACCACGGTGGAGGAACTGCGCGCGATGCCGGTCGGGCCGGTGAAGCTCGACGACATCGCCGACGTCACCCAGACCGAGGGCCCGCAGCAGGTGAGCCGGATCGACGGCGAGCGCAGCGTCTCCGTCACCGGTACGGCCACCGGCTCGAACCTCGGCGCCATCACGCAGGAGCTGCAGAAGAAGCTGGACGGCATCGATGTGCCGGGGGCGACCTTCGCCATCGGCGGCGTCAGCGCCGACCAGGAGGAGGCCTTCGCCGACCTGGGCCTGGCCGTGCTCGCCGCCATCGCGATCGTCTTCCTGATCATGGTGGCGACGTTCCGGAGCCTGGTCCAGGCGCTGATCCTGTTGATCTCCATTCCGTTCGCGGCGACCGGCGCGATCGGCCTGCTGCTGGTCACCGGCACCCCGATGGGTGTGCCGGCGCTGATCGGCGTGCTCATGCTGGTCGGCATCGTGGTGACAAACGCGATCGTGCTGCTGGATCTCGTCAACCAGTACCGGGCCCAGGGCATGGGGGTCCAGGAGGCGGTGGTCGAGGGCGGCCGGCGCCGGCTGCGGCCGATCCTGATGACGGCGATCGCCACCATCTTCGCGCTGCTGCCGATGGCGCTCGGCCTCACCGGGGAGGGCGGCTTCATCTCCAAGCCGCTGGCGATCGTGGTGATCGGCGGGCTGCTCAGCTCGACGCTGCTCACCCTGATCCTGGTGCCGACGCTCTATGCCATGGCGGAGAACACCAAGGAGTCGTTCCGCGCCCGCCGGGCCCGCCGCTCCGGCGGGGTGGCCCCGGCCACCGGCACGGGCGACGGCGAGCCGGCCGGCGACGACGGTGGGGCGCCCGCCGCCGAGCCGGTCCCGGTGCCCGCCGGGGGCGCCCCGTCCACCGCCGGCACGGAGGCCACCGACGCCCCGGCGTCCCGGCCGACGCCGTCGGGCGCGCTGGTGGACGGCACCGACCAGTTCGAGGTGCTGCGGCTGCCGAAGAGCCGCACGTCCCCGCTGCCGCCGGCCGAGTAACGGCAGTGCGCGAACACCCCCGACGGGTCCCACCCGCCGGGGGTGTTCGCGTTCGGTCAGGTACCCGCCGTACGCCTGGCCCGCCGGTCACCGCCCGGTAGGGTCCCGAACGTGCCGTCCACCGTCTCGGTCCTCACCCACAACCGCAACTTCCGCAATCTGTTCCTCGCCGAGCTGGTGGTCTTCGGCGCCGACTGGTTCGTCATGGTGCCGCTGCTGGTGCTGCTGCCGGACCTGACCGGCAGCGGCGTGTGGGGCGCGCTGGTGCTCGCCGTCGACACCGGGATCGTGGCGCTGCTGCTGCCGTACACGGGCACGATCGCGGACCGGTTCGACCGGCGCAAGATCATGATCATCTCGAACGTCGCGGCACTGTTCGGCGTGCTGCTGCTGCTCGGCGTCCGCAGCGCGGAGACCGCCTGGCTGGCGATGGCCGGGATCGGTGTCGTGGCGGTCGCCAAGGCGTTCTACTCCCCGGCGGCCCAGGCGGCCCTGCCCAACGTGCTCGACCCCGACGAGCTGGCCGCCGGCAACGCCGTCGCGGGCTCGGCCTGGGGCACCATGACCGTCGTCGGCGCCTCCCTGGGTGGCGTGCTCAGCGCCGCCGTCGGCCCGTACGCCTGCTTCTGGGTGGCGGCGGTGGGCCTGGTGGTCGCCGCGGGCCTGGCCACGCTGATCCGCCGGCCGTTGCAGGCGCCCCGCGACGCGGAGCTGCCCGTGCAGCGGACCTGGCCGGCGATCCGGGAGGCGCTTGGCTACATCGGGCACCGGCCGAGGGTGCTGGCGCTGGTCACCGTGAAGTCGGCGGTGGGCCTCGGCAACGGCGTGCTGACGGTGTTCCCGCTGCTCGCGGCGGTGTACGGCGTGGGTCCCGTCGGCACCGGGCTGCTCTTCGCGGTCCGCGGGGCGGGGGCGCTCGTCGGGCCGATCCTGATGCGCCGGGTGCTGACCAACCGCGCCTGGCTGCTGCCCGGGCTGGCGCTGTCGATGTCCCTCTACGGCCTGGCCTACCTCGGCACCTCGGTCGCCAACTGGTTCCCGCTGGTGCTGGCCCTGGTCTTCGTCGCCCACTTCGCCGGCGGCAGCAACTGGGTGATGTCGAACTTCGCCCTGCAGGGGGAGGTGCCGGACCGGCTGCGGGGCCGCGTCTTCGCCACCGACATGATGCTGGCGACGCTCGCCGTCTCGGTCAGCCAGCTCGCCGTGGCCGCAGTGGTGGACACCGTGGACGAGCGGGTGGTGCTGGCCAGCTGCGGCCTCGTCACGGTGGTCTACGCGGTCGGCTGGCGGATCGCCACCCGCCGGCTCTCGCTCACGGACCCGGCCGCGCAACCGGCCCCGAGCGCCGCCCGCTGACGGCGGCGGCCGGCCCGAGCGCCGCGCGCTCGCACACGCCGCCCGCCGACTCCGAGCGCCGCGCGCTCGCGCCGCCCGCCGTCCCGCCCGGCGGTCAGGGCTGGTCCGTCCCGGCGCCCGTCGGCGTGTCCGGCCGGGATCGACCGCCCCACTGCGCCGGCACGTCGGCCCCGCCCTCCACGGTCCACCCCGGGTCGGTCGGCGGCACCGGCTGGGCGACGGGCCCCGGCGCGGTGGTCGGCACCGGCCCGCCGCCGGCGAGCGGCCGTCCGCCGAACGGGCCGGCCTCCGCGCCGCCCGCCCGCCGCCCGACCAGCACCGCCGCGATCAGCAGACCCGTCCCGATCGGGTACGCCAGGGCCTGCACCCCGCCGTAGGCCAGGTTCATGAGCCGGAAGTTCGAGTATCCCCAGTCGAAACTGAACGCGCGGGACAGCAGCAGGATCCAGGCCACGTTGAACAGTGCGCTGCCCAGCAGCACGCCGAGCCCGGACAGCGCCAGCAGCCGGGGCTTCCGAGGCAGCCGCCCCCCGGCCGTCGCGGCCAGTACGAGCCCGACCAGCAGCACCAGCACCGTGGGCGCCTCGAAGACGACCGTCCTCGCCAGGTACTCGAATTCGCGCATTCCCGCCTCCAGCCGCCGTCGGTCGGGCCAGGCTAACGGACCGGCGGCGCCACCACCGTCCGGTGACGAGGCCGTCCGGCCCGGTCCATCCGGCGGGCGGCGATCCGCCCCGTCGGTGCGCAGCCCTACCATGAGCCCGTGCCGACGAACTTCATCTCCGGCCCGGTCCGGGTCCGGGTCCCCGCCACCAGCGCCAACCTGGGGCCGGGGTTCGACGCCCTGGGGCTCGCCCTGGCGCTGCACGACGACGTGGCCGCCGAGGTGACGGCGGGGGGCGTCACGGTGACCGTGGCCGGGCAGGGCGCCGGGGAGTTGCCGGCCGACGACCGGCACCTGGTCGTCCGCGCCATGCGGGCGGCCTTCGACGGGCTCGGCGGGCAGCCGCCCGGGCTGGCGGTGGAGTGCGTCAACCGCATCCCGCAGGCCCGTGGGCTGGGTTCCTCGTCCGCGGCGATCGTCGCCGGCGTGCTGCTGGCCCGTGCGCTGGTCACCGACGGCGAGACCCGGCTCGACGACGCCGCCGCGCTGCGCCTCGCCGCCGAGATCGAGGGCCATCCGGACAACGTGGCGCCGTGCCTGCTCGGCGGCTTCACCCTGGCCTGGACGGAGCCCTCCGGCGCCCGGGCGGTGTCGCTGCCGGTCGCCGACGGCGTACGCCCGACGGTCTTCGTGCCGGCGGAGCGTGGCCTGACGGCCACCGCGCGGGCCGCGCTGCCGGCCACCGTGCCCCACGGCGACGCGGCGCTGAACGCGGGCCGCGCCGCGCTGCTGGTGCACGCGCTGACCGCCGACCCGAATCTGCTGCTGCCGGCCACGGTCGACCGGCTGCACCAGGACTACCGCGCCGACGGCATGCCGGGAAGCGCCGCCCTGGTGAAAGCGCTGCGTGAGGCCGGTGTGGCCGCCGTGGTCAGTGGTGCGGGCCCGACCGTCCTGGCCCTGACCGGCCCGCCCGAGGGCTTCGACCCGGGAACAGGCTGGGAGGTCTGGCGGTTGGATCCAGACGGGCGCGGAGCACAGGTTGCCCGGGGTAGACTGGGACACGCAGAGCGGGACCCTGTTGCCGCAGGTCGGAAGAGTTGATTACGCTCTAGACTTAGCACAGCCGCGAAGCATGCGATCTCCCTGCGGGTCGGCGCACCCCCGAAGCTCTCGGCGGTCAGCCCGTCACCCCTGCCTAGGCCCACGCCGCACCGCAGTCTTCACAGGTCGCCGCAGACGGCGAGACCTGCTCACCGACCTTCGGTGAGTCGGGAAACCGACCGGCTGCTGTGTCACAGACTCCCGCGACGCGTCCATGCGAGGCGGGTGCACCGAGGCCGCCCGGCCACCTTGTTTTCGACTCCGGGCAGTCCCGGCCTATCGAGGGAAGGAATCCATTGAGCGACACCACCGACGTGACGTCGGATGTTTCCAACGTCGCTGGCGATGCCACCACCGCCGCCGCCCCCGCCCGTCGTCGGCGTAGCGGCACCGGCCTGTCGGCGATGCTGCTGCCGGAGCTGCAGAGCCTGGCCGCGTCGCTCGGCATCTCGGGCACGGCCCGCATGCGTAAGGGCGAGCTGATCAGCGCGATCTCCGAGCGGCAGGGCGGCGCCACCGCCGGGACCCCTCGACCGCGGGCCGAGGCCGCTGCCGCTCCCGCCCGTGAAGAGGCCCACGCCGAGGTCCGCGAGAGCACCGAGCGGCCGGCGGCCGGGCGGCGTACCGCGGAGCAGGCTCCGGCGGAGCCGGCGGCTGCCGAGGCCGAGCCCCGTGGCCGGACCCGGCGCAGCCGGGCCGCCACCTCCGAGGCACGGGCCGCGGAGGCCCGTCCGGTGGAGGCTCGTGAGGCGGAGGCTGCCCGTCCGGCGGAGGTTCGTCCGGCGGAGGCTCGTCCGGCGGAGACGCGCGCGGACGAGGCCGAGGCCGGCGAGCGTGCCGACCGCGGCCGTGAGCGCGGTGACCGCGCCGAGCGCGGCGACCGTGCCGAGCGCGGCGAGCGTACGGAGCGGGGCGACCGTGCCGAGCGCGGCGAGCGTGCGGAGCGGGGCGACCGTGCCGAGCGCGGCGACCGCAACGAGCGCGGTGACCGTGCCGAGCGTGCGGACCGCGGTGACCGCGCGGAGCGGGGTGACCGTGCCGAGCGCGGTGACCGTGCCGAGCGGGGCGAGCGCAACGAGCGGGGTGACCGCGGCGAACGTGCCGAGCGCGGTGACCGCAACGAGCGGGGCGAGCGTGCCGAGCGTGCCGAGCGGGGCGGCGACCGTGACCGCAACGAGCGCGGCGACCGGGGCCAGCGCGTCGAGCGTGACAACGACGGCGACGACGACGAGAGCGGTGGCCGGCGTGGCCGGCGCAGCCGGTTCCGGGACCGCCGCCGTGGCCGCGGTGAGCGCGCCGAGGGCGGCGACGGTGGCCGCGATGGCGGGCGCGACGGCGGGCGCGACGGCGGGCGCGAGCCGCAGGTCGGCGAGGACGACGTGCTCGTCCCGGTGGCCGGCATCATCGACGTGCTCGACAACTACGCGTTCGTACGGACCACCGGCTACCTGGCCGGCCCGAACGACGTCTACGTCTCCATGTCGCAGATCAAGAAGTACGGCCTGCGGCGCGGCGACGCCATCACCGGTGCGGTGCGCGCCTCGCGCGACGGCGAGCAGCGGCGGGACAAGTACAACCCGCTGGTGCGGCTGGACACCATCAACGGGATGGAGCCGGACGAGGCGAAGCGCCGGCCGGAGTTCTACAAGCTCACCCCGCTCTACCCGCAGGAGCGCCTGCGGCTGGAGACCGAGCCGCACATCCTCACCACCCGGGTCATCGACCTGGTCATGCCGCTCGGCAAGGGCCAGCGCGCGCTGATCGTGTCGCCGCCGAAGGCGGGTAAGACGATGGTGCTCCAGGCCATCGCGAACGCGATCACGCACAACAACCCGGAGTGCCACCTGATGGTGGTGCTGGTGGACGAGCGGCCCGAAGAGGTCACCGACATGCAGCGGTCGGTGAAGGGTGAGGTCATCGCGGCGACGTTCGACCGTCCGCCGCAGGACCACACCACGGTGGCCGAGCTGGCGATCGAGCGGGCGAAGCGCCTGGTCGAGCTGGGCCACGACGTGGTCGTGCTGCTCGACTCGGTGACCCGCCTCGGTCGGTCGTACAACCTGGCGGCGCCGGCCAGCGGCCGGATCATGTCGGGTGGTATCGACTCCACCGCGCTCTACCCGCCGAAGCGTTTCCTGGGTGCGGCCCGCAACATCGAGAACGGCGGCTCGCTGACCATCCTCGCCACCGCGCTGGTGGAGACCGGGTCCATGGCGGACACGGTCATCTTCGAGGAGTTCAAGGGCACCGGCAACGCGGAGCTGAAGCTGGACCGGAAGATCGCCGACAAGCGCATCTTCCCGGCCATCGACATCCACCCGTCCGGCACGCGCAAGGAGGAGATCCTGCTCGCGCCGGAGGAGCTGGCCATCATCCACAAGCTCCGGAAGGTCCTGCACTCGCTGGACTCGCAGGCGGCGCTGGACCTGCTGCTGGACAAGCTCAAGCAGACCCGCACCAACATCGAGTTCCTGATGCAGATCGCCAAGTCGACGCCGGGGGAGTGACCCTCCCCGGGTGAGACAGCGAGAAGGGCACGGCCACGAGGCCGTGCCCTTCTCGCGTCCCTGCCCGTCGGTTTCGTGGGTGAGCTTCGGTGCCGCGTGCCGGTGCCGGCGGCGGTGCCGGGTGCCGGGCGTCGGTCGGGTGCCGGGCGTCGGGCGCTGCGTACCGCAGACGGGCAGCCGGACGATCCACCTTGCCAGCTCGCTTCCGTGACGATCGGTAACCTTCGGCTCGAAGAGCCTTCGTTGTGACTCTACGTGACCGAATTTGGGCGTGGGAAGAGCGTGTCACCTCGGCCGTCGCTGCTGAGGGCCTGTGACCAGGTAATTCGTCGTGGGGTGCGGTCCGGCCGCACCATCCTCCAGTTCCCCTTTGCTCTGCATCCACATTGGCACCGCTTACATGGCGTGTCCGGTGCGGATATGGATGCAGAGCAAAGGGGACGGAGCGAGGGGTGGAGCGGCGCAGAATCGCCCACTCTCCGTGACCGAATGTGGGTGGTCGTGCGGTCCCGGGCGCACGCCGCAGGGCGATCCACCGAGCGCACGCGCGGTGTGGGTGGCCGTGGGGCCTCGAGCACATGTCGCGGTGTGGCCGTGGGGTGCGGCGGTGAGGTCCGTGGGTGCGCCGTGAGGTCCGTGGGTGTGGCGGCGGGGCGCGCGGTCGCAGCACGTGCTGCCGGGTTGTGGCTCCGCTTGTGCGGTGCGGTGCGGTGCGGTGCGGGGGCCCGTGCTCCGAGGGCCCGTGCTCCCAGGGCCCGTGCTCCGGAGGGGGCGGTGTCGGCAATGGCGGGGACGACCGCCGGAAGGGTGGAGTTTTCCTTCGCTTTGGCCGGCAGCTATTGAAACTTCTATTCATCGTCCGGTTGACTGTCGCCCATGCGTACCCGCAGACGATCCGCCCGGCTCGCAGGCGTCCTGCTGCTGACGCCGCTGCTCACCCTGGCCGGCACCGTGCCGGCGAACGCCGGTGCGCCCGCTCCGGCCACCGACCCGTCCCTCACCGCCGCCGAGGACGCGCCGCGCTCCTCCTCGTACTCCGCAGGCTCCGTGACGCTCGCCGGCGATCCGGCCGCGAGCATGTCGGCCGCCGCGGCCCCGACCGGCGTGGAGCCGGCCGGCGGGCTGGAGACGGCGAAGACCACCCGCCCGGTCGCCCCGGGCCTCAACCTGACCTCCTTCGACCGGTACGACGCCGACGGCTGGCTGCGCGCGGACGCGCTGACCGCCGACCTCACCGGCGGCCTCACCGTGGACTACGTCAATTCCGGCGCGGTCAGCCGGGCCGAGCCGCTGCGCGGCGCCGTCGACGCGGCCCGTGCGGTTGCCGCCGTCAACGGCGACTTCTTCGACATCAACAACTCCGGTGCCGCCCAGGGGGTCGGCGTCCGCGACGGCCAACTGGTCCAGTCCGCGGTCAGCGGGCACCGCAACGCCGTCGCGATCACCACCGAGGGGCTCGGCCGGGTCATCGAGGTGAACTTCGACGGCACCGCGACCCTGCCGACCGGTCCGGTGACGCTGACCCAGTTCAACAACATGATCCAGGCGAACGGGATCGGCGTGTTCACCGCGCTCTGGGGGTCGTACACCCGGCAACGTGCGGTCGAGGGCGCCGCCCGCGTCACGGAGGTCACGGTGGTCGACGGCCGCGTCGCCACCGTCGCCGGGACGGCCGGAAGCGGGGCGGTCCCGGCCGGCACCACCGTGCTGCTCGGCCGCGACGCCGGCGCGGACGCCCTCGCCGGGCTGCGTCCCGGCGACGCGGTGACGGTCGCCTACCGGCCCAAGCCGGCCGACGGCAGCAACCTGCACGCGGCCGTCGGCGGCGGCAACGTGCTGGTCCGCGACGGGGTGGTGCAGAGCATTGCCGACGCGTCGCTGGCCCCGCGCACGTCCGTCGGCTTCTCCGCCGACGGCCGGCGCATGATCATGATGACTGTGGACGGTCGGCAGGTCGACAGCCGGGGCGTCACCCAGACCGAGATGGGCCGCATGATGGCCGAACTCGGCGCCCACCACGCGCTCAACCTCGACGGCGGCGGCTCCTCGACGCTGCTCGCCCGGGAACCGGGTGCGGCGGCCGTGCAGGTGGAGAACAGCCCGTCCGACGGCAGCGAGCGGGCCGTGCCCAACGGCCTGGCCATCTACGCGCCCAAGGGCAGCGGCCGGCTCACCGGGTACTGGCTGGAGACCGCCAGCGACCCGACCACCGCTCCCGGCGTCGCGCCGGTGCGCGGCGGCCGGCCCGACCGCGTCTTCCCCGGCCTGACCCGCCAGCTCACCGCCGCCGGCCACGACGAGACGTACGGCCCAGCGGCCGGCGCGCCGACGTGGCGGGCCAACCCGGCGGTGCACGGCGTCGTCGACGGCAAGGGCCGCTTCCGGGCCCTCCTGCCCGGAAGCACCACGGTCACCGCCTCGCGGGGCGCGGCCCGTGGCACCCTCGACCTGACCGTGCTCGGGCCGCTGGCCCGGATCGACTCCACGGTGGACCGGGTCGGCCTGACCGGTGCCGAGGGCAGCGCGCTGTTCGGCGTCGTCGGTTACGACGCCGAGGGCAACACCGCCCCCATCGAGCCGGCCGACCTGAAGCTCGACTACGACAAGGACCTGCTGAAGATCGCGCCGACCGCCGACGGCAACCTCGCCGTCACCGCCCTGCGGGACACCGGCTCGGCGCTGGTCACCGTCCACGTTGGCCGGAGCAGCACCGTCCTGCCGGTCACCGTCGGGCTGACCGACGTGCCGGTGGCCGGCTTCGACGACGCGGCGGCCTGGAAGTTCAGCCAGGCGCGGGCCAGCGGCGCGGTCGCGCCCGCGGCGGGCCGCACCGGCACGGGCCTGAAGATGACGTACGACTTCAGCCAGTCCACCGGCACCCGGGCCGCGTACGCGGACCCGCCCGCCTGGATCGAGGTGCCCGGCCAGCCGCAGGCGTTCGGCATGTGGATCCACGGCAACGGCACGGGGGAGTGGCCCAGCCTGCACCTGCACGACGCCCAGGACACCCAGCACGTGCTGCGCGGCCCGCTGATCACCTGGACGGGCTGGAAGTACGTCGAGTTCGCGGTCCCCGCCGGGGTGCAGTACCCGGTGCGGGTCCGCCGGTTCTACGTGGCGGAGACCAACGCCGCCGCGCAGTACCGCAGCGAGGTCATCATCGACGACCTGGTGGCGAAGGTGCCGCCGACGGTCGACGCGCCGGCCGAGAAGCCGCGCACCGACCGGGTGGTGCTGCGCGACGGCACGGTGAACGGGGCGCCCTGGCGCTTCGCCGTCCTGTCCGACGCGCAGTTCGTCGCGGCGAACCCGGACAGCGACCTGGTCGCCCAGGCCCGCCGTACGCTCCGCGAGGTCAAGGCCGCGAAGCCGGACTTCCTGGTGATCAACGGCGACTTCGTGGACACCGCCTACCCGGCGGACTTCGCGCTCGCCAAGCGGCTGCTGGACGAGGAACTCGGCGGGGAACTGCCGTACTACTACGTGCCCGGCAACCACGAGATCATGGGCGCCCCGATCGCCAACTTCCGGGCCGCCTTCGGTGACACCGAGCGGACCTTCGACCACAAGGGCACCCGGTTCGTCACGCTGAACTCGTCGACGGGTTCGCTGCGCGGCGGCGGCTTCGACCAGGTGCGGATGCTGCGCGAGGCGCTCGACTCGGCGGCCGGTGACCCGGCCGTCGGCTCGGTGGTCGTGCTGCACCACCACCCGCCGCGCGACCCCAGCCCGGCCAAGGCCAGCCAGCTCGGCGACCGGAAGGAGGCGGCGCTGCTGGAGCAGTGGCTGGCCGACTTCCAGCACCGCACCGGCAAGGGCGCCGCGTTCGTCGGCGGGCACGTCGGCACCTTCCACGCCGACCGGGTCGACGGGGTGCCGTACCTGATCAACGGCAACTCGGGCAAGAACCCCTCCACCCCCGCCGACCAGGGCGGCTTCACCGGGTGGACGGAGTTCGGGGTGGACCCGGTGAGCCCGGCCGAGGCCGACCGGGCCCGGCGCAACCCCCTCGTCGAGGGCCCACGCTGGGTCAGCGCCGAGACGCACGCACACGTCGACGCGCTCACGCTGACCGCCCCGGCCAGCGTCGCGGTCGGCGCCCCGGCGACGGTCACCGCCACGGTGACCCAGCCCGGCGGGCGTACGGTGCCGGTGGCGGCGCCGGTGAGCGCGGACTGGTCCGCCTCGCCGAACGTGCACGTCGGCTCGATCCTCGGGCTGAAGCCCTGGCACGTGGCCCGCTTCGACCCGGCCACCGGCAAGCTCACTGCCCTGCGCCCCGGCGCGCAGGTCAAGCTCGCCGTCGCGGTCAACGGCGCGCGGGCGGAGGCCACCGTCACCCTGACGGCCGCCGCCGCGGCTCCCGCCGCCTGAGATGCAAGGAAGGGCACCTTCCTGTCGCCCAGGCGATGGGAAGGTGCCCTTCCTCACACCCGCGACCGCTCAGAAGTCGCCCTCGGCCACCTGGAAGACGGTGAGGCCGAGGGCGCGCCACATCCGCACCACCTGCTGGCGGTCGTCGAAGACGCCGACCACCCGGTAGCGGTCGGCGATCTCGCGCTCGTAGATCTCCCGCTTGACCACGGAGTCCTTCCGGTTGTCGCCGACGGCGCGCAGGTGCAGGCCGAGGTAGGGGACCCGGACGTGCCGGGCCAGCCACGCCTCGGTGGCGGCGCGGGCGGTGGCGTCCCGGCCCGAGCAGAACACCACGCCGTATCCGGCGGCGTGCATCGCCCGGACCGCCGCGATCACCGCCGGGTTGGGCTCGTCCTCGGCGACCCGGGTCATGTCGTACGGGCTGCGCGAGACGTTCAGCGCGACCGTGCCGTCGATGTCCACCAGCACGATCTCCGGCGGCTCGGTCGACGGGGCGTGCACCGTGGCGGGCCGCCCCGTCCGGGCCTGCGGCACGGGCAGCGGCAGCGTACGACCTTCCAGGTAGCGCTCGTGCAGCCGGCGGATCCACGCCTCGCCGACCCGGTCGGCCTCGGGGCGGGCGGCGTCGCGGCGCAGGCACTCCGCCAGCGGCACGTCGGTGAAGTCGTGCACCTCGAACCCGGCGCCGTGCCGGGCGGCCAGGTCGGCCCAGTCGCGCAGGGTCCGCGACCGCAGGTTGGTGTCGTCGACGCAGACGTCGGCGTGGACCCGCAGCAGCGCCTCGACCTGCGCCCGCTGCACGACGGTGACCTGCCACTCCGCCCACTGGGTGAACAGCCGCTCGCCGTGCAGCATGCGGCGCAGGTCGTCGCGGTTGACGCGGACCACGGAGGGCTGGAGGGTCCGGGCGAACGTGGTCTTGCCGGAGGCGGGCAGTCCCCGGGTGGCGATCAGGCGGGCCATCGGCTCCTCCGTGTCGTACGTCGTCGGCGGTCCCGCCGTGAGCGCCGCGTGCCCCGGGCGGGGCACGACGCCGACGGCGGCCGTGCCGGGACGAATGCCCGGCCAGGCGTCGGGAATGCAGCAGGTGGGGCGTGCGTTGTCGATGCCGGACCAGCCGTGCGGCCCGACTGCCGGGTCGGCGTACGCCCATGGCACACTGGTCAATCGGCCACCGGTTCCGGTTCACGCCCGAGCCCGTCGCGCGCCGCGACGGACACCGACGGCGACCCGGCGACCATCCACGAGAGGACCGAGGCGAGATGAAGTCCAACATCCACCCGGAGTACGTGACCACCGAGGTCAGCTGCTCCTGCGGTAACACGTTCACCACCCGCAGCACCGCCAAGGGCGGCTCGATCCACGTCGAGACCTGCAGCGCCTGCCACCCGTTCTACACCGGCAAGCAGCGCGTCCTGGACACCGCGGGTCGGGTGGCGAAGTTCCAGCAGAAGTACGCCAAGGTTCAGGCCAAGAAGGCCAAGTAGCTCCTCGTTCGGCGCCCGCGTCCGGTTTCGTGCCGGACGCGGGCGCCGTCCGTATTCCCCCTGGTCCTGCCCCGTCCCCGTCGAAGGAGCCTCCCCCGCATGAGCAGCGAGCGCCTGGCCGCCCTCCTCGACGAGTACGCCGAGTTGGAGAAGCGGCTGGCGGACCCGGCCATCCACGCCGACCAGAACACCGCCCGCCGGGTCGGCCGCCGGTACGCCGAGCTGGTCCCGCTGCACAAGGCAGCCGGGGAGCTGGAGCAGGCCCGCGCCGACCTCGCCGCCGCCCGGGAACTGGTCGCCGAGGACGCGTCCTTCGCCGCTGAGGCCGAGTCGATCGCGGAGAGCCTGCCGGCGCTGGAGCAGCGGCTGGCGGAGCTGCTGATCCCGCGCGACCCGCACGACGCCAAGGACGTGATCGTCGAGATCAAGGCGGGCGAGGGCGGCGAGGAGTCCGCGCTGTTCGCCGGCGACCTGCTGCGGATGTACACCCGCTACGCCGAGCGGCGCGGCTGGCTCACCGAGGTGATCGACGCCCAGGACTCGGACCTGGGCGGGGTGAAGGACGTCTCGCTGGCGATCAAGACCAAGGGTGTGCCCGAGGGCGGCAACGGCGTCTGGTCCCGGCTCAAGTGGGAGGGCGGCGTGCACCGGGTGCAGCGCGTACCGGTCACCGAGTCGCAGGGCCGCATCCACACGAGCGCCGCCGGGGTGCTGGTGCTGCCGGAGGCCGAGGACGTCGACGTCACCATCGACCCGAACGAGCTGCGCATCGACGTGTTCCGCTCGTCGGGGCCCGGCGGCCAGTCGGTGAACACCACCGACTCGGCGGTACGGATCACGCACGTGCCGACGGGCATCGTGGTCTCCTGCCAGAACGAGAAGTCCCAGTTGCAGAACCGGGAGCAGGCGATGCGGATCCTGCGCGCCCGGCTGCTGGCGGCGGCCCAGGAGCAGGCCGACGCGGCCGCCTCGGACGCCCGCAAGGCGCAGGTGCGCACCGTGGACCGCTCCGAGCGGATCCGCACCTACAACTTCCCGCAGAACCGCATCACCGACCACCGGATCGGCTACACCGCGTACAACCTGGACCTGGCGCTCGCCGGTGACCTGGACGCGGTCCTCGACGCCCTCGCCGAGGCCGACCGCGCCGCCCGCCTGGCCGGCGACACCGAGCTGACCCGCCGCTGACCCCCGGGGCCCGACGAGGCGTCAGGAGGCACGGGGGCGGGTCTTCGCCGCCAGCATCGCGCGGTCGGCGGCCTCGAACGCGGTGCCGAGGGCGTCGCGCAGGCCGGGACCGGTGGCGCCCACCTCGGCGAAGCCGACGCTGACCCCGACCGGCGTGCCGGGGACCAGTGACTCCCAGTCCTCGGTGCGCACCGCGGCGTCGATGCGGCGGCCCACCTCGGCCGCCTCGGTCATTCCGGCGCCGGGCAGCACCACCACGAACTCGTCCCCGCCGTAGCGGGCCACGAAGTCGCCCCGGCGCATCACCCGGTTGATCACCCCGGCGATGCGCTGGAGCACCAGGTCGCCGGAGTGGTGCCCGTGCCGGGTGTTGACGGCCTTGAAGCCGTCCAGGTCGCAGACGCCGATGACCACCCGGTCGCCGTGGGCGACCAGGGTGGCGATGTAGCGCTCCAGCCGCCGCCGGTTGGGCAGCCCGGTCAGCGGGTCGGTCAACGCCTCGCCCTCGAAGCGGGCCGCCTCGCGGCGCATCTCCTCGTGGTCGATGCGGGCGGCGATGCCGTCGATGTAGACGTCGCGGAGCCGGTCGTTGCGCTGGGCGGCCAGCCGGAACGCCAGCCGGTCGGCCCGGTGCGCACCCGCGTGGTCGCCGGCGCGGGCCAGGGCGATGCTGCGCAGCCGGGCCGGTTCGGCCGCGCCCAGCGTCTCCGTGGAGACCTGGACGGTGTCCAGCCGGGTGACGGCCTCGATCGGCCGTCCCTCGGCGACGGCCAGGCAGACCTGGCCGAGCTGGCGCATGTCGCGGGCGCGGGCGCTGTCGCCGCCGTGGCCGAGCAGCCGGGCCGGGCCGGCCTGCGGGGCGACGTCCCACCGGTCGCCGAGGGCCGCCCGCCGGGCGGCGGCGTAGCCGTACGCGGCCAGGCTGCTGGGGCGTAGCTTGCCGGCCCGTCCGCTGCCCAGGAACCGGTCCAGGTCGGCGGCGACGTCGCGCAGCACCCGCAGGCAGCCGTCGCTGTCGCCGTTGTGGTCGAGGGCGACGGCGTTGCGCAGCCGGATCCCGGGAGCGGCGAAGGTCTCCTCCGGGATCTCGGCGGCGCTGCCGAGCTGCCGCGCCCGTTCGATGGCGCCGAGGGCGTAGCCGTGGAAGCTGAGGTACGAGTAGGCCATCGCCAGGTCGTGCCAGCCCCACGCGGTGTCCCGGTCGGGGTCCGCCACGGCGCCCAACGCCCGGGCGGCCTTCACCAGGTGGGTGACGCAGCGGTCCAGCGCGCCCTGGTGGTGCGCGGCGAGGGCGGCCAGCGCGTTGAGGTGCCCGAGCAGGTAGGGCTCGGCGAGGTCGCGGACGGCGGTGGAGGCCTCCTCGACGGCCCGGGTGTACTCCGCCGTCCGCCCGAGGTTGATCACCGCGGAGAGGCGCTGCACCAGGGCGTCGGCCCGCGCGTACGGGTCGGTGGTGGTGGCGACGACCCGGTCGAGGATCGCGTACGCCTCGGCGGAGCGGCTGGACTCCTGGAGGGCCCGCGCCCGCGTCAGGGCGTCAACCTGGTCGGTGACCCGGTCGAGCCAACCCACCGCGACCTCCTGTCGGTGTGCGTCCGGACGCATCCGCTCGTGATGTCCAGCGCGACGCCCCATGATTATCTCGTGACCACCGTGCCGCAACACCCGTCCGAAGGGACGAGACGGCAGCGCCCTTCCGTGGCGTTGGCCCGGGCGTCCCGGGCCCTCGCCGACGCCGGTATCGCCTCGCCCCGCGCCGAGGCGGAGCAGTTGGCCGCGTACGTGCTGGCGGTGCCCCGGGGTCGGCTGGCGCTGGCCGACGACCTCACGGCCGACCAGCTCGACCGGTTCGACGAGCTGGTCGCGCGGCGGGCCGGGCGGGAACCATTGCAGCATCTCACGGGCAGCGCCGGCTTCCGGCACCTGGAACTGGCCGTCGGGCCGGGCGTCTTCGTGCCCCGGCCCGAGACGGAGCTGCTCGCCGGCTGGGGGATCGCGCAGGGCCGGCGCCTGGGCGCCGCGCTGGTGGTGGACCTGTGCAGCGGCTCGGGGGCGATCGCCCTCTCGGTGGCCCAGGAGCTGCCGGCGGCCCGGGTGGTGGCGGTGGAACGGTCGGCGGCGGCGCTGCCCTGGCTGCACCGCAACGCGGCGGCCCGCGTCGAGGCGGGGGACCGGCCGATCGAGGTGGTGGCGGCGGACGTCACCGCCGCCGACCTGCTCGCCGACCTGGTGGGCCGGGTCGACGTGCTGCTCTGCAACCCGCCGTACGTGCCGTCGGGGGTGGCCGTACCCCCGGAGGTGGGCCGGCACGATCCGGCGAACGCGGTCTTCGGCGGCGGGGACGGCCTGGCGGTGATCCGCCCGGTGATCGCGCGGGCGGCGGTGCTGCTGCGCCCGGGCGGCGTGTTCGGCGTGGAGCACGACGACACGCACGGCACGGCGGTGCCCGACCTGCTCGCCGCGGACGGCCGGTTCGAGGCGGTCGCCGGCCACCCGGACCTGACCGGACGGCCCCGCTTCGCGACCGCGTCCCGTCGGGCGGACGGCCAGCACGCCGCCGTCGCCGCGACGTGGCAGACTGACTCCTCGTGATGCTCTACGACTGCCGGTCGCCCGCCGACCGGGACCGCGGCATCGCCGCTGCCATCGAGGCGGTCAAGAACGGCGAGCTGGTCGTCCTGCCGACCGACACGGTCTACGGGATCGGCGCGGACGCGTTCACCCCGTACGCGGTCAAGGCCCTGCTGGACGCCAAGGGTGGCCGTCAGGTGCCGCCGCCCGTGCTGATCGGCTCCCGGCACACCCTCGACGGCCTGGTCTACTCGCTGCCCCAGGCGGCCCGGGACCTCGTCGAGGCGTTCTGGCCCGGGGCGCTGACCATCATCGTGGCGCACTCGCCCAGCCTGCGCTGGGACCTCGGCGACTCCTCGGGGACGGTGGCGGTGCGGATGCCGCTGCACCCGGTGGCGCTGGAGGTGCTGCGCGAGACGGGCCCGATGGCGGTCGCCTCGGCCAACAAGACCGGCCAGCCGGCCGCCCTCACCGCCGAGGAGGCCCGCGACCAGCTCTCCTACTCGGTGCGGGCCTACCTGGAGGCCGGGCCGTGCCCGGATCCGGTGCCGAGCACGATCGTGGACCTCACCGGCGAGGTGCCGCAGCTCCTCCGCCAGGGCGCCGTCGGGTTGGAGAAGCTCCGCGACGTGGTGCCCGACATCCTCGTCGGCCAGGGGGTCTGAGTGCCTCCGTTCACCGTGCTGCACGTGTGCATGGGCAACATCTGCCGCTCCCCGATGGCCGAGCGGCTGCTGGCCCTCGCCGTCCGGGAACGGCTGGCCCGCCGCGAGATCGACCCGGAGCGCGCCGACGAGCTGCTGCACAGCCACAGCGCCGGCACCGGGGGCTGGCACGCCGGCGAGGAGATGAACCCGCCGGCGTCGCGCCAGGTGACCTCCCGGGGCGGCAGCGTCGCCGGCTTCGCCGCGCGCAAGCTGCGGTCGGACCACATCGACGCCGCCGACCTCGTCCTGACCGCCACCGCCGACCAGCAGGAGTACGTGGTGGCGCTGCGCCCCGACGCCGAGTCGCGCACGTTCGTGCTGGGCGAGTTCGGCCGGCTGCTCGCCGGCGTGGACGCCGCCGCCCTGCCGGCGGCCGAGGCGACCCCCGACGCGGTGTACGCGCGCGGCGTGGCCCTGGTGGAGGCCGCCCACGCAGCCCGGCTGGGCACCACCTCGCTGCCCACCGACGATCTCGACGATCCGTGGGGGCGCGGCGACCAGTGCTTCAGCCGGGTCGCCGACGAGATCGAGGAGAGCGTCCACCCCCTCGCCGCGGTGCTCCTGCCGTAACCCGCCCGAGTTACCCGCCCGCGTGAGTTTCCTGCGGGTTTGGGGGAAAGGGGCGGCCCAGAGGGGCTTTCGGGTCATTCTGAGTGGGTCCTGACCGGCTCCTGCGGGGAGAGCTGATGACCCGGGCACGCCTCGACAAAGTGTTCACCGTGCTGCTCGCCGGCTCGCTGGCCGGGCTGGCGCTCGCGGTGGCGGCCCTCCCGGCCGCGCTGGTCTTCGGGATCGGGTTCTCGGCGCTCGCCGCGCCGTACTCGGAGCTGCCGAACACGCTGCGCACGCCACCCACGCCCCAGCGTTCGAACCTCTACGCCAACGACGGCACCACGCTGATCACCTCCTTCTACCAGGAGGACCGGGTGGACGTGCCGCTGGCCGAGGTGGCGCCGGTGATGCGGCAGGCGGTCATCGCCGCCGAGGACACCCGGTTCCACGAGCACAGTGGGGTCGACCTGCGCGGCGTGGCGCGGGCCTTCACCGTCAACCGGGGGGCCGGGGAGACCCGGCAGGGCGCGTCCACGCTGACCATGCAGTACGTCCGCAACGTGCTCAGCAACGACCCCCGGCTGAGCGAGCGGCAGCGCGCCGCCGCCACCGAGCTGAGCACCGCGCGCAAGATCCAGGAGATGCGGTACGCGCTGGCCCTGGAGCGGGAGCTGAGCAAGGACGAGATCCTCGCCCGCTACCTCAACATCGCCTACTTCGGCGCGGGCGCGTACGGGGTGGCCGCCGCGAGCCGCCGCTACTTCTCGAAGCCGCCGGCGGACCTCACCCTGGCCGAGGCGGCGCTGCTTGCCGGCCTGGTCCGCTCCCCGCACACCGACGACCCGATCAACGGCGACGCGGACGCGGCGGTCGCCCGCCGGGCGTACGTGCTGGACCGGCTGGTGGAGTCCGGGCAGGTCCCGGCCGAGGCGGCGGACCGGGCCAGGGCGGAGCAGTTGACGCTGCGCCCCAGCCAGACGCCCAACGACTGCACGGCGGTGCCGGCGGAGCACAACGACTGGGGCTTCTTCTGCGACTGGTTCACCCGCTGGTGGAACGCCCAGCCGGCGTTCGGCGCGACGGTCGACGAGCGGCAGCTCACGCTGCGCCGGGGCGGGTTCTCCATCGTCTCCTCGCTCGACCCGGCGGTGCAGCGCGCCACCACCGAGCAGGTGCGCCGGATCTACTCGGTGGACGACCGCCGGGCGGCGCCGACGGCGGTGGTCCAGCCCGGCACGGGCCGGGTCCTCGCGATGGCGGTGAACCGCAACTACGGCGTGGCCGCCAACCCGGCCGGGCAGAAGAACCACCCGAACACGGTCAACCAGTTGGTCGCCGGGGGCGGGGCGATCGAGGGTTACCAGGCCGGCTCCACGTTCAAGGTCTTCACGATGCTGGCCGCGCTGGAGTCCGGGCTGCCGCTGAGCACGGAGTTCGACGCGCCGGAGCGGATCGTGACCGACTACTCGGCGAGCGGGGCGGCGAGCTGCGACGGGTACTGGTGCCCGCGCAACGCCAGCGACCTGATGGACGGCCGGCACACCATGTGGACCGCCTTCGGCGAGTCGGTCAACACGTACTTCGCCTGGCTGACCGAGCGGGTCGGCGCGGACCGCGTGGTGGAGATGGCCGAGCGGCTCGGCATCGTCTTCCGCGCCGAGGAGGACGCGCGGCTGGCCCGCCACGGCGCGCGCGAGTGGGGGCCGTTCACCCTCGGGGTCTCCGCCACCACCCCGCTCGACCTGGCCGGCGCGTACGCCGCCGTGGCGGCCGAGGGCTCGTGGTGCGCGCCGCTGCCGGTCGTTTCGATCGCCGACGCCGCCGGTCGCCCGGTGGCCGCCGCGCGGACGCACTGCCGGCAGGCGGTGGACCCGGACGTGGCCCGGGCGGCGGCCGACGCGGCCCGCTGCGCGGTCGGCGACCAGTCGATGTACCGGGAGTGCGACGGCGGCACCGCGGAGGGGCTGCGTCGGCTGCTCGGCCGGCCGGTGGCGGGCAAGACGGGCAGCTCGGACGGGTACGCGACGGAGACCGTGGTCGCCTTCACCCCGCAGTTGGCGGTCGCCTCGATCGCCGCGAACCCCGACGACCCGCGCGACGCGGTGGGCCAGCGGGTGCAGGGGCAGCTGGTCGAGGCGGTGGGGGAGGTGCTCGCCTTCGCGCTGCGCGACGAGCCCGTCCGCGACTTCGTGCCGCCCAGCGAGGAGACCGCCTTCCGGCTCACCGGCGCCCGCGCCGGCAACTGAGCCCCGGGCGTCTCAGCGGCGCGGGGACGCGGCCACGGGCCGGCGGGCCGCCTGCTCGGCCTGGCGGGCGATGTTGCGGGCCATCCCGCCGAAGACCACCGCGTGGAAGGGCGCCACCGCGCCCCAGTACGCGTGCCCGGGCAGCCCGCGCGGCAGGAACACCGCCCGCTGCTGGTAGCGGCTGCCCTCGCCGTCCACCCGGAGCACCCGCATCTCCAGCCAGGCCCGGCCCGGCAGCCGCATCTCGGCGCGCAGCCGCAGCAGCTCGCCGGGCACGATCTCCTCCACCCGCCAGAAGTCCAGCGCCTCGCCGACCTGGAGGCGGTGCGGGTCGCGCCGGCCCCGGCGCAGCCCCACGCCGCCGATCAGCCGGTCCAGCCAGCCCCGGACCGACCAGGCCAGCGGGAACGAGTACCAGCCGTGCTCCCCGCCGACGCCCTCGACGACCCGCCACAGCTCCTCCGGCGGTGCGTGCACCGCCCGCTCGCGGACGTCGGTGTAGGCGGTCCCGCCGGACCACTCCGGGTCGCTGGGCAGCGGCTCGGCCGGCGCGTCGGGGCCGCTCGCGGTCGACCAGCGGGTCTCCACCTCGCCGTCGCGGACCTTCGCCAGGGCCGCCTCGACCGCCTGGTCGAAGCCGGTCAGCCCCTCCGGCGGGTCGGGCACGTAGGCGGCGATGTCGTGCTCGTGGGCGACGGCCTCGTGGACCAGGCTCTCCACCAGCGGTCGGGCGATCGCGTTCGGCACCGGCGTGACGAGCCCGACCCAGTGCGAGGAGAGCGACGGCGTCAGCGGTCGCACCGGCACGATGGTCCGCCGGCGCAGCCCGGCCACCCGCGCGTACCGCTGCATCATGTCCTGGAAGGTGAGGATGTCCGGCCCGCCGATGTCGAAGGCGCGGTTGACCTCGGGCGGCAGGTGCGCGCAGCCGGCCAGGTAGCGCAGCACGTCCCGGACGGCGATCGGCTGGATCCGGTTGCGGACCCAGCGGGGGGTGACCATGGCCGGCAGCCGCTCGGTCAGGTAGCGCAGCATCTCGAACGAGGCCGACCCGGACCCGATGATCACCGCGGCCCGCAGCACCGCCGTCGGCACCCCGCTGTCGAGCAGGATCCGCCCCACCTCGGCCCGGGAGCGCAGGTGCGCCGACGGGACCTCCCGGTCCGCCGCCGGCTCCGGCCCGCCCAGGTAGACGATCCGGCGTACGCCGGCGGCCCGCGCGGCCTCGGCGAACCGGGTGGCGGCCTCCCGGTCGGCGGCCTCGAAGCCGGCCTGGCCGAGCGAGTGCACCAGGTAGTAGGCGACGTCCACGCCCTCGAACGCGGCCGGCAGCGTCTCCGGCGCGCGCAGGTCGCCCTCGACGATCTCCGTCCGCGCCGCCCAGGGCACGTCCCGCAGCCGTCCCGCCTTGCGGGCGAGGCAGCGCACCGTGTGCCCCTCGGCCAGCAGCCGGGGCGCCAGCCGCCCGCCGATGTAACCCGTAGCTCCCGTGACCAGGCATCTCACGGTCTCCAGTGTGCGGCCCAATAGACTCTGGCGTCGTGGCTACTGAGACGAGCACCTTCTGGGGGCCGGACTTCGACCAGCTCCGCGCGACCGACCCGGAGATCGCCGGGGTGGTGCTCGGCGAGCTGGACCGGCTCCGGGGCGGCCTGCAACTGATCGCCAGCGAGAACCTCACCTCGCCGGCGGTGCTGGCCGCGCTCGGCTCGACCCTGACCAACAAGTACGCCGAGGGCTACCCGGGCCGGCGCTACTACGGCGGCTGCGCCGAGGTCGACCGGGCCGAGGAGATCGGCATCGCGCGGGCGAAGGAGCTCTTCGGCGCGGAGCACGCCAACCTCCAGCCGCACTCGGGGGCGAGCGCCAACCTGGCCGCGTACGCGGCGCTGGTCCAGCCGGGGGACACGGTGCTCGCCATGGACCTGCCGCACGGCGGCCACCTCACCCACGGCAGCCGGGTCAACTTCTCCGGCAAGTGGTTCCACACGGTCGGCTACACGGTCCGGCGGGACACCGAGCTGATCGACTACGACGAGGTACGCGACCTGGCCCTCGCGCACCGACCCAAGATGATCATCTGTGGGGCGACGGCGTACCCGCGGTTGATCGACTTCGCGCGGTTCCGCGAGATCGCCGACGAGGTCGGGGCGTACCTGATGGTCGACGCCGCGCACTTCATCGGGCTGGTCGCCGGGCAGGCCGTCCCGTCGCCGGTGCCGCACGCCGACGTCGTCTGCCTCACCACGCACAAGGTGCTGCGCGGGCCGCGCGGCGGCATGATCCTGTGCCGGGAGTCGCTGGCCCAGCGCATCGACAAGGCGGTCTTCCCGTTCACCCAGGGCGGCCCGCTGATGCACGTCGTCGCCGCCAAGGCGGTCGCGCTGCGCGAGGCCGCCCAGCCCGAGTTCCGGGCCTACGCCGAGCGCGTGGTGGCGAACGCGCGGGCGCTCGCCACCGGGCTGGCCGACGAGGGGATGCGCCCGGTCTCCGGGGGCACCGACACCCACCTCGCCCTGGTCGACCTGCGCGAGGTCGGGGTCACCGGCGCGGACGCCGAGGCGCGCTGCGACGCCGCCGGCATCACCCTGAACAAGAACGCGATCCCGTACGACCCGCAGAAGCCGATGGTCGCCTCGGGCATCCGGGTGGGCACCCCGAGCGTCACCACCCAGGGCATGCGCGAGCCGGAGATGCGCCAGGTCGCGTCGCTGATCGCCCGCGCCGTGCGCACCGATCCGGCCGCCCCCGGGGGCACCGACACCCTCGCCGCGCTCGCCAGCGAGGCCGCCGAGCTGGTCGCCGCCTTCCCGGCGTACCCCCGATGAGCGAGCCGCGCGCGGGCGAGCCGGGCGCCATCCGGTCCCGGCTGCCGCACCTTCGCCTGCCGCTGCTGGCCTGCGCGGTGCTCGCGCTGGTCGGGGTCCCGGCCGCGGCGGTGCTGCGCGGCGGCACCGGCGCGGCCGGCGTGGCCGCCGGGATCGCGCTGGTCGTCGTCAGCTACCTGGTCTCCGGCGTCTCGGTGGCCTGGGCCGACGCCGTCAACCCCCGGATGATCATGTCGGTGGGGCTGGTCACCTACGCCACGAAGATCGTGGTGCTCGGGGTGGCGATGGCGGCCGTGGCGGCCACCGGCTGGCCCGGCCTGCCGGACATGGGGGTGGCCATCATCGCGGCCGTGGTGGTCTGGACGGGCGCCCACCTGGGCTGGGCCCTGCGTACGCCGCTGCCCACGTTCGAGCGACGCGGTGAGTGAGCGTTCTGTCGGATCTGCGTCCGGCATTTCGGGCTGCCGCGGCGGGCCGCACGGGAGTAACCTGACCAACGACTTTCGCGCCCGCGCCATGGCCCGCACGCTGTTCGCAGTGTGGGGGGTGCCGCACACTCCCGCGCGCTCCTGCTGATATTGTTCGCCACGTCATGGCCGAAGACCCACACCCCCGCAGGTCCGACGACCCTTCGTCGGAAGGCGCGGCAGGTGCCGTTCTGGGCTACCTACTCGCCGGCATCGTGGTGTGGGGCTTCCTCGGGTGGTTGGCGGAGCGTTTTCTCGATCTGCGAACCGGCGTCGGGGTCGCCCTCGGCATGATCTTCGGCGCGGCCGGAGCGATTTACCTGATCATGAAGAGGCTCAGTGCTTGAGTGCCAGCACGCGCGGGTCTGTCGAGTGCGGAGGATGACACGGTGAGTGGACAGCTCGTCGCCGCAGAGGGGCTTCCCTGGCCCCCCAGCGTCGGAGATTTCTACCCGCCGGACGTGGCTGGCCCCTGGGTCACCAAGTTCGGGATCATGGTCTGGCTCGCGGTCGCGTTGCTGATCGTCTTCTTCATGCTCGCCTACCGGAAGCCCAAGCTGGTCCCCGGTAAGGCCCAGTGGTACGCGGAGTCGGTCTACGGCCTGGTCCGGGACAACATCGCCCGCGAGCAGATGGGCAACGCGGGCATCCGCTTCGCGCCCTACTTCACGGTGCTGTTCAGCTTCATCGTGCTGACCAACCTCTTCGCCATCGTGCCCGGGTTGCAGATCTCGCCGAACTCGCACATCGCGTTCCCCATCGTGCTCGCCGCGATCTCCTACGTGATGTACCTCTACATCGGCGCCCGCAAGCACGGCCTCGGCAAGTACCTCAAGATGAGCCTGATCATCCCGAACGTGCCGTGGCCCATGCACATCCTGCTGATCCCGATCGAGTTCATGCAGACGTTCATCGTCCGGCCCGTCACGCTGGCCCTGCGGCTCTTCGCGAACCTGTTCGCCGGCCACCTCCTGCTGCTGGTCTTCACCATCGGCGGCTTCGTGATGCTCAACTCGAGCAGCCTGTTCATCCAGGTGACCTCGGTCTTCTCCTTCCTGATGGCGATCGTGATGGCCTTCTTCGAGGTGCTGGTCGCCGTCCTGCAGGCCTACGTCTTCGTCACGCTGAGCGCGAACTACATCGGAAGTTCGCTCGCCGACGAGCACTGATCGGGCTCGGCGGGCCACCCGGCCCGACCAAGCTTCTGGTACCGACCCGCGTACGCGTGAGCCCTCACGCGTCGAACAGGAGGAATACCCGCAATGACTGTTCTTGCCGAGATCGGCGGTAGCGTCAACACCATCGGCTACGGCCTCGCCGCCATCGGCCCCGGTATCGGTGTCGCCCTGGTCTTCGCGGCCTACATCCAGTCGAGCGCGCGCCAGCCGGAGTCCGCCGGCTACAACCGCACCTGGCTGATCCTGGGCTTCGCCCTGGTCGAGGCGCTCGCGCTGTTCGGCCTGGTGCTCGCCTTCGCTGTCGGCGGCTGACGAAAGCTCTCTCCCGACCCGGAGGTCTGACATGTTCATCGCCGCAGAAGGTGTGGAGCACAACCCGATCCTGCCCATCTGGCAGGAGATGGTCGTCGGGACCATCGCCTTCGCCCTGCTCTGCTTCGTCCTGCTGAAGTTCGTCATGCCCCGCATGGAGGCGATGTACCAGGCGCGGGTCGACGCGATCGAGGGTGGCCTCAAGCGGGCCGAGGCCGCCCAGGCCGAGGCGAACCAGGTGCTCGAGCAGTACCGGGCCCAGCTCGCCGAGGTGCGTACCGAGGCGGCCCGGATCCGGGACGACGCCCGGGCCGACGCCGAGGGCATCCGCCAGGACATCCTCGCCAAGGCGCGGGAGGAGTCCGACCGGATCATCGCCGCGGGCAAGGAGCAGCTCGCCGCCGAGCGCGCCACCATCGTGCGCGAGCTGCGCACCGAGGTCGGCACGATCGCGGTCGACCTGGCCAGCAAGATCGTCGGGGAGTCCCTCGCCGACGAGGCGCGCCGCAAGGGCACCGTCGACCGGTTCCTGAGCAACCTCGAGAGCGCGGGGGCCCGCTGATGCAGGCCGCCAGCCGGGAGTCGTACAAGGTCGCGGCCGAGCGCCTCGACACGTACGTCCGCGGTGCGGAGCCGTCGGCGGTGGCCACCACCGCCGACGCCATCCTCTCCGTCGCCAACCTGCTGCGGCGCGAGCCGCGGCTGCGCCGGGCGCTCTCCGACCCGGCCCGCACCGGTGCCGACCGTGCCGGGCTGCTCGGCGAGCTGCTGCGCGGCAAGGTCGACGCCGAGGCGCTGGACCTGATCGCCTCGCTGGTCTCCGGCCGCTGGTCGGCGCCCTCGGAGCTGCTCGACGCCGCCGAGCGGCTGGGCGTCGACGCTCTCCTGGCGGGCGCCGATTCCGCGGGCGAGCTGGGCGAGGTCGAGGACGAGCTGTTCCGCTTCGGGCAGGTCGTCGCCGGCTCGCCGGGGCTGTCCAGCGCGCTCTCCGACCCGACCGTCCCGGCCGAGCGGCGGGCCACGCTGGTCGACCAGCTGCTCGCCGGCAAGGCCCGGCCGGTCACCGGCTACCTGGTCGGGGTCGCGCTCGCCGGGTTCGGTGGACGCAACTTCGCCGGGGCGCTCACCCGGCTGGTCGAGCTGGCCGCCGACCGGCGGGACCGGCAGGTGGCGTACGTGACCGCCGCGGCCCCGTTGAGTGAAGAGGACGAGCGCCGGCTGGGCGCGAGTCTCTCCGCGATATACGGTCGGGAGGTCTCCGTCAAGCAGACGGTGGACCCCTCGGTTCTCGGTGGCGTGAGCGTGCGGGTCGGTTCCGACCTGTACGACGGCACCGTCCTGCGCCGCCTCAACGAGAGCCGCAACGCGCTCGCGAAGCGCTGAGGCGGCACCCCCGCTCAGCGCCTGTGAATAGACGCCATTCGGACCGGTCGGTACTAGGTATCCCGGGCCCCTGATACTTAAGGAAGCAGAGGATGGCCGAGCTGACCATCTCGACGGAGGAGATCCGCGGCGCCCTGGAGCGCTACGTCTCCTCCTACTCGTCCGAACTCTCCCGCGAGGAGGTCGGCACCGTCGCCGACACCGGCGACGGCATCGCCCACGTCGAGGGCCTCCCCTCGACCATGACCAACGAGCTCCTGGAGTTCGAGGACGGCACGCTGGGTGTGGCGCTGAACCTCGACGTCCGGGAGATCGGTGTCGTCGTTCTCGGTGACTCCGCCAAGCTCGAAGAGGGGCAGCGCGTCAAGCGCACCGGCCGGGTGCTCTCCGTGCCGGTCGGCGACGCCTTCCTCGGCCGCGTGGTCAACGCGCTCGGCCAGCCGATCGACGGCCTCGGCGACATCGCCAACGAGGGCTTCCGCGAGCTGGAGCTCCAGGCCCCGAACGTGATGGCCCGGCAGTCCGTCGACGAGCCGCTGCAGACCGGCCTCAAGGCCGTCGACGCCATGACCCCGATCGGCCGTGGCCAGCGTCAGCTGATCATCGGCGACCGGAAGACCGGCAAGACCACCGTCGCGCTGGACACCATCCTCAACCAGCGGGACAACTGGCGCTCCGGCGACCCGAAGAAGCAGGTCCGCTGCATCTACGTCGCCATCGGCCAGAAGGCCTCCACGATCGCCTCGATCAAGGGCGTCCTGGAGGAGGCGGGCGCGATGGAATACACCACCATCGTCGCCTCCCCGGCCTCCGACCCGGCCGGCTTCAAGTACCTCGCCCCCTACACCGGCTCGTCCATCGGGCAGCACTGGATGTACGGCGGCAAGCACGTCCTCATCGTCTTCGACGACCTGAGCAAGCAGGCCGAGGCGTACCGCGCCGTGTCCCTGCTGCTGCGTCGCCCGCCGGGCCGCGAGGCGTACCCGGGTGACGTCTTCTACCTGCACTCCCGCCTGCTGGAGCGCTGCGCGAAGCTCTCCGACGAGCTGGGCGGCGGCTCGATGACCGGCCTGCCGATCATCGAGACGAAGGCCAACGACATCTCGGCCTTCATCCCGACCAACGTCATCTCCATCACCGACGGCCAGATCTTCCTCGAGACCGACCTGTTCAACCAGGGCGTCCGGCCGGCCATCAACGTCGGCACCTCGGTCTCCCGGGTCGGTGGCGCCGCGCAGGTGAAGCCGATGAAGAAGGTCGCCGGTTCGCTGCGGCTCAACCTGGCCCAGTTCCGCGAGCTGGAGGCGTTCGCCGCCTTCGCCTCCGACCTGGACAAGACCTCCCGCGCCCAGCTGGACCGGGGTTCCCGCCTGGTCGAGCTGCTCAAGCAGGCGAACTACTCGCCGTACCCGGTGCAGGAGCAGGTCGTCTCGGTCTGGGCCGGCACCGAGGGCAAGCTGGACGACGTCCCGGTCGGCGAGATCCGTCGCTTCGAGTCGGAGTTCCTCCAGTACCTCCGGCACAAGCACGAGGGCGTCCTGGCGAGCATCGCCGACCACCAGTGGAACGACGACATCATCAACTCCCTGGACTCCGCCATCGCCGAGTTCAAGCAGGTCTTCCTCGGCAAGGAGGACGAGCGGCGGATCAACGACGCGCCGGCCGCGCCGCTCGAGGGCGAGCAGGACCGCGAGACGGTGAGCCGCTACCGCGACGGCACGGGCGACCGCCCGGCCGAGAACCGGTAAGGGCTGATTCATGGCGGCCCAGGTTCGCGTTCTTCGTCAGCGGATCCGCTCGGCGAAGGGGATGAAGAAGATCACCAAGGCGATGGAGCTCGTGGCGACGAGCCGCATCGCCAAGGCCCAGGCCCGGGTGGCGGCGTCCCTGCCGTACGCCCAGGCGGTCACCGGCGTGCTCACGGCGCTGGCGTCCAACGCGCGGATCGACCACCCGCTGCTCACCCCGCGCGAGCGGGTGCGGCGGGCGGGCGTCCTGCTGGTCACCTCCGACCGCGGCCTCGCCGGCGGCTACAGCTCCAACGCCATCAAGATGGCCGAGTCGCTGATCGCCCGGCTGCGCGCCGACGGCAAGGAGCCGGTGCTCTACGTCATCGGGCGCAAGGGTGTCGGGTTCTTCCGGTTCCGTGACCGGCCGATCGAGGCCAACTGGACCGGGTTCTCGGAGCAGCCGACCTTCGCCGACGCCCGCGCCGTGGGCGAGACGCTGATCAAGGCGTTCACCGCCGGTGCGGACGACGTCGACGGCGGCGCCGGGGCGGACGGGGTGCTCGGCGTCGACGAGCTCCACATCGTCTACACCGAGTTCCACTCCCTGATGACCCAGACCCCGGTCGCCCGGATCATGGGCCCCATGCAGGTGGAGGACCGGCCCCGGTCCGAGGGTGCACTGCCGGCCTACGAGTTCGAGCCGGACGCGGAGGCGCTGCTCGACGCGCTGCTGCCGAAGTACATCAACACGCGGATCTACGCGGCGTTGCTGGAGTCGGCGGCAAGCGAGTCGGCGGCCCGTCGGCGGGCGATGAAGAGCGCCACCGACAACGCCGAAGAGATGATCGAGAAGTACACGCGTGAGATGAACTCGGCCCGCCAGGCCGGGATCACCCAGGAGATCAGCGAGATCGTCGGCGGCGCTAACGCGCTGGCCGCGTCGGGAAGTGAAGTGTGATGACTGCCCCAGTAGAGACCAAGACGGCCACGGGTCGCGTGGTCCGGGTCATCGGCCCGGTCGTCGACGCCGAGTTCCCGCGCGACGCCATGCCGGCCCTGTTCAACGCCCTGCACGTGGACGTGACGCTCTCCGGCGGCGAGAAGACGCTGACCCTGGAGGTCGCCCAGCACCTGGGTGACAACATGGTCCGCGCCATCTCGATGCAGCCGACCGACGGCCTGGTCCGTGGCACCGAGGTGCGCGACTCCGGCTCGCCGATCACCGTTCCGGTGGGCGACACGGTCAAGGGCCACGTGTTCAACGCGATCGGCGAGTGCCTCAACCTCACCGAGGGCGAGACGCTCCAGCCGGACGACCACTGGGGCATCCACCGCAAGGCTCCGGCCTTCGCGGACCTGGAGCCGAAGACCGAGATGCTGGAGACCGGCATCAAGGTCATCGACCTGCTCGCCCCGTACGTCAAGGGCGGCAAGATCGGCCTGTTCGGCGGTGCCGGCGTCGGCAAGACGGTGCTCATCCAGGAGATGATCACCCGTGTCGCCCGGAACTTCGGTGGTACCTCGGTCTTCGCCGGCGTGGGTGAGCGCACCCGCGAGGGCAACGACCTCATCGCCGAGATGACCGAGTCCGGCGTCATCGACAAGACCGCGCTGGTCTACGGCCAGATGGACGAGCCGCCGGGCACCCGGCTGCGGGTCGCCCTGTCGGCGCTGACCATGGCGGAGTACTTCCGCGACGTCAAGAAGCAGGAGGTGCTGCTCTTCATCGACAACATCTTCCGCTTCACCCAGGCCGGCTCCGAGGTCTCCACCCTGCTCGGCCGCATGCCGAGCGCGGTGGGCTACCAGCCGACCCTGGCCGACGAGATGGGCGAGCTCCAGGAGCGGATCACCTCCGTCCGGGGCCAGGCCATCACCTCGATGCAGGCGATCTACGTGCCGGCGGACGACTACACCGACCCCGCCCCGGCCACGACGTTCGCCCACCTCGACGCGACCACCAACCTGGAGCGGTCGATCTCCGACAAGGGCATCTACCCGGCCGTGGACCCGCTGGCGTCCTCGTCCCGGATCCTCGCCCCGGAGTTCGTCGGCGCCGAGCACTTCGCGGTGGCGACCGAGGTGAAGCGGATCCTGCAGAAGTACAAGGACCTGCAGGACATCATCGCCATCCTCGGTATCGAGGAGCTCTCCGAGGAAGACAAGATCACCGTGCAGCGCGCGCGGCGCATCGAGCGCTTCCTGTCGCAGAACACCTACGCGGCGGAGCAGTTCACCGGCGTGCCGGGCTCGACGGTCCCGATCGAGGAGACCATCGAGGCCTTCCGGAAGATCAGCGAGGGCGAGTACGACCACTTCCCCGAGCAGGCCTTCTTCATGTGCGGCGGTCTCGAGGACCTGGAGCGCAAGGCAGCCGAGCTCATGAAGAGCTGACCTGTCGGTCCTGACCAAAGGCCGCCCCGGCATTGCCGGGGCGGCCTTTCGTCCGTTTTCGGATCCGATGATCGCCGCTGGCCGGTTCCGCGTGGTCGGCGATCATGCCGTACGCGAGGTACCGTCGATCCGCCCACCCACCACGTGGGCGTCGATCCGCAACGAATCGGCTGCATGCGCCCGTCTCCTGATCGTGGGCGTGACGAACGGAGATGATCGTGGGTAAGGCCGACAAGGGCGGCGGCAAGCCGTCCAGGTGGTCGGGGGTGCCGCGCTGGGCCCGGGTCTGCACCGTGTTCGGTGCCGTCCTGATGCTGCTCAGCGGGGCCGTGCTGGTCGGTGCCGAGGCGCTGATGGCCCGTTACGAGGGCGCCGTCGGCAAGGCCGACCTCTTCGGCGACCAGGCCGCCGGGGCGAAGGAGCGCAAGAGCGACATCAAGGGGCCGCTCAACATCCTGCTGGTGGGCATCGACCCGCGCAACCCGGAGATGCCGCCGCTGGCCGACTCGGTCATGGTGCTGCACGTGCCGGCGGAGCTGGACCGGGCCTACCTCTTCTCGATGCCGCGTGACCTCATCGTGGAGATCCCCGAGTTCAGCCGGGCGGAGTTCGACGGCGGCACCGACCGGCTCAACGCGGCGATGTCGTACGGCAGCCGGGTGCCCGGCGGCAACCCGGACGCGGCCCGCGGCTTCGAGCTGCTGGCGACGACGGTGCAGAACGTCACCGGCATCACGCGCTTCGACGCGGGCGCGATCATCAACTTCAACGGCTTCAAGAAGATCGTCGACGCGATGGGTGGCGTCGACATGCACATCGAGCGCGAGGTGCGCTCCGAGCACCGCGAGCCGGACGGCAAGCACCGCAAGGGCAACCCCAACGGCGAGGGCTACGTCGGCCCGCAGGCGGTCTACAAGAAGGGCGACCAGCACCTCAGCGGCTGGCAGGCGCTCGACTACGTCCGCCAGCGCTACCCGAAGAACGGCGTCCCGGACGGCGACTACGGGCGGCAGCGGCACCAGCAGCAGTTCGTCAAGGCCATGGCCGGTCAGGCGCTCAGCGCCGACGTGGTGACCAACCCGGTCAAGCTGGACCGGGTGCTGCGCGCGGCCGGGCAGTCGCTGATCTTCAGCGGCCGGGGCCACGGCGTGGTCGACTTCGGCCTGGCGCTCAAGGACATCCGCCCGGAGACGATCCAGATGATCAAGTTGCCGGGTGGCTCGGTCATCCAGAACGGCGAATATCGGGGCGAGAAGTTCCAGCCCGCCGTGGACGACTTCTTCGCCGCGCTGCGCAAGGGACAGCTCGACGCGTTCCTGGTGGAGCATCCCGACTTCCAGAACAAGGCGAAGTAGCCGTGGCGCAGGTCTCGCCACCCGCGTTGGGGGCGGGTCTGCGGCACGACTAGACTTTCGACAATCCGCCGCCGCAGCAAGGAGACAGCGTGGCAAAGCAGCTTCACGTCGAGCTCGTAGCCGTCGAGGAGAAGGTCTGGTCCGGCGAGGCCGAGATGGTCGTCGCCCGCACGACCGAGGGCGAGCTGGGTGTGCTGGCGGGGCACGCGCCCCTGCTCGGCCAGCTTGCCGAGCCCGGCCAGGTGCGCATCAAGCTTCCCGGCGGCGAGCAGGTCTCCTACGAGGTGGCCGGCGGCTTCCTGTCGGTGACCGCCGAGGGCGTCACCGTCCTGGCCGAGAGCGCCACCCCGGTCTCCGCCGCGCAGAGCCGCTGAGCCGAAGCGTCGATGGAGATCGTCGAGGGGATCGGAATCGGCGTCGCCGTCATCCTCGGCGCACTCCTGATCCTCTTCGCCCGGCGGACCGTCGTCACCCGTAGCGGTGGCATCATCCGGCTCGGCGTCCGGACCTCCACGATGCTCGACGGTCGAGGCTGGTCTCCCGGCTTCGGCCGCTTCGTCGGCGACGAACTCCGCTGGTACCGGCTGTTCAGCTTCGCCATCCGGCCCGCCCGGGTGCTCTCCCGCGAGGGGCTGGCCGTCGAGCGACGGCGGCTGCCCGAGGGGCAGGAGCGCCTCTCGATGCCCGCCGACTGGGTCATCCTCCGCTGTACGAGTGACCACGCCCCGGTGGAGATCGCCATGGCCCGGTCCACCGTCACCGGATTCCTCTCCTGGCTCGAGGCCGCCCCTCCGGGGGCGGTCTCGCCGCGTCTGGCCTCCCAGGACTGGCCCGCCGCCTGACGTCCCCTCGTCCTTGGGGGTTTCCGGGGAGCCCACCCGCTCCGGGCGGTCAGGCTTGATCCCTCCGCGGGTGGGCTCCCCGGAAACCCCTGCCGTCGCACTGCCCGCGGTCCGGCGCCCGCTTGTCTCACCTTCCACCGTCACCGGTCTGGGCAGGCGCCGGATCGACTACTGGCGTAGCGACGCGACCAGTTTCGTCAACGGTGGGTGGTCAGCGGTTGCCGCCCGGCACCCATAGCACATCTCCGTCCGGATTTGCCGTTCTTGACAGGATAAAGAGCAGATCCGATAGCCGGTTGAGATACTTTGCCGGGAGCGAGCTGGTCCGCTCGGGGTCGTGCGCGACCAGGGCCCATGCCGCCCGCTCGGCGCGTCGGGCGACCGTCCGCGCCACGTGCAGCAGCGCCGCACCCGCGGTGCCGCCGGGGAGGATGAAGGAGTCGAGCTTGCTCAGGCGTGCGTTGTACTCGTCGCACCAGCCCTCCAGGCGCTCGACGTACGCCTCGGTGACCCGCAGCGGCGGGTACTTCGGGTCGGGTTCGACCGGGGTGGCCAAATCGGCGCCCACGTCGAACATGTCGTTCTGGATCGACGCCAGGACGGCCCGCAGTTCCTCGTCGAGTTGTCCCAGGGCGAGCGCCACGCCGATCGCGGCGTTGCACTCGTCGACGTCCGCGTACGCGGAGATGCGCGGATCGGTCTTCGGCACCTGCTCGTTGTTGCTCAGCCTGGTCATGCCGGCATCGCCGGCCTTGGTGTAGATGCGCGTGAGGTGGACGGCCATGACGCACAGCCTACGGATACCGGACCTGACTATCCCGGAGCGGCCGGGCGGCACCGCCGTCCGATCAGCCGGGAGCCCCGGCGACGCCGGTGACCCGGCGGTCCACGACCTCGACGTCATCCGGGTGCGCGGCGACGCGCGCCTGGCCGGCTCGGTGCACGTCGTGGGAGCCAAGAACTCGGCGCTGAAGCTGATGGCCGCCGCGCTGCTCGCGCCGGGCCGCAGCGTCATCACCAACGTGCCGCGCATCACCGACATCGCGATCATGGGCGAGGTGCTCCGCCGGCTCGGCTGCGGCGTCCGGTTCGACGCCGACGACCCGGTCGACCCGATGGTCGCGTACGGCGGGGTGGCCCGGTCCCGGTCGGTCGTCATCGACGTGCCCGAGCAGCCCGGCGCCGAGGCGGACTACGACCTCGTACGCCGGCTGCGCGCCTCGATCTGCGTGCTGGGCCCGCTGCTGGCCCGCCGGGGACACGTGCGGGTGGCCCACCCGGGTGGCGACGCCATCGGCTCGCGGGGCCTGGACATGCACGTCTCCGGGCTGACCCGGATGGGTGCCGAGATCTCCGGGGAGCACGGCTTCGTGATCGCGTCGGCGCCGCACGGGCTGCACGGCGCGGAGATCGTGCTCGACTTCCCCAGCGTCGGGGCGACCGAGAACCTGGTCATGGCGGCGGTGCTGGCCCGGGGGCCGAGCGTCATCGACAACGCCGCCCGGGAGCCGGAGATCGTCGACATCTGCACGATGCTGAACCAGATGGGCGCGCGGATCTCCGGCGCCGGCACCTCCACCCTGCACATCGAGGGGGTGCCGGGGCTGCGGCCGGTCCGGCACGCGACGGTGGGGGACCGGATCGTCGCCGGTACCTGGGCGTTCGGCGCGGCGATGACCCGGGGGGACGTCACCGTGACCGGGGTGGAGCCGGCGTTCCTGGAGGTCGCGCTCGACAAGCTGGTCTCCGCCGGGGGCCTGGTGGAGACCCGGGGCGACGCGTTCCGGATCCGGATGGACGACCGGCCGAAGGCGGTGGACGTCGTGACGCTGCCGTACCCGGGCTTCGCCACCGACCTGCTGCCGATGGCGATCGGGCTGGCGGCGGTCAGCGACGGGGCCTCCCTGATCACCGAGAACATCTTCGACGGCCGGTTCATGTTCGCCAACGAGATGATGCGGCTGGGCGCGGACATCAAGACCGACGGCCACCACGCGGTGGTCCGGGGCCGGGACCGGCTCTCCGGCGCGCCCGTGCGCGCCACCGACATCCGGGCCGGCGCCGGGTTGATCATCGCCGGGCTCTGCGCCGAGGGGGTCACCGAGGTGTCCCACGTGCACCACGTGGACCGGGGCTACCCGGACTTCGCGGCCGACCTGCGCGCGCTCGGGGTCGAGGTGGAGCGGGGCACCGCACCGGAGGAACCGGACCTGAGCATCTGAGCCCGCGCCGAGCGGCACCTCGCCCTCCGAGGCCCACGGCCCCCGGCGGGGCCGCGCACCTGGGAGGGCGTGGGCCGGCACCTGGAGGGTCCACCGCGCCCGGCCGCCTTAGCATCCGTTCAGGCTCGCCGACTAGGGTGCTGGCAGACACTCAATCAGGCGAGGGAGAAGCAGATGGCGGGTCGACTCGCGGTCGTCGGGGCCGGGCTGATGGGCGCGGGCATCGCCCAGGTGGCGGCGCAGGCGGGCTGGCAGGTGACGCTGCGGGACCTGGACGACGCGGCCACCGGGCGGGGCATGGACGGCATCCGGAAGTCGCTGACCAGGTTCGCCGAGAAGGGCAGGATCGAGGCGTCCGAGGTCGAGGCGGCGCTGGGCCGGATCACCCCCACCACAGACCTGGAGGCAGCGGCCGACGCGGACATCGTGGTCGAGGCGGTCTTCGAACGGCTGGAGATCAAGCACGAGGTGTTCCGCGCGCTGGACAAGATCTGCAAGGCCGACGCGGTGCTCGCGACCAACACCTCGGCCATCCCGGTGACGCAGATCGCCGCGGTGACCGAGCGCCCGGAGGCCGTCGTCGGCACCCACTTCTTCTCGCCGGTGCCGATGATGAAGCTCTGTGAGCTGGTGCGTGGCTACAAGACCAGCGACGAGACCCTGGCCACGGCGAAGTCGTTCGCCGAGGAGATCGGCAAGACGGTCGTGGTGGTCAACCGGGACATCGCGGGCTTCGTCACCACCCGGCTGATCGCGGCCCTGGTCGTCGAGGCGGTCAAGCTCGTCGAGTCGGGCGTGGTGTCGGCCGAGGACCTGGACACCGCCTGCCGCCTCGGCTTCGGCCACGCCATGGGCCCGCTGGCCACCACGGACCTGACCGGCGTGGACGTGCTGCTGCACGCCTCGAAGAACATCTACACCGACACGGCGGACGAGAAGTTCTTCCCGCCGGAGCTGCTCCAGCGCATGGTCACCGCCGGCGACCTCGGGCGCAAGAGCGGCAAGGGCTTCTACACGTACTGACGGGCAGCCGGGGCGCGACGTCGCCCGGCCGCTCAGCGGACCGCCTCCACGGGCGCGGGGGCGGTCCGCCGCAGCCCGGCGGTGAGCATCAGCGTGGCCGCCAGCGCCGCCGTGGCGAGCAGCGCGACGGCCCAGCCCGCCGGGACCAAGTCCGCGACCGTGCCGGCGAGCACGGCACACAGCGCCTGCGCGGCCATCATCCCGTTGTGCTGCAGGCCCAGCACCTGGCCCCGGAACTCGATGGGTGAGTGGGCGATCAGGCGCTCCTGCAACGGCAGCCCGGCGGCGAAGCCCACCGAGGCGACGACCGCGACCAGCATGGCCAGCGGTAGCGCCGGCGACAGCGCGTAGGCCAGGTAGGGCAGGACGAGCAGCAGCCGCAGGGCGGGGACCAGCCGGTTGCGCCGGGCCGGGGGCAGGAACCGTCCCACCACGACGTCGCCCGCCAGCATGCCGAGGGCCGCGGCGGCGTAGAGGAAGCCGGCGCGGTCCCCGGCGTACGGCACGAACAGCGCCTCGCAGCCGACGACCAGGCCGGGCGGCAGCCACAGGTTGAGCAGGAGCGAGCGGCGGCCGGGATCCGTCCACAGCTCGCGGTTCACCCGGAGCGTGCGCCCCACCGTCGTCCGGGCGGTGGTCCGGGCCGGGCGCTCCGAGATGCCGAACCACCCGACTGCCGCCGCCACCGCCCGCAGCACCGCCGCGAGCAGGAACACCTCGTACGGGTCCAGCCAGAACAACAGGACGCCGCCCAGCCCGAAGCCGGCGATCTGCATCGCCCCGACGCTCGTGTTCATGGTGGACCTGCCCAGCACGTAGGCGTCGGTCGGCAGGATGTCGGTGAGCAGCGCCCACCGGGCCCCGCCCGTGATCGAGCCGACGTACGCGCCGGTGAAGATGATCGCGAACCGGGCCCACAGCGGCAGGCCGGGCACCGCCTGGAGTGCCGCTCCGGCGGCGACCAGCACGGCGGCGAAGGTCAGCGCCCGGCGGGGCGGGAGGCTGTCCGCGGCCGACAGCAACGTCAGGCTGCCGAGCACGCCGGCGAGCGGCGCGCCGAACATGCTCAGCGCGGTGAGCAGCGCCGAGCCGGTCGACGCGTAGGTCAGCGAGCCCAGCGCCAGCGCCGACGTGGTGTGCGCCGCGATGCCCGCGCAGTTCGCCAGGAACAGGTTGCGGAACTCCCGGACCGCGAACAGATCTGCGTACGTTCTCACGGGCCCGATCGTGTGGGGTGCCGGGTGGATCTCCTAGAGTTACGTCTGGAGGCGAAACATGGCCGTCTGGCAGGTGCCGTCGGATCTCCTCGCGCGCAGCCGCTTCACGGTCTCGCCGATGGTCGACACGGTCGCCGCGCTGCGCGCGCTGCACGACCCGCGTAGCCCGTGGCAGCGGGCCTGGCGGGAGCCGCACGTCGCGGCGTTCCGGCGGATGCTGGCCGGTCGGCCGGTGGTCCGGGCGCTGCTGCCCGCGTCGTTCCACCCCCGGTGGACCGCCGACTTCCTCACCGTCGCGCCCGCCTCGCCGGAACCGACGTTCGCGGCGGAGCTGGCGGCCGTCGGGCGGTTGTCCGACGAGCGGATCCGGGCCGACCTGCGCGCCACCCGCCCGGAGCCGCTCGCCGCCGAGCTGCTGGCGGACGGTCTCACCGGGCAGGTGGTGGAGCTGCTCGACTGGGTCTGGACGCACACCGTCGAGCCGGAGTGGCCGGAGCGGGAACGCCGGCTCCGGGCGGACATCGTGGCCCGCACCGCCGCGTTGAGCGCGGGCGGCTGGGCCGGGGTGTTCGCCGACCTCAACCGCAACGTGTGCTGGCTGGGCGACGGTCGGCTCCAGGTCAACGACTACCCGGAGCCGCCGCTGTCGCTGGACGAGGCCGAGCAGTTGGTCTTCCTCCCGGCGCACTGCCGTCGCGGCTGGGTGGTCTGGGACAGGCCGACCCGGTTCGGGATGGTGTACCCGGTGCGCGGGATCCTGGTCGATCCCACCTCACCGGCACCCGACGGGCTCGCCCGGCTGATCGGCGCGAACCGGGCCCACATCCTGGTCCGGCTGGACACGCCGCTGAGCACCTCGCAACTCGTGGCGGTGACCGGGCTCTCCCTCGGGACGGTGGGCGACCACCTGCGGGTGCTGCTGGACGCGGGCGCCGTCGGCAAGCGGCGGTCCGGGCGCGAGGTGCTCTACTGGCGTACGCCGCTCGGTGTCGCGCTCACGACGTCCACGCGCTAGCCGGGGCCCTTCCTCAGACCTCAGCCGTCGCGCTTGGTCGTCCAGCGGAACGTGGTCAGGCAGAGCACCAGGCCGATCACGCACCACGCGACGAGGACCAGGGCGACCCGGTCCAGCTCGAACGAGCCACCCGGCTCGCGGGCGCCGAAGCCGTCCGGCAGGAAGACCGAGCGCAGGCCCTGGCACATCCACTTCAGCGGGAAGAGCGCCGCCACCTGCTGCATCCAGGTCGGCAGCTCGGTGAAGACGAAGAACACCCCGGAGATGAACTGGAGCACCAGCGCGACCGGGGTGACCACTGCCGAGCCGCTGCGGGCGGTGCGGGCCAGCGACGAGATGGCGATGCCGCACAACGTGCAGGCGGTGACGCCGAGCACCGACACCCAGCCGAAGGTCAGCCACTTCGCGGCGGTCCCGGGCAGCTCCAGGTCGAACAGCGCCACCGAGACCGCGAGCAGCAGCACGGTCTCGGCGATGCCGATCGCCACGACCATGATCACCTTGCCGGCGAACCAGACCCACTTCGGCATCGGCGTGCCCCGGTAGCGCTTGAGCACCCCCCGGTCCCGCTCGATCGGGATCCAGATGCCCAGGTTCTGGAAGCTCACCGTCATCAGGCCGGTGGCGATCATGCCGGTGATGAAGTATTGCGTGTAGCTGACACCGGGGGCGATCTCGTCGTCGAAGATCGCCGCGAAGATCAGGATCATGATGACCGGGAAGCCCATCGTGAAGACGACGGACTCCCGGCTGCGCAGGAACTGGGTGATCTCCAGCCGGCTCTGCCGCAGGCTGAGGGCGACCGGGCCGGGTCGCCGGGCCGGTGCCGTGGTGACCGGCGCGGCCGGCTTCGTCGTGGTGGTCATCGGTGTCCGATCATGCGCAGGTAGATGTCCTCCAGGGTCGGCCGGGTCACCGTCAGGCCGGGGACCTCGCCGCCGAAGCGCGCCGCCAGCTCCGCCACCAGCGCCGTCGGCGTCGCGCTCTCCGCCGTTTCCCGCGCCCCCTCCGGCGTACGCCAGGAGACCGTCGCCAGGGCCTCGCGCCGGTTGCCGAGCTGGTCGGGCGTGGCCACCTCGACCACCCGGCCGCCCGCGATGACGCCGACCCGGTCGGCGAGGGACTCCGCCTCGTCGAGGTAGTGGGTGGTGAGCACGATGGTGGTGCCGGCGGCGGCCAGGTCGCGGATCAGCTCCCAGAACTCCCGGCGCGCCTCCGGGTCGAAGCCCGTGGTGGGCTCGTCCAGGAAGAGCAGCTCGGGGCGGCCCACGATGCCGAGCGCCACGTCGAGCCGGCGCTTCTGCCCGCCGGAGAGGGTGTGCGTACGCGCCTTCGCCTTGCCGGCCAGCCCCACCCGCTCGACGACCTTGTCGGGGTCGTCCGCGTCGGCGTAGAAGCCGGCGAAGTGGCGCACCACCTCGGCGACCGTCAACTCGTCGAACTCGCCGGTGCCCTGGAGCACGATGCCCACCCGGGAGCGCCAGTCGGCGGCCGGACGGGCCGGGTCGCTGCCGAGGACGTCGACGTCGCCGGCGTCGCGCCGCCGGTAGCCCTCCAGGATCTCCACGGTGGTGGTCTTGCCGGCGCCGTTGGGGCCGAGGAGGGCGAAGACCTCGCCGCGGTGGACGTCGAGATCCACGCCCGCCACGGCGACGTTGTCCCCGTACGCCTTGCGCAGCCCCCGGACGGAGATCGCCAGCTCGTCATGCATGCGTCAAGTGTGCGACCTGGCCGCGGCGGTGGGCCGGCCGGGGTGTGGTGGTCGCGCCCATGTCGGGCGCTTCGCACCCGGGTTTCCGCTCCATGGAGCTGTGTGGTTTTCCACAGCTCTGGTGACTGAACGGTAACTTAGACTCCCGCCATGGACGAGAAGGCTCTCCCCGGCCGGCTGCCCGAGCGCGACCGCCCCTGGGTGATGCGCACCTACGCCGGGCACAGCTCGGCCGCGGCGACGAACGCGCTCTTCCGCCGCAACCTGGCGAAGGGGCAGACCGGCCTGTCGGTCGCCTTCGACCTGCCGACCCAGACCGGCTACGACCCCGACCACGAGCTCGCCGCCGGCGAGGTGGGTCGGGTCGGTGTGCCGGTGGCGCACCTCGGCGACATGCGGGCCCTCTTCGACGGCATCCCGCTGGCCGACATGAACACGTCCATGACCATCAACGCGCCGGCGATGTGGCTGCTCGCCCTCTACGGCACGGTCGGCGAGGAGCAGGGCGCGGAGCTGTCCCGCTGCGCCGGCACCACGCAGAACGACATCATCAAGGAGTACCTCTCCCGGGGCACCCACATCTTCCCGCCGGCCGCGTCGCTGCGGCTGACCGCCGACGTCGTCGCGTACGCGCTGCGCGAGATGCCGCGCTGGAACCCGGTGAACATCTGCTCGTACCACCTCCAGGAGGCCGGCGCGACGCCGGTGCAGGAGGTCGGCTTCGCGCTCTCCACCGCCGTCGCGGTGCTCGACGCGGTCCGTGACTCGGGGCAGGTGCCCGCCGAGCGGATGGGCGACGTCGTGCAGCGGATCTCCTTCTTCGTCAACGCCGGGGTGCGCTTCGTCGAGGAGATCGCCAAGATGCGCGCCTTCGGGGCGCTCTGGGACGAGATCACCCGCGAGCGCTACGGGGTGGAGAACCCGAAGCAGCGGCGGTTCCGCTACGGCGTGCAGGTCAACTCGCTGGGCCTGACCGAGGCGCAGCCGGAGAACAACATCCAGCGCATCGTGCTGGAGATGCTCGGCGTGACCCTCTCCCGGGACGCCCGGGCCCGTGCCGTGCAACTGCCCGCCTGGAACGAGGCGCTCGGCCTGCCCCGGCCGTGGGACCAGCAGTGGTCGCTGCGCATGCAGCAGGTGCTCGCGTACGAGTCGGACCTGCTGGAGTACCCGGACCTGTTCGAGGGCTCGCACGTGATGACGGCGCTGGTCGAGGAGATCGTCACCGGGGCCCGGGTCGAGCTGGAGAAGGTGCTGGAGATGGGCGGCGTCGTCGCGGCCGTCGAGACCGGCTACCTCAAGAGCGCCCTGGTCGCCTCGCTGGCCGAGCGGCGCCGCCGGATGGAATCCGGCGCCGACGTGGTGGTCGGCGTCAACCGGTTCACCGAGACCGAGCCGTCGCCGCTGACCGCCGCCGGCGCCGAGTCCGTCGAGCAGGTCGACCCGGCCGTCGAGGCGGCGGCCACTGAGGCCGTACGCCGGTGGCGGGCCGGGCGGGACGACTCGGCTGTCGACGCGGCACTGGCCCGGCTGCGCGCGGACGCCGCGACCACGACGAACCTGATGCCGGCGACGCTGGAGTGCGTGCGGGCCGGGGTGACCACCGGCGAGTGGGCCGGCGCGCTGCGCCAGGTCTTCGGCGAGTACCGGGCGCCCACCGGCCTGACCGGCGCCGCCGGGGCCGGCGGGGACGCCACCCTGGCCGCCGTCCGGGCGCGCGTCGCCGCCACCGCCCGCGAGCTGGGCAGCGGCCGGCTGCGGCTGCTGGTCGGCAAGCCCGGCCTCGACGGGCACTCCAACGGCGCGGAGCAGATCGCGGTACGCGCCCGCGACGCCGGCTTCGAGGTGGTCTACCAGGGCATCCGGCTGACCGCCGGGCAGATCGTCGCCGCCGCCGTCGAGGAGGACGTGGACCTGGTCGGCCTCTCGGTCCTCTCCGGCTCGCACCTGGCGGCGGTACCGGCGGTGCTGGACGGCCTGCGCGCCGCCGGCCGGTCGGACCTGCCGGTGGTGGTCGGCGGGATCATCCCCGCCGGCGACGCGGAGCAGCTCCGCGCCGCCGGGGTGGCCCGGGTCTTCACGCCGAAGGACTTCGCCCTGACGGGGATCATCGACGACCTGGTGACCGTGGTCCGGGAGGCCAACGGCCTGCGCTGAGGGGAAGGCCCCCGGCGAGGACGCGTCGCCAGGGGCCTGTCCGTCGCGGCCCGACGCCGGTGCGCCCGTGTCAGGTCAGCGGCTGACGTAGGTCATGCAGTCGGCCATGTCGTTGTCGGGACCGACCTTGATCGACGGCGCGTGGCATTCCAGCTGCTCGTTGTGCTGGCAGTCCGCGCGCTGGCAGGCGCCCACCTGCGCGGTCATGCCGCCGTCGACCCCGCCACGGACCGCCGGCATCTCGACGAAGGTGTGGCAGTGCGCGTGGTCCGGGCTGCCGATGGTGATGGCGAAGGCGTGGCAGTCGTTGGTGTGGTTGTACGAGCACGCCGCCACGACACATTCCTGGACGCGGGGCATCTCCACTGCTGCGGTCATGGTGACCTCCTATAGAGTCGTGCCCCGATTTTAGGCTTTTGTGGGTTTTGCCGAGCCTGCTTCAGCCCACTCCGAGCACCTCGGACAGCGGGGCCGGCTCGAGGCCGCGCTCGGCCAGCCCGGCCAGGATGTGCGGCAGCGCCTCGTCCGTCATCGGCGCGTTCGCCTCCGTCACGTGCAGGACGATCACCGATCCCGGACGCACCCCGTCCAGCGCGGCATGCACCACCGGCCGCCAGGACTTCGCGAACGGGTCGCCGCTGACCACGTCGCCGTCGACCACCGTCACCCCCAGCGGCGCCAGCGCGGCCAGCGCCTTCCGGTCGTGGCACAGCCCGGGGAAGCGGAAGTACCGGGTCTGCCGCCCCCCGTACGCGGCCACCACGTCGAACGTACGGGCCACGTCGGCCGTCATCTCCCGCTCCGCGATACGGGGCAGGCCGTAGCAGTCCGGGGTGAAGGCCAGGTGCCCGTACGTGTGGTTGGCCAGCTCGAAGCGCGGGTTCGCGGCGAGTCGACGGGTCACGTCCGGGTACTGCTCCACCCACTTGCCGGTGAGGAAGAAGGTGGCCGGCACCCGCTCCCGTTCCAGCAGGTCGATGATCTTCAGGTTCGCGTACGACCGCACCGCGCCGCTGCGCAGCTGGTACCGCATCCCGTCCGTCATGTCGGCGTCGAAGGTGAGCGCCACCTTGTTCCCCGTACGCGGTCCGTGGTCGACGACGGGTGGCCTGGTCCCGACCGGGGTCGCGCCGGGGACCGTCGCCGCAGGCGCGGCGGGGGCCGTGGTTTCCGGGGTGGCCGGGGCCACCGTCACCGCGGGCTCGGCGGGGGCCGTGGTCTCCGGGGCGGCCGCGGCGCGATCGGTTGCCGCGATGCGGACGATGCCGGCGTCGGCCGGCGCGCGCAGCGGGTTTGGGAGGACGAGGAGAGCCGCGGCGGCGACGACGGCGGTGAGGGTCGCGACGAGCGGAACGCGGGGGATCTTCACGTGCACCGGGAGATGATGTCAGCGCCTGACATTTCCTGCGTGCCCGCTGTCGAGCCTGCTACCTGAACCGGCTGCGCGCGGGGACCCCGTCGGGTTGGTCGCGCGGCCTTGTCCTGGCGGCTTGCGCGGGCCGTGTCCGGTTGATTCCACGGCCTTGTCCCGGCTGCTTGCGCGGGCTCTGTCCCGGCTGGTTGCGCCTGCCTCATCCCGGCTGGCAGTGCCCGGTGGGTCCCCGCTCATCCCGACATCGGGTGCCGCGAACCGAGCGACGCGGACCGGGCGACGCGGACCGGGCGACGCAGACCGAGCGACGCGGACCGGGCGACCCGACCGCGGTGCCGCGATCCGGTCGACGCGCCCCGGACGGCCCGTCCAAGCCGGCCGTGCAGAGGGCCGGTCGCCGCAACGGGAGCCCTCACCCTGCCTGCCGCCGTGAAGCGAGCATTGGTGATCAGGACGCCATGGACCTTAACGGGCGGTTTTAACGTCCATGGCGTCCTGATCACCAGTGGGTGGACCGGTGTTCTTGGCTTGCCCGGGTGTGGCGAGGCGGGCAATTTGGGCGGGGTGCGGCGGTCGGCCACCTGTTTCCTGGCTGCACGGGTGTCCGGGCTTGTCGCCAAGGTCCGGTCGGGGCCGCGTCGGGCATCACCTGACGCCCCGTCCCAAATGTTTTGTCCGGTTTGTGGATGCGACCGGAGGCATTGCGGGGGCGGAATCGTGGCTGCGGCGGGGTCGTTACACCGTGCGTACGACCGAGCAAGGCCGCCGTCGCGGGAGGCTGAACCAAGCCGCCATTCCCTCGCCCGCGCCCTCGGGCCAGTTCGAGTGGGTCAGGCCACGTTGTCCGACGGGCTGGCGGGCCCAGGCCCGGAATGATGGCGGGCCGGCGGTGGTTACACATGGTCACGGCCCGCGTAAGGGCACCCGCAACGCGAAGCGTGAGGGCGTCCCCGCCCCGCGAGACAGCCACGACCTCCACTGGTCAGCAGGCGGGCGCGGCCGATCTGATCTTCCTCCGGACGAGTTGCCGGAGATCTCCTGGTTCCTGAGTTGAGCCGAGTTCGTGAGCGCCGGACGGTGCTTGCACCCGCGTGAGCCGATCCCCCTCGGTGCGGGTGCCGACCCCCGAATGGAGCGTTTCCGATGAACACGATCATGCGTAAGAGCGTTCTTGGTATCGCTGGCCTGGCGGTCGCCGGTGGTCTTGCTGCCGGTCCGCTGAACCACGCCAACTCCGGTGTCGAGGTCGAGGCGGGCTCGCCGATCACGGCGGCTGCGGTGCAGGCCGACAAGCCGGACATGGGCAAGCTGGTGCCGCATGGCGTGCAGAGCGCGCAGTCGCACGTTGACCTGTCGGACGAGCAGGTCGCCAACGTCAAGGCGATCGTCGCGGCGACGAAGAAGGCCGGCATGGACGAGCGTGCCGCGGTGGTGTCGATCGCGACGGCGTTGCAGGAGTCGAAGCTGGAGAACCTGGGTCATCTGGGTGACCGCAACGACCATGACTCGCAGGGCCTGTTCCAGCAGCGTCCGTCCAGTGGGTGGGGCACGGTGGAGCAGATCACCGACCCGGAGTACTCGACGACGGCGTTCCTGAAGGGTCTGAAGCAGGTCGACGGGTGGCAGGACATGCCGCTGACGAAGGCCGCGCAGACGGTGCAGGTGTCGGCGTACCCCGACCACTACGCCCAGTGGGAGCAGCAGGCCGCTGACCTGGTGGCCGAGCACTGGAACAGCTGACGACAGCAACTGAACGTCGCTCTGGCCGGCACCCCGAGGTGGGGTGCCGGCCAGACGCATGTCCGGGACCGGGGCGGGCGTTGTTCGGCGGGCCGTGGTCAGTTCGCCGACCCCAGCCGGCGGTGCCGGGCACGTCGGGCAGCGGCGCGTGCCGGGTGGACACCAGCACCGCGCCACCGGCAGACGGGAGGCGGTCGGGGCGTACGACGATCAGACGCGGAAGCCGGCGGCCCGCGCCGCCTGACGCTCCCGGCGGCGGTCGGAGCGGCGGCGCACGAACCAGAAGACGAAGACGACCAGCCCGAGCAGGAACGCCAGCACCAGCACCGGCAGCAGGATCGCCACCACCGACATGGCCACGCTGGTGGCGTCCTCGGCGGTGCTGGCCACGGGTGCGCCGACGCCGGCCGTGGTCGCGTTGATGACCGGTCGGGCGGCGGACTTCAACAGGTGTACGCCGAGGGCGATCACCACCCCGGCCACCACGGGGACCCACTGGCTGGACGAGAAGAAGGTGTCAGGGTCACTGACCGTCACCGTCTCCGAGGACGAGCCCGCGCCGAACGCCAGGCCGCCGGCTGTCGGCCGGACCACGGTCTGCACGACGTCGTTGACGTGGTCGACCACCGGGACCTTGTCGGCGACGACCTCGACGACCAGCAGCACCGCCAGGATCGCGATCACCCAGCCGTTGCCCAACCACTGCCAGCCGCCGGGCAGGTCGATCAGGCTGGTGTAGCGGGCCAGGAGACCCATGGTGAGCAGGGGGATGTACGCGTTCAGCCCCGCCGAGGCGGCGAGACCGGTACCGGTGAGAACTTCGAGCACCATCTCAGCATCGCACCGGCGCGCCAGTGCCGCTCGGTGGCGCGGACCGGGGTCTCCGCTACCCTCGTCGGGTGCGGTTGGTCATTGCGAAGTGCTCGGTGGACTACGTCGGACGGCTCTCGGCCCACCTGCCGCCGGCCACCCGGTTGCTCATGGTGAAGGCGGACGGGTCGGTGTCGATCCACGCCGACGACCGGGCGTACAAGCCGTTGAACTGGATGAGCCCGCCCTGCCGGTTGGAGGAGGCCCCCGGCGTCTGGCGGGTCGTCAACAAGGCGGGGGAGGAACTGCGGATCACCCTGGAGGAGATCTTCCAGGACACCTCGTACGAGCTGGGCGTCGATCCGGGCCTGCGCAAGGACGGCGTGGAGGCGCACCTTCAGGAGCTGCTGGCGGCCAACCCGGAAACGCTCGGCGAGGGGTTCACGCTGGTCCGCCGGGAGTACATGACGGCGATCGGCCCGGTCGACCTGCTCTGTCGGGACGCCAACCAGGGCGCCGTGGCTGTGGAGGTGAAGCGGCGCGGCGAGATCGACGGCGTGGAGCAGCTCACCCGGTACCTGGAGCTGATGAACCGCGACCCGCTGCTCGCGCCGGTCGCCGGGGTCTTCGCGGCACAGGAGATCAAGCCGCAGGCCCGGGTGCTCGCCACGGACCGGGGCATCCGCTGCGTCGTCGTCAACTACGACAAGCTGCGCGGCATCGAGCGCGACGAGCTCACCCTGTTCTGACTGTGAGGCTGGCCGGGTCGGACCGTCCTCGCGGCGTTGCGGCGGACGCCGGAGGCCGGGCCCGCCGCAGCGTCAACGGGGCGGCTCCGGCGGGCCGTCCGCGCGGACCGCGATCAGCGACTTGGGCAGGCCGGCCACCCGCTCGACGAGGATCCGCGAGTCGGGGAAGTAGTGCCGCATCTGCGAGCGGTCCAGCAGCTCCGTCCAGAGCACCTGGTGGATGGCGGCCTCGTGGCTGCGGGTCGGCTTGTGCCCGAGCGGCCAGCGGCGGGCGAACGCGGTCCGCAGCCGCACGGGGAGGAACTGCATGCCCGGCGCGATCCAGTGCGGCTCGATGGGGAAGTAGCGGTAGGGCGTCTGCACCCAGTGCCGGTCGCCGAGGTTGCGCACGGCGTCGGCGAAGCGCAGCCGCCGCTCGTGCCCGCCGACGTGCTCCAGCACCGAGTTGGAGAAGACCAGGTCGTAGCGGCGCCCGGTGATCCGGGCCGGCAGGTCGCAGGCGTCGGCCCGGTCGACCTCCGCCCACTCCGGGACGTCCGTGGGCGGTCGCTCCAGGTTGACCACGTGTACGCGCGCCGGCCGCACGTCGGCCCGGGTCCAGGTGCCGAGCCGGCCACCCAGGTCGATGACGTGCATCTTCTCCAGGTCAGGGAACGTCCGGACCAGCCAGTCGGCGCGGCGACGCCGCTGCCGGGCACTCCACGACCGGTCACTGTCGACGAGGTGGAAGCGCAATCGATGGGGGCGCATTTAACGCAATGTACCGCTCCCACCACGTTGGACACATGTGAGGGTCTTCATGATCGGTTATCCGACAGTCACCTGCCGTACATGACCTTGATGGCCTTGACGAGTCGTGCGACGTCGGCCGGCGTCCGCTCGAAGGTCGTCGAGGGCAGCAGCGACCGGGCCCGCCGCCGGGTGATGGCCTTGGCGCGGCTGAACTCGCGCAGCCCGTCCTCGCCGTGGATGCGCCCGAAGCCGGAGTCGCCGACGCCGCCGAACGGCAGGGTGGACATCCCGGCGAAGGTCAGCGCCGAGTTCACCGACGCCATGCCCGAGCGCAGCCGCCGGGCGATCGCCACCGCGCGCCGCCGGCCGAAGACCGAACCCCCCAGGCCGTACGACAGGGCGTTGGCGCGGGCGACGGCCTCGTCGGCGTCGCGGACCCGGTTGATGGTCAGCGTCGGCCCGAACGTCTCCTCGCGTACGGCGGCGGAGTCCTCCGGGACGTCCACCAGCACGGTCGGCCGCACGTACGGCGGCTGCACCGCGTCCGCGCCGCCGAGCACGGCCCGGCCGCCCCGGGCCAGCGCGTCGTCGATGTGCCGGCGGATCACGTCGACCTGGCTCGGCATGGTGATCGGGCCGATGTCCGCGTCGTCCGCGCCGACGGTCAACCGGCCGGCCCGCTCGACGACCTTGCCGACGAAGGCGTCGAAGACCGGCTCGACCGCGTAGACCCGTTCGATGCCGATGCAGGTCTGGCCGGCGTTGGTCAGCGCGCCCCAGACGCACGCCTCGGCGGCGGCGTCCAGGTCTGCGTCGGCGTCGACGATCATCGCGTCCTTGCCGCCCGCCTCCAGCAGCACCGGCGTCAGCGACTCGGCGCAGGCCGCCATCACCTTCCGGGCGGTGGCCGACGAGCCGGTGAAGGCCACCTTGTCCACTCCCGAGCGGCAGAGCGCCGCCCCCACGTCGCCGAGCCCGTGCACCGCGGTGAACACCGGCTGCTCCGGCACCACCTCGGCGAACGTGTCGACCAGCCACTGCCCGACGACGGGGGTGTACTCGCTGGGCTTCAGCACCACCGCGTTCCCCGCCGCCAGCGCGTACGCGGCGGAGCCGATCGGGGTGAAGACGGGGTAGTTCCACGGGCCGATCACGCCGACGACGCCGTACGGCTGGTATTCGAGGTGGGCGGAGAACTCGGCCAGGACGAGCCGTGAGCGGACCCGGCGGGGGCCCAGCACGCGGCCGGCGTTGCGGGCCGCCCAGTCGACGTGCTCGACGGCGCTGACGAGTTCGACGACGGCGTCGGCGATCGGCTTGCCGCCCTCGACGTGCACCAGCTCGGCGATCTCCTCGATCCGCCGGGCGAGGAGGCTGCGCCAGCGCAGCAGCCGCTCCCTGCGCCCGCCGAAGCCGAGCCCGGCCCACCACTCGCCGGCCGCTCGGGCCCGCTCGACGGCCCGCCCGACGTCCTCGGCGGTGGCGACCGGCAGGCGTCCGGCCTCCGCGCCGGTCGCCGGGCTCGTCGACACCAGCCGACCGTCCTCGATGATCGGGGTACCCGGGACACGCACAGCCGTCATGGCGGAAGTCTAGACCTGAGAATTACTCGCCGGTAGGGCCGCGACGGCAGGGTCCCGCCGGTCGGACCGGCCGCGGAACGGCGGAACGGGGTGGACGGCGGTCGGCCGGACTTGTGATGATTCTTCCGCCGGAGGGCGCCGAATCGCCGAACGCGAGGTGTCCGGCCGGGGACGCGGAGGTGACCATGCGGCGGTGGAGGCGACTACCGTGTGGTGGCAGGCTGACGCGCGGGGTGACCGCGCGGGGTGGAGGCTGACATTCCATGGAGGAACATCCGGAACTGAGACCGTTGTTGACGGTGGCCGGTGGGGCGATGCGGGGGCTGAGCGTCCGGGTGGGCCCTGAGCGGCAGGTCATCGGCCGGGGGTCGACCGCGGACATCGTGGTGCACGACGCCCACCTGAGCCGCCGGCACGCCGAGGTCTGGCTGACGGGCGAGGGGGCGGCCCTGGCGGATCTGGGTTCCACCAACGGCACCTGGCTGAACGACCGGCGGATCACCGGCGTGGAGCGGCTGGCCGACGGGGACGTGATCCGGCTCGGCCGCACCGAGCTGCGCGTCTTCGACCCGGGCGTGGCGCGGACCGACCCGGTGGGCTTCAGCTTCGGCGAGCCGCGCCGGGACCGCCGCCCGACCCTGCCGCTGCCGATCGCGGCGCAGGCCGCACCGGCCGTCGACGCGGTGTCGCCGGTGGCGCTTCCGGCGGCGGTGTCCGCGCCGTCCTGACCGGCGCCGACGGCGGATGCCGGCGCACACCTCCGGGCCGGTGAAGGTGGCGGGCCGGCCCATGGACGCGTCCGGCGCCCCCGTGGCAGCATCCGGCGGATGGAGACCGGACAGCGGCAGGTGTCGGCGAACGGGATCACCCAGGCGGTACGGGTGGCCGGGCCGCCGGACGGCGTTCCCGTACTGCTGATCCACGGCAACTGCTCGTCGGCGGCCTTCTGGGAGCCGCTCGTGCGGCGACTGCCGGCCACCCTCCGGGTGGTCGCGCCCGACCTGCGCGGCTACGGGCTGACCGACACCGTCCCGGTGGACGCGACCCGGGGGCTGCGCGACTTCGCCGACGACGTCGCCGCGCTGCTCGACGAGCCGTCCCTCTTCGCCCCCGGCGTCCGGCCGGTGGTGGTCGGCCACTCGCTCGGCGGCGGGGTGGCCATGCGGCTGCTCGTTGACCACCCCGACCGGGTGGGCGCGCTGCTGCTCGCCGCTCCGGTCTCGCCGTACGGCTACGGCGGCACCCGGGACCTGACGGGGACGCCGACCACCCCCGACTTCGCCGGCACCGGCGGCGGCACCGCCAACGGAGAGTTCGTCAGGCGGCTGGCCGCCGGCGACCGGGGCGTGGACAGCCCGGCCAGCCCGCGCGCCGTGCTGCGGGCCACCTACGTGGCGGACCCGGCCTCGCTCGGCGACGACGAGGAGCTGCTGCTGGACAGCCTCCTCTCCACCGCGACCGGTGACGACAACTACCCCGGTACGGCGGTGGCCTCGGCGAACTGGCCCGGCACCGCCCCGGGACGGCGCGGCGTGCTCAACGCCCTCTCCCCGGCGCACTTCCGGATCGCCGACGAACTGGTCGCCGTGGCCGGGAAGCCGCCGGTCACCTGGATCCACGGGGACGCCGACGTGATCGTCTCGGACACCGCGATGATGGACCTGGCCCACCTGGGCTCGCTGGGCGTGGTGCCCGGCTGGCCGGGGGAGGCGGCCTGCCCGGCGCAGCCGATGGTGGCGCAGACCCGGGCGGTGCTGGAGCGTTACGCGGCGGCCGGCGGGGCGTACCGCGAGGTGCTGCTGCCCGGCTGCGGGCACAGCCCGCACCTGGAGCGGCCGGCCGAGTTCGTCGCCGAGCTGCTGAGGCTGACCGACACGGTGGGCTGATCGACACGGTGGGCCGATCGACGGGCGAGCGCGGCCGGCGCGGCGAGCCGACCGACCGCGAGCCGACCCGCCCTGTCGAACGGCGCGCGCGCAGCCCCGCTGGGCTCGTGAAATTTCCCACGGCGCCTCGACAACGCAACGTCACGTGGCAGACTCGCGCGCATAACCTTAATGGTCGTTAACGCGGCTGTGCGGAGCATCGAGGAGGCTGGTCGTGGCGCGTGATTTCACCAGCGTGGGCGTTGTGGGTCTGGGCACCATGGGTGCCGGCATCGTCGAGGTATTCGCGCGCAACGGGGTCGACGTCGTCGCGGTGGAGGTCTCCGAGGACGCGCTGGAACGCGGCCGGGCCATCCTCACCGGGTCGACGGACCGGGCCGTGGCCAAGGGCAAGCTCGCCGAGGCCGACCGGGACGCGCTGCTGAGCCGCGTACGGTTCGCCGTCGGGCTGGACGCGCTGCACGCGGTCGACCTGGTCATCGAGGCGGTGCCCGAGCACCTGGACCTCAAGCAGCGGATCTTCGCCGAGCTGGACCGGGTCTGCAAGCCCGAGGCGATCCTGGCCACCAACACCTCGTCGCTGAGTGTCACCGAGATCTCCGTCGCCACCAGCCGTCCCAACCAGGTGATCGGCATCCACTTCTTCAACCCCGCCCCGGTGATGAAGCTGGTCGAGGTGGTCCGGACGGTGGTCACCTCCGCCGACGTGGTCGCCGACGTGGAGGCGCTCTGCAAGCGGCTCGGCAAGGTCGACGTCACCATCAGCGACCGGGCCGGCTTCATCGCCAACGCGCTGCTCTTCGGCTACCTCAACCACGCCGTCGGGATGTTCGAGGCGCACTACGCCACCCGCGAGGACATCGACGCGGCCATGAAGCTCGGCTGCGGCCTGCCCATGGGCCCGCTGGCGCTGATGGACCTGATCGGCCTGGACACCGCGTACGAGATCCTCGACACCATGTACCGGCGCGGCGGGCGGGACCGCCGGCACGCCCCGGTGCCGCTGATCAAGCAGATGGTCACCGCCGGGCTGCTCGGCCGCAAGTCCGGCCGGGGCTTCTACACCTACGAGCGGCCGGGCTCCCCGGTCGTCGTACCCGACGAGCAGACGCCTGTGGCGACGGAGGCCGCGCTCGGCGGCGCCGCCGCGATCGCGAAGGTCGGCGTCGTCGGATCCGGGACGATGGCCACCGGCATCATCGAGGTCTTCGCGAAGGCCGGCTACGAGGTCGTCTCGGTGACCCGGGGCGCGGAGAAGTCCGCCAAGGTCTTCGAGGCGGTCAGGACCTCGCTCAACAAGGGCGTGGTGCGCGGCAAGCTCAGCGAGGCCGACCGGGACGCCGCGCTCGGCCGGATCAACTGGTCGGCCACCCTGGACCACCTCGCCGACGTCGACCTCGTCGTCGAGGCCGTGGTCGAGGAGCTGAGCGTCAAGAAGGCCCTCTTCGCCAGCCTCGACGAGATCTGCAAGCCGGGCGTCGTGCTCGCCACCACCACCTCATCGCTGCCGGTGATCGACGTCGCGATGGCCACCCAGCGGCCCGCCGACGTGATCGGGCTGCACTTCTTCAACCCGGCGCCGCTCATGCCGCTGGTCGAGGTCGTGGAGACCATCCGCACCTCGACGGAGACCACCGCCACCGCCCGCGCGGTCTGTGCCGCGCTGGGCAAGACGGGCGTGGTCTGCGGCGACCGGTCCGGCTTCATCGTCAACGCGCTGCTCTTCCCGTACCTCAACGACGCCGTGAAGATGCTGGAGGCGAGCTACTCCACCGCCGACGACATCGACCACGCCATGAAGCTGGGCTGCGGCTACCCGATGGGCCCGTTCGAGCTGCTCGACGTGGTCGGCCTGGACGTCTCGCTGGCCATCCAGCGGGAGCTCTACCTGGAGCTGCGCGAGCCGGGCTTCGCGCCCGCGCCGCTGCTGGAGCACCTCGTCACGGCCGGCTACCTGGGGCGCAAGAGCGGCCGGGGCTTCCGCGACCACACCCGTCGCTGACCCGGTCAACACCGCCCGCCGGTGACGGCGTCTGCATGGTGTGACCTTCGAGGAGTACGTCGGCAGCCGAGGCCCCGCCCTGATGCGGCTGGCCCGGCTGCTGACGGGCGACGAGCACCGGGCCGAGGACCTCACCCAGGACGTCCTGACCCGCGCGTACGTGCACTGGCGGCGGATCGCCCGGGTGGACCGGCCGGACGTGTACGTGCGCCGGATGCTGGTCAACGCCAACAACTCCTGGTGGCGCCGGCGGACGAACCGGGAGCTGGCCACCGCCGACTTCGCGGAACGGCCCCAGCACGGCGACCTCGGCGGCGAGACGGCCGACCGGGACGCCATGTGGCGGCTCATCCTCGGGCTGCCGGACCGCCAGCGGGCGGTGCTCGTGCTGCGCTACTACGAGGACCTCGACGACGCGACCATCGCCCAGATCCTCGGCTGCTCGCCGGTCACCGTCCGCACCCATGCCATGCGGGCGCTCAACAACCTCCGGGAGCGCCACGGCGTCCCGGCGACGAACGGGAGCCGGCCGTGACCGACCTCGACGAACGGATCGTACGGACGCTGCGGGAACGCGCCGAGGGGACGGTCGACACCGACCGGCTCACCTCCCGTGCCGTCGCCGGGGGACGGGTCCGTCGCCGTCGCCGTCGGGCCGGCGCGGGCCTCGCGCTGGGCGTGGCGGCGGTGCTCGGGTTCACCGTCGCCACCGGCGTGGGCCTGCCGGAGCGGGTACGCCCGCCGGACGCCGCCGCGCCGGACGCCGCCACCGCCGCGCCGCCCCGGCTGGAGAACGTCCCCGGCGCGGCCGCCCGGCCCGACCTGGTCGGCACGGATCCGCAGGTACTGCACTTCGGGTTCGACCCGGCCCGCGCCCGCTACCGGGGCTGGCACGTCGGGTTCGGCGTGGAGAGCATCCGCGTCGAGGTCGACGGTGGCCGGCCGGTGAGCGTCGCGCTGGCCCGTTCCGCCGACGCGCTGTGGGAGTACGCGGTCGAAGGGCTGCCGCCGGGGGCCACCGGGATGACGGGCGGGACGGTCTTCGACGGCACCGATCGCCTGCACCGGGAGGGCGGCACTTCCATCTGGATCCGGCTCTGGCAACCGGCCCCCGGCCTGTACGCCCGGGCCGCCGTGACCGCCGTGACCGCCCAGGAGATCGAGGTGGCGGTCGGCGCCCTCCGGTTGGGTGAGGCGCGCCGCTGCGTCGCGCCGGTGCGGCTCACCACGCTGCCCGCCGGCGCCCGGCTGGACCAGTGCACCGTCGATGCGGGGTCCTTCCCCGCCACGTTGCACATGTCGCTGGTGGTGAACGGGCCCGGGGAAGCGGAGACGCGTGTCGCGTTCGACTACGCGCGCTCGACGGTCACCGGCCGTACGGCGGGCAACCGGACGATCGGGGGCCGGGCCGCCTACCTCTACCCGCGGGGCGACCAGTTGGAGCTGCTCGGCATCCCTAAGGCCCACCTGATCGTCGATTTCAGCTGGTCGCACGGGGACTTCACCGAGGCGGACGCCGCCGTCCTGCTGGGCGGGGCGCAGGTCGCCACCGATCCCGGTGACCCGGAGACCTGGGGCTGACCAGCGGCGGGGCCGGCCCGCCCACCCCGGGCCGGTCCCGCCGCCGGCCCGTACGCTTGGCAAGCGTGAGCCCCCGTCGCAACCGACCCCGCCGCGATGACGCCGCGCACCTCGACTCCGACCGGGCCCGGCAGGGCGTCGCCTCGGTGCAGCAGTGGCGCGACGGCGACTGGCAGGTACGCGGGATCAGCGGCGGCGCGTCCACCAAGACGTACCGCTGTCCCGGCTGTGACCAGGAGATCCGGCCCGGGGTGGCGCACCTGGTGGCGTGGCCGGCGGACGGGCGGGGCGACCTGACCGACCGGCGGCACTGGCACAGCGGGTGCTGGCGTGCCCGCGACCGGCGTGGGCCGGTCGTCCAGCGCGGTCGCGGTGCTCCCCGCTACGGCTGAGCGATCTGGATCACGCTGTTTCCGCCCCGCCCGGCGGTTCCCGGCCGCACCGGCGAGACTGGTGGGGTGAGCACACCGATCCGCGCGTCCTCCATCCTGCCCGGGCACCGCGAGGACATCGAGCTGCACACCGCTGACGGTCTGCGGCTGGTCGGCGAGTTGGCCCGGCCGCTGGACCGTGCGCCGGTGGGCACCCTCGTCTGCCTGCACCCGCTGCCGACGCACGGCGGGATGATGGACAGCCACGTGTTCCGCAAGGCGGCGTGGCGTTTGCCGGCCCTGGCCGATCTGGCGGTGCTCCGCTTCAACACCCGGGGGACCAGCAGCGTGCGCGGCACCAGCGAGGGGGCCTTCGACAACGCGGTCGGCGAGCGCTTCGACGTCGCCGCCGCCATCGAGTACGCCGAGTTCCACGAGCTGCCGAACGTCTGGCTGCTCGGCTGGTCGTTCGGCACGGACCTGACCCTGAAGTACGGCTGCGACCCGGCCGTCGTCGGGGCGATCCTGCTCTCCCCGCCGCTGCGTTTCTCCGCCCCGGCCGACCTGGAGCACTGGACGGAGTCCGGCAAGCCGCTGACCGCGCTGGTGCCCGAGTTCGACGACTACCTGCGCCCCGACGAGGCCCGGGAGCGCTTCGCGGCGGTGCCGCAGGCCGAGGTGGTCGGGGTGCCCGGGGCGAAGCACCTCTGGGTCGGCGACGCCGAGACCGTGCTGGACGAGGTGGTCCGCCGGGTCAACCCGGCCGCCGCCGTGCCGCTGCCGACCACCTGGGACGGCCCGATGGAGACCGGCGACGTCAGCGCGTACGCCGACCGCACGGTGGCCTCCTTCGCGGACCGCCCGGTGCCCGGCCCGCCTGCCGGCCAGGCCGGCTGACCCGCCCTCGGCCTCGCGCTCGCGCCGCGGACCCGCCCTCCGCCGCGCGCTCCCGTCGCGGGCCCGGCCGACCCGGTCCATCCGTGGCCGATCCGGTCCACCCGTGGCCGACCGGTCTGGCCGTGGCCGCCCGGTTCACCCGTGGCGGCCCGGTCCACCGGTGGCCGGTCGGGCCGGGCCGGGCGGGGTCAGCGGGACTCCTGCCGGGGCAGGACCACCTCCCGCAGGATGAGCTGGAGCGCGGCCACCGCCGGGATCGCGATCAGCGCGCCCACCACGCCCAGCAGGGAGACCCCGAGCAGGGCGCCCACCAGGGCGGCCACCTCGTTGACCGACACCGACCGGCGCATGATCTTGGGATAGATCAGGTAGTTCTCCACCTGCTGGTAGATCAGGAAGAACACCGCACAGGCGATGCCGATCGGCAGGTCCGTGGCGAACCCGACCAGGCTGACGATCACCGCGCCGAGGGTCGCGCCGATCTGCGGGATCAGGTCCGTCACCGCGACCACCACGGCCAGCGCGAACGGGTACGGCAGCCCGACGATCACCGCGAAGACGAACGTGGACACCCCGGCCAGCACCGCGATGCTGAGCGCGCCGACCATGTACGCGCCGACCTTCGTCAGGATCTCGTCCCCGATCAGCCGTACCCGCTCCCGGCGCGAGCGGGGCACCAGCGAGTAGCCCAGGTCGCGGAGCCGGTCGAAGTAGGCCAGGAAGTAGATGGTCAACACCAGCACGGTCAGCCCCCGGAAGACCGTGCCGAAGATCAGTTGGGCGCCGCCGAGCACCCCGCCGAGGGCCTGACCGACCGTGTCCGCGTTCGCCGCGCTCTGCACCCGCTCCATCAGGTCGTACCGCTCCACCAGGTCGTTGACCGTCTCGTTGCGGCGCAACGCCTCCAGGTAGCTCGGGAGCTGCTCGATGAACTGCCCGCTCTGCGTCACGATCGGCGGCACCAGGGCGAACAGGCCACCGCAGAGGAGCAGCACGACCGTCAGCGCGACGACCGCCACGGCGAGCCCGTGCGGCAGCCCCCAGGACCGCAACCGGACCACCGCGGGGTGCAGGCCGACGGCGAGGAAGAGCGCGATGACCACCAGGACCAGGATGCCGGCCGCGTTGCGCACGCCCAGATAGAGGGCGTACGCGAGCAGCACCCCGGCCGCGCCGGTGAAGCCGACCAGGAAGCTGCTGCGCTTCAGCGGCCGCCCCGGCGTACCGAACCGGCTCGACCCGTTCCCCGCCAGCTCGCCGTCGTCCGCCGTGCCGGTCGTGTCTCTCGTGCTCGTCGTGTCTCTCGTGCTCGTCGTGTCTCTCGTGCTCGTGGTGCCCGTCGTGCCTGTCGTCCTGTCGGCGTGTTCGGGCGCGGTGGCGTGCTCCGGCTTCCGGTTCCTGTCGCCCGGTGCCGGGGCGCGATCGGGCTCCCGGTCGCCGCTCGACGCCATCGGTCCGTCGTCCGCCATCGGACCTCCCTGGATCGATTCCCGCGGGACGGCCCGACCATGGCTCATGTCGGCGAAATCCCACCGGGAGCGTACGCCGCAGGCTTGCCCGCGCCACCCACCCGAGCCGTGTCACCCGCCCCGGCGGTGCCACCCACCCGGGCGGTGCCACCCACCCGGGCGGTGCCACCCGACCCGGCTGGGCCACCGGGACCAGCCAACGCCGCCCCTCCGCGCACCCTCTGGGTGCGGGCAGGACCGAAGTCCTGAGATCTTGGTACGGCACGGCCCCTATAGGGGCCGTGCCGTACCAAGATCCGCTGGACGGCCTCAGCTGTCGGGCGGTGGAGCGGTCCGGGGTCAGTCCTTTTCGACGACGACCTTGCTCGGCTTGGCGCTGCGCTCGTCGGTGGTCGGCTTCGCCGGACGCTTGCCGTTCTCGCCGGTGCTGGTGATCTTCGTCGGGGTGGCGCCCCGACCTCCCTCGCCAGGCACCGCCGCCACGGTCGGCTCCCCGTCCACGCCGGCGCTGGCCGTACCCCCGTCGACGGTGGTCACGGTGGCCTTGCCGTTGGCCGGCTGCCCGGCGTCGGCCGGCTCGATCCGGCCCTTGGCCGGCTGCCCGGCGTCCTCCGGCTCCACCTTGCCGGCGGCGGGCTTCCCGTCCGAGGAGGACGGAGCCGCTGCGGGGCCCGTCGCCCCGCCCGCGACCGGAGCCTTGTCCGCGGAGCCCGCACCCGCCGGGGTCCTGCCCGCCGTGCCCGCGCCCGCCGGGGCGGTGGCCGCATCCGCCTTGGCCGCTTCCGTCGGGGTCGTGCCCGCACCCGCCGTGGCCGCGCCCGCCGGGGTCCTGTCCGCCTTGTCCGTGCCCGCGCCGACCGGGGTCGCACCCGCGCCCGCCGAGGTCTTGTCCGTGTCGGGGCGGGGCCTGCCGCCGTTCGCCGTGGCCGGCTTGCCGTCCGCCACCACCGGGGCGGCGGCGCCGTCCGTACCGCCCGGCAGGTCGGCCGCGGCGAGCCGACCCAACCGCAGCTCCGCCACCTGTCGCTGGAGCTCGTCGGACTCCTGCCGGGACTTCCAGGTCTCCTGCCGCAGGTCGGCCAGCTCCTGCTGGGCCTGGGCGATCTCCAGCATCACCTGGGCGAGCTGCTGACGGCTGGCGGCGGCCTCCTGCTGGGTGGCGGCGAGGTGCTGCTGGGTGGTGGCCAGGTGCTGCTGCGTCGTGGCCGCGTACTCCTCGAACTGCCGCCGCGACGTCGCCACGTGCTCGTCGGCCTTGCGGCGCTTGTCGGCCGCCTCCGACTCGGCCCGGCCGAGCAGCGCCGCGGCCTCCTCCTCGGCCTGCCGGCGCATCGTCAGCGCGTCCTGCTCGGCGGCCTGGCGGACGGCGGTGGCACCCTGCTCGATCTCGTTCTTCCGGGCGGTGTACTCCGCCTCCAGCGCGGCGCGGCGCGACTCGAACCCGGACTCCAGCTCGTCGTGCCGGCTCGTGTGCTGCTTCTCCAGCTCGGCGAGCCGGGTCTTGTACTGCTTCTCCAGCTCGTCGCGGCGCTTGGTGAACTCCTGCTCGGCCGCCGCGCGGCGCTGGGTCAGCTCGCGGTCCGCGGCTTCGCGCCGGCTGTTGACCTCCTGCTCCACCCCGGCCCGCCAGGCGCCCAGCTCCTGCTGCGTCTGGGCCCGGGCGTGCTGCACGTACGCCTCGGTCTCGCTGCGCATCCGCTGCACGTACGCCTCGGTCTCGGCGCGGTTGCGCTTGGCCGTCTCGGCCGCCTGGGTGGTGAGCCGCTCGGCCTCCTGGCGGGCCTTCTCGCGGGTGGCCCGGCCGGCGCCGGCGGCGTCGTCGATGATCTGCTTGGCGTCCCGCTGCGCCTTGGCGTGGGTGGCCCGGCCCGCCTCGGTGGCCTGGTCGACCAGGCGCTTGGACTCCTGCTGGGCCTTGGCGTGCACCTCCTTGGCGGCCTCCCGCAGCTGGGTGGCCTCCTGCTGCGCCTTGGCGTGCACCTCCTTGGCGGCCTCGCGCAGCTTGGTCGCCTCCTGCTGGGCCCGCTGGTGGATCTCCTTGGCCGCGTCCCGCAGCTGGGTGGCCTCCTGCTGGGCCTTCGCGAGCGCCTCCTGGGCGGCCTTGCGCAGCCGGGCGGCCTCGTCCTTGGCGGTGCGGACGGCGGCGTCCGCCTCGGCCTTGCGGGCCGCGGTGTGCCGCTCCTCCTCCGTCCGGCGGGCGGCCAGCGCGATCTCGAAGTCCTTGAGGGCGGTGGCGGCCTGCTCGCGGGCCTCGTCGACGATGTGCTCCGCGGCGGCCCGGCGAGCCTCGATCTCCTCGTTGGCGGAGGCCAGGATCGCGTCGGCCTGCTCCTCGGCGATGGTGAGGATCTGCTCCACCCGCGGGCCCAGGTGCCGGTAGGAGACGTTCTCCAGAGCCCCGGACGACTTGCGTGCCTGGGCGAGGTCACGTTGGAGCACCTCGACCTGGCCGGCCAGCTTGTGGATCTGTGTGTAGGCCTGTTCCCGCTCGGCCGCCAGGGCCGCGATCTCGTGCTCCGCGCGAGCGACGTACCGGTCGACCTGTCGTTTCTCGTACCCCCGCAGAGCGGACTCGAAGCTGGGCTCCGTGGTCACATCCCCGCCGAGAGCGAACAGTTCCTCGCCGTGCGACATGCCCCCATCCTCACACGCCTCCAGTCCGGCTGGGGCGATACGGACGCCCCGGATAGGACCTACTTCACTGCCGACACGCCCGGGCAATTCGCTCGGCGGGAAAAAGCGTACGGCGCGGGGCGCACCGGTCACCCGGTGTCACCCCGCGCCGTGGAAATCATGCCCCGGTCGGGTGGGTCGGTCGGGTCAGTTGGCGGTCTCCGCGGCCACCCGCTCGTCGGCGTTGTCGGCCTTCTTCGCCTCCGGCTTGGCCGGCGCGGCCGGCGGCGTGGCGGGTACGCCCGGCACGATGCCGGCGAGGCCGGAGAGCATCTGGCCGAGCTGCGAGGTGACGGCGTCCTTCTGCCGGGTGAGGTCCTCGACCTCGCGACGGGCCGCCTGGGTGGTCAGCTCGGCCTCGGTGCGCGCCTCGGTGAGCAGGCGCTTCGACTCGGCCTTCGCCTCGGTGAGCGTCTTGTCGGCCAGCGCCTTGGCCTTGTCGACCGTCTCGTTGGCGGTGCGCTCCGACTCGACCCGGCGGGCCTCGGCGCGCTGCTCGATCTCCTTGGCCCGCTCCTGCGCGGCGTGGGCCCGCTGCTCGGCCTCGCTGACCAGCTTCTGGGTCTGGGCCACCTGCGCGGCGTGCCGCTCGGACTCCTCGCGCTCGGCCTTTTCCCGGCGCTCGGCCAGCTGGAGCTCCAGGGCCTGGAGGTCCTTGTCGCGCTTGTCGCGGGCGTCGGTGAGCAGCTTGGTCGCCTCGGCGCGCTTCTCCTCGGCCTCGCGGGCCGCCTTCGCCCGCTGCTGGGTGATCTCCCGCTCGGCGGTGGCCCGCAGGGTGGCGACCTCGCGCTCGACGGTGGACTTCAGCTCGGCGACCTCGTGGGCGGTGACCGTGCGCAGCTGCTTGGTCTCCCGGTCGGCGTCGGCGCGCAGCGTGTCGGCCTCGCGCCGGGCCTGGACGCGGACCTCGGCGGCCTCGCGCTCGGCGGCGGTGCGGACGCTGCCCGCCTCCCGCTCGGCGTTGGCCTTCATGGCCGCCGCCTCGGCGCGCGCCTTGTCGGTGATCTCGCGCGCCTCGAGGCGGGCGGCGGAGAGGATGCCCTCCGACTCGCGCTTGGCCTCGTTGCGGTGGTCGTTGGCCTGCTCCTCGGCCAGCCGCAGGATCTGCTCGACGCGGGTGCCGAGGCCGGAGAGGGTGGGCCGGCTGTTCTCCTCGAGCTGCTTGTTGGTGTCGGCGAGCTTCTGCTCCAGCGCGCTCATCCGCTGCTCGGCCTGGCGGAGCCGTCGCTGGGCGTCGTTCATCCGCTGCTCGGCCTCGGCGCGGGCCTGCTCGGACTGGGTCAGCGCGGCCGTCATCCGGCCGATGAAGTCATCGACCTGGTGGGTGTTGTAGCCGCGCAGGCCAACGGTGAAATCGGGCTGCGAGTTCGCGTTATCGAAGAACGCAAGAGGGGAGGACTGCTGGGGCATTGGGACATACTCGCAGACCCCCCAGGGTGCTTCGCAAGAGCGGTGCCGAGCTTTCGTGTCCTCATTACATGGTCAACTGCGGGTCGGCCGAGGACCGGGCAGATCGCCGATCTTGGCAGGTCCCGGGCGGGTCGGACGGCACGGAGCGTGACAGGGGAGAGGGCACGGAGCGTGACATGGAAAAGGGCCGCGGGAGTACCCCGCGGCCCTTTGTCGCGCCATGGTCGGCATCGCTCGAATGAGCGTCAGACACTAGGCGGAAAGGCAATCGCCGTTCACCGCAATGGGCGACGGCGCCTCGTCCCTCGGGTCAGTGGCCGCGGAACCGGTTGATCGCGTCCTCGTGCCGGGAGCGCAGCTCGCGGTCGCGTACGCCGAGCCCGTCCGTCGGGGCCAGGCAGCGGACGCCGACCTTGCCCTGGTGCGCGTTGCGGTGCACCTCGTACGCGGCCTGACCGGTCTGCTCCAGCGCGTAGGTCTTCGACACGGTGGGGTGGACCTTGCCCAGTGCCACGAGCCGGTTGGCCTCCCACGCCTCGCGGTAGTTGGCGAAGTGGCTGCCGATGATCCGCTTCAGGTGCATCCAGAGGTAGCGGTTGTCGTACTGGTGCAGGTAGCCGCTGGTGGAGGCGCAGGTGACGATGGTGCCGCCCTTCTTGGCCACGTAGACGCTGGCGCCGAAGGTCTCCCGGCCGGGGTGCTCGAAGACGATGTCCGGGTCGTCGCCGCCGGTCAGCTCGCGGATGCGCTCGCCGAAGCGGCGCCACTCGTCCTGGTCCTGGGTCTGCTCGTCCTTCCAGAAGCGGAAGCCCTCGGCGGTGCGGTCGATCACCAGCTCGGCGCCCATCCTCCGGCACAGCTCCGCCTTCTCCGGCGAGGAGACCACGCAGACCGGGATCGCGCCGCCGTTGAGCGCCATCTGGGTGGCGTAGCCGCCGAGGCCGCCGGAGGCGCCCCAGATCAGCACCACGTCGCCCTGCTTCATGTTCGCCCCGTGGTGCGACACCAGCTGCCGGTACGCAGTCGAGTTGACCAGCCCCGGGCTGGCCGCCTCCTCCCAGCTCAGGTGGCGCGGCTTGGGCATCAGCTGGTTGGCCTTGACCACGCACAGCTCGGCCAGGCCGCCGAAGTTGGTCTCGAAGCCCCAGATCCGCTGCTGCGGATCCAGCATGGTGTCGTCGTGCCCGGCCGCGTCCTCCAGCTCCACGGAGAGGCAGTGCGCGACGACCTCGTCGCCGGCCTTCCACTTCGTCACCCCGGGCCCGGTGCGCAGCACCACGCCGGCGGCGTCGGAGCCCACCACGTGGTACGGCAGGTCGTGCCGGCGGGTCAGCTCGGAGAGCCGGCCGTAGCGCTCGAGGAACTTGAAGGTCGGCAGCGGCTCGAAGATGCTGGTCCAGACCGTGTTGTAGTTGATCGCGCTCGCCATCACCGCGACCAGCGCCTCGCCCGGCCCCAGTTCCGGCGTCGGCACCTCCTGCACGTGCAGCGCCTTGCGCGGGTCCTTGTCCCGGGTGGCCAGGCCGTCGAACATCCGGGTCTCGTCGGCGCGCACCACCACGCCGCGGTACGTCTCGGGTACCGGCAGGCCGGCGATCCCGGCGAGCTCCCGTGCGGGTTGGTCGGATCCCTCCGCCGCCATGATCGCTTCGAGGATGTCCTGCACGTCGACCTCCCGTTCGTCCGCACCCCGCCCACGCGGGCCTGGGTGCTGCCATCGTCGGCGTCGGTGCGGCCCACCGCCATGTCGGCATCCGACACATCCGGTACCGGCCGCGCTCCTGTGGGGCGGGACGTTACTGAAGAGTAGGTAGGGCCGGAAGTCCTCTGTGAAAAACTGCATTGGCCGATGCGTGGAGGTGCCCGGGCGGCGGTGGAACCACGCACCGGCGCGCTCGGCGGGGCCTTCGACCCCTCTCCCACCAGCCGGGGAGTGGCCTCCGGCCCCTTCTCCGGCGGCCGGGGGAGTGGCCTCCGGCTCCCGCCCGGTCGGCGGGAGCCGGAGGTGGGGATCAGTGCCCGGCGGCGGGCTCGACGAGTTCGACCAGCACCCCGCCGGCGTCCTTCGGGTGGACGAAGTTGACCCGCGAGTTGGCGGTGCCGCGCTTCGGGGTGTCGTAGAGCAGCTTCACGCCCCGCTCGCGCAGCTTCGCGCAGGCGGCGTCGATGTCCTCGACGGTGTACGCCACCTGCTGCACGCCGGGGCCCTTCTTGTCGAGGAACTTGGCGATGGTCGACTCCGGGGTCAGCGGGGCGAGCAGCTGCACGCAGCCGCCCTCGGCGTCCGGGCCGACGGCCAGCATCGCCTCGCGTACGCCCTGCTCGGCGTTCACCTCGGTGTGCACGCAGCGCATCCCGAAGGTGCGCTGGTAGAAGTCGATCGCGGCGTCCAGGTCGGCGACGGCGACCCCGACGTGGTCGATGCGGCGCAGGCCGATGTCTGTGACATAGTCGGCAGCGGTCTCGACGGGGGAGTTCTCAGCCATGGCGCTAGTCTGACCGAACAATCGTTAAGGCGTACAGGTCGGCACCCCCTCGGAGGCAGGCATGGCTTCGGTGATCGTCAGCGGCGCGCGGACCCCGATGGGGCGCCTGCTGGGCAACCTCAAGGACCTCCCCGCGACCAGGCTCGGTGGCGTCGCGATCAAGGCGGCGCTCGAGCGGGCCGGCGTCGCCCCCGAGCAGGTCCAGTACGTGATCATGGGGCAGGTGCTCCAGGCCGGCGCCGGACAGATCCCGGCCCGCCAGGCGGCGGTCGAGGCCGGCATCCCGATGTCCGTGCCGGCGCTGACCGTCAACAAGGTCTGCCTCTCCGGCCTGGACGCGATCGCCCTGGCCGACCAGCTGATCCGCGCCGGCGAGTTCGACATCGTCGTCGCCGGCGGCATGGAGTCCATGACCAACGCCCCGCACCTGCTGCTCGGCCAGCGCGGCGGCTACAAGTACGGCGACGTGGTGGTCAAGGACCACATGGCGCTCGACGGGCTCACCGACGCCTGGGACAGCTGCGCGATGGGTGAGTCCACCGAGCGGCACAACGGGCGGCACGGCATCACCCGCGAGGAGCAGGACGCGTTCGCCGCGGCCAGCCACCAGCGGGCCGCCGCCGCGCAGAAGAACGGCCACTTCGCCGACGAGATCACCCCGGTGGTCATCCCGCAGCGCAAGGGCGACCCGCTGGTGATCAGCGAGGACGAGGGGATCCGCCCGGACACCACCGTCGAGTCGCTGGCGAAGCTGCGCCCGGCGTTCGCCAAGGACGGCACCATCACCGCCGGCAGCTCCTCGCCGATCTCCGACGGCGCCGCCGCGGTGGTCGTCATGAGCAAGGCCAAGGCCAAGGAGCTGGGGCTGACCTGGCTGGCCGAGATCGGCGCGCACGGCAACGTCGCCGGCCCGGACAACTCCCTGCACTCGCAGCCGTCCAACGCGATCCAGCACGCCCTCAAGAAGGGCGGGCTCGGCATCGAGGACCTGGACCTCATCGAGATCAACGAGGCGTTCGCCCAGGTGGGCATCCAGTCCACCCGTGACCTCGGGATCAGCCCGGACAAGGTCAACGTCAATGGCGGGGCGATCGCGCTGGGCCACCCGATCGGCATGTCCGGCGCCCGGCTGGTACTCACCCTCGCGCTGGAGCTCAAGCGCCGGGGCGGCGGCACGGGCGCCGCGGCGCTCTGCGGCGGCGGCGGCCAGGGCGACGCTCTGATCATCCACGTCCCGGCCCCCGGCGAGAGCGGTCACTGACCGCCGGCCGGCCGATCCCGTAGAGGCAGCACAGTGAGCGAGATCGTCGACGGCGTCCCGGCGGCCGGCGCACCCCCGGTGCGCCGCAGCCGGGACGTGCCGATGCTGGTCGAGCGGGCCCGCGCGGGCGATCCGCGCGCGGTGGCCCGGCTGATCACCCTGGTCGAGTCGGGCGACGAGACGCTGCCGCGGATCGCGGCGGCCCTCGCGCCGTACGCCGGCCAGGCCCAGGTGGTCGGGCTGACCGGCTCACCCGGGGTGGGTAAGTCGACCACCACCAACGAGCTGGTCCGGGCGCTGCGCGCCCGCGGCCACCGGGTGGGCGTGCTGGCCATCGACCCGTCCAGCCCGTTCACGGGCGGGGCGATCCTCGGCGACCGGGTCCGGATGCAGGACCACGCCACCGACCCGGGCGTCTACATCCGGTCGATGTCCAGCCGGGGCCACCTCGGCGGGCTGTCGGCCGCCACGCCGCAGGCGGTGCGGGTGCTGGAGGGCGCCGGCTGCGACGTCGTGCTGGTGGAGACCGTGGGCGTCGGGCAGGCCGAGGTGGAGGTCGCCTCGCTGGCCGACACCACGCTGGTGCTGCTCGCCCCGGGCATGGGCGACGCCATCCAGGCGGTCAAGGCCGGCATCCTGGAGATCGCCGACGTCTTCGTGGTCAACAAGGCCGACCGGGACGGCGCCGACGCCACCTACCGCGACATCCAGGGCATGATCGCCCTGGGCGAGCGCGGCCCGGGCGACTGGCGGCCGCAGGTGGTGCGCGCGATCGCCTCCCGGGGCGAGGGGATCGACGACATCGCCGCCGCCATCGACAAGCACCGTGGCTGGCTGGTCGAGCACGGCGAGCTGCGCCGCCGCCAGGAGGCGCGGGCCGCCGCCGAGGTCGAGGCGATCGCGCTGGGCGTGCTCCGCGCCCGGATCGGTTCCCTGCGCGACGGTACGGAGCTGCCGGCGCTCGCCGCGAAGGTGGCCGAGGGCGCCCTCGACCCGTACGCGGCGGCCGACGAACTGCTCTCCCAACTCGGCTCCTGAGGGGCCCGTCGAGCTAGTACGCTCGCACCGCTCCACGGTCGGCGTGGGGCGGTGCGCGGCGGAGTGGGGAGACGATGGGCGACGAGGCGACGCAGGAGCTGTCGGTGACGCCGGACGCGGTGCCGGGCGGGACGACGCTCGTCTCCGACGAGGTGGTGGAGAAGATCGCGGTGGCCGCCGCGCGGTCCGTGCCCGGGGTGGTCGAGCTGGGCGGGGACGTGGCCCGGTTCTTCAACGCGGTGCTCGACAAGGTCGGGCTCGACCAGGTCGGCGACGCCCGGCGTGGCTGCTCGGCCCACGTCACGAACGGCGCGGCGGTGGTCAACCTGGTCATCGTGATCGAGGCCGGCCGCGCGGTGCCGCAGGTGACCGCCGAGGTCCGGGAGCAGGTCGCCGGGGCGGTCGAGGCGTACGGGCTGCGGGTCGACGAGGTCAACATCAGGGTCGACGACGTGGCCCTGGGCGGTCCCGCCGCGCCCGTCGCGTGACGCGTCCGGCGGCCCAGGTTACCTGCCGGTACGAACTTACTTAGCGATCGTTCAGGTCTGGGCTCTACACTCGCAGTGCAGTCGAGGACTCGAGGAGGAGCCCCGCCGATGAACGCCGACGAGATCGCCGCCGGACGGGCACGCTGGCAGGCCCGCTACGACGCCGCGCGCAAGCGGGACGCCGACTTCACCACGCTCTCCGGGATGCCCGTCGACCCGGTCTACGGGCCGCCGGAGGGCGTGGACCACCCGGGCTTCGAGCGCATCGGCTGGCCGGGCGAGTACCCGTACACCCGGGGCCTCTACCCGACCGGCTACCGCGGACGGACCTGGACGATCCGGCAGTTCGCCGGGTTCGGCAACGCCCAGCAGACCAACGAGCGCTACAAGATGATCCTGGGCGCCGGCGGCGGCGGTCTCTCCGTCGCCTTCGACATGCCCACGCTGATGGGCCGGGACTCCGACGACCCGCAGGCGCTCGGGGAGGTGGGCCACTGCGGCGTCGCCATCGACACCGCCGCCGACATGGAGGCCCTCTTCGACGGCATCGACCTCGCCGGGGTCACCACGTCGATGACCATCTCCGGGCCGGCGGTGCCGGTGTTCTGCATGTACCTGGTGGCCGCCGAGCGGCAGGGCGCCGACCTGTCCACTCTGGACGGCACGTTGCAGACGGACATCTTCAAGGAGTACATCGCACAGAAGGAGTGGCTCTTCGACCCGGAGCCGCACCTGCGCCTGATCGGTGACCTGATGGAGTACTGCGCCCGGGAGATCCCGCGCTACAAGCCGCTGTCGGTCTCCGGCTACCACATCCGCGAGGCCGGCTCGACCGCCGCGCAGGAGCTGGCGTACACCCTCGCCGACGGCTTCGGCTACGTCGAGCTGGGGCTCTCCCGGGGGCTCGACGTCAACGTCTTCGCGCCCGGCCTGAGCTTCTTCTTCGACTCGCACGTCGACTTCTTCGAGGAGATCGCCAAGTTCCGGGCCGCCCGCCGCATCTGGGCCCGCTGGCTGCGCGACGTCTACGGCGCGACCAGTGAGAAGGCGCTCTGGCTGCGGTTCCACACGCAGACCGCCGGGGTGTCGCTGACCGCCCAGCAGCCGGTCAACAACGTGGTGCGTACCGCCGTGGAGGCACTCGCGGCGGTGCTCGGCGGCACCAACTCGCTGCACACCAACGCCCTGGACGAGACCCTGGCGCTGCCCACCGACGAGTCCGCCGAGATCGCCCTGCGTACCCAGCAGGTGCTGATGGAGGAGACCGGGGTGACCAACGTGGCGGACCCGCTGGGCGGGTCCTGGTACGTCGAGGCGCTCACCGACAAGATCGAGGCCGAGGCGGAGGAGATCTTCGCCCGGATCCGGCAGCTCGGCGGGGAGGGTCCGCACCAGATCGGCCCGATGACCTCCGGCATCCTGCGCGGCATCGAGGACGGCTGGTTCACCGGCCACATCGCCGAATCCGCCTTCGTCTACCAGCAGGCGCTGGAGAAGGGCGACAAGCGGATCGTCGGGGTCAACTGCCACACCGGCACGGTCGCCAAGGACCTGGAGATCCTGCGCATCTCGCACGAGGTGGAGCTGGAGCAGCGCCGGATGCTGGCCGAGCGGAAGGCCGGCCGTGACGAGGCCGCCGTGAAGGCCGCCATCGAGCGGATGGTCGCCGTCGGCCGGACCGACGGCAACATGATCCCGGCCATGCTGGACGCCGTCCGCGCGGAGGCCACCCTCGGCGAGATCTGCGACGCCCTGCGCGCCGAGTGGGGCGTCTACCGCGAACCCGCCCGCTTCTGACCCTTCCCCCCTCGACCCCGTTCCACCGCGATCCCGCACCTCGTGTCCCGGCAGTCGCCGCGCAGGCCTCGTACCGAGGACCGGAGGTGCGGGATCGCGCCATGCCGGGCGGGAGGTCGGGCAGGGGCGCAGGGACGGGGTGGGCAAGGGCGGGAGCAGCCGTGACAGTCACAACTGTCGCCGTCGCGGTTGATCTGAGTTCCGTGGGTCGCGTGCGAGACTAGGTAACCATGAGCGACCCACGGATCACCTCGTCGATCTTCACCCGCGGCGCGGTCGACCTCAGCGCGCTGCGCACCCCCGCACCGGCCCCTGCCCGCCCCGCCACCCCGGCCCAGTCAGCCCCCTCCGCCGATTTCCCCGGCGCCGCCGGTGGCGGCGTCGCCGTCATCGACGTGAGCGAGGCGACATTCCAGTCCGAGGTTCTCGAGCGTTCGCTCACCACACCGGTGATCGTGGACTTCTGGGCCGAGTGGTGCGAGCCGTGCAAGCAGCTGAGCCCCGTGCTGGAGCGGCTGGCCGCCGAGGGCGGCGGCGCCTGGGTGCTCGCCAAGGTCGACGTGGACGCCAACCCCCGGATCGCCCAGATGTTCCGGGTGCAGGGCATCCCGATGGTCTACGCGGTGGTCGGCGGCCAGCCGGTCGACGCCTTCTCCGGAGTGGTGCCCGAGGCGCAGCTGCGGCAGTGGATCCAGGCGGTGCTCAAGGCCGGTGGCGTGAGCGTCGCCGAGCCGGAGGACCCGCGCCTCGACGAGGCCGACGACGCCCTGATGAGCGGCGACCTCGACGCGGCCGAGCAGGCGTACCGCAAGATCCTCGCGGAGTCGCCCGCGGACGCCGCGGCGGAGGCGGGCCTCGCCCAGGTCGGGCTCGCCCGCCGGGTGGCTGGGGCCGACCCGGGCGCGGCGGTCGCCGCCGCCCAGGCGAACCCCGACGATGTCGAGGCCCAGCTCCTGGCCGCCGACATCGAGGTGCTCAGCGGTCAGGCCGAGGCGGCGTACGCCCGCCTGGTGGGCGTGGTCCGCCGCACCGCCGGTGAAGAGCGGGAGAAGGTACGCCAGCACCTGGTCAGCCTCTTCACGGTCGCCGGGCCGGAGGATCCCGCCGTCGCCGCGGCGCGCCGGGCCCTGGCCAGCGCCCTGTTCTGAGCACCACGCCCTGTTCGTGATCACGCCCTGCTTGTGAGTACGTAGCACGCCAGCGCGGGCCGGCGTTCCGGCCGGCCCGCCCGACACCTCGAGGACGGGAGCCCATGATGCGCCGGATCGCCGTCCTCGACGCGCCCAGCAACCTCGGCCTGCGCCCACCCACGTCCACCTCGGTCCCCGGCTGCGGCAAGGCCCCGGGCGCGCTGCGCGACCAGGGGCTGCTCGCCCGGCTGCGGGCCCGCGACGCGGGCTGCCTCACCGCTCCCCGCTACGACCCCGGCGACTGGCGACCGGGTGACGGGGTCTGCCACGCCCGCGAGATCGCCGACTACTCGGTGGCGCTCGCGGAACGGATCGGCGCCATCATCGACCGCAGCGAGTTCCCGCTGGTGCTCGGCGGCGACTGCTCCATCCTGCTCGGTTCGGCACTGGCCATGCACCGGCTCGGCGAGGCGGTCGGCGGGCGCATCGGGCTGGTCTTCGTCGACGGCCACTCCGACTTCCGGCACCCCGGCAACGCCTCCTACGTGGGCGCGGCGGCCGGCGAGGACCTCGCGCTGGTCACCGGGCGGGGGCAGGCCGACCTGGCCGCCATCGAGGGGCGCCGGCCGTACTTCCGGGACATCGACGTGGTGGTGCTCGGCATCCGGGCGCAGGACGAGTACCGCCTCGACCTCCAGGCCGCCGGGATCACCACCCGGCCGGTGCCGGCGCTGCGCGCCGAGGGCGCCGCGCGTACGGCACAGTGGGCGCACGAGCAGCTCGCCGACTGCGCCGGCTACTGGGTGCACATCGACGTGGACGTGCTGGACCCGGCCGTGATGCCGGCGGTCGACGCCCCCGACCCGGGCGGGATCGCCTTCGCCGAGCTGGAGATCCTGCTCGCCGGCCTCGTCGACACCCCGCACTGCCTCGGCGTCGAGCTGACCGTCTTCGACCCCGACTACGACCCGGACGGCGCGTACGCGGCCGAGATCGTCAACACCGTGGTGGCCGGGCTGCGCCCGGTCTCGGCGCCGACGGCTTCGCCGCCCCGACTGCTGCCGGGCCCGTCGGCGTCCGCCGCCTCGTCCGCGCCGTCACGGTCTGCCGCCCCCACCAGGCGTTCCGCCCCCTCCGCCCCCACCACGTCCTCTGCGTCCGCCGCGCCGACCGTGCCGTCGCCGTCTGCCGCCCCCGGCGTGCCGTCTTCCTCTGCCGTGTCGTCCGGGCCGTCTGCCGTGTCGGCTGGGCCGTCTGCCGTGTCGGCTGGGCCGTCTGCGGTGTCGGCTGGGCCGTCTGCGTTTGCCGCCCCTGCCACGCGCTCGGCGTCTGCTGGCTCGGTTGGGCCATCGGCGTCTGCGGATTCGGCCGGGCCGTCGGCGTCTGCCGGCTCGGTCGTGCCCTCGGCTCGGCGGAGCAACGGTCGTCCCGAGGTGCCGATCATGCCTCCGTCGGCCTCCGCCCCGGCGCTCGTTCCCGCCCCCGTTCCACGCACCGACGGCGACGACCGGCACCCGGGCGGCGCCGAGGAGCGTGCCGAGGGCGCTCCGCCAGCCCCGCTCCGGCCGCTCGGGCCGGTGGCCCCGGGTGGCGCCGCCTCCGACGGTGACGCCGTGCCGGAACCGGTCGGCCCGCCCGCCTCCGCAGGCCCGGGCCTGCTGCGCCGGGCACCGCTCGCGGGCCTCGACCCGGGCGACCCGCCGCCCGCGCCCGAGGACGGCACCTCGCCATCCGCCGCCGGTATCGCCTGACCCCCTGTCGAGCTGCCCCATCTGTGCGCCCACCTGCCGGGCCCGGTCGCGCCGGGACGGTTGATCGCACGTGCCCGGTGCAGGGCGAGGTGGGCGGTTGATCGCACGTGCCCGGTGCAGGGCTGTCGGCTCCGCCTGAAAACTGACCCCGTGGTTCCGGCTGAATTTTGACCCCTTCCGGAAGCATCGGGAGGTGCT
>NZ_JBNCKW010000013.1:0-190769 GCF_049841735.1 Micromonospora sp. DT46 | reverse complement strand
CCAGTCCGGGGTATAAATCATAATTGGCACTGGCTTATCAAGCACCCTGTTGAGTTCTCAAAGAACAACCACACACCACTCAGGTGTCCCACATCGTGGGAACCCGCTTGGGGCAACCTCTTTACCTTACTCGGCCCACTTCCCATCGTCAACCCCGTGTCCGAGGTGATCAAGGAAGTGTTCCGAATCCACGATGACGCTCGCCGTATCACGGCGGTCGTTGCTGTCGTGGGGAACCGCAGACCGGCCGATCGCCACTGCATGGCCATCCGCCCGGCTCCTGCCGGCTTCCGAACTCTAACCGGTCGGCCTCGCGATCGCAACCCCATCTTGGAGTGTCCTCGCACCGCCCGGATCCTCAGCCTCGCTCGGCGTCTCCGCCACGAGCCTGGTGCCGTTGTCGGCCGGTTTGTCCGGCCTTCCGCGTGCAGAGAGAAAGTTACGCCGCCCGCCCGGAGAAGGCAAATCGGCGTTCGTCACTGTCAGTCCGGAACGACCGCCGGCGGTCGCGCATTCGTGATGACCGCCGGGGTCCGAAGGCGGTCCCGGCGTGCCAGAGTGTCTGTCATGGCTGACCTCCCGCGCACCCGGGTGACCGTGCTCGCCGAGGACGCGCTGACGGGACTGCTGCTGCCGTTCTGGCAGCTGGTCATCGGCGCCTTCGTGGTCTTCGTCGTCCTGGTCTCGGTGGCTCGGCTGGCCCGCCGTGGTCGGTCCCGCATGACGACGGCACTCCTGGTCACGGCCGCCGCGATCGCCGGCTTCGCCGTGCTGGGCGTACTGCTTCAGGGGTGAGCGTCAGAGGCGGCGGTTCGCGAGGCTGGGCAGCTCGGCGCGGATCGTCCGCAGCCGGTCGAGATCGAGGTCGGCGACGGCGAGGCCCGGGCCGTCGGGCACCTGGGTGAGCACCGTCCCCCACGGGTCGACCACCATGCTGCGGCCGTAACAGCTCCGGCTCGGCTGGTGGTCGCCGGTCTGCCCCGCCGCGGCGACGAAGCACTGGTTCTCGATCGCCCGCGCGCGCAGCAGCACCTCCCAGTGATCCCTACCCGTGTGGAGGGTGAAGGCCGCCGGCACCACGAGCAACTGGGCGCCGCCCTCGATCACGAGCCGCCGGTACAGCTCCGGGAACCGGAGGTCGTAGCAGATCGACAGGCCCACGCGAAGGCCCTCGACGTCGACGACCACCGGCTGGTCGCCCGGGGCCACGGTGGCCGACTCCAGGTAGGAGACCCGGCCGGGGATCTCCACGTCGTACAGATGGATCTTGCGGTAGCTGGCGGCGAGCGTGCCGGAGCGGTCGAAGACCAGGGAGGTGTTCCAGGTGCGGGCCGGATCCGGCCCGCGCTCGTGGATCGACCCGGCGATCAGCCACATGCCCAGCCGCCGGGCGACGCCGGCGAAGAACTGGCCGACCTCGCCGTCGACTGGCTCCGGTTCGGGGAGACCCGCGGTGGGGCCGAGGTAGTCGACGCACTCCGGCAGGAGCGCCAGGTCCGCGCCGGCTGCCGCCGCGCGTTCCAGCAGGGCCTCCGCGGCCGCGAGGTTCGCCTCACGGTCCTCCCGCGAGTTCAGCTGACAGACGGCGACGCGCATGGGATCAGCGTACGACCGGAGGGGGCGCGGCGACAGCGTCGAAGAGGTGGCGGGGCTCCCGGGCCACGGGTGGATCGGGCCACCGGCGTCGGCCGGGCCGGACACGACACCGCGCCCGACCGGAGTGGTCGGGCGCGGCGGCGGTGGATCAGGCCGACTTCTCCTCGCGGTCCCGCCGGGCACGCCGGCCGGTGAACTCGCGGGGAACGATCGTCGGGTTGACGTTCTCGAGCACCACCTCGCGGGTGATCAGCACCCGGGCGGCGTCGGGGTTGCTCGGCACCTCGTACATCACGGAGAGCAGGACCTCTTCCATGATCGCGCGCAGGCCGCGGGCGCCCGTGCCGCGCAGCATCGCCTGGTCGGCGATCGCCTCCAGGGCCGGCGGCTCGAACTCCAGCTCGACGCCGTCGAGCTCGAAGAGGCGCTGGTACTGCCGGACCAGGGCGTTGCGCGGCTCGGTGAGGATGCGCACCAGGGCGATGCGGTCGAGGCTGCGCACGTTGGTGATCACCGGCAGCCGGCCGATGAACTCGGGGATCAGCCCGAACTTCAGCATGTCCTCCGGCATGACCTGGCTGAAGATGTCGTCGGTCGACCGCTCGGAGACCGACCGGAGCCGGGCGCCGAAGCCCGTGCCGCCGTGGCCGGTGCGGGCCTCGATGATCTGGTCGAGCCCGGCGAAGGCACCACCACAGATGAACAGCACGTTTGTGGTGTCGATCTGGATGAACTCCTGGTGGGGGTGCTTGCGCCCACCCTGCGGCGGCACGTTGGCCACCGTGCCTTCCAGCATCTTGAGCAGCGCCTGCTGGACGCCCTCGCCGGAGACGTCCCGCGTGATCGACGGGTTCTCCGACTTGCGGGCGATCTTGTCGACCTCGTCGATGTAGATGATGCCGGTCTCGGCGCGCTTGATGTCGTAGTCGGCGGCCTGGATCAGCTTGAGGAGAATGTTCTCCACGTCCTCGCCGACGTAGCCGGCCTCCGTCAGCGCGGTGGCGTCGGCGATGGCGAACGGCACGTTCAGCATCCGCGCCAGGGTCTGCGCCAGGTGGGTCTTGCCGCACCCTGTCGGGCCGAGCAGCAGGATGTTGGACTTGGCCAGCTCGACGGCGTCACTGCCGGAGCCCGGCGCGCCGGCCGCCTCAGCCTGGATCCGCTTGTAGTGGTTGTAGACCGCGACGGCGAGCGCCTTCTTGGCCTGGTCCTGCCCGACGACGTAGGTGTCGAGGAACTGGCAGATCTCCATCGGCTTGGGAAGCTCTTCCCACTTCACCTCGCCGGACTCGGCCAACTCCTCCTCGATGATCTCATTACAGAGATCGATGCACTCGTCGCAGATGTAGACCCCAGGGCCCGCGATGAGCTTCTTGACCTGCTTCTGCGACTTCCCGCAGAACGAGCATTTCAGTAGGTCGCCGCCGTCACCGATCCGTGCCACCTACGTTCTCCCTGCACTCGTCGGCCGGAGACCCGGCCCTTGCCTGCGGACGTGGAAGCGCCCGCCTCGTTTCACCCCGCTCGTTTCACCCCGCCGGCGGACCGGTGGAGCGGCACAGACCCGACGTTACCCGCTGGCGGAGGTTTCTCCGACCCCCAAATCGGGTGTGTCAGACGGTCGGCCGGGAGCGGACTCCCGGCCGACCGCGACCCGAGCTGTTCAGCTGGCGGCGTTGGCCGCCAGCAGGCCCTTCTTGCGGCTGGTGAGGATGGTGTCCACCAGCCCGTACTCCTTGGACTCCTCGGCCGTCATGATCTTGTCACGGTCGATGTCCTTGCGGACCTTCTCGATCGGCCGGTTGCAGTGCCGGGAGAGCATCTCCTCGAGCTGCGTCCGCATCCGCAGGATCTCCCGGGCCTGGATCTCGATGTCCGAGCCCTGCCCGTAGCCGCCCTCGGTGGCCGGCTGGTGGATGATGATCCGCGAGTTCGGCAGCGCCATCCGCTTGCCCGGGGTGCCGGCGGCCAGCAGCACGGCCGCCGCGCTGGCGGCCTGGCCGAGGCAGACCGTCGAGATGTCCGGCCGGACGTACTGCATGGTGTCGTAGATCGCCGTCATGGCGGTGAACGAACCGCCGGGCGAGTTGATGTACATGATGATGTCGCGGTCCGGGTCGGTGCCCTCGAGCGTCAGCAGCTGCGCCATCACGTCGTTGGCCGACGCGTCGTCGACCTGGACGCCGAGGAAGATGATCCGGTCCTCGAAGAGCTTGTTGTAGGGGTTGGACTCCTTGACCCCGTACGACGTGCGCTCGACGAACGACGGCAGGACGTAGCGGTTGTGCACGGCCGCGAACTGGGGCGGCAGGCTCAGGTCGGTCATCGTCAGCTCCTCAGCTCAGGGTCCCGGCGCCATCCGGAACCTGGGCGGCCCCGATGATCACCTTGTCGATGAAGCCGTAGTCCAGGGCCTCCTGGGCGGTGAACCAGCGGTCGCGGTCGGAGTCGGCCTCGATCTGCGCCTGGCTCTGGCCGGTGTGGTGCGCGACCCGCTCCTGGAACATCCGCTTGGTGTAGAGCATCTGCTCCGCCTGGATGGCGATGTCGGACGCGGTGCCGCCCAGACCGCCGGAGGGCTGGTGCATCATGATCCGCGCGTGCGGCAGGGCGTAGCGCTTGCCCTTGGTGCCGGCGCAGAGCAGCAGCTGACCCATGGACGCCGCCATGCCCATCGCCACGGTCGAGACGTCGTTGTCGATGAACTGCATGGTGTCGTAGATCGCCATGCCGGAGTAGACCGAACCGCCCGGCGAGTTGATCCAGAGGTTGATGTCGCGGTCCGGGTCCTCCGCGGCGAGCAGCAGGAGCTGCGCGCAGATGCGGTTGGCGACCTGGTCGGTCACCTCGCTGCCCAGGAAGATGATGCGTTCCTTGAGCAACCGGTTGTAGACCGAGTCGTCGAGGTTGCCAATGGTGTCGCCACCGCGGGCATCGATCGCCCGGAGCGGCTTCGCTTGGATGTGCATGTCGGTCATGGCAGCCCTTCGCTCTCCGTACCGTCCTACCCGACACTAACCGCTCAGCCGGATGGCAGAGCGCCGGTCCGGGCAGTGTTCGCTATCAGCGCAGTACCGCCGAGGCGTACCCGAAAAGGGAATCGGCCGCCGTCCACCGCAGGCGGCGGACGGCGGCCTCCCCGCACTGTCAGTGCTCGTGGTTGTGCTCGGCCTCGTTCTCGGCGCGCAGCGCGTCGAGGGTGACCTCGTTGCCCGCCGAGTCCTTGATCTTGATGCGCTCCATGACCGAGGCCAGGGCCTTGCCCCGCCGCACGTCACCGAAGACGGCACCGGCCGCGCCCGAGCGGACCAGCTGGTCGTAGTACTGCTGCGGAGCCATCCCGGCGCGCTGGGCCCGGTGCACGATCTCGTGGCCGAACTCGTCGTCGGAGACCTGCACGTCCTCGGCGTCGGCCAGGGTGTCCAGCAGCAGCTGGACCTTGACGCCCTCGGTCGCCGCCTCGGTCAGCTCGGCGTCGATCTGCTCCTCGGTCTTCTCCTCGGCCGCGAGGTATTCCTCCAGGGAGGCGCCGATCCGCTCGAGCTGGTCGACCATCGCCTGCTTGCGGCTCTCGACCTCCTCGCGGACGATGCCCTCCGGCGCCGGCACCTCGGCGGCGGCCACCATCTGCTCCAGCGCCTTGTCGCGGGCGGCGTAGATCTGCTCGACCCGCTTGCCCCGGGTGACCCGCTCCCGCAGGTCGCCGCGCAGCTCCTCGATGCTGTCGAACTCGCTCGCCATCTGGGCGAACTCGTCGTTGAGCTCCGGCAGCTCCTTCTCCTTGACCGTGCGGACGGTCACCGCCACCTCGGCGTCGCGGCCGGCGAAGTCGCCGCCGACGAGCTGGGTGGTGAAGCTGGTGTCCTCGCCGGCGGCCAGGCCGACGACGGCCTCGTCCAGGCCCGGGAGGAGCTGCTTGCTGCCGACCTCGTGGGAGATGTTGCTGGCGGAGCCGCCCGGCACGTCCTCGCCGTCGACGGTCGCGTTCAGGTCGATCTGGACGTAGTCGCCCTCCTGGGCGGCCCGCTCGACGGTCTTCAGGGTGGCGAACCGCTCGCGCAGGTTCTTCACCTGCTCGTCGATCTCGCTGTCGTCGATCTGGAGCTCGTCGACGGTCACCTCGATGGTGGCCGGGTCCGGCAGGGTGATCTCCGGGCGGACGTCGACCTCGGCGGTGAAGTTCAGCGAGTCACCGTCGTTGAACTCGGTGATCTCGACCTCGGGGCGGCCGAGCGTCTTCAGGTCGTGCTCGCGGACGGCGGCGAGGATGTTCTGCGGGATGGCCTCCTGCACCGCCTCGTTGAGGACGGTGCCCCGGCCGACCCGCTGGTCGATCACGGCCGCAGGAATCTTGCCCTTGCGGAAGCCGGGCACCTGGACCTGCTGCCCGATCTCCCGGTACGCCTTCCTGAGGCTCGGCTCGAGCTCGACGAACGGCACCTCGATGGCGAGCCGCACGCGCGTCGGGCTCAGAGTCTCGACGGTGCTCTTCACAGGCGTACTCCTTGACGGATCTCGGTTTTAGTCTGGGCGTGATTAGCCCATCGAGTGTAGGCGAGCCGGCCGGACGCACCGGCAGCGGCCGGGGACCGCACAGAGGGCGACCCCGGCGACCGGCCGCGGACGACAGTCGGGGTGGCGGGATTTGAACCCACGGCCCCTCGCTCCCAAAGCGAGTGCGCTACCAAGCTGCGCCACACCCCGTGGCGACGAGCAGTCTATGCCGTCGCGACCCGCCGGAAGTCCCGGGGCGTCCCTCAACGCGCCGAAGGGGGACCAACCGGACATCCGACGCTCCGACACCACCCGCCGGGGATACGGCCGCGCGGAGCACGCGGGTCATTCGGTACGCTGTCGGCGCGCCCTGCGATGGCGGGGCGCACGCGGGCGTAGCTCAATGGCAGAGCTTCAGTCTTCCAAACTGACGGTGCGAGTTCGATTCTCGTCGCCCGCTCCAGCAGTACCGGCCCAGGTCAGCGGCGTTCTCGCCGAGCCTGGGCCGCTCTCGTCTCAGCTCTCTCTGATCTTACGTGCCATTGGCGGGCCAGTAGCGTCGGCCGTGCCGTCCGAGGCGGGTCCTTGTGCCGGTGGCCGACAGTCTGGTTCCCCGGCCGTCCGTTACCTTCGCCGACTCGTCGATGCCCCTGACCGATCCGTGTTGCTCAGCCGACCGGTCCCGTTGTCGCATGCGGCCGTACCGCCGGTTCGAGCAGTGACAACGTCCGCTGCTGGGCATCGAGGCCGACGTGGATGCCGACCGGCATCGGCAGATTCGGGCCGGCGTGTCCGAACTCGACGTTACCCAGGACCGGGATGTCACGTTCACCGAGGACGTCGAGGACTATCTCGGGCAGGGTCGGGGACGCGTCGGGCGCCCCGAGCCCGTCGATCGCGTACGGGACGCCCACGACCATGCCGGAGATCCGATCGAGGATGCCGCAGTGCCGCAGCACCTGCAGGTAGCTCCACACGTACGACGCGTGGCCGCCCATTTCCTCCCAAAACAGCACCGCACCGTCGAACCACTCGAGCGGCAGCGCGTAAGGCGTCGCCTGCGCCAGCACAATACGATTGATCACCCCGCCGATCAGCCGGCCTTCGGCACGACCGGCACGCCAGCACTCCCATGACGGGGTGGCAGGCAGCGCACCGATGGCCTCGGTACTGGTCAGCAACGTCGAGTAGAGCCTTTCAAGTTGCGCTCGGCGCGCTGCGGGCGCAACCTGCCACGCCCCGCCAAGTCCAGGCGTGGCCAAGTCGGCATGAAACCCGACGAGTCCCGTGCGTGCGTAGAGCACCAGATGCAGCAGCGAGATGTCGCTGTAGCCGAGGATCGGCTTGGGGTCGGCAGCGATCGCCGCAACGTCGATCAGGTCGAGGTAGCCGAGCGCTGTCTGGCCACCGTCGTGCGCGATGATGGCGCGCACCTCAGGATCACGCAGAAGAGCATTGAATTCCCTGGCGATCTCCGCTGGCGTAGCCGCGCTCCACCAATGGTGGCGTCCTGCTTCGAGTAGCGGAGCCCGACGCACGCGAAATCCCATCCGCTCGAGCACGACCATCGCCTGCTCGAGGTCGGGCTCGTAAGCGGCATGGAGCGGCCCGGACAGCGATGCGATGACGACGAGATCTCCGGGCCTCAGGGCACGAGGCCGAAGCAGCTGAGGCAGTGCGGATCCGGTCACCGGCGCAGTGTCCCAACACGCGCAAAGACACGCTACGCACTTACCGCCTGGACCGGAACGTACGGTCAGGCGTTGACCGAAGCAGGGTGAGGACCGCTTCCTCGATGGGTTCGATGACCGGATCCCCATGGCCTGAGGTGTCCACTTCGACGACGGCGTCGACTCCGTCCGGCGGCTCGAAGATCGACCGCTTCATGTCGCCTCGCTGGAACTGGGATTCGAGCTGTTGGTCGACAGCCGCGCCGCTGACCGCTCTGGCACGGAGGCGATCGCGGATCACTGCCTCATCGGCCACGACGTGCACAGCGAGCACTCGTGCGCCACACGTGATCAGCGCATCGAGCAGCCTGTGCGACAACACCGAGGACTCCACGACGAAACTCACCCGTGCGGTCGCGAACAGCCGGGCCGCGTCGGCCATCACGGCCTCGGCGCGGAGGCTGAAGGGACCACCGGCGATGTGGAAATCGGAATCGAGCTGGACACCGCCACCGTGCGTGACGGAAGCGGAGGACAACCCGAGACCGGCCTTCAACTCGTCCCGGGTCAGCAGCGGTAGCCCGAGGCGGCGCGCCGACGCGATGGCGACCGTGGTCTTTCCGGCTCCGGGAGATCCGCATACGGCAACCACCACCGGCCTCTCCCTTCCGAGCATCCGCCGATGGTGGCAAACCTCCAGCCGGCTGTCGACGGGCCCCACAGCTATCCCGGAGTCGTTCGCCGGGCGGGGTCGTCGACCGCGATGCCGGTCCCGCCCGCGCCTGGAGGTGACCCAGGGTCGCCGCCGAACCGGAGGGTGGTCGTCAGCGGGTCGCGGTCGGTGACCGATTACGGGCGGAGCCTCGTACCCGAACTTGAACGGCCTGCTGGCCCGCACGGCACGGCAGAAAGCGACATGGTACCGAAACACCGTCAGGCCGAGGCGGTAGTGAGCAAATTAGGTCGATCCGCCGATCACTCGCCTATCGTGGCCATTGATCACACCAGGGAATGGCCGAGGCGGAGCAATGACCGCCCTGTCGGAAGAGGTGGGAAATGGCGAAGAAGGTTGCCGTCAAAGTCAACGAGGATGCGATCGTCTGGAAGGAGTTCACCAGCGCCAGGGGGAAGAAGTACGAGGTGGGCTACCTCGGCGAATCCGGCGCGGACCAGGGCGGGTCGGGTGCACCCATGGGGAAGACCGACTTCGGCATCAGCTGCAACTGGCCTGTTGGCGGAAACGACTGGATAACCACCGAGAGCAGTTTCAAGACCACGACGGCCATCTCGAGGTACAAGCTGCATTCCAATGCTGACATGTCGGGTGACAATGTCGGCGGCTATGCCTACCGGCTGGATTTCTCCAACGAAGAGCATTACGACTACGAATTCTTCGACCAGGAAGGTGACAGCTACCGGTGCAACACCTTCAGCAATACTGACCATTTTGTTCGGTACAACTCCGACAAGCCCACGATTGCGTACATCAAAGGTAGTTAGCGTCGAGAGCCGCCGATCGGCAGGTGCACGGGCAGCGCCGGGAGGCGCTGGAAGCACCCGCCCGCGGCCCGCCGGGTGTGCTGGCCAAGCTGCTCCTGTGCGTTGTCGGCGGAGTTCATCGACGCGGTCGGGGGCCTGTCGACCTTCGACAACCCGGTCACCTTGCCGCCTACGCCGGCCTGGCGCCGGTAGAGCCCTCGGCGAACGCGCCGTCTCCACCCTCAAGACCACGCTGACCGGCAACAGCCGGTAGCCCCGGCCCGACCGATCACGACCCCGGTGGACTCGAAGTAGCGGGTGTGCGCGGTGCAGAAGAGCAGAGCCAGCCGGGCTTCTGGGCAATCACGACAGTGGCGCGGCGAGGAACGTCGCGACGACCGGCGCTCGGCTGGTGAACATGGGTCCATTAGACCGGAGCCGGGGCCAGGCATCGGTGGATGCCGACGTCGTCGACGAAACCCGACCGCCCCGGGCAGTGCTGGCGCGTACCCTTCGGACGTGGAACTTGATGATCTTTCCCCTGCGGAGTTCGCGTTCCCCGGGCCGCTGCGGGACCAGTTGGTGGCCGCGATCCTGTCCGGTGCGAAGACGTCGACGTCCAGCCTCGTGCTCGGCTACGAGCGGACGGACGAGCCGATGCCCGAGGTGGGTGAGCGCTCGGCGGTGGTCGACTCGGCGGGCCGGCGGGTCGCGGTGATCGAGGTGACCGAGGTACGCGTGGTCCGGCTCGGCGACGTCGACCTGCCGCACGCCCTCGACGAGGGCGAGGGCTACGAGTCGGTGGCGCAGTGGCGGGCTGGGCACGAGACGTTCTGGCACAGCGCGGAGGTGCGCGCGGAGCTGGGTGACCCGGGCTTCACCGTCGACGACGACACCCCGGTGCTGCTCGAGCGCTTCCGGCTGGTGCACACCGTCTGAGCGCCTCTTGGCGTACGCGGCGCGACCCGGGCGTGCGGCGGCGCGCGCCGTACGCCCGGGTCGGTCGCCCGCTCAGCCCCAGTTCTGCGGGGCGGGCTGGCGGGTGGTGGCGTTCAACCGGTTGAAGAAGTTGGTGGTCGCGAGCCAGAGCACCAGCGCGGCCAGTTCCTTCTCCTCGAAGTGCCGGGCGGCCTCGTCCCACACCTCGTCGGGCACGGGGTCGGCCCGGTCGGCCAGCCGGGTCGCGGACTCGGCGAGCGCGAGTGCGGCCCGCTCGGCGTCGGTGAAGTACGGCGTCTCCCGCCAGGCGGCCAGCGCGAACAGCCGCTCCTCGGTCTCCCCCGCCTTCCGGGCGTTGCGGGCGCCGGAATCGAGGCAGGCGCTGCACCCGTTGATCTGGCTGGCCCGCAGGTGGACCAGCTCCAGGGTGCTCCCCGGGACCCCGGCCGAGTGGGCCGCCTTGTAGAGCAGATTGATCGCCTTCACCGCGTCGGGAAGCAGGGTCGCGGGGTTCCGCATACGGGCCTGTACGGACATCGTGTGCCGTCCTTCCTGTTACGCTGCCGACGCCCCCGCCGCAGCGCTTTCCTCGTTCGTCACCCTGCTGTCGACAGCCGGAGGGGCGACGTGACAGATGTGACCCGGGCCACACGAAGGCCGGAGGCCGACCGGGATGGCGATGCCGTGAGCGACACCGACCTGCTCGCCGAGCGCTTCGAGGAGCAGCGCCACCGGCTGCGCTCCGTGGCCCAGCGGATGCTCGGCTCCCGGGCCGAGGCCGACGACGCGGTCCAGGACACCTGGCTGCGGCTCAGCCGCGCCGACGTCGATGGCATCGAGAACCTGCCGGGCTGGCTCACCACCACCGTCGGGCGGGTCTGCCTCGACCGGCTGGGCTCCAGCGCCGCGCGGCACGAGCGGCCCGCCGACGTGGCCGCCGACGAGTCGACCACGCCCGGAGACGGCGAGCCCGACCCCGAGCGGGAGGCGATGCTCACGGAGTCGGTCGGGCGCGCGCTGGACGTGGTGCTCCGGACCCTCGGCCCCACCGAACGGCTCGTGTTCGTGCTGCACGACATGTTCGCGGTCTCCTTCGACGAGCTCGCGCCCGTGGTCGACCGCAGCCCGGCCGCCGTCCGGCAGATCGCCAGCCGGGCCCGCCGGCGCGTGCAGGGCGGGTCGCCGGCGCCGGAGGCCGACCGGGCCCGGCAGCGTGGGACCGTCGAGGCGTTCCTCGCCGCGTCCCGCGAGGGGCGCTTCGACGACCTGCTCACCCTGCTCGACCCGCACGTCGTCCTGCGCTCCGACGCGGCGGCCGTGCGGATGGGCGGGGCCGGCGAGGCGCGCGGCTCGGCCACGGTCGCCAGCTTCTTCTCCGGCAAGGCGCAGGGGGCGGTGCCTGCGTTCGTGGACGGCGCACCGGGGGCGGTGGTGCTCGTCGACGGCCGTACCCGCCTGGTGCTCAGCTTCGTGGTCACCGACCGGATCCTCGGCATCGAGGTGGTCGCCGACCCCGAGCAGATCGCCGGCCTGGACCTGGTCGTCGGGTGACGGTGCGCGCCGCCTGAGTCGCACGTCAGGGCGCGATCGGCGCTGGTGCGGCTGCTGCGTACGATTCGGGGCCGGGCATCCCCTCGTCCCGCGGAGGTAACGGCAGATGGCAGGCCAGCACGAGGGGTACGCCCTCGGCGTCGACCTCGGCACGTCCCACACCGTCGCCGTGCTGCGCCGGCCCGACGGGCACACCCGAGCACTGCTCGTGGACGGGCAGCCGATCATCCCCTCCGGCGTGTACGCCGACGCGGACGGGCTGCTGCACGCCGGCCGGGACGCCCAGCGGCTGGCCCGCACCGATCCGGGCCGGTACGAGCCCAACCCGAAGCGGCGCATCGACGAGCCCGCCGTCGTGTTGGGTGACCGCCGGTATCCGCCGGCCGAACTGCTGGCCGCGACGCTGCACGCGGTGGCCCGGGCGGCCGTCGAGGCGGTCGGGTTCCTGCCCCCGGCGGTGCTGACGTGCCCGGCGACCTGGGACGCCGCCCGCCGCCAGGTGCTGGCCGACGCCCTGGCGACAGCGGGTTGGCCGTCGGCGGCCGAGCACACGCTCTCCGGTCCCACGCCGCCGGGCACCCGTCTGCTGCGGGAACCGGTGGCCGCCGCCCGCTACTACACGCAGGTGCTGCGCCGCCCGGTGCCGGTGGGCGGAACGATCGCGGTCTTCGACTTCGGCGCCGGGACGCTGGACGTCGCGGTGCTGCGCAACGAGGGCGCGGACCCGTGGGGCGACTCCGGGTTCACGGTCGTCACCGCGGGCGGCGCGGACGACCTCGGTGGCCTGGACGTGGACACCGCCCTGCTGGGTCGCCTCGGCGAACTGGTCGCCGAGGCGCACCCCGACCGGTGGGAGCGGCTCACCCGCCCGGAGTCCGCGACCCAGTGGCGGGAGCGCCACGAGCTCTGGGAGAACGTCCGGGGCGCGAAGGAGATGTTGTCGCGGGTGCCGGCGGCGCCGGTGGCCGTACCGGGGGTGGAGGCGGCGGTCACGCTCACCCGGGCCGACCTGGAGCGGGTGGCCGGGCCGCTGCTGGGCCGGGCGGTGGCGGTGACCCGGGACGTGATCGGCGCGGCCGGCCTCGACCCGCAGCAGCTCTCCGGCCTGTTCCTGGTCGGTGGCGCCACCCGGATGCCGATGGTGGCCCGGCTGCTGCACGCCGAACTGGGCATCGCCCCGACCGTGCTGGAGCAGCCGGAGCTGCCGGTGGCCGAGGGGGCGCTGACCGACCTGCCCCTGCCCCGGCGCGCCCGGGCCGCCGACGCCTTCGCCGCACCCGCGCAACCCCCCGCTGCGGCGCAACCGGCCGGCGCACCACAGCCCGATCCCGCCGCGCCGGCACCGCAGGCCTCCGCACCGGCACCGCCCGCCGTGCCGGCGCAGCCCGCATCCGCCGGCAGCACGCCGCACGCGCCCGCCGCGTCGGGGGACGGCGTCGGCGGCCAGGACGGCAGTGCGCCGACCGTGCCCGCCGGCCCGGCCCCCACGCCGACCGCCGTCGCCGGACCGGAGGGCGTCACGCCGGCCCTGCCCGCCGGGCTGACGCCGACCATGGTCGCCGGGCCGCCGACCGCCCCGACCGTGCCCGCCGCACCGTCACCGGCCGACCCGTTCGCACCACCGGGCGCGGGCCCGGCACCGTTCGCACCGCCGGGAGCGGGCCAGTCACCGTTCGCACCGCCGTGGGCGCCGGCCGCTGGCTCGTCGGGCGCACCGGCCGAAGGCTCGGCACCGTACGCACCGCCGGGGACTCCGGCCGCAGTCCCGGCCTCGGGCGCACCGGCGGGCGGCGCGGCACCCTACGCGCCGCCGGGCGTACCCCAGGGTGGTCCCGCGGGGGTATGGCCGGGCGTACCCGTCTCCGGCACGCCGGTGTCGGCGTCGCCCGGCGGCGGCCGGAGTGGGCCGGCGCTCCCCCGACGCCGGGCGCTGTGGGTCTCGCTCGCCGCCGTGCTCGCGCTCGCCGGCGTGGCGACGGCGGCGGTGCTGTACCTGACCCGCGACCGCTACCCCGCCCTGGAGTTCCGGACCGTCGACCAGCTGACCCGGGTGCCCGCCGGCACGGAACGACCGGCGGACATGTTCACCGCGGTCCTCGGGCAGCGGGCCTATCTCGGGTATCCGCTCGGCGACGGGCGGCTGGAGGTGGTGGCGGTCGACGCCGGCACCGGCGCGGTGAAGTGGCGCAAGCAGACCGCGGCGTCCTCCGAGCGGTGGAAGCGGATCGTCGCCCTGCCCGGCGCGGTCGCGGTCTTCGCCGACGCCATCGGCGACGACACCCCCCGGGACCTCGTGCTGCTCGCCGGCGACTCCGGCGACCAGCGGTGGCGCCGGTCGATCCTGGGCAACGACGACGTGATCTTCGGCGACGGCGTCGCGGTGCAGGTGGACCGCGCCGGGAAGCGGCTCGTCGGGCTGCGCCTCGGCGACGGCGGGGAGGTCTGGTCGCAGCCCACCCCGCGCGACGAGTACGACAACACCCGCACCAGCGTCCACCCGGTCACCACCGACAAGGCCCTGGGCGGCCCGGCCTTCCTCGACGGCTCCCCGCGCGATCCCTGGCGCGGCGAGGTCAACCGGATCGTGCAGGTGGGCGCGGACCGGTCCGTCCGACTGGTCGACATGGGCAGCGGCCAGGTGGTCCGCACCCGCGCCGGGGTGGCCGACCACGACGACCTGGTGGTGGCGCACGAGGACCGCCTCTACGTGGCCCGCGACGACGCCGGTTACCAGCTGCTCGCGTACGACCTGACGAGCGACGCCCAGCCGAAGGTGCTGTACACGGCCGAGGACGACAAGCGCCGGCCGGAGGCCCTGGTGCCCTGCGGCGAGCGGCGGGCGTGCCTGCTGGAGGTGACCGGCGGCGACGACGAGACCACCGAGGTCGTGGCGGCCACCGAGGAGAAGGTGAGCCGGTGGAAGGCGCCCCGGGCGACCCGGCTCGTGCCGCTCGGCGAGCACCTGCTCGCCCGGCGGACCTCCCCGGAGTCGGCCGGCACGCTGTTCGGCCCCGACGGTCGCGCCGTGCTCTCCGACCGTCGCGGGGTGGCGGTCCGGCTCGACGCGGGCAACCTGCTGCTCCTCGCCGACCCGCCCAGCTCGGTCGAGGACGACCGCAGCGTCGCCGGGCTGTCGGTGGGCTCGGGTGAGGTGGCCGAGCTGGGCCAGCTGGCGGACGTACGCAGCGACACGTGCTCGTGGAACACCAGCGTGATCGCCTGCGGTGCCGGCAGGCAGAGCGGGGACGCCGGGGCGGAGTCCCCGTACGGATTCGTGCTCTACCGGTTCGCCGGGTAGCCGACACCCCGACAGGCATTCAGATGGATCTATATAGCCGATAGCCTCCTCTCAACGGCCAGGCTGCTCCGCGTCCGGTCACGAGCCGGCGCGGGGCCGACAGGAGGAGGACCGGCAGATGACACTTCCCCGTACCCGGCGATGGCGGGCCCGCGCGGTGGGCGTACTCGCCGCCGCCGCGGTCGTCGCCGCGATGGGCACCCCCGCGGCGGCCACCCCGGCCACCGGCGAGATCCTGCACGCCGACGCCCCGAACGCGGTGACCGACGGATACGTCGTCGTGCTCAGGGACGACGCCATCGGACGCGCCGACGACCGGCGGGCCACCGTCACGGACGCCGCCGGGCGGCTGGCCGACCGCTACGGGGCCACCGTCGACCGCGTCTACGGGCACGCGCTCAACGGATTCGTGGCGCACCTGCCGGAGCGGGCCGCCCGGCGGCTCGCCGCCGACCCGGCCGTGGCGTACGTGGAGCGGGACCGGGTGGTGACCCTCGTCGGGCCGGGCGTACAGCTCAACCCGCCGTCGTGGGGCCTGGACCGCATCGACCAGCGCAACCTCCCGCTCGACGGCCGGTACGCCTACCCGAACACCGCGCACAACGTGCACGCGTACGTCATCGACACCGGCATCCGGAGTACGCACGGCGACTTCGGCGTCCGGGCCGGCGGCGGCGTCGACCTCGTCGACGGCGGCCCGGCGGACGACTGCAACGGCCACGGCACCCACCTCGCCGGCACCATCGGCGGCACCCTGCACGGGGTGGCGAAGGAGATCCGGCTGCGGCCGGTACGGGTGCTCAACTGCGCCGGCAGCGGCACCTTCTCCCAGGTGATCGCCGGGGTGGACTGGGTCACCGCGAACGCCGTGCGGCCGGCGGTGGCGCTCCTGGCACTCGGCGGCGGCGCCAGCACGGCGCTGGACGCCGCGGTGAACCGGTCGATCTCGTCCGGGGTGACCTACTCCGTCACGGCGGGCAGCTCGAACGCCAACGCCTGCAACTTCTCGCCGGCGCGGGTCGCGGCGGCGCTCACCGTGGCGGGCACCACCAGCACCGACGCCCGGATGCCGAGCGGCAACCACGGCAGCTGCATCGACCTGTTCGCCCCCGGCGCCAACATCACCTCCACCTGGCACACCGGCGACGCGGCGGTGACCACCATCAGCGGCAGCTCGATGGCCGCCGCGCACGTCACCGGCTGCGCCGCGCTCGCCCTCTCGGCCAATCCGACCTGGAGCCCGGCGCAGGTGGCCGCGTACCTGGTCGGCAGGGCGACGACGGGAGTGGTGACGGGCGTGGTCAGCGGCACGCCGAACCGTCTGCTCTACTGCGGCCCCTGACCCGCGCGGCCCGTCGCACCGGCGGGCCGCACGGCTCACCCGCGGCCGCGGCCGTGAACTCCGGCTGCGGCCGCGGCTGGGGCCAGGGCTGCGGCTGCGGCTGCGGCTGCGGCTGCGGCTGCGGCTGCGGCTGCGGCTGCGGCTGCGGCTGCGGCTGCGGCTGCGGCGGGAAGATCGATGTTCGGCGGGCCTTGTCCGCGCAGGGCTCGCCGACTACCGTTCAATCGATGATCGACTATCTGGTCATCGGCGGCGGAATCGCGGGCGCCAGCGCCGGACACCACCTCGCCGCGTACGGGACCGTGGTGCTGCTGGAGATGGAGCAGGTCCCCGGCCAGCACTCCACCGGCCGCTCGGCCGCCGTGTTCTCCGAGTACTACGGCGGGCCGGCGGTGCGCGCGCTGACCCGGGCCAGCCGGGGCTTCCTCACCGCGCCGCCGCCGGGGTTCGCCGAGCACCCGCTGCTCACCCCGCGCGGCACGCTCAGCCTCTGCCCACCGGGCAGCGAGGACGCCTTCGAGGCGGCGCTGCGCGACGGGGCCGAGGTGGACCCGCCGGCCCGCGAAATCGACGTCGCCGACCTGCCCCGGCACTGCCCCGTCGTACGGCCGCAGTGGTGCCGGCGGGCGATGGTGAAACCGGCCGTGCGGGACCTCGACGTCGCCGCGCTGCACCAGGGCTACCTGCGCGGCATCCGGGCGGCCGGCGGCCGGGTCGTGTGCGGCGCGCGGGTACGCCGGCTGCGGCGCGGCGGCGACGGTTGGCAGGTGGACACGGACGCCGGCGAGTTCACCGCCCGGGTCGTCGTCAACGCGGCAGGCGCCTGGGCCGACGAGGTCGCGACGGCGGCCGGCGTACGACCGGTGGGGTTGACGCCCCTGCGGCGCACCGCCTTCCTGGTGGACGCGCCGGCCGGTGTCCCGGCGGGGGACTGGCCGATGGTCAACGACGTCGACGGCACCTTCTACTTCAAGCCGGAGTCGGGGCGCCTGCTGGTCTCCCCGTGCGACACCACTCCCGTGCCGCCGGGCGACGCCCGCCCCGACGACCTCGACGTGGCGATCGGCGCCGACCGGGTGCAGGCGGCGACCACACTGGACATCCGTCGCGTCCACCAGCCCTGGGCCGGGCTGCGGACCTCCGTCCCGGACGACGTGCCCGTGATCGGCCCGGCGCCCGACGCGCCGGATTTCCTCTGGATGGCCGGGCTCGGCGGCTACGGCGTCCAGACCTCGCCGGCGGCGGGCGCCCTGCTAGCCGCGCTGGCGGTCGACGCCCTGCCCCCGGTCGACCCCACCCCGCTGTCCCCGTCCCGCCTCCCCTGACCCGACCCGGCCACCCGGCCACCCGGCCACCCGGCCACCCGGCCACCCGGGTCGATCATGAGGTTGGCGGGCGCCGAGGAGATCGGCTTCGCCGCCAACCCCATGATCAGCGAGGCATGGGTGGGTGGGAGGTCAGCCGGAGTGTTGGTTCAACGGGGAGCGGCGGGGCAGCATCGTCCACGCCGAGAGGGCCGCCGACAGCAGCGCCGCCAGCAGCATCACCTGGAAGACCGCCGGGTAGCCGGCCATGCTGGCGACCAGGCCGGCCAGCGGCGCCCCGGCCACCAGGCCGATGTCCCAGAACGAGGTGAACGCGCCGAGCGCCGTCCCCTGGTGGGCCGGGTCCGTGCGGTTGATCACCAACAGGGCCAGCGCCGGGAAGAGCAGCGAGAGCCCGGCGCCGATCACCAGCCCGCCGAGGACCGCGACCAGCAGGTTCGGCGCGACCGCGACCAGGAGCAGCCCCACCGCCTCCACCAGGGCCGACCCGACGGCCACCCGGCCGGCGCCGAGCTTGTCGGGCAGCCCGCCCACGACGAGCCGCACCCCCACGTAGGTGAAGCCGAACGCGTTGAACGCGACGATGCCGTTCTCGATGCCCCGCTCCGCCATGTGCAGGGCCACGAACGCGGCCAGCGCGGCGTAGCCGAACCCGGCCAGGGAGAGCGCGACGCCGGGCGCCACCGCGCTGCGCGGCAGGATGCCGGCCCGGCCCGCCGGGCTCGCCTGCTGCGGCCGCGGTCGGGTCGCGACGAGCGCGGCCCCGACGGCCGCCGCCAGGACCGCGAACAGCCACACCGCGGGATAGCCGGAGGTACGCAGCAGCACCGCGCCGAGCAGGGCGCCCAGCGTGATGCCCAGCCACATGTAGATGCCGTACAGGCCGACGACGCGGCCCCGCCGGTCGGCCGGCGCCAGCGCCACCAGCCAGGCCGCGCCGGCGGTGTAGACGGCCGCCTCACCGATCCCGTGCAGGACCCGGACGCCGACCAGCACGCCGATGTTGCCGGCCACCAGGTAGGCCGCCCCGGCGGCGGCACACACCACCGCCCCGCCCAGCATCACCGTCCGGTACCCGTGCCGGTCGCCGACCCGGCCGGCGATGGGCCGGGCGATCACGGCGGAGACCGCGATCGCGGCGATCACCACCCCCACCTCGACCCGGTTGCCGTCCAGCTCGTCGAGGACGTAGAACGGCAGCACCGCCAGGGACGCGCCCACGCCGAGCAGGCACAGGAAGATCGCGGCGAAGAGCGGGACGATGGGCCGGTAGAACGATAGTTTCCCGCCGGTCGTGGTCATGCGGTGACGCTCCTAGCCCGTGCTCCGTGAGGCCTTGCTGGGCGGTGAGGTGGTCCGGCATCGCGGTTGCCGACGCAGGTCGAGTCCCCAGTGGACCGACCAGCGACCAGGCAGACCGAAGGCCGACCGGGCACCTCGCGCTCAGGATAGCGGCATCGAAGCGGAACGATCCAATCGACGACTCAAGACCGTCGCCGACGGCTGCGCCACCACCTGGATCCACGACCCCTCAACCGGGTCCGCGAACGCACCAGCCCCGGCGGCAGCCTGCTGACGGAGCAGCCCCGGGGCGAACCTCCGCGTCGCGTGACCTCATCCAACGACCGCCAGGAAATCCGAGTAGAACAGGCCCAGGCCGACCGCCACACAGACACCGGCCACGATCCAGAACCGGACCACGATGTTGACCTCGCTCCACCCGGCCAACTCGAAATGGTGGTGCAGCGGCACCATCCGGAAGACACGTCTTCCGGTGGTCCGGAACGAGACGATCTGGATCACCCAGGTCGTCGTGATGATGACGAAGAGCCCGCCAATCATGACCGAAAGCAGCGTCGTGCGGGTTGCCACCGCGAGCCCGCCGATCAGGCCGCCGAGCCCGAGCGAGCCCACGTCACCCATGAAGATCCGCGCCGGAGACGTGTTCCACCACAGGAAGCCCACGCAGGCGCCGGCCGCCGCCGCCGCGATCATGGCGATCTCCAGGGGGTCCCGGACCTGGTAGCAATAGTCGTTCACGCGGGCGTACGCGTCGTCGGCACACCAGTGCCGGTACTGCCAGAAGCCGATCACCGCGTACGCGCCGAGCACCAGGATCGACGCGCCCGTGGCCAAGCCGTCGAGGCCGTCGGTGAGGTTCACGCCGTTCGACATCGCCATGATCACGAAGACGATGACCAGGACCGCGCCGACCTTGCCGACGTCCAGCCAGCTGATGTCGCGGATGAGCGAGATGTGCTCGCTGGCCACGGTCTGGCCGTCGGTGCTCGGCACGTAGAGCGCGGCGATGCCGAACCCGCCGCCGACGATCGCCTGGCCGAGCAGCTTGCCTTTGGCGGACAGTCCGTCGGAGTTGCGCCGGCGCACCTTCAGGAAGTCGTCGAAGAAGCCGACCGCGCCGCAGAAGACGAACAGGCCGAGCAGGACGAGGGCCGTCATTGTCGGGCCTTCCTGCGCGATCTGCCGTTCCGGGAGGGTGGTCAGGGCGATGTGCCCGGCGACGTAGGCGAAGACGGTCGCCACGATGAAGATGACGCCGCCCATCGTGGGCGTGCCCTTCTTTCCCTGGTTGCTGGCAAGCCCGATGGATCGGATCGGCTGGCCTGCCTTGAGCGCGGTGAAGACGCGAATCGCCACCGGCGTGCCGAACAGGGAGATGACGAATGCGACCACAGCCGCGACGATGACCGCCCTCACGGGCGAGCCTCCACGCCCGGGGTCACCCGCAGGTCGCTGCCGTCCGCGCCCTGCCACCGCGGCAGCGATTCCGAGAGCGGGCGGTCGAAGATCTCGCCAAGATTCCTGGCCTCCCCGGTCGCCAGGCGCTTGACCAGGCCGGGAGCATTCGTCCCTATCGCCTGACGGACAGATCTGAATCGGCCATGCAGGTTGTCCTTCGCGAGATCATCGATCACGGGACACGAGCATGCCATCCGACCGCGAGCGGAGCAGCCCCCTTTGAGGTACATGGCGTCCTGATCACGAACGACTGGTCCGGCGTTCGGTCGGGTAACCGCTGGGGGGAACCAGCATTCCGACCGAGGCGCGGGTTCGCGATGAACTCCAGGGTCCGTCATGGTGTCCGTCGGCGGAAGTGTCCGCACGTGGGACGCTGTCGAGCTGATGTCGCAGACGATTCACCGCCGTCTGGGGCCACGGTGGCCCGGACGACGCCTGATGTCACAGACGACTCAGCTCGACAGCGTCACACACCCTCCCACCCCAGACCGGCTCGGCGGCCACCACCGTCCCTAGCAGCCCGGATCACCCGGCCAAGGCTGTACGACGAGGCGCTAGGCCGGTACGACGTGGAAGAAGTGGGTCGGCAGGTGCACGGCCAGTCCCTCGTGGATCTCGGCGCAGACGGCCGGGCCGTCGGTGGACAGGGTGCCGGGCGGCGGGGTGTCGACGCGGATCGCGGACCGCCCCGCGTCCAGCAGGCGGGCCGCCATCGCGAAGTCGCCCACCACCGCCTCGCCCGGCGCCACCATCCGCGTACGGCTGATCTGGACGCCGTTGCGGGTCAGGTCCGTCAGGAGGGAGCCCTTCCCGAGCAGGTGGGTGTAGTAGTCCCGCGGGTTGACGATCATCGCGTGCGGGGTGGCCCCGGTCTGCTCGATCTCGTCGCAGGCGGCGAGCAGGCCGCTGAGCCAGTCGTGCCGGTACGGCAGCCGCCCGATCTCCGGGTGCCGCAGCAGGCCGCCCTCGCCGATGGTCAGCGCCTGGTTCTCGGCCGTGGCGAGGCGGACCAGCAGCCGGTAGTCGATGAAGGAGGCCAGCGCCTCCGGGTCGTCGGCGAGTTCCTCGGGGATACGCACCCAGGCGCGGATCGGGTGCACCCCGGCGGAGGCGGTGCCGAACCGGAAGGCGGCCTCCCGGCGCAGGACCGACTCGTGCACGGCGGCGGCCTCGCCCGCGTCGGGCCGGCCCTCGGACCAGAACCGGACCGGCTCCATGCCGACCGGCCGCTTGCGGAACAGGTTGCGCACGGTCACCCGGGGGCGTTCCTTGGTCGGCTGGAAGGCGTCCGTGATGGTGTAGTCGAAGCGCACCTCGGCGCCGGCGGGATCGTCGGCGTACGCGCGGGCGAACAGCTCACCCGGCGACAGCGTCGACGACGCGGTCACGGGCGGCGCGGCGGTGGTGGTCATGAGTCCTCCCCGATGGAGATGGCGTGCCGGATCAGCCGCTCGTAGAAGGGCTGGTGGTAGTCGTGGTACGACCGCAGGGTGTCGTTGTTGGCGACGGTCACCTCGAAGGACTTCTCGACCGGCGAGAAGCCCGAGGTGCGTTCGACGTCGAGGTGCCACTTGCGCGTACGCCGCCACTCGGTGCGCTCCCCCGGCGCCCAGTTCAGCGCCTCGGGCAGGAACGGCAGCCCCACGGCCTCGCACCAGGCCGACACCGTCTCCCCCGGGTGCCGCAGCAGGTCCTCGGCCCGGATCACCACCGGCGGCCGGTGCGCGGTCCGGCTGACCAGGTCGTACAGCTCCCACTGGTGCTCGTAGCCGATCTCCGGGCAGGTCACCGTCGGCTTGATCGCGTAGTGCGAGCTGATCGTGCGGGCCGGTTCCCGGACGATGAAGGTGTGCGTGACGTCGGCGATCGCCCCGGGATCGGCGAACAGGTGCCGGTAGCGGTATTCGAGCGTGTCCTTGACGAAGACGGTCCGGTCCCGGCCCAGCTCCGTCAGGTGCGCGACGACCTCGGCCGCATCGGTCACGGTGACGGTGCCGCCGTCGGCGGCGGGCAGCTCGACGTGTCCCTCGTCGACGAGGGTGACCAGGGGCTCGTGGACGACCGTGACGTCGCCGCGGGCGATCATCATGCGCAGGAACGCGGTGGAGAGCGCCCGGGGATGCGCCCACATGGCGATCACCGGCATGCCGGCCTCCCGTACCGCGTCTCCCGCCACCCCGGGGCGGCGCCGCGGCGGGGCGCGCTCACTGCGACCACGACGTCGGCTTGCGGTCCCACCGGTGGCCGCGCAGCGTGTCCAGCAGCCCGGCGTCCAGCGGTACGCCGTCGCTGACGGCCAGGTTGGCGCGGACGTGCTCGGCGCGGCGCATGCCGGGGATCACCGTGCTCACCGCGGGGTGGTGCAGGATGAACCGCAGCGCCAGCTCCGGCATGGTCATCCCCGCCGGCACGTCGGCGGCCAGCCGCTCGGCGCGCTCCACGCTGGGCAGCAGGTTCTCCGGCCCGAAGTACGTGCTGCGCCAGTCCTCCTCCGGCCAGGTGCTGTCGGCGGTCAGCGTGCCGGTCAGCGTCCCCTCGTCGAACGGGACGCGGGCGATGATCGCGATGTCGTCGCGCTGGGCGCGCGGGAACAGCTCGTCCTCCGGCGCCTGGTCGAAGATGTTGTAGATGACCTGCACGACGTCGATCAGGCCGGTGTCGAGGGCGGCGTGGCAGTTCGTCGGCTCCCACCGGTTGACGCTGATCCCGACGCCGTCGACCAGGCCCTCCCGCTTGAGGTCCGCGACGGCCTCCTGCCAGCGGCCGTCGGCGGCCCACCGGTCCTCCCAGACGTGGAACTGGAGCAGGTCGATCCGGTCCACGCCGAGGTTCTCGAGGCTGCGGTGGGTGAACTCGCGGATGTGCTCGGCCGGGAAGACGTCGTCCAGGGTGTCCTGGGGGCCGGGCGGCCACTCGCGGTTCTTCGGCGGGATCTTGGTGGCCAGGTACAGCCGGCGGTCCGGGTGCCGGCGCACCAGGCCGCCGAGGAGCTGCTCACTGACGCCCCGCCCGTAGACCCAGGCGGTGTCGAAGAAGTTGCAGCCCCGTTCCACCGCCTCGTCCAGGCAGGCCGGCGCGGTGTCGTAGTCCCAGCCGGTGAAGCCGCCGGGCCCGCCCCCGATGCCCCACATCCCGTACCCGACCTCGCTGACCTGCCAGTCGAGCCGACCCATCCTGCGGTATCGCATTCCACTCCCTCATCCGTGCCGGAAATTGCGTCGCGCGCGACCGTTCACCCTGGTCCCGCCGGCAGCAGCAGCCGGTCGGCCTCCCGCCCCTCGTGCGCGCCCAGCCAGGCGCGGTAGGCGCCGACGGACGGGCCGAGCCGGTGGTCGGTGAAGCCCCGGCGGCGTTCCAACTCGGCGCAGCCGTCGCGCCGGAAGAGCCGGGGGTTGTCGGTGAGCAGCGTCGCGAAGACCGCGCGCAGCCGCTCCTCGTCGGCGCCCGCGCCGGGCGGGAAGAGGGCCAGCAGCACGGCGGCGTCGCGGTCGCCCTCGCCGGCCGCCTCGCGCAGCCCCGCCAGGAACCGCGCGCAGCTCACCCGGGGCAGGGCGTCCGCGCCGCCCAGCGGCAGGTCGGTGAAGTCGACGCTCACCGGGTGCAGGACGTGCAGCGTGCCGCCCCACTGGCGCGGGTCGACGACCGTGGCGACGATCCGCCGGGCGGCCCAGTCCACCGGCGTCCAGTCGGAGCGCACGGGCGCGTCGGGCCGCATCCCCAGCCGGTGGCAGGCCGCCAGCAGCAGGTGGGTCAGGGCCCGGGGGTTGGGGTGGCCGTCGTCGGCCGCGGGCATCACCTCGCCGAGGCGCAGCACCGTGACGGTCGCGCCGCGCCGCCGGGCGTCGTCGAGGTACCGCTCCGCCACCCACTTCGACCGGCTGTAGCCGCTCGTCGGCGGGACGGCGAGGGCCGGGTCGTACGTCTCGGGCAGCGGCTGCGGATGGCGGGCGGCCTCGCTGTCGAGGACGCCGAGGGTGGAGACGTGGTGCAGCGGCTTCGGCCGTCCCGTCAGGCACAGCCGCAGCAGCTCGGCGGTGCCGAGGACGTTCGCTGCGCGGTGGGCCCGGTAGTCGAACAGGAAGTTGACAAGCGCCCCGGCGTGCAGCACGAGGTCGCAGTCGTGGGCCAGCCGGTCCCACGCCTGCGGGGTCAGGCCGAGGGCCGGGCTGCCGAGGTCGGCCGCGTACCCGTGCAGGCGCGGGCCGTGGCCGGGCCGCCACAGGCCCCGCTCGGCCAGCGCGCGCACGACGCGGGCGGTGGCCTCGGCGTCGTCGGCCGCGCGGGCCAGGCAGAGCACCCGGACGTCGGTGGTGGCGAGCAGCTCGTGCACCAGGCGCGCGCCGACGAAGCCGGTGGCGCCGGTTACCAGGACCGTACGCGGCGCCCGGCGCCGGCCGACGGGGCGTACGGGCAGGTCGGCCGGGATCTTCGCGTCCCGCTCCACCAGCTCGTCCTCGGTCTCGGTGGGATCGGCCGTGCGCAGCCGTACGGCGAGCGCCCGGGCGAGCCGGGCGGCGCTGCGGTGGGTGAACAGGTCCTGCACGCCGACGCGCAGGCTCTGGTCCGCGCCGAGGGCGGTGACCGCGTCGAGGGCCTGGAGCGAGTCGCCCCCGGCGTCGAGGAAGTCGGTGTCGGGGTCGAGGTCGGGCCGGCCGAGGACCGTCCGGAACACCCCCAGCACCCGCTCGGGCAGCGTCCGCGCCTCGGCGGGCGCGGCCGACGGACGGGTCCGGTCGGCGAACGTGCGGTCCAGCCATGCCTCCAGCGCCTGCCGGTCGACCTTGCCGTTGCCGGTCAGCGGCAGCGCGTCGCGCACGACGACGTGCCGGGGCACGTGGGTCCGGGGCAGCAGCAGCCGCAGGTGCGCCCGCACCTGCGGCTCGGTCACCTCGGGGTCGGCGGCGAGGAAGAGGGCCAGCGACTTCCCCCGGTGCTCGCGGGCGAGCAGGACCTTCGCCTGCCGTACGCCGGCCAGCCGGGTGGCGGCGGTCTCGATCTCACCCGCCTCGATCCGGACGCCGTTGACCTTGAGCTGGTGGTCGCGGCGGCCGGCGAAGTGCAGCCGGCCGTCGGGGGCGATCCGGCCGAGGTCGCCGGTGCGGTAGAGCCGGGCACCCGGGATGTCGGGCAGCGGGTTGGGCACGAACACCTCGGCGGTGCGGGCCGGGTCGCCGAGGTATCCCTCGCCCAGGCACACGCCGCCGATGACGATCTCGCCGGTCTCGCCCGGCGGCAGGGGGCGCAGCTCGTCGTCCACGACGGCGGCGTAGCAGTTGTCGATGGGCCGGCCGATGGGGATGACGTCGCCGTCGCTGCGGGCGACGGTGTGGAAGATCATTCCGATCGACGCCTCGGTCGGGCCGTAGCCGTTGGTGACCGCCACGCCCGGCACCAGTTCGACCAGCCGGTGCACCGCCCAGGGGTCGATCTCCTCGCCGCCGACGATCACGTTGCGCAGCGAGGCGACGGCGCGGCGGGCCGCCGGGTCCCGGTCCAGGACCGACACCAGCGCGCCGAGCACGCTCGGCACGAAGTCGGTCATCGTGACGGTCTCGTCGGCGATGGTCCGGATGGTCCGCTCGACGTCGAGGAACCCGCCCTCGACCGGCACCACCGTGCGGCCTCCGGTGGTCAGCGGCCAGAACATCTGCCACACCGACGAGTCGAAGGTGTGCCGGCTGTTCTGGAGCACCACCTCGTCGCCGGTCGCCGCGAAGTGTCGCGTCATGAACCGCAGCCGGTTGGCGATCCCGTCGTGCCGGTTCAGTGCGCACTTCGGGGTGCCGGTGGTGCCGGAGGTGAAGATGCCGTAGATCAGGTCGGCCGGGCCGATCGGCACGCCGGGCCGGCGGCGGGTCGGGGTGATCTCGTCGAGGTCGACGGGCAGGCAGGGGACGTCGCCGGTGTCGGGACGCGGGCCGGTGCCGCGTACCACCGCGAGCCGGGGCCGCACCTCCCGCAGCGAGGCGTGCAGCCGGTCCGCCGGCCAGCCGGGATCGACGGGCACGAAGGCCGCGCCGAGCTTCATCAGCGCCAGGTCGACGACGGGCAGCTCGAGCCCGTCGGCAATCAGGACGGGCACCACGTCGCCCCGCCGGACGCCCCGCCCGGCCAGGGCGGCGGCGACGCCGTTGGCCAGGTCGTCGAGTTCGCGGTACGTCAGCGAACGGCCCCGGAACGACACCGCCCGGCGGTGCGGGTGCCGGTCGACGCGCTCCTCGACCATGCCCGGCACGGCCAGGAAGGGCCGGTCGTCGTACGCCCTCCCGGCGGCCGCCGCAGTGGTGGCGGTGCACCGGCAGGTGGGCCCGTCGGAGACGGGAACCGCCGCCGCGGATCCGGTGTCGCCCGCCCTCATCACGCCTCCTGTCCCCGTGCCCGCAGGCCTGTCGTCATGCTGCGGACGGGACGAATCCGACCCGACGCGCAGCAAGGGTAGTTATCGGCGCCGGTCGATGCCCTGGCTGCTGGTCAAGGACACTAGAGGGCCGATCGATGGGAGGGAATATGCAACTTTCTGCTACATCGATTCCCGTCACTTGGAAGTGGTGACCGCGCTCCCCGCGCGCCGCCCGTCCGGCAGACAGGCCTCCCACCAGGGAATCCTTCGCCCACCTGCCGGCGTACGCGGAGATTCCACGCTGGACCGTCGGTTACGCGCGGAGGTGTACCGGCGGCGCGAACGGACACCCCCGCCACCCGACAAGCAGGCGCGATGACGGACGGTAGCCAGCAACGCGCGGGCCGTTCGAGCCGGCGCAGCGGGTCGCGGGTGTCCCGCTCGCTGGTCACCGCCGTCATCGCGATCAGCTCACCCGACGGTCGTGCCCCTGCCAGAACCTTTCCCGCAGCTCGCGCCGCAGGATCTTCCCGCTGGGGTTGCGCGGCACCCGGTCGATGAACTCGTAGTGCAGCGGCTGCTTGAAGCCGGCGAGCTGGCCGCGCAGGTGCAGCGCCAGGTCGCGCTCGGTGAGCTGCTGCCCCTCCACCGGCACCACGAACGCGTAGACGGCCTCGCCCCAGCGCTCGTCCGGCACGCCCACGACCGCCGACTCGGCGACCAGCGGGTGCCGGCTGATCACGTTCTCGACCTCGACGGGATAGACGTTCTCTCCCGAGACGATGATCATGTCCTTGATCCGGTCCCGGATGTACAGGTAGCCGTCCTCGTCCAGCAAGCCGGCGTCACCGGTGACGACCCAGCCGTCGACGAGCGTCTTCGCCGTGGCCTCCGGCAGGTTCCAGTACTCCACCATCACGCCCGGCGAACGCAGCCAGACCTCGCCGACCTCGCCGGCCGGCAGCGGGTCGCCCTTGTCGTCCACGATCTTGACCTCGAAGCCCGGGTACGGCAGCCCCGCCGACTGCATCTTGCCGCCGTCCGGGGTGTGGTCGGCCGGGGGCAGGCAGACGGCGGAGTTGCCGGTCTCGGTCAGGCCGTAGATCTGGGCGAACTCGCAGCCGAAGCCCTCGATGCAGCGGGCCAGCAGCGCCGTCGAGATGGGCGCGCTGCCGTAGACGATCTTCCGCAGCGAAGCGAAGTCCGCCTTGGTGACGCCGGGCTCCGCGAGCAGCAGTCGCAGCATCGAGGGCACCGCGAGGATGGTGGTGACGCGCAGCGATCTGATCAGCCCGACCGCGCCCGCAGTGTTGAACTCGCGCATCAGCACGTTCGTGGCGCCCGCGGCGAAACCCATCGCCGCCCACGACAGGCCGCCGATGTGGAAGCCGCCGTTGCAGAGGAGGCTGACGTCGCTCTCGCGCAGGTCGAGCCAGTCCAGGTTCTCCGAGGCGAGCCCGTCGCGTACCGCGAAGAAGCTGCGGTGCGCGAGGACGACGCCCTTCGGCAGCCCCGTCGTGCCGCTGGTGTACATCTGCGCCAACGGCGTGTCGGACGTGACCTTGGCCAGCACGTTCGCGTCCGGCTGCGCCGACACCCAGGCCGCGAAGCCGGCGCGGGCCACGCCGCCGTCGTCCAGCGCGACCACCTGTCGCAGCATCGGCAGCTCCGGCGCCAGCTTCTCGGCGACCGGGGTCGAGTCGGCGTCGACGAAGAGCAGGGCCGCGCCCGAGTCGCGCAGGATGTGCTCGACCTCGCCGGCGGCCAGCCGCCAGTTGATCGGCACGAACACCACGCCGGCCTTCGCGGCGCCGAAGAGCAGGTCGTAGAAGTGCTCGGACTCCCTGCCCAGGTAGGCGACGCGGTCCCCGGGGCGCAGGCCCGCCGCCTGGAGGCCGCGTGCCACCTGGTTGCTGACGCGGTGCAGGGTGGCGTAGTCGACGCGCCGGCCCTCGCAGATGATCGCGACGGCGTCCGGCTGCTGGACGGCGTGCCGGCGCGCCACGTCGACGAGCGTGCGCAACTGAACGGTCACCAAGTCCTCCTCAGTGGACGTACGGGTGGGGGCGGCTCACGCCGCGTCGGCCTGGGAACGCATGCCGGGCGGGTTGACCAGCGCCATCCGCACCTCGCACTCGGCGATGCCGCCGTCGTCGTCTGCAAGACGCCGGGGCATGTCGATGATCTGGACGAAATCGCCCTCCGCGCTCGCCAGCCCATCGGCCGCGCTGGGCCTGGCCCGCGACGTCGTCATCGCTGTTCCTCCTTGTGCACGAGTGCGAACTGAACGTAATCAGCGCGTGTCCATCACCCGGTAACAGCGGAAGAACTGGCCCACGGGCCCGATTCGGGACCCGTACCCGTGAGGTGAGGCGTCACCGCACCAACGGCCGTCGTCCCGGCAGTTACCCGAGCGTGGACGGCCTGAGGGCACCATGGGCGCGCGGGCGGTCCCTCCCGCCCGGCGCACCGCATCCGACAGCGATTCCTTCCGAGCGATCACAGCGAGGACGACATGGCGGACACGTGCCCGGTGCACGGGCATCGGCAACTGATGGACGACGACCACTTCGCGAGCCCGTACGCGTCGTACGACGCCCCGAAGCGGTTCCCCGACCCGCCCTCCGGGAGCTGTGCACCCGTTTCCCGGACATCGAGCTCGCCGCCCCCCGGGGGTCGCTGAAGGTCAGGCGTACGCCGCCGGTGCCCGCCCTGGTGTCCCTTCCGGTCACGGTCTGAGCGCATCCCCACCCACGGTCCGCATCACCACTGCTATCCGACAAGAGGTTGTTGAACCATGCCGCGTACCGATCTGCTCCGGCCCCTGCCCGAACTGCTCCGGACCAACGCCGACCGGTCCGGCAACCAGGTCGCGTACGCCGATTCGCGGCGGAACGTGACCCACGCGGAGCTGGAGATACGAACGGCGCGGCTCGCCGGCCACCTCGCCGACCTCGGCGTGTGGCCGGCGGACCGCGTCGTCGTCCTGCTCGACGGCGTCACGGCGGTGGAGGGCGTCCTCGCCGTCGTCCGGGCCGGCGGCATCGCGGTGCCGCTGGACCCGGCCCTGGACGACGCCGAGCTGGCCCGGCTGGTCGAGGACGCCGGCGCCGACGCGGTCATCACCGACGCGGCCAACGCGGCGCGGGTGTCCGTGTCGGTCCTCGTCGTCGACGGCGGGCACGACGGCGACGGGCACTCGTTCGAGGATCTGGCGACGACCGACCCGGCGTCGCCACCCCAGGACGACGCCGGCCTCGACGACCTGGCGTTCCTCACCTGGACGGCGGGGACGACCGGCCGCCGCAAGGGCGTGCTGTCCACGCAGCGCAACGCGCTGTGGCCCGCCGCCGCGGCAACGTACGTGGCCGGACTCGGGTGGACGGCGGACGACCGGGTGCTGTGGATGCTGCCGGTGCACGCCTGCTTCGGGCAGCTCCTCGCCGCCACCGCGGCGGGGGCGTCGGTACGCCTCGCCGGCGGCCTCTCCCCCGCCGAGCTGCGGGCCACGCTCGCCGCGCAGGGCAGCACCGTGCTGGTGGGCGCCGGCGCGACGCACCGCGCCCTGCTGGACGCCCCGGGCCCCGACCCGCAGGGGGTACGAATCGCGCTGGCCGTCGGCCCCGTGGACCCGGCGCTGCGCGGTTCCTTCGAGGCCGCGTTCGCCGCGCCGCTGCTCACCGGCTACGTGACCACCGAGACGTCCGGCCTGATCGCGGTGAGCTGGCCCAACGGCGACGCGGAACGACGCTGCCTGCCCCTGCCGGGCCTGAGCGTGCGGGTGGTCGACCCCGCATCGGGCGCCGACCTGGGCCCCGGCCAGGAGGGTGAGGTCTGGGTCAGCGGCCCGAACGTGATGGCCGGCGGCTACCACGACCTCGCCGCCGAGACGGCCGAGGCACTGCGCGGCGGCTGGTACCGCACGGGCGACCTGGCCCGCCGCGACGACTCCGGGCACCTCACGGTCACCGGCCGGCTGGCCGACGCGGTCGAGGTCGGTGGCGAGCGGGTCCGGCTGGACCGGATCGACGCGGTGCTGCGCGGCGTCGCGGGGGTGGCCGACGCGGCAGCCCTCGCCGGGCCCGACGGTCCGGTCGCGTTCGTCGTCGGGTCCGACGTGGACACCGCCGGCCTGCTGGCGCGGTGCCGCGCGGAACTGCCCGCCGCGGCCGTGCCGGTCGAGACGTACCTGGTGCGGGAGATCCCCCGCACCGCCCTCGGCAGCCCCGCCCGGCACCGGCTCCCCGAGCTGCCCGCCCGCCTGGTCGGCGTGGCCTCGTCGCTGCCCGACCGGCTGCACGCGCTGCGCTGGGAGCCGGCACCGGAGCCCGGCTCCGAGTCGGACTCCGGTCGGCTCGCCTGGGCGGTCGTGGGCCCGCCCGAGCTGACCGCCGACCTCACCGACGACGACCTGACCGTCGACAGCTACCCCGACCACACCGCGCTGTCCGAGCTGCTGGCGCGGGTGCTCGACGAGGACCACCCGGCGGACTCGCGCCTGGTCGTACTGACCCGGGGCGGCCTGCACGGCGACGACGAGGCGGCCCCCGGGCAGGCCGCCGCCTGGGCGCTCGCGCGGGCCCACCAGCTCCGCCGTCCCGGCCGGCTCGTGCTGCTCGACGCCGACCGGGTCGGCGCCGAGGAGCTGCGCGCGGCCGTGGCCTGCGGCGAGGACGTGCTGGCCGTACGCGAGGGCGAACTGCTCGTGCCCCGGTACGCGGACGTCCCCGCCCTGCCCGGCGGCGCACCGCTGCGGGGCACGGTCGTGCTCGTCGCCCGGTCGTACGACGCGGCGCTCACCCGCCACCTCGTGGCGGCCCACGACGTACGCGAACTGGTCCTGGTGGGGCCGGACGACGTGCCGGCGGGCGCCCCGGCGGAGCTGGCGGCGTTCGGCGCCGAGGTCTGCGTGCACCCGGACGTGCCGTTCGACCCGGAGACGCTGGCGGCCGTGCTCGGCGACCGGCCGGTCACCACCGTCGCGGCGGTGGACCTCACGGTCGAGGAGACGCTGGCGCTGCACACCGCGCCGCTCGGGCGCGCCCCGGCCAACCTCGTGCTGCTCACCGACGGCCGCGACGTCGCCGCCACCGTCGCCGCCGACGCGCTGGTGCGGCACCGGCGCGCGCTCGGCCTGCCCGGCGTCTCCGTGGCGTGGAGCGCGCCAGGGTTCGCCCGGCCCCCCGCGGCACGACGTAGCGCCCTCCTCGACGCCGCGCTGGCCTCGGGCGAGCCCTGCGTCGTCGCCGCGCGCCCCGTGCTGGCCGCCGACGCCGGCACCGACGGCGCCGGCAACGCCCTGGCCGAGCGGCTACTGGCGTCCCCGGCGGACGACCGGCTCGGCCTGCTGCGCGAACTCGTACGCGCCGCGACCGGCGAGGTCCTGGGTGACCAGGCGCCCGCGACGATCGACGGCGAGACGCCGTTCCGCCAACTCGGTTACGACTCGCTCATCGCCGTGCAGCTGCGCAACCGGCTCTGCGCCGCGACCGGCCTCAGCCTGCCGGCGAGCCTGGTCTTCGACTACCCGACGCCGGACATCCTCGCCGGCCACCTGCTCGACGCCCTGGGGCTGGGCACGGCCGAGGCGGCGCCGGCCACGGTCGAGGCGTACGACGAGAGCGAGCCGATCGCGATCGTCGGCATGGCCTGCCGCTACCCGGGCGGCATCACCTCCCCGGACGACCTGTGGCGGGTGGTCGCGGACGGCACGGACGTCATCGGCGAGTTCCCCACCAACCGCGGCTGGGACCTCGCGGCGCTGTTCGCGGGCGACGGGCCGGGCACGTGCAACGCGACCGCCGGCGGCTTCCTGCACGACGCGGACGAGTTCGACGCGGAGTTCTTCGGCATCAGCCCCCGCGAGGCGCTGGCGATGGACCCGCAGCAGCGGGTGTTCCTGGAGACCGCGTGGGAGGCGCTGGAGCACGCCGGCATCCCGCCGACCTCGATGCGCGGCAGCGACACCGCCGTCTTCACGGGCCTGCACGTGCAGAACTACGGCCGGCTCGGGCACAGCGAGGAGGACGGGGTCGACGGCCACCTCATCACCGGCACCGCGAGCAGCGTGGCGTCCGGCCGGGTCGCGTACGCCCTGGGCCTGGAGGGCCAGGCGATGACCGTCGACACCGCCTGCTCGGCGTCGCTGGTCTCCCTGCACCTGGCCGTACGCGCGCTGCGCTCCGGCGAGTGCTCGATGGCCCTGGCGGGGGGCGTGACCGTGATGGCCGGCACGGAGACCTTCACCGAGTTCTCCCGGCAGAACGGCCTCTCCCCCGACGGGCGGTGCAAGGCGTTCTCCGACGACGCCGACGGCACCGGCTGGGGCGAGGGCGTCGGCGTGCTGGTGGTCGAGCGGCTCTCCGACGCCCGCCGCAACGGCCACCGCGTACTGGCGGTCGTCCGCGGCTCGGCCGTCAACCAGGACGGCGCCTCCAACGGCCTCACCGCCCCCAACGGGCCCTCGCAGCAGCGGGTCATCCGCGCCGCGCTCGCCAACGCGGGCCTCGCGGCCGGCGAGGTGGACGCACTCGAGGCGCACGGCACCGGCACGGCCCTGGGCGACCCCATCGAGGCCCAGGCGATCCTCGCCACCTACGGCCAGGGCCGCGAACAGCCACTCTGGCTCGGCTCGCTCAAGTCCAACATCGGCCACACGCAGGCCGCCGCCGGCGTCGGCGGCGTGATCAAGATGGTCCTCGCCCTGCGCAACGGGCTGCTGCCGCGCACCCTGCACGTCTCGGAGCCGAGCCGCAAGGTGGACTGGTCGGCCGGGGCGGTGTCGCTGCTGACCGAGCCGGTCGCGTGGCCCGCCGGCGAGCGGCCGCGCCGGGCCGCCGTCTCGTCGTTCGGGATGAGCGGCACGAACGCGCACGTGATCATCGAGGAGCCGCCCGCCGCCGACGCCCCGGCCGCCGACGCCCCCGCCGCCCCGCCTGTGCTGCCGTTGCTGCTGTCGGCGCGCTCCGAGCAGGCGGTACGGGAGCAGGCCCGCCGGCTGCACGACCACCTCGCCGACCGGCCCGAGCTGTCGGTCGCCGACGTCGGCCGGTCCCTCGTCACCACCCGGGTCGCCTTCGGCCACCGGGCCGCGGTCACCGGCGCCAACCGGCAGGACCTGCTCGACGGCCTCGCCGCCCTCGCCGCCGGTCAGGGCACCGCCGACGTGTTCACCGGCACCGCCCGCCCCGGCGGGCTGGCGTTCCTGTTCACCGGTACGGGCGCCCAGTACCTCGGCATGGGCACCGAACTCGCCGCCGCGTACCCCGTCTTCGCGGACGCCTTCGACGAGGCCTGCGCCGAGCTGGACCGCCACCTGGACAAGCCGGTACGCGAGATCATCCGCAGCGACGACCTGCACCGCTTCGCGTACACGCAGCCGGCCCTGTTCGCCTTCGAGGTCGCCCTCCACCGGCTCGTCGAGTCGTGGGGCATCCGCCCCGACTTCGTGGCGGGGCACTCCCTCGGCGAGCTCTCCGCCGCGTACGTGGCCGGTGTCTGGTCACTCGCCGACGCCGCGAAGCTCGTCGCCGCACGCGCCACCCTCATGGCGGCCCTGCCGCTGGGCGGCGTGATGGTCGCCGTGCAGGCCACCGAGGAGCAGGTCACCCCGTACCTGAGCGAGCAGGTCGGCATCGCCGCCATCAACACCCCCACCGACCTGGTCATCTCCGGCGACGAGGCCGCCACCCTCGCCGCCGCCGAACAGCTCGCCGCGCTCGGGCACAAGACCAAGCGGCTGCCGATCCCACTGGGCGCCCACTCCCACCTGATGGACCCGATGCTCGACGACTACCGCGCCGTCGCCGCGTCCATCACCCACCACGAACCCCGCATCGGGCTGATCTCCACGGTCGACGGGCAGCCGCTGCGCTCCACGCCCGAGCACTGGGTCACCCAGGTCCGCCGGGCCGTACGCTTCCACGACGCCGTCGCCGCCCTCACCGCCGCCGGCCGCGTCGAGACCTTCCTCGAGATCGGCCCCGACACCGTCCTCGCCACCACCACCGGCGACGCCACCGGCATCGCCACCATGCGCCGGGGGCAGCCCGAGACGCACAGCCTCGCCCGGGCCGTCGGCCACCTCTTCACCGTCGGGACCAGCCCCGACGCCGACGCCTACTTCCCCGGCGCCCGCGAGGTGCCGCTGCCGACGTACCCGTTCCAGCGGAGGTCGTACTGGCTGCGGCCCACCGCCGGGGGCGACGTGGGCACGGCCGGCCTCACCGCGGCACGCCACCCGCTGCTCGGCGCGGTGCTGGGCGTCGTCGACACCGACCGGCTCGTGCTCACCGGGCGGCTCTCCCTACGCGAGCAGCCGTGGCTGGTCGACCACGCCGTCCTCGACACGGTCCTGCTGCCCGGCACCGCGTTCCTCGAACTGGCCGCGCACGCCGCCGAGCACACCGGCAGCGGCACGATCGAGGAACTCACCCTCCAGGCCCCGCTGACGCTGACCGAGGAGCAGCGGGTCAACCTCCAGGTGTGGGTCGGCCGACCCGACGAGCAGGGCCGCCGCGAGTTCGGCGTGTACTCCCAGCCGGCCGGGCAGCCGCCGGGCGCGGAGTGGACGTGCCACGCCTCGGGCACGCTGGCCGACGCACCCGCGCCGGCCCCGGTGGTCGACGAGTGGCCGCCAGCCGGCGCGGAGCCCGTCGACGTCGGCGACTTCTACGGCTGGCTGCTGGCGCGCGGATTCTGCTACGGCCCCGCCTTCCAGGGCGTCCAGGAGGTGTGGCGGCGCGGCGACGAGCTGTTCGCCCGGGCCACCCTGCGCACCGAGGACGAGCCGGCCGCCGTGCGCTACGGCGTACACCCGGCGCTGCTCGACGCCGCCATGCACCCGCTCGTGCTGCACCTCGACGGCGGCGGGAACCCGGCGGGCCGGGCCTGGCTGCCCTTCTCCTGGCGGGGGGTGCGGCTGCACCGCCGCGGGGCCTCGGCGCTGCGGGTCCGGCTGACCCCGGCCGGCGAGAACACCCTGCGGGTGAGCACCACCGACGACGACGGCAACCCGGTGCTGAGCGCCGACGCGGTCGCGGTCCGGCCGGTCACGACGGACGGCCTGGCCGGCGCGAGCGGCCCCACCGCCGCGCTGTACCGCACGGACTGGGTGCCCGTGGCCGCCCCGACCGGCACCGGCACGCCCGACGTCGAGGTGTTCCGGGTCGAGGCGGGCGACACCGCCGACGCCGTACGACAGTCCCTCCACGACACGCTGGCGACGCTCCAGCGGGCCGCGGCCGGCACCGCGCGGCTGGCCGTGGTCACCCGCGGCGGCGACCTCGCGGGCGCGGCGGCGTGGGGCATGGTCCGCTCCGCCCAGACCGAGCACCCGGACCGCTTCGTCCTCGTCGAGACCGACGGCACCGACAAGTCGGAGCGCGCCCTCGCCGCCGCGCTCGCCACCGGGGAGCCGCAGCTCGCCGTCCGCGACGGGGCGCTGACCGTGCCGCGGCTCGCGCGGCACGCCGCCGCCACCCAGGACGGCGCGCTGTTCGACCCGACGGGGGCCGTCCTGATCACCGGTGGCACCGGCACGCTCGGCGCCGCGCTCGCCCGCCACCTGGTCACCCGGCACGGCGCGGAACACCTGGTCCTCGCCTCCCGCCGGGGCCTGGACGCGCCGGGCGCCGCCGCGTTGGCCGAGGAGCTGACCGCCCTCGGCGCCACCACGGTCGACGTCGTCGCGTGCGACACCGCCGACCGCGACGCGCTGTCGGCGCTGCTCGACGGGCTCGCCCGGCCGCTGGTGGGCGTGGTGCACACCGCAGGCGTGCTCGACGACGGCATCCTGGAGTCGCTCACGCCCGACCGCCTCGACGCCGTCCTGCGACCCAAGCTCGACGCCGCGCTCAACCTGCACGAGCTGGCCGGCGACGTCGACCTGTTCGTGCTCTACTCCTCCGTCGCGAGCGTCATCGGCACCGCGGGGCAGGCGAACTACGCGGCGGCGAACGCGTTCCTCGACGCCCTGGCCGCACAGCGCCGGGCCGAGGGCCGGGCCGCCACCTCGCTGTCCTGGGGCCTGTGGGCCGAGGCCAGCGCGATGACCAGTCAGCTCGGCGAGACCGACCTGGCCCGCATCGCGCGCGGCGGTCTCCTCCCGCACAGCGTCGAGGAAGGGCTCGCGCTGTTCGACGCCGCGTGCCGCTCGGACCTCGCGCACCTGGTGCCCGTCACCATCGACGTCGCCGCGGTACGCGCCGCCACGAACGCCGCGCCGCCGCTGCACGGCCTGGCCAGGGTGCCGCGCCGGCGGCAGGCCGCGACCCGGCCGGGCGCCACCGCGCTGGCCCGCGAGCTGGCCGGGCGCAGCGAGGAGGAGCAGCGCGGGCTGCTGCTCGACATCGTGCGTACGCAGGTCGCGACCGTGCTCGCCCAGCCGGACGCGGACGCCGTCTCCGTGGCCGAACCGTTCCGCCAGCTCGGCTTCGACTCGCTGATGGCCGTCGAGCTGCGCAACCGGCTCAACACCGCGACGGGGCTGCGGCTGCCCGCGACGTTGACCTTCGACTACCCCACCCCGGAGGCCCTCGTCGAGTACCTGCGGGGCGAGCTGGGTGACCGGGAGGACGAACCTCGGCCCGTCGTGGCGGCGGTCGCCGCCCGCCCCACCGACGAACCCATCGCGATCGTGGGCATGGCCTGCCGCTACCCCGGCGGCGTCACCTCACCCGACGAGCTGTGGCAGCTGCTGCTCGACGGCCGCGAAGGCATCAGCGGCTTCCCGACCGACCGCGGCTGGTCGCTGGACACGCTGTTCGACCCCGACCCGGACACCCCCGGCACCAGCTACGTCGACCAGGGCGGATTCCTGCTCGACGCGGCCGGATTCGACGCGGAGTTCTTCGGCATCAGCCCCCGCGAGGCGCTCGCGATGGACCCGCAGCAGCGGATCTTCCTGGAGACCTGCTCGGCGGCGCTGGAGAACGCCGGCCTCCGGCCGGACGCGCTGCGCGGCTCAGCCACCGGCGTGTTCACCGGCCTCATGACGCACGACTACGCCGCCGGGGCGAGCGCCGTACCCGACGGTGTCGAGGGGTTCCTGGGCACCGGAACCGCGGGCAGCGTCGCCTCGGGCCGGGTGGCGTACACGTTCGGGCTGGAGGGGCCGGCGGTCACCGTCGACACCGCCTGCTCGTCGTCGCTGGTCGCCCTGCACCTCGCCGTGCAGGCGCTGCGCTCCGGCGAGTGCTCCCTCGCGCTGACCGGCGGCGTGACCGTCATGTCCACCCCCAGCCTGTACGTCGAGTTCTCCAAGCAGCGGGGCCTCGCCCCCGACGGCCGGTGCAAGTCGTTCGCCGCCGCCGCGGACGGCACCGGCTGGGCGGAGGGCGTCGGCGTGCTGGTGGTCGAACGGCTCTCCGACGCCCGCCGCAACGGCCACCGCGTACTGGCGGTGGTACGCGGCTCGGCCGTCAACCAGGACGGCGCCTCCAACGGCCTCACCGCCCCCAACGGGCCCTCGCAGCAGCGGGTCATCCGGTCGGCGCTGGCCAACGCCGGGCTGTCGGCCGACCAGGTGGACGCCATCGAGGCGCACGGCACCGGCACCTCCCTGGGCGACCCCATCGAGGCCCAGGCCATCCTCGCCACCTACGGCCAGGACCGCGAACGCCCGCTCTGGTTGGGCTCGCTCAAGTCCAACATCGGCCACGCCCAGGCCGCCGCCGGCGTCGGCGGGGTCATCAAGATGGTCCTCGCCCTGCGGCACGGGCTGCTCCCGCGCACCCTGCACGTCGACGAGCCGTCGCCGAAGGTCGACTGGTCGGCGGGCTCGGTCGCGCTGCTGACCGAGCCGGCCGAGTGGCAGCGCAACGGCCACCCGCGCCGCGCCGGGGTGTCGTCGTTCGGCGTCAGCGGCACGAACGCGCACGTGATCATCGAGGAGCCGCCCGCCGAGGCCGACAGCGCCGACGCCGGCACGCCGCCGCAGGCCCTGCCGTGGCTGCTGTCCGCCCGCTCGGAGCAGGCCCTGCGGGAGCAGGCCCGCCGCCTGCACGACCACCTCGCGGCCCGCCCCGAACTGCCGGACGCCGACGTCGCGCGCTCCCTGGCCGCCCGGGTCCGGTTCACACAGCGGGCCGCCGTCGTCGGGACCGACCGGCGGGAACTCCTCGACGGCCTCGCCGCGCTGGCCGCCGGCCAGGAGGCCGCCAACCTGGTCACCGGCACCCCCGGGGCCGGCAGGTTGGCGTTCCTGTTCACCGGGCAGGGCGCGCAGCGGCTGGGCATGGGCGGCGAACTCGCCGCCGCGTACCCCGTCTTCGCCACCGCGTTCGACGAGGTCTGCGCCGCCCTCGACGCGCACCTCGACCAACCGCTGCGCAAGGTCATCGACACCGACGAGGTGCACCAGACCGGCTACACCCAACCCGCCCTGTTCGCCTTCGAGGTCGCCCTCTACCGGCTCCTCGAATCCTGGGGCATCCGCCCCGACCACCTCGCCGGACACTCCATCGGCGAACTCGCCGCCGCCCACGTCGCCGGCGTCTGGGACCTCGCCGACGCCGCGAAACTCGTCGCCGCCCGCGCCCGGCTCATGCAGGCCCTCCCCACCGGGGGCGCCATGGTCGCCGTGCAGGCCACCGAGGAACAGGTCACCCCGTACCTCTCCGACGTGGTCGGCGTCGCCGCCGTCAACACCGGCACCGACCTCGTCCTCTCCGGCGACGAGGCCGCCACCCTAGCGACCGCCGAGGCACTCGCCGCGCAGGGCCACCGAACGAAGCGGCTCACCGTCTCGCACGCCTTCCACTCCCACCTGATGGACCCCGTCCTCGACGACTACCGAGCCGTCGCCGACTCCATCACCCACCGGGAGCCCACCGTTCCCGTCATCTCCACCGTCGACGGCCGACCGCTGCGTTCCACCCCCGACCACTGGGTCACCCAGCTGCGCCACACCGTCCGCTTCCACGAGGCCGTCGAGGCTCTCGCCGGCACGCACCACGTCGGCACCTTCCTCGAGATCGGCCCCGACACCGTCCTCGCCACGGCCGCCGCCACCGGCGACGCCACCGCCATCGCCACCGCCCGCCGGGGGCAACCCGAGACCGCGACCCTCGGCAGGGCCGTCGGACGACTCTTCACCGCCGGGACCGGCCCCGACGCCGGCGCGTACCGGGCGGGCGCCCGCGAGGTGGAGCTGCCGACGTACGCGTTCCAGCACCAGCGGTACTGGCTGGTCCCCGACGAGGGGCCGGCGGACGCCGCCGGGCTCGGGCTCGGGGCGGCGGACCATCCGCTGCTCGGAGCGGTGCTGGCGCTCGCCGACTCCCAGCGGAGCGTGCTCACCGGCCGGCTCTCCCTGCGCGAACAGCCCTGGCTCGCCGACCACGCCGTCCTCGGCACGGTCCTGCTGCCGGGTGCCGCGTTCGTCGAACTCGCGCGGCGGGCCGCCGAGCACGTCGACCTCGACCGCATCGAGGAGCTGACCCTGCACGCGCCGCTGGTGCTGCCGGCCGACGGCGCGGTACGGGTGCAGGTGGAGGTCGGGGAGCCCGACGAGGCCGGGCGCCGGCCGCTGCGGGTGCACTCCCGGCGCGAGGACGCGCTCGACGGCGAGCCGTGGACGCAGCACGCGAGCGGGCTGCTCGACGCCGCAGGGGAGGCCGAGGCCGGCTGGGCCGGTGAGTGGCCGCCCGCCGACGCCGTGCCGGCCCCGGTCGAGGAGTTGTACGACCGCATCGCCGACCTCGGCGTCGACTACGGCCCCGCGTTCCGGGGACTGGTGGCGGCCTGGCGGCGCGGCGACGAACTGCTCGCGGAGGTCGCGCTCCCCGTCGACGCGCCGGCGGGTCGCTTCGGACTGCATCCGGCGCTGCTGGACGCGGCCCTGCACCCGATCTCCCTGGCCACCGGGGCCGACGGTCCGCTGCGCCTGCCGTTCAGCTGGCACGGCGTACGAGTGCTGACCACCGGGACGACGGCCCTGCGGGTGCGGATCACGCCCACCGCCGGCGACGCCTACGCCCTGGCGCTCGCCGACGGCACCGGCATGCCGGTGGCCACGGTCGAGTCCCTGGTCGCGCGCCCGGTGACCATCGAGCAGCTGCGCACCACCGCCGGTCCGGACGGGCTGCACCGGTTGGAGTGGCAGCCCGTCCCCACGCCCGTGGCCCCCGCCGGCACCTTCGACGTGTTCCAGGTCGGGACCGGCACGGACGCCGAGGCGGTACGGGCCGCCGTGCACGACGCGCTCACGGCGGTCCAGGAGTGGCTGCCCGGCGACCGCTCCCCGCTGGTGTTCGTGTCCCAGGGCGCCACCGACGGCACGAACCCGGCGGGCGCGGCGGTCTGGGGCCTGGTCCGCTCGGCACAGACCGAGCATCCCGATCGTTTCGTCCTCGTCGACACCGACGACCCGGCTCTCGTCGGCGCGGCCGTCGCGACCGGGGAACCACAGGTGGCCGTCCGCGACGGGGTGCCGACCGTGCCGCGGCTCACGACGTTCGCGGCCGCCTCGGACCGCCGCCTGTTCGACCCGGCGGGCACCGTGCTCGTCACCGGCGGCACCGGAGCACTGGGCGCGGAACTCGCCCGCCACCTGGTCACCGCGCACGGGGCGCGGCACCTCGTGCTGACCTCCCGCCGTGGCCCGGCCGCGCCGGGCGCCGCGGAGCTGACGGCCGAGCTGGAGTCGCTGGGCGCCAGGATCACGGTCGCCGCCTGCGACGCCGCCGACCGGGCCGCGCTGGCGGACCTCCTGGCGTCCCTGCCCGACCTGGTCGGCGTCGTGCACGCCGCGGGCGTGCTGGACGACGGTACGGTCGAGTCGCTCACGCCGGAACGGGTGGACGCGGTGCTGCGGGCGAAGGTCGACGCGGCGCTCAACCTGCACGAGCTGGCCGGCGACGTCGAGATGTTCGTGCTGTTCTCCTCGGCGACCGGGGTGCTGGGCACGGCCGGCCAGGCGAACTACGCGGCGGCGAACGCCTTCCTGGACGCGCTCGCCGCCCGGCGTCGGGCATCCGGCCTCACGGCGACGTCGCTGGCCTGGGGCCTGTGGCGCAGCGGTGGCGCGATGACCGGTGGGCTCACCGAGGCCGACCTCGCCCGCATCGGGCGCACCGGCGTGCGGGCGCACACCGTCGAGGAAGGCCTCGCGCTGTTCGACGCGGCCTGCCGGACCGACGAGCCGTGCCTGGTCCCGATCAGGTTGGACGTGGGCGTCCTGCGCACGAGCACGTCGGCGCCGGCACCGCTGCGCTCCTTCACCCGCCCCCGGCGCGCCCCCTCGGCCGGCAGCGCGGCGTCGCTGTCCAGCCGGCTGGCCGGCCTCGCCGAGCCGGAGCAGCGCGAGGTGCTGCTGACCCTGGTACGCACGAACGTGGCCGCCGTGCTGGCCCACGGCTCGGTGGAGACCATCGCGGCGGACCAGGCATTCAAGCAGCTGGGCTTCGACTCGCTGACGGCGGTGGAGCTGCGCAACCGGCTCAACCAGGCCACCGGCCTGCGGATGCCGGCGACGCTGACGTTCGACCACCCCACGCCCGCGGCGCTCGTGGAGCACCTCATCGGGGAGCTGGGCGGCAACCAGGCGCAGCTCAACCTGCGCACCCTCGTCGACAGCATCGCCAGGGTCGAGGCGACGCTGGAGTTGGTGGACGCGGCGCAGACGGCGGAGACGGACATCGCCGCGGCCCTGCAACGGCTGCTCACCAGGTGGCGCGACAAGTCCAGCCCGGCCGAGGCCACGGACCTCGCCTCGGTCACGGCGGACGACCTGTTCGACATCCTGGACAGCGAGCTGGACAACGCCTGACCCCCGGGCGAGCCACGACCGCCCCCCACCCCGACGGACGACGGGGTGGGGGGCTGGTCCGTTCGCGGGACGCAGGACCGGGTGGAGGGCTGGTCCGTTCGCGGGACGCAGGACCGGGTGGAGGGCTGGTCCGTTCGCGGGACGCACGAGACGCCCGCCGGGGCCGCAAGCAGGCCGCGACCGGACCGGGAGCAGCCCGACCGGGGACGGCCGTCCCGCCCAGATCGGGAACGACCCGTCCCGCCCGGACCGGAAACAGTCCCGACCGGAGAAGGCCCACCCCGCCCGGACGGGAACGGCCCGCCCGGGCGGGAACGGCCACTCCGGAACGGAAAAGGCCCACCGGCCCCGGGCGTACCCGGGGCCGGTGGGCTGATCAAGCACGAGGGTGACCACCACCGGAACGCAGCCACTTCCAGCGCGACATGGCTCGGCTCAACGCACTACGCGCGGCGGGCTGGTTGGCGCTGCGCTTCAAGGCGGACGACGCAGTGCGGCACCCCGCCCGAATTGTCCGGCTAATAACTGACGCAATCCAGGAACGCCGCCCCAGCCAATGCTGATCAGGACGCCATGGACCTTAAAACGGCCGGATAACGTCCATGGCGTCCTGATCACCGGGGCGCTCGCACGCGAAGGCGGGGCGGCCGAGCGCTCCCCACGCGATAGCGCGGCGGCCGGGCGCCCCACGCGAGCGGCGGGACGGCAGGATGCTCCCCACACGAAAGCGCGGCGGCCGGGGCGCTCGCACGCGGCGGCGGGACGGCAGGGCACCCCCACATGAAAGCGTGGCGGCCGGGCGCCCTCCACACGAAAGCGCGGCGGCCGGGGCGCTCGCACGCGGCGGCGGGGCGTCGGGCGCTCCCCACGCGAAGGCGCGGCAGCCGTTTCGAGATGTCCTGGGGTCACCGGTGCTTCAGCCGGTCGTTCGCGGGTGCGGGATGTCGCCGGGCCGGACCGGTGGTGTCGCCGCGTGGCCGGGAGCCGGGCGCGGGACCCGGCCGCCGTCACCTCGTCGAGACGGTCTGTGCACCGGCCCGCGCGTCGAACACCGAGATTGCCTCTGCCGGACAGAAGCTGGCGTCACCGAGCCGGCCGGCCCTCAGCGGGCGGCCGGCCTCCAGCCGGCGGCCTACGTCAGCTCACCACCGAGTACTTCTGCCAACCCGTCGCGAGCACCTCGGGCGCGGAGAACGTGGCCGAGGGCCGCTCCGCGTCGAACTTGCCGTTGTGCAGGTGCACGACGAGCGTGCCGTCGGCGCGTACGGCCAGCAGGTCCGGCCGGCCGTCGAGGTCGATGTCGGTCACCGTGATGTGCGCGAACTCCTGCCAGCCCTTGCCGAGCGTGAACCACTGGCCCTCGCCGCGCCACCACGGGCCCTCGCCGGAGGTGTCGTGCGCGAACTCGTACAGGTCGAGGTCGCCGTTGGCGCGGCGGACCAGCAGGTCGGGCCGGCCGGTGCCGGTGAAGTCGGCCATCGCCAGCGGGAAGTCCTCGACGTCGATCGTCACCAGGCGGTGCGCGGTGCGGTCGTACGTCTCGTTCTGCGTGACCTGGCGCTTGTTGAAGAACGCGTCGACGTGGCCCGCGTCCTGCTCGCGGCCGAACATGTCGTCACAGCCGTCCAGGTCCACGTCGGCGATGCCGAGCGTCTCCCACTTCTTGTCGTCCCGGGCGCCGGAGATGCGGATCGGATCGCCGAGGGTGTCGAGACCGTTCAGCCCACCCCTGTTCGGATAGAGGAAGATCCCGTGCGTCTCGTTCATGTGTCGCATGCTCACGCCGATGACGTCGGCGTAGCCGTTGCCGTTGACGTCGATGGGACGGACCATCCCGTAGTTGCGATACGGATGGAAGTCGGTGCTGATCAGCACGGGCTCGTCGTATGTGTCGCCACCACGGAAGCTGCCGCTGTGCGGGAAGACCAGCAGTTCACCCGTGTCGTCGTCACGGGCCATGATGTCCATCCTCCCGTTCCCGTTGAACGAACGGCAGTGACCATTCCCGCCCATGCGTGCCACGAACTACCTCCCCGTACACCCCGAAATACGACAGTCCGATCATTACGAACAGGGGCTGGGGGTGGTAACCCCTACCCGCACCCCTCACCACCCGCAAGAAGGTGCTCGACAGGCGAGATCGACAGGCGACAAAGCCACCTACGCCTATCGGCGCTGATCCATGCCCCCATCGCCGGCCACGGGCATTAGGGGACCGATCGAAGAAGGGGCGTAGGCGACTTTCTGCCACCTCGGTCTTCTGTCACTTGAAGTCGAAGCCGCGGCCCGAGCGGCCCGCCGCGGGCCGACCGTCGCCGGGGCGGGCCGCTCGGGTAGGGGCCAGCCGTCGCGCAGGGCTGGCGCACGGGCAGAGGCCAGCCGGAGCACGCGCACGAGGGCCCGGCCGGACGAGCCGGCCGGGCCCCCAGGGTTGGTTCCGGGTCAGCCGCCGAGGCTCGCCGCCGCCGAGGCGATCGCCGGGGCGAAGGTGCTCACCTGCGTGTAGACGCCGGGGTAGGAGGGCCGGGCGCAGCCGTTGCCCCAGCTCACGATGCCGACCTGGATCCAGGCGTTGCTCGCGTCGCGCCGGAACATCGGGCCGCCCGAGTCCCCCTGGCAGGTATCGATGCCGCCGCTGGCGTAGCCGGCGCAGATCTCCTCGTTCGCGATGATCTGGCCGCCGTAGTAGGAGTTGCAGGTCGCGTCGCTGACGAACGGCACGCTGGCCTTGCGCAGGTAGCGCTGCTGCGCGCCGTTCTCGCGGGTGGCGCCCCAGCCGGCGACCGTGAAGGTGCCGTTGTCGTACGCGGTGCTGGTGGCGATCTTCAGCGTCGGGAGCGTGGTGACCGGCGTGGCCAGCCGGATCAGCGCCCAGTCCTTGCCGTTGCCGTTGTAGCCGGGCGCCCGGTAGACGTAGTTCGAGCGCACCTGGATCCGGCTCGACGACTGGAGGTCCACGACGCCGAGGGTGGCGGTGATGCTGGTGTTCGTACCGGTCCCGCCGACGCAGTGTGCGGCCGTCAGCACCAGGCGCGGGCTGTAGAGGGAACCGCCGCAGCCCATGGAGAGCCGGACCATGAAGGGGAACTCGCCCTGCGCGGCCAGCGTCCCGCCCACGACGTACGGGGTCACCTCGGGCCCGGGCTTGGCGGAGGCCGGAACGGCCAGGACGAACGAGCCGGCGGTGACCGCCACCAACGCGGCGGCCAACCGGCCGACGAGTGTGCGCCAACGGACCATGGGAGCCTCCCGAACCCTCGCGGCGGGCCGAGGCGGCACGCCGGAAACCGATGGCGGGAGCCTATGGAGATCTATCGATGGATAGCAATGCCCCGACACATCCCGCGTCGGTCATACCGCAGCCGACCAGGATTCGGCGCGCCGGACGCGCATCGCCCGTTTTGCGCCGGGACCGCCCGGGTACGGGCCTGGACATGGACACGAACAAGAAGGCACACCTCGTTGGCGGACCCCGGGACGGCAGCACCATCGACACGGGCGGCGACGCCCTGCTCGAGGTGGAGATCGACGGCATGATGCACCGCTACATCCGGACCACGAAGCAGCACGGCGAGGACGGCACGGTCTACAACTACGACGGAATGGTGGCGCCGGACGGCGGGGAGCCCGGCGTCGAGGACCCGGCGGCCCGGGTGGCCTCCCCGAAGGCCGACGCGGAGGGCCACGGCGGGAAGCACTGAGCTGCGGATCAGCTCCGGCCGGGCGCGGATGAACCGCGGCCGGCCGGGTAAGCAGCCGGCGACCTGGTGGAACGACCGGAGGTCGCGAGACGCCGCGACCGGGCGCGCGGGCGGGCGGCGCAGGCCGGCCCGCCCGGGCGTACGGTCAGTTGTTGCTGATCCAGTTCCAGGCCGACACGACCCACTCGGTCTGCTGGAGGTAGGCGATCCCGAGACCGGCCAGGAAGACCGCCGTCACCAGGTGCGCCCCGCGCGCGCTGCGCCGCACCCGGCCCAGCTGCCGCTCCAGCACCACCCGGCCGAGCAGTCGGGCCAACGCGAAGAGGCCGACGGCCACCAGCAGGCTCAGCAGGAAGATCAGGAACGGGCCGCCCAGGTTCCCGCCGCCCGAGATCGCCCAGATCCCCCAGCAGACGAAGGCGAAGAGCGCGCCGGCCGCACTCCACTCGCCGCCGCGCTTCAACTGCTCGACGTGCCAGCTCAGCGGCCGGCGCGGGGCCGGCGCGTCCGGCCACCCGGTGCCCGTCGGCTCGTGCTCAACGACGGGGAACGGCTCGGTGCGCGTCGTACGGGACTGCCCGACCGAGGCCACCCCCCGCTGGTACGCGTCGCGCTGCGGCGGCACCCCGGCACCGGGCTGCGGCGGCACCTCGACGGTCCGCTCGGCCCACGGCTGCGTCTGGTCGACCATCTCGTCCCTCCCCTGGACCGACGGCAACCACCGGCCGCCGTCCGTTCCGAGGGTAGCCAGCCCGCAAACCGGTCGCCGAGGCCGCACCCGGGCACGGGCCCCGATCCGCTGGCCACGGCGGGGCCGGCCGACCCCGCGTGCGCCGACGACCGGGGCGTCGTGACCGAGGTCACCCGGCCACTCCGCGCGCCACGCGCCGGACGCGCGAGCCGACGCGGGACCCGCAAGCCGACACCGAACCCGCAAGCCGACGCCGAACCCGCGAGCCAGCGCCGGACGCGCGAGCACAGCGCCGGACCCGCAAGCCGACGCCGGACCCACAAGCCGACGCCGGACCCGCAAGCCGGCACCGGACGCGCAAGCCGGCACCGGACCCGCGAGCCAGCGCCGGACGCGCGAGCCAGCGCCGATCGGGCCGGGGCGGTACGGTCGGCTGATGGGTGACACGGAGCGACGCCGGCGCCGGATACGGCACCCGAGCGGCGACGCGGGCGCGACCGGGGGCCCCGACGCGACGACCGCCGGGGTGCACGACGGCCCCGAGCCGCCGCGTGCCCGCCGGGGCGGCCCGGGTGACGAGGGCGACCGCGGCCTGCGTGGTCTCGTCGGCCCCGGCTCGTCCCAGGTGAGCGTGACCGCCGCGATGCGGGCCCGCGACGCCTCCCGCCCCACGGACGAGGACCTGGCCACGGCCGAGGAGCGCGTGGTGATCATCCGCCGCAACTGGACGCCCCGCGAGGACCTCCCCCGCCGCTGACCCCCGGTCCTGGCGGGAACCGCCCCACAGGGGGCACAGCCCGTCCGGAAGCTACGGCGATCCCACCACCCTCGGACCCGCCCGGCCGACCGGCCGAGCGGTCAGGCGGTCAGGCGGTCAGGGCAGCGTGGGGAGCTGGCGGGTGCTCTCGTAGTCGGCCACCTGGGCGATCCGGCGGGCGTGCCGCTCGTTGCCCGAGAACGGGGTCGTCAGGAACGCCTCGACGATGGCGGTGGCCTCGTCCAGCGTGTGCTGGCGGGCGCCGACCGCGACGATGTTCGCGTCGTTGTGCTCGCGGGCCAGCTGGGCGGTGTCGATGCTCCAGGCGAGGGCCGCCCGGACGCCGGCCACCTTGTTCGCGGCGATCTGCTCGCCGTTGCCCGAGCCGCCGATGACCACCCCGAGGCTGCCCTCGTCAGCCACCACCCGGTCACCGGTGTGCAGGCAGAAGGCCGGGTAGTCGTCGTCCGGGTCGAAGGCGTGCGGGCCGACGTCGACCACATCGTGCCCCTCCTTGGTCAGGTGGTTGACCAGGTGCACCTTCAACTCGAAACCGGCGTGGTCGGATCCCAGGTAGACGCGCATACCGCGCAGTCTGTCAGGCGCGCCTCCGGGACGACGCGCGGGCGGCGTCCCGGAGGCGGATTCGTCACAAGGTCAGCGGGACAGCTCGGCGACCACCAGGCCGCCGCGGGCCTTCGGGGTGAACCAGGTGCTCTTGCGCGGCATCTTCTCCCGCGCCAGGTTGACCGCGACGAAGTCGTCCACCGTCACCGGGGCGACCAGCACCGCCAGCTCGGCCCGGCCCGCGTCGACCTCGCCGGTCAGCCAGCTCGCCGGGTAGTCGCCGCCGACGTAGGTGATCCGCTTGTCGCCCGGGTCGAGCCCGAGCGCGTCGCGCAGCAGCAGCCGCTCGACCAGGGCGTGGTCCAGGTTCTCCAGCCGGTTGTCGCCGACGTGCGGCAGGGTGACCGCGTACCCCTGGCCGGCGAGGCGGAGGTGCACGGTGCCGCCGGCCGCCGGGACCTCGACCGGGCCGTCGATCGGGCTGATCTCCGCGCCGGCGGCGCGGAGCCGGCCGAGCAGGTCGTCGGCGGTGGTGGTCAGCTCGCTCACCAGCCGGTTGTAGGGCTGGATCGCCACCGACGCCGGGGTCGTGATGACCGACAGGAAGCGCGGCAGCCCGCCGGTCTGCGCGGCCAGGCTGCGGTGGTTGCCGTCGGCCACGACCAGCTCCCCGCCGCCCGCCAGGGCGGTCAGCTCGTCCTGGCGCGGGCCCGGCCCGAGCAGCCAGATGGCGTGGGTGCGCCCGGCCTGGTCGGTGTCGGTCGCCGCCGGCGCGCCGGCCGCGTCGGTCGCCGCCGCGAGGGCGGCGTGCAGCTCGTCGCCGCGCCCGGTCTGGAGCAGGAGTACGGGCGACAGCAGGTGCCCCAGGGCCTCGGCGAGCGCCACCCGCTCCCGCACCTTCGCGATGAAGACGTCCTCGTTGCGGATGACCAGGCCGGGCTCGTCGGCCCGGGTGGAGATCTGGTCGGTGTCCACCATGGCGAAGAGCCCGTACGCGTTCTCCTCCCCCGGCGCGCTGATCCGGTAGAGGACCACGACCTGCTCCGCCGGCGTGTAGCTGCCGTCGGCCTTGGCCTCGGCGAGCCGGGTCACCGCGTCCGGCAGGGCGTCGAGGAAGGACCTGCCCAGGCTCTCCGGAGCCCGGTGCGGCATCTCGATGCCGAGGGCACTGTGCGGGTTCGCCTCGATGATCGCGGTGATCTCCGCGTCGTCGGCGAACTCGTCGTAGTTCTGCGCGCCGGTGCCGCCAGTGGTGATCCAGGCCCGGGTGATCGGATGCACGACCGTCATGTGCGGAGACGCTACCGGCGACGCGAGTCCCGCCGGCGCGGGACCCGCGCGGGGTCCACCAGATGAAAGAGCTACCGGGGCGGGCGCCGGATTCAGGCGGTGCGGTCGGACTGTCCCGCAGTCCTGCGGTGCCGGCCGCCCGGCGTGGCGCCGCCCGCCGGTCGCCGGCCCGGCACGCCCGGTCCGGCGGGCACGATCCGCCGGGTCCCGCCCGGCACGGCCGGTACCAGCCGGTGCTCGGCCGGCGGGGTGAGCCGGGAGGTGGCCGGCACGCGGGCGACGCCGACCACGATCGGCGGGGCGAGCAGGTCCACCATGTGGGCGGGAAGGTCGGGACGGACCGCCGGCCAGCGGGAGTCGTCGACCGACCAGTACGCCGCGTCCGGGCGCTCGGTCACCCCCTCCCGGGTCGACGGGTCGTCACCGGGCACACGGTGCTTGGCCATCGGAACTGCCTCCACGAGCTGCGGGTGCGGCCCTGCGGGTCGCTGCGGCGGACACCCGGGCCAACGATCCCGCCGCCACCCCGGTGACGCCCCCGCCCTCCCCCGGGCCCCGCGCCACCGTCGCCGACCAGGGGGTTCACGACGCGAACCCCCTGGTCGGTCCGGGAGCTGCCCACGGTGGGGCCGAACGAAGGAGCGGTTCAGTCGAAGATGGGGTCCTGGTCTCGGGAGCGCTTCAGCTCGTAGAAGCCGGGGGTGCCGGCGACCAGCAGGACGCCGTCCCAGAGCCGGCCGGCGGCCTCCCCCTTCGGCGCCGGGGTGACCACCGGGCCGAAGAAGGCGACCGTGCCGCCGTCCGGGCCGGGCGCGTGGATCACCGGGGTGCCGACGTCGGTGCCGACCGGACGCATGCCGGCCTCGTGGCTGGCCCGCAGCGCCTCGTCGTGGGCGGTGTCCTCGGCCACGTCGGCCAGCTCCGGGTCGAGCCCGACGTCGGTCAGCGCGGCGACGAACAGCTCACGGGTGAGCTTCTCCTGCCCGAGGTGGATCCGGGTGCCGAGCGCGGTGTAGAGCTTCCGGACGGCGTCCTGGCCGTACCGCTGCTCCACCGCGATGCAGACCCGCACCGGGCCCCAGCCGGTCCGCATCAGCTCCTGGTACTGCTCCGGCAGCTCCCGGCCCTCGTTGAGCACCGAGAGGCTCATCACACGGAACCGGACATCCACGTCCCGGACCTGCTCCACCTCCAGCAGCCAACGGGAGGTGATCCACGCCCACGGGCAGAGGGGGTCGAAGAACATGTCTACGGCGGCACGCTCGCTCACGGCTGGTCCCTTCACGACGGGTGTGCGCCGGCCTCCCGGCGCCTCCTGCGATCTTCACCCCAGCGGGTGTCGACCCACAGCGGAATGAGAGCGTGACCTCGCCCACCACAGGGTGTTCGTGCATGGAAGACTCGAATCCGGCCGTCACGAGCGGTCGTTGACGGCGCCACCAAGGCGTGCGGCGAAACGGGATGGAGACGAAAAGTGCCGGGAGTGCGCAACCTGACGCAGGTCGAGGCCACCGAGCGGGCCCGCCTGCTCGACGTGACCGGATACGACATCAGTCTGGACCTCTCGTCCGCCGTACGGGCGGCGGCCGAGGCTCGCACCTTCCGTTCGAGGACCGAGGTGCGGTTCCGGTGCGCGGAACCCGGCGCGAGCACCTTCATCGAGCTGGCCGCCGACTCGGTGCGGTCCGCGACGCTGAACGGGACCCCGGTGGACCTGGGCGACTGGTCGGCCGAGAAGGGCCTGACCCTGTCGGGACTGGACAACGAGAACACGCTCGTCGTCGAGGCGGACTTCGCGTACTCGAACAGCGGGCAGGGCCTGCACCGCACCGTCGATCCGGTCGACGGCGAGACCTACCTCTACAGCCAGTTCGAGACGGCCGACGCCCAGCGGGTCTACGCCTGCTTCGACCAGCCCGACCTGAAGAGCGTCTACACCTGGCACGCCACCGTCCCGGACCACTGGAAGGTGGTCTCGAACATGCCGGTGGAGCGGGAGGAGGCGGCGGGCGAAGGGCTGAAGACGGTCCACCTCGCCACCTCGGTGCGGATGAGCACCTACATCACCGCCCTCTGTGCCGGGCCGTACCACGAGGTGCGGGACAGCCACGACGGCATCGACCTGGGCGCGTTCTGCCGGGCCTCCATGGCGCCGCACCTCGACTCGGACGACCTCTTCCTGGTCACCAAGCAGGGCTTCGACTTCTTCCACGAGCAGTTCGGCGTGCGCTACCCGCTGCCCAAGTACGACCAGCTGTGGGTGCCCGACTTCAACGCCGGTGCCATGGAGAACTTCGGCTGCGTCACGCACGCCGAGTCGCACTACCTCTTCCGCTCGCAGGTGACCGACTACGAGTACGAGCAGCGGGCCAACACGATCCTGCACGAGCTGGCGCACATGTGGTTCGGTGACCTGGTCACCATGCGCTGGTGGAACGACCTGTGGCTCAACGAGTCGTTCGCCGAGTGGGCCAGCCACTGGTGCAACACCCACGCCACCCGCTTCACCGAGGCCTGGACGACGTTCCTGTCCATCCGCAAGAACTGGGGCTACCGGCAGGACCAGCTCTCCTCCACCCACCCGGTCTACTGCGAGATGCCGGACCTGGAGGCGGTCGAGGTCAACTTCGACGGCATCACCTACGCCAAGGGCGCGAGCGTGCTCAAGCAGCTCGTCGCGTACGTCGGTGAGGAGCCGTTCCTGGCCGGCCTGCGGGCCTACTTCGCCAAGCACGCCTGGGGCAACGCCACCTTCGACGACCTGCTCTCCGAGCTGGAGACGGCCTCCGGCCGGGAGCTGCGCAAGTTCGCCGCCCAGTGGCTGGAGACGGCGCAGGTCAACACCCTGCGGCCCGAGCTGACGATCGGCGCGGACGGCACCTACGAGCAGGTGGTCGTGCTCCAGGAGGCGCCCACCGCGCACCCGACGCTGCGTACCCACCGGATCGGGGTGGGTCTCTACGACCTGACCGACGGCCGGCTGGTCCGCCGCGAGCGCCACGAGATCGACGTCGCCGGCGAGCGGACCGAGCTGACCGCGCTGCGCGGGGTGCCCGCCGCCGACGTGCTGCTGCTCAACGACGACGACCTCACCTACACCAAGCTGCGCCTCGACGAGCGGTCGATGGCCACCGTGGTGCAGCACATCGCCGGCTTCGAGTCGTCGCTGGCCCGCGCGCTGTGCTGGACCGCCGCCTGGGACATGACCCGCGACGCCGAACTGGCCGCCCGCGACTACGTGGCGCTGGTGCTGGCGGGGCTGCCCGCCGAGACCGACATCAACCTGGTCAACGCCGCCCTGCGCCAGGCCAAGACGGCGCTCACGTTCTACGCCGATCCGGCCTGGGCGCCGACCGGCTGGGCGGAGCTGGCCCGCACCGCGCGGACCACGCTGGCGGCGGCGGAACCGGGCAGCGGCTTCCAGCTGACCTGGGCCCGCGCGTACGCCACGGCGGCCCGCTCGGCCGAGGACCTGGCCACCCTGCGGGGCTGGCTGGCCGGCAGCGACGTTCCGGCCGGCCTGTCCATCGACACCGAGCTGCGCTGGGCCGTGCTGGGCGCGCTGGTCGCCAACGGCGCGGCCGGTCCCGCCGAGATCGAGGCCGAGCTGGCCGGGGACCGCACGGCCAGTGGCGAGCGCGAGGCCGCGTACGCGCACGCGCTGGTGCCGACGGCGGAGAACAAGGCCGCCGTCTGGGCTCAGCTGACCGGCCCGGAGTCGCTGCCGAACTGGCGCAACCGGGCGCTGTTGCAGGGTCTCATCCACCCGGCGCAGGTCGAGCTGACGGTGCCCTACCGCGACGCGTACTTCGCCACGGTGGACCAGGTCTGGGGCAGCCGGGACAGCGAGCCGGCGCAGGAGTTCGCGCAGCTGGCGTACCCGGCGTACCTGGTGGACGACGAGACCGTGGCGGCCACCGACGCGTGGCTGGCCGGCGACGGCCACTCGGCCCCGCTGCGCCGGCTGGTGGGCGAGGGTCGCGACGGCGTCGTCCGCGCCCTGCGGGCCCGCGAGCGGGACGCCCGCAGCGCCTGACGTACGCCCGACACGGTGAAGCCCGGTCCGCGGTGCGGACCGGGCTTCACCGTTGGACTCGCGTGGGGCTCCGGGTCGGTCAGCCCTTGCCGGCGTGGCTGGCGAGCTGGTCGAGGCCGTTGATGATGCCGCCGGCCAGGTCGCCGCCGCCGAACGCCGCCACCATCGACAGCGCGGCGAGCCGGGCGTAGGTGTCGGGGATGCGCTTGCGGGCGTGCCGGCCGGTGACGATCTCCAGCTGCCGCTGGTTGGGCGACACCGCGATCAGGACCGACCGGTCGGGCTCGGCGAGCTGGCGGTGCAGCCGCTCCGCGTGCTCCCGGATCGGCTCGTCGAGGCCGCCGACGAAGACCGAGAAGACCAGGCCGGTGCCCTGGTCCGCCAGGCGCAGGGCCTCGTCGATGCGCAGCAGCTGGCGGGTCGAGAACGGCCCGTCCAGCACCTCGGGCGGATTCCCCGTCCCGGCCTGCTTCTCACCAACGGTCACTTGCGCCTCCGGTTCCACCGGCCGGCGCCTCGATGCCGGCCTGCTCCTGCTTGCGGCTGGTCAGCGCCGGCGCCTGCGCGCCCGCTGCCAGGGCGGTGCCGGCCGAGTCGGCCAGCTGCTCCGGCCGGCCCAGGAACCAGACCGGAGTGAAGTCGAAGGACCGGCCCGGCCGGTAGCGCTTGGCGCCGCCACCGCCGCCGCCACGACTACCGGCGTACGCCAGACCGGCGATCACCAGCACCGCGGCCGCCGGGATGCCGACGAAGACCAGCAACGTCTCGGTTACAGACAATCCCAACGCCCCCAGGCGGAAGAAGAGACCTTAAGATTCCGGGTCGGGTGGACGATCATGGCGCCGACCTCCCGACACCGCTGCCATTCACGTTAGCGGAGCCCACGGCCCGCCAGATTGCGGGGTGGCGATCCCATCCGCCACTGGAGTGCTCCAGTTGCGCAGCCGTGGCGATCAACCTCGCGTCGTCGCCGTACCGGCCGGTCAGCAGGACCCCCACGGGCAGCCCTTCGGCGGTGACGCCCACCGGCAGGGACACGGACGGATCACCCGTGACGTTGAACACGGCGCAGTACGGCGAGAACCGGCGTTGCCGGTCGAAGTCCTCGGCCGGGTCGCCCCCCTCGGCGAACCAGCCCAGCGGCGCCTGCGGCGCGGCGAGGGTCGGGCAGAGCAGCAGGTCGCAGCCGGCGGTGCGGCGCACGCCGAGGCGTACCTGCGCCTGGAGTTCGCCGAGCGTGGCGGTGAGAGTACCGGCGGAGATCTCCGCGCCCCGGGCCCGCAGGTGGCGGGTCAGCGGCAGCAGCGCGCTCTCCCGCCCGAGCGGCACGGGCGCGAGCGCCAGCACGTACCAGACGATCTCGAACAGCGGCCACACGGCGGGCCCGAGGGGCGCGGGGACGTCGACCACCTCGTGGCCGGCGGCGGTGAGCAGCGCCGCCGCCCGGTCCACGGCGGCGAGGCAGTCGGGATGCACCGGCTCGTCGGCGAGCATCGGTGCGGTGAACCGCCCGACGCGCAGCCGCCCCGGGTCGGCCACGCGGGCCGCGCCGAGCCAGCCGCCCGGGGGCGGGGTGGGCGCCAGGTAGGGCTCGCCGGGCACCGGCCGGGCCAGCACGTCGAGCAGCGCCGCCACGTCGGCGACCGTACGCCCGATCGGGCCGTTGGTGGGCAGGCCGAAGGCGCCGGAGCCGACCGGCCCCCCGGAAACCAGCCCCCGGCTCGGCTTGTAGCCGACCAGGCCGCACAGCGACGCCGGGATGCGCAGCGAGCCGCCGCCGTCGGAGCCCTGAGCGACCGGCACCAGCCCGGCCGCGACGGCCGCCGCCGCCCCTCCGCTGGAGCCGCCGGCGGTGTACGCCAGGTCCCACGGATTACGGGCCGGCGGCGCGACCAGCCCCTCCGAGTAGAGCGAACAGCCCAGCTCGGAGGTGGTGGTCTTGCCCAGGCTCACCAGCCCGGCCTCCGCCATGAACCGGACCACGTCGGCGTCCACGGGCGGCACGAAGTCGGCGAACGCCGCCGAACCGAAGGTGGTGCGCACCCCGGCGGTGAGGGTCAGGTCCTTGATCGCGGTCGGCACGCCGTGCAACGGGCCGCGCTCGTCGGCGGGGACGGCGTCGGCGGCGCGGGCCGCCGCGCGGGCCCGCTCGCCGGTGACCGTGACGAACGCGCCGACGGTGTCGCCGAGCGCGTCGACCCGGGTCAGGTGGTGCTCGACCAGTTCGACGCTGGACAGCTCGCCGCCGGCGATCGCGGCGGCCTGCTCCAACGCGGTCAGGTCGTGCGGCTCGGCCATCCCCTCATCCTGCCCGCCCGGCCGCCGGTGTGCCGTACGACACGACCGGCCGGCGGTGCGACGAGCGCCATATCCCCCCGGACATGACCACATCGGGATGACCGGCCACCGGCACCCGGCACGCAGGATGGACCCGATCGATGGCGATCACCGTCCACCCGGTGGCCCCCCGCACCGCCGCCACCGACCCCCACCCCCGCAGGGAGCGTCGCCGTGCAACCTCTACCCGCTCTGCACCCGGTCCCCCGCCGCCGCTGGTCCTCGCGCGCCACCCGTCCGCTGCTGGCCCTCGCCCTGGTCGGCGCGAGCCTGGCCGCCGCCCCCGCCGCACCCGCCGGCGCCCGGGACCTGCCCACGGCCGCGCCGCTCGCCGCCAACCCCTACGAGCGCGGCCCCGCGCCCACCGTGGCCAGCATCGAGGCCACCCGGGGCCCGTTCGTCACCGCGCAGACCACCGTGGCCGCGAGCAGCGTCAGCGGCTTCGGCGGCGGGACGATCTACTACCCGACGAGCACCGCCGAGGGCACCTTCGGCGCGGTCGCCATCTCCCCCGGCTTCACCGCGCGCCAGACCTCGGTCGCGTGGCTCGGCCCCCGCCTGGCCTCGCAGGGCTTCGTCGTCATCACCATCGACACCCGGTCCGTGTACGACCAGCCGGCCAGCCGGGGCACCCAGTTGCTGGCCGCCCTGGACTACCTGACCAACACCAGCACCGTCCGCACCCGGATCGACCGGAACCGGCTCGCCGTGATGGGTCACTCGATGGGCGGCGGAGGCAGCCTGTCGGCGGCCAGCACCCGGCCCGCGTTGCAGGCGGCGATCCCGCTGACCGGCTGGCACTCCCAGAAGAGCTGGTCGTCGGTGCGCGTACCGACCCTGGTCATCGGGGCCGAGAACGACACCGTGGCCCCGGTCTCGTCGCACTCGGAGCCGTTCTACACCAGCCTGCCGGCCACTCTGGACAAGGCATACCTGGAGCTGAACGCGGCGAGCCACTCAGCGCCCACCTCGGCGAACGTGACGGTGGCGAAGTACAGCATCTCCTGGCTCAAGCGGTTCGTCGACGACGACACCCGCTACGAGCAGTTCCTCTGCCCGGCCCCGCGGGGCTCGGCGATCGAGGAGTACCGGGACACCTGCCCGCACTCCTGAATCCCATGCTCCGGAGCCGTCGCGCGCACTGGGGGCCGCGACGGCTCCGGATTCCACCCGCCGGGCGGCGCGGGGCCCCTCGGGGACCGCGCCGCCCGGGCGCGGCTCAGGAGCGGATGCCGAGGAAGCGCAGCGCGTTGCCGCCGAGCAGCAGGTCGCGCTGCTCGCCGGTGAGGAAGTCCGCCTCGCGCACCACCCGGCCGACCGGCCGCTCCCCCAGCGGATACGGGTAGTCGCTGCCGACGAGCACCCGTTCGGCGCCCATCGTGTCGACCAGCAGCCGCAGCGCGGGCGTGGAGAAGACCACCGAGTCGACGCAGAACCGGTCGACGTACGAGCTGGGCGGGGCGGTGGAGGCGCCGCGTACCAGGTCGCCCCGGCGGTGCCAGGCGTTGTCGGCGCGGCCCAGCCAGAACGGGAAGCTGCCGCCGCCATGCGCGAAGCAGATCCGCAGCGTGTCGGGCACCCGGTCGAAGACGCCGCCGAGGATCAGGGCCAGCACCGACAGGTGCGTCTCGGCGGGCATCCCGGCGAGCCAGCGGGCCATCCACCGGTCCAGCCGGGGGCCGCCCGGCATGTCCCACGGATGCACGAAGACCGGCGCGCCCACCTCGGCGCAGTGCGTCAGGAACTCCACGATCCCGGCGTCGTCCAGGTCGCGGTCGCCGACGTGGTTGCCGATCTCCACCCCGGCGTGCCCCGCCGCGAGGCAGCGGTCCAGTTCGGCGCAGGCCGCCTCCGGGTCCTGCAACGGCACCTGGCAGAACGGCACCAGCCGGTCGCCACCGGCGGCGGTGACCTCCAGGGTGCGGTCGTTGAAGATCCGGGCCACCTTCACCGCCTGGTCGGCAGGCCGGTCGTAGCTGAAGAAGACCGGGGTGGGCGACACGACCTGCACGTCCACGCCGTCAGCGTCCATGTCGCCGAGTCGGGTCGGCGCGTCCCAGCACTCCGCCCCGACCGGGCGGAACTCCGTCTCCCCCACCATGATCATGGCCGCCCGCTCGGAGTCGACCCGCAGCCAGGGCCAGTCCGACCCACCGCACGCCGCGCCGAGGTCCGGCCACCCCTTCGGTACGACGTGCGTGTGCACGTCGACCACGGGGGGCCGCGCCGGCCCGGGCCCGGCAGGCATCAGCCCTTGCCCGGGTGCAGCGCGCCGCAGTTCCCGCAGGTGCGGGCGGCCTCGTCGGCGTAGAACGCCTGGAACACCGGGGGCAGGTCGGCGGCGATGTCCCTGACCTGCAACTCCACCTCGTGCACCTGGTGCCCGCACTCGGCGCAGTACCACTGGAACTTCTCCAGCGTGCCCTCCTCGCGGACCCGCTCCACGACCACGCCGATCGAGCCGGCCTCGGGCCGCTGCGGCGAGTGCGGGGTGTTGCGCGGCAGCATCCACATCTGACCCTCGCGCACGTGCACCGTACGCGGCCCCTCCGGGGTCATCAGGTTGACGTGCATGTTGCCCTTGACCTGGTAGAAGAACTCCTCGTACGGGTCGACGTGGAAGTCGGTGCGCTGGTTGGGCCCGCCCACCACCATCACGATGAAGTCGTCCCCGCCCGGGAACATCTCCTTGTTGCCGACCGGCGGCTTGAGCAGGTGCTGGTTCTCCGCGATCCAACCGGGGAAGCTGAACGGCTCCGCGATCTCACTCACGACTGACCTCCTGACGGAAGAAGGGCCACGGCCTGGATTTCGATGAGCAGGTGCGGGTGGGGTAGCTGGTGCACGGCGACGGTGGTGCGGGTGGGGCCGGTGGCGTCGAAGTACTCGGCCCAGACCTGGTTGTAGCCGCCGAAGTCGTTCATGTTGACGAGGTAGGTGGTGACCTGCACGAGGTCGCTCAGGTCGGCGCCGACGGTGCGCAGCAGGTCGGCGATGTTGTCGATGACGGCGCGGGTCTGCGCGCGGATGTCGAGGTTGGTGGTGCCCAGCTCGTCGACTTCGACGCCCGCGAAGGTGTTGTCGGGGCGGCGGCTGGAGGTGCCGGAGACGAAGACGAAGCCGCCGGCGACCTTGACGTGCGGGAAGGCGCCACGCGGTACGGCCTTGCCGGCCACGACGTGCGCCTGTGCGCCCGTGCCGTGGCCTGCTGCCGTGCCCTGGTTCGTGGTCGTGTCCTGGTTCGTGGTCATGCGGTGGCTCGCAGGGAGGTGGTGCCGAGGTGTTCGACGACGGCGCGGGCGTGGGCGCCGGGTTTCAGGGGCACGGCGGCGGTGGCGGCGCCGGCGAGGAACACCCAGCCCTCGCGCAGCCGTACGCCGTGGCGGCCGGCGAGGCGGATGCCTTCGTCGAGGGCGCGGCGGGGGTCGCCGAGGATCGCGGCGGTGGAGCCGACCTGCGCGACGCGTCCGTCGATCTCCAGCAGCACCCCGAGGTTGTCGAGGCCGTCGGGGACCGGGGACCAGGCGCCGATGGTGAAGGCGGCGGCGGAGGTGTTGTCGGCGATCACATCCGGCAGGGAGAACGTGAAGTTGGCGTACCGCGAGTCGATGACCTCGATGGCGGGGGCGACCGCGCGCACGGCGTCGGTGAAGTCCCCGACCGGCTCGCCCGGCTCGGGCAGACGGTCGAGCAGGAACGCCACTTCGGGTTCGACGCGCGGGTGGATGAACCTGGTGGGGTCGAGGGTGCCGCCGTCGGGAATGCGCATGGTGTCGGTGAGGCGGCCCCAGATGACCTCGTCCACGCCGACCTGCGCCATCTTCGCCTTGCTGGTCAGGCCCATCTTCAACCCGATCAGACGCTCACCCCAGTCGAGGCGACGCTGGATCAACGCCGTCTGCACCCCGTACGCCGCATCCACGTCCAAGCCCGTCTCCGCAGCCAACTGCGCGATGGCGGTGGCGGTGTCGGCCGCCTCGCCGAGGCGCTCGGCGATACCCGCGGTGTCCGGCCCGATCATGGCAGCTCCCTCGTTCGCGACTGCGCGGCTCGCACGCCCGGCTCAATCCTCGCGCTCACTGTGCCGCACCCGTCTGCGCGCGACCGTCGGCGAGGTCCAGTGCCACGTCCACGATCATGTCTTCCTGCCCGCCGACCATGCGGCGGCGGCCCAACTCGACCAGGATCGAGCGCACGTCCACCCCGTACTTGTCCGACGCCCGCTCCGCGTGCCGCAGGAAACTCGAATACACCCCGGCGTAGCCGAGGGAGAGGGTTTCGCGGTCGACCTGCACGGGCCGGTCCTGCAACGGGCGCACGATGTCGTCGGCGGCGTCCATCAGGGCGAACACGTCACAGCCGTGCTCCCACCCGTGCAACTCGGCGACGGCCACGAACACCTCCAACGGCGCGTTGCCCGCTCCGGCGCCCTGCCCGGCCAGGGACGCGTCGACGCGGACCGTGCGCCGATGGCTCGCCTGAGCGCCTGCGGCGGCGTCGCCGAGGATGCGGCCGTGTTCCACGGCGACGACGCTGTTGGCGACGCCGAGGGACAGGTTGTGGTGGGCGTGGATACCGATCTGCGTGCTCGGCTCCAGCACCTGCCGGTAGGCGTCCACCCGCTGTGCTACGTCGGACATGAGGAGTCGGCCGCCGGAGTCGGTGACGTAGACGCAGTGCGCCCCGTACGACTCCATCAACTTCGCCTGCCCCGCCAGACCGGCCGCATCGTTCATGTGCGACATCATCAGGAACCCGGACACGTCCATGCCGTTCTCCCGCGCCCACGCAATGTGCTGCGCCGAAATGTCGGCCTCCGTGCAGTGCGTGGCGATGCGGACACTGGTCACCCCGAGCGCCTTCGCCGCCTTCAAATCGGCGATGGTGCCGATCCCCGGCAGCAGCAACGTCGTCAGCTTCGCGTTCGTCATCACCTCCGCCGCCGCCGAAATCCAGTCGGCGTCACTGGCCGCACCATGGCCATAGTTGACACTCGACCCGGCCAGCCCGTCACCGTGAGCGACCTCGATCGCGGCCACCCCGGCGGCGTCCAACGCCGCGGCGATGGTGCGGACCTGCTCGACGGTGTAGCGGTGGGCGACGGCGTGCATGCCGTCGCGCAACGTCACGTCCTGGATGTACAGATCAGTCATGACAGCACCCCCGAAGCAGCCTCGGAACGCACCGCCACCAGCCGCTCCGCCGTACGCAGCGCCGCCGACGTCATGATGTCCAGATTCCCCGCGTACGCCGGCAGGTAGTGCCCGGCGCCGGAGACCTCCAAAAACACCGACACCTGCAACCCGCGCAGATGCCGACCCAACGACGGCACATAGGTGTCGACCCGGTCGAACTGCACGTCCTGCTTCAGGCGATACCCCGGCACGTACTCCTGCACCGCCGCCACCATCTCCGCCACCGACCCGGCGATCGCCGCACGGTCGGCGTCGGCGTCCTCGCACAGGCAGTACACCGTGTCGCGCATCAACAACGGCGGATCAGCCGGATTCAACACGATGATCGCCTTACCCCGCTGCGCACCGCCGACCACCTCGATCGCCCGCGCCGTGGTCTCCGTGAACTCGTCGATGTTCGCCCGCGTCCCCGGCCCCGCCGACCTCGACGCGATGGAGGCAACGATCTCCCCGTACACCACCGGCGTCACCCGACCCACCGCCGCGACGATCGGCACCGTCGCCTGCCCACCACACGTCACCATGTTCACGTTGCGCTCACCCAGGTGCTCGTCCAGGTTCACCGGCGGCACCACATACGGACCGATCGCCGCCGGGGTCAGGTCCACTACGAGGCGACCGTGCGCGGCCAACACCGCATCGTTGCGCCGGTGCGCACCCGCCGACGTGGCATCGAACACCAACTCCACATCCGCGAACTCCGGCATCGCCACCAGGCCATCCACACCCTCGGCGGTGGTCGCCACACCCAACCGCCGGGCCCGCGCCAGACCGTCGGAGTCGGGGTCGATGCCGACCATCGCCACCATCCGCAGCGACTCCGACAACCGCAACACCTTGATCATCAGATCGGTGCCGATGTTGCCCGACCCGATCACCGCCACACCGGTGGTCACGACGCCTCCTTGGAGAAGCACGTGCGGACAGAGCCCAGGCCGGAGATCCGCGCCTCGTACGCCGCGCCCGGCGTCACCGGCACCATCGGGCCGAGCGCCCCGGAGAGCACCACATCCCCGGCACGCAGCAGATCACCCGAGCGGGCCATCGTCTGCGCCAACCACTGCACCGCATGCAACGGATTACCCAGACACGCCGCCCCCGCCCCCACCGACACCGGCTCACCGGCCTGTTCGAGCACCATCCCGCACAACCGCAGGTCCACGTCGGCCAGCCGACGCGGCGTCGTGCCCAGCACGAACAGGCCGCTGGAGGCGTTGTCCGCCACCGTGTCCACGATCGAGATGTCCCACCCCGCCACCCGCGAGTCCACGATCTCGATCGCCGGCAACACGTGGTCCACCGCCCGGATCACGTCCGCGCTGGTGATCCGCTCGTCGGGCAGGTCCGCACCCAGGACGAACGCGACCTCCGCCTCGACCCGTGGCTGGAGCAGCCGGCCCATCGGCACCTCAGCCCCGTCGGGCACCGCCATGTCGTCGGTCAGCACCCCGAAATCGGGCTGGAAGACACCGAAGCTCTCCTGCACCGCCCGCGACGTCAGCCCGATCTTCGCGCCCACCCGCCGCTGGCCGCGCTGCAACCACTGCCGCACCTGAAGCTGCTGCACCAGGTACGCCGACGTGACGTCGCCCTCCGGCAGCAACCGCCCCCGCAGCGGCGGACAGGGCTTGCCGTTCTCCCGCGCGTCGACCAGTTCCCGGGCCGCCGCCTCGTAATCAACGCTCATGTCAGCTCCCCACTCCACTCGGAGCCGCCAGGACACTCCGCGACACCGATGTGCTCGCCACGTCCACCGCGCCCGCGTCACCGATGCACACGCCGCGTCCGGTCATGTCAGATCCACGCAGACGTTGGTCAACTCGGAATAGAAATCAAGGGAGTGCACGCCGCCCTCGCGCCCGATCCCGGACGCCTTCACCCCACCGAACGGCGTCCGCAGATCCCGCAGGAACCACGTGTTCACCCACACGATCCCCGCGTCCAACCGCATACCGGCCCGGTGCGCCCGACCCACATCGCGGGTCCACACCGCCGCCGCCAGCCCGTACTCCGTGCCGTTCGCCAACGCGAACGCCTCGTCCTCATCGTCGAACGGGGCCACATGCACCACCGGCCCGAAGATCTCCTCGGTGTTGGTCCGCGCATCCGCGCCCAACCCCGTCAACACCGTCGGCTGTACGTACGCACCACCGTCACGGGCGTCACCGAAGGCCGGCACGCCGCCCCCGGTCAGCACCTGCGCACCCTCACCACGGGCCAGGTCGTAATAGCCCAGCACCTTCTCCCGATGCTGACGCGAGATCAACGGCATGTTCACCGTCGCCTCGTCGGCAGGCCACCCGAACGACAGCTCACCAGCCCGCTGCGCGAGCCGGGCCGTGAACTCCTCGAACACCGGCCGCTGCACATAGATCCGCTCGGTACACAGACACACCTGACCGCCATTGGTGAAACTGGACCGCACCGACCCCGCCACCGCCGCGTCCAGATCCGCGTCCGCGAACACCAACCCCGCGTTCTTGCCACCCAACTCGAACGACACGGCCTTCACCCCGTCGGAGGCGGCCCGCATGATCGCCCCGCCGGTGGACGACTCACCCGTGAACGTGATCGCGTCCACCCCAGGATGGCGGGTCAAAAACTCCCCCGCCGAATCCGGACCGAACCCGTGCACCAGGTTGAACACACCCTCCGGCACCCCGGCGGCGGCCATCACCTCCGCCAACAACGTCGCCGACGCCGGCGTCTCCTCACTCGGCTTCACGATCACGGCATTACCGCAGGCAAGGGCCGGAGCGACCTTCCACGTGAGCAGCAGCAGCGGCAGGTTCCACGGCACGATCACCGCCACCACACCCACCGGCTTACGCACCGCATAATTCAACGCCCGCCCACCCGACGGCGTCACCGTCGTGAACGACTCCGTCGGCGCCGTCGCCACGATCTCCGCGAACGCCCGGAAGTTCGCCGCACCACGCGGAATGTCCAACGTCCGCGCCTGCGAAATCGACTTACCCGTATCCGCCACCTCGGCGGTCACCAGATCGTCGAAACGCCGCTCCAGCTCGACGGCGACCCGGCGCAACACCTCCGCGCGCTCGCGCTCCCCCATCCGACCCCACGGCCCCCGCAACGCCCCCCGCGCCGCCGCGACCGCATCGTCCACACACGCCCGATCCGCCTCGACCACCTCGAACACCGGCTCACCCGTCACCGGGCTGCGCTTGACGAACCGCCGCCCACCCTCGACGAACTCACCGCCCACGAAGTTGCGCAGCAGGCCCGGGCCGTCGGGCGCCCGCCCGGCCATCAGCCGGGGATCCCAGGTCACGGTCATCGACGCCTCCCCCGGCTGATCGTGAGGCCGACCGCGCCGGCCAGCAGCGCCACGGCCCCGGCGGCCACCGCCCCGAGCAGGCGGTGCTGCCGGCGGACCCGCCGACGCACCTCGGCGTACGGGGTGGTCGAGAAGGACACCAGCTCGTAGCGGGAGACGTACCGGCCCGGCAGCACCCGCTCCAGCGCGTGCTCGACCTTCCGGCCGGCCTGGAACAGCGGCGAGGCGACCTTGTCCCGCATCTCCACGAAGTTCGCCAGCGCCATCTGCGCGATGGCCTCGGCGTTGGCCTGCCGGCGCTGCTGGAACAGCGGCAGCGCCTCGGACCAGTCGTCGGCGCACTCGTCCAGGCAGCGGTCCAGCTCGACGACGTCCTCGAAGGCGCAGTTCGCGCCCTGGCCGTAGAACGGGACGATGGCGTGTGCCGCGTCGCCGAGCAGGCCGACCCTCCCGTACGCCTGCCAGGGGGTGCAGCGGACGGTGCCGAGCACGCCCACCGGGTTGTGCTGGTAGTCGTCGACGAGGCCCGGGGCGAGCGGCGGCAGGTCCGGGTAGTGCTCGGCGAAGTGCCGCTCGATGGCCGCCGGGCTGCCCAGCGAGGCGAAGCTGGCGGTGCCGTGGGTGGGCCAGAAGAGCGTGCAGGTGAAGGAGCGGTCCGGGTTCGGCAGCGCGATCATCATCGAGGTGCCGCGCGGCCAGATGTGCAGCGCCTCCGGGTCGAGGGCGAAGTCCCCGCCCAGCGGCGGGATCGTCAGCTCCTTGTAGCCGTAGTCGAGGAAGTCCACGCTCTCGGTCAGCAGCCCGTACGCCAGCAGCTGCCCGCGCACCGCGGAGCCGGCGCCGTCGGCGCCGAGGACGACCGACGCGGTGGCCGCGACCGTGCCCTGCGGGGTCTCGAAGGTCATCTCGCCGCTGGTCGGGTCGAGCCCGACGAGCCGGTGGTCGAAGGCGACCCGCACCCCGGGCAGGCTGGTGGCCGCGTCGAGCAGGGCGTTGTTGAGCGCGCCCCGGCTGATCGAGTTGATCGCCCGGTCGCCGGCGGCGCTGTACGACTGGAACTGCGCCTCGCCGTCGACGGGGTGGATCATCCGGCCGCGCATCGGCAGCCCGTCGGCCAGCACCTGCTCGTCGAGGCCGATCCGGCGCAGCGCGTCGAGGCCCCGCTCGGAGAGCGCCAGGTTGATGGAGCGTCCCCGCTCCACCGTGCCGGTGCGCGGGTCGGGCCGCCGCTCGTAGAGCGCCACCGGGTAGCCGCGCCGGGCCAGGAAGCAGGCCAGCAGGCAGCCGGCGAGGCCCGCGCCGACGACCGCGATCTCGTCCCGCTGGTCGGTCATGAGCTCATCTCCGTTCGCGACTGCGGGGCTCGCAGCCCCAGCTCACTCCTCGCGCTCACCATGAGCTCATCTCCGTTCGCGACTGCGGGGCTCGCAACCCCAGCTCACTCCTCGCGCTCACCATGAGCTCATCTCCGTCGTGGCGGCCAGCGCGTCGGCGACCCGCCAGCAGTCGTGGAACGTGGAATAGAGCGGCACCGGAGCGAACCGGATGATGTCCGGCTCCCGGGCGTCGGCGATCACGCCGTGCTCGTGCCGCAGCCGCTTGGCCAGTTCGGCCGCGCTGCCCGCGCCGATGCGCACGGAGAGCTGGCAGCCGCGCCGCTCCGGCTCGCGCGGGGTGACCACGGTCAGCGGACGGTTCGCGGTCACCTCGTCCAGCAGCCCCGCCAGGTAGCCGGTGAGCCGGAGGCTGCGCTCGCGCAGCGCGGGCATCCCGACGGAGTCGAAGAGCTCCAGCGAGGTACGCACCGGGCCCATCGCGAAGATCGGCGGGTTGGAGATCTGCCACGCCTCGACGGTGGCCGGCGGCCGGGAGACCGGGGTCATCTCGAACCGGGTGGCCGCCTCGGTGCTCCACCAGCCCTCGAAGCGGGGCAGGTCGGGGTCGCCGAGGTGCCGCTCGTGCACGAAGACGCCGGCCAGCGCGCCGGGGCCGGAGTTCAGGTACTTGTAGGAGCACCAGGCGGCGAAGTCGACGTCCCAGTCGTGCAGGGCGAGCGGGACGTTGCCGGCGGCGTGCGCCAGGTCCCAGCCGACCACGGCCCCCGCCGCGCGGCCGGCGGCCGTGATGGCCGGGATGTCCATCAGCTCGCCGGTGAGGTAGTTGACCCCGCCGAGCAGCACCAGCGCCACCGTGTCGCCCTCGGCGGCCAGGTAGGCGGTCACGTCCTCGGTGCGCAGGGTGTCCTCGCCGGCGCGCGGGCGCAGCCGGACGACCGTGGTGTCCGGGTCGAGGCCGTGGAAGCGGGCCTGGCTGCGCACGGCGTAGCTGTCCGAGGGGAAGGTGCTGTCCTCGATGACGATCCGGGTGCGCGCACCGGCCGGCCGGTAGAAGCTGACCATCAGCAGGTGCAGGTTGACCGTCAGGGAGTTCATCACCACGACCTCCGCCGGGGCGGCGCCGACCAGTCGCGCGGCCGGCGCCGTCAGCAGCTCGTGGTACGGCAGCCAGGGCCGCTCGCCCTCCAGGTGTCCCTCGACGCCGAGGCGGCTCCACGCGTCCAGGTCGGCGGCGAGCTCGTCGCGGGTGGCCCGGGGTTGCAGGCCGAGGGAGTTGCCGGCCAGGTAGGCGGCCTCGGGGTACCGGCCGCCGTCGGCCGGCGGCACGCGGAACAGGTGGCGGTGCCCGGGATCGGCGGCGTCGAGGCGGCGCGCCTCGGCCTCACCGGCGGCGAAACCGGACGGATCGGATGCGGGGGTGGTCATAGCGTCGTCTCGCTCTCGGGTCACATCGCTGTCCGGGCCGACCACAGCTCGGGGAAGACCACCCGGGCCATGCTCCGCTGCAACCACGCCAGTCCGGCGGAGCCGCCGCTGCCCACCTTGGCGCCCATTGTGCGCTGCACCGCCTTGACGTGGTGCTGCCGCCAGTCGCCGAACTGCTCGGCCACCTCGGTCAGCGCCTCGCCCAGCATCCGCAGGTGGTTCTCCGGCCCGGGCTCGGCGTAGATCCGCACCCAGGCGGCCTCCACGGCGGCGTGCGGCTGGTGCTCGGCGTTGACGTCCCGGTCCAGCAGCTCAGCCGGAAGCTCGTGGCCGTGGCGGGCCAGCAGGGCGACCACGTCGTCCCAGAGGCTCGGCGCCGCCAGGGTGGCGCGCAGCTCGGCGTACACGTCGGTCTGCCGCCGGAACGGCCGGATCAGCGTCTCGTCGCGGAGACCGAGCAGGAACTCCAGGTGGCGGTACATCGCCGACTGGAAGCCGGAGCCCTCGCCCAGCAGGTTGCGGAACCGGTTGAAGTCGGCCGGGGTCATCCAGCGCAGCCCGTTCCAGGCCGCGTTCAGCCCCTCCAGGTGCAGCGCGGCGCGGCGCAGCGGGGCCAGCGCGTCCCACACCCGGTCGGCCCGCAGCAGCCGCTGCGTCTCGCGCAGCTCGTGGCAGCTCAGCTTGAAGTACAGCTCCATGATCTGGCTGACCATCAGGAAGGACATCTCGCCGGGGTCGTCGCTCAGCGGCTGCTGCAGTTGGTGCAGCGTGCTGGCGTGCACGTACGCGTCGTACGGCACCCGCTCGGCGAACTCCAGCGTCGGTTCGCCGCCGTTGCGGGCGGCGCGGGCCGCGCGTTGCCGCGGGGTCACCGGGCGCACCGCCGCCTTGGCGGGTACGCGCACGTCCGTCTGCTCCACCGGTGGCCTCCCTCTGCTTCGTCACCCGGGACGGCCGACGGTCGGCCGTTTTCGGGATGTCAACATGATCTCTCGGCGGAACCCCCGGATGGAATGCCGGATCAACGGCGCTCACCCCGTCTGACCTGCTACGCAGAAGGCATGAGCTGGATTCGGCTTCAGGAAAGTAAGGTCGCCTCATGGACGACATGGACTGGGCGCTGCTGCGGGAACTGCAGGCCGACGCGCGCCTCTCCTTCAGCGAACTCTCCCGCCGGGTGCACCTGTCGCCGCCGGCCGTGGCCGAGCGGGTGCGCCGGCTGGAGGAGTCCGGGGTGATCACCGGCTACCACGCCCACGTCGACCTGACCCGGGCCGGCCGCACCGTGGTCGCGCTGATCCGGATGTCCTGTTACGGGGCCCGGTGCATCCTGCACGACCCGGACGTGGCGAACTGGCCCGAGATCCTGGAGATCCACCGGATCACCGGCGACGCGTGCAGCATGCTCAAGGTGGCCGCCGGGTCGATCGACGACTTCGAGGGCGTCATCGACCGGCTCGCCCCGTACGGCCAGCCGTCCAGCACGATGGTGCTCTCCACCCCGCTGGAATGGCAGCCCGTCACCCCGCTGCCCCCCACCGACCGGCAGCGCTGACCCGCCCCGGGTTTGCCCCCCGGCCAGCGGGAAAGCAGGCCCCTGTTGCCCGGGGAGGATTCCGGTGATCGTCACCGGAAGGGGGGATCATGCCGGTGCTCACAGCGTTCCAACGTGCCCTGACCCGCGCTCTGACCGTCTTGGGGCTGGTCGGGGCCTTCGTCCTGACGACTCTCGCACCCGCCTGGGCGGGTGAGAACACCTTCGTCGAGGTGGTACCCAACAGCGCGCAGGCCGGCACCCGGGTCAGCATCCGGGCCGGCTGCGACAACGCCAACAACCGCCAGGCCGACGTGCACTCCGACGCCTTCGGGCGGGTGATGCTGCGGCCGGACAACGGCTTTTTGACCGGCCAGGTCACCATCCCGGGCAGCAAGGAGCCCGGCGACTACCCGGTGGACCTGCGCTGCGACAACGGCAAGACCGCGACCACCACGCTCACGGTGCTGAACATGGAGCAGCCGAGCAAGGGCCCGGCCACCGGGGGCGGCGGCACCGCCGGCGTCTCGGGCACCGGCTCGATGCTGATGATCGGTGGCCTCGCGGTCGTGGCCCTGGCCGTGGGCTTCGGCTTCTTCGGCAACCGCCGCCGGACCGGGTCCGGTTCCTGACCCGCCGTCGCCATGGCCGGCTCCCTGAGGCGTACCAGGCGATCGGATCCGGGCCGGGTCCGGGCGACCACCCGGCGGGCGCTGCGGGCGTCCCGCCGGGCGGCGGCCGCGACCGCGCGCCGGCTGCGCCGGGTGGCCGGGGAGGCGGTGTCGGCGAGCGTCGCCACCACCGACCCGGCCGCCGGTCCGCTGCCCGCCCGGCCCCGCTACCGCCGGATCCCGGCCGGCGGCCGCCGGCTGGCCCCGGGGCGGGGGCCCGGCCTGCCGGTCCTGGTGATCGGGACGTTGATGGCGCTGATCGTCACGATGCTCGGCGTGGAGCGGATCGCCGGCGTGAGCGTGCTGCCGGAGCGGTTCCTCGCGGGGCTGCGACCCGCGCCGAAGAAGTTCCCGGTGCTGCCCGCCAGCCGGCCCGTCGGCATCGCCATCGACCCGATCGACGTCCGGGCGCCCGTGCACGGCGTCGGCATCGCCCCGGACGGCAGCATCGCGGTGCCGGACGCCGCCCGCGCCCAGGAGGCCGGCTGGTACGACCAGGGCCCGACCCCCGGGCAGTACGGCCCGGCGGTGATCGTCGGGCACGTCGACACGACCAGCGGGCCGGCGGTCTTCCACAAGCTGCGGGACCTGGACGACGGCGACCGGATCGAGGTCGCCCGGCAGGACCGCTCGGTGGCCGTCTTCGAGGTGGACTCCGTCGAGCGCTTCGACAAGGACCGGCTGCCGGTGGACGAGGTCTTCGGCGACTTCGACCGCCCCCGGCTGCGCCTGATCACCTGCGGCGGGCGCTGGGTGGGCGGGCAGACCGGGTACGCCGACAACGTGGTGGTCTTCGCGTCCCTGGTCCAGGCGCGCACGACGTGACCGCCCGCCCGCGCGCCGCGTCGTGCGGGCGCGCGGGCGACGGGTCAGGCGGCCTCGGGCTCCCGGCTCAGGCGGCCTTCGGGCTCGCGCAGGTCGAGCCAGTCGGACCAGCGGGGGTCCGGCGCCCGGTGGCCGAGCACGCGCCAGGCGGTGCCCTTCGGGGCCGCCGGCAGCGCGTGCAGCCGCCAGCCCAGCTCGGCCGGCGTCTTGTCGCCCTTGGTGTGGTTGCACCGGGCGCAGGCCGCGACGACGTTCTCCCAGGCGTGCCGGCCGCCCCGGCTGCGCGGGAAGACGTGGTCGATGGTCTCGGCGGGACCCCGGCAGTAGGCGCACCGCCAGCCGTCCCGGGCGAAGATGGCGCGGCGGGAGAGCCCGACGTGGGTGCGGTAGGGCACGCGTACGAAGCGGGTGAGGCGGACGACCGACGGCACCGGCAGCGCGTCGCGGGCGCTGTGCAGGATGCCGTCGCCGTCGGCGACGCAGACCGCCTTGGCGGAGAGCACGAGAATGGCGGCGCGGCGCACCGACACGACACACAGCGGCTCGTAGGTGGCGTTGAGGACCAGCGCACCGGAGCCCACCGTGGGTCGTATGTCAGGCATCGCGTTCACCCTCCCGGTTCAGCGGCCCCCTGCTCGCCACCGCCGACCGGAAACGGGCGCAGTTGCCCACCACGGCCGACGCCGGCCGGATCACCGACGTCCGTGCGCCCATCGTCCCTGATCGGCCCCCGGATTGCACGCACTAATGTGACAAGCCAAGTGGGCATCACCCGGAAACGGGCAGATCTGGCCCCTGAGCAGGGCGGGACCCGTCAGCGCCTCTCGACGTTCTACACCCGTTTTCGATCTCAGTTGTGCCGGATCTGTGCCCGATGATCTTGCAGTTGCATTGATCTCCGTAAACTTGATCAAGGCAACTCAAGATCACTAAAGTGCTGATGTGAAGCGGAAGCCCCCTCCAAGCGGTGGCCCTGGGTTCTCCTGTCCCTCGTCGTCCATGGCCTGCACAGGTGCGCTGGCCGTTCCTGCGGCGTGGGCGGTGAGAGTCCAGGTTGAGGCGGCGGAACAGAGAGAGCGCGCTCCCAATGCGGCGGTGGCTGTCTACCTGCTACGGCTGAGGTCGTAGCTGGCACGGGGGGGTCGTCTGCTCGGCACCGCGGACGCTGCCCCCATGTCTGGGGCTTGCCGGTCCTGCCCTGCGGGTCATTCTCGGCGCCCAGTCCCCGGCGGCGGCCCGTTCTGACGCCGGGGTACACGAGGGTTGATACTCCAACGCCACTTGGCTCCGGCGTTGGGCGCGCGTGGGCATGAGGACGGGCCTCCCAGCAATAAGGGCCGATCGTCACGCATGTCCTGGGACGGATTCGTCACCGTGTGGTGGCGTCCGGGCGCGTCCAACCACTCCCACGACGTCCTGGTCCGGCCAGGAGTCGTTGGCGGTCACCCGTATGGCTTCCCTCCGGGTGCAGGAAATCCAACCCCCGGTGAACCGGGGTCGTGCCGGTGAATATGAGCGGTATGGGACTTCGGGAAGGCGGCCGACAGAGCCAAGACCTGTTGCGACGTCGCGAGGACGTGCAGCAGGCCAACTTCCTGGAACTGTTCGTCGACCTGGTGCTGGTGTTCGCCCTCGCCGGGGTGGTCAGCCGGGTGGCGCGGGAGATCGTCAGCGAAGACCTTGTCGTCCGGTGGTGGTCGATGGGCTTCCTGCCGGTGCTGTCGCTGCCGCTGATCTGGCTGTGGATCACGACCGCGCACATCACCAGCTGGTTCGACCCCCGCCGCCGCAAGATCCAGTGGGTCGTATTGGCCAGTGCCTTCGGGCTGCTGGTCATGTCGACCTCACTGCCGTACGCGTTCGTCAGCCGCGGGTGGGCGTTCGTGCTGCCGTACGTGATCCTGCAGTGCGGCCGGCCGCTCATCCTGATGCCCGCGCTGCGCGGGCACCCTCTTCGGCAGCTCTACCTGCGGTCGGTGCTGTGGCACTCGGCCACGGCGGTGATCTGGTTCGCCGGCGCGGCCGTCAGTGGCGACGCCCGGGTCGCCCTGTGGGGGGTCGCCGTGGCCGTCGACATCGTCGCCGGGCAGCTGCGCTGGCCGGTACCGGGGATGGCCCGGCAGCCGGTCAGTGCGTGGGCCATGGACAGCCGCCACCACCTGCCCGCCCGCTATCAGCAGTTCCTGATGATCGCCCTCGGGGAAACCGTGCTCGCCGTCGGCCTCACGGTGACCTATCAGCCGGTCACCGCGGTGACCGGCGCGGGGCTCGTGGTGGCGTTCCTGTCGACGGTGCTGCTGTGGCGCATCTACTTCTACCGTTCCGGCCAGATCCTCGGCGAAGCCGTCGCCACGGCGGGGGACCGGTACGCCGCCGGTCGCGCCACCGGCACTGCACACGTCGTCATGGTGATGGGCATCCTCACCGCCGCCGTCGGCTTCGAGATCGTACTGAAACACACGGCCGGCAAGCCCGAGCCGGTGTGGCTCGTCGCTATCCTCGGCGGTCCAGCACTGTTCCTCTACGGCCGCATCCGTCTGGAACGCGTCGTGTTCGACCGGCTTTCCCTCCGCCGCGTCGTCGCCATCGCCGCCCTGGCGGTCGCCGCCGTCCCCCTGTATTTCGCCCCGCCGCTGGCCGCTACGGTCGTGGCCGCGCTCGTACTGCTCGCCGTCGCCCTCGCCGACGCCCGCCACGCCGCCGGCCGTCCCGCCGAGGCCCCCTCCCCGGCACACTAGGTAACCCGGTCGGCCGGGGAGCTGCACTGCGACTGTCAAGGGCTTCCCTGATAGCCGTGTGCCGGGGCGTGACCGGCCGCCAGGCCGCACGCGCGCCCCGGTGCGATACGGCGGCGGGCCGCTTGCGCCCCGCCCTTGACGAAAGCGTCGCCAGATCGTCTGTCCTCCTTTACTTCGGGGTCCTTAAGAGCATTTTGAACGCCGCTGTTGTCGACAAGGTCCTTTCCGATAACCCATGTGACGGCGTGAAGCTTTCGCGCGGCTGTTTGGCTTGGAGCCGGCGAAGGCTTGCGCATCGGTGAGGTTCTGGGAATGAAAGCCGGCGCACGATGCAGGGACAGCCAGCCGATCGGCCCTGCTGGTCGAGATGGGATCTGAGTTGTGCCCAAGTTGTGCCGGATGATCTTCTCTTGACGTTCTTGCAGATCAACGCCTAATTGCACTAGTAAATCCCGGATTGCACGCGCACTAATGTCAGAAGCCGGCCAGGCATCACCCGGAAACGGGCAGATCCGCCCCTGAGCAGGGGCGGACCCCTCCGGCGCCGCTCGCCGTCCGGCACCCGCCACCGATTCCGACGCGCCGCATTCCAGGCCCCGATGATCATGTTTACGCCTTGAAGCCGATAAACGCGATCACGACGACCCGATCAATGCCGCACCGGCGGGTGCGACCCCCTGCGCGCATCATCGGCCGCGCTCGGCGTCGATCGGCCCGCCGGGTCCGTCAGAGCCGGGCCAGGGAGGAGAGCAGTGCCGCGGTCTCCCCGGGGCGGACGAGCACCGCGGCGTGGCTGACGTCGAGGGACCACACGTCGAACGGGTTGTCGGGGGTGAGCGCGTCGGCGTCGGCGATGAACCGGTCCTGGAGCGCGATCGGCATCGACCGGTCGGCGGTGAGCCGCAGGTAGGTGCGGGGGACGCGGCCCCAGGTCCCGGGGTCGGCCCGCTCCTCGCCGGCGTCCAGGCTCTCGTCCGGCTCCAGGGTGTTCAGGTAGCCGTGGAACTCGTCGTCGGTGCCGTCGGCCAGGATCGCCTCCCGGAGGGTGGCGAGCAGTGCGGGGTCGGCGGTGCGCCAGTTGAACCGCAGCGCGCCGAGTTCCATCGGGTTCGCGGCGAGCAGGCCGCCGACGCCGTTCAGGGCGCTCGACGCGTTCTCCGCCGAGGCCTGGTAGCCGGCCGGGGTGTCGGCGGCGCAGCACCACGCCGAGATGTAGACCAGCCGGTCCAGCAGCTCCGGGGCGGCGTTGGCGACCCCGGTCAGGGTGAGCCCGCCCCGGCTGTGCCCGACCAGGATGACCGGTCCGTGCTCGCGTACCCGCCGCACGACGTCCAGGACGTGGGCCACGTTGTCGGCGTGGCCGACGCCGGCCATCGCGCTCGGCGCGGTCGCCAGGGCGGCGAGGTCCTGCGGGGCCTGGTACGCCGCCGGGAACGTCGCGCCGAAGCCGTGCCCGGGCAGGTCGACGGCCAGCGAGCGGTGCCCCCGCAGGGCCAGCTCCCGCTGCATGGGCGCCCAGGTGAACGAGTTGCTGCCGGCGCCGGGCACGAAGACGAAGGTGGAAGCTGTCATTTGATCATGATAGTTGCGCCGTCACCTCGCGTTCCCGGGGCGGGACCTGACCGGTGCGACCGCGCCCGGGCGGCACGCTCCACCGGGGGCCGGGTCACGACGCGGAGGGTCGGGGGGTTCGGGCCCCCCCGGGTGCGGTACGAAGACAGCGTGACCGCTGCCAGCCTGACGCCGCCCGCCCTGCCCGCCGTCGAGGCGCCGGACCCGGCCCCGTCGCCGACCTGCCTGGACGACGCCCTCTGCAAGAGCGTCTACGACATGACCGGCTCGGTGTGGTTCGCCGAGGGCAGCTACTGGATCCTGCTCAAGCCGCTGCGGATCGTGATGATCCTGCTGCTGGCGGTCGCCGCCCGGTGGCTGGTGCACCGCACGATCCGGCGGCTGGTGCGCACCACCACCGACGCGGGCGTGCCGACCATGCTGCGTCCGCTACGCGAGCGGATCCCCACCGCCGCCGTCGAACCCGGCGAGTTCGTTCCGGAGCGGCGCCGGCAGCGGGCCGAGGCGATCGGTTCGGTGCTGCGCAGCCTGAGCACCGCGTTCATCTTCGGCATCGCGCTGCTGATGATCCTCAAGGAGTTCAGCTTCGACCTGGCCCCGCTGCTGGCCAGCGCCGGCATCGCGGGCGTGGCCCTCGGCTTCGGCGCGCAGAGCCTGGTCAAGGACCTGATCGCCGGCCTGTTCATGCTGATCGAGGACCAGTACGGCGTCGGCGACACCGTCGACCTGGGCGAGGCGACCGGCGTGGTGGAGTCGGTCGGGCTGCGGGTCACCACCGTCCGCGACGGGCGGGGCGTGCTCTGGTACATCCGCAACGGCGAGATCGTCCGGGTGGGCAACAAGAGCCAGGGATGGGCCCTGGTGGTGGTCGACCTGCCGATCGGCTTCGCCGGCACGGAGGAGGCCACCGCCGTGCTGCGTACCGCCGCCGCCTCGGTGGCGATCGACCCCGACCTGGCGCCGGAGATCGTCGAGGCGCCGGAGGTGCTGGGCGTCGAGCAGATGACGGTCGACGGCGCGGTGATCCGTACGGTGGTCAAGACGACCGCGGACGGGCAGTTCGCCGTCGGCCGGGAGCTGCGTCGCCGGCTCGCCGAGGCGCTGGAGAACTCCGGCATCACCGCGAAGATCGCCGCCGCCCGGTTCTACCCCGGCATGCCGGTCTCCACCCCCGGCGAGACCGGGCAGGGCGGCGCCACCTGAGGCGTCCAGAACGCCGGGCGGCGGGGGTCGCGAGCCGGGTGGCCCCTCGGGTATCGTCCGTTCGTTCAGTCGGAGATGCGACGATCAACCCCTTCGCCCTAGCCACTCGTCGGACGATCGGGCAAAATCCGGTGCAACGCGCTCCCCCGGAGCGTGATCACGTCCTCGCTGATCCGTAGATCTGACGACGGTTCCCGGGCCGTCCATCACGAGTGGCCCGCTCAGGGGAACGATGGAGGCGACGGTGCCTGACGAGCGACCATCCCCGGAAGGGCCGGCAACCTTCCGCGAGGTGTTCGCCAACCGCGAATACGGCGCCGTCTTCACGGCCAGCGCGCTCTCCTGGATCGGCGACTACATCGCCAAGGCCGCGGTCACCCTGCTGGTCTACGAGGAGACCCGGTCCGTCGCGCTCTCGGCCGCCGCCTTCGCGGTGAGCTACCTGCCCTGGCTGGTCGGCGGCCCCCTGCTCGCCACCCTCGCGGAGCGGCACCGCTACCGGCAGGTCATGGTGATCTGCGACCTCGTCCGGATGGTGCTGATGGTGTGCATCGCCATCCCCGGCGTGCCCGTCCCGATGATCCTGGCCCTGCTCTTCGCCACCACGCTGGCCAACCCACCGAGCCAGGCCGCCAAGTCGGCGCTGATCCCCCTGGTCCTCACCGGGGACCGCCTGGTGGTCGGGCTCTCGATGATCAGCAGCGTCGGCCAGGCCGCCCAGGTCGTCGGCTACCTGGCGGGCGCGGCCATCGCCGCCTTCAACCCGACCACCGCGCTCCTGGTGAACGCGGCGACCTTCGCCCTGTCGGCCGCGCTGGTCCGCTTCGGCGTGGCCGACCGACCGACGGCGATGACCGCCGCGCACCGCAGCCACCTGCTGCGGGAGACCGCGCAGGGCTTCCAGATCGTGTTCGGCACCCCGGTGCTGCGGGCCATCGCCGTGCTGGTCTTCGCCGCCATGCTCTTCTCCGTGGTGCCGGAGGGCCTCGCCGCCGCCTGGGCGAGCGAGCACGCCGGCCAACTGGACGCCGGCGCCGCGCAGGCGATCATCATGGCGGCGAACCCCGTCGGCTTCATCCTCGGCGGCCTCGTCGTCAGCCGGGCGTTCGGGCCGGACCGCCGGCTGAGCCTGATGCGGCCGTTGGCGGTGCTCTCCCCGCTGGCCCTGGTGCCCGCCCTGTTCGACCCGCCGCCCCTGGTGGTGGCGCTGCTCGCCGCAGCCTGCGGGTTCGCCGTCGCCGGCATGCTGCCGGTGGCCAACGGGCTCTTCGTCCGGGCGCTGCCCGACGGCTTCCGGGCCCGCGCCTTCGGCGTGATGGCGACCGGCGTCCAGGTCATCCAGGGCATGGCCGTCCTGGTCACCGGGTTGCTGGCCGAGCGATACTCCATCCCGCTCGTGGTCGGGGTGTGGAGCGCCGTCGGGGTGCTGCTGATGACGCTCGCCGCCCTGCGCTGGCCGAGCCGGTCGACGATCGACGCCGCGATCGAGGCGGCCCAGCAGGCGGGCGGAGCGGCCCCCCGGCAGGCAGCCGGTCCCGCCGCCCCGGCGGGCGCGCAGGGGCGGCCCGCGGAGGAGCGGTCCGGCGGGCCGGCGGGCCGTTGGGCGGTCGCCCCGGCGAGGCGGGACGGCGGCGGCACGCGGTGACCCGACCCACAGCCGGCACCCCCCGCTCGCCCGACGTGGCACCTGGCAGGATGGAACGGTGAATGCCGCAGGTGAGTCCGACCGTCCCGGTGCGTCGATGACCCTCTTCGAAGCGGTCGGCGGCGAGCCCACTTTCCGCAAGCTGGTGGACGAGTTCTACGCCGGGGTCGCCGACGACCCGCTGCTGCGCCCCATGTATCCGGAGGAGGACCTGGGCCCGGCCGCGGACCGGTTGACCCTGTTCCTCATGCAGTACTGGGGCGGCCCCAACACGTACTCGGCGCAACGGGGGCACCCGCGACTGCGGATGCGCCACGCGCCGTACCGGATCGGCGCCGCCGAGCGGGACGCGTGGCTGCTCCACATGCGCCGCGCCGTGGACCGGCTCGACCTGCCGCCGGAGATCGCCACCGCACTGTGGGACTACCTGGAACGGGCCGCCTACTTCATGGTCAACGCGATGGAGGACCCGGCGGGGCCGGCCTGACCGGGCCGCCCCTCGGGTGCCCGGCGGAGGCCGGGCGACCCGTCGGCGTTCGCCCGGGCACCGGATCGCCCGGCGGGCGTCCGGCGCCTCAGAGCAGAGCGCCCTCGTCGTGCAGCCAGTCCACGAAGCTGGTGGCGACCGCCGCGCCGCAGTCGAGCATCTCGACCAGCAGCGCGTCGTGCGCCCCGGCACCGAACGGCACCTGCAACTCCGCGTAGATCGGCAACTGGCCGCGCTCGGTCGGGTCGCCGATGTAGGCCTTGCAGAAGCGGCGGGTGTGGTTCCACTCGTTGACCACGCGGTAGGCGCGGTCGGCCCAGTCCGGCGGCACCGTCGCGTGTGGACGGGCCCGCATCACCAGGATCTCGTCCTCCGGACCCTCGAGTGTGACCAGCACGGCGTGCCGCTCCCACATGGCCAGCAGGTTGCCGTCGCCGTCGGCCAGGTAGCGCACGTCGAGCCTGTCGAGTGCGTCGCAGACGCGGCGTAGGGTGACCGGCTCGACCGTGGCGGGCATGTCCGCGATCACGGCTCGCTCCGTCGGCGGGCAGTCGTCTCCCGGCTGACGGGGGGTCGGTGGTCCGACCCGGACGGTGCTCTCCACTGTGACCCCGCTCCGCCTTTCCGGGTCGCCGCCGCCGTTGGCGGGACCGGGGCGCCATGACCACCACGGCATCGCTCGCGCACCTCACTCCCCAGCGGATCCACTCGCCTACGGTGCGTTGGATCCGAGGATGGACGGTACCCGGACAGCCGGGTTGAAGCACCCCCCCAACGGCAGCCCCAGGACAGAAGAATGACCGAGGGTCAGCCGAACGGATGAATTCAGAGGGGCCGCACGGCAAGTTCGGTGGCCTTCTGCGACCATATCGCTCCGTACGGTCCCACCAGGCCGACCCATCGGCCAACCGTGCGCACCTGGACGTCGCCCCCGCCGACCGTCCCGGCCACCCCCTCGGCGGGTCCCAGGAAGCCCATCCGGACCACCCCCTGGACCATCCGCTGGGTCACCTCGACCGGCTCGCCTGGCGGGTCCTCCGGGGTGACCACCACGGGCACGTGGTCGAGCAGCGCGTCCCGCAGCGCCCGCTGCCCCACCGCACGCCCGCCGACGCCGTGGGTGCTGGCGTCGCGCAGGGCTCCCGCTGCCGCCGCCGCGATCCGCCGCAGCTCCACGCCCGGCAGCGTCTCCACCCGGCGGCTCGCCGCGGGCGGCAGCGGCCACCGCCACCGCTCGTCCCGCCGCGTCGGCAGGGCCGCGCCGCCCGCCGCCAGCTCGGCCAGCAACTCGCGGGCCGGGACCGTGGCGTCGCCGGGGCCGTCGCCGGCCACCGTGCGGACGACCAGCACGCCCCACGGCAGACGCCCCCAGAGGGCCGTACGGCCCGTCGCGCCGGCCGACCTGAGCCGGACCGGCGCGTCGCCGTCCAGCCGGACGAGACGGGCCAGGAAGGCCCCCGCGTCGGCCGCGTCGGCGATCCCGTGCCCACCGGCGACCGTCCCGCCGCCACCGGCCCCCGCCGGGGCGACCGGCCCGCCGGCCGCCGTCACGCCACCCCGCCCTGCGGCGCGTACGTGAGCAGGAACGTGCGCTCCTCCGGGGTGATCCGCCGGGGCCGCTGCCGGGTCAGGTCGAACGGCACCAGCACCGAACGGGCCCGGCTGGCCAGCACCTCGCCGTCGAAGAGCTCGTAGGCGACGGTGAAGGACGCGCCCCGGATCTCCTCCACCCACAGCTCGATGCGCACGGTGGGGGCGGCCTCGGCGGTGGCCCGGCCGAGGGCGTACTCGACCGGGCGCAGGTAGTCGATCTCGTGCCGACTGATCACGACGCCGTCGGCGAACGAGCCCACCCCCCACGCCCGGCCGCCGGCGAACATCAACGCCACCCGCGCCTCCTCGTAGAGGGTGAGGAAGCGCGAGTTGTTGATGTGGCCGTACGCGTCCAGGTCGGACCACCGCAGGGTGCAGTGGTAGACGAAGCGATCGCTCATGATCGGCTGCGGTCCGCGCTCTTAGTCACGGGTCAGCTTGCGGTAGGTCACGCGGTGCGGGCGGGCCGCCTCCGCGCCGAGCCGGTCGATCTTGTTCTTCTCGTACGCCTCGAAGTTGCCCTCGAACCAGAACCAGCGGGACGGGTCCTCGTCGTCGCCCTCCCAGGCCAGGATGTGCGTGGAGACCCGGTCGAGGAACATCCGGTCGTGGGAGATGACCACGGCGCAGCCGGGGAACTCCAGCAGCGCGTTCTCCAGGCTGGAGAGGGTCTCGACGTCCAGGTCGTTGGTCGGCTCGTCGAGCAGGATCACGTTGCCGCCGATCTTCAGCGTCAGCGCCAGGTTGAGCCGGTTGCGCTCGCCGCCGGAGAGCACCTTGGTCGGCTTCTGCTGGTCCGGCCCCTTGAATCCGAACGCCGCGATGTACGCCCGCGACGGCATCTCGACCTTGCCCACCATGAGGTAGTCCAGGCCGTCGGAGACGACCTCCCAGACGCTCTTGTCGCCGTCGAGGCCCTGCCGGTTCTGGTCGACGTACGACAGCGAGACGGTGGGGCCGACCCGGACCTCGCCGCCGGTCGGCTGTTCCAGCCCGACGATGGTCTTGAACAGCGTGGTCTTGCCGACGCCGTTGGGGCCGATGATGCCGACGATGCCGTTGCGGGGCAGCGAGAACGACAGGTTGTCGATCAACAGCCGGTCGCCGAAGCCCTTGCTGAGGTTCTGCGCCTCGATCACCGTGTTGCCCAGGCGCGGGCCCGGCGGGATCTGGATCTCCTCGAAGTCGAGCTTGCGGGTCTTCTCCGCCTCGTTGGCCATCTCGTCGTAGCGGTCGAGTCGGGCCTTGGACTTGGTCTGCCGCGCCTTGGCGTTGGAGCGGACCCACTCCAGTTCCTCGGTGAGCCGCTTCTTCATCTTGGCGTCGCGGCGGCCCTCGACGGCCAGCCGGGCCGCCTTCTTCTCCAGGTAGGTGGAGTAGTTGCCCTCGTAGCCGATGGCCCGGCCGCGGTCCAGCTCCAGGATCCAGCCAGCCACCTTGTCCAGGAAGTACCGGTCGTGGGTGATCGCCATGACGGTGCCGGCGTACTTGGCCAGGTGCTGCTCCAACCAGGAGACGCTCTCCGCGTCCAGGTGGTTGGTGGGCTCGTCGAGCAGCAGCAGGTCGGGCGCCTCCAGCAGCAGCTTGCACAGCGCCACCCGGCGGCGCTCGCCACCGGAGAGCTGGGTGACGTCGGCGTCCGGCGGCGGGCAGCGCAGCGCGTCCATCGCCAGTTCGAGCTTGGAGTCGATGTCCCACGCGTCGAGGTGGTCCAGCTCCTCCTGGAGCCGGCCCATCTCCTCCATCAGCTCGTCGGAGTAGTCGGTGGCCATCTGCTCGGCGATCTTGTTGAACCGCTCCAGCTTGGCCTTGGTCTCGGCGACCGCCTCCTCGACGTTGCCGAGCACGGTCTTGGCGTCGTTGAGCGGGGGCTCCTGGGCGAGCATGCCGACGGTGTAGCCGGGCATCAGCCGGGCCTCGCCGTTGCTCGGCTTGTCCAGCCCTGCCATGATCTTGAGGAGGCTGGACTTGCCGGCGCCGTTGGGGCCGACCACACCGATCTTGGCCCCCGGCAGGAAGCTCAGCGTCACGTTGTCGAGCACGACCTTGTCGCCGTGCGCCTTGCGCGCCTTTTCCAGGACGTAGATGTACTGGGCCACGGTGTGGGCTACCTCCGTAGGGTTGCGACTGGGATCGGCGGGCGCGGGCGCGGGCTTCGACCTCCGCCCGCCGCCGCCGGCCGGTGGCCGGCCGCACGCACGCCATCCTCAATCCTGACAGGTACGCGGCGTCGCGCCCACATCACCCCGCCCCCGAACCTCCGGACGCGTCGCGCCACCCCTGCTTCCGAGCAGGGGTATCGACAAGATCACGCCAAGGGTTGGACCATCGTGGGAAGGGTAGGTGACTCCGGCACGGGGCCCCAGAAGCCGCAGCTACGCTCAGTACGCTCATTCGCGGTTGACCCGTCAGCACCCGGAGGTGGCCGAACGTGACCGTCCGCAGCTCCTTTGTCGTAGTGGCGAACCGGCTACCCGTCGACGAGGTGAGCACCCCCGAAGGACGGCAGTGGCGTCGCAGCCCCGGGGGGCTGGTGACCGCACTGCACCCCGTCCTCGCCGAGCACCAGGGCACCTGGGTCGGCTGGGCCGGTGGCACCGGCGCCGCCCCCGAGCCCTTCGACCTGGAGGGCATCCGGCTGCACCCGGTGCCGCTGAGCGCGGAGGAGCTGGAGCGCTACTACGAGGGCCAGTCCAACGCGACGATCTGGCCGCTCTACCACGACGCGGTGGAGACGCCCGCCTACAAGCGCCGCTGGCGTGAGGCGTACCGCCTGGTCAACGCCCGTTTCGCGGAGGCCGCGGCGGAGGTCGCGGCCGAGGGGGCGACGGTCTGGGTGCAGGACTACCAGCTCCAGCTCGTCCCGGCGATGCTCCGCGAGCTGCGGCCCGACCTGCGGATCGGCTTCTTCCTGCACATCCCGTTCCCGCCCATCGAGCTGTTCATGCAGATGCCGTTCCGCACCGAGATCCTGCGCGGCCTGCTCGGCGCCGACCTGGTCGGGTTCCAGCAGCGCCTCGCCGCGCAGAACTTCGTCCGGCTGGCCCGGCACCTGCTCGGGCTGCGCTACGAGGGGCAGATGATCCAGGTCGACGGGCGCCAGGTGAAGGCCGGCGCGTTCCCGATCTCCATCGACACGAAGGAGATGGAGCGGCTGGCCGCCGACGCGGCGATCCAGGCCCGGGCGAAGGAGATCCGCGAGGAGCTGGGCAACCCGAAGACGATCATCCTGGGCGTCGACCGGCTCGACTACACCAAGGGCATCGAGTTGCGGCTCAAGGCCTTCCGCGAACTGCTGGCTGACGGAAAGTTGACAGTTCCCGACGCGGTCATGGTGCAGGTCGCCACGCCCAGCCGCGAGCGCGTGGAGCACTACCAGGCACTACGCGTGAAGGTGGAGCGGGAGGTCGGCCGGATTAATGGCGAATTCGGCAGGGTCGGCGTGCCGGCGGTGCATTATCTGCATCAGTCGTACAGTCGCACTGAACTCGCCGCGATGTACGCCGCCGCCGACGTGATGATGGTGACCCCGCTGCGAGACGGAATGAACCTGGTAGCCAAGGAGTACGTCGCATCGCGCGCCGACCAGGGCGGTGCACTCGTGCTCAGCGAGTTCGCCGGCGCCGCCACCGAGCTGCGTCAGGCGTTCCTGTGTAACCCGCACGACCCTGACGCGGTCAAGGACGCCCTGCTGAGGGCCGTGCACGTCGAGAAGCCGGAGGCACGCCGCAGAATGCGGACAATGCAACGCCATCTTCGCACCCACGACGTGGGGCACTGGGCGAAGTCCTTCCTCACCGAGCTCGGTGTGCCTCAATCGGAGGACGCGTGAACGCCGCCAACGAGATCGTCACCCCGGCGGCCGGCACGATGGACCCGGAACTGCGGGCGGCCATCGGCCGCATCGCCCGGGTACCCCAGCTTCTGATCGCCTGCGACTACGACGGCACCCTGGCGCCGATCGTGGAGGACCCGAGCAAGGCCGTGCCGCTGCCGGAGTCGGTGGCGGCCGTCCGGGCGCTGGCCGCCCTGCCCCAGACCACCGTGGCGGTGGTCTCCGGGCGGGCCCTGCGCGACCTGGCCGCCCTCTCCCGGCTGCCCAGCGAGGTCCACCTCGTCGGCAGCCACGGCTCCGAGTTCGACATCGGCTTCGTCGAGCGGCTCTCCCCCGAGCTGATCGCGGTCCGCACCCGGCTGCGCGACGCCCTGCGCGAGATCGCCTCGGCCCACCCGGGAATCCGGCTGGAGCGCAAGCCGGCGAGCGTCGCCGTGCACACCCGCGGGGTGGCCCCCGAGATCGCGGCTGCCGCCATCGAGGCGGTCCGCAGCGGCCCAGCCACCTGGGACGACGTCACCGTCACCCAGGGCAAGGAGGTCATCGAGCTGTCGGTGGTCGCCACGCACAAGGGCACGGCCGTCGACCAACTGCGCACCCAGCTCTCCGCCAGCGCGGTGCTCTTCATCGGCGACGACGTCACCGACGAGAACGCCTTCGGCAACCTGCACGGGCCGGACGTCGGCATCAAGATCGGCCCCGGTGACACCCAGGCCGGCTACCGGGTCGCCGAACCGATCGAGGCCGCCCGCGCCCTCGGCCTGCTGCTGGAGACCCGGCGGCACTGGCTCTTCGGCGAGCGCGCGGTGCCCATCGAGCGGCACTCGATGCTGGCCAACGGGCGGACCGTGGCCCTGCTCACCCCCGAGGCCAAGGTCACCTGGCTCTGCCACCCAAAGCCGGACTCGGCGGCGATCTTCGCCGACCTGGTCGGCGGCAGCCCCGCCGGGCACTTCAGCGTGGCCCCGGAACGCGGGGGCATCCCGCTCGGGCAGCGCTACCGCTCGGGGACGATGACCGTCGAGACCCGGTGGTCGGGCCTGACCGTCACCGACTGGCTGGACAAGCCGGCCAGGGAGACCACGCCGGACGGCCCGGCCGTCGTGACCGGCGACTCGACAATGGTCCGGGTGCTCACCGGCTCGGGCCGGGCCCGGCTGGAGTTCGCGCCCCGGCCCGAGTTCGGCCAGGTCGCGGTGCAGTTGCAGCCGATCGGCGACGGCCTGCTGGTGCTCGGCTCCAACGAGCCGGTCGCGCTCTACTCGCCCGGGGTCGAGTGGCAGGTCACCAACGACGGCGGCTACGAGACGGCCAAGGCCGTCGTCGACCTCTCCGCCTCCGGTGGGCAGGTCGTGCTGGAGCTGCGCTTCGGCACGCACAGCCTGGAACACCACCGGATGTCGGTCCACGAGCGGCAGGCCCTGGCCGAGCAGCCCTGGAAGGACTGGGTGGCCACCCTGCGGCTGCCGAGCACCGCCCGGGACCTGGTGGTCCGCAGCGCGCTGACCCTGCGCGGGCTCTGCCACGAGGCCACCGGCTCGATCCTGGCCGCCGCGACCACCTCGCTGCCGGAGGAACTGGGCGGCGTCCGCAACTGGGACTACCGCTACTGCTGGCTGCGGGACGCGGCGATGACCGCGCGGTCCCTGGTCGACCTGGGCTCGATCGAGGAGGCCGAGGCGCTGCTGCGCTGGGTCGACGGGTGCATCGAGCGCACCGGCGGGCACCCGGAGCGGCTGCACCCGCTCTACACGGTGGACGGCTACGAACTGGGCGCCGAGGCGGTCATCGACACCCTGCCCGGTTACGCCGGCTCCCGGCCGGTCCGGGTCGGCAACCTCGCCAACCACCAGCTCCAGCTCGACGTCTTCGGCCCGATCGCGGACCTGATCGCGGCCGTGGCCGACGCCCGCGGCTCCGTCCGCGAGGACGAGTGGCGGGTGCTCGACAACATGGTCGAGGCGGTCCGCCGCCGCTGGCACGAGCCCGACCACGGCATCTGGGAGGCCCGCCTCCCCCCGCGGCACCACATCTTCTCGAAGGTGATGTGCTGGATGACCGTGGACCGGGCGCTGCACGTCATGCGCCAGCACGGCGGCGAGGACCGGCCGGAGTGGGTGGAGCTGCGCGACCGCATCGGCGCCAACGTGCTGGAGTACGGCTGGCACGAGACCGTCGAGGCCTACAGCGTGGCGTACGGGGACGAGGAGATGGACGCCTCGTCGCTATGGATCGGGCTCTCCGGCCTGCTCCCCGGCGACGACCCGCGCTTCCTCTCCACCGTCCTGCGGATCGAGGCGGACCTGCGCAGCGGCCCGGTCGTCTACCGCTACCACTGGGACGACGGCCTGCCCGGGCGGGAGGGCGGCTTCCACATCTGCACGGCGTGGCTCATCGAGGCGTACCTGCGCACCGGACGGCGTACCGACGCCGAGGAGCTGTTCTCGCAGATGGTGGACACCGCCGGCCCGACCGGCCTGCTGCCCGAGCAGTACGACCCGATGGCCGAGCGCGGGCTGGGCAACCACCCGCAGGCCTACAGCCACCTCGGCCTGATCCGCTGCGCCCTGCTGCTGGACAACATGCTCAAGCAGTGACCTGACCGGCGACGACGGCGGCCGGAGACTGTGTCTCCGGCCGCCGTCGTCATCCCGTCTGACTCTGCCCGGTCGAACCCGAGCCGCCCCACGGGCAACGCCCACCGGGGATTTCCGGGCAGCCCGCTCGCGCAGGGATCAAGCCTGACCGCCCGGAGCGAGTGGGCTGCCCGGAAATTCCTCAGGTCCAGCCCCGGCGAGAGCGTCGACCACGTCCCCCAGCACCACCACCGCGGGCGGGCGCAGCCCGGCGGCCGCCACGTCGGCGGCCACCGCGCCGAGCGTGGAGCGGAGCGCCCGCTGCGCCCCGGTCGTCGCCTCCTGCACCACGGCGGCCGGTGTCTCCGCCGGCTTGCCGTGCGCGATCAGCGTCGCGGTGATCGCCGCGAGGTTCTTCAGCCCCATCAGCACGACCAGCGTGCCGCGCAGCCCGGCCAGCGCCTCCCACCGGACCAGGGAGGCCGGCGAGTCGGGTGCGACGTGCCCGGAGACCACGGTGAACTCGTGGGCCACCCCCCGGTGGGTGACCGGGACGCCCGCCGCGGCCGGAGCCGCGATCGAGCTGGTCACGCCGGGCACCACGGTCACCGGCACGCCGGCCGCCGCGCAGGCCAGCAGTTCCTCGCCGCCCCGGCCGAAGACGTACGGGTCGCCGCCCTTGAGCCGCACCACGAACTTCCCGGCCAGGGCGCGGTCCACGAGGATCCGGTTGATCTCCTCCTGGCCCCGGGACGGGCCGTACGGGATCTTGGAGGCGTCCACGAGTTCGACGTCGGGGCGCAGTTCGTCGAGGAGCAGCCCGGGGACGAGCCGGTCGGCGACCACCACGTCCGCCTCGGTGAGCAGCCGCCAGCCCTTGACGGTGATCAGCTCCGGGTCCCCCGGACCGGCCCCCACCAACGCAACCCGCCCACCCTGTGTGGATGGCAGGGACCCTTCCTCCACCGCAGGCGTTGACCGGGGGCCCTTCCTCACGTCCAGGAGGGCGCGGACGGCGTCGCGGACGGCCATCGCCCGGCGCGGGTCGCCTCCGCCGAGCACCGCCACGGTCACCGGCCCGTGCCGGGTCACCGCCGGCGTCCATGCGGTGGCGGCGGCGCGGTCGTCGGCGCGTACGCAGAAGATGCGACGCTCGGCGGCGGCGGCGCTGACCGACGCGGCGGCGAGCGGGTCGTCGACCGCGACCTGGACCAGCCACGCGCCGTCCAGGTCGTCGGGGGCGAACCGGCGCGGTGCCCAGTGCAGCCGTCCGGCGTCGACGTGCGCGCGCAGCGCCGGGGTCAGCTCGGGCGCGACGAGGAAGACGTGCGCGCCGGCGTCGAGCAGGGCCGGCACCCGCCGGGTGGCCACCGCTCCCCCGCCCACCACGACCACCCGGCGGCCGGCGAGCCGCAGGCCGAGCGGGTACGGGTTGCCGCTCACGCCGCCGCCCCGCCCTGCTCGCCGGCGACGGCGGAACGCGACACGCCTGCGGGCCGCTCGCTCCGGTCGCTCACTTCTCGGCCACCCCCGCCGAGTCGAACGTGGCCACCTCGTGCAGCACCCGGACCGCGCCGGTGACCACCGGCAGCGCGAGCAGCGCGCCGGTGCCCTCGCCCAGGCGCAGCCCGAGGTCGATCAGCGGCGCCAGGCCCAGCCGGCGCAGCGCGACCGTGGCCCCCGGCTCGGCGGAGCGGTGCCCGGCCACCATGGCGGCCACGGCGTGCGGCGCGAGGGCCGCCGCGGCGAGGGCCGCGGCGACCGCGATCACCCCGTCCAGCAGCACCGGCGTGCGGCGGGCGGCGGCGCCGAGGATCAGCCCGGCCAGCGCGGCGTGCTCCAGCCCGCCGACGGCGGCCAGCACGCCCAGTGGGTCGGCGGGATCGGGGTCGTGCCGGCGCAGCGCGGCCCGCACGACGTCGACCTTGCGGGCGTACGTCGGGTCGTCGACCCCGGTGCCCCGGCCCGTCGTCTCCGCCGGGTCGATGCCGGTGAACGCGGCGATCAGGGCGGCGGCCGGCGTGGTGTTGCCGATGCCCATGTCCCCCGTGAGCAGGATGCCCGCGCCCGCGTCGATCAACTCGTCGGCCACCCGGATGCCGGTCTCGACGGCCGCGCGGGCCTCCTCGCGGGTGAGCGCGGCGGTCACCGCCAGGTCCCGGGTGCCGGGGCGGACGTTCGCCGCGACCAGCCGGGGCGCGTCGCGGGCCGGCAGGCTGTCCGCCGGGGGCCGGGTGAGCGGAATGGCCGGCGCGCCATCGGCGGCCAAGGCACCCGCCGGGCCGTCGGCGAGCGGGGCACCCGCCGGGGTGCCGGTGGCCGGGAGCGGGGTGGCCACGCCGACGTCGACGACGGTGACCGAGGCGCCGGCCTGCCGGGCGAACGCGTTGACGACCGCGCCGCCGGCCAGGAAGTTGCCGATCATCTGCGCGGTGACCTCCTGCGGCCAGGGCGTCACCCCCTGGGCGTGCACGCCGTGGTCACCGGCGAAGATCGCGACCGCGGCCGGCTCGGGCAGCGGCGGCGGGCAGTGCCCGGCCAGGCCGGCGAGGCGTACGGAGAGTTCCTCCAGGGCGCCGAGCGAGCCGGCGGGCTTGGTCAGCCGCCCCTGCAACTCCCGCGCGGCGGCCATCGCCGACTCGTCCGGCGGCCGGATCGCCGCGATCGTGGTCTCCAGCATCATCAGAATTCGCCCGTGAAACCCCTGGCTTCAGCCACGGGGAGGAAAGGATGGTCAGGCGTCGCGTTGGTTCTCGACATAGTGTTTGACGGCCTCCATGGTTGCGCCGCCGACAGTGGCGACAAAGTACGAGTGGCCCAGAGGGGCGGGTAGCCGGGACCGCGGTGACGGGAATTCGGCGCGCAGCAGACGCCACGTGCGGCCCTTGATCTGCTTGACGAGCCGGTGGATGCCGAACTGCGGATCGCATGTGATGAACAGGCGCACATGGTCGGCATCGTCAACTCCACGATGGGCGCGTCGCGTTCGGCGCATTCCTCGCGGATGATTTCTTTGAGACTTCCTCCATCCCCCACTATAAAGCTGACTGACGTATTGTGTTGATTGTGGACGAAACGGTGCGGTACACCTACCGGCTGCGCCCTGGCGCAACCGCGCGGGCCGCGCTGCTCACCGAGTGGGGCCGATGCCGATGGCTGTGGAACGAAGCCGTCCACCAGCAGAAGTCCCGCCGCAAGCCCACCTTCTGCACGCTGTCCAAAATGCTCACCGATGCACGCGCCCGGTCCTCGTGGCTGCGCGACGGCACCCAAGTCGCCCAACAGCAGACACTGCGCACCTACTCCCTGGCACTTCAGCACTCCTACAAGATCAAAGGCCGAGGGCGACCAACGGTCAAACGCCGGAAGTGCACCCTGCCCAGCCTTGAGTACACCCTGCGTGGGTTCACCATCCGGGAACGTCGGCTGCGCTTGGCCGGTGGCATCACTATCCCGGTGCTCTGGTCCCGAGACCTGCCGTCCACGCCGACCAGCGTGCGCATCTACCAGGACTCGCTGGGCCACTGATACGCCTCGTTCGTCGTTCGTCGCGAAGCGGAAGTGGCACCGGCCGTCGACAGGTCGATCGGCGTTGACTGGGGCGTCACCACCACCGCCACCACCACCGATCCCGCCTACGACCTGCCGCACCTCGGCCACCGCAAGCGGTGCGCTGCGGAGCTGGCCAAGGCACAGCGCAAGATGAGCCGTCGGCGTCGCCCCCGAGGCAACCCGCCGTCGAGGGGCTACCTGCAAGCCAAACGGCAGGCCGCCAGGCTCAACAAGAAGGCGGCCCGACAGAACGCACACGAAGCCCGACAGTGGGCAAAAAGGGTCGTGAACGACCATGACGTGATCGCCGTTGAGAACTTCAAGCCGACGTTCCTGACGCGAAGCACCATGGCGCGCAAGGTCGCAGACGCCGCGATCGGCGCGGCGAAGCGAGAGCTGATCGAACGCGGCGCGCGGGCGGGCCGAAAGGTGGTGCTGGTGCCGCCCGCCTACACCACGATGACCTGCTCGCAGTGCGGAACGAGAGCCAAGGAACGCCTCGGGCTGGGTGTGCGAACTTTCCGGTGCGACAGCTGCGGGCATACTGCCTGTCGAGACCGGAACGCCGCGGGGGCGATCCTCGCCACGGTAGAACGCGACCGTGCTGGTGCTGACGACGCAAGACACGTGAACACCTCCCTTCGGGGTTGGTAGCTGCGCGCAGTCCGAGCCAGAAATCCCCCCGACTTCCAGCCGTGGGGAAGCGTTAAGCCTCCAGGATCTCCGCCAGTACCTCGGTCAACGCGTCGGTGGTGGCCGTGTCGCGCACGGCGATCCGCAGCCAGTCCGGGCCGAGACCGGGGAACGTGTCGCCCCGGCGTACCGCCCAGCCGCGCTGCCGCAGGGCGACCCGCACGTCGGCGGCCCCGGGGACGTGCACCAGCACGAACGCGCTGGCGGGACGGCCGGCGACGCGTACGCCGGGCAGGGCCGACAGGCGGGCGACCAGGTGGTCGCGGTCGGCGGCGAGCCGGGCGGCGATGGCGCGCTCGGCCTCGACCGCGACGGGCGTGGCGCAGGCCGACGCGGCGGCCAGGGCGGGGGTGGAGACGGCCCAGAGCGGCTGGGCGGCGGCCAGCCGTTCCAACAGGTCCGCCTCGCCGAGCAGGTAGCCGATGCGCAGACCGGCCAGGCCCCAGGTCTTGGTGAGGCTGCGGACCACCAGCAGGCCGGGCAGGTCCCGCCTGGTGGCCAGCGACTCCGGTTCGCCGGCCACGCCGGGGGCGACGGTGGTGTCGGCGAACGCCTCGTCGACCACCAGCACCCGGCCGGGTCGGGCCAGGGCGGCCAGGTCGCCGGCGGGGTGCAGCACCGACGTCGGGTTGGTCGGGTTGCCGATCATCACGAGGTCGGCGTCGGCGGGCACCCGGGCCGGGTCGAGCCGGAAGTCGTCGTCCGCGTCGAGCAGCACCCGCTCGACCTGGTGCCCGGCGGCGCGCAACGCCGCCTCCGGCTCGGTGAACTGCGGGTGCACCACCACCGGTCGGCGTACCCCGGCGAGCGCCCGGGCGAGCAGCACGAAGCCCTCGGCCGCGCCGGCGGTCAGCAGCACCTCGGCCGGCGGGCGGCCGTGCCGGGCCGCGACGGCGGCCCGTGCTGGCCCCGGGTCGGGGTACGCGGCGAGGTCGCCGAGCGCGGCGGTGATCGGGTCGGCCAGCCAGTCCGGCATCGCGTCGCGCCGCACGTTGACGGCGAGGTCGACGAGCCCCGGCCCCACCTCGGCGTCGCCGTGGTGGGTGAGGTCGGGTTCGGGGAGGGTCCCGGTCGGCTGACCACGCATGTCCGCGATCCTGCCGGGAAGGTGCCGCGCGGGACAGCGGATCCCGGCGTGGGCCGCATCACCACACGGGCGTTTATGAATATTTCTCAGGTACGAATCGGAAATGTCATAACTTGAGCGTGTGAGCAATCGACCCCTTGCCGCCGCTGGTCGTCTCGTTCCCCTCCTCCGCGCCGGACTGATCGCCGGGATCGTGGTCGCCGCCGTGGCGTACCCCGTGGCCGCCGCCACCGGCCTCGGCGCCAAGGTCACGGCGCACGCCATGGAACACAAGACCGAGATCCTCACCACCGCGCTGCCGGCCGAGACGTCGTACGTCTACGCGCCGGACGGCAAGACGGTGCTGACGATGTTCTACGAGGAGTACCGGCAGTACACGAAGCTGGCCGACATCTCCCCGCACATGCAGCAGGCGATCGTCGCCGCCGAGGACAACCGCTTCTACCAGCACCGGGGCGTCGACCCGAAGGGCGTCGCCCGCGCCTTCGTGGCCAACGCCCGCTCCAGCGGCGTCTCCCAGGGCGCCTCCACGCTCACCATGCAGTACGTGCGGATGGCGCTGCGGGACAGCGCGAAGACGCCGAAGGAGGTGCAGGAGGCCACCCAGCAGACCAGCCTGCGCAAGGTCCGCGAGATGCGGATGGCGATGGACCTGGAGAAGGAACTCAGCAAGGACGACGTCCTGGAGCGCTACCTCAACTCCGCGTACTTCGGGCACCGCGCGTACGGCATCTACGCGGCCAGCGAGATCTTCTTCTCCAAGGCCCCCAAGGACCTCAGCCCCGTCGAGGCGGCCACCCTCGCCGGCCTGGTCAAGTCCCCGTCCGAGTACGACCCGGCCAGCTCCGACCAGAAGGACGCCACCGGCCGGCGCAACTACGTGCTCGACCGGATGGCCCAGCTCGGATACCTCTCGCCGGACGCCGTCACGCAGGCGAAGACCGAGCCGATCCGGCTGAAGCTGACGTACCCGCCGAACGACTGCGCCTCCGTGCCCGAGAAGTGGAACAGCTGGGGCTTCGCCTGCGACTACCTGAAGAACTGGTGGAGCACGCAGCCCGCGTTCGGCGAGAACCGGCTGGAGCGGTTGGACAAGCTGCGCCGGGGCGGCTACCGGATCGTGCTCAGCCTCGACCCCAAGATCCAGGAGGCGGCCGAGCAGAACGTCGGCACCAAGGAGAACACCGGCAGCCCCTTCGCCAACGGCATCGTGGTCTCCGAGCCCGGCACCGGGCGGGTCAAGGCGATGGCGGTGAACCGGACGTACTCGCTGGACCTGAGCGAGAACGGGCAGAGCTCCAACCCCGAGGCCGGGCCGAAGGTCAAGGCGAACTACCCGAACACCGTGGCGCCCCTGCTCGGCGGCGGCGACCTGGCGGGCTACCAGGCCGGCTCGACGTTCAAGATGTTCCCCATGCTGGCCGCGCTCAACGCGGGCATGCCGCTGTCCACCTCGTTCAACGCACCGCACCGGTACCGCTCCGAGGTCTACGACGGTTGGTCGCCGTCCAACGCCAGCGGCGCGATGAGCGGCAACCAGACCATGTGGTCCGGCTTCGGCAAGTCGGTGAACACGTACTTCGTGTGGCTGGAGGAGCAGGTCGGCGCGGACAAGGCGGTCCGCCTGGCCGAGCAGCTCGGGCTGCGCTGGCGCACCGACGTCGACCGGGAGCACGCGTCCCCGGCCAAGGCGAAACAGTGGGGCGCGTTCACCCTCGGCGTCTCCGACGCCACGCCGCTGGAGATGGCCAACGCGTACGCCGCGATCGCCGCGGACGGCCGCTACTGCGAGGCGATCCCGGTGCAGGCGATCTACAACCGGGACGGCACGCCGACCACCTGGAAGACCGCCTCCGGCATCGAGCGGGAGGTCGCCAAGCCGCGCTGCCGGCAGGTGGTGAACGCCGACGCCGCCCGCGCCGCCACCGACGCCGCCCGCTGCCCGACCGGCGACACCCCGGCCCGCGGCAGCTGCGGCGGCTGGTCGACCGCGGACAGCGTGCGGGGCACCGTCGGCCGCCCGGTGGCCGGCAAGACGGGCACCACCGACAGCACCCGGTCGGCCTGGTTCGTCGGCTACACCCCGGAACTGGCGGCGGCGAGCTTCATCTCCGACCCGGACAACCCGTTCAACGCGGTCGGCGACGGCCAGTCGCAGATCCCGATCAAGGCGGTGGCGCAGACCCTCCGCGACGGCCTCAAGGGCCAGCCCACCCGCCAGTTCACCCCACCGTCGGACCGCATCGTCGGCTGAGCCGGGGTCGCACGGCCACCGGCCCCGGTCCCGGTGCCGCCCGGGGTCGGGGTGGGTCAGCGCAGGTCGGCGGAGACGAGGGACCAGACCTCCAGGTCGACCCGGCCGCCCCGGACGAAGCCGGCGTTGCGGAGCAGGCCCTCATAGCTGAACCCGGCCTTCTCGGCGACCCGTCGGGAGGCCAGGTTGCCGGGAGCGACCCGCAGCTCGACGCGCTGGAAGCCGTGTTCGAGGATCAGCGCGATGGCGAGCGCGTCGACCGCCTCGGCCGCCAGGCCGAAGCCCCGCGCGTGCGCCGCCATCGCGTAGGAGACCTCGGTGCACCGGGCGCCCCAGTCGGTGCGCCGCGTCCACAGGCAGCCCACCACCAGGTCGTCCTCCCGGCGTACCACCGCGTAGTGGTCGCCGTCGCCGCTGTCGCGCCGCTGCCGCGCCAGGTCGGTGCACCAGGCCAGGCCGTCGATCTGCCCGGAGGTGTCGGCCAGCGGCAGCCACCGCCGGGTCTGCCGGTCGGCGAAGACCTCGTCGGCCGCCGCCGCGTCGGCCCCGGTCAGCGCGCGTACCTCGGTGCGGGGCGTGGAGACGGTCAGCGCCGGAAAGCGACGGACCGCCACCTGACCGATCACGCGGGCACCCCGTCGGGCCGGGCGGTCGCGGGGTCGGCCGCCGCCGCCACCGCCGCGTCCACGAGGCGGGCCGCCAGCTGCGGGTACGCCGCCCAGTGCAGGGTGAGCTGCGAGGCGTGCACGCCCCGCCAGACGAAGCCCTCGGGCGCCCCGCCGTCCCAGCTCCACGCCGGCCGCGCCCCGGCGCGCGGGGTGAGCACGCCGCGGTGCTCCTTGTGCCCCGCCACCACCGTCCCCGCCGGCCCCACGAGGCTGTCGGTCAACGCGGTCGCCTGCCGGTAGCCCACCACCAGGCCGTCGCGGCGCGTCCCCACCGCGTCGAGCACGCCGCACATGGGCAGCCCGTCCAGTTCCCGGGCCAGCCAGAGCAGGCCGGCCCCCTCGGCGACGACCGGCCGCCCGGTGCGGGCCAGCTCGGCGACCGCGATGCAGAGCCGGCGGTTGGCGGAGAGCTGCTCGGCGTACGACTCGGGCAGCCCGCCGCCGACGACCAGCGCGCCGGTGCCGGCGGGCAGCGCCTCGTCGTGCAGCGGGTCGACCGTCACCACCTCGGCGCCGGCCGCCCGGAGCAGCTCGACGGCCTCGGGATCGCTGTAGCTGCCGCCCGGCGCCCCGGCGACCGCGACGACCGGGCGCGGCCCGGCGACCTCCCGCCCGGGCTGCGGCGTCCAGGGCGGCGCGGGCAGGGGCGGCGCGGAGCGGGCCAGGCCCAGCAGCCGGTCCAGCTCGACGGTGGCGGCGACCGCCTCGCCGAGCCGGCGGACCGCGCGGGTGGCCTCGTCGGTGCGGGCGAGCGCGGGCACCGCCCCGTACCGGCGGGCGGGCAGCACGGACGGCAGGTCCTGGCGGCGCAGCGCGCCGTAGACGGGCACGCCGATGTCGTCCAGCGCCGCGCGCAGCAGCTCCTCGTGCCGGGAGGACGCCACCCGGTTGAGGATCACCCCGCCGAGCCAGAGCTGCTCGTCGTACGAGCGGAAGCCGTGCACCAGGGCGGCCACCGACTGCCCCGTCGCCGCGACGTCGACCACGAGCACGACCGGGCTGCGCAGCGCGGTGGCCACGGCGGCCGTCGACTCGCTCTCCGGGCGGCCGGCGAGGCTGTCGTACAGGCCCATGCTGCCCTGCACCACGGCGAGCCCGGCGCCGGCCGCGCCGTGGCCGACGAGGGGGGCGATCCGGTCGGCGCCGACCAGCCGGGGATCGAGGATCCGACCGGGGCGGCCGGCGGCCAGCCCGAGGTACGCGGCGTCCACGCGGTCGGGGCCGACCTTGAACCCGGCGACGTCGACGCCCCGGTCGGCGAACGCGGCGAGCAGCCCGATCGCCAGCGCGCTCTTGCCGTGGCCGGAGGACGGCGCGCTGAGCACCAGGCGCGGCACGACGGTCATCATCGACTCCCTTGCGGGGCGGCGGGGGGACCTGCGGCGGGCCGACCGCGCGGTCCGCCCGCGTGACGATAGCCGAAGCGGCCGCCGCGCGGTCGCCGCCGAACGGGCCCGCCGGCGGTGTCGGGCGTCGCCGGGCGGAGTCGTCGACACCCCGCCCGGGCCCGCGATGGGGGCTGTCGAAGCGAGTGCCTCCGGTCACAGGGGTAGCCTCGTGGGCGTGTACCGGTTCCTGCTGACGCCGCGCTGGCTGGGCATTCTCGCACTGACCCTGGTCGCCTCGGCGGTGATGGTGCTGCTCGGCAACTGGCAGCTGGACCGCTACCACGGCCGTACGGAGGCCAACGAGCGGATCGACGCCGGCCTGCGGATGGCCCCGGTGCCGCTGCGGGACGTGCTGCCGGCCCCGACGGGCGGCAACGGCACGGCCGGCCCCGCCCCCGTCGCGGAGAAGGCCTGGACCAAGGTCACCGTGACCGGCCGCTACGACCCGGCGAACGTGGTCCTGGTCCGGGGCCGCTCGGTGGACCGCACGGTCGGCTTCGAGGTGGTCGCCCCGCTCGTGCTGGCCGACGGCACGGCTGTGCTGGTGGACCGGGGCTGGATCCCGCCGGCCCGGGGCGGCGACGCGACCGTCCAGCCGGAGGTGCCGGCCCTCCCGCCCGGCGAGGTCACCGTGACGGGGCGCGTGCACCTGAGCGAGAGCGGCTCGGTCGCCGTGACCCGGCGTGACGGCAAGCTGGAGACCCGGCGGATCGGCGTGCCCCGGCTGGCCCGGGAGCTGCCCTACCCCGTGCACGGCGCGTACCTGCTGCTCGACGAGCAGACCCCGGCGGCCGACCCCGCGTTCAAGGACGTGCCGGTCGGATACAACAACAACTGGCAGAACTTCGGCTACGTCGTGCAGTGGTGGATCTTCGCCGCGATGACCCTGTTCGGCTACGGCTGGGTGGCCCGCCGGGAGGCCCGTCGGCTGGCGGGCGTGGGACCGCGGCAGCCCGTCGACCGGGCCGCCGAGCCCGCGCCGCAGGGCGCCGCCTGACCCGCCCCGCCAACCCCGCTCAGCCGGTGACGCGGCCGGCGTGGATGGCGCGTACGGCGTCGATGGTGTCGGCCTCCGCCGCCGTCTTGTCGTCGCGGTAGCGCACCACGCGGGCGAAGCGCAGCGCCATCCCGCCCGGGTAGCGGGAGCTGGTCTGCACCCCGTCGAAGGCGATCTCGACCACCTGCTCGGGGCGGACCCGCACCTCCCAGTCGCCGTGCTCGACGGCGAGGGCGAGGAAGCGCTCGGTCTGCCAGCGCAGCAGCTCGTCGGTGAGGCCCTTGAACGTCTTGCCGAGCATGACGAAGTCGCCGGTGCGCGGGTCGCGGGCGCCGAGGTGCAGGTTGGACAGCCAGCCCTCCCGCCGGCCGCTGCCCCACTCGACCGCGATCACCACCAGGTCGAGGGTGTGCCGGGGCTTCACCTTCACCCAGGCGGATCCCCGCCGGCCGGCGTCGTAGGGTGCGTCGGGCGCCTTCACCACCACCCCCTCCTGGCCGGCGTCGATGGCGGCCGCGAACGCCTCGCCGGCCCGCTCCGGGTCGTCGACCTCCACCCGGCCGACCACGAGCGAGGCGTCGACCGCGGCGTCGAGCGCGGCCCAGCGCTCCCGGCCGGGCAGGTCGATCAGGTCGTCGCCGTCGAGGTGCAGCAGGTCGAAGAAGTACGGCGTCAGCACGGTCGCGCCCGTCGCCCCGGCGGCGGCCACGGCCGGGGCGACCGGGGCGGCGCCGGTGCTGCTCGGCGTGGTGCGCCGCGCCGCCCGGCTCGACGTCTGCTGGAAGGGCAGCGGACGGCCCGTCTCGTCGAGCCCGATCGCCTCCCCGTCGAGCACCAGCTCGCGAGCGGGCAGCGCCCGCACGGCGGCGACCACCTCCGGCACCCGGGCGGTGATGTCGTCCAGGCTGCGGGTGAACACGGCGATGTCGTCGCCGGAGCGGTGCACCTGGATCCGGATGCCGTCGAGCTTGACGTCGACCACGGCGGGGGTGCCCGTCGCCGCGAGCGCCTCGTCCACCGAGGGCGCGCTCTGCGCCAGCATCGGCGCGAGCGGGCGGCCGACCTGGAGGCCGAAGGCGCCCAGCGCCGCCGCGCCCCCGTCGAGCGCGGCGACCGCGACCGCGCGCAGGTCACCGGCGAGCAGCAGCGCCCGGCGTACGGCGACGAGCGGCACGTCGGCGGCCCGGGCCACCGCGTCGGCGAGCAGCCCCGCCTGCGCGCCCTGGCGCAGCTCACCGCTGAACAGGCCGGTCAGCAGCCGCTGCTCCTCGGCGGTGGCGGCGGCGTAGAGCGCGCCCAACAGCGCCCGGCGGCGGGCCTGGGAACCCGGCCCGTGCACGGACGCGATCTCGTCGATGGCCGCGTCGACGGCGGACACGGTCAGGGTCGGCTCGGTGGCCGGCGGCGGCAGGTCACGCAGGCTCGCCCAGCCGACCCCGGTCTGCCGCTGGCGCAGCTCGCCGGCCAGCCAGCCGGCGCCCGCCGGGACCTCGGACGGGTCGAGCGCCCGCAACGCGGCGGCGAGCAGCTCCACCTTGGTCCGCCGGGCCCGGGTGGCGCCGACGGCGGCGGAGGTGGCTGCCAGGTCGAGGAACCGCACGGCTCCATCCTGCCAGCCACCCCCGACACGACCCCGGGCATTGCCGTGCCCGGGCGCCGGAAAACCTCCGCCCGCCGGGATGGCGGGTCAGGCCGAGACGGGTTCCTCGATGCGCAGCCCGCGGGCGCGGATCTCCTCGGCGACCCGGGAGAGCACCGTGTCGAGAGCGACCAGCGCGGCGGACAGGTCGCCGAGCTGTTCCTTGAGCGTGTCCTCGGACCACGCGGAGACGTCGACGTCCCCCAGGGCGCTGACGGCGGCGTCGAGCCGGCCCATCACCTCATTCGTACGCATGTTCGAGAGGCTATAACAACCCGACCGGCGACACACCGCAAACTCCCACATCGACCCGGAAGTTACGGTTCCGACACCTAACGCCCGTCGACGCCCGCCTCGGCGACCTTCTTCAGCAGCAGCGCCTCGGCCAGACAGACCCGGGCGAACTCCCCGAGGTGCAGGCTCTCGTTCGGGCCGTGCGCCCGGGCCTGCGGGTCCTCCACGCCGGTCACCAGGATCGCCGCGCGCGGGAACATCTCCTGGAAGGTGGCGATGAACGGGATCGAGCCGCCGATGCCGAGGTCCACCGGGTCGGTGCCGTCCCAAGCGGTCCGGAACGCCGAGCGGGCCGCGTCGAACATCGGCCCGGACGCGTCGATGACGCACGGCGCGCCGTCGTGTTCGAAGACGACTGTCACCCGCGCGCCCCACGGGGCGTGCTTCTCCAGGTGGGCGCGCAGGGCCGCGTACGCCCGCTTCGGGTCGTCACCCGGCGCCAGCCGTACGCTCAGCTTGGCCCTGGCCGCCGGCACCAGGGCGTTCGGCGCCTCGGCGGTGGACGGGGCGTCGATGCCGAGCACCGCGAGGGCCGGCTTGGTCCAGAGCCGCTCGGTGATCCGTCCGGTGCCGATGAGGCTGACGCCCTCGGCCAGCCCCGCCTCGGCGCGGAACCGGTCCTCCGGGTAGTCGACGCTCGCGCCCTCCCGGGCGACCAGCCCGTCGACGGCCACGTCCCCGGCCTCGGTGTGCAGGGTGGCCAGCAACCGCGCCAGGGCGGTCAGCGCGTCCGGCACGGGACCGCCGTAGACGCCGCTGTGCACGGCGTGGTCGAGGGTGCGCACCTCCACGAAGCAGTTGACGATGCCGCGCAGGGACGTGGTCAGCGCCGGTACGCCGATGTCCCAGTTGGTGGAGTCGGCGATCACGATGACGTCCGAGGCGATCTCGTCGCGGTGCTCGGCGAGCAGCCGCTCCAACGAGTCGGAGCCGTACTCCTCCTCGCCCTCGACGAAGAGCACCACGCCGACCGGCAACGCGTCACCGTACGCGCGCAGCGCCGCCACGTGCGCCATGATGCCGGCCTTGTCGTCGGCGGCGCCCCGGCCGTAGAGCCGACCGTCCCGCTCCACCGGCTCGAACGGGTCCGACTCCCACAGCGTCAGGTCGCCGACCGGCTGCACGTCGTGGTGGGCGTAGAGCAGCACCGTCGGCGCCCCGGGCGGGGCCGCCTTCCGCCCGATCACGGCCGGCTGGCCGCCGGAGCGCACGATCTTGACGTCGAGACCGCAGCCGCGCACCAGCTCGGCCACCGCCTCGGCGGAACGCTCCACGTGCGAGTGGTCGAAGCCCTCGAACGCGATGCCGGGAATGCGGACGAGGCGTTCCAGGTCGGCGCGGACGCCGGGCAGCTCCCGCTCGACGGCGGCCCGGACCTCGGACTCGGACATGAGGGGTGTGGTCATGACCGGCATCGTATGCCGGCCTTACCGACCGTCCCATCCCGCCCGAGGCCGGAGTGACGGTTCGGTACCGGCCGGCCCGACCGCTCAGCGGCGGCGCACGTAGTAGCGGTCGGCGTCGTGCGGCAGGCCCGGGGCGCCGTCGACCACCAGGTCCGCGCGCGCCTCGGTGTCGTCGGCGGCGAAGTGCGACCGCTCCCCGAGGTGCCAGCGACGCAGCTCCGGCAGGATCTCCGGGCCGTCGCGCTCGATCGCCCGGGCCAGCCGCAGCGGCGCCGGGGCGGTGACGAAGACGGCCAGGGTCAGGTCCGCGGTGGCGGCGGCCCGCGCCGCGCTCACCCCCTCGACGAGGAGCACCGGCGCGACCGGGACCGGCACCGGGCGCGGCAGGAAGGCCCGCCGGACCCAGCTGAACCGGCGGTACGCCCCCGGCCGACCGGCGCGCAGCGGCCCGAGCACCCACTCCTCCAGCCGGGGCCAGAAGGTGAGCTGGTCGTCCCAGCCGTCGAGCAGGTCGTCGGTGTGCACCACCGGCGGCGGGCTGCCGCCGGGCAGGGCGGCGAGGGCGTCCGCGAGCCGCGCCGCGAACGCGCTCTTGCCCGCGCCGCTCGGCCCGTCCACCGCCACCAGCCGGGTCCGCCCCAACCGCGCCGGCCCGGCGAGCACCCGCCGGGCCAGCCGGTCGTACGCCTCGACCACCGCCACCGCCACGTGCCCGACGGTAACCAGGCCGGGCCCCCCGTCACGGAGCGGGCCTGCGGTGACGGGCGGCCCGGCGTCGGCGGGCCGCGCGGGACGCTCCGATCGGGGGTCGCCCGAACGAGCGTTCGTCGGGTGCGGCGGGGCGTTCGGCGGGCGGACTCAGCGACGGGGCGGGATGATCTGCTGGTGTCCCACAGCGTGATGAGTCCGGGCGTCGACGCCCTCCTGGAACAGGCCCGCGCCGGGGTACGCCGGCTGACCCCGCACCAGACCGTCGAGGCGGTCCGTACCGGGGCGTTGCTTATCGACACCCGCACCGACACACAGCGGCAGGAGCAGGGCGACCTGCCCGGCGCCATCGTGATCGACCGGACGGTGCTGGAGTGGCGACTCGACCCGGCCAGCGCATGGCGGATCCCGGAGGCCACGGCGTACGACCAGCGGATCGTGGTGGTGTGCCGCCAGGGCTACAGCTCCAGCCTCGCGGTCGCGAGCCTGCGGGCGCTCGGGCTGCACCTCGCGACCGACATGATCGGCGGCGTGCAGGCCTGGCGCGAGGCGGGGCTGCCCATGTCCGACCGCCCCGCCGACATCCGCCCCTGACCCACCGCCCGACCCCCCGCACCCCACACACCCCGCCCCGCAGCCCGCAGCCCGCAGCCCGCAGCCCGCAGCCCGCAGCCCGCAGCCCGCAGCCCAGGCGATGATCAAGAGGTTTGCGCCCTGATTCGAGCCTCCACAGGACGCAAACTTCTTGATCACCCCCGCGAGACGTGGCACGGGGGGGTGCGAGGGCGGGCGGGGTGCGGGTGCGGGTGGGGGTGGGGGTTGGCAGGGCGGGGGTGGTGGGGCGCACCCGGGGGTCCGCGAGGCCGCCGTGGTGGGCACACCGCACTCCGACCTCGGGTCGGGGATTCCTGGGGTTCGGTCAGGGGGTTTCCGGGGCTCCGGGTGGGATGAAGGGGAGGCCGGCGGGCGGGCCGGACTCGACGAGGCGCCAGAGAGCGTCGGTGTCGAGGTGCTCCTCGACCAGGTCGCCGAGCAGGTCCAGGGAGCGCTCGCGGGCGGCGGCGAAGGCGGTGTCGGGGGCCACCGTGAAACCGGTGCGGCCGGCGAGCCGGGCCACCTCGGTCAGGAACCGGCGGCGGAACCCGTCGGACTCGAAGGCGCCGTGCCAGTGGGTGCCGTGCACGGCACCGACCACGGCGCCCTCGCCGCTGCCGTCCGCGCAGGTCAGCAGCGGGGTCAGCGCCGGATCGGCATGTGAGACGTACCCGTGGTGGATCTCGTAGCCGTGGACCGGGACGTCGCCGCGGGCGGTGCCGACCGACTGCCGGACGGTCTTGCGCGGGTCGAAGGTGACCTCGATCGGCAGCAGGCCCAGCCCCGGTGCGCTGCCCTGCCGGCTCTCCACCGGGTCGTGGATCGCCCGGGCCAGCATCTGGAAGCCGCCGCAGATGCCGAGCAGCGGCTTGCCGGCCGCCGCGTGCGCCAGGACGGCGTCGGCCAGGCCGGTCTGCCGCAGCCAGGCCAGGTCGGCCACGGTCGACTTCGAGCCGGGCAGCACGACGAGGTCGGCGGCGGCCAGTTCGGCCGGCTCGACGGTCAGCCGGACCCGCACGCCCGGCTCGGTGGCGAGCGCCTCGACGTCGGTGGCGTTGCTGATCCGGGGCAGCCGGACCACGGCCACGTCCAGCCAGTCGGTGCCGCGCGGGGCCGCCGGTCGGCCGAGCACCCGGCCGTACGCGAGCGAGTCCTCCGCGTCGAGCCAGAGGTCGAGCGCCCAGGGCAGCACCCCGTACGTCGGCCGGCCGGTGACCTGGCGCAGCATGTCCAGCCCCGGCCGGAGGAGGCCGAGGTCGCCCCGGAACTTGTTGATCACGAAGCCGGCGATCAGCGCCTGGTCGGCCGGGTCCAGCAGGGCGAGGGTGCCGAACATCGAGGCGAAGACCCCGCCCCGGTCGATGTCGCCGACCACGATCGCGGGCAGGCCGGCGTGCCGGGCCAGGCCCATGTTCACGTAGTCGCCGGCCCGCAGGTTGATCTCCGCGGGGCTGCCAGCACCCTCGCAGATCACCACGTCGTACGCGGCCCGCAGCTCGGCGAGCGCCGCGTACGCCGTCTCGGCGAGCCGGGGCCGCAGCTCGCGGAAGTTGCCCGCGGTGACCGTGTCGACGGCCTCGCCGAGCAGCACCACCTGGCTGGCCAGGTCGCTGCCCGGCTTGAGCAGCACCGGGTTGAACCGCAGGTCGGGGGCGAGTCCGCAGGCGGCGGCCTGCATCGCCTGCGCCCGCCCGATCTCGCCGCCCCGGCCGTCCGGGCCGACGACGACGGCGGAGTTGTTGGACATGTTCTGCGCCTTGAACGGCGCCACCTTCACGCCCCGGCGGTGCAGCCAGCGGCAGATGCCGGCGGTGAGCACGCTCTTGCCGGCGTCGGAGGTGGTGCCGGCGACCAGCAGGCCACCGCTCACCGGCGCCCCTCCCGCCCGGCGGCGACGCTCCGCTGCGCGGCCCGACGGCCGGCGGCGCCCACCAGCCGGCCGAGGGTCAGCGGGTACGTGGCGGCCAGCCCGAGCGCGGCCAGCCCGACCGCGCCCGAGATCCGGGCGGCCCGCTTGAGGTGCCGCGCCTCGGGACGGGGGCCGTCGCCGAGGAACGGGCGTACCTCGGAGCGCCCGAAGTAGACGTTGCGCCCGCCCAGCCGTACGCCGAGGGCGCCGGCCATCGCCGCCTCGCACTGCCCGGCGTTCGGGCTGGGGTGGTCGTTGCGGTCCCGGCGCCACACGCGCCACGCCCGGTCCCGGTCGCCGTGCGCGGTCGGCGCGACCGCGACGGTGAGCAGGCCCGTCAGCCGCGCGGGCACCAGGTTGAGCAGGTCGTCGAGGCGGGCGGCGGGGGTGCCGAACCGGGCGTACCGCGGCGAGCGGTGGCCCACCATCGCGTCGAGGGTGTTCGCCGCGCGGTACCCGAGCAGGCCGGGCAGCCCCGCGACGGCGCCCCACAGCAGCGGGGCGACGACCGCGTCCGAGGTGTTCTCGGCGAGCGACTCCACGGTGGCGCGGGCCAGTTCGGGCTCGTCGAGCGCGGACGGGTCCCGGCCGCAGAGGTGGCCGAGCCGCTGCCGGGCGGCCGGGAGGTCGCCGGCGCGCAGCGCACGCCCCATGACGGTGGCCTCGTGCCGCAGCGTGCGGCCGCCCAGCACCGTCCAGGTGCCGGCGGCGACCAGGACGGCCCGGGCCACCGGCCGGCGCCGGGTGGCGACCGTGGCGGCCACGCCGAGCAGCACCGGCGCGCCGACCGCCAGCGCGGTGAACGCCGCTCCGGCAAGCCGGTCCGGGCGGTACGTCCGCCGCTCCAGTGCCCCGGCGGCGCGACCGAAGCCGGCCACGGGGTGGTACCGGCGGGGGTCTCCGAGGAGCGCGTCGAGGGCGTACCCCGCGACCAGTCCCGCCGCGGTCGCCACCGGCGTCGCCTGTCGCACCCGTCACCACCTCCGGCCGGCCAGCCTAGCCGAGCGCCAGGCCGGCCTCCGGCACGTCCGCGACCCGTGCCGCCGGCGGGGTGACCGCGCGCCGCCCGGGCCGTTGCCCGTGGACGGGACAGGGACCGGTCAGGAGTAGCGGAAGTCAGCTGGCGAGACGGGCTTGCCGCCGCAGGTGGGTGGAGTTCCCGCGCAGCCCACCCAATGGTCCGCCCCGGCCATGACCCGATATCCGCGCGGGCTGACGAAGCCGGTGGTGCGGAACGACTGGCCGTGGTTGGTGACCTCGACGCTCTGCGCCTTCCCGTCCACGACGAGGTCGAGGACGATCACCCACTCGACGGTGCCCTTCGTGGTGGCGGTCAGCTCGAAGACCTCGGTCTCCCCTTTCTGCAGGGTGAATCCGAACAGCGGCAGCCGGCCGTCGACCTTGGTGGCGTACTCGGCCGACGGTTCCGCCCTGTCCAGGTCCATGGCGATCCGCCGCGGCGTGGCGACGCCCTGCGGGCCACCGCAGGCCAGTGAGATGCCGCCCGGGTCCGGGGTCGCCGTCCGCCGGATCGGTCGTGCGCGCATCCCGTCGATGAGCACCCCCTTGTCGGACGCGCCCTGCACCACGAGGCGTACCCGGGTGGCCTCCTGGTCCACCCCGCCGTTGCCGTGCGCCCAGTCCAGGATCGAGCCGCAGGTGAGCGGAGGCGGCGTGGCGGGACGCGCGTCCGCGGGCAGGACGACCGAGAACGTGTCGTTTCCCCAGGCCGCCACGGTGGCCGGGTTGCTCACCACGTTGACGGCGATCGGCCGCTGCGGGTCCAGCGCCTTCGGCACGAAGAAGCCCACCACTCCCCCGATGACCGCCGTGACGGTCCCGGCCACCACGAACCACCAGCCCCTGCTGAGGGATTGCAGCACCCGTTGCTTCGGCGTCAGTTCCTGCTGCGCGGCGGCACTGTCACGCGGACGCCGTCGGGTATCGACCAGACCTGCCCGCCCTCGCCGCCGTCGAGAAGCAGCCATTTCCCGTCCTCCGTGAAGTGCGGCTCTACCCCGAAGTACCTCAACTGATGGTCCCCGTTCAGCGGCGGTCGCTCAGGCAGCGCCCAGACCCGCTGCTCGCGCCGGCTGGCCACGTCCCACAGCGTCAACCTGTTGTCCGGAATGACCAGCGCCACCCGGCTTCCGGCCCGGTCCACCGCGCCGGTGTCCGCCCCACATCCGCACGGCACCCAGGTGAGTTGCTGGCTCTCCACCGCCCAGTGCAGGAACCCGTCGCTGCCTGCGGCAACGGCCTGCCTTCCCTGGTCGAAGACGGCGAGCGATCCCGAGTACCAGTAGGAGCCTGGGTCGTTGGACACCTCTATCTGCGGCGGCACCGGCGAGGCGACCCACTTCCCCGTCGCGATGTCGATCACCACGAGGCGACCGTTGCGGACCTTCTGGTAGTGCTCCCGGCCGACGAGGTGAGTGCTGTCCGCCGAGAAGCGGATGCTCTCCAGGGGTGGCGTGAACAGCGCCTTCGGCCGCTTGGTCGTCAGGTCGTAGGCGATGACCGTGTCGGGATGGGCTACGGCGAGATAGTGCCCGTCGGGTGAGAAGTCCATGCCGATGATCCGGTCGACAGCGGTGCCGAACCGGCCGAACTCCTTGCCGTCGCGAGTGACCACGACCCATTCGTCGACGTGCTTCGCCGCGAACCGCCCGTCCCGGCTGAGATGCTGGTCGAGCTGGCGCCACGACAGTTCGAAGGTCTCGGCCGGCAGCGTGATCGAGGTCGGTGCCGCGCTGGTCGTGACGATCGGGTCCGACCCGTCGGAGGTGGCTACTTCGGGAGCTGACTGGCAGGCCGCCAGGCACGCCAGCGCCACGAACCCCGCCATCAATCTCATCGACAACCTTCTTTGGAATCGTCGGATGTCAATTCGACATCCTATAAAGTCCGGGCCGGCCCCGCTGTACCGCCGGCCGGGCCAGGGGCGCCTCCCCGACCCGCCCGTGGCCCGTACCGCCGATCAGGTCGACGCGCGTCGCCCGGCGGCACGCGGGGTGACGCCGGTGCTGCCGACGCCACCCCGCCCCCGTCGTGCCGCCCGCGACCGGTCACGCGGGCTGCGGCACCCGCCCCCGGCCCCGGCGGCCACGGCCGGCCGGCGAGACGCCCGCCTCGGCCGCCTCGGACGACGGGCCCGACTCCCCCACGGCCACGTCGTCCCGACCATCGCGGGCACCCGGGGCGTCCTCCGGTGGGTCGGTCACCGGCGCCGGGCCGTCGGCCTCCGGCTCCGGCCCGTCGGGCTCCCCGCCGTGGGGGTCGTCCGCCGGGTCGTCGAAGGGGTCGAGCGAGCCGTCGGCGGCGGGGTCGGCCGGCAGGCCGCGGCGGGCCGGGTACGCGCCGAAGTCGGGCTCGAAGTCGTCGTCGAGCGGACGGCGGTCCGGCAGGACCGGGGCCTCCTCGTCGGGCACCGGCTCGGTCGCCTCACCGTGCACCCGGTGCTCGGCCTCGGTGTCCTCGACGGTGCTGGTCGTCATCGTCGGCCGGTTGCGCTGGAACCGGCTGCGGCCCCGCGACAGGTCGTGGCCGACGGCAACCGCCTCCAGCTCGTAGAGCGAGCGGTGGTTGCCGGCGTCGTCCGTCCAGTCGCGGGTGTAGAGCCGGCCGCAGACCACCACCGGGTCGCCGACCATCACCGAGGCGGCCACCCCCTCGGCGAGCTTGCGCCAGCAGTTGACCCGGACGCGCAGGCTGTTGCCGTCGACCCAGCGCCCGCTGTCGCGGTCGAGCCGGCGGGCGGTCGAGGCGACCTTGAAGTTGGCCACCAGGGTGTTGCTCTGGGTGGTGCGACGCCACTCCGGCGCGGTCAGCACGTTGCCCACGATCGTGACGTAGGTGTCGAACATCGTCCCTCCAGGGGGAGATCGGGCTTGCCATCGCGAGTCGACTCGGTGCCGAGCCTGGGCCCTCGGCGCGGGCGCCGCCAGCACCGCGCCCCGGCCTGTGGACAACCGGACCGCCTGTGGACAAAGACCTGATCAAGGTCCCGGTGTGCTAGGGCCGGGCGACCCTGGGAAGCCCGCCCGACCGGCTCGATGATCGGGAGGCGGGGCCACGCTTCCGGCGCCGCCACGGGCGGGGCGACATGTCACGTTCCGGACGGAGCCCGGCGGGGTATGGATTCGATCAACCGCACCGCCGACAGCACGACGAACGAGAGGTCAGCGATCATGAAGATGACCAGCACCGCAGCCGCCATCGTCTCCGGCGAGGTGCGGCGATGAGCGCCGTCGCCAACCCGGCCACCGTGGCGGAGTGCCTGCGGGTCGGCGCGGGGTTCTCCCAGGGCGACCGGAACTGGATCGCGGAGCAGTTCGCCACGCTCGACTCCCGGCTGGCCGGGTTCCACGCCGACGCCACCGAGCTGGAGGTGTCGGTCAAGGACCGGGAGGCCAGGGGCCAGAAGGTCACCCTGGAGTGCTGGATCGCCGGTCGCCAGAAGATCGTCACCACCTCCGCCGAGGAGGACCTGCACGCCGCGCTCAACGACGTCCGGGACGACCTGCGGCGGCGGCTCAACGACTCGAAGACGAAGCAGGAGCCGCGGCACAACAAGCACCTGCGCGACGTGCCCCCGCCGGTCGCCGAGGTCGAGCCCGACACCGACCCGGCCCGCGCCGAGGCCGAGACCGTCTGACGCGTACGCCTGAGGCCCCGTCCGCCGGGTGCGGGCGGGCGGGGCCGGGCGGCACCCAGGGCTACCGCCCGGTAGCTTCCCGGCGTACCGTCGCGGTCGTGGAACCGGACGTGCTGGGCCCGCCGTACGAGCGGCAGACGATCGACCTGGGCAGCGACGACGAGGGACCGGTGGTCGCCACCCTGGTCCGTCGCCGGGCCGACCGCCCGACGGGGCGGGCCGTGCTCTACGTGCACGGCTTCACCGACTACTTCTTCCAGGGCCACCTCGGTGACTTCTTCGCCGAGCGGGGCTGGGACTTCTACGCCCTCGACCTGCGCAAGTACGGACGCAGCCTGCGGCCCCACCAGACGCCGAACTTCTGCCGCGACCTCAGCGACTACTTCCCCGAGCTGGACGCCGCCGCGCGCATCATCCGCGAGGACGACGGGCACGACACGCTGCTCGCGATGGGCCACTCCACCGGTGGGCTGATCATGCCGCTCTGGGCGCACGCCCGCCGCGACGCCGGGATCATCGACGGCCTCTTCCTGAACAGCCCCTTCTTCGACATCAACGCGCCGTGGCTGGTGCGCCGACCGCTCGCCGCCGCCGTCGGCCGGCTGGGCCGCCGGGCGCCGCGCCGGGTGCTGCCGTTCGGGCTGGGCACGGTCTACAGCGAGAGCATCCACGCGGAGCACCACGGCGAGTGGAACTACGACCTGACCTGGAAGCCGCTGGCCGGATTCCCCGTCCGGGCCGGCTGGCTGAACGCCGTCCGCACCGCCCAGCGGCAGCTGCGCGCCGGCCTGGACATCCAGGTGCCGGTGCTGCTGGCCTGCTCGACCCGCTCGTTCAAGGGCACGAAGTGGCACGAGTCGGCGGCCCTCGCCGACGCGGTCCTGGACGTCGAGCACATGGTGCGCTGGGCGCCCCGCCTCGGCCGGCACGTCACCGTGGCGCGCTTCGACGGCGGGATGCACGACCTCACGCTCTCCGGCACCGCCGTACGGGAGAAGGTCTTCCAGGAGGTCGGGCGCTGGGCCGACGCGTTCTTCGACGCCGGGCCGACGGTCCGCGCCGGGGAGCGCCCACCGGCGAGCCGGCTGCCGGCGGACGACGCCGACCCGGCTGGTGCCCCCGCGCAGGGCGGCTGAGCGCAGGTCGCCAAACCGCCGCCAGCCACGCCGCGCGTCGCCGGCCTCACGTCGCGTCGACGGCCGCCCGGATGCGGTCGAAGGTGGCCAGCGGGTGGCCGCCGTCGCGGGCCGGCAGCACCAGGCCCAGGCACCGCAGCCCCACCTCGCCGTCGCCGCCGGCCTGCACGCCGAACACCGGCGCCCCCACGTAGCCGGCCGGCAGTTCCGCCATGAGCCGGACGGCGTCGCCCACGCGCGCCACCCGCTCGATCGCGACCTCCAGCGGCCGGGCGCCGCCCGCGCCGACGCCGTGGGCGAGCACCACGGCGGAACCCGGCTCCACGCCGATCCGGGCGATCGCGTCCCGATCGGCCGCGATCGGATCCGGCACCTGCTGGGTACGCCACCGCCAGCCCGCTCCGGCGGCGTGCTCGTGCAGGCCGCCGGTGGGCAGGACGGCGACGCCGACCTCCTCGTGGTGCCGCCACCCGTCGGCGAGGTCGGGCAGGGCGACGGCGTCGGCGGCCACCCCGGCCGGCTCGGTCACGCTCGCCCGCAGCCCGATCTCCCCCGCCCCGGACCGGGTGAGCGCGTCGGCGGTCAGCAGGTACTCGCGCCCCTGCCCGGTGAAGAGGAACGCGGTGCCCTCGCCCCGGTCGCCGTCCCCCGCCCCGGCCTCGGTCCGGCGGATGGGCAGGATCGCGCGGCCGAGCAGTTGACACAACTCGTACGCGACGTCGTTTTCGGTCTCCGGGTCAAGCAGCACCAGCCGAGGGTACGACCCGCCGGTCCCGAGCCGCGCGGACGCCGGAACAGGGGTGACCGGCACCGGAGGCGCATGCGACCCTCTTGGGCGACGTGAGACGCGACCACCCGTTCCACCGGTCACCCGGTGGGCGGCGGTACCCTTCTCGCGCGACACGCACGCGCGCGCCCGTAGCTCAGCGGATAGAGCAGGGGACTTCTAATCCCAAGGCCGCAGGTTCGAATCCTGCCGGGCGCACAGGTACTTCTCTCAGCCGGACGGCTCCCGTGGAGCTATCCGTGGTGCGAGCGAGCCCGGTTTGCCGCGAAAGCGGCACTACCTGACCGGGTCACCGACATGGCCAAGGACCCTGCGGTCGCGGTGCCATCACCCGCTCGGGCCGTCTCCTTGGATCCTTGGCTCGCTGGTTCCTCCGGCGGCGGCGATCGGCGGGTCTGGCACGCGCCTCCGTCCGGTCCGGTCACCTGTCGAGCAACGGCGGAGTGGCCCCGGCGCTTGATCCACAGGTCCCATATAGGTGTTCGCCTATCGGAAGGGGCACGACAGTGCACAGACGAACGCTCTTGGCCGCAGCCGTCGCCGCGCCCATCGGGGCCGCCATCGCCGCGGCTCCGGCCTCGGCCCACCACGGGCACGGCCGGTATCCCTCAGTGATCAACCTGCCGAACGGGTTCTGCCCGGAGGGGATCGCCCGGGGAACCGGCACGAAGATCTACGTCAGCTCCATGGCCGACGGATGCATCTGGTGTGCCGACCTGCGCACCGGCAAGGGGAAGCTCCTCGTGCCGCCCGTGTCCGGCACCCAGGCGACGGGTCTGGACGTCGAACGAGGGCGGATCTGGGCGGCCTGCGGCAACATGGGCGGCGCGGCCGTCTACCGTGAGTCGACCGGCGAATGCCTGGCGACGTACGACTTCGGTGGCGGGTTCATCGACGGCGTGACCGCAACGAGCAAGGCCGTTTTCTTCACCGACTCGGAGAAGGCCAGGATCTACTGCGTCGAGTTCGGCCGCCGTGGCTCGCTGCCCAAACAGTCGGGAGTACGCACGCTGCCGTTGCCGGGTGGGCTCGGTGACCCCACCGCCTGTAACACCGGCATCGTCGCCGCCTGGGCGGGCAAGCTCATCGTCGTGCAGGCCAGGACCGGCCGGCTCTACTGCTTCGATCCCCGCGCGGGCATGGCCGCCCAGATCAGCACGGGCGGCGTATCGGTGTCCAATGCCGATGGTCTCCTGCTCAAGGGGCGCACGCTGTATGTGGTGCGCAACCGGAACAATGTGATCGCCAAGTTCCGCCTCAACGAGCGGCTGACGCGGGCCATGCCGGTCGACGTGATCCGTGACCGCGACCTCGATGAGCCGTCGGCTGTGGTTTCCTTCGGCTCGAGCCTGTACGCGGTCAACGCGCGGTTGTCCGTCCCGGCGACCCCCGGCACCACCTACTGCGTCGTGCGGGTGCGCGACTGATCACTCATCTTGCACCATCCGGCCGGGGATATCCCCGGCCGGATAAAAGGTGAGCCTCCCGGGTTGGCGTGGCAGTACCCCTAGCGGGGGATTCTTTCTGGTCCGACGTGACGGATGCCTCTACCCCTCGTTGCCACCGTTGTCAACGATCAACGCACGGGGGATTTACATGAGCAGAACCTCTATCACGAACGGACCCGCCCGCCTCTGCGCCCGGCTGGCCGCCTTCGCGATGCTGGCCGGTGCCCTGCTGCTGGGCGGCTCGCCGGCCCTGGCGGCGGAGACCATCAACATCAATCCAGGCAACGTGCCGACGACGGCGGCCCAGGCCACTCAGAACTGCGACCCCAACCTGGGCGGCGGGCCCTTCGCCAACGAGGACGTCTGGGTGTTCAACCTGCCGGGCAACCAGCAGACCAGCGGCGATTTCCTGTCGATCACGGCGACGTTCAGCACGCCTGGCGGCGCCGTCACCCGGACGATCCCGACAGACCCCAACAGCGCCATCGTCAACAACTTGGGCACCAGCAAGGCCTGGATCAGGCTCCCGGCTGGTTGGACGTTGACCGGCGCCTCGGCGGTCATTTCCGGCACCGCCGACTTCTTCGTGCTCACCCACACGTGCGCCGCTTCGAGCCCCGAGGTGAACCCGAGGCTGACCCTGACCAAGACCGGCACACCGGCCAGCGGTCTCCAGGCCGGCGACGAGGTCACCTACACGTACACGGTGACGAACCAGAGCACCGGCACGGTCAACCCGATCACCGGCATCACCGTCAACGACAACACGGTCACCGGCATCACCTGCCAGGCCACCTCGCTGGCGCCGGGGGCGAGCACCACCTGCACCGGCACGTACACCATCACAGCGACCGACGTGACCAACGGCAAGGTCGTGAACACCGCCCAGGCGATCGGATCCTTCGGCCAGCAGCAGGTGCCGTCCAACAATGCCTCGTTCACCGTCACGACCGTGAACGTGAAGCTGGGGCTGACCAAGACCGGCACACCGACCAGCGGTCTCCAGGCCGGTGACAAGGTCACCTACACGTACACGGTGACGAACCAGAGCACCGGCACGGTCAACCCGATCACCGGCATCACCGTCAACGACAACACGGTCACCGGCATCACCTGCCAGGCCACCTCGCTCGCGCCGGGGGCCAGCACCACCTGCACCGGCACGTACACCGTCACCAAGGCCGACGTGGCCAACGGCAAGATCGTCAACATCGCCCAGGCGACCGGCTCGTTCAGCGAGCGGCCGGTGACGTCCAACGAGGCCACCTTCACCGTGACCACCCAGGAGGCGCAGGCCAGCCTGTCGATCGACAAGAAGGCCCGGGTCGAGTCGAAGTGCCACGACAAGTGTGAGAAGGACGGCTTCGCGGCCAAGGGCGACAAGATCTTCTACACCTACCGGGTGGCCAACACCGGCACCGTCACCATCACCAACGTCGCGGTCAACGACCCGACCGCCGGACCGGTGGTCTGCAACAACACCACCCTGGCACCGGGTACGAGCACCGACTGCCACGCCGTCAACCCGCACGTGGTGACCGCGGCTGACGTCAAGAAGGGCAAGGTGGTCAACACCGCCCGGGCGACCGGCAAGTTCGGCAGCGAGACCGTGACCTCCGACCCGGTCACCGTCACCGTCTGCATCCGGCACGGCAAGTACGACCCCCGCAAGCACGACAAGGACAAGGGCGGCTGGGACAAGGACAAGGACAGCTGGGACAAGGACAAGGGCGGTTGGGACAAGGACAAGGACGGCAAGCCCCACCTGCCGGTCACCGGCGTCAGCTCCACCCAGGCCCTCTCGCTGGGCGGCGGCCTGCTGGCCGCGGGCGCTCTCATGGTCGGCGCCAGCCGGCTGCGCCGCAGGGAGACTCAGGCCTGACCCGTACGGCGGCACTCCAGGCAGCGCGTTCGGCCTGGTGAGCCACCGTCGGCGGACAGGGTGACCGGACGCGTCACCTGCAGGCCGGCACGGACACTGAACTCACAGTGCCCGTGCCGGCCGTGTCCGTTTTGCCGGGACGGTCAGCGGAGCCGGACGTCGAGGGTCGGGAAGTCGTACCAGGTCAGCTCGAAGGACGACCCGGTCTCCGGCACCACCGGGAACACGGCCCAGCTCTCCACCCGCTCCCCCGGCGCGATGCTGAAGGACTCGTCGGGCCGCGTGGTGGTGCACCAGGTGGACTCGGGACGCACCGTCCGGCCGTCCGGCAGGACGATCTCGGAGGAGGTCCGGTCGACCTCGGCGGTCGGGCAGCTCACCGGCCACGGCACCGGCGAGCCGTTGCGGTACGTCAGGTTCAGCCGCAGCTTGCCGCCGGTGGTTGCCGCGCTGACCAGCGTGACCGTCAGGCCCGACTGGCTGTAGACCGACCGGTCGAGCTGATACGTCCGGCCGGCGGGCTGCTCCTTCGTCGGCGACGCACCGGCGCCCGGCGACGCGCCGGCAGCCGGGGAGCCCGTCGACGGGCCGCCGACGGCGCCGGTGGTGGCCGCGTCCCGCGCGGATGGCGTCGGGTCGGCCCGCCCGGAGTCGCCTCGGCCGGCCAGGAACCAGCCGCCGAGGGTGCCGACCACGGCGAGGCACGCCGTCACGGCGACGAGGGCGAGCAGACCGACGTACCTTTTCGTCACGGTGGGCTCCCGACGGCGGTGAGAACGGCGACGGCGCGAAGGTAGCACCACCGTCCAAAGTCGGCGGCTCCTCAGTGGCGTCCAACCGCGCGGGCACAGCACCGTCCCGATGGCGGTCGGGCAGGGCGACCACCTGATCGACTTCGCGATGCCGCAGCCCGAGCCCGCGCCCGTCACCACGATCGCCTGGCGACTCGGGCACCCGGCTCCGCGCCGGGTGCCATATGCTGCGCCGGTTGTCACGGGGCGCGGGGAGGACCACATGCGACGCTGGCTGGGCGTCACGGCTTCGGCCGCGCTGGTCGCGGCGGCGGTGAGCGGGTGCGGCACGCCGGCCGGCACCGACGGGGACCTGACCGACGACTGGCGGCCCGTGGCCGAGGCCCGCCAGTTCGCGCCGCAGGCCGGCGAGTGCCACGTCGTCGCCGAGCCGACCGCCTACCTCACCAGCCACCAGCCGGTCGACTGCGCGAAGGCGCACCTCGTCGAGACGTTCCACATCGGCACGTTCACCGGTGACCTGGCCGCCCGCCCGATCCCGCCCCGCGTCGGGTCGGCGGCGATGCGGTCCGCGTTCGCCGAGTGCGACGCCAAGGCCAAGGAGTTCGTCGGCGGCGAGTGGCGCGACGCCCGGCTGTCGGTGCAGGTGGCGCCCACGTCGCCCGCCGGCTGGACGGGAGGCAGCCGGTGGTACCGGTGCGACCTGTTCGAGCTCTACCTGGTGAACGGCGGTAACGGCGACGTCGACGCGCCCGTCAACCGGGCGGGCAGCCTGCGGGGCGCGCTGAAGGCGGCCACCCCGCTGCGGTACGGCTGCGCCGAGGAGGACGAGTGGTCGAACCTGCTGGCGGTGCCGTGCACGAAGGTCCACCGCTTCGAGTACGTGGGCGTCTGGACCGCGCCCGACGTGTCGTACGAGGACGCGACGAAGGACGAGGACGCCGTGCACGCGAAGTGCCGGCCGGTGATCGCCCGCTACGCGAAGGTGCCGGTCGACGGGATGCTCCGTTACCGCACGGGCAGCACGTACCGGTTCCCGTCCGAGGAGGCATGGGCGCGCGGCGACCGGGGGGTGCGCTGCTGGTACTGGTCCAGCGGGAAGAAGCTGACCCGGTCGATCGCCGGCGGCGGGGCGAAGGTCCTCCCGATCAACTGACCGGGCGCCCGCAGGGGCGGGTGGGCAGGTCAGCGTCCTGTCGAGGGTTCCGGGAAGAGCTGACCGAACGGCGACACGGCGCGCACCGAGGGTGATCGCGGACGGCTGCTCGTGCTATTCTCCGGCGTCGATCCCCCGTTTTGGCCCGGATCGGGTCGTTGTCGCAGAAGGACCCTCTTTCCCGATGCCGGCCGTTGCCGCCCCGACCACGTCGCCGACCGCGCTGGACAACCCGGCCGGTGGCGCGTTCACCCTCATCTTCACCCGCCTGCCGGCGTTGCTGCGCCTGGCCTGCGGCCTGGCCGGCGCGGTGGTCGCCCTGTCGGTGCGCAGTGCGCCCGTCGAACCGGCGCTGCTGTTTCCGGCTGTCGCTGCCCTGACCGCCTGGTCGGTCTGGTACGCGTTCCGCGCGCTGCGCCACGGCATCGGCCGCCCGATGGTGCTCGGCGACGTGGCGCTGACCGCCGCCGCCTGTCTGGCGATGCCGGTGCTGGTCGCCCCGGAGGTGCTCCCCGGCGAGGTGAGCTGGATCGCGGTGCTGGCCAGCACCACCGTCCTCAACGCGCAGGCCAACGCCTCCATCGGGTGGTCGGTTCCGGCCGGGCTGCTGGTGACGGCGGCGTACGCGACCGGCGCGCACGCCGCCGGCCAGCCCGACGAGGCCGTCGCGCACGCGGTGACGCTGCTGGTGCAGACGGCCTGCGGCGCGCTGATCACCGCCATCATGCGGCGGCGGATCGGTCGGGCCGACGACGCCTTCGTGGCGCACCAGCGGCTCACCCGGGAGTCGCTGGTCGCCCGGACCGCGCGGGACGCGGAGCGGCGGCAGAACCGGGACCTGCACGACACGGTGCTGGCCACGCTGACCATGGTGGGGCTGGGCGCGGTCGCCGGCCCGTCCGCCGCGCTGCGCGAGCGGTGCGCCGCCGACCTGCGTACCCTCACCGCGCTGGCCGACGCGCGGTCGACTCCCGCCGCGGGTCGGGTGCCGCTGGACGAGCGGCTGCGGGCGGTGCGCGCCCGGCTGCCGGAACTGCCGGTCACCACCGAGCTGGCGCCGTGCGTCGTGCCCGCCCCGGTCGCGGAGGCACTCGCGGAGAGCACGTACGCGGCGCTGTCCAACGTGGTCCGGCACGCGCCGGGCGCGTCCGCCGCGCTGCGGCTGAGCCGGGTCGCCGACACCGTCGTGGTCGAGCTCGCCGACGACGGTCCGGGTTTCGACCCGGCGGCCGTTCCCGCGCACCGGTACGGGCTACGCGAGTCGGTAAGTGGCCGGATGTCCTCCGTCGGTGGGCGCGTCCAGATCGACTCGCGCCCCGGCGCCGGTACCCGGATCCGGTTGGAGTGGTCCGGTGTCGACTGAGACGACGACCGCCCCGGTGCCGGCGGCGCGTACGCCGGACGAGGGCCGGTCCCCGGTGGACCCGGCGGCGGCGGTGGCCGCTGCCTCCGACGGCGGCGCCCGGATCGTGACGGTGGTCATCGCGCTGGCCTGGCACACGGCGATCGCGCTGCCCGCGGTGCTGGGCGCGTGGGCGGAGCTGGCCGCGCCGGCGGTGGTCCTCGCCGGCTGGCTGCTCGTGGCGGCGGTCGGGGTGCTGGCCGGCCTCCGGCTGCTGCGCGGCGCCGCCCTGCCGGCCTGGCCGCTGGCCGCGCTGCTGCTGGTGGTCGACGCGGTGGTTGTCACGGCGGCCGGTGAGCGGCACCTCTTCACCGCCGCGAACTGGGTGTGGGGCACGCTCGGCTGGTTCTTCGTCATGGTGCTGTGGGGGCGGCGGGCCCACGGGCTGATCGCGGCGCTGGGCGTGCACGCGCTGATCGCGCTGGCCGGGGTGCTCGGTCACGGCGCGACCGCCCCCGCCGACCTGGCCCGGTACGCCATGTCCGTCTACGCCACGTCGACCCTTCAGGTGGCGGTCTTCGTGGGCGGCACGGCGATCGCGAGGCTGGCCCGGCAGCGGGCCGGCGCGGCGGCGGACGCCCACGCGGCGGCGGCCGAGCGGGACGCCGCCGAACGGGCCCGGCAGGAGCGGCGCGCCCGCCTGACGCTGGTCAGCGGCGCCGCCGAGGAGGTGCTCGCGGAGCTGGCCGACGGTCGGGCGGACCCGGCCGACCCGGACGTGCAGCGGCGGGCGGTGCTGGCCGCCGCCCGGCTGCGCCGGCTCATCGCCGAGTCCGACGACGTGCCCGACCCGCTGCTGCACGAGCTGCGGGCCGCCGCCGACCTGGCGGACCGCAACGGGCTGCCGATCGACCTGGTGACGATCGGCGACCCGCCGCCCCTGCCGGTGCAGGTGCGCCGCCGGCTGGCCGACCCGCTCACCGCGCTCCTGGCCGACGCCCGGGGCTGGGCCCGGCTGACCGTGGTCGCCGGACCCGACGAGGTGGTGGTCAGCCTGGTCACGCCCGACCGGGCCGGTCCCGACACCGCCGGACCGCCGGGCGACGACGGGCGGGTGGAGTACCTCTACGAGCGGGACGGGGAGATCAGATGGGCGCAGACGCGGTGGCGGGGGTGACCGCCGGTCGGCCGGTCGGCGTGGCGATCGTCGACGATCACCCGGTCGTCATCGAGGGGGTCCGCGTCTGGCTGGCCGCCGAGCCCCGGCTGCGGGTCCTGGCGACCGGCGACGACCCGGACGCGGTGCTGCGGGCCGCCCCCGACGCCGACGTGGTCCTGCTCGACCTGCGGCTGCACGGGCGGATGGCCCTGGACAAGCTCGCCGAGCTGAGCGCGGCCGGCCGGCGGGTGGTGGTCTACTCGGAGCACACCGACCCGCAGACGATCCTCGCCGCCCTGGACGCCGGGGCGGTCGCGTTCCTGGCCAAGCACGAGGGGCGGGAACACTGCGTGGCCACCGTGCTGGCCGCCGCCAGCGACCGCCCGTACGTGCCGCCGGCGCTCGCCGGGGCGATCGTGGGTGACCCCCGCCCGGACCGGCCCGCCCTGTCCGACAAGGAACGCGAGGCGCTGCTGCTGTGGTTCCAGTCGATGTCGAAGGCGTCGGTGGCGCGTCGGATGCGGATCAGCGAGCACACCGTGAAGCAGTACGTCGACCGGGCGCGGATCAAGTACACCCGAGCGGGGCGGCCGGCCGCCACCAAGGCGGCACTGCTCGCCCGGGCGATCGAGGACGGCCTAGTCCGGCCGGAGGAGATCGGCATCTATCGGTCACAGGCTTCCTACGACCGGCCGACCCCCTAACGGGCGTCATGACAGCCGGCCTGGGGTCGGCGACGCTCATGGTGAGATGCCATCGGCACCGGAGGTCATGACGATGCACGATGACGCGTCCCCCTTCTTCATCGGCCCGCACCGCTTCGACGCGGACGACGACCTGGCCCCGGCGCTGGACCGGCGGCACGAGCTGGTCGTCGAGGCCGGTGAGCGGGTGCTCGCCCGGCACCGGCTGCACGCGTCGGGGCATCTGCTCGGCCCGACGGAGGCACGGCGGCGGTGGACGCTGCCCGAGCCGGTGGCGGTGACCGTCACGGACCGGCGGATCGCGTACGTCGGCGGCGGGCCACAGCTCGCCCTGGTCGACGGCGTCGGTGACGGCGCGCGGCACCGCCGGGGCGTCCGGCTGCCGGGTCTGATCAGCGGTCAGATCCGCTGGCAGTGGCCGTCCCGGCTGGAGCTGCTGGCGGCGGGGCCCGGTGAGCGCGCCCGCCTGCTGGTGGTCTGCGACGCGCTGCGCACCATCCAGCAGCCGGCCCTCGGCCTCACCGGCCCCGCCGGGGAGATCACCGGGCTGACCCGCCAGGTGCGCCGGGCGGTGGCCGGGTTCCGGCTGGCCCACCCCGAACTGGTGGACCTGTCGCCGCCCGAGCGGGACGTGCTGGTGGTGCGGGCCGGGGGCGGGCCGGGCGCCGGCGAGACCCGGATCACCCTGCCCGGGTCGCTGCCGGTCGAGTTCCAGTCCCGGGACGACTACTACCGGCCGGGGCGCTTCGATCGCGGGTGGCACGGGCCCGCAGCCGGCGCAGCATCCGGGCATCGGTGAAGCCGACGGTACGGGCGGCCCCCTCCACGGTGGCTCCGTGCCCGATGAGGTGCTCGGCGCGTTCCACCCGCAGCAGTTGCTGGTAGCCGAGCGGGGTCAGCCCGGTGGCCCGCCGGAACAGTCGGGTCAGCGTCCGCTCGGCCACCCCGCCGACGGCGGCGAGGTCGGCCAGCGGCAGCGGCTCGGCGAACCGGCGGTCGATCAGGTCCTGCACCCGGTGCACGGCGTCGGAGAGGTGGGACCGGTGCCGCAACATGGCGCCGGCCTGCGGCTCGTGACCGTTGCGCCGGGAGTGCAGGACCAGGGAGCGGGCGATCCGGGCCGCCACCGCCGGCCCGTGCCGGGTGGCCACCAGGTGCAGTGCCACGTCGATGCCGCTGGCGATGCCGGCGGAGGTCACCACCCGCTCGTCGACCACGTAGAGCACGTCGCGGACCACCCGCGCCGACGGGAACCGGCGGGCCAGCTCGTCCTGCACGTCGTGGTGGGTGGTGCAGCGGCGTCCGTCGAGCAGGCCGGCCCGGCCGAGGGCGTACGCGCCGGCGCAGACGCTGGCGACGGTGCCGCCGCCGGCGTGGTGGTCGGCCAGCCGCCGTAGGTCGTCCGGCCCGACCGGCCCCTGCGGTCCGTGCGCGTGCAGCCGCCATCCGGGTACGACCACCAGGTCGTCGCGGGTCAGCTCGGGCCACCGGAGCCCGGCCACCAGCGGTACGCCCTGCACGGTCGGCACGACCTCCCGGTCGGCGACGTAGTGCAGCCGGTAGTCGTACCCGAGGTCGGCGGCGGTGGAGAAGACCTGGGCCGGGCCGGCGAGGTCCAGCAGGTGCAGCTGCGGGACGAGCAGGAAGACGACCCGGGCCATCGGCTCAGGCCCGCGCGCCGGCCGGGGCCGCGCCGGTCAGTTCCGCCACGCTGCGGATGGTGGCGAAGCGGCCGGCGAGGGCGTACTCGGTGCGGGCGGTCATCTCCTCGCTCGACAGGGTGCGCGGGTCGGCGAGGATCTCCTCCAACGTGGCCGTGGCCGGCAGGTCCCGGTGCGGGGTCGGGAAGGTGACCGTCGCCTCCGTCACGAAGGTCACCTCGTAGCCGAGGTCGCAGCCGACCCGGGCGGTGGTCTCGACGCACTGCTCCGTACGGATGCCGCAGACGGTGATCTCGCGGACGTCCGCCGTCGTCAGCACCTGCTGGAGGTTGGTGGTGGTGAAGGCGTTGTGCGACGTCTTCACCAGCGTGGGCTCCCCCGGGGCGGGCGACAGGCCCTCGATCAGGCAGACGTGCCCGTTGGCCGGGTCGAAGACCCCGCCGGTGCCCGGCTCGGCGTGCAGGACCCAGACGACCAGGTCGCCGCGTCCCCGGGCGGCGGCGACGAGCCGGTCGACCCGGCCGACGATGTCGGGGTTGGAGGCGTACGCCCAGTTGGGGCGGCGGCGGAAGGACTCCTGCACGTCGATGACGACGAGTGCTGATCTGCTCATGGGTTGAATCCTCGCCGGGTACGCGCCGCCGCGGCAGGCACCATCCCGCCCCGCTGCGGAACGATCCGGCCGCCCCCGATGCCCGGGCGGCCCTTCCCCCGGGCGTCGGGTCGATCGGGGCCCTCGGTCAGGCGTCGGGGTCGACCGCGGCGGCCCGGCGGCGGACCTCCAGGTCGGCGGCCTCCTCCAGGCTTGGCGCGGTGCCGCCCAGGTGCGCCGGGAGCCACCACGTGTCGTCCGGGCCGGCAGGGGCGTCGGGGTACTCCCGCTGAGCCCGGTCGACCAGCGCGGTGAGCCGCTCCTTCAGGTCGACGGTCATCGCGTTGGCGTCCGGGTAGGCCGCCGGGTCCATCGGCTCGCCGATCAGGATCGTGATCGGGGTGTGCCGGCGGGTCAGGGTGCGCGGTCGGCCCTTGGTCCAGAGCCGCTGGGTGCCCCAGATTGCGACCGGCAGCACCGGCACACCGGCCTCGGCCGCCATCCGGGTCGTCCCGCTCTTGAGCGACTTGACCGTGAACGACCGGCTGATCGTCGCCTCCGGGAAGACGCCGACCACCTCACCGCGCTTCAACGCGCTGACCGCCGTCGCGTACGACCCGGCGCCCGCCCGCCGGTCCACCGGGATGTGCCGCATGCCCCGCATCAGCGGGCCGGACACCTTGTGCGTGAAGACGGACTTCTTGGCCATGAACCGCACCAGCCGCTTCGCCGGGTTCGCGCCCAGCCCGCAGAAGATGAAGTCGAGGTAGCTGACGTGGTTGCTGGCCAGCACCGCCCCGCCCGTACGCGGCACGTGGTGGGCGCCCTCAATCGTGATCTTCAGGTCGAGGACCCGGAACATCGTCTTGGCGGCGGCGATCACGGGCGGGTACACGAGTTCCGGCATGGCGCGAACTTACCCTGCCCGCCTGAACCCCATGCCGACCCGCCGGGCCGCCGCGCCCAGCCCGCTCCCGCCCGCCTGTGCGGGCCGGCCCCCGGTCGCGGGAGGCCGGCGGCGCCCGGTCCGCCCGGTCGCCGCCGGCCTCCCGCGGGAGCCGGGCCCGCGCTAGTCGGTGAGCCGGTGCATGTCGAGGCGGCCCCGGGCGAACGCGTCGACGCGGCCCCACCGGCCCGGGATGTCCAGCACCTCGATCCGCCCCATCCCGATCGGCAGCCGGGGCTCCACCGCGAGGTGCCCCTCGTGCGGCTCCAGGCCGAGCATCGTCCGCAACAGCAGCAGTGGCGTGCCGGTCGACCAGGCCTGCGGGCTGCACGCCGTCGGGTACTCCACCGGGAACTTGGTCAGCTCGCGGGGATAGCCCCCGAACGCCTCCGGCAGCCGGCCCTGGAAGTAGGTGGCCGCGTCGAGGATGCCGTTGGCGATGACCGCCGCCTCCTCGGCGAAGCCGTACCGGCGCAGGCCCCAGGCGATGAAGGAGTTGTCGAACGGCCAGATCGTGCCGTTGTGGTAGCCGATCGGGTTGTAGCGGACCTCGCCCTCGGCCAGCGTCCGCACCCCCCAGCCGGTGAAGAGCCGGGGCCCGACCAGGTGCTCGGCGATCTTCTCGGCCCGGTCGTCGTCGACGATGCCGCTCCACAGCAGGTGACCGATGTTGGAGCTGAGCACGTCGCACTGGCGCCCGTCCGGGTCCAGGGCGAGGGCGTAGTACTCGCCGTCCGCCACCCAGAAGTCCCGGTTGAACCGCTCCTTGAGCGCCGCCGCCTCCCGCTCCAACCGGTCGGCGAAGTCCGGGTCACCCCAGAACTCGCGCGCCAGGCGGGCGGCCCGCAGCTTCGCGTCGTACGCGTACCCCTGCACCTCGCAGGTGGCCCGGGGGAACGGCGGCAGCGTGCCGTCCCGGTAGGAGATGGAGTCCCAGGAGTCCTTCCAGCACTGGTTCTCCAGGCCGGTGTCGGTGTTGCGCCGCTCGTACCAGATGTAGCCGCTGCCGACCAGGTCGGCGTAGTCGTCGATCCACTCCAGCGCGGCCCGGCACTCCCGCTCCAGCTCCCTGACCAGCTCGACGTCCCCGCTCCACTTCTCGTACTCGTCGAGCAGCACCAGGAACAGCGGGGTCGCGTCCACCGACCCGTAGTACGGCGAGTGCGGCTGTTCCTCGAAGGCGGCGGTCTCGCCGTACCGCATCTCGTGCAGGATCCGGCCCGGGTCCTCGTCCCGGAAGTCGTCGAACCGGGTGCCCTGGAGCGAGGCCAGGATCCGCAGCGTGGTCTTCGACAGCTCCGGCGTGAACGGCAGCGTCTGCAGGCAGGTGAGGATGCTGTCCCGCCCGAACATGGTCATGAACCAGGGCAGGCCGGCGGCCGGCAACGACGCCCCGCCGAGGGAGAGCGGCGAGAAGCGCAGCGCGGCCAGGTCGATCAGGCTGCGGCGGTACGTCGAGGCGACCCGGTCGTGCTGACTGTTGACCTTGGGGGCCCTGGCGATCCACTCCTCGAGGTCGTGCTGGAGGGCGAGCCGCTCGGTGGTGTGCGCCCGCAGCCCCATCCGCAGGTCCCGCCCGCCCGGGGAGACCGCCATCGTCTTGACGTCGATCTCGGATTTCCACTGCTCGTTGGGCTGGAGGTGGATCGAGTAGGCGAAGCCCTTGCGGTCGTAGCGTGGAGCCGGGGACGCGGAGATCAGCGTCTCCCGGATGAAGTTGCCCCGCCGGTAGCCCAGGCGCAGCCGGTCGGACTCGACCTCCGTGTAGATCTCGCCCTTCTTGTTGAGGATCTCGTCCTTGACCTGGAACAGGTCGGCGAAGTCGGACGCCGCCTCCATCCTGATCTCCAGGTCGATCGGCTTCTCGTCGTGGTTGAGGATGGTGAGCGTCTCCCGGAAACTGCCCCCCACCGCCCGCTCCCGGACGATCGACAGCTTCGCGTCGACGTAGTGGGTGGCCATCCCCGGCACCAGGAAGAAGCGGGCCTCGTAGTACTGCAGGTCGTCGTACGACAGGGGGGTGAGTCGGTCCCCGTTGACCGTCAGCACCCACGTCGACAGGAAGCGGGTGTCCAGCGAGAAGAACCCGGTCGGCTCGCTCGGCGTCGCCTCGATGTCCCCGGTGTCCTCTGACACCACGAAGGTGCTGCCGTCCAGGATCCGGATCGTGTTCTGCGCCATCACCGCACCTCCTGACGGGACCTGAAATGCCGACGTGGTCCACGGGTGTCCGGATGGCTGGGGAAGAGCCGCTCCATCTGCACCACCAGCCGCAGGTCCCCGCTCACCGTTATGTCCCCCCGCAGCAGCGCGGCCACCCCGTGCTCGCGGCCGGCGGCGATCTCCTCGAATAGCTCGGGGCTGGTCCCGACCACCGTGTCGGCATCCTGGTCCTCCTGGCTGACCTGGAGCCGCCCGCGGTCGATCCGCAGCAGCCAGTGCGTCGTGTGCGCCCCCTCGTGCAGGTCCAGGCGCAGGGTCCCGGAGGACTTCGCCAGCAGGGGGTCGTACCCCCGCCGGTCGAGGTCCTCGAAGAACCTCGTCGTCGCGTCCACCATCGGGTCTTCTCCTCCCCCGTCGGGCAATGTCCCTGCACGGGGTCCCCGTCCGGTGCCGGGCCAACCTCGCCCGGACCGGGTGAGTCGCCCGCCCGGCGGGGGTGGCCCTGCGCGTACGGGCTAGATCAGGAGGGTGTCGTGGCGGTCGTTCCGGCGGCGGACGTGGCCGCGCCACCCGGCGAGCAGTGCGATGAAGGTCCAGCCGGCACCGCCGAGGAGCAGGGCCGCGACCATGCCGCCGGAGTCGACCCGGTCGGCGGCCTCGAGTTCGACCACCCCGTCGGGATCGGTGAGCACGGCGAGCCTGTCGCCGACCTGGTAGCTGGGGTTGCTGCCCTGGTGGACCAGCGGCTCGTCGAGGCGCCCGTCGGCGCCCTGGAGCGTGAAGGCATGCCGCTTGCCGACGACCGACACGTCGACGATCGTCACCTCCTGGCGGACGCCGCGCGCCTCCAGCACCGCCTCCGGGGCGAGCTGCACGGAGCCCACGAGAACGAACAGGGCCGGCCCCATGGCGAGGAACGCCAGCCACGCGGCCCGGTGCAGCAGACGCACGGCGAGCACGAACACCAGGCAGAGGAGCAGCCCGGTGACGATCGGGACGACCTTCGCACCGACCGCCACGTACGCGATGGCGGTGTTCACCCCGACCACGGCCAGGCCGAACAGGACCAACAGCACCGTCATCGCCGTCGACCTGCCGGCCGACCACGCTCCCGCGATCGGCACGGGCCCCGTCGGCGGAACGGGCCCGGTTGGCGGCAGGGTGGGTCGGACGTCGGGGCGCCAGCCGGTCGGCGCGTTCCGGCCTGGTGCGGGGGGCTCTGCGGACACGCCGGGATCATAGATCCGGCGGTCCAGCCGAGGGCCGGCGCGCCGGCCCCCATCTCGGGGAGCCGGCGCGTCGACGCGTACGGTCAGTTGTTCGGTTCGTCGGCGCTGATGTCGGCGAGCACCGACTGCGGTTCCCGCTCCACGGCGAGGTCACCCATCGAGACCAGGCCGACCAGCCGCCCGTCGTCGATGACCGGCAACCGGCGTACGGCGTAGGTCCGCATCAGGTCGGCGGCGGCGACCGCGTCGTCGTACTGGCTGACCGTGATCACGTCCTTGCTGGTGATCTGGTTGAGCGGGGTCGAGTTCGGGTCCATGTTCTCGGCCACGCCCCGGACCGTGATGTCCCGGTCCGTCACGATGCCGATGACGTCGTCGCCGTCGGTCACCACCACGTCGCCGATGGCGCTGTCGCGCATCTCCTGCGCCGCGGCGATCAGCGTGTCGTTGCCGTCCATCGTCACCAACCGGGTCGTCATGAACTCTCCGACCGTTGTCATGGTGCTCCCCTCTCGGTGTCGGCACCGCCGTCTACCCGCCGACCGCACGGGGTAACGCGCGCGACCCCGGCCCGGGTCAGGCGCGCGGCGGGAGGCCGTAGAGGCGCTCGACGTGCAACCGGAGCACGAGGCGCCCCTCGGCGACCATCGCCCGCCGGTAGTCGGCCCAGTCCGGATGCTCGCCCTGGATCGCCCGGTAGAGGTCGACCAGCTCCGCCACGGTCGCGTCCTGCGGGTCGGCGGCCACCGGCGTCAGCTCGGCGCGCCCCTCCGCGACCGCGTACGCCCAGCCGTCGTCGCTGGCGACGTGGAACGAGGCGCGCGGGTCCCGGCGCAGGTTGGCGGTCTTGGCCCGGCCGTCGGTCACCGAGACGCGGATCAGGGCCGCGCCGCTGTCGAAGGCGTAGATGACGGTGGAGAGCTGCGGGCGCCCGTCCCGCTTGAGCGTGGCCAGCACCCCCAGCCGGTGGCCGGCGATCAGCTCCGTCAACGCCCGCTGGGTCTCGTCGTCCGCCACGGCAACCTCCGCTTCGACCGGTCACGGCGTTCCCATCGAACCACGGCGGACGCCCCGCCCGCGCCCGTGTGCCCGCCGTACGCCGACGCGACGGGCCGCACCGGGGGGACGCGACGGGCCCCCGCCACAGCTGGCGGAGGCCCGGGGAAGGCGCGTCGGTCAGCGGCGCTCGGCGGCGACCAGCTCGGCGAGCTGCACCGCGTTGAGCGCGGCGCCCTTGCGCAGGTTGTCGTTGGAGCAGAACAGGGCGAGGCCGTGCTCGACGGTCTCGTCGGCGCGGATCCGCCCGACGAAGGTCGGGTCCTGGCCGGCCGCCTGCAACGGGGTCGGCACGTCGGCGAGCGCCACGCCGGGAGCGCCGTCGAGCAGCTCGCGGGCCCGCTGCGGGCTGATCGGGCGGGCGAAGCGGGCGTTGATCTGGAGCGAGTGGCCGGTGAAGACGGGCACCCGTACGCAGGTGCCGGAGACGCGCAGCCCGGGGATCTCCAGGATGCGGCGGCTCTCGTTGCGCAGCTTCTGCTCCTCGTCGGTCTCGAAGCTGCCGTCGTCGACGATCGAGCCGGCGAGCGGGAGCACGTTGAACGCGATCGGCCGGGCGAACGAGCGGGGGGCCGGGAACTCCACGGCCGCGCCGTCGAAGGCGAGGCCGGCGGCGTGCTCGGCGACCTTGCGGACCTGCTCGTCGAGTTCGGCGACGCCGGCCAGGCCGGCGCCGGAGACCGCCTGGTACGTCGAGACGACCAGGCTGACCAGTTCCGCCTCGGCGTGCAGCGGGCGCAGCACGGGCATCGCGGCCATCGTCGTGCAGTTCGGGTTGGCGATGATCCCCTTGGGGCGTACGGCGGCGGCGTGCGGGTTGACCTCGGCGACGACCAGCGGCACCTCCGGGTCCATGCGGAACGCCGAGGAGTTGTCGATGACGACGGCGCCGGCGGCGGCGACCCGGGGCGCGAGTTCCTTCGCGCTGCCCTTGCCTGCGGAGAAGAGCACGATGTCGAGCCCGGAGTAGTCGGCGGTGGCCGCGTCCTCCACGGTCACCTCGCCGTCCCGCCAGGGCAGGGTGCGCCCGGCCGACCGCGCCGAGGCGAACAACCGCACCTGCTCCGCCGGGAACTCCCGCTCCGCCAGCACCTGCCGCATCACGCCACCGACCTGGCCGGTGGCCCCCACAATGCCGATCCTCATGCCCGCGAGGCTACCCAGCCCGGCGACCCGACCGGGAACGCTTTCCCACCCACCGGGGTCGGCGGCGCTCCCGCCCGGCGGTGGCCGTGGTCACCCCGGGCCGCGCCGGGACGCAACGACCTCGCCGGAGGGGCCGGTGGGACGGGAGGATCGTCAGCCGGCGGGGCGGCCCGCCGGAGCATCCACGCCGGCCGCCCCGGCCGGGCCACCCGCGCCGGCCGGGGGCGGCGCGACCCATGTCACACCGCCCCGGGCCGCTCAGGAGGCGTGGTCGACCAGCTCGCCCAGGCCGGTGGCGACGAGTTCGTCGCGGATCACCGCGGCGTCGCCCTCCACCACGATGGTGAGGTCCTCCGGGCGCAGGTGCGTGGCGGCCGCCGCGGAGACCTCCGCCACGTCGGCGGCGAGCAGCGACTCGCGCAACCGGGCGTGGTAGTCGTCGGGCAGGTCGTGCACGACCAGGGTGGTCAGCGCGGAGGCGATCGACCGGGGGCTCTGCAACTCGACGGAGAGCTGCCCGGCCCGCCAGGAGCGCGCGACCGCCAGCTCCTCCTCGGTCACCCCGGTCTCCCGGGTACGGGTGATCTCGCCGACCGACTCGACGACGGCCGGCGCGGTGACCGCCGTCTGCACCCCGGAGCTGACCCCGAACCGGCCGAACCGGCGGGACGAGGCGAAGTCGCCCCGGATGCCGTACGTGTAGCCGCGCACCTCGCGGATCAGGTGGTTGAGCCGGGAGGTGAACGCCCCGCCGAGCACCGTGCCGGCGAGCGTCATCGGCACGTGGTCGGGGTGGGAGCGGTGCGGCGACGGGTGGCCCAGTCGCAGCGTGGACTGCACCGAGCCGGGCCGGTCCACCAGGATGATCCGCCGGCCGGGCCGGGTCGGCACCTCGATCGGGCCGCCCCGGTCGACCGGCCCGCCGCCGGTGCCCGCGAACGCCGCCGCGCCGAGCGCGTCCAGGTCCAGCCGGTCCAGGTCCCCGGCGACGACCAGCGTGCCGGGGCGGATGAACCACTCGGAGTGGAAGACCGTGACGTCCTCGACGTCCAGCGCCGCCACCGACTCCGGGTCGCCGTAGAGGGGACGGCCCCAGCGGTTGCCGGCGCCGAACAGGTCCGCGCGCAGCGCCGCGTCGGCCCGCGGGCCGGGGTTGGCCCAGTCCATCCGCAGCGCGGTCGCCTCGTCGTCGCGGACCCGCCGGACGTCGTCCGGGTCCAGCTTCGGGGTGCGCACCGCCTCGGCGAGCAGCTCCACGGCGGCGTTCAGCCGCTCCACCGGCACCTGCACGCTGACCTGGAAGGAGTCCCAGTCCAGCCCGATCACCAGCTCGGTGCCGAGCCCTTCGATCGCCAGCGCGTACGCCGTCGCGTCGCGCTGCGCGGTCCCCTCCTCCAGGGCCTTGGCGAGCACCGCGCCGAGCCCTTCCTTGCCGGTGGGTTCGCGGCCGGCGCCCGCGTCGAGCAGCAGCAGCGCCACCGCCAGGTTCTGCCCGGGCAGGTGCGCGGCGACCACCTGACCACCCGCCACCGTGCGGCGGACCACCTGCGGGAACCGGTACGGGCGGGCGGCGCCGGGCCCGGGACGGTCGGCGATCAGCGTCATCAGGGCTTCTCCTCGGGCAGGTAGGTCAGGGTGACCCGGTCGTCGGCGGCGAGCACCTCGGCGGCGGCCTCGGCGATCTGCTCGGCGGTCACCGCGAGCCAGGCCGGCAGCCGCTCCGCGGCCTTCGCCGGGTCGCCGAACTGGGTGGCGTAGCGCCCGAGCGTGTCCGCCCGGCCGTCCACCGTGGACATCTGCCGCCACCACGAGGTGCTCAGCAGGGACTTGGCCCGGTCCAGTTCGGTGGTGGTGACCGGGACGGTGGCCAGTTCGTCGACCACCTCGGCCAGCCCGGCGCCCAGCCGTTCGGCGCTCACCCCGGGGCGGGCCGTGGCGGTGGCGATCAGCGGCGCGGGGGCGTGCGCCAGGTCCACCCCGTACGCCCCGACCATGTCGGGCTGGGCGATCCGCTCGCCGTCGGCGAGGCGCTGGTAGAGGCGGCTGCCCCGGCCGCTGCCCAGCACGGTGGCGAGCACCGTCAGCACGTCGTAGCCGGGGCTGCCGAAGGGGTGGGTGCGGTGCGCGATGTAGACGCGCGGCGCCGGCACCTCGGCGGTGACCGTCTCCACGGCGGGTCGGCCGGTGGCCGGGACGGTCCGGCCGTCCGGGGCCGGCGGGATCTCCGCGCGCGGCGGGAGGGCGCCGAAGTACTTGTCGGCCAGCGCGAACACCTCGGCGGCCGAGGCGTCGCCCACGACGGTGAGCACGGCGTTGTTCGGTGCGTAGTACGTCCGGTGGAACGCCTGGAAGGTGGCCAGGTCGGCGGCGTTCAGGTCGGCCATCGACCCGATCGTGGCGTGGTGGTAGGGGTGCCCGGGCGGGTAGAGCAGCGGCAGCAGCCGCAGCCAGGCGTCGCCGTAGGGCACGTTGTCGTAGCGCTGGCGCCGCTCGTTCTTGACCACGTCCCGCTGGTTGTCCAGCGTCTCCTGGGTCAGCGCGGGGACCAGGCCGCCCATCCGGTCCGCCTCGAGCCACAGCGCCAGTTCCAGGTGCTCGGCGGGGACGGTCTCGAAGTAGTTGGTGCGGTCCGGGTTGGTGGTGGCGTTGAGCGAGCCGCCCGCGCCCTGCACCAGCTTCATGTGCTCGGTCTTCGCCACGTTGACCGAGCCCTCGAACATCAGGTGCTCGAAGAGGTGCGCGAAGCCGGTCTGCCCCTCGGGCTCGTGCCGGGAGCCGACGTCGTACCAGAGGTTCACGGCGACCGCCGGAGCGGTGCGGTCCTCACTCACCACCACGCGCAGGCCGTTGTCCAGGCGGGTGGTCTCGATGGGCCAGGGGTAACCGCTGTCGGGCATGGCACGACGCTATCCGATCAGGTGCGCGGGAGGGGACGCGCCGCACGCGGCGAGGCATCGACCGCCGGCCGCCGGGTACCGGGGAGGCATGCCGCCTGCCGCCACCGTGACCGACCGGGCCGCCGTCGCGGTCGACCGCGCGACCGCCGCCCTGACCCGGCTGCGCCGGGCCCGCCTGCTGCATCCCGCGGGCCGCTCGTTCGCGGGCGAGGTCGTCGTCTGGGGTACGTCGGGACCGCCGACCGGGGTGCCGCTGCTGGACGGCCCGGGCCGCTTCCGGGCGACCGTCCGGCTCTCCAAGGGCGTGCCCACGCCGGGCGCCTGGCCGGACGTGCTGGGGCTGGCCGTGCGGCTGCACCGCGACGGTGAGCGGCCGTTCGACCTGCTGGTCAGCTCCAGCGGGGCCGCGCCGCTGCTGCGGAATTTGCCGCTGCCCCGGCGGCGCTTCGCGGGGACGTACAGCACGATCATGCCGTTTCGCGCGGGCCGGCGGCGGCTCTTCCTGGCCGCGCTGGCCGACCCGGAGTCGCCCGGCCTGGGCCGCAGCCTGGCCGAGGTGGCCGCCGCGGCCCGGGCGGACGCGCCGCGCCTGGTGCTCGCGGTCGCGTCCGCCGTCGGGCCGTGGCGTCCGTTCGGGCAGGTCAGCCTCGGTGCCCAGCTCGGCGCCCGGGAGGACGCGGCGCTGGCCTTCGACCCGATCGGCAACCTGCCGCCGGGGCTGCGGGCGGTCGGCCCGATCGCCTGGCTGCGGGAGCACAGCTACCGGGGCTCGCGACGGGCCCGGGGGGCCGTGGCTCAGTCGGGGGGCTCGATGGGGGTCACCGTCTGATCGGAGGTACGCCGCTCCAGCACGGTGTCGGGGGCGGCGTTGCGGTCCTCCTCCCGGAGGTCGGACTCGGCGAGGATGGCCTCCGCCTGCGCGTGGGGGTCGTCGCTGCCGGCCGCCGCCTCCTCCGGCAGGAGGTGTGCGCGGGACTCCACTCGTTCCTGGTCGCTCTGCTCGTGACTCATGACCGCCCACATACCCCGCCGCCGCCTCCGGCACGCCGCATGATCGCGCCCGGATGATCGCGACCGGCCCCGGCGGCGGCGGGCCGCTCAGGAGCGGAACGGTCCGCGTACCTCGTAGGTGACGCCACCCGAGGAGGAGCCGGACGTGCCGCGCTGCGACGAGAAGTAGAACCGGCTGCCGTCGGGCGAGAACGCCGGCCCGCAGATCTCCGACGAGGACTGGCCGGTGATCCGCAGGAACGGGGCGACCACCCCCGCCGGGGTGATCACGTTGATCTCCATGTTGCCGCCGTCCTCGGCGACGTAGAGGTCGCCCGAGCGGGCCCCGGTGATGTTGTCCACCCCGGTCAGCGGCGCCGTCCCGGAGACCAGCGAGTCGTCGTACGCCAGGTCGATGCGCTGGTCGACCGCGTCGTAGGCCCAGACCCGGTTGTCGCCCTTGGTGGTGAACCAGCAGGTGCCGTCGGCGTACCAGCAGCCCTCGCCGCCGTTGAACCTCTTCGCCCCGGCGACCTGGTCGCGGGTGAGCGTGGGCGAGCCGTCCGGGTCGGGCACCCGTGCCCAGCTCACCGGGCCGCTGGTGCCCGTGCCGGCGACCAGCACCTCCAGGGTGCCGGCGGAGAGGTCGCCCCAGGTGGTCGGCCGGAACCGGTAGAAGCAGCCGTTGGTCTCGTCCTCGGTGAGGTAGACGACCCGGCGGTCCGGGTCGCAGGCGGCGGCCTCGTGGTTGAACCGGCCCATCGCGGCCCGCCGGACCCCGGCCCGGCCGCCCTGGGGGTACGTCTCGTAGACGTACCCCCGGTTGACCTCCTCGCCGGAGAGCCAGGTCCCCCACCCGGTCGCGCCGCCCGCGCAGTTGCGGTTGGTGTTCGACAGGATGCGGTACGCCGAGACGACGCTGCCGTCGGCGGCGAAGCGCACCGCGGATGCCCCACCGGTGCTCAGGATCTCGGAGTTCGAGACGTAGATCCAGTCGGTGCCGGCGACGAAGCAGGCGCCGCCGTCGGGCGCGTCGTGCCAGGTGTACGACGTGCCGGGCACCGCCTGGCGGGAGCGGGCGACGACCCGGCTGGTGAAGCCGGCGGGCAGTTGGATGCCGTTGGCGTCGGCCGCGCCGAGCGGCCCGTAGGGGCTGGCACCCGGCTGAGCAGGGGCGGCATGGGCGGCGCCGGCCCAGAGACTGCCGGAGAAGGCGGCGGCGCCGCCGACGACGGTGGCGCGCAGGACGGTACGACGGTCCATCGGGAACCTCCGGGAACCAGCGGTCGGTGTCGATGAAGCTACCGTCGCACGCATCGATGGAGGTGAACACGAAGCGAGTCTTTCCCGACGACCGGGTGGACCTTCCCGCACAACCGGGTACGCTTGGCCGCGTGACGCGTTCGTATCGATGGTTTAGGCAGCCGGCTCGCACGCCGGTGACTTCACCATGATCTGACGTCACCACATTCGAGCCGGCCGGGCAGGAGCTCTCGTTCCTGCCCTTTTGCGTACGAGCAGCCGGCTCGACCTGGGCACCGGCCCCGGGGCACGGTCGGCGGAAGGATTCCCACCGTGACCACCCCGGAGACCGTTCGGGTCAGCGATCAGCGGATCGACCGTGTCGTGCCGCTGACCACCCCGGCCCTGCTGCACCACGACCTGCCCCTCGACGACACGCTCGCCTCGGCCGTGCTGGCCGGGCGACGCGCGGTCGGCCGGGTGCTGGACGGCGCCGACGACCGCCTGCTGGTGGTGGTGGGCCCGTGCTCGGTGCACGACCCGGCCGCCGCCCTGGAGTACGCCCACCTGCTCCGCGACGCCGCCGCCCGGGTGGCCGACGACCTGCTGGTGGTGATGCGGGTCTACTTCGAGAAGCCGCGCTCGACGGTGGGCTGGAAGGGCCTGATCAACGACCCCGGGCTGGACGGTTCCGGCGACGTCAACACCGGCCTGCGTACCGCCCGGGCGCTCCTGCTCGACGTGCTGCGCCTGGGGCTCCCCGTCGGCTGCGAGTTCCTCGACCCGATCACCCCGCAGTACATCGCCGACACGGTGGCGTGGGGCGCGATCGGCGCGCGGACGGTGGAGAGCCAGGTGCACCGGCAGCTCGCCTCCGGCCTGTCGATGCCGATCGGCATGAAGAACCGCCCGGACGGCAGCATCGGCACCGCCGTGGACGCCATCCGCGCCGCCGGCGTACCGCACGTCTTCCCCGGCATCGACGTCTCCGGCACGCCGGCGATCCTGCACACCCGGGGCAACGCGGACGGGCACCTGGTGCTGCGCGGCGGCGGCGGGCGGCCGAACTACGACGCGGAGTCGGTGGCCGGCGCCCTGGAGCTGCTGCGGGCGGCGGGCCTGCCCGAGCGCGTGGTGATCGACGCGAGCCACGCCAACAGCGGCAAGGACCACCGCAACCAGCCGCGGGTGGCCGCCGACGTGGCCGCCCAGCTCGACGCCGGCCAGCGCGGCATCGTCGGGATCATGCTGGAGAGCTTCCTGCTCGCCGGCCGCCAGGACCTCGACCCGACCCGCGAGCTGACCTACGGCCAGTCGGTCACCGACGCCTGCATCGGCTGGGACACCACCGAGGAGGTCCTCAGCCACCTGGCCGCCGCCGTCCGCACCCGCCGCCGTACCCCGGCCCCCGCACCCGCCTGACCCCCACCCCGCACGCAGGGGGAGGTGGAGACGGACAGTGCCGCCCCCGGGCCCGGGAGGGCTCGGGGGCGGCACCGGTGTCGGTGTGCAGGTCGCCTCTCGGCGAGTGGCACGACGCGGCTCCAGCCGAACGGTATTCCGCGAAGGCAATTAGGTGAGGCCCGGGGACACTGGACACACCGACACCTGACTCAACCGGGGACCCGCCGCCGGTGTTCCGACCCGCGCCATGACCGCCGTCACAGCCCCGGCGACCACTTCCGCGCGCGGCCCGGCGACGTTTCACCGGTTCGGACGCGGGTAGCTGACCGTCGTGACCGACGACGCACCCGTGACGGACGCGCCCGTGGTCGAGGAGCCGGACATCCGGCGCCTCGACGACCTCCTCGAGGATCTCTACCACGGCCAGGAGCGGATCAGTCAGGCGGACATCTACCGCCGGGCCGTCGCCGCCGAGCTTCCCGCGCAGCTCCTCACCCGCATGGCCGCCCTGCCCGAGGGCGAGTACGCCGTGGACGAGGTGGCCGACCTGCTCGGCGGTTCGGTCACCTGACGCCAGGGGGCCGGGACCGGCACGGCCCCGGCGGGCCGTGACGACCCGTCGTGGGGCGAGACCGCCGCCCACCCATCCCCCCGGGGGCGGACGGCCTTCCGCACCGGAGGCCGACGAGCAGTGAGGAGAGCGAGATGTCCCACCACGAGGAAGAGCACGAGAAGCTGCCGGCACTCGGTCAGCCCCCCGAGGGCCGGGACACCCTGCCGGAACCCGACTTCGCCAACGAGCACGACCGCACCGCGGTCGACCGGGACGTCATCACCGGGGCGGACGCCGACGAGCGCGAGCCGGAGGCCTCCCGCGGCTGGGCCGGCCAGGACCACGGCACGACCCCGACCTGAGGACAGCCACGACGAAGGGGGCCGGCCCGAGCGCCGGCCCCCTTCGTCGTACGTCGTCAGTCCTCGTCGTGGTCGCCGCCCTCGGCGGCCTGCTGGGCCACCGCGTACGCCATCTGGAGGAAGTCCGAGGCGGCCACGGCGGTCAGCGCGGTCGCCACCAGACGGGTGAGCCGGGGGGCGAGCACCAGGCCGCCGGTGAACCCGGTGGCGACCCAGACGGCGAGGCAGAACGGGCAGCTCAGCAGCTCCCCGATCGCGTGCCGGGTGGAGCTGCCCTGGTCACGGACCTGCTCCATCACCTCGCCGCTGCCGATCGGCTTGTCGTACCGGGTGAACGGCGCCCGCAGGGGGCTCGTCACCGCGTCCTTCGTCAGCAGCCGGCTCAGCTTGTGGGTGGCGATGCTCAGCAGCACCACGTCGGCCGGGGCGGGACGCTCGGGGACCGGACGGCCGGTCGCCCTGACCAGACCGGCGATGCCGGCGGTCACCCCGGCGTAGGTTCCCATCGCCGCCAGGTACCCGCCCAACGGTCGGTGTTCGTGCGGCGCGTACGCCTGGCGCAGCCGCGCCACCTTCTCCTTCAGGGCGGTCACCCGGTCTCCTCGATCCTCTCGGGTGCGGTCCGGCTCAGCCGGCCTGCAGGTTGTCGGCCACCTCGCGGGCGAGACTGTCCAGCGCCTCGTCGGCCAGCCGCTCGGCGTCCGGCCCGCCGGTGAGGTCGAGCCGCATCCGGGCGCCACCGGCCTGGGCGGGCTCCACCAGGATCTCCGCCGACCAGTCCTCGGCGGCGCTCCAGCGGGCCCGCAGTTCCTCGGCGCTGACCTCGTCCGCCGGGCTGCCGTCGGCCCGCAGCGGCTCGGGCAGCCACGCCGACGCCCGCGCGGGGTCGGTGGCGGTGTTGAACACGACCTCCGGCGGCGCGGACATCCCGCGCTCGGCGGACGCCATCAGGCGTCCCGCAGCCGGCTCGGGTCGACCTCGCGGCCGGGGTGCCGGGCGAGGTACTCGGTCTCCAGCTCGGCGGTGCGCCGCAGGTGGTTGGCGAGCGCGGAGTCCGCCGCGTGGCGCAGGGTGTCCAGGCGGGTCCGGTGCAGGCTGTGCATCTCCCGGATCAGGTCCTCGTCGGCCAGCTCGGCGGGGTCGACGCCGAGCAGCTCGCCGTCGGGCGGATCCGCCTCGCCGGAGGCCCTGTCGTGGACATGGTCGCCGTCCCACTCGGGCATCCGCTGCTCCGGGCTGCCGAAGTCGTCCTGCCGTACCGATCCCGTCATGATCGACCCCCTGCTCTGGTTTGGGCTCGCGTCTAGACGGATGCCCACACCGGCAGGCACCAAACCCCACCCGCACCTACGACGCCGCGTCGGAGACCCCGGCGACCCCCGGTACTCTCGATGCCATGAAACGGCTCTGGACCCCGGCGTGGATCGCGCGCCACGTGGCCATGGTCGTGCTCGTCACCGGTTTCCTGGCGCTGGGCTGGTGGCAGGTCAGCCGGGCCGCCGCCGGCAACGCGATCAGCTGGGGCTACGCGGTCGAGTGGCCGATCTTCGCGGGCTTCGTGGTCTTCGTCTGGTGGCGTGAGGTCCGGCACACCCTGCGCGGGCCGGCGGCGCCGGCCGACGCGCAGGGAGAAACGTCGAGCGCCGCCGGGACGCGACCGGCCGACGCCCCGCAGGCCGCCGCGACGCGCCCGGTCGTACGCCGACCCGTGCGGGTCGCCCGCGGGTCCGCGGCTGCCGGCGGCGGCGAGGACGGCGACCTCGTCGCCTACAACCACTACCTGCAATGGCTGAACGACAACCCGGGTGCCAAGCCCGGTGACTACCCCGGCTGAGGCCGGACGCGAAAGGACGGACGACGGTGGGCGCAGCCCTGACCCGGTACCGAGTCATCGCCTGGATCGTCGGCGTGGCACTGATCCTGCTGGTCGTGATCGGCATGCCGATGAAGTACGGCTTCGACGACCCGATCCTGGTGGAGACCGTGGGCCAGGCGCACGGCTTCCTCTACATGCTCTATCTGGTGGCCGCCTTCGACCTGTCCCGCCGGGCCGGCTGGCCGCTGAAGCGGATGGTCCTGGTGATGCTGGCCGGCACGGTGCCGTTCGTCTCCTTCTACGCGGAGCGCCGGGTCAGCTCCTGGGTGACGGCGGAACAGTCCGAGCGCACCCCGGAGCCGGTCGCCGGCTGACGCCGGTCACCGGGCGGGCCGCCACGGGTCGACCGAGGCGAGCGGGTCCTCCCAGCCGCCGTACCGGTTCATCTCCCGGGCCCGGCGCAGGGCCCGGGTGACCTGGCCGAACTGCCGCTCGTCGTCGCTGCTGAACAGCAGCACCCGGTCGCCCCGGCGCCGGCCCCACAGCTCGTACGCGGGCGGCCGCCACCGGTCCCCCACCAGCGCGACCAGCACCGGCAGCAGGAACACCAGGCCCAGGACGAGGTACGCCCCCGCGGTGAGCCGTTGCAGCCCGCCGGTGAAGCCGAGCAGCAGGCCGACGCCGCCGATCATGGCGCCGGTGACCAGGACGGCCCGTACGGCGACGCGGTCGTGCGGGCCGCGGCCGGTCTGCAGGTGGGTCAGCTCGGTGACCTGCCAGCTGTTGCGGCCGACGGTGAAGCGGTCGACCGTCACGATGATCCCGGGTCGGGCGTAGAGGAGGGTGTTCTTCTGCGCGGTCGTCCGCGATGACCGCGTCTGTCGGGTGGCGCCTTGAGGGTTCACGGTTCTACCTCCCGCGGCTGGTGCCGGGTCGGCTCCCGTCGACGGTCTCGCATCGCCGGTCGACGGGATTCCCGGCTGCGCGCTTCATTGTGTGGCGCACGTGCCAGCCCGGACGGCGATTTCGGCTCGCGTCCGAGGGCTGCGGTCAGGTGGCCCGCCGGTTCCGACCGTCATGTCGGTCTTGTCGGTCATAACGGCTCACGTTCCGACGGCATACGCCGACAACGACGAACGGCACGGATCGCCCGATCGCCGACAATAGCCGTCGCCCGCCGCGGCGAGCCGGAGGAGTCGATCACGCGCCGCACCCGTCGTGATCCACAATTTCCGTCACTCGGCCAACATTCGACCCTGCTTCAACTGCGCATCACTCCTGCCCCGGGATAGGTTGTCCCGGTCGGCCCGGTCGAACGCCGTCCACCCGGACGGCACCGGCCCGGTGCCGCCGGGGGCGTCAGCAGCCCGTGGCGGCCGATGGGAGAGGAGCCTTCCGCTCTTGTCGTCCCTCAGGAACACGCTGCGCGCCCTGGCGGTCGCCGTGGTGTCGGCCACGCTGCTCGCCCCGGCGATACCCGCCCGGGCCGAACCGTCCCCCGCCGAGCTGACCCGGCGGATCGAGAATTCCTCCTCCCAGCTGGAGCACGTCGTCGAGGCGTACAACAAGCTCCGGGAGGAGATCAAGACCAACCAGGCCGCCGTCGCGCGGGTGCAGAGCCGCATCGGTCCGCTGGAGCAGGAGACCGAACGGAGCCGGGCGGACGTCGGCGAGATGGCGGTGACCGCGTACAAGACCGGCAACAACCTGAGCACCGCGGAGGCGCTGCTGCGTCCCGGCGGCGCCGACACCCTGCTCGACCGGCTGAGCATGCTCGACCAGCTCACGCGGCAGCGGCAGGCGAAGATCTCGAACTTCACGGGCAACCAGCGCCGGCTGCTCGACGAGAAGACCCGGCTGGAGGTCACGCTGGGCCGGCAGGCGGCGCAGGCCCGCGAGATGACCGCCACGAAGAAGCGGATCGAGGGCGACCTGGCCGAGCTCTACGAGCTGCGCCGGCAGGCGTACGGCCGGGCCACCGAGAAGCCGGCCGCCCGGTCCGACAGCGCGAAGGAGGCGCCGACGGTCTCCGGCAAGGCCGGCGTCGCGGTGCGGTACGCGTACGGCGCGCTCGGCAAGCCCTACGTCTGGGGCGCCGACGGGCCGAACGGCTACGACTGCTCGGGCCTGACCTCGGCGGCCTGGCGGGCGGCCGGCAAGTCACTGCCGCACAACACCCGGATGCAGTGGGGCGCGGTGGCCCACATCAGCCGCAGCGAACTGCGCCCCGGCGACCTCGTCTTCTACAGCGGGCTCGGGCACGTGGGCCTCTACGTCGGCGGTGGTCAGGTGATCGACGCGCCGAGCGCCGGGCGCAACGTGCTCAAACGGGGCATGAACCTGATGCCCATCCAGGGCTACGGTCGGGTCCGCTGACCCACCGGCAACGCGAACGGCCGGCGTCCCCCTATCGGACGCCGGCCGTTCGCGTTGTTCCTACCCTGCTCAGGCCGCCTGTAGGCCCTCGGCCCGGGCCAGCTCACGGAGCCGACCGAGCGCCTGGATCTCCAGCTGCCGGATCCGCTCCCGGGAGAGCGAGAACCGCGAGGCCACCTCGGTGAGGGAGTGCTCCCGGCCGTCCTCGAGCCCGTAGCGGGCCCGCATGATGCCGGCCGAACGGTCGTCGAGGTGGTTGAGCAGACCCTCGATCCGCTGCCGCTCCAGCCCCGTCAGGACGATCTCCTCCGGCGACGGCGCGTCGCTGTCGGCGACCAGGTCACCGAGGTTGGTGTCGCCGTCGTCGCCCACCGGGGTGTCCAGCGAGACGGTGTCCTGCGACCAGCGGACCAACTCGTTGACCCGCTCGACGGTGACCCCGAGGGACGCCGCGATCTGCTCCGGCTCCGGGTCGCTGCCCAGCTCACGGGTGAGCTGCCGGGCCACGTTGCGCATCCGGTTGACGTCCTCGACCAGGTGCACCGGCAGTCGCACGGTGCGCTCCTGCTGGGCGATCGCCCGGCTGATCGCCTGGCGGATCCACCAGGTCGCGTAGGTGGAGAACTTGTAGCCGCGCACGTAGTCGAACTTCTCGACCGCCCGCACCAGGCCGGTGTTGCCCTCCTGGATCAGATCCAGCATGGGCATGCCCGAACGCACGTAGCGGCGGGCGATCGACACGACCAGTCGCAGGTTGGCCCGGATGAACAGGTCCTTGGCCCGCTCGCCCTCGGCGACCAGCCGCTCCAGGTCGTCCCGGTCGGCGCCGGCGGGGACGCGGTCCGCACCGAGCAGGTGCTCGGCGTAGAGGCCGGCCTCGATGGCCTTGGAGAGGTCGACCTCCTTGGCGGCGTCCAGCAGTGGCGTCCGGGAGATCTCGTGAAGGTAGACGCCGACCAGGTCGCGCTCCTCGGCAACCTCGTCGGTTCGCATGCCGATGTTCTTGTCCACGTTGCCCACGGTCCCCTCGCTCGCGCCGGTTGCCCGGTTCCTTGCCATCCCCACGTCCATCAGCCCTCCCCCGTAACCCGCTGTGCCCACCGGTGCTGACACCTACACAACAGTTGAGACGCGCCGGGGATTCCATGTCGTGAGTCGAAAGTGTCACGAATGCCTGATAATCCGCTGAGAGCGCGGTCCATGTTTGCTGTCAGCACCCCGGGTGGCGGCTCTCCGATGGGCACCACGCCAGGGGCGGCGGATCGACGTGTCGCCGTGTCCCGGTCCATGGCAGCACCGCCCCGCCCGCAGACGCAGCGACCCGGGTCACCGTCGGGCTGCGATCCTGGTCACTGCGGAGTCACGCACGGGTGGACCGGTCGGTTCATCCACGCCCGTGGTAATACCCCACCCCCCGGTGAACAATCCGCACCGCGGACCCGTGCCCGTACGTGACGGGGATCGCAGGGCAGCCGCGGCGAGGGCAGGGTGTGGGGTCGGCTCAGGAGGCGAGCAGGGCCAGGGCGCCGCGGACCTGGCCGGCGGAGCGGGCCAGGGCGGCCCGCGCGGCGGACACCTCCACCCCGGAGACGAGCGAGACCAGCGCCACCTTCATGTCCCCGTCGGCCTCGTTGAGGGCCCGCCGGCAGATCTCCTCCGAGCAGCCTGTCGCCTCGATCAGGATCGAGATCATCCGGCCCCGGAGCTTGGCGTTGGTGGCGACCATGTCGATCATGAGGTTCGAGTAGACCCGGCCCAGCCGGACCATCACGGCCGTGGAGAACGTGTTCAGCACCAGCTTCTGCGCGGTGCCCGCCTTCATCCGGGTCGACCCGGTGACGACCTCCGGTCCGGTGTCCACCCCGATGAAGACGTCCACCGACCGGGCGGCCTGCGCCTCCGGGTTGGCACAGAGCAGCACGGTCGAGGCCCCCTTGGCACTCGACGCGGCGAGCGCCCCCAGGACGTACGGTGTGCGTCCGCTGGCGGCGAGCCCGACCACCAGGTCCCCGGCCCGTACGCAGTCGGCGGCCTCCGCCGCACCGCCCCGGTCGTCGTCCTCGGCGTCCTCGACCGCCCGCCACATGGCCTCCGGCCCGCCCGCGATGTGGGCGCAGAACCAGTGCCGGGGCGAGTTGAAGGTGGGCGCCAGCTCGGCGGCGTCGAGCACGCCGAGCCGGCCGGAGGTGCCGGCGCCGAAGTAGTGCACCCGGTGCCCGCCGCGCAGGGCGGTCACCGCCAGGTCCACCGTCGCCGCGATCTCGTCGAGGACGGCCGCGACGGCGCCGGGCACCCGCCGGTCCGCCTCGTTGATGACCGTGAGCACGTCCCGGGTCGACATGAGGTCGAGGTCCGCGCTGAGCGGGTTGCGCCGCTCCGTCGGCGCGCCGACCCGGATCACCGGCCGGGCCGTCACCGGGGTCGTCACCTCGTGGGGTTCCACCGCGCCCGCCGTCATGCCCGCCTCCGTCCCGGGCCGACCCGGTGCGACCGGACCGCCTCGGCTGTCGCTTCGAGGGCCTTCCTGGCCCGGGACCGGTTGCGCGCGGCCACCCCGACGAAGAGGCAGTCGACGACGGTGAGCTGGGCCAGCCGGCTCGCCATCGCGCCCGAGCGGTAGGTGGTCTCGCGGGCGGCCGTGGTGAGCACGAAGTCGGCCACCTCGGTGATCGGCGACCGGGGGAAGTTGGTGAGCGCCACCGTGGCCGCCCCCCGGGCCCGCGCCTGTTCCAGCACCTCGATCACGTCGGAGGTGGTGCCGGTGTGCGAGATGCCGACCGCGACGTCGCCCCGCCCGAGCAGCGCGGCCGACGTCAGCGCGGTGTGCACGTCCGGGAAGTAGAAGGCGGTGCGGCCGATGCGGTGCAGCTTCTGCTGGAAGTCCGAGGCGACGAAGCCGCTGGCGCCCGCCCCGTAGACGTCGATCCTGCCGGCGCCCGCGATGGCGTCGACGACCTGCTCGCAGATCGCCGGGTCGAGCTGCTCGGCCGTCTCCTCGACGGCCCGCGCGTCGTTGAAGGCGATGGTCGCGATGATCTGGGCGAGGTCCGCCCCGGGCGGGATGTCCCCGCCGACGACCCGCGCGTCGGGCGGCTCGATCCGGCGGGCGGCCTCGGCGGCGAGCCGGATCCGCAGCTGCGGGTAGCCGTCCATGCCGACCGATCGGCAGAACCGGATGACGGTCGCCTCGGATGTCTCGGCGGCGGTGGCGAGGTCGGTGATGGTCCGACGCGAGGCGGCGGCCGGGTCGGCGACCACCAGCCGGGCGACCCGCTGCTCGGCCGGCGACAACGACGGGAGCAGGCCGCTGATGTGGACGATAAGCCCACCCGGCTCGTGACTCGCAGAAATCTTCGGACTCTTCGCCACGGATGAAACTTACTTTCACGAGGCGTGAGCGTCAACCATGACTGCGCGTATTGAGGAAAGTACCGCCCGCCCGGACATGCCGTTTCGTCCAGCGTGCCATCCGTACCGCCCAGCGTGCCATTCCACGGAGGAGGTCGCCTCCCCCGCCGGACCTGCGTGGAGAGGCCGCCCGGTCGCCGCCGGCCCGCACTCGGCCCCGTACGGACGATGCCATCACGCCGCCTCCCGCGGCGCCCCGTCACGAGGCCGGATCCCGGGCAGCCGGCCGGAGGTCCGTCGGCTCAGGCGCTCAGCCGGCCGATCGCGACCGGTTCCGCGCCCGGCGGCGCGGGCACGACGGCGGACCGCACGTCCCGCCCGTCGGGCGCCCGGCCGTCGCGATCGTCGGTCGGCCGGCCGTCGCGACCGTCGGCGGACGACGCCAGCCAGCCCGCCAGGTGGGCCTGGATCAGCCGGGAGACCTCCTCCGGCGGGCGCCCGGCGTCCACCACGACGAAGGTCGGATACTCCGGCAGGGTCCGGTACGCGGTGTCGGCGGCGGTCAGGTAGCGCATGCTCTCGTGGTCGGTGCCGCGCTGCTCGATCCGCCGGTACGCCTCGGCGGGATCGACGGTCAGCAGGAAGGTCAGCTGCGGTCGCGGGAACATCCGGTAGCCGGCGCGGGCCAGCCGCTCCCAGCGCTGGCCCCCGTGCGCCCGGATGCTCGCGTACTGGCAGGCGGAGTAGCGGTCCATCACCGCGACCCGGCCGGTGGCCAGGCAGCTGAGCAGGGCGAGGGCGATCGCCAGCCAGCGGAGCACGGACTCCACCGCCAGCATGCCGCTGCGCCCGACGAGGCGCTGTGCGTCCGGACGGCCGAGGCGGTGCGCGAGGCGGCCCAGCCAGCGCCGCCCGCCGGCGTTGCGGTGGTAGGTGGCGGGGCGGCCCGCCGCGGTGAGCGCGTCGGCGAGCCGGTGCGCCTGGGTGGTCTTGCCCGAGCCGTCGATGCCGATCAGGGCGACGGCGCGCAATCGGGCCCTGCCGCGCCGCGCCCCCGGTGATCTGGACACTCTGCACAGGCTATCCGACCCACGCTCGCGTACCCGGAGATTTGTGCCGTGTCCTCCCGGTTGACCCCGACCGTGCCACCTGCCAGGTGTGGCCCGCCGGGATGCCGGGTACCGGAGTTGGATCAGCCGCCCACCACCATCGACGGGAGACGCCAATGGCAGAGCGCGGGGACGAGAGCCTGGTGCACACGTTGAAGAAGGTCGCCGCCGTGCTCAAGCAGGAAGAGATTCCCTTCGCGCTCGGGGGCAGCTTCGCGGTGTACGCCCACGGCGGTCACTCCAGCGACCACGACGTCGACTTCCTCATCCGGGAGGTCGACGTGGAACGGTCCCTCGAGGCGCTGGTCGCGGCGGGCTTCACCGCCGAGCGGCCGCCCGAGGACTGGCTGGTCAAGGTGTTCGACGACGGTCGGATGGTGGACCTGATCCACCGGCCGATCGAGACGCCGGTCACGGAGGAGACGTTCGCCGACACGGTCGTGCGGCCGGTCGACGCGATCCACATGCCGGTGCTCTCGGCCAGCCAGCTCATGGTGCACAAGCTGCTGAGCTTCTCGCAGCACTACTGCGACTTCGCCCGGGGACTGCCGCTGGCCCGTTCCCTGCGGGAGCAGATCGACTGGGAACGGGTACGCAAGGAGACGCAGCACTCCCCGTACGCGGAGGCGTTCCTGGTGCTGCTGGACCGGCTGGAAGTGGTGCCGCACTCCGGCACCGGCGAGGGAGAGGGGACACCGTGACCGAGCACCGCGACGTCGCCACCGGACCGCCCGACGAGTACGTCGAGGCGGAGATCCACCGGCTGCTCGCCGAGGACCCGGACGTGGCCGAGCAGGGGATCACCGTGGTCCGCCGCGAGCGCGGCCTCGTGCTCTACGGCGAGGTCGAGAGCCCGCACCGGCGCGAGGAGATCCTGCGCCGGGTGGCCGAACGCTTCCCCGACGTGCCGGTCACCAGCGACATCGGGGTGATCCGCGCGCAGGCGCCCACGGAGATCGAGCAACTGCCCTGAGGAGGTTCCATGGTGATCCGGATCGCCGCCGTGGGCGACGTGCATCTGGACGAGGACGTGGTCGGCCGGTTCCGGCCGGCACTGGACGAGCTGCCCGAGCACGCCGACGTGCTGTTGCTCGCCGGCGACCTGACCCGGCACGGGACGGAGTCGGAGGCCCGGTGCGTGGCCACCGAGTTCGGCGGGCTGGGCGTGCCGGTGGTGACCGTGCTGGGCAATCACGACCACCAGTGCGACCAGGTGCCGCAGGTGGTCAAGGTGCTCGAGGACGCCGGGATCACCGTGCTGGAGGGCGACGGCGTCGTGCTGGACTGCGCCGGCGGCCGGCTGGGTGTGGCCGGGGTGAAGGGGTTCGGCGGGGGGTTCGCCGGCCGCTGCGCCAGCGACTTCGGCGAGCCGGAGATGAAGGCGTTCGTCCGGACCACCACCCAGAGCGCGGACGCCCTGTCCGCCGCCCTGCGGGGACTGGAGTGCGACGTGCTGGTGGCACTGACCCACTACGCGCCGGTGCCCGACACGCTCGCCGGTGAGCCGCTGGAGATCTACCCGTTCCTGGGCTCGTACCAGCTCGGGCAGGCGATCGACTCGGCGCCGACCGCGCTGGCCCTGCACGGGCACGCGCACGCGGGCTCCGAGCGGGGCACCACGCCCGGCGGGGTACGCGTCCGCAACGTCGCCCACCCCGTGATCAAGCAGGCGTACAGCGTCTTCCACCTGGGCGACCACCTCGATCACGCACAGGTTTCCGGCGTCGGCGGGTCGGGTATTCAGCAAACATGGAGCTGATTCTCTGGATTCTCGCAGTCGTACTCGTGGTCGCCGGCATCCTCGCGCTGTTCCGGCGGCAGATCCTGTGGGGCATCGTCCTCATCGTGGTCGGCCTGCTCGTCGGGCCGGGTGGTGTGAGCATCTTCAATTGACGAGGCGGCTACAGGCCGCCGTTCAGGACCCACCGGGGTCGTCGTGACCGGAACTCCGTCCTCCCGACAGGAGCATCCGGACACGACGACCCCGGTGTCGTGCCGGCCGGAGGGTGACCGCGGGTTTACCGTCCACCTTCAGCGGACATATCTCGACCATGGAGATGTCCAGGAGTGCGGAACGGACCGGCGGGGCCCGGCAGTGGTGGGCACTGCTCGGCTTCGGGGCGGCGGTGTTCGTCGCCGCGGCGATCGGCGGGCTCGGCGTGCAGGGCACCTCGGCCGAGTACGCGAGCCTCGAACAGCCCGCCTGGGCTCCCCCGTCCTGGCTCTTCGGACCGGTCTGGAGCCTTCTCTACGCGATGATCGCGGTGGCCGGCTGGCTGGTCTGGCGGCGGGTCGGCTTCGGCCCGGCCCTCTGGGCGTGGATCGCCCAGCTGGTGCTCAACGCCGTCTGGACGCCGCTCTTCTTCGGCGCCGGCCGCTACGGGCTGGCGTTCGCCGAGATCCTGGTGATGTGGGTGGCGATCGGCGTGACGGTCGTGCTCTTCCGCAAGGTGTCCCGCCCGGCGACCCTGCTGATGCTGCCCTACTGGGCGTGGGTCACCTTCGCGGCCGCCCTCAACTTCGCGATCTGGCGCCTGCACAGCTGAGCGCCATCTGGCGCCGGAACGGCTGAGCCGGGCGACGGAGCACACGACGACGGAACGGGGCCCCGGCGCGCAGCCGGGGCCCCGTCACCCGTTCAGCAGCGGGGTACGCCGGGGATGTAGCCGTCGGAGCCGGTGTAGACGTAGGAGTCGGAGATGAAGCGGCCGGAGCCGATCCGGTCCCAGATCGTGCTGGTGCCGTAGGTGCCGGTGACGCTGGTGCCGCTGGTCTGGCACTGGATGGTCACCCGGGCGCCGTCGGCGACCGTGCCGACGGCGGCGTAGCCGGTGCCGGGGCCGGACCGCACGGTCAGCGCGATCCCGCTGGTGGTGTTGACCGTGCCGGAGCCGGCGCTGCTGCCGCAGCCGTTGTCGCTGGAGTAGTTCTTCGTGCCCCAGTAGAGGGCGAGCGCGCCGTTGAACCGCACCTGGATGTCGGCGCCGTTGAGCCGCTGCTCGTAGTGCAGGTGCGGTCCGGTGGAGCCGCCGGTGCTGCCGACCCAGCCGATGACCTTGCCGTAGCCGACCGCCTGGCCCACGGAGACGTTGAAGCCGTTCAGGTGGGCGTAGTAGGTGTGGTAACCACCCGCGTGGCTGATCCGGACGTACTTTCCGTAACTGGTGCCGCCGAGATCCGTGACCCGGTCGACGGTGCCGGGCGCGCTCGCCACCACCGCGTCACCGAGGTCGTCGGTGCGGTTGAAGTCGAGCGAGTACGCCGGGCTGTGGTTGGTCCGGGTCTGACCGGACCAGGACTGCCCGCACGGGAACGGGACCTTGAACGTGGGGGCCGCCATCGCCGGGGCCGCCGGGACGACCAGCGCGCCCACAGCCAGCAGACCGGCCGCCAGCAGGCCCAACCAGCGCTTGCCCATCCAACACCTCCTATGTCGAAATCCTTCGATCACTGACCTCCAGAGTGTCAGAAAATGACATCGATGGAAAGGGGTCGAATTCCCGTGTGGGAGCGTGCCCAACAGGGGGTTTACGGGTTTCCGGATTGTTACTCGCTCGTGTCCGGATAGGGGTGGACCAGGCCAGATGCAAGCGCTTACATGTGGTGACGCCCATCGGACCGGCGCGGGTTCGATCCCTGACGCGCCGGCAAGGAAGGAGAACGGCATGGCGTTTGCCAGATCACGCCAGGCTCTCGCGATCGCCGGCGTGCTGGGGCTGGCGCTGAGCGCCACCGCCTGCGGCACCGGCGACGACAAGAAGAGCGACACCGCGGGCTCCGCGGAGTGCGCCGCATACGAGAAGTACGGCGACATCGACGGCAAGAAGGTCAAGATCTACTCGTCGATCCGGGAGATCGAGGCCGACCGCCTCGCGGAGTCCTGGAAGCAGTTCGAGGACTGCACCGGCATCAAGATCGACCACGAGGGCAGCGGCGAGTTCGAGGCGCAGCTCAACGTCCTGGTCGACGGCGGCAACGCCCCCGACCTCGCGTTCATCCCGCAGCCGGGTCTGCTCAAGCGGTTCGTCGACTCGGGCAAGCTCAAGCCGGTCGGCGCCGAGACGAAGAAGATGGCCGAGGAGAACTACCCGGCCGACTGGCTGAAGTACAGCACCGTCAACGGCCAGTTCTACGGCGCCCCGCTCGGCTCCAACGTGAAGTCCTTCGTGTGGTACTCGCCGAAGACCTTCAAGGAGAAGGGCTGGACGGTCCCGACCAGCTGGGACGAGCTGATCAAGCTCAGCGACCAGATCGCCGCCACCGGCACCAAGCCGTGGTGCGCCGGCATCGAGTCGGGTGAGGCCACCGGCTGGCCGGCCACCGACTGGATCGAGGACCTGATGCTGCGGACGCAGACCCCCGAGGTCTACGACCAGTGGGTCACCCACGGCATCCCGTTCAACGACCCGAAGGTCGCCGAGGCCCTCGACAAGGCCGGCACCATCCTCAAGAACGAGAAGTACGTCAACGGCGGCTTCGGCGGCGTGAAGAGCATCGCCACCACCTCCTTCCAGGAGGCCGGCGTGCCGATCACCACGGGCAAGTGCGCGCTGCACCGCCAGGCGTCCTTCTACGCCAACAACTGGCCGGAGGGCACCAAGGTGGCCGAGGACGGCGACGTCTTCGCCTTCTACTTCCCGGCGATCGACGCCAGCAAGGGCAAGCCGGTGCTGGGCGGCGGCGAGTTCGTCGCGGCCTTCAACGACCGCCCCGAGGTCCAGGCCGTGCAGACCTACCTCGCGTCCGGCGAGTACACCAACAGCCGCGCCAAGATCGGCGACTGGGTGTCGGCCAACAACAAGCTCGACCTGGCCAACGTCCCCAACCCCGTCGACAAGCTCTCCGTGCAGATCCTCCAGGACAAGTCCAGCGTCTTCCGCTTCGACGGCTCGGACCTGATGCCGGCGGCCGTCGGCTCCGGGACGTTCTGGAAGGCCATGGTGCAGTGGATCAACGGTAAGGACACCGCGACCGTGCTCCGGGACGTGGAGAGCGGCTGGAAGTGATCTGACCGGTGGGCCGGTCCGCGGGGACGCGGGCCGGCCCACCGGCCGGTCAAGGACCTGGGAGGGTCGATGGAGTTCGACTTCGCTGCGGAACAGCCGAAGTTCCTCATGCTGATGTACGGGCTGGTCGCCTTCGTCGCGGTGGTGGGCGGTCTGCTCCTGCTCCTCGACGTGGTGCCGGCCTGGTTCGCCCGCCGCCGGGAGGCGCAGCTCGTCGCTGCCTCCGCGAGCGGCGCCCCGATCCCCCGCCGGCGCAAGCCGCGCGAGGGTGTCTTCGCGCTTTTCTTCCTGCTGCCCACGCTGCTGCTGCTCGCCATCGGGCTGGTGGTCCCGGCCGTCCGCACCGTGCTGCTGTCGTTCATGGACCAGGGCAGCAACGACTGGGTAGGGCTGCGCAACTACGGCTGGATGTTCTCCGAGGACTCCATCGTCCGGGTGTTGCTCAACACTCTGATCTGGGTGCTCCTCGTCCCGCTGGTGGCCACCACGTTCGGCCTGGTCTACGCCGTGCTGGTGGACAAGGCCCGGTTCGAGGCGGTCGCCAAGTCGCTGATCTTCCTGCCGATGGCGATCTCCTTCGTCGGCGCCAGCATCATCTGGAAGTTCGTCTACGCCTACCGGGGCGACGGGCAGGAGCAGATCGGTCTGCTCAACCAGATCGTGGTCAGCCTCGGTGGCGAGCCGAAGCAGTGGCTGCTCGACTCACCGCTGAACACGCTGCTGCTGATCGTGATCATGGTCTGGATCCAGGCCGGTTTCGCGATGGTGGTGCTCTCCGCCGCGATCAAGGCGATCCCCGCTGACATCGTGGAGGCCGCCCGGCTCGACGGGGTCACCCCGTGGCAGATGTTCTGGCAGATCACCATGCCGAGCATCCGGCCGGCGCTGATCGTGGTCGTGGTGACGCTGTCGATCGCCACCCTCAAGGTCTTCGACATCGTCCGGACGTCCACCAACGGCAACTACGACACCAGCGTGATCGCCAACGAGATGTACAACCAGGCGTTCCGCTACGGCGAGAACGGGCAGGGCTCGGCGCTGGCGGTGTTCCTGTTCGTCCTGGTGATCCCGATCGTGATCTACCAGATCCGCAACATCCGTCAGCAGCGGGAGGGCTGAGATGACCACCGCGACGCCCACCGTCGCCGCCGGCACCCAGAAGACCGGCGGCCGGGGCACCAGCACCGCCGGGCGGGTCCGCAGGCGGCTGAACAGCCGTACCGCGACCGTCGTCTCGATCGTCATCGCGGTGTTCTGGACCATCCCCACCTTCGGCCTGTTCGTCTCCTCGATCCGGCCGGAGGACGAGATCAAGAGCAGCGGGTGGTGGAACTTCTTCACCAGCCCGTCGTTCACCCTCGAGAACTACCAGGAGGTGCTGTTCGGGCGCTCCTCGTCGTCCGGGCAGCTCGCCAGCTACTTCATCAACTCGCTGGCGATCACCATCCCGTCGGTGCTCTTCCCGATCGCCTTCGCGGCCCTGGCCGCGTACGCGCTCGCCTGGATCAACTTCCGGGGCCGGGACTGGCTCTACGTCGCGATCTTCGCGTTGCAGATCGTGCCGTTGCAGATGGCCCTGGTGCCGCTGCTGAAGTTCTTCTCCACCGGCGTCACCGTCGGCGGGGTCACCATCCTGCCGGCCTGGGACCTGGTCGACGAACAGAAGTTCGCGCAGGTGTGGTTCGCGCACACCTGCTTCGCGCTGCCGTTCGCCGTCTTCCTGCTGCACAACTTCATGTCGCAGCTGCCCGGAGAGCTGATGGAGTCGGCCCGGGTCGACGGGGCCACCCACCCGAAGATCTTCCGCAGCATCGTGCTGCCGCTGATCACCCCGGCGCTGGCCGCGATCGGCATCTTCCAGTTCCTCTGGGTCTGGAACGACCTGCTGGTCGCGCTGATCTTCGCCGGTGGCGGCGACGAGACCGCCCCGCTCACCGTCCGGCTGGCCGAGATGGCCGGCACCCGGGGCAACGAGTGGCAGCGGCTCACCGCCGGCGCGTTCGTCTCGATCGTCGTACCGCTGATCGTCTTCCTGTCCCTCCAGCGCTACTTCGTGCGCGGCCTGCTCGCCGGCAGCGTCAAGGGCTGAGGCGTCTCCGCCGCCGCCGGTGACCCGGCGGCGGCGGAGCTGCACGGAGCGGGGGGTAGCGTGACGAGGATCGATGATGTCGCACGCCTGGCCGGGGTCTCCACCGCCACCGTGTCCCGGGCGCTGCGAGGGCTGCCGACGGTCTCGGCCGCGACCCGGCGCCGGGTGCTCGCGGCGGCCGAGCAACTGGACTACGCCGTCTCGCCGAGCGCCTCGCGGCTGGCCGGCGGACGCACCGGCACGGTCGCCGTCGTGGTCCCCCGCATCACCCGGTGGTTCTTCGGCACCGTCGTCGAGGCGGTCGAGGACATCCTCCAGCAGTCGGGCTACGACCTGCTGCTCTACAACCTCGGCGGGCGGGAGCAGATCCGTCAGCGGGTGCTGCGCACCGCCAACCTGCACAAGCGCGTCGACGCGATCATGCTGGTCGCCACGCCGCTGCGGCCCGCCGACCTGACCGCCCTGACGAAGCTGAAGCTGCCCGGGGTGACCATCAGCTCCGGCACGGTGGTGCCCGGCTGGCCCTGCGTACGCATCGACGACGTGGGCGTCGCGCGGACCGCCACCCGGCACCTGCTCGACCTGGGGCACCGGCGGATCGCCCACATCTCCGGCGACCCGGACGACGAACTGGCCTACACCACCCACCTCGACCGGCGGCGCGGCTACCGGGAGGCGCTGCGCGACGCCGGGCTGGTCCCCGATCCCGAGCTCGACGTGGAGTCACAGTTCACCATCAGCGGCGGCACGCGGGCCACCGAGGAGTTGCTCCGGCGCGGCGACCCGCCGACGGCCATCTTCGCGGCCTGCGACGAGATGGCGATGGGGGCGATGACCGCGCTGCGCGACGCCGGCCTACGGGTGCCGCAGGACGTCAGCGTGATCGGCGTCGACGACCACGACCTGGCCAGCGTCCTCGGGCTGAGCACGATCGCCCAGCCGGCGGCGGAACAGGGCCGGCTCGCCACGCGGATCCTGCTCGACCCGCTGCACGGCCGGGCCCTGCCGCCGGGGAGCACCCCCTACCTCGACACGCCGGGATCACCGGTGATCCTGCCCACTCGGCTGATCGTGCGTGAATCGACCGCACCACCCCGGGCACACTAACGGGAACCGGCGACGCCCGGCAGCATCCGACCGTCCGGCTCGACACACGGGAGAAGGCCCTGAACAGCAACCCGACGCACCAGGACACGCCTGCCGGCCCGGCCACCGGTTGGTGGACCAGGGCCACCATCTACCAGGTCTACCCGCGCTCCTTCGCCGACTCCGACGGCGACGGGATCGGTGACCTGCCCGGCATCACCGCCCGCCTGGACCACCTCGTGGAACTGGGCGTGGACGCGCTCTGGCTGTCGCCGTTCTACCCGTCGCCGCAGGCCGACGCCGGGTACGACGTGGCCGATTACCGGGACGTGGACCCGCTCTTCGGCACCCTCGCCGACGCCGACCGGCTGATCGCCGGGGCGCACTCGCGCGGGCTGCGGGTCATCGTCGACCTGGTGCCCAACCACACGTCGTCGGCGCACGAGTGGTTCGCCGCGGCGCTCGCCGCCGCCCCCGGCAGCCCGGAGCGCGACCGCTACGTCTTCCGTGACGGCCGGGGGCCGGACGGCGCGCAGCCCCCGAACGACTGGCAGAGCGTCTTCGGCGGGCCGGCCTGGACCCGCGTCACCGGGGCCGACGGCCACCCCGGCCAGTGGTACCTGCACCTGTTCGACTCGGGTCAGCCCGACCTCAACTGGGACAACTCCGAGGTCCGGGAGGAGTTCCTGGAGGTGCTCCGGTTCTGGCTGGACCGCGGCGTCGACGGCTTCCGCGTCGACGTGGCGCACGGCCTGATCAAGCAGGCCGACCTGGCCGACTGGCAGGAGCCGCAGGAGATCCTCTCCGGTCAGGAGATCGACAAGCCGCGCCCGCCCATGTGGGACCAGGAGGGCGTGCACGAGATCTACCGGGACTGGCGGCGCGTGCTGGACGGCTACCCCGACGAGCGGGTCCTGGTCGCCGAGGCGTGGGTCGAGCCGGCCGAGCGACTGGCCCGGTACGTCCGCCCGGACGAGATGCACCAGGCGTTCAACTTCGAGTACCTGCTGGCCGCGTGGACCGCCCCGGCCCAGTACGCGGTGATCACCCGCTCGCTGGAGGCCACCGACGCCGTCGGCGCCCCGACCACCTGGGTGCTCTCCAACCACGACGTGGTCCGGCACGCCTCCCGGCTGGGGCTGCCGATCGGCGAAAAACGGCCCAACGGCATCGGCATCGGCGACCCGCAGCCGGACGCCGCGCTCGGCCTGCGCCGGGCCCGGGCGGCCACCCTGCTGATGCTCGCCCTGCCCGGCTCGGCCTACCTCTACCAGGGCGAGGAACTGGGCCTGCCGGAGCACACCACGATGCCCGACGAGGCCCGGCAGGACCCGACCTGGGCGCGCAGCGGTCACACCGAGCGGGGTCGCGACGGCTGCCGGGTGCCGATCCCGTGGGAGGCCGACGCCCCCTCGTACGGCTTCGGGCCGACCGACGCGAGCTGGCTGCCGCAGCCGTCGCTCTGGGCGGAGTTCGCCCTGGACCGGCAACGGGACACGCCCGGCTCGACGTACGAGCTGTACCGGACGGCGCTGCGGCTGCGCCGCGAGCACCGGCTCGGCGAGGGCCCGCTGGAGTGGCTCGCCTCCGGCGACGAGGTGCTCTCGTTCCGCAACGGGGGGCTGACCGTGCTGACCAACTTCGGCGACGCCGCCGTGCCGCTGCCCGCCGGGTCCGAGCTGGTGCACGCCAGCGCCCCGCTGGACGCCGACGGCGCCGTGCCCACCGACGTGACGGTCTGGGTCCGCCCGGTCTGACGGGTAGGCAAGGGGCACCTTCCCCAACGCTGTGCGTGGGGAAGGTGCCCTTCGCTCACAGCCGTTCGGCGCGGTCGTGCAGCAGGTCCCGGACGTCGTCGATGTCGCCCGGCGAGGTCCGCGAGGCCAGCCAGTACATGACGCCCGTCGGGATGAAGAAGAGCTGGAAGGCCGCCAGCCCGACGGCGTAGTTCAGCGGCGGCGGAAAGGCCGCCCGCAGGCCGTGGAAGGCCACCCCCACCAGCCCGTTTCCGGCCGCCCGGCCGACGCCGTTGACCAGGTTGCCGAGGCTGTAGACGGTGCCCCGGTGCTCGGGCGGGTTGACGTCGGCGATCAGGGCGAACCAGTTCGGCGAGTTCGCCGAGGTGAGCGCCAGCGCCACGACGGCGGTGAGCAGGCTCAGCCCGACCGTCGGCTCGGTGAACACGCTGGTCAGCACCGCCCGCACCACCGCGCCGGCGCCGGCGCCGTCCGGCACGTCGATGCGTACCGGCACGAAGAAGAGGACCAGGTAGAACGGCAGCGCCGCGAGGATGCCGACCGCCGCGACCAGGGCCCGGCCCCGGGGCGTACGCCGTTGCAGCGCGTCGCCGACCAGCCCGCCCACGATGGAGAGCACCCCGCCGAGCTGGAACAGGGTGGCGAAGACGCTGCCCACGACCACGGCGGTGGCGGCGGAGTAGCCCTGGTCCTCGGCCCGCTGGGCGAAGAGCACCGGCAGCCAGACCAGCGACCCGAAGGCAGCCTGGGCGGTGAGGCCCTGGAGGATCAGCCAGCGGTTCGTCCGCCGGCCGAGGATCCTCGGCAGGTCCGCCCGGCTGATCCGGTAGTCGTACTCGGCGCCGGTGGCGAGCGCGTCGGCCAACTCCGGCTCGCTCTGCCCGCGCCGGATGTCGTAGGTGAACACGTAGGCGACGGTCGCCGCGACGCCGACCACGGTCAGCAGCAGGAACGGGCGTCGCCAGTCGGCGGCCCCGAGGAGCCCGCCGACCAGCGTGCCGGCCAGCGTGCCGACGCCCTGCGACAGCCCCCAGAAGCTCATCACCAGCCCCCGGCGGCGGGGCGAGATCAGGTCGGTGACGACCGAGAAGCCGACCGACCCGACCGCACCCAGGCCGACCGCCGCCAGGATCTGCGCCGCCAGGAAGGCGGGATAGTTCGCCGCGACCGCGCTGCCGCCCGTGCCCAGCGCCCAGATGAGGGTGCCGACCATCAGCAGCGGCTTGCGGTTCGCGCGGTCGCCCACGTACGCCCAGCCCACCGCGGCGACCGCGCTGGCCAGGAAGCTCACGGCGGTGACCAGGCCGAGCAGCCGCTGCGGCACGTCGAAGGCGGCGGAGATGGGCCCGTACAGCGGGGGCACCAGACCGATCGCCACGTTGTCCAGCGAGGCGAGCAGCACGAAGACCACGACGCTGTAGAACCGGTGCGTGGGCGTCCCGCCCCGGGCCCGCGCCGGCCCGCCCCTGGTCAAGGTCATGTGCGGCAGCCAACCAGGATCAGGTCACGAGCGGGTGACGACGCGCGGGCGCGCCGGGGCGCTCAGAGATAGCCGCCGATCGCGGGCGGGGCGGTGGGCGCGGCCGGCGTGCCCGCCCGCAGCGCGTACAGCTCGGCGAGGGTCGCGCCCTGGGGCGGCACCCCCGCCGCCGTGCCCAGCCACCCGGTCGCCTCCCCGTACGACAGCGGGCCCACCTCGATGCGGGCCAGGCAGCGACCCGGGCGGACCACCGCCGGGTGCAGCCGGGACAGGTCCTCGTTCGTGGTGATCGCGACGAGCACGTCGCGCCCCTGCCCGAGCAGCCCGTCGGTGAGGTTGAGCAGCCGGGACAGGGCCTGCCCGGCGGCCTGCTTCGCCTCGCCCCGGATCAGCTCGTCACAGTCCTCCAGGATGAGCAGCCGCCACCGGCGGCCCGTCCCCGGCTCGCCGTCCTCGTCCCCGACCGCCACCTCGGACAGGTACGCCGTGTCCGCGAAGAGCACGTCCGGGTCGAGCACGGCGTCGACCTGGCACCAGTCGCGCCACTGGCGGGTGAGGGCGCGCAGCGCGGTGGTCTTTCCCGTCCCGGGCGCCCCGTGCAGCAGCACCAGCCGGCCGGAGAGGCGCTCCGGGGTGGTCGCCATCAGCTCGTCGAGCGCGTCGCGTGCCGCGGCGGCGTAGTTCGGCCGGATCGCCGCCCACTCCGGCGCGGCGATGGAGCGTACGTCGCGCTGGCTGCCCCGGCGGGGGTTCTGGTGCCAGAAGCCGATCCGGCCGGCGCCCGGATCCTCCGGTTCGGCGGCGCCGTCGACGATCCGGTCCAGGGCCGGCCGGCCCACCTCCTCCGAGATCGCCGTGACCGTCACCTCCGCGCCGCGCCCCTTCCAGGTGACCACCCGGGCCGTCCAGCCGTCGCCGGCCAGCAGGCGGGACAGCTGGCGGTTCTCCACCGCCGTGCGGAGCAGTCGCCCGTCCGGGGCGGTCAGCGGCGCGTCGGGGCGCACCCGGGAGAGCCGGACGGTGTGCGACCACGGGTGGCGGCCGGTGACGAAGTCCGCCAGGACCAGCGCGTCGATGACGTCGCAGGGGGTGTCCGCGTCGTCGTACTGGAGCATCGAGGGAATGCCGGTGCCGGGCGCCTCGTCCGCTTCGGGGGTGGTTCGCATCCGTCGATGATCGCGAGCCGGGGCGCGCCCGTACAGTCCTTTACCCCGCCACGGCGTCGACCCGGTCGAGGAAGTGCTCGCGGGCGGCGGCGTACCGCTGCCGGATGGCGGGGACGGGGGCGGCGGCGTACTCCTCGGTGCCGTGGACGGACCACGTGGGGGGCGCCGCGCCGCCCAGGGCGACCCACGCGGCCTGGCGGGCGGCGCCGTCGGCGACGTACTCGCCGGGCGGCGGGACGACCACCGGCACGCCGAGGACCTGCGGCGCGATGCGGCGCACCGCCGCCGAGCGGGCGCCCCCGCCGACCAGGATCACCCGGCGCACGGCGGCGCCCTGGGCGGTGAGCGCGTCGAGGCCGTCGGCGAGGGCGCAGAGCAACCCCTCGACGGCGGCGCGCGCCAGGTGGGCGGCCGTCGAGGTGCGCAGGGTCAGCCCGTGCACGGCCCCGGACGCCAGTGGCCGGTCGGGCGTCCGCTCGCCCTCCAGATAGGGCACCATGACCAGCCCGTCCGCGCCGGCGGGGGCGGAGAGCGCCAGCCGGGCCAGCTCGTCCAGGTCGACCCGGAGCATCGCCGCCGCGGCGTCGAGCACCCGCGCGGCGTTGAGCGTGCAGACCAGGGGCAGGAAGCGGCCGGTGGCGTCGGCGAAGCCGGCGACCGTGCCGCTCGGGTCGGCGGCCGGGGCGTCGGCGACGCTGAACACGGTGCCGGAGGTGCCGATCGAGACGACGACGTCGCCCGGGCCCGCGCCGACGCCGAGCGCGGCGGCGGCGTTGTCCCCGGTGCCGGGGCCGAGCACCGCCCCACCGGCGGGCAGGCCCGGCAGGGCGTCGGGGCGTACGGCGCCCGCCGGCTCCGCCGGGCCGAGCACGGTCGGCACGTGCGGGCGCCGGCCGAACGCCCGCTCCAGCAGGTCGAAGCGGTAGTCGCCGGTGGCCGGGGACCAGTAGCCGGTGCCGCTGGCGTCGCCCCGGTCGGTGCGCAGCGCCGGCAGGCCCGGCGCGCCCGCCAGCCGCCAGGTCAGCCAGTCGTGCGGCAGGCAGACCGCCGCCACCCGGGCCGCGTGTGCCGGCTCGTGCCGGGCCAGCCAGCGCAGCTTGGTGACGGTGAAGCTGGCGACCGGCACGCTGCCCACCGCGTCGGCCCAGAAGCGGCGGCCGGCCTCCCCGCCGCCGGCCTCCTCGACCAGCTCGGCGGCGGCCCCGGCGGAACGGGTGTCGTTCCACAGCAGCGCCGGCCGGACCACGTCGCCCGCCTCGTCGAGGCACACCATGCCGTGCTGCTGGCCGGCGACGGAGACCGCCGCCACGTCGGCCAGCCCGCCGGCGGCGTCGACCGCCGCGCCCAGCGCGGTCCACCACGCCGCCGGGTCGACCTCGGTGCCATCCGGGTGCGGCGCCCGGCCCTGCCGGAGCAGGGCGCCGGTCTCCGCGTCCCGGACGACGACCTTGCAGGACTGGGTCGAGGAGTCGACCCCCGCGACGATCGGCATCTCCGGCGGCCTCAGCGGGCGCCGAGCAGGTGCTCGACGGCGAGCTGGTTGAGCCGGACGAAACCGAAGCCCTTCGCGGCGGCCCCGTCGACGTCGAACTCCTCGAACGCGGAGCGGTCGGCGAGCAGGTCGGCGTAGCCCTCGCCCGGCGCCAGCGTCGGCGTGCCCAGGTCGGCGACCCGGCTCGCGGCCAGCGCCTCGGCGACCTCCGGGTCCGCCCGGAATGCCGCCGCCCGCTCCTTGAGCAGCAGGTAGGTGCGCATGTTCGCCGCCGCCGACGCCCAGACGCCGGTCATGTCCTCGGTGCGCGAGGGCTTGTAGTCGAAGTGCCGGGGGCCGTCGTAGGCGGGCCCGCCGCCGGGGCCGCCGTGCTCCAGCAGGTCGACCAGGGCGAACGCGTTCAGCAGGTCGCCGTGGCCGAAGACGAGGTCCTGGTCGTACTTGACGCCGCGCTGGCCGTTGAGGTCGATGTGGAACAGCTTGCCCTGCCAGAGCGCCTGGGCGATGCCGTGGGCGAAGTTCAGGCCGGCCATCTGCTCGTGCCCTACCTCCGGGTTGAGCCCGACCAGCTCGGGGCGGGCCAGGGTGGAGATGAAGGCCAGGGCGTGCCCGACGGTGGGCAGGAGGATGTCGCCGCGCGGCTCGTTCGGCTTGGGCTCGATGGCGAAGCGCAGGTCGTAGCCGGAGTCGACGACGTACTGGCAGAGCAGGTCGACGGCCTCCCGGTAGCGGTCCAGCGCGGCCCGGACGTCCTTGGCGAGGTCGTACTCGGCGCCCTCCCGGCCGCCCCACATCACGAAGGTGCGGGCGCCCAGCTCGGCGGCGAGGTCGACGTTGCGCAGCACCTTGCGCAGCGCGTAGCGCCGGACGTCGCGGTCGTTGCTGGTGAAGCCGCCGTCCTTGAAGACCGGGTGGGTGAAGAGGTTGGTGGTCACCATCGGGACCGCCAGGCCGGTCTCGTCGAGCGCCTTGCGGAAGCGGGCCACGTGCTGGTCGCGGGTGGCGGCGTCCGCGCCGAAGGGCACCAGGTCGTCGTCGTGGAACGTGATCCCGTACGCGCCGAGTTCGGCGAGCCTGTGCACCGCCTCGACCGGGTCCAGCTCGGGGCGGGTGGCGTCGCCGAACGGGTCGCGGGCCTGCCAGCCCACCGTCCAGAGGCCGAAGGAGAACTTGTCGGCGGGGGTGGGACGGGGTGCCATGGCAGACCTCCGAGGTGTCGTCCGCTATTTGTTCAGTGGTTGAATTATTTGGCGGGCCTGTGGCAGTGTCAAGGGGTGACCCGACCCGACGCCCCGCCCGGACCGGTGCGGCAGGGCAGCCTGCGCGAGTGGAACCTCGCCGTGGTGCTCGGCCGGATCGCCGCCGCCGACCGCCCGCCCTCCCGGGCCGAGCTGGCCGCCGGCACCGGCCTCACCCGGGCCACCGTCTCGGCCGTGGTGGAGGACCTGCTCGCCGGCCGGTTGGTCGCCGAGTCGGAGCCGACGCCCCGGACCGGCGCGGGACGGCCCTCACGGGGCCTGGTGCTCGCCACGGACGGCCCGGCCGGGCTCGGCCTGGAGGTCAACGTCGACTACCTGGCCGCCTGCGTGGTCGACCTCGCCGGCCGGGTCCGCCACCACACCGTGCACCGCGCCGACCTGCGGCCCGTCTCCCCCGCCGAGGCGCTCGCCCGGCTGGCCGACCTGGCCGCCCGCGCCCGCGCCGACGCCGCCCGCGAGGGGCTCACCCTGGCCGGCGCCGCCCTCGCGGTGCCCGGCCTGGTCGACGACGCCGGCCTGGTCCGTCTCGCCCCGAACCTCGGCTGGCGCGACGTGCCCGTCCCCGCGCTGCTCGCCGAGGGGCCGCCGCTGACCGCGCACGTCGACGGCGTACCGCCGCTGGTGGTCGACAACGAGGCCAACCTCGCCGCGCTGGGCGAGCTGCACGCCGGGCCGGCGGGTCGGGCCAGCTTCCTGCACATCTCCGGCGAGGTCGGCATCGGCGCCGGGATCGTGCTCGACGGAGCCCTGTTCCGGGGCGCACGCGGCTGGAGCGGGGAGATCGGTCACCTCCCGATCCGGCCCGACGGCCCGCCCTGCCGGTGCGGCGGGCGGGGCTGCCTGGAGACGTACACCGGTCAGGAGGCGATCCTCGCCGCGGCCGGCCTCGCCGGCGCGGACCTGCCGGCGGACACCGCGACGACCCGGCTGGCCGAGCTGGCCGGGGCCGGCGACCCGGGCGCGCTGCGGGCCCTGGCCGAGGCCGGCACCGCCCTGGGGGTCGCCGTCGCCGGCGTGGTGAACCTGCTGGACCTGGACACCGTGGTGCTCGGCGGCGGGTACGCCCCGCTGGCGCCGTGGCTGCGCCCGCCGGTGCTCGCCGAGATCTCCCGGCGGGTGCTCACCGCGGCCTGGTCGCCGGTCACCGTCCGCCCGGCGTCCCTCGGCGCCGCCGCCGCGGCCGTCGGCGGGGCCGGCTCGGTGGTACGCCGGATCCTGGCGCGCCCGGCCGGCTGGCTGGCCCGGGCGGCCTGAGCCGGATTCCCCCGGGGGTGGCGTCGCCCCGCCTCGGTACGCTTGTCCCGAGGCAACCACCCCCAACCGAGGAGAGCACGACCAGCATGCGCACAGGTCGACCGACCGGGGCGCCCGGCGAGCGGCGGTGACCACCGTTCCCGGGGGCGGTGGCACGCGCCCGGCCGACGGCGGGCAGCCCGCCCGCTTCCGCTCCGGCCTCTCCCCCGACCCCGCGCGCCCGGTCGACTCCCGGCTGACCCGGGAGGTGCTCGACGGGCTCACCGAGGCGGTCGTGACGGCCGACCGGGCGGGGCTGGTGACCCTGGTCAACGCGATGGCGACCGCCCTCCTCCCCGAGCTCGTGCCCGGCACCGACCTGCGCACCTGTCCGATACCAGCCATGGCCCGGTCGGTGAGGGCCGGGGCGGACAGCTTCGACGCCGAACACGGCGGTCGCCGGCTGCGGGGCGTACGACGCGACCTGGCCGACGGGCGGCACGCCTGGTACGTGCGGGACGTCACCGAGGAACACGCGCGCACCGAGGCGCTCGGCGTCGAGCGGTCCCGGACGACGTTCCTCGCCCAGGCCGGCAGCCGCCTCGGGCTGTCGCTCCAGCGCGAGCAGACGCTGCGGACCGCCACGACCCTGCCCGTCCCCTACCTGGCCGACCTGGCCATGGTGGTCCACCTGCCGCCCCCGCCCGCCGAGGGCCAGCCGCACTGGATCCGGTACGACGGGGTCGATCCCGCCCCGGCGACCGGGCTGGCGACCTGGTCGCTGACCGGCTCGCTGCCCGGCCTGGCCGAGGCGCTGGCCGGGCACGCGGCCAACCCGGCCCCGTGGCCGGATCAGGAGACGGCCGGCCTGTCCTCCGTGCTTCCGCCCGGCTTCGGCCGGCCCGGCACCGTGCTGGTCAGCCCCATGCGGGGCGCCGGACGCACCACCGGAGCCCTGGTGCTGGTCCGTCGTGCCGGGCGGGCCGGCTTCGCCGGGCGCGACGTCGAGCTGGCCCGGGAGTTCGCCGCCCGCGCGGGCGCGGCCCTCGGCGCCGCCGAACTCTACGGCGAACAGGTCCACCTGGCGCGGGTGTTGCAGAACAGCCTGCTCCCGCCCGACCTGCCGGCCGTGCCGGGCGCCACCCTCGCCGGCGGGTACCGGGCGGCCGGGGACCGGCTGCGCATCGGCGGCGACTTCTACGACGTCTTCCCCATCCCGGGAGGCGCGATCTTCGCCCTCGGGGACGTGGCCGGCAAGGGCGTCGGCGCGGCCGTCCTCACCGGGCGGGTCCGCCAGTCCCTGCGGACCCTGCGCCTGGTCGAGCAACGGCCGCTGGAGTTGATGCGGCTGCTCGACCAGGCGCTTCTCGACTCCCCGGACGCGGCCCGCCGCAGCCAGTTCACCACCCTGCTGCTCGGCACCCTCCACGCCGCGCCCGGCGGCGGGTGCACCGTCCGGATCGCCGGCGGCGGCCACCCGTCCCCGCTGCTGGTCCGGGCCGACGGTGAGGTCGCCCCGGTCGCGGTCGGCGGGATGCCGGTGGGCGCGCTGGCCACCGCCCGGTTCGCCGAGGCGGAGCTGTGCCTCGGCCCCGGCGAGCTGCTGCTCGCGTACACCGACGGGGTCGTGGAGGCGCGCGGCGGCCCCGGCGGCCAGGAGATGTTCGGCGAGGAGCGGCTGCGCGCGGCGCTGGCCTCGGCCGCCGGGTTGGCCCCGGCCGCGCTGGTCGACCGGCTCCTCGACGCCGTCGACGAGTGGCTCGACGGGCAGAGCCAGGACGACATCGCGATGTTGGCCGTCGCGGCGGCAGCGCCCTGACCGGCCGAACCGTCGCGGCCGGGTGTCCGCCGGCCACGCCCGATCCTTCGGCGAACCCCGTCGACGCGGGGAACCCGTGTGCCCGCTCCGGCCGGGTCAGGCCGTCCTGGCCACCCGCGGCCCGTTCCCCGGCTGCTCCTGCGCCGGTAGGCCGACCGGGCGCTCCCGCGGCACCGCCGGCCAGGGGCCGGCCGCCTCGACGGACTGCACGGAGGCGTTCCGGTGCCGTGCCGCCTCGTCGAACTCCCGCATGCCCCGCAGGAGAGCCTGCCGCCCCTCGGCGGTCATGTCGGCGAGGATCGCCGCGAGCTGCTGGCGCCGGTCGTCCCGCAGCTCGGCGAGGAGCCGGCGGGACTCCGGGGTCAGGTGCAGCGAGATCTCCCGCCGGTCGAACCGGCCGGGCTCCCGTTCCAGCATGCCCGCCGCCACCAGGCGGTCGCAGAGCCGGCTGGCGGAGGAGAGCAGCATGTCGAGCCCGGTGGCCAGGCCGCGGAGGTTGATCCCCTCGTGCTGCTCGACCAGCATGATCGCGCGCAACTGCGCGCCGGAGACGCGACTGGTCGTCCGCTCCCGCGCGGCCTCCCAGACCGTCAGCAGGGCGTCGGCCACCGCGTCGAGCTCGACGGCCATACTCGTCTCGGGTCCGGAGGGACCGTGCACATCCGCCATGGTGGGCCCGAGACTACTCCGAATCCCCAAGTCTGGGCTCGTGACGAGGGAGCGATGATGAGCGAACCGGTCAACCGGGCACGGCAGGTCCTCAACGAGGCGCCCGCCGACCTGCTGCTGGACCGGATCGCCGACGTCCTGGCCGCGGACTACGGGATCGCCCGGGTGGAGCTGCTCCAGGTCGACTACCGGCTGGCGGCGCTGCTGCCGCTCGTCGGGGACGAGCCCGTCACCGCGCCGGGGCACCCCGCCTGGCGCTGCTTCGACCACCAGGCCCCGATCGTCGCCGACGACACCGGATACCTCCCGGTGTCCATGCGCGGGGAACGCCGCGGCGTGCTGGTCGTGACCCCCGTGCCGGCCCGGCCGGCCGCGCTCGACGAGCTGACGGAGATCGCCACCACGCTCGCCCACGAGATCGCCGCGGTCACCCCGGGCACGGACGTGTACCGGTCCGCACGGCGTAGCAGGCGGCTCACCCTCGCCGCCGAGATGCAGTGGGAGATGCTCCCGGGCCGCAGCCGGACCCGCCCGTCGTTCAGCCTCGCCGGACAGCTGGAACCGGCGTACGCGGTGCGCGGCGACAGCTTCGACTGGTCCGACGACGGCAGCCGGGTCTGGTTGGCGACCATCAACGGCACGGGCGAGGGGGTGGCCGCCGCGATGCTCACCTCGCTCGCCACCCACGCGCTGCGCAACGCCCGCCGGTCCGGGCTCAGCCTCGCCGACCAGGCGGCCCTCGCCGACCAGGCGGTCTACGACCTGCACCGGGGAGACCAGCACCTCGCGGTGCTGCTGATGGAGCTGGACCTGCGCTCGGGGCTGCTCACCGTGGTCGACGCCGGGTCGCCCCGCCTCGTGCTGCTGCGCGACGGGCAGGTCCGGGAGCTGCCGCTGGAGGCGCAGTTCCCGCTCGGCATGTTCGAGGCCACCGACTACCGGGAGCAGCACTTCGAGCTGTGCCGCGACGATCGGCTCTTCGTGGTCAGCGACGGCGTCATCGAGGCCACCGGGCAGGACGTCCGGTACGGCGAGACCGCGCTCGACCGGTTCCTGCGCCGGACCGGACCGATGGAGCCGCTGGACGCCGTCCGCTCGCTGATCGGCGACCTGCGCGCGTTCGTCGCCGGCGACCTGACCGACGACGCGGTGGTGGTGTGCCTGGACTGGACGGGCCCGCAGGACTGAGCGGCCGGCCGCTCAGTACGCCCCACGGCTGTTGACCACCGCGCCGAAGGTCTTCCAGAGGATCGTCAGGTCGGCCGCGAGCGACCAGTTCTCCACGTAGTAGAGGTCGAGCCGGATGCCGTCCTCCCAGCTCAGGTCGGATCGGCCGCTCACCTGCCAGAGCCCGGTCATGCCCGGCTTGACCAGCAACCGGCGGGCCACGTCGCCGTCGTAGCGGGCCACCTCCGAGGGCAGCGGCGGTCGGGGGCCGACCAGGCTCATGTCCCCGAGCAGGACGTTGACCAGCTGCGGCAGCTCGTCCAGCGACCACTTGCGCAGCAGCCGCCCGATGCGGGTCACCCGCGGGTCGTCGCGCATCTTGAACATCAGGCCGTCGGTCTCGTTGCGGACGGCCAGCGCGGCCAGCAGGGCGTCGGCGTTTACCACCATGGTGCGGAACTTGTAGACGCCGAACTCCCGCCCGCCCTGCCCGACCCGGGTCTGCCGGAACAGCACCGGCCCCCGGCTGTCGACCTTGATCGCCAGCGCGACGACGGCCAGCAACGGCAGCAGCAGCGTGAGGGCGACCGACGAGACGGCCCGGTCGACGAAGCCCTTTACCAGCTTGCGGGCCCCGCGGAACTCGGGCGCCTCGACGTGGATCAGCGGCAGGCCGGCGACCGGCCGGGTGTGGATGCGCGGGCCGGCGACGTCGGTCAGCGCCGGGGCCACCACCAGGTCGATGCCGGTGCCCTCCAACTGCCAGCCCAGCCGGCGCAGGCGGGTGGCGGTCAGCTCGCCGGAGGCGGTCACCGCGACGGTGTCCGCGCCGATGGCGGTGGCCGCCTCGGGGATGCCCCGGAACGAGCCGACCACCGGCACGTCGCCCAGCCGCTGCGCGACCGGGGCGAGCAGCGCGTCCGGGATGCAGGCCCCGACCACCTGGTAGCCCGCGTACGGCTCGCGCCGCAGGGTGTGCACCAACTCCAGCACGTGCGCGGTGTCGCCGACCACCAGCACCTTGCGCGACCAACCGGCGCCCTCGGAACGCGCCCGGTGCAGCCGCTTGCGGGCGGCGAACCGGGCCACCTCCAGGCCGAGCATGCCGACGGCGAACGAGATGCCGAGGAATCCCCGGGAGACGCCCACGTCGGCGATGTAGCCGGCGATCGCGATGCCACCGGCGAGGCGCAGGCTGGCGGTGCCGACCCGCCGGTACTCGTCGGCGCCGTAGCCGAGGACGCGGTCGTCGTAGCAGCGCAGCACCCGCAGCGAGACCAGCCAGGCGAGGACCAGCCCGGGGGCGACCAGAACGTACGGAATCTTCGATCCGCCGGGGGCGTCGTCGCCGAACCGGGCGACGTACCCGACGAGCACGGCGAGGGTCAGGACGGTGGTGTCCAGCACCACCAGGGAGCGGACGTAGGCACGCTCGCGGGTGCGGGCCGGCCCTGGCCGCGGTTCGTCCGGTCTCGACGACGTGCTGGCGGGGGTCAACAGCGTCGCTGAGGTCACCGGCCCTCCCCACTTCGGTCGCCGACGGCCCGTACGCCGGGCCCGGGTCGCGGGCCGGCCGTAGGGGCACCAGGACATCGTGCCCCGACAACCCCGCTCGCCGATTGCTTCGGACGCATTACCGTCACTACTTTCCCCGAGGAACCCCTTGCGGGGAAAGGGCCCACGGCACCGGATCCCGTGCGGCGGGTGTGCCCCGCGCTGCGTTGCGGCTCAGGCCGGGGCCTTGCGCAGCGCGATCGCCTTGAGGAAGATGTCGCCGATCTTGGTCGGGTCCTCGGTGACGAAGGCGCCTCCGCCGGTGACGTCGGTGATCGACTTCAGCTCGGCCTTGCTCACGTCGCTGCCGATACCGATGATCACGACCTGCACCGGCCGCTCCGGGTCCTTGAGCTTGTTCAGCTCGGCCAGCAGCTTCTGCTGCGTGATGCCGTCGGAGTCCTCGTTCTTGCCGTCGGTGAACAGCACGATCGAGTTGACCCGGCCGGGCTCCCAGTTGTCCTGCACCTCTTGGTACGCCGCCAGCACGGTGTCGTAGAGGCCGGTGTCACCATTCGACGAGCGGATCGAGCCCAGGGACTGCTCCAGCTTGCCGCGCTGGCGGGACAGCGGCCCGATGGTGAGCAGTTCCCGATGGTCGCGGGCGCCCACCAGCTGCGTGGAGAACGTCCAGAGACCGATCGACCAGGAGTCGTCGAAGAGGTTCAGCCCGCGCCGGGCCGCCTCGACGGTGACCTGCTGCCGGGTCGCGTTGCCGGCGTTGGCCACCTTCTCCTTCATCGACCCGGAGACGTCGATGACGGCGAGCATCCGGCCGGACTGGGTGGCGATCGACCAGCTGGAGACGGCGCGCTCCATGGCCTGCGGGTCGAGCCCGCCCGGAGCCGATCCGCCGCCGTTGGCCGGCGGGGCGGGAGCGCCGCCGGCCGGGCTGGGCGCGCCCTGCGGCGCGTCGAAGCCCGCGCCCCAGTTGCCGTCCGGCGCGCGCAGCGACCGGCTCGCCAACTGGTCACGGAAGTCGTCGGTGACGAGCACCTCGTAGAGCACCCTCGCCGCCGCCGCCTTGGCCGGCTCGATGCCGGGCAGCACCGCGTACGGGTAGTCCAGCGGCGCGGGCGCCGGCTCCAGGTAGAGCGCGGCCAGCGGCACCGGCGGCTTCTTGCTGTTGTACTGGATCACGTCCTCTTCCGAGAGCGCCGCCGCACCCAGGCTGCTCGCGATCGTCGTGGGATCCGAGGCGGTGGGGAACCGGGCGAGCAGGTCCGGCCGCAGCGCCGAGCGGTCGGTGGCGAGCGCCCGCAGCGCGGCCACCTTCTCCTTCTCCGCGTCGGGGCCGCCGGAGGCGCTGGCGGCGGCCGTCAGCGAGAGCAGGCCGGACAGGCCGGCGGCGTCGCGGGTCGGCTCGACGATCCCGGTGCGCAACGGCTTGTCGCTCTGCACCTGCTGCAGGAGCTGGGTCCAGCTGAACTTCTTCTGCGGCCAGCCGAGCCGCGTGGCGATCGGCACCGGCATCGCCACGACCACCGGGCTGCGGGCGATGGACGCCCCGTTGCCCGGCTCGAAGGCGGTGGCGCCACCGGTCTTGAGCCGCAGCAGCCACGTGGAGGAGTCGGGCACCCAGACGTCCGGGCTGACCGAGGTGCCGCTGGCCTGCCCCACGCCGGCCAGGGTGACGCCGTGCTTGGCGGCGACCGTCGCGGCCACGTCGACCGGATCGGACGCCGTGACGTTCACCGCGATGCAGGTGCCGCCCACGGCGGCACCGTCCTTCACCCACCGCGCGGCGGCGGCGTCGACCGCCGGGGCGAGCTCGGCCGCGACGGCGACGGACAGCTCGGTACGGCCCGAGCAGTTCGGTTGCGCCAGCTGCTGGTAGCCGAACCAGCCGCCGGCCGTGACGGCGAGGACGCCCACGGCAGCGGCGGCGGTGGCTGCGTGGAAATTCGTACGCATGCGATGGCGGCCTGCTGACACGGTGACCATCTTGCGGACCTGTCGGGACGACTGCCACGGGCCGTTCGGACGAAAGTTACGCAGAAGAAATAGTTGATCACCGAATTGCTACGGTGCGTGGTTATGCCGCCCCGTGGCGTCGATGTCGCGGACATGTTGGCTGGTCAGGGCACCACACAGGTGGGGGACGTCACAGCCACCGGCTCCCCGACCGGAGCCGGGACGCCGGTGCCCGCGTCCACCCGGAAGACCCGGATCATGTCGGCCCGCTCGTCGGCGACGTAGAGGTGCTCGCCGGCCAGGGCGAAGTGCCGCGGCCACTCCCCGCCCGTGTCCACCTCGGCGACCAGCTCCGGCAGCTCGCCGGCCACGGCGAAGACCGCGACGGTGCCCACTCCCCGGTTGGCGACGTAGAGGAAGCGTCCGTCCGGGCCGACCGCGATCTCCGACGGCTGGACGGGCCCGGTGCGGTCGCTGGCCTCGACGCGGCCCCGCTGGTGCAGCGCGCCGTCGCCGGTCAGCTCGTAGGCGGTGACCGAACCGTCCAGCTCCCCCGCCACCCAGCAGCGCCGCCCGTCCGGGTGCCGGGCCAGGTGCCGGGGACCGACGCCGGCGGCCGTGCGCACCCGGGGTGCCCGGGGTACCAGCCGGCCGGAGGCCGCGTCCAGGTCGTAGCGGTAGATCGAGTCGGTGCCCAGGTCGACCGCGAGCAGCGGGCCCTGGCCCGGATCGGGGTTCACCATGTGGGCGTGCGCGCGTTCCTGGCGCTCCCGGTCCGGCCCGTGCCCCTCGTGCTGCACCAGGTCGCTGCGCTCGCCGGGGGCGCCGTCGGGGTCGAGCGGGAACACCGTCACGCTGCCGCCGCCGTAGTTGGCCACCACGAGGTGGCCGCCGTCCGGGACGACCGCCAGGTGGCAGGGCTCCGCGCCCCCGGTGGGCCGGGTGCCGAGCGGGGTCAGCTCGCCGTCGGCGCCGACGCGGAAGGCGCTGACCTGCCCGTCGGGCAGCTCGTTCACCGCGTAGAGGACGGGCAGCCGCGGGTGCCGAGCCAGGAAGGAGGGCGAGGGGGTGACCGCGACGGTGCCGAGCGGGGTCAGCTCACCGGAGACGGGGTCCCGCCGCGCCGCGACGATGCCGGCGGCCCGGCCCCCGCTGTGCGCCGTGTAGCCGCCGATGTGGACGATCTCGCCCTGACCTGTCACCGCGTCCGCCTTCCGCCGATTCCTCCGTCGATCCCACCAGCGTTCCCACTGGGCCGCTTGCTTAGCCCCGAAACCCCCACCGAATCGTGGCGGCCCGCCGGCAGACGCCCGCCGGGCCGCCGCCGGCTCAGGCCGCCGGGACGGGCTCGCCGCGCTGCCGGGCCACGTGCTCGACCAGCGCGATCAGCACCTCCTTGCCGGACTGCCGGTCCCGCGCGTCGCAGAGCACCAGCGGCACGTCGGGGTCGAGGTCCAGCGCCTGGCGTACGGACTCCAGGCTGAACCGGCGGCCGCCGTCGAAGCAGTTGACCCCCACGACGAACGGGACGCCCCGCTGCTCGAAGTAGTCGATCGACGGGAAGCAGTCGGCCAGTCGGCGGGTGTCGGCGAGCACCACGGCCCCGAGCGCGCCGAACGCCAGCTCGTCCCAGAGGAACCAGAACCGGTCCTGGCCCGGGGTGCCGAAGAGGTAGACCTGGAGGTCGTCGTTGATCGTGATCCGGCCGAAGTCCATCGCCACCGTGGTGGTCGACTTCGCCTCTACGCCGGAGAGGTCGTCGGTGCCGATGCCGGCACCGGTCAGCACCTCCTCGGTCTGCAACGGCCGGACCTCGCTGAGCGCGCTCACCAGCGTCGTCTTGCCGGCGCCGAACCCCCCGGCGATCAGGATCTTCAACGCGAGCGGGATCCGGGATTCGGATCCGGTCCGGTCATAGCGCACGGAGTCCACTGACCACCGCCTTGAGGATGTCGTCGTCGGGCAGGTATGCGGCGGCCGTCGGCTGGTGCACCGCGACCAGCCCGCGCGACAGCAGGTCGCCGAGGAGCACGCGGACCACGCCCACCGCGAGGTCGAGGTCGACCGCGAGCTCCGCGACGGGGACCGGTCGGGCGGCCAGCTCCACCAGGCGCCGGTGCTCGGGGTGCAGCTCCGGGTGGACGGTCGGGTCGGCGGCCGCCTCGGCCAGCACGTACGCGACCAGGTCGAAGCCGACCGCGCCCGAGCGGACCCGACCGCCGGTGAGGGTGTAGGGCCGCACGACCGGGCCGGCGTCGTCGTCGAGCCACTCGTGCTGCGGCCCGGGCGAGTCAGCCCGCATCGGCGGTCCCCGCCGTCGTCCGGGCCGGGGCGCTGAGGTACTCCCCGACCCGGGTGACGAGCATCGCCATCTCGTACGCCACGAGGCCGATGTCCGCGTCCGCGTCGGCGACCACGGCCAGGCAGGCGCCCTGCCCGGCCGCGGTGACGAAGAGGTACGCGGACTCCATCTCCACCACGGTCTGCCGGACCGCCCCGCCGGCCACCTGCCGGCTCGCGCCCCGGGCCAGGCTGGAGAAGCCCGACGCCAGCGCGGACAGGTGCTCGGCGTCGGCACGGTCCATCCCGGCGGAGGCGCCCATCAGCAGCCCGTCCGCCGAGAGCACCACCGCCTGTCGGGCGGGCGGCACCCGTTCCACCAGCTCGTCGAGCAACCAGTCGAGATCGGCGCTCTGCCTAGTCGGATGCATCAGGCGTCCCTCTCAGTCGCGGTCCTGGGTTCGGTGTCCACCGGCTGCTCGGCCGGCGTCGGGTTCGGGTCCGCACTCGGCGGGTCGGCCGGCGTCGGGCTCGGGTCCGCACGAGGCGGGTCCGGCCGGTCGGCGGCGGGCGCGGCCTGTCGCGGGGTCGTCCCGGTGGCCGCCGCCCGGCCACGGGCGGTGCCGGCCTGGAGGGCGGACATGATCCGCCGTGCCTCCTCCGGGCTGCGCGGGGCGGGACTGGCGATCACCGGCTGCCGCAGCGTCGGGCCGTCCAGCGCGGACCGCCGCCCCGACGCGTCCCCGGCGGAGGAGTGCTCCCCGGTCGTGTCCGGGTGCCGGGGCCGGACCGCCGGAGGCCGGCGGCGTACCCGACGGGGCAGCCCGTCGATCTCCCCGACGGCCTCGACCGGGGCGGGACCGCCGGTATCCGCCCCACCCGGGGCCGAACCGGGGGCCGCGCCGTCCGGGGCCGGCCGCGCGGGGCCCGTGCCGGCGTGGGCGGAGCGGGAGGCGGCCGGAGCCCCGGTGGAGGGTGCCGTGGCGGGCCCGGTGGAGCGGGCCGGGCGGGGCAGCGTGCCCAGCCGGCTCGCCCGGGCGAGCCGCCGCTCCTCCGACGTCGAGGCGGGCCGGGGCGCCACCGGCGGGCCGCCGGTCGGGGGCAGGGAGGGCTCGTCGGTGACCAGGTCGGCGGGGATGAGCACCACAGCGGTCAGCCCGCCGCCGTCGGACGGGCGCAGCCGCACCCGGACCCCGTGCCGGGCGGCGAGGCGGGCCACCACGAAGTGTCCGAGGCGGGCGGTCTCGGAGGGCTCGAAGTCGGGCGAGCGGGCCAGCCGCCGGTTCGTGTCCTCCAGCGCGGCGGCGGACATGCCCAGGCCCCGGTCGGTGACCTCCACCGCGTAGCCGTTCGCCACGTGCTGCCCCGAGACCTCGACCCGGGTCTTCGGCGGCGAGAACGCGGTGGCGTTCTCGATCAGCTCGGCGAGCAGGTGGATCACGTCGCCGACGGCCCGCCCCAGCACGCCGGCGGGTGCCACGGTGGTGATGTCGACCCGGTCGTACGACTCGACCTCGGAGATCGCGCCCCGGACCAGGTCGACCGTCGCGACCGGGTTGCGCCAGCCCCGCCCGGGGGCCGCGCCGGCCAGGATGACCAGGTCCTCGGCGTGCCGCCGCAACCGGGTGGCGAGGTGGTCGACGCGGAACAGCTCCGCCAGCTCGTCCGGGTCCTCGGTGTGCCGCTCCATCCGGTCGAGCAGCGCGAGCTGCCGGTGCACCAGCCCCTGGCTGCGCCGGGCGATGTTGAGGAACACCTCGTTGAGGCCCCGGCGCAGGGTCACCTCGTCGACGGCCGACTGCACGGCGGTGCGCTGCACCGCGGTGAACGCCCGCGCCACCTGGCCGATCTCGTCGCCGCCGTACTCCAGCGGGGGCGCCTCCCGGGCGACGTCGACCTGCTCGCCCCGGCGCAGCCGGGCCACCACGTCGGGCAGCCGGTGCTCGGCCGTCTCCAGCGCGGTCGTGCGTACGCCGGAGAGCCGGTGCGCGAGGCTGCGGCCGACCCGCAGCGACACGAGGACCGAGACCACGACGGCGGCCAGGCCCAGCAGCCCGGCGGCGCCGAGGCGGACCAGGATGCGCACGGCCGACGGCACCGACCGCTCGGCGAGCCCGTCGGCCTGCGCCAGCTCGAACTCCCGCAGTGCCTGCTGCACCGCCTGGTAGTTCTCCTGCCAGGCCCTCGGGTCCACGGTCGGCCGGGTGGCGGAGCCGGCGCCCACCAGCTCGTCCTGCATCGCCCGCAGCCGGCCGAAGGTCGCCCCCTCGGTCAGCCGTTGGAACGCGGCGCGCTCGGCGTCGGGCAGGTCGGCGATCGCCGTCTCGGCGAGGAACCGCTGGTTGCCGACGGTCTGCACCAGCTGGAGGTGCTCGCCGTCGGCGAACCGGCCGGCGGTGAACGCCCCGGCGAGCAGGGCGTCGGTCTGCCCGAGCAGCTCCCGGGACCGGCCGAGCCCGGTGACGGCCAGGGCCTGCCGGTTGAGGTCCCGGTCGGGCAGGTTGGCCATCGCCGAGAACGCCTGGAAGGCCGAATTGATCATTCCGCTGTAGAGCCCGACCGCGCCGGCCCGGTCCACCGCCCGCCGGTCGATGAACCCCCGCCCGGCGGGCAGCGCGTCCAGCGCGGTGACCAGCTGGTCGAGCCGGGCGTCGAGGATGTCGTCGGCGGCGTCGCGCAACTCCTCCCCGCCGACCCGCCGGCGCAGCTCCGCGATCGCCCGGTCGGTCCGCTGCCGCTGCTCGGCGAGCCCCGGCGCGTCGCTCTCGCCCGCCAACTGCACCACCGAGAGCCGGCGTTCCCGTTGCAGCTCGGCCACCACCGTCTCGCCGGGACGGCCGAGGTCGTAGAGGAGCGTCCGGGCGGCGAGCAGGTCGAGGGCGGGCCCGAAGGTGAGCGTGGTGGCGAAGATCCAGAGTGCCAGCAGCGCGGTCACCGGCACGACGACCAATGCGGTCAGCTTCGAGCGGATCGGCCAGTCGCGGGTGTTCAATCAGACCTCGCCCGAAAGGTGTGGCTGCGGGGGCGCCGGCGCCGGCCGGGCAGCGTCGCGGTCGGACTGTTCCGGCCCGCGGTGCCGGGCAGGTCCGGCTGACGCCTTGGGCAGGATACGTAATCCTCGCCCGATGCACTACCGTCCGTCGCGCCGGGCCTACCGGACGAACGTCCATGATCGACGAACGCCCCGCCGGGGGCCGGCGGGGCGTTCGTGGGTGGTACGGATCAGGCGTCGACGGAGATGCCGAGGCCCTCGGCGACCCGGCGGCCGTAGTCGGCGTCGCACTGGCTGAAGTGCCAGACCATCTTCTCCTGGATGTGCTTGTCGCACTGGGCCAGCAGGGTGGTGAGGTTGAGGATCAGGTCGTCCCGCTCCCAGTCGGCCATCTCGCGGTAGCGCCGGCCGGCCTGGGAGTAGTTGTTCTGCCGCTCGATCGGGGCCTTCATGACCTGGCCCGAGACGAACGGACGGTACTCCCGGTAGGACTCGTCGGCCTCCCGGAGACCGGCGACCGAGGACGGCTCGAAGTTGATGTGCGGGTTGGCACCACGGTCGTCCACCCCGTACGACATCTGGCCGCCGGTCTGGTTGGTGCTGACCCGCACGTCCTCGCGCGGCCGGTTGACCGGCAGCTGGAGGTAGTTCGGGCCGACCCGGTAACGCTGGGTGTCCGAGTAGGAGAACGTCCGGCCGATCAGCATCTTGTCGTCGGAGAAGTCGATGCCGTCGACCAGCACGCCGGTGCCGAAGGCGATCTGCTCGTTCTCGTTGTGGTGGTCGGTGATGTTGCGGTTGAGCGTCATCATGCCGACCGGCAGGTAGGGGAAGTCCTCCGCCGGCCAGATCTTGGTGTCGTCGAGCGGGTCGAAGTCCAGCTCCGGGTGCTCGTCGTCGCTCATCACCTGGACGTTGAGCTCCCACTTCGGGTGGTCGCCGCGCTCGATCGCCTCGTAGAGGTCCTTCGAGGCGTGACCCAGCTCGGTGGCCTGGATGGCGTCCGCCTCGGCCTGGGTGAGGTTGTGCTCGCCCTGCTGGGACAGCCAGTGGAACTTGACCAGCACGCCCTCGCCCTCGGCGTTGACGAGGCGGTAGGTGTTCACCCCGGAGCCGCGCATCGTCCGGTAGTTCTTCGGGATGCCGTACGGGGAGAAGAGCCAGGTCAGCATGTGCATCGACTCGGGCGTGTTCGACATGAAGTCGAAGATCCGGTTCGGCTCCTGACGGAAGGTGACCGGGTCCGGCTTCAGCGCGTGGATCACGTCCGGGAACTTGATCGCGTCGCGGATGAAGAAGACCTGAAGGTTGTTGCCCACCATGTCCCAGTTGCCGTCCTCGGTGCGGAACTTGACGGCGAAGCCGCGCGGGTCGCGCGCCGCCTCGGAGGAGTCCCGGCCGCCGATGACGGTGGAGAAGCGGATGGTCACGGGCGTCTTGTTGCCCCTGGTCTGGAACAGCTTGGCCCGGGTGTACGTCGACGCCGGCTGGTCGCCGATCGTCCCGTACGCCTCGAACTCGCCGTGCGCGACGAAGCCGCGGGCGTGCACCACCCGCTCCGGGATGCGCTCCCGGTCGAAGTGGCTGATCTTCTCCAGGAAGTGGTAGTTCTCCAGCGTCGCCGGGCCGCGCGAACCGACCGTCCGCTGCTGCTGGTTGTTGTGCACGGGGTGACCCTGACGGGTGGTGAGGATCGGCCTGTTGGCCTGCGGGTCGCTCATGGCTCTCCTCCGGTGGTCGTGGTCGTCCCCCCCAGCTCGTACCGGGCCGGTCCGCCGGCCGGGGCGAACCGGCGCAGCAGGATCCGACCGGCATCACCCCACCCAAGCGCGTTTTCTGGAACGAGTCAAGTTTTGGCAGCCGGTCACGCTGTGTGACTCGTCATGCCATGGCGGGGAATCAGCGGGGGCCGGGTCCGCCGGGCAGCGGGGTCGGGTTCGTCAGGAAAGTGCACCGGAACGGGATTGGCGGGCAGTGAGCGGAGGGAATACCACCTGACGAAGGAGGAGCCATGTCGCCCACGCAGATAGTCGTCATCGTTCTCGTCGTGCTGGTGATCGCGGCCGTAGCCGTGGCCGCCCGGTCGTACGCCCGCCGCCGCGCGCTGCGGTCGCGGTTCGGTCCCGAGTACGACCGTGCCGTCGCCGAGCAGGACAGCCGGACCGCCGCCGAGCGGGAACTGCGGGAGCGGGAGCGCCGCCACGCGGAGCTCACGCTGACCCCCCTCGCCCCCGAGTCCCGGGCCCGGTACTCCGCCGCGTGGGAGGAGCTCCAGGTCCGCTTCGTCGACTCCCCCGCCGAGACCGTGGGTGAGGCGGACGAACTGGTCACCCGGCTCATCGCGGAACGTGGCTACCCCACCGGCGAGTTCTCCGACCAGATCGCCCACCTCTCCGTCGAACACGCCCGCACGCTGGGCCACTACCGCGACGCCCACGACATCCACCTGCGCAACTCCCGGGGCGAGGCGAGCACGGAGGAACTCCGCCAGGCCGTCGTCCACTACCGCGCCCTCTTCGCAGACCTGCTCGGCGAGGAGCCGGTCGGAGCCCGACCGTCCGAGCAGCACGACCCGGACAGCCAGCACGACGTCACGAGCCGCTAGGAGGATGACCATGCGCCAGGAAGAGCAGCGGGTGGGCAACGAGCACCCCGAGGCCGTCCGCTCCGAGCCGGTGCCGGTGCCGCCTCCGGGCGACCGGTCCGGCCGGGCCGACGTACCCGAGGACGTCCTCGACGACCGGGGCACCTTCGACGATCCGGCGGTCGCCGACCGCGACCGGACCGGCCGCAACCGGACCGGCCGCGACGACGACGAGCCGTCGCGCGACCGGGACGCCGGCCGGGCCCGGCCGGACGACCGGGACGCCGACCGCGACCGGGGCGGGTTCCACGAGCCGGGGCCGGTGCCGACCGCCTTCGGGGCCACCAGCGTCGGCGGCGCGGTCGCCGCGTCCGCCCTGGCCAGCCCCCTGCCGGAGGACGAGCCCGACCCGCGTACGGAGTCGACCGCGCGCCCGGGCGACGGTGCCGTGGGCGGCCCCCGGGAGGGCCGCCGGGCGGACCCGACCGCCGAGTTCCACCGTTCCGTCGGGCTCGGCGACGACCGTTCCGACGACCGGCAGGACCGCCGGGACGGCGCCGAGGTGCTGCCGCCGGACGCCGCAGACGGCCGTCCCGAGCGCCGGGCCGACGTCACCGGGTGGGCCGGCGACCCGGAGGGCGGCGCGGCCGGGGCTGCTGGGTACGGCAGCGCCACGCCCACGATGGTCGACCCGGACGCCGAGCACGCGCCGGCCGGGCGGGCGGCCACCGGGGAACTGGGGGTCGCCGGCACCGACCGGCCGGCGGGCGCGACCGTGGCCGCCGAACCGGCCAGCCTCTTCGACCCGGCGACGGCGCAGGGCTTCCGGGACCGCTGGCGCAACGTCCAGCTGCGCTTCGTGGACGATCCCCGCGCGGCGGCCGGGGAGGCCCAGTCGCTGGTCGACGAGGCCATCCAGGCGCTCTCCTCGGCGCTGTCCGCGCAGAAGAACAAGCTGGGCGGCTGGCAGGACGCCGGCTCCGCCGACACCGAACAGCTCCGGATGGCCGTCCGCCACTACCGCGACTTCCTGGACCGGGTGCTCGGGCGCTGACCCCGGTTCCCCACAGGCGCCCCCGGCCGACCGGCCGGGGGCGCCTCCGCGTCCGGACCCCGCTGTCGGCGGCCGCCCTCCGACACCTCCGGTGAGGCCGTCCCGTCCGTGCCTTCCGGGGTCGGGAAGCAGGGTGCGGGCGGGTTTGGCCGTCGCAGGCGTGAAACTGCGCGTTCGGGGTAATTGCCCGCGCACACTCATCGGGCACGGACGGTCGACGAAGGGTTACCGGGATGGACGGCGATGGCCTGCGGCTGAACATGAACGTCCTGGACTACGGCATCCTGGCGCTCTACTTCGTCACGGTGCTCGGTGTCGGTTTCGCCGCCCGGCGGGCCATCCGGACCAGCGTCGACTTCTTCCTCTCCGGCCGCTCGCTGCCCGCCTGGGTGACCGGCCTGGCCTTCGTCTCGGCCAACCTCGGGGCGTTGGAGATCATCGGCATGGCCGCCAACGGCGCCCAGTACGGCGCGATGACGCTGCACTACTACTGGATCGGCGCCGTGCCGGCGATGGTCTTCCTCGGCATCGTGATGATGCCGTTCTACTACGGCTCCAAGGTCCGCAGCGTGCCCGAGTACCTGCGACTGCGCTTCAACCGCCCCACCCACCTGCTGAACGCGCTCAGCTTCGCCGTCGCCCAGGTGCTCATCGCCGGCGTGAACCTCTACGCCCTGGCACTGATCATGCAGGCGCTGCTCGGCTGGCCGCTCTGGGTCGCCATCGTGGTCGGCGCGCTGATCGTGCTGGCGTACATCACCGTGGGTGGGCTCTCCGGGGCGATCTACAACGAGGTGCTCCAGTTCTTCGTGATCATCGCGGGCCTGCTGCCGATCACGATCCTGGGACTGGTCAAGGTGGGCGGGATGTCCGGCCTGATGGACGCGGTGCGCGAGTCCAAGCTGGGCGAGGCGGGGCTGCACACCTGGCAGGACACCGGCGGCACCGACAACCCGCTCGGCGCGCACTGGATCGGGATCGTCTTCGGGCTCGGCTTCGTGCTCTCCTTCGGCTACTGGACGACCAACTTCGCCGAGGTGCAGCGCGCGCTGTCGGCCAAGAACATGAGCGCCGCCCGGCGGACGCCGATCATCGCCGCGTACCCGAAGCTGCTCATCCCGGTGGTCACGGTGATCCCCGGCCTGGTCGCCCTGGTGACGGTGCAGGGGCTCGGCGCGGAGAGCGGCGACCTGGTCTACAACAACGCGATCCCGCTGCTGATGCGTGACCTGCTGCCCAACGGCGTGCTCGGGATCGCGGTGACCGGCCTGGTCGCGTCGTTCATGGCCGGCATGGCGGCGAACGTGAGCGGCTTCAACACCGTGTTCACCTACGACATCTGGCAGCAGTACGTGCGGCGGGACCGCCCCGACGACTACTACATCCGCATCGGCCGGTGGGCGACGGTCGGCGGCGTGCTGGTCGGCATCGGCACGGCGTTCATCGCCGCCGGCTTCAGCAACATCATGAACTACATCCAGGCGCTGTTCTCGCTGTTCAACGCGCCGCTGTTCGCCACCTTCATCATCGGCATGTTCTGGCGGCGGATGAGCGCGGCGGCCGGCTTCCTCTCCCTGCTGCTGGGCACCCTGGCGGCGCTGGCCACCTACCTGCTCTACAAGGCCGGGGTGGTGCACTTCAACTCCGACCTGGAGGAGAGCTTCTGGGGCGCCGGCATCGCGTTCGTCACGGCGGCCGTCGTCGCCGCCGTCGTCACCCCGTTCACCGCGAAGAAGCAGGACGAGGACCTGCGCGGGCTGGTCTACGGCATGGGCGCCGTCGACGTGAAGGGCGACCTGCTGACCGGGGACGCCGTCTGGTGGCGCTCCCCGGTGCTCCTCGGCCTGATCGCGGTGGCGCTGTCCCTCCTCCTCTACGTGCCGTTCTTCTAGGAAGGGGCGCTCGGCCATGAGCATGGAAAACCTCAACCCGCACGGGCACGACCGGTCGGTCGAGGCCACCGAGGAGGCCCGCCGCCGTTCGGCCGCCGCCCGGCTGTTCGACATCCGCCGGGTGATCGGTGGCCTCTTCACCGCGTACGGGGCGATCGTCACCCTGATCGGCGTCTTCGACGGCGATTCCGCCGTGCAGAAGGCGCAGGGGGTCCGGATCAACCTCTGGGCGGGTCTCGGCATGCTCGCCTTCGGCGTGCTGATGCTGCTCTGGCAGTGGCGCAATCCGGTCGAACCGCCGGAGACCCCCGACGAGGAGCGCTGAGCCGCCCCGCCGACACCCGGCATGGGCACCGCCCCGCCGGGTACGCGAGCAGGATCAGGAGACCACCTGGCGACAGGAGGGCAGCGACATGACGGATCGTGACCGTGACCGACCGCTAGAGGAGAGCCCGGAGGTGGCCGCGGCGGTCGAGGACGACACCGGCATCCCGCAGCTGAGGACCGGCGGCGGCGCCGACCGCGACACTCCGTCGTTCACCGGGGACCGGTCGGGCGGCGACGAGCTGATCGGCGACCCGTACGCCGCCGGCACCGGCGCGACCGGCACCGGCACCGGCGCGGCCCCGGACGACATCCGTACCGGGGCGGAGCAGCCCTGGGAGCCGGAGGACCTGGTCGCGGCCCGGGGGCAGGACATCACGCCGGAGAACGTCGAGCGGGCCCGCCGGGACCTGGCCGAGCTGGGCCGCGCGGCGATCGAGAAGACGGTGCCCTGACCGGCGTACGCGAGGGGCCCCCGGCCCGACCGTCGGACGGTCGGACCGGGGGCCCGGGGAACCTGCCGCTGGAGCGCCTCACCTACTGCCAGCGGCGGGTGGGCTCCAGTCTCAGAGCGCCGGGTACGCGTTCTGCATGAGCTGCGTGAACTGCGCCGGGAACCAGGCGCCCGAGATCGGGGCGTCCGGCAGGGCGCCGCTCATGCTGTTGCCGTTGCGGGCGTTGCCGGTGTAGGTCGGGTCGCACATCCGGTCGAAGCCCTTGCCCTCGTTGTTCGGGATCTCCTTGCTGGAGCCGTCCGACTCGCCCGGGGGCTTCACCCAGACGTAGGCGTCGATGCCCGGCTCCGGCGCGGCCTTCGGGCGCTCGCCCAGGCCGGCCCCGGCCTGGTTGCACCAGTTGCCGGCGTGGATCCGACGGTCCACCCGACCGCCGTTGACGTACGTGTCCACGTTGGTCGTCGCGCCCGGGCCGGTGGGCCGGGCGGTGCCGCCCCAGCCGTTGCGGGACGTGTCGATCAGCATGCCGATCTTCGAGTCGAAGCCCTTGGCGACGAGCTCGTTGCGGAACGCCTGGGCGAACGAGAGCTCGTCCACGTAGAAGTTCCAGTCGATCCACTTCGACTGCCGCACGCTGGTGCCGTTGACGTTGTCGGTGATCTTGATGTACGGCTCACGCAGCGCCGAGTAGTTGGCGGTGTTGACGATGAAGCCGTGCACGTTGTTCACGTTGCTGCCGGAGGCGACGGCGGCGTCCTTCAGGATCTGCGCGGTCGGGCTGAAGTTGCTGTCCCAGCCGATCCAGCCGTGGTGGGCGGCGTCGATGTAGTTGTAGACGTTGCCGATCGCGCCCAGCTTCGACAGGGCGTACCCGACGCCGTTGACGTAGGCGCCGTTGGCCTTCACCGTGTCGCACATCGCGGTGCCGCCGGGGTTGCCGGAGGTGTTGGTCACCAGGTTCGGCAGCGAGTCGATCTCGATGATGTTGACGATCCGCAGGCTGGCGTACTTCGGGTCGGCCTGGATCGCGGCGATCGGGTCGATGTACTCGGCCTTGTACCGGGGCAGCTCGTGAGCCTGCAGCTCACCGTTCGAGGCCAGCGCGGCGCAGTCGCGGCCGGGCAGGTTGTAGATGACGAACTGGATGTAGTTCGCCCCCTGCTCGAGCGCCTTGTCCAGGTGGTTCCGGACGCCCATCGCGCCGTTGGAGCTGCTGTCCGGGGTGCCGTTGATGGCGGCGATCCGGTCGATCCAGACGGCGGTCGGGTTGTTCGACACCCGGCTGCCGCCGGAAACGGACTCGGCCTTGGCCTTCCACTCCGGGTTCACGTACCCCTTGGCGTTCAGGTACGGGTTGTCCACCCGCTGACCGGGGGGCGGCGTGGTGGGCGGCGGGGTCGTCGGCGGCGGCGTCGACGGCGGCGGGGTGCTGGGCGGCGGGGTGGTGGGGTTGGTGCCGCCGTTGCAGGTCACGCCGTTGAGCGTGAACGACGTCGGCTTCGGGTTGCTGCCGCTCCAGGCGCCGTTGAAGCCGAGGCTCACCGTGGCGCCGCTGGCCACCACGCCGTTGTAGGACTCGTTCTGCGCGGTGACGTTCTGGCCGCTCTGCGACCAGCGGGCCGACCAGCCCTGCTGCACCCGCTGGCTGCCGTCGGGGAAGGTGAAGCCCAGCGTCCAGCCGTTGAGGGCGTCGCCGGTGTTCTTGATGTTGACGGAGGCGGTGAACCCGCCCTGCCAGTCGCTGGTCGTGTACGACACGTCGCACTGGGTGGCGGCGTGCGCCACGGTGACCGGCAGGGTCACCAGTCCGCCCGCGACCAGAGCGCCCGCGCCACCGAGCGCGAGGGCCCGGCGGGGGCCGGACAGCCTTCTCCACACATTCATGCCACTGATCTCCTTGGGCGAGACCGGATCCGCGAACGGCCCGGCGATAAGGCCCGATGGGCGTCCTGCGCGGACGTCCGCCGGTACCACGGGTTCTTCGGGGGGTGCCCGACCCGGACGGGCGTTTGGTGGTGGTCCGACCGGCGACGATGGGCCGGCCGGGAGGCGGGATGTCGTCCGGCGGACCGGTGCCCTCGACTCCTGCCTGCGCGGTGTGGCTCCCCGAACCGCGTGCAGCGATTCTTGCATGGGAGCGCTTCCATGGCAATGCCTCGATGTGGCAGGGAGCGGCCGGAGGGGACGCCCGGTGCCGGCGGGGCGGACGGGACGGGACGCGACCACCGGCGCGGGCACGCGCCGCGCGACCGGCCCTCCGGGTGCCGGGAGGGCGGGAACCACCCGAGCCGGTCGGGCACGTTACCAAAGCGGCGTAGCTCCCCTACCGCCCTTAGCCTCCATAAATACCAAAACACGAATCTTTCCCTGCATAGCTCGTGAATCGGTCTAACGTCGTCCTTAGCTCGGTTGTCACCGGGCTCGAGGACAACAGGGATGGAGTGACGCAGGTCATGGCAAACAAGATGCTCGGGAAGGTCGTTGCTGGCGCGGCCCTCGGTGGCGCCTCCTTGCTCGTGTTCACGCCGGGGATCGCGTTCGCGGACGGTCACCACGACGACGAGGGCAAGGTCTACGCCAAGCCGCACGTCGTCAGGGCGGGCGAGACGGTCAAGCTGCTCGAGGTCTGCCCGGACCGGCAGGAGCACGCCTTCGTGTGGTCGAAGGTCACCGGCAAGGTCAAGCTCAAGCCGGCCGAGGGCCGCAACGACTGGCGTGGCGGGGAGGAGGACTCCCGCGACCACGACAAGGGCAAGGACCACGAGGACAAGGGCAAGGACCACGACAAGGGCAAGGACCACGAGGACAAGGGCCGCGACCACGAGGACAAGGGCCGCGACCACGAGGACAAGGGCCGCGACCACGGCAAGGACGACAACGGCAAGGACGAGACGCCCAAGCCGCAGCCGTCCGCCACCGCCACCGCCACCGGAGAGCCGAAGCCGCCGACCAACGGCCAGGGTGGCGGCGCCGCCGACGCCGGCGCCGAGGGCGACTGGAAGGGCTACGAGCACGGCCAGGACGCCGAGGGCGACCGCGAGGGCCGCGAAAAGGGCCACGACAAGAGCGACCGCGAGGGCCGCGAGAAGGGCCACGACAAGGGCGACCGTGAGGGCCGCGAGGGTCGCGAGGACAAGTACGGCTCGGGCAGCAACGGCTCGGACGAGTACGACCGCGAGGACCGCAAGGACCACGACGGGAACGGCTCGGACAGCAACGGCTCGGACGAGTACGACCGGAAGGGCCACGACAGCGGCTGGTCGGACGAGGAGTCCGAGGGCAACGGCAAGGACGAGGACCGCTGGGAGCACAAGCGGGACTTCATCTACTACGGCGAGGCCGAGGTCTCCGAGGACGCCAAGCCGGGCCGCTACGAGCTCAAGGGCTCCTGCGGCGAGGGCGAGCTGGTCGTGCTGCCGCGCGGTGGGGTCGACGGTGGTGACGGTGGCGTCGCCGCCGGCACCGACCGGGGCCTGGCCGCCGGTGGGGCGAGCCTGATCGGCGCGGCCGCCCTGGGCGGCCTCGTGCTGATGCGCCGGCGTCGGACCGATGAGTCCTTCGTCTGACATGACGGCGACACCGGCCGGCGGCCGTCACGGGACACCGTGGCGCGCCGCCGGCGCGGCCGTCGTCGTCGTGGTCGCCATGGTCGGCGCCGGTCTGATCGGCGCCTCGGCCAAGACCGGGCCCGCGCCCCGCCCCCCGCAGCCCCTGGCCGCGCCCGCCAGCACCGGGCCGGCGGACGCCGACGTGCCGAACCCCGACGCGGACCCGGACGTCTCCGGCACGGGCCTGGCGCGCTCCGCCCCCACCACGATCGCCATCCCCCGCATCGGGGTCGACGCCTCGATCATGTCGCTCGGCACCAACCCGGACGGCACCGTCCAGGTGCCCCCGCTGGAGCAGGCGCAGCTGGCCGGCTGGTACGAGCCGGGGCCGAGCCCGGGTGAGATCGGCAACGCGGTCATCGTCGGGCACGTCGACTCCGCGGAGATCGGGCCGGCGGTCTTCTTCTCCCTCGGTGCCCTGCAACCGGGCGACACCATCACCGTCACCCGGGAGGACGGGCAGCAGGCCACCTTCACGGTCGAGTCGGTCAAGGCGTACCCGAAGACGGAGTTCCCGACCGAGCAGGTCTACGGTCCCAGCGACCGGCCCGGCCTGCGCGTGGTGACCTGCGGCGGGACCTTCGACCAGGCCGCCGGCAGCTACCCCGACAACGTGGTCGTCTTCGCCTCCATGCCGGCGTGAGCCGGCAACCACGCGGCAGCCTCCACCGGGGGACACGACGCGGCCCGGCCGGTCGGGAGACCGGCCGGGCCGCGTGCCGTACGCGTCAGGCGGCGGCGGAGGTCCGCACCAGGGTGCGGATCTGGCGCAGCAGCACCGACAGGGCGGCGAGGTCCGCCCGGGACTCGTCGAACTCCCCCATCGCCCGCTCGGCGCGGTGGATCGACGTGGCGTTCGACTGCTCCCACTGGAGCACCCGCTCCTGCGGCGACAGGCTGCCGGCGGTGGAGTCGAGCACCTCCGCGGTCAGCGCGGCCAGCGCGGCGTACAGGTCGTAGCGCAGCGCCATCCGAGCCAGCGTCTGCCAGCGGTCCTCACGCGGCAGCAGGGAGATCTTCGACAGCAGTGAGTCGACCCGGAACCGGTCGGAGAGCACGAAGTAGACCGAGGCCACCTCGCCGACGTCCCGCCCGCTGCTCGCCGCGGTCTCCACCACGTCGAGCAGGCCGAAGCTGTACATCAGCCGGGTCGCCTGCTCGGCCAGGTCACGCGGCAGCCCCCGCTCGGTGAGCGAGTCGATGTGCGCCGCGAGGGAGTCCCGCTCGCTGCCGTAGAAGCGCTCCTCCAGGTCGGGCAGGAGCTGGGCCACCCCGTCGCGCAGCCGGGCGATCTCCGCCGGCACGTCGATCGGCGACCGGCGGTTGGTCACCAACCACCGCACCGCCCGGTCGACCAGCCGCCGGGTGTCCAGGTACACGCTGGTCTGCAACTCCGGGTCGACCTTGTTGTCCAGGTCCTCCACCGCGTCCCAGAGCGCGCCCAGCCCGAACACCTCGCGGACCACCACGTACGCCCGGATGACGTCCGCCGCCGGGGCGGCCGTCTCCTCGACCACCCGGAAGACGAACGAGATGCCGCCCCGGTTGATCGCCTCGTTGACCAGCACCGTCGTCACGATGTCCCGGCGCAGCCGGTGCTGGCCCATCCGGTCGGCGAACCGCTCGCGCATCGGCGTCGGGAAGTAGTTGACCAGGACGTCGGTCGTCCACTCCTCGTCCGCGAGCCCCTCGGCCAGGATCTCCGTCTCAAGGACGATCTTGACGTACGCGAGCAGCACCGCGAACTCCGGCGCGGTCAGCCCGGACTCGGTCCGCACCGCCATCTCGTCGTCCGGCGGCAGCGCCTCCAGGGACCGGTCCAGCGCCCCCGAGCGCTCCAGATCGGTGATCATCCGCCGGTGCACGGGCAGCAGCGAGGCGGCCTGAGCCTGCGCGTTGTTGATCGCCCGGGCCTGGTCGTAGTTGTCCCTCAGCACCAGCTCGGCGACCTCGTCGGTCATCGCGGCGAGCAGCTCGTCCCGCTCGGGGACGGTCAACGCGCCGTCGGCGACCGCCGTGTTCAGCAGGATCTTGATGTTCACCTCGTGGTCGGAGCAGTCCACCCCGGCCGCGTTGTCGATGAAGTCCGTGTAGATCCGGCCGCCGGTCTGGGCGTACTCGATGCGACCGAGCTGGGTCCAGCCCAGGTTGCCGCCCTCGCCGGCCACCCGGCACCGCAGGTTCCTGCCGTCCACCCGGATCGCGTCGTTGGACTTGTCGCCCACCTCCGCGTTGGTCTGGCTGGAGGCCTTCACGTACGTGCCGATGCCGCCGTTCCAGAACAGGTCGACCGGCGCCGTCAGGATCGCCTTCATCAGCTCCTGCGGCGACATCTGCGTGACGTCGTCGCCCAGGCCCAGCACCGCGCGGACCTGCGGCGAGACCGGCACCGACTTGGCGGTACGCGGGTACACCCCGCCGCCGGCCGAGATCAGTCCCCGGTCGTAGTCCTCCCACGACGAGCGGGGCAGGTCGAACAGCCGCTTCCGCTCGGCGTACGAGGCGGCGGCCTCCGGGTCGGGGTCGAGGAAGATGTGCCGGTGGTCGAACGCGGCCACCAGCCGGATGTGCTCCGACAGCAGCATCCCGTTGCCGAACACGTCGCCGGACATGTCGCCGACACCGACCACGGTGAAGTCCTGGGTCTGGGTGTCGTGACCCATCTCGCGGAAGTGCCGCTTCACCGACTCCCAGGCGCCCCGGGCCGTGATGCCCATCTTCTTGTGGTCGTACCCGGCCGAGCCGCCGGAGGCGAACGCGTCGCCGAGCCAGAACTGGTGCGCCGTGGAGATCTCGTTGGCGATGTCCGAGAACGTCGCCGTGCCCTTGTCCGCCGCGACCACCATGTACGGGTCGTCGCCGTCGTGCCGGACCACGTCCTCCGGCGGCACGATCTCGCCGCTGACGATGTTGTCCGTGACGTCCAGCAGCGCCGAGATGAACTCCTTGTAGCAGACGACCGCCTCGTCGCGGTCCCCCGGCTTCTGCTTGAGCACGAAGCCGCCCTTGGCGCCCACCGGCACGATGACGGCGTTCTTCACCATCTGCGCCTTGACCAGGCCGAGCACCTCGGTGCGGAAGTCCTCCCGGCGGTCGGACCAGCGCAGCCCGCCCCGGGCCACCGGCCCGAACCGCAGGTGCACGCCCTCGAAGCGCGGCGAGTACACGAAGATCTCGAACTTCGGCCGCGGCGCCGGCAGGTCCGGGATCGCCTGCGGGTCCAGCTTGAGCGCCACGTACGACTTCGGCCGCCCGTCGGTGCGCTTCTGGTAGAAGCTGGTGCGCAGGGTGGCCTGGATCATCGTCAGGTAGGCGCGCAGGATCCGGTCCTGGTCGAGGCTGGCGACGTCGTCCAGCGCGGCCCGGATGTCGCCCACCAGCTCGGCGCTGCGCTGCTGCCGCTGCTCGTGGCCGTCCTCGCCGGGCGCGAACCGCACCTCGAACAACTCCACCAGCAGGGCGGCGATCCTCGGGTACGCGATGAAGGTCTGCTCCATGTACTCCTGGGAGAAGACCGTGCCGGCCTGGCGCAGGTACTTCGCGTACGCGCGCAGCACCACGACCTGCCGCCAGGTGAGGCCGGCGCGCAGCACCAGCTCGTTGAAGCCGTCCACCTCGGCCTCGCCCCGCCACGCCGCCGCGAAGGCGTTCTCCACGTGCGGGCGCACCTCGGACAGCTCCTGGTGGCCCTCCGGCAGCCGCAGCCCGAAGTCGTAGAGGTAGACCCGACCGTCGATCCGGTCCACCTCGTGCGGGTGCTCGTCGACCACCTTGACGCCGAGCGAGTGCAGCACCGGCAGCACGGCGGAGAGCATCATCGGCTCGCCGTAGCGGTAGACCTTGAAGCGGACGTCCATCGCCTCGTCGACGTCCGGCCCCCGCCCGCCGGCCCGCGGCGCGAGCTGCTTGCGGAACAGGTGCATCTCCAGCTGGCCGGGCTCCTCCAGCAGCTCCAGCTTCGCCAGGTCCTTCATGGCCTCGTACGGCGTGTGGCCGTCCTTGTAGCCCTCAGGGAAGGCGTCGGCGTAGCGGGTGAACAGGTGCTTGGCCTGCTCGTCGCCGAGCTTGCGCTCCAGCACCAGCCGGTAGTCGTCGTCCCAGAGCCGGGTCGCGTCGGCCAGCTCCTCGGCGAGCAGGTCGGCGTCGATGTCGCCCGGAGTCCTGCTCGGGTCGGTCCGGACGATGAAGTGCACCCGGGCGAGCATCGACTCGGTGACCCGGGTCGTGTAGTCGACCCCGACGCCGTTCAGCTCGCGCAGCAGGATGTCCTGCATCCGCAGGCGGTTCTGGGTGGTGAACCGGTCCCGGGGCAGGTAGATCAGGCAGGAGATGAACCGCCCGTACGCGTCCCGGCGCAGGAACACCCGCAGCTGCCGGCGGCCGGCCATCCGCAGCACCCCGATGACCGCGTGGTAGAGGTCCTCGGTCTTGATCTGGAACAGCTCGTCGCGCGGGTAGGTCTCCAGGATCTGGAGCAGGTCCTTGCCGGAGTGGCTGCGCTGGCTCAGGCCGGAGCGGTCCAGCACCTCGGCCACCTTGCGGCGGACCACCGGCAGCTCCTGCACGCTGGTCCGGTACGCGGCCGTGGAGAACAGCCCCAGGAAACGCCGCTCGCCGATCACCTCGCCGGCCTCGTTGAAGATCTTGAAGCCGATGTAGTCGAGGTAGGCGGAGCGGTGCACGGTGGCCCGCGAGTTCGCCTTGGTGATGATCAGCAGCCGCTTCTCGGTGACCTTGTCGTGCGCCTCGGACGTCATCGACGACAGCGGCCGGGCATCCGGGGAGTCCTGGCGCAGGATGCCCAGCCCGGTGCCGAGCACCGCCTCCAGGGCCTGGCCGCTGCCCCGCTCCCCGTCCGCGGCACCCGACTCGCCGGTGTCGACCAGCCGGTACTCCCGGTAGCCCAGGAACGTGAAGTGGTCGTGGGCGAGCCAGCGGAGCAGCTCCACCGAGTCCGTGATGTCCTTCTCCGGCACCGGCGGCCGGTTGTCCGACGTCCGCGCGGCGGCCAGCTCGTCGGCGAGGGCGAGGGCGCGCTGGCGCATCTTCGGCCAGTCCTCCACCGCCTCCCGCACGTCGGTGAGCACCCGCTGGAGCTCCCGGCGCAGCCGGTCCCGCTCGGCGGCGTCGCGTACCGGGTCGATCTCGATGTGCATCCAGCTCTCGACCAGGTCGCCGGCGATGGCGTCGTCGGGCTCGACGTCGGCGGAGACCTCGACCAGCCGGCCCAGCGGCTCGCGCCGGACCACCACCAGCGGGTGGACCAGCAGGTGCACGTCCAGGTGGTGCGAGTTGAGCAGGGCGGTCACCGAGTCGACCAGGAACGGCATGTCGTCGGTGACGATCTCGATGACGGAGTGGTGCTGCTCGGCGTCGGGCTCGTGGATGCGCAGCTTCAACTCGCCCGGTACGCGCTGCTCGGCGAGGTCGCGGTGCGCGCGGGCCGCCTCCAGCATCTCCTCGGCGGTGAAGCCGATCAGCTCCTCGTCCGGCGCGAACCGCCAGAAGCGGCTGACCAGGGTCGCCGCGTCGTGGTCGTCGCCGGCGAGCGCGACCGCCTGGGCGACCAGGCGCTCCACGTTGGGAACGGGCTCATCGAGCTCGTTGTCCTCCACGTCGTCGGCCAGCGCGTCGACGGGCAGGCCCAGATCGTAGAGGGTGTCGATACTCGAACCGGTCATCCCGGTCACTCCTGTGTCGAGCCGGCCGAAGCCGTCCCCGTCGGTCGCCGAATCGAAGCTGTCGTCCCGGCCGGTGTCATCCTGCCGGAGGTCGGGTCCCGGTTTGATCGCCGGACGCCGGTCCATCGGTGCCACTCCCCTCGACCCACCGCATTGTGGGTCACTCTGCCGCCCAGCCTAGGCCCTGCCGTTCCGCCCCTTGCTCGGCGGACCACAGTGCGGACGTCCGGTTCCGGACTTCGTCCTTTCACCCGTTGCGGGTACGAGGTTGGCCGGTTCGGGAGTACCCCGCCACCAGTCGTTCATCACCCGGGCAGCGGCTCTCTTTCCGCACGTCCCGGTGCGGGGGGACGGTGCGGACGGCGCCGCCGTACTAGCGTGCAGGGCAGTTCCGAGATCGGAGATCCGCTTCCATGCGCCTGTCGTACCCCCGCCGCCCCCGCCGCAACCGGCTCCGCCCGCCGCTGGCGCTGCTCGCCGCGACCGCGCTCGCAGCCGGCGCCCTCACCGCGTGCTCGGGCGGTGACGGACCGGAGCGCAGCGTCGACGCGTTCCTGGCCGGCTGGCGCTCGGGCGACCTCCAGGCCGTCGGCCTCGTCGACCCGACCGGCGCCAAGGTGCCGGCGGCCGACGTCGCCCGCGAGCTCAAGGAGCTCTCCGGCGAGCTGGCGGCCACGCCGCCGACGCTGACCCGCCGGGGCGAGGCGAAGGTGACCAAGGACATCGCGACCGCGGTGGTCAAGGTCGACTGGGCCCTCCCGGGCGGGACCCGTTGGGCGTACGAGCGTCCGGTGCGACTCACCCGCGGCGGCGACGAGTGGCGGGTGATCTGGGAGCCGCAGGTGGTGCAGGAGCAGCTCACCCGGGGCGACCGGCTCGGGCTGCGCCGCGACACCGCCACCCGGGCCGCGGTGCTCGACGCCGCCGGCCAGCCGATCGTGGCGCCCCGACCCGTGGTGCGGGTCGGGCTCCAACCGGGCGAGGTCACGGACCTCCCGGGCCTGACCCGGAAGCTGGACGCGGCCTTCCGGGCGATCCGGCCGGCGATCACCCCGCCGGTGGACCTCTCCGATCTGCGCAAGCGGCTCGCCGACGCGGATCCGGGCGCGTTCGTCGAGGTGGTGACCCTGCGCGAGGAGGCGTACCGGCAGATCAAACCACGCATCTACGACCTGCCGGGCACCAAGTTCCGCAGCGACAAGCTCGACCTGGCCCCCACCCGCGAGTTCGCCCGGGCGGTGCTCGGCTCCGTCGACCCGGCCCAGGCCGACGACCTCGCCCAGCACCCCGACCGCTACGAGGCCGGCGACCTGGTCGGCCACGGGGGCCTCCAGGGCCACCACGACGAGCGGCTACGCGGCGCGCCGGGGCTGACCGTGATCACCGAGCGCCCCGGCCCGGACGGCACGCTGGTGCCCACCGGCACCGAGGTGTTCCGCAGCGAGCCGAAGTCGGGGCAGCCGGTCAGGACCACGCTCGACGTGGCCACCCAGAACGCGGCCGACACCGCCCTGCGCGGCGAGAAGCGCCGGGCGGCGCTGGTCGCGGTGCGGATCAGCGACGGCGCGGTGCTCGCCGCGGCCAACGGTCCCGGCGCCGCCGGGGAGAACCTGGCCTTCACCGCCCAGGTTCCGCCGGGCTCCACCTTCAAGATGGTCAGCGCGCTCGGTCTGCTCGACCGGGGCGCGGTCACGCCGGACGCGACGGTGGACTGCCCGAAGACGTTCACCGTCGACGGCAGGCCGTTCAAGAACTCCGACAACTTCGTGCTGGGGCCGGTGCCCTTCCGCACCGACTTCGCCAAGTCCTGCAACACCGCGTTCGCCGCGCTGGCGCCGAAGCTCGGCCCCGACGGACTGGCCGTGACCGGTCGTTCCCTCGGGCTGGAGGGGCAGTGGGACGTCGGCCTCGACGCCTTCACCGGCAAGGTCTCGGCGAACGGCGGGGCGACCGAGCAGGCCGCCGCCGCCATCGGCCAGGGCACCACGCTGGTCAGCCCGCTGGCCATGGCGTCGGCCACCGCGGCGGTCGCCCGGGGTCGGTTCGAACAGCCGAAGCTGGTCCTCGACCCCGCCCCGGCCCAGCCCGCCGCCCCCGGCCCGCAGCTCAAGCCGGAGTCGGTCGAGGGGGTCCGGGCGATGATGCGGGAGGTGGTCACGGCCGGCTCCGGCAGCGCGCTGCGGGACGTGCCGGGCGCGCCGGTGCACGGCAAGACGGGCACCGCCGAATACGACGACAACCCGGCGCACACGCACGCCTGGTTCGTCGGCTGGCAGGGCGACGTCGCGTTCGCGGTCTTCGTCGAGAAGGGCGGAGCCAGCACCGCCACCGCCGTCCCGGCCGCCGAGCGCTTCCTCCGCGCCCTCTCCCGCTGACCAGCCTCACCGACACCGGTCTCGGCACCGGTGGCGGTGGCGGTGGCGGTGGCGGTGGCGGCGGCGGCGATGGCGGCGGCGTTGACTGGCGGCGTCGGGCACCCGTGGGCACCGCCGCTTCGCGGTTCACGCGGCCACGTCCTGGTCGGCGTGGTCCGTCACGTGTCGGCGACGGCGACGTGTAGTTGCGGCAGCCTCGGCGGCCCAAGCCGGCCGCACAAAGGGCCGGTCGCCGCACCGGGAGCCCCACCTGCCTGCCGCCAGGAAGCGAGCATTGGTGATCAGGACGCCATGGACGTTACCGGGCGGTTTTAACGTCCATGGCGTCCTGATCACCACTGGATGGCGGGCGTTCCCGCGCAACCGGAGCGACGCTGTGGAGCTGCCCCTACCGACGGGGCAGGCGCCGACGCCCGCCGGGCGCACGTCCGGCAATCCACCGGTGGAACACCAGGGGTGTCAAAAACCTTCGGTGACACCCCTGGTGTTCCACCCGTCACCTCGCGTCCCACCAGCCTCCCCGGCCGGACCCGGCAGGTGCGCCGGCCCTAGAGCAATCGGCCCTGCCTCGACCGCGCCAGTCTCGATCGTCTTGGGCACGTGCCACCAGCCGCCCGGCCGTGACCTGCCCTGGGCACGTGCCACCAGCCGCCCCGCCTTGCCCTGAACCGGGCACATGCGATCAGCCGCCCCGCCTTGCCCTGAACCGGGCGCGTGCGATCAGCCGCCCACCTCGCCCTGCCCTGGGCACGTGCGATCAACCGCCCACCTCGCCCTGCTGTCAACGCCGGCCGAACTTTGACCCCTCTGTTCCGGCCGAATGTTGACCCCCTCGCTGGTTGTTGATGTTCAGTC
>NZ_JBNCKW010000012.1:177356-192379 GCF_049841735.1 Micromonospora sp. DT46 | reverse complement strand
CCGGGCACTTTTACTACGTTACCCGGTGGTTTCCGCCGTGTCAAACCGCTTCGTAGCGATCCGCACCACTTCAACCCGATTTCCGGGCATCCCGATTACGTCGACTCTCGCCGACGATTTTCGGGAAGTTCGGCAGACCGGCCGCTTCGTGGTTTCCCGCGAGCTCGCCCGGATCCCTGCCGGCCGTGAACCTTACCCGGTCGGTTCCGCCTCGCCAAATCCGCCTCGCGACGGACCCGGGGCACCGCCCGCGCCGGCCCCGGTGGGAGAACCCCACCCGGACCGATGGTCTCACCGCGCTCCGGCCTCGCCAGGGCTTTCACCCTGTTCGTCCGTTCCGCGCTGGCAGAGAGAAAGTTACGCCCGCCCGACAAGATCGTCAAATCCGGGGTGGGAGGGCCGCGTCACACCGTCCCGCCGGCGGCCAACGCGGCGGCCGTCGCCTGGTCGAGCGTGCCGTCGGCGACGACCACGCGGTGCCGCCCGGTGCGACTCGTACCCGCGGTGATCACCCTGGGCCGGTCGAAGGCGAATGCCACACAGACCCCCGGGTACATCGCGGTGCGGACGAACCAGCGGTCGCCCTCCGCGAGGCCGGCCAGCACGAGCGTGTACGCGGCCCCGTCCGGCCCGGTGCCGGCGAAGGCCAGCCACGGCGCGTCGCTGCCGTTGACCGCGTCCTCCCCCTCGGCTGTGGCGGTGCACACCCGGGCGGGTGTCGCGCTGATTGCCCGCCAGAAGAAGCCGCCGTAGCCGGCGCCACCCGGGCGTCCGTTGGTCGCCGGGCTGCCCAGGGCGACGTCCCGGTCGGCGGGGGCGGTCAGCGTGTACCCGACGTCGAGGGCCCAGGCCCGCTCGCCGACCCGCTGCGCGGCCAGCTCCCGCCGCTCGGTGAGCAGCACCGCCCCGTCCCGGTCCCGCCACTCCAGCTGGTGCGCGAGCCGTTGCGGGTCGCGGGTCTCCCAGCGGGTGTGCGCGATGCGGCCGTGGTCGTCGCGCCACGTGTAGCCGGTGTCGCGGACGTAGGTGCGCCCGCCCCAGAGGTTGGTGCCGTCGACGTCCTGCACGGCCAGGGACGCGCCGAGGTGCCAGACGTGGTCGGCCGGGAACGCGTCGGTGACCACGGTCCCGCCGAGGGTCCGCACGGGGTGCAGGTACGGGCGGGGGCCGTGCCGGGGGTCGATCGCCGGGTCGACGACGTACCGGGCCACCGGCACGTCGTCGACGCTGAGCTGCCGATCGTTCTCGGTCACGCCGGCCCGCCGGTCGCCGCCCGTCACGACTGTCCCACCGGGGCGGGCACGGTCCGCCGCGCGACGGCGTGCAGGGCGGCGACCACGTACCCGGCGAGGATGGGCACCGCGACCGGAATGACCAGGACGGCGAGCAGCGCCGCGACGGCGCTGACCCCGCCGGCGGCGGCCCAGGTGCCCGGGCGGGCGCGGCAGGCGCCGGCGGCGGCACCGGCGGCCTCCCGCCAGCCGCGGCCACCGCGGCGGCCGACCTCCACCACCACAAGCGCGGCGTACCCGGCCAGGGCGGCGGCCAGCACGACGGTGACCAGGAGCAGCGGTGCCCCGCCGGGGACCCGGCCACCGGCCAGCGCGGCGACGTTCACGGCGAGCAGCCCGAAGGCGGCGAGCGTCAGCACGCTCACCCCGGCGCCAGGCAGCAGGGCGCGGCCGTACCGGGTCAGGTTCTCCCGCGCGGAGGGCCAGGAACCGACGGTGTACCGGTCGTGCACCGCCGCGCTCGCGGCGGCGACGGCCGCCGCCGCGGTGAGCACCGGCAGCGCCGCCAGGGTCAGGACGATGCCGAGCACGGCCAGGTCCGTGGCGTCGGTGAGCACGTCCCGCCAGTCGCGGCGGGCCGGCCCGTCCTCGCGGTCCGGCCCGTCGTCCCGGTGCGGCCTCATCCCTTGAGTCCGCTCGTGTTGATGCCCTCCACCAGCATCCGCTGGAAGGCCACGAAGAACAGGAACACCGGCAGCAGCGACAGCACCGACATGGCGAACATCGGGCCGACGGCGCTCTGGCTCGTCGAGTCGATGAACAGGGTCAGCGCCACCGGCACGGTGTAGTCCTCGAGGTCGGAGAGGAAGACGAGCTGCCGGAAGAAGTCGTTCCAGGTCCAGATGAACGAGAAGATCGCCGTGGTGACCAGCGCCGGCCGGCTCAGCGGCAGGATCACGTGCCGGAAGATGCCGAAGGCGTTCGCGCCGTCGATCTTGGCGGCCTCGTCGAGCTCGCGCGGGATGCCCCGCATGAACTGCACCATCAGGAAGACGAAGAACGCCTCGGTGGCCAGGAACTGCGGGATCAGCAGCGGCAGGTACGGCCACTCGCCGCCCACCAGGCCCAGGCTGCGGAACAGGATGTACTGCGGCACGATCAGCACGTGCCCGGGCAGCAGGAGCGTCCCGATCATGACGGCGAACCAGACGCCCCGCAGCCGGAACCGCAGCCGCGCGAAGGCGTACGCGGCGAGCAGGCAGGAGACGCCGTTGCCGACCACGGTCAGCAGGCTGACCATCGCGCTGTTGAGGAAGAACCGGCCGAAGCTGAAGTCGAAGTTGGTCCAGCCGTCGGCGTAGTTGCCGGGGGTGAACTCGTTCGGCAGCAGGCCGATGTTGTTGACGATCTCCTCCTGGCTCTTCAGGGACGTACCGATCATCCAGAAGAGCGGGTAGAGCACGACCGCGACGATCGCGATCAGGATGAGCAGGCGCACGGCCTGCCCGCCGCCGCTGGCCCGGCGCGGGCCGCGCGGGCCGGTCGTCGCCGGGGTTGCCGTCGGGGTTGCCGTCGCGGTCACCGGTCCTCCCCGTCCGAGTAGTGCACCCAGAACCGCCCGGTGCTGAAGAAGATCGCGGTGATGATCGCGATGGCGAGCAGGAAGACCCAGGCCATCGCCGAGGCGTAGCCCATCTCCAGGTTGGTGAAGCCCGTGATGTAGAGGTTCAGCGTGTACATCAGGGTGGAGTCGACGGGGCCGCCGGTGCCGTTGCTGAGCACGAACGCGGCGGTGAAGCCCTGGAAGCCGTTGATGGTCTCCAGCACCAGGTTGAAGAAGATCACCGGCGAGAGCATCGGCAGGGTGACGGCGACGAACTGCCGCCACTTGCCGGCGCCGTCGACGGAGGCCGCCTCGTAGAGCTCGGTGGGCACCTGCTTGAGGCCGGCCAGGAAGATCACCATGGGCGCGCCGAACTGCCAGATGGCGAGCACCATGAGGGTTTCCAGCGCCCAGTCGGGGTCGTTGACCCACGGCTTGCCCTCGATGCCGAAGACGCCCAGCAGCGAGTTGAACGCGCCCTCGCGGTTGAACATGTTCACCCAGACGATGGCCAGCGCGACGCTGCCACCGAGCAGTGACGGCAGGTAGAACAGGCCGCGGAACAGCCCGACGCCGCGCCAGGCGCGATTGAGCAGCAGGGCCACCCCGAGGGCGGCCGCCAGCTTCAGCGGCACGGCGATCAGGGCGAAGGTGAGCGTCACCCGCACCGAGTGCCAGTACGACGGGTCGGCGGTGAACATCCGCTCGTAGTTGGCGAGCCCGACCCACTCCACCTCGGAGAAGGGGGTGAGGATGTCGTAGTTGGTGAAGCTCAGGTAGAGCGACAGGAGCATGGGTATCGCCGTGACGGCCAGCAGGCCGAGCAGCCAGGGCGACAGGAAGACGTAGCCGGCCAGACCGTCACCGTGCCGGGACCGCCCGACCCCGCGCCTGCCGGCGGGGGTCGGGACGGATCCGGTACGTCGTCGGGTCGGACCGGGCGCCGTGGTCAGGGCCACGAGCCGGTTCCTCTCGGTAGCGTCAGGGTCAGGCGATGGCGGTCTTGCAGGCGGCGATGAACTGCTCCGCCGCCTGGGCGGAGCTGATCCGGCCGTACTGGGCGTTCTCGGCGGCCTTGATCAGCTCGGAGCGGACCTTGCTGTGCCCCTTGAGCGGGACCTGCGGCGCCTCGCCGAACTTCTCCGCCAGGTCGGACTCGACCTGGATCGACTGCTTCATCGCCGGGTCGGTGACGTCGTCGCTGACCACCCGGCGCAGGTCCAGGTTCGACGGCAGGCCACGGTCGGTGCCGAGGATCTTGACCGCCTCGGGGTCGTTGGCCAGGAAGTTGATCACGTCGACCGCGACGTCCTTGTGCTTGCTGCCCTTGAACACCGACCAGTACATGGAGGCGCGGGCCCACTGGGCGCTCGGGTCACCGGGGTAGGCGATGACGCCCAGCTCGTCCTTGGTGTTCTTCTTCAGCTCCGGCATCTGGTTGACCCAGACCCAGCTGGTGCCGGCCTTGCCGGTGACCACGAGCTGCTTGGTGATGTCGGTGGCGTTGCCCTCGTGGATGACGTCGGGGGTCGGGGTGGCGCCCCGGTCCCGGGCTCCCTTCCACAGGTCGAACCACTTCGTCACGTCCTCGGCGGTGAAGCCGAGCTCCTTGCCCTTGTAGAGGTCCTTGCCCTGCTGGCGCAGCCACACCCAGAACGCCTTGTAGTCGGCGCTCGGGTCCTGGGTGCCGGGCACCTTGGTCTTCTTCGCCACCTGCTCGGCCCAGGCGATGTGCTCCTCCCAGCTCATCCCCGTGGTCGGCTCGGGCAGGCCGTTCTTGGTCAGCAGCGTCTTGTTGTAGACCAGGCCCTGGGTGTTCTCCCCCGCGGCCACGCCGGCGAGCTTGCCGTCGACCACGCCGTACTGCCAGAGGCTCTTGGGGAACTTCGACACGTCGAGGTCGCCGGAGTCCTTGTACGACGTCAGGTCGAGGGTGGTGCTGCGCGAGGCGTACTCGGCCAGGTAGTTGTCGTCGATCTGGAAGAGGTCCGGCGGGTTGCCGCCGGCCGTGAGGGTGGCCAGCTTGTCGAAGTAGCCCTGGTTGGCCTGCCAGGTCTTCTCGAACGTGACGTTCGGGTGCTTCTTGGTGTAGAGGGCGAGGGCCTCCTCGGTCAGTTTCGCCCGGGCCTCACCGCCCCACCAGAAGACCGAGAGCTTGACCGGGGCGTTCGGGTCGGTGCTGGCCTCGTCGTCGCCGCCGCAGGCGGCGGCACCGAGGACCAGGGGCAGGGCGACGACCGTGGCGAGCAGGCCGCGGATCAACCGCCGTCGGCGGACGGGGGTACGGTGAACGGGCACGGCCTGCGTGCCAGTGGTGGGGGGCGTTGCGGGGTGCATGTGCGCTCACTCCTTGGCGTTAGGAGGCGACGACGCCACCGGTGGCCGCGGTCGGGCGACCCGGGCCCGCAAGGCGATGCGGGCCCGGGACGACCAACTCGGCGTCGGGGCGGTTCCGACCGTCTGCCGGCGCGGCGGCGGTCGAGTCGCGGATGACCAGTTCGGTCTGGAGCATTACCTGTGCGGTGGTACGACGGTCGTCGCTCGTGACACCCCGACCGCCGCGTGAGCCACGGGCGGCGACGGTGTCGTGTTGCAGGAGCATGTCGACGGCCGTCCGGCCGGCGGCCGCGTTGGGCGTGGCCACCGTCGTCAACTTGGGCCGGGTGAGCCGGCTCAGGGCGATGTCGTCGATGCCGACGACGCTCACGTCCTGTGGGACGCGCATCCCGACGGCGTCGAGCCCTTCGATCAGGCCGATCGCCATCAGGTCGTTGTAGGCGAGGACCGCCGTGGCCTCGCTGCGGCGGACCTGCTCGGCGAGGGCCGCGCCGCCAATCTCGGTGGGCTGGTTGGGCCCGAGGACGGTGAACTCGGCGCCGCCGGCCCGCGCCGCGACGCCGGCGGCCCGGCGGATCTCCCGGCTGGTCCACGAGCCACGCGGCCCGCTGAGCAGCGCGATCCGCCGGTGGCCGAGGCCGAGCAGGTGCTCGATGGCCGACCGGGCGCCCTGCCCGACGTCCATGGTGACGCACGGCAGGCCGGCGACCTGCCGGTTTATCACCACCAGCGGCACCTCGCGGCTGAGCTGCTCGATCATGCTGTTGCTCATCCGCGGGCTGCACAGCAGCACCCCGTCCACCTGCTTCGCGAGGGCGTGGACCAGCTCCTCCTCGGCGATCGGGTCCTCGTTGGTGTCGGCCACGAACACGTGGTAGTCGCGTTGGCGGGCCTGGCTCTCCGCCGCCTTGATCAGCGGCGGGAAGAACGGGTTGGCGATGTCCGCGATGATCAGACCGACGTTGTGCGTACGGCCGGTGATCAGGGCGCGGGCGGCGCGGTTGGGCCGGTAGCCGAGCTCCTCGGCGCAGGCCAGCACCCGGCCCCGGGTCTCCGGGTTGACCAGGTGCGGGGCCGAGAACGTGCGGGAGACCGTGGAGATGTGCACGCCGGAGGCCCGGGCGACGTCTCGGATGGTGGCTGGCACGGCGGGGCCCTTCGTCCAGTGTGGCTGGGGTCACGTCAGGTGCCGCCAATTAATGCAAACGGTTGTGCCGGTGTCAACGGCCGATGGTTACAGATGCGTTTCGGCCACGCTCCCACCATGTGCTCAAATGCCTATCAAAACGGATCTATGCCGCCGGTTTGGCATCGATCGTTGACGCCGCCGCGCGGCGCGTGGTTATTTCGCTGCAAACCTTTGCAGCAACACGGGAGGCGGTCGACATGTCGTCCAGCACCGGTCAACGGGTCCGACACGCCCTGGTGGGCACCGGGTCCCGGGCCGAGATGTTCGTCCGGGCGCTGGTGCGCGACCACGCCGACACCGCCGAACTCGTCGCGTTCGCCGACGTCAACCAGGCCCGCATGGACGCCCACAACCGGTGGCTCGGCGAGCTGGGCCACCCGCCGGTGCCGACGTACCGGGCCGAGGAGCTGGCCGTCATGCTCGCCAAGGAGCGCGTCGACGTGCTGGTGGTGACGAGCGTGGACGACACCCACGCCGCGCACGTCGACACGGCGTTGCGGGCCGGCTGCGACGTCATCACCGAGAAGCCGATGACCGTGGACGCGGCCGGCTGCCGGCAGATCCTCGACGCGGTCGCCGACACCGGGCGGCAGGTGCGGGTGGCGTTCAACTACCGCTACAACCCCCTGCACGAGAAGCTGCGCGAGCTGCTCGCCGACGGCGCGATCGGCGAGGTGGGCTCGGTGCACTTCGAGTGGCTGCTCGACGTGCGGCACGGCGCCGACTACTTCCGCCGCTGGCACCGCGACAAGGCGCACTCCGGCGGGCTGATGGTGCACAAGGCCGGCCACCACTTCGACCTGGTCAACTGGTGGCTGGACGCCACCCCCGTCGAGGTGTACGCCACCGGCCGGCTGTTCTTCTACGGCGAGGCCGGCCACCGGCACGGCTACGCCCGCGACTACGAGCGGGCGCACGGCTCCCCCGCCGCCGACGACGACCCGTTCGCGCTGCGGCTCGACGCGCACCCGAAACTGCGCGAGCTCTACCTCGACGCCGAGGCCGAGGACGGCTACCAGCGCGACCGCAACGTCTTCGCCCCGGGCGTGGACATCGAGGACGACATGGCGGTGCTCGCCCGCTACTCCACCGGCGCGACGATGACCTACCACCTCACCGCGTACGCCCCCTACGAGGGCTACCGGGTGATGGTCAACGGCAGCCGGGGCCGCCTGGAGCTGGAGGTCGTGGAGAGCGACCACGTCAGCCCGGCGTCCGCCGGTGCGCTCAAGGGCGCGGCGCTGCACGGCGACGAGGCCGCCGCCGAGGCCGGCTCCGCCACGCTGACCCTGCGGCCGTTCTGGGCGCCGCCGCAGGTCGTACCCGTGACCGGGCACACCCGCTCCGGGCACGGCGGCGCCGACGCCCGGATGGCCCGGGTCCTGATCGCCGGCGAGCCGGACCCGATGGGGCGGGCGGCGACCGCCCGCGACGGCGCCCTCGCCCTGCTAACCGGGCTGGCCGCGAACCGCTCCTTCACCACCGGCGCCCCGGTCCGGGTCGCCGACCTGCTCGACCTCTCCTGAGCCACGAACACCCTCCGAGGAGCCCCACCCGTGCCCACGACCGACCTACTCTTCCCCGCCGACCCCGCGCAACGCGCGGTGGCCCGCCGGCTGTACGCGCTGGCCGCGCCCCAGCCGATCATCTCCCCGCACGGGCACGTCGACCCGGCGATCCTGGCCGAGGACCGCCCCTTCCCGGACCCGGCGCGGCTGCTCATCGTGCCCGACCACTACCTCACCCGGATGCTGCTCAGCCAGGGCGTCCCCCCGGCCGACCTGGGCGTGCCCACCGTCGACGGCAGCCCCACGGAGCCCGACGGGCGCACCATCTGGCGACGCTTCGCCGCGCACTGGCACCTGTTCCGGGGCACCCCCTCCCGGCTCTGGCTGGAGCAGACCTTCCGCGACGTGTTCGGGGTGCGCACCCCGCTCTCCCCGGCCACCGCCGACGCCGTCTACGACGAGCTCGCGGCCCGGCTCGCCCAGCCGGAGTTCCGGCCCCGGGCGCTGTTCGAGCGGTTCGGCATCGAGGTGCTCGCCACCACCGAGTCGCCGCTGGACGACCTCGGGCAGCACGCCAAGCTCGCCGCCGACGGCTGGGGCGGGCCGGGCGGCCGGGTGATCACCACGTTCCGGCCGGACAACGTGGCCGACATGGAGTTCGACGGCTGGGCGGACAACGTCGCGCAGCTCGGCGAGATCACCGGCGAGGACACCGGCACGTACGCCGGCTACCTGGCGGCGCTGCGCCGGCGGCGGGCGGCCTTCATCGCGGCCGGCGCCACCTGCACCGACCACGGCCACCCCACCGCGCGCACCCTGGCACTGGGCGCGGACGAGGCCGCGCGCCTCTACGACAAGGGCCTGCGCGGGGTCGCCGACGCGGCCGACGCGGAGACGTTCCGGGCGCACATGCTGCTGGAGTTCGCCCGGATGTCGCTGGACGACGGCCTCGTCATGCAGCTGCACCCCGGCTCGGTGCGCAACCACAACCGCTGGCTGTACGCGCGGCACGGCCGCGACGTCGGCGGCGACCTGCCGCAGGCCACCGAGTACCTGCACGCGCTGACCCCGCTGCTGGACGCGTACGGCAACGACCCGCGGCTGCGGGTGGTGCTCTACACCCTCGACGAGTACACCTTCAGCCGGGAACTCGCCCCCCTGGCGGGCGGGTACGCCGCCCTGTACCTCGGCGCGCCGTGGTGGTTCCTGGACTCGCCCGAGGTGCTGCGCCGGTTCCGCGAGTCGGTCACCGAGTCCGCGGGCTTCTACAACACCGCCGGGTTCGTCGACGACACCCGCGCGTTCTGCTCCATCCCGGTACGCCACGACGTGGCCCGCCGGGTCGACGCCGCCTACCTGGCCCGGCTGGTCACCGAGCACCGCCTCGACGAGGACGAGGCGGCCGAGACCATCGTCGACCTGGCGTACCGGCTGCCGAAGAAGGTCTTCAAGATCGGAGAGAATGTCCTGTGAGTGTCACCGTCACCGCCGTCGACGTGCACGACGTGCGGTTCCCGACCGCCGCCGCGGGCGACGGCTCGGACGCGATCAACCGGGGTGACTACTCGGCCAGCTACGTCGAGCTGCGCACCGACGCCGGCGTCACCGGGGCCGGGTTCACCTTCACCAACGGTCGCGGCAACGAGCTGACCTGCGCCGCGATCGAGGCCCTCGCCCACCACGTGCGGGGCCGGACCGTGGAGGAGATCTTCGCCGACCCGGTGGCGTTCTGGCGCTCGCTGAGCGCCGACGTGCAGCTGCGCTGGCTGGGCCCGGAGAAGGGGGTCATCCACATGGCCACCGGCGCCCTGGTCAACGCGGTCTGGGACCTGCGGGCCAAGCTGGCCGGCAAGCCGTTGTGGCAGCTCCTCGCCGAGCTGCCCACCGAGGAGCTGGTGGCCAGCATCGACTTCCACCACATCACCGACGCCCTCACCCCGGACGAGGCGGCGGCCATCCTCGACAAGGGACTGGTCGGGCTGGACGAGCGCCGGGCCGGGCTGGAGCGCGACGGGTTCCCGTCGTACACCACCTCGGTGGGCTGGCTGGGCTACCCCGACGACAAGGTCCGGGCGCTGACCCGGCAGGCGTACGCCGAGGGGTGGCGGGCGATGAAGATGAAGGTCGGCGGGCTGCCGGCCGACGACCTGCGGCGGGCGCGGATCATCCGGGAGGAGATCGGCCCGGACGCGCTGCTGATGATGGACGCCAACCAGGTCTGGGACGTCGACGAGGCGATCACCAACATGACCGCCCTGGCGGAGGTGGACCCGTACTGGATCGAGGAGCCGACGCACGCCGACGACATCCTCGGGCACGCCCGGATCGCGCGGGCGGTCACCGGCCTGACCGACGGCCGGTGCCGGGTCGCCACCGGTGAGGTGGCCGCCAACCGGGTCATCTTCAAGCAGCTGCTCCAGGCCGAGGCGATCGGCGTGATGCAGATCGACGCCTGCCGGGTCGGCGGCGTCAACGAGGTCCTCGCCGAGATCCTGATGGCGGCGAAGTTCGGGGTGCCGATCTGCCCGCACTCCGGCGGCGTGGGTCTGTGCGAGTACGTCCAGCACCTGGCGGTCTTCGACTACCTGCGGGTCGGCACCAGCCTCGACGGCCGGATGGTCGAGTACGTCGACCACCTGCACGAGCACTTCGTCGACCCGGTGCGCACCCGCGAGGGGCGCTACCTGCTGCCGCAGGCGCCCGGCTACAGCTCCACGATGAAGCCGGAGTCGATCGCCGAGTTCCGCTTCCCCGACGGACCGGTGTGGCGATGACCGGCGCCGCCCGGCTCGGTCTCGGGACGCTACGCCGGCTGCCGACCGAGAGCCGCCCGCTGATCCGCCCGGGCAGCGCGCCGGCGGGGATCGTGCACCTCGGGCTGGGCGCGTTCCACCGCGCCCATCAGGCGGTCTACACCGAGGAGGCGATGGCGCACGCCGGGGGCGACTGGGGCATCGTCGGCGTGGCGCCACGCAACCCCGACGTGGCGACGACGCTGGCCGCGCAGGACAACCTGTTCAGCGTCACCACCACCAGCGCCGAGGGGTGCCACACCCGGGTCGTCGGCGCGCTGGCCGGGACCCGGCACGCCGCCGGTGACCCCGCCGCCGTGGTGGCGCTGCTGGCCGACCCGGCGATCCGGGTGGTCACCCTCACCGTGACGGAGAAGGCGTACCAGCTCGACCCGGTGACCGGCCGGCTGCGGCCCGACCCGGAGGTCGCCGCCGACCTGCGCACCGACCGGGCGCCGGTCACCGTCCCGGGCCTGCTGCTGCGCGGGCTGCTCGCCCGCGCCGCCGCGCAGGGCCCGCCGTTGGCCCTGGTCAGCTGCGACAACCTGCCCGCGAACGGCCGCCGGCTGCGCGGCCTGGTCGAGCAGTCGGTGGCGTACGCGGGGGTGCCGGAGCCGCTGGCCGACTGGGTGCGGGAGCACGTCAGCTTCCCCGGCACCATGGTCGACCGGATCGTGCCGGCCAGCACGGCGCAGACCCTCGCCGACGCCGAGCGCGCCCTGGGGGTATCTGACCTGGCGGCGGTGGTCGCCGAGCCGTACCGGCAGTGGGTGATCGAGGACGACTTCCCGGGCGGCCGGCCGGCCTGGGAGCGGGCCGGCGCGGTGCTCACCGCCGACGCGGGATCCTGGGAGCGGTTGAAGCTGCGCGCCCTCAACGGCGTGCACTCGGCCGCCGCCTACCTGGGTGCGCTGGCCGGCCGGGAGACCATCGCCGACGCGCTGGCCCTGCCGCACCTGACCACGGTGCTGCGGCACCTGGTCGCCGAGGACGTGGCGGCCAGCTTCGACCCGCCCGAGGGCGTCTCGGTCGTCGCGTACGGCGAGGAGGTGCTGACCCGGTTCGCCAACCCGGCGATCCACCACCGCACCCTCCAGGTGGCCCTGGACGGCTCGCAGAAGCTGCCGCAGCGGATCCTGCACACCATCGCCGACCTGCGGGCCGCGGGCCGGTCGGCGCACTGGGCCACGCTGGTGGTGGCCGCCTGGCTGCGCTTCGCGCAGGGCCACGCCGACGACGGCAGCCCCCTGCCGCTGGCCGACCCGCTCGCCGAGGAGATCCGCGCCGCGCTCGCCGCCGGAGCGAAGACCCCGGCGGGGGCCGTCGACGCGGTGTTCGCGCTGCGCGAGGTCTTCCCCGCCGAGGTGGCCGAGGACGACGACGTACGCGCCGAGGTGACCGGGTGGCTGACCGCCCTGCAACGGCACGGGGTGGCCGCGACGCTGGCGGGCGCCCGGTGACGGCCGCCGCCGAGGGGGCGCCACCGGGACGGGCCAGCGCCGTGCCGAGGGTCGCGATCGTCGGGGCCAACGGGCACGGGCGCTGGCACCGACGGGTCGTCGCCCCCCTGCACGCCGCCGGGCGGCTGCGGCTGGTCGCCCTGGTCGACGTACGTCCGATCGAGGACGAGCCGGCGGCACCGGTGCCCGACGGCACCCTGGTCCACGCCGACCACCGGGAGATGCTGCGGGCGGCCCGGCCGGACGTGGTGGTGGTCTGCACCCCACCGCACACCCACCTGCCGATCGCCCTGGACGTGCTCGCTGCGGGCGCCGACCTGCTGCTGGAGAAGCCGCCGGTGCTGTCCACCGCCGAGCACCGGGAGCTGGCCGACGCCCTCGCCGCGACGGGCCGGGCGTGCCAGGTGGGCTTCCAGGCGCTCGGCTCGGCGGCGCTGACGGCACTGACCGACGCGGTCCGGGCCGGGCGGCTCGGTACCGTCACCGGCATCGCGACGGTGGCGTCCTGGCAGCGTTCCGACGCCTACTACGCGCGGGCGCCGTGGGCCGGTCGGCGGACGCTGCACGGCCGGCCGGTGCTGGACGGTGCCCTGGCCAACCCGCTGGCGCACGCGGTCATGCAGTGCCTGGCGGTCGCCGAGGCCGCCGCCGGGGACGGGCCGGTGGTCCCCGCGCGGATCGAGGTGGAGCGCTATCGGGTCCGGCCGATCGAGGTGGACGACACGGCGACCCTGCGGGTGTCGTCCCGTTCGGGACCACCGATCGTCGCGGCGGTGACCCTGGCCGGGGAGGACTTCGTCGCCGGGGAGGTGATCGTGACGGGCACCGCCGGCCGGGCCGTGCTGGAGTACCCGACCGACCGGTTGCTGCTGCCCGGCGACGCCGGCGCACGCGAGGTGCCGGGCCGGCGCGGGCTGCTGGAGAACCTCCTCGCCCACCGCGCCGACCCGGCGGTGCCGCTGATCGCGCCCCTGGGGCGGACCGCCCCGTTCACCGCGGTGCTGGAGGCCGTCACGACCGCGCCCGAGCCGGCGCCGCTGGGCGGCGACCTCGTCACCGCCACGGGCGACGGCCCGCAGCGGGTGCTGACGGTGCGCGGGATCAACCGGCTGCTGCGCCGGGCGGCCGACGAAGGGGCGCTGCTGTCGGAGCTGGCGGTGCCGTGGGCGGTGGCGCCGCACCGCACGGACCTGACCGGGCAGGAGGGACCGCAACGCACTGCAACTGAACCGCCCGCCTGACGCGGGTCCATATCGGATATAGGGGCGTCAACCCGACCGAGGACGGCCGGGGCGATACTGGCCGATTTGATCAGTTGCAACACTTCTGCACACGTTTGTCATTGACTCGCATAAATCGCGAAACCTACCGTTGCCACATATCAACAGGCGACGAACAGGTGGTCCGATAGATGTGGAAGCAGACACTGGGCGCGGCGACGATCGCCGTCGCGCTCGCGGCGACATCCGGGAGCGCGGCGGCGGCCCCGGCCCCGGACGGCGCCGCCGCTCCGGCTCCGGGCGGCGCGGCCGCCACGACCGGTGGGCTCTCCTGGGCCGCCCGGCACCTGGGCCGGCAGGCGCTGCCGGCCGGGGACGGCTGGGCGGCTGAGGGAACCGGCACGACCGGCGGCGCGGCGGCGACCCCGGAGCAGGTGCACGTGGTCTCCAGCCGGGCCGAGCTGGTCGCGGCCCTCGGCGGCGACAACGCCACCAACCGGGGCAACGCCACCCCGAAGATCATCTACGTCAGGGGCGAGGTCGACGGCTTCGAAGGGCCCGACGGGAGCGTCCTCGACTGCGCCGACCTCGCCGACCTGGAGTACTCGCTGGCGGCGTACCTCGCGGCGTACGACCCGGCGGTCTGGGGCCGGGTCGCGCCGAGCGGGCCGCTGGAGGCCGCGCGGGTGCGCTCGGTGACGAACCAGACCCGGCAGACCCAGATCAACGTCGGCCCGAACACCACGATCGTCGGCCTGCGCGGCGCCCGGCTGACCGGCCTGACGCTGATGCTCGACGGCGCGCACAACACGATCGTGCGGAACCTGACCTTCGACGACGCCCGGGACTGCTTCCCCGCCTGGTCCCCCACCGACGGCGCCGCCGGCAACTGGAACTCCCAGTACGACCAGATCTCGGTGCGCCGCAGCGAGCACGTCTGGATCGACCACAACACCTTCACCGACGGCGACAACCCCGACAGCGGCCAGCCGATGCACCTCGGCCGGCCGTACCAGGTGCACGACGGGTCGGTGGACGTCACGCACACCGCGAGCCTGGTGACCGTCTCGTACAACCGGTTCGTCGGGCGGGACAAGGTCATGCTGATCGGCTCGTCCAACACCGTCGGCCCGGACGTCGGGCGGCTGAAGGTGAGCCTGCACCACAACCTCTTCGACGGGGTGCTCCAGCGGCTGCCCCGGGTGCGCTTCGGCCAGGTCGACGTGTGGAACAACCACTACCGGCTGGCCGGCGACGGCTTCGAGTACGCGATCGGCGTCGGGGTGCAGTCCGCCGTGGTCGCCGAGAACAACTTCTTCACTCTCGGCACCGGCGTCACGGCCGACACCCTGCTCTACGACTGGGGCGGCACCGCCGTCACCACCCGGGGCAACTGGGTCCGCGCCGCCGGGGACCGGGCCCGCCCGGTCGACCTGGTGGGCGCGTACAACGCGGCGCACGAGCCGGACCTGGCCCCGGACGCCGACTGGACGCCGACCCTGCGCCGCGGTCCGGTGCTGCCGGCGCCCGCGGTGCCAGCGGTCGTCGGAGCGCTGGCCGGCGCGGACCGGCTGCTCCTCTAGGACGCCGGCCGCCGCGCCGGGCGCGGCGGGCGGCCGGCCCGGGGGGCCCCCCCGCCGGCCCCTCGCCCGGGCGGCCCCCCCGTCCCCCCCCCCCCCCCC
>NZ_JBNCKW010000012.1:0-177346 GCF_049841735.1 Micromonospora sp. DT46 | reverse complement strand
GGCGCCGGGGGGGCCGGGGGGGGTGGGCGGGGGGGGGGGCGCGGCCGGGCTGCCCCTCTTGGCCGCCGGCCGCGGCGCGGGGCGGGGGGCCCGCACGGCCGGTGGGCCGCCGCGTCCGGCGCTCAGCGCGGCGGCCCACCGGTGCACACCCCCCCACCACCAGGAGGTGCACCATGAACCGGACACCCCGCTCCCGGACGCGCACACCGAGGCTGCTCGGCGCGGCGCTCACCGCCGGCGCCCTGGCCGTCGGCACGGTGCTCGCGACCACCTCGTCGGCGCACGCCGACACCCTGTTCAGCGACACGTTCTCCGACGGCGCGGCCGACGGATGGTCCCGCTCCGGCGGCAGCTGGTCGGTGGTGACCGACGGCTCGTACGCCTACCGGCAGTCCGGCACCAGCAGCGACGCCCGGGCCCTGGCCGGCGCGGGCACCTGGACCGACTACGGGGTGCAGGCCCGGGTCCGGCCGACGGGCTTCGGCGGGGCGAACCGGCACGCCGGGGTGATCGCCCGGGCGCAGAGCAGCAGCAGCTACTACGCGCTGGTGGTGACCGCGAGCGGCGGCGTGCAGCTGATCCGCCGCTCCGGCGGCGACCCGGTGTCGCTGGGCTCCGCCCCGGCCGGGATCACCGTCGGCAGCTGGGCGACGCTGCGGCTGGAGGCGGTCGGCAGCTCGCTGCGCGGCTACGTCGACGGCACGCTACGGGTGCAGGCCACCGACGGCGCGTTCGCCGCGGGACGGGTCGGCCTGGCCACCTCGTACGCGAGCGCCACCTTCGACGACGTCCAGGTGGACACGGCCACCGGCGCCCCGCCCACGGCCACGCCGACCGGCGGGCCCACCCTGCCGCCGACCGGGCCCCCGATCGATCCGGGCGCCCCGCCGATCGGTTTCGCCTCGGTGCACGCGCTCGGCCAGAACGGCACCACCGGCGGGGCCGGCGGCCCGACTGTCACGGTGGACACGGCCGCCGAGCTCCTCGCCGCGATCGGCACGGCCGGCCCGCTGACCGTGCGGGTGGACGGGATGATCGCGCTGCCCGGCCCGATGCACGACGTCACCTCGGACAAGACGATCGTCGGCGTCGGCGCGAACTCCGGCATCACCGGCGGCGGGCTGAACATCGGCCTGCCGGTCAGCGATGCGACCAGCCCGCCGGCGAACGCCGTGCACAACGTGATCGTGCGGAACCTGAACTTCCGCAACACCGTCGACGACGCGATCAACGTGCAGATGTTCTCGCACCACGTGTGGATCGACCACAACGACCTGGCGTACGGCTACGACGGCCTGATCGACGTCAAGCGCGGGTCCAGCTACGTCACCGTGTCCTGGAACCACACCCACCACCACACGAAGAACATGCTGCTCGGCCACGACGACCGCAACGCCGCCCAGGACGTCGGCAACCTCAAGGTCACGTACCACCACAACTGGTTCGACCGCACGCCGCAGCGCAACCCCCGGGTCCGCTACGGCGATCCCGTGCACGTGTTCAACAACTACTTCGTCTACAACACCGACGTCGGGGTGGCCTGCCAACTCGACTCCGGCTGCGTGGTCGAGGGCAACTACTTCGAGGACGTCGAGGTGCCCTGGTCGATCAGCTACTCCGGGGACCGGGGCCGCATGATCGCCCGCGACAACGTGCTCGCCGGTACCAGCGAGCCCGGCGACGCGGGCGGCACCGTCCAGGAGCCGCGCACGTTCTACCCGTACACCCTGACCGAGCCGGCCACTGTGAAGTCCGTCGTCACGGCCGGCGCCGGCACCGGCAAGCTCCCCTACTGACCGCCCCTCCGCGGACCGCCGGGTGCGGTTCGGCGCCGGGCATCGGCCCGGCGGTCCACGGCGCACCACACCCTCAGGGATCGATGTTCATCGATCATTTGATCACCACCAGGGAGGTCCCGTGCACCACTCCGACACTCGTCGGCGGAGGCACCGCCGAGGGTTCCTCACCGCGATCGGGGCCGCGTTCCTCGCGGTCGCCCTCACCGTCGGCATGGCCGCCACGGCCCACGCCGACACGCTCTTCTCCGACGACTTCTCCGACGGCAACTCGTCCGGCTGGACGGCCTCCGGCGGAAGCTGGTCGGTGACCGGCGACAGCGCGCGGGCGCTGCGACAGGGCGGCACCAGCAGCGACGCCCGCTCGCTGGCCGGCACGTCGAGCTGGACGGACTACTCCGTCCAGACGACCGTCCGGCCGACGGCGTTCAACGGATCGAACCGGTTCGTCGCGCTGCTCGCCCGGGTGCAGAGCAGCACCAGCTACTACTACCTCGCGCTGCGCAGCAACAACACCGTCGAGCTCAAGCGGCTGACCGGCGGCTCCGCCACCACGCTGGACACCGCCGCCCTGCCGGTCGGCACCGGGACGACCTACACCGTGCGGCTGGACGTCGCCGGCGGCTCGCTCAAGGGGTACGTGAACGGCGCCCTGCTCGCCGAGGCGACCGACACCTCGTACGCCAGCGGCCGGATCGGCGTCGCGACGTTCTACGCCAGCGCCGACTTCGACGACGTGCGGGTCGACTCGGGCGGCGCCGGCCCCACGCCGACGCCGACCAACCCGACGCCGTCGCCGACCGGCGACCCGGGCAACCCCGGCACCAACGTGGCCGACGGTTGGGCCTCGGTCGACGCGTGGGGCCAGAACGGCACCACCGGCGGCGCGGGCGGTCCGACCGTCACGGTCTCGACCGCCAGCCAGTTCGTCACCGAGGCGGCATCGAGCGGGCCGAAGATCATCCAGGTCAGCGGGATGATCGCGCTGCCCGGCCCGATGCACGAGGTCACCTCGGACAAGACGATCGTCGGCGTCGGCGCCAACTCCGGGTTCACCGGCGGCGGCCTGAACATCGGCCTGCCGATCGACAACGCGGTCACCGCGCCGCCCGCCAACGCCGTGCACAACGTGATCGTCCGGAACCTCAACTTCCGGAACTGGGCGGACGACGCGATCAACGTGCAGATGTTCTCCCACCACGTCTGGATCGACCACAACACCTGGACCACCGGGGCGGACGGCGGCGTCGACATCAAGCGCGGCTCGTCGTACGTGACGGTCTCCTACAACCACGCCGACGGCACCGACAAGAACATGCTGCTCGGCCACGACGACGGCAACGCCGCCCAGGACACCGGCCGGCTGAAGGTCACCTACCACCACAACTTCTTCGACAACACCAACCAGCGCAACCCGCGCGTGCGCTTCGGCGACCAGGTGCACGTCTACAACAACTACTACCTGAACACCGGCAACTACGGCGTCGCGTCCACCGAGAACGCCGGGGTCGTCGTCGAGGGCAACCACTTCGAGAACGTCGACGACCCGTACCACCTGGCGGAGGGCTCCTCCGGCGACGGCCGACTGGTCGCCAGGAACAACTGCCTGGTCAACTCCGGCGCCGGGCAGACCGGCGGCAGCGTGACCAACCCGCCGTACGCGTACACCGTGGGCACGGCCTGCGACATGAAGGCCGTGGTCACGGCGCAGGCCGGGGTCGGCCGGGTCGGCCTGCCCGGCAACCCGACCACCCCGCCGCCGAGCACCCCGGCGCCGACCCCGACGCCGACCTTGCCGCCGGCCGGGGACCTGGTCGGCTGGGCGACCCAGAACGGCGGCACCACCGGCGGGGCCGGCGGCCAGACCGTCACCGTCTCCGACGGCCAGGCGCTCGCCGACGCCCTGGAGTCCTCGTCACCGCTGGTCATCCGGGTCACCGGGTCGCTGACCATGCCCGACAAGATGAACGACGTGCGCAGCAACAAGACCGTGCTCGGCGTGGGCGCCGCGACGCTGGACAACGGGTTGAACATCAGCGGCGCGAGCAACGTCATCGTCCGCAACCTGACCTTCCGGGGCTGGGACGACGACGCGATCAACGTGCAGGGCTCGCGCAACGTCTGGATCGACCACAACACGTTCGACGGCGGCTACGACGGCGCGGTGGACGTCAAACGGGCCTCCGACTTCGTCACCGTCTCGTGGAACCGGGTCACGAACCACACCAAGAGCATGCTGCTCGGCCACGACGACGGGCACACGGCCGACATCGGCCACCTGCGGGTCACCTACCACCACAACTGGTTCGACGGGAGCAAGGAGCGCCACCCGCGCGTCCGGTTCGGTGACCCGGTGCACGTGTTCAACAACTACTACTACGGCGCGGACTACGGCGTGGCGTCCACGATGGGCGCCGGGGTGCTGGTCGAGGGCAACCACTTCGAGAACGTGACCCGCCCCACCGCCGTCGGCTACGCCGAGTCGGACCCGGGTGACCTGGTCCAGCGCAACAACATCTTCACCAACTCCGGCGCGCCGGAGAGCGCCGGGGACGTCGCCCCCATTCCCTACCCGTACCGGCTCGACGACGCGAGCGGGGTCAAGGCGGCCGTGACCGCCGGGGCCGGCGCCGGTCGGATCAACCCCTGAGCCGGACCCGGGGGTGGCGGTCGGGCCGACCGTCACCCCCGGGGCGGTGGCCGGGCGGGCTGCAACAGACCTGCACGTACGGCATCGGCGACGGTGGGCAGGGCGAGAGCCCGGAAGCGATAGCCCCCACCAGGGCGGCGGCGGCCCCGCTGACCATCCGGTCCCGCGGGGCCGTCGCATGTGGTCACCCTTTTCGCGGGGGCGTGCGGCCGCGACGGTAGCGTGGCGCCTCAGCACGGCCCGTGGGGCGGCTCTCCCGCCGGCGCGGCGCTCGCGATCGTACGGAGGAGGATGCATGTCCCACGGCGACGACCCGTTCGCGGCACGCGAGGACGCGGCCTCGCGGCCGAGCTTCGACCTCGCGCTGCGCGGCTACGACAAGCGGCAGGTGGACCGCTACGTCGAGCAGGTCGACGGCGAACGGTCGGCGCGGGCCGCGGAGCGGGAACGGGCCTCGACCCAGCTGCGGGAGCTGACCGTCGAGGTGCACCGGCTGCGCGCGGAGGCGACCGAGCTGCGGGACCGGCCGGCGCAGCCGGACCGGGCGTCCTTCCGCGACCTCGGTCCGATGGTCGACCAGATCCTGGCCCTGGCCGAGAAGCAGGCCGGGGCCATCACCGACGCCGCCGGGCAGCGGGCCGCCGAACTCGAGGCCGAGGCGGAGCGGGTGCTCGCCGAGGCCCGCGAGCAAGCCAGCACGACGCTGCGTGAGCTGACGGAGGAGGCGGCCGCGCGGCGCGACGAGCACGACCGGGAACACGAGGAACGCCGCGCCAACGCCCAGGCCGAGCTGGCCAGGATCCGGGAGGCGGCGGAACGGCTGCGGACGGCGGGCGAGGCGGCCCACGACCACGCGATGCAGGAGGCGAAGCGGATCGACGAGCAGACCGCCCAGCAGGTCGAGCAGGCCCGCGTCGAGTCCGAGGCGTTCCTGGCCTCGGCCCGCGCCCAGATCCAGCAGGAGGTGCAGGCGGCGCGCGCGAAGACCCAGCAGGAGCTGGGCAAGTGGCAGGCCGGCGTGGAGCGGGAGATCAACGACCGGCGGGCCGCCGCCGAGCAGGAGATCGCCGAGCAGCTCGCGTCCGCCGAGCGGGAGCTCGGCGCCCAGCGTACGGCGGCCGAGCAGGAGATCGCGACGCTGATCGCGGAGGCCCAGCAGTACGCAGCCAAGGTCCGCCAGCACGTGGACGAACAGGCCGCGACCCACCAGCAGCAACTCGCCGCGACACAGCAGGGCATCCGGGACCGGCGGGAGGCGCTGGCGCGGATGCAGTCCGAGCTGGACGCCGCCCAGCAGCAGCTGGCCCAGGCGCGGCAGGAGAGCGCCGGCGTCGAGCACGAGTTCGCCGAGGTGCAGCAGCGCCTCACCGAGACCCGGCAGGAGCTGACCGACGAGCTGCGCCGCCTCGACGAGGCGCGCCGGGCCGCGGACTCCGCCGAGCAGCACGCCAAGGAGGTCCGCGCCCGGGTCAAGCGGGAGGCGAAGCGGGTCGCCGACCTGGCCGCGGCGGCGGTCATGGCGGCCGCCACGGGCGGCGCGGAGACCGCCGAGTACCCGCAGGTCGCGGCCCGGCCGAGGCCGGACCGGCCGGTGCCGGTGGCGGTGCGCCCCGCCGACGACGCGGCCCCGGAGGGCAGCGACGACGCGGCGGCGCCCGGCGACGGCGGGCGGGCCCCGGCCGAGGCGCCGGCGCCGCAGCCGGCGAACCAGGTGGTCACGGCCGGCTGACCCGGCGCCGGGTGGTGACCGGCGGCGGCCGACCGCCCCGCGCCGGGCAGCCGGCCGTCGGCCGCCACGGTCCGCAGCGTCAGGGGCGCATCTCGTACGCGCCGCTGAGCGCCGCCACCCGCGCCCACATCCGCGCCGTGCGCCCCGCGTCCGCCACGGGCCGACGGACGTGCGCCAGCGCCCAGGCGGCCTGCTCCCCGGTGGTCGCCGCCCGGCCGTGCAGGTCGACGGCGTACGCGGAGAAGTCGCGGACCAGGACGTCGAATATCTCGTCGAGCACGTCGCGGTCCAGGCCGGTCAGCTCGGCCTGCTCCAGGATCAGGTGGCCGTAGACGATCAGCGCGAAGAGCTGGCCGAGGGCGAGCAGGAAGTCGAGGTCGCGCTGCTGCTCCTCGCTCGGGGCGTGGGCGGCCAGCAGCGCGCAGAAGCCGTCGGCCTGCTCGCGGAAGCGGGCGACGTTGGGCACCTCGGCGTGGGCGTCGTAGGCGGCGCGCCAGTCGTGGAACCGGATCGTGCCGAGGCCCCGGGCCGGGCCCTGCCGGAAGAGGAACTCGTCGTCGGTGGCGTCGTGCCGGGTCGGCACCGGCGGGTGTTCGGCCGGGTGGAACAGGTAGTTGGCCATGAACTTCATGATCAGTGTGAGGTTGACGTGCACCGTTCCTTCGAGCTTGGGCAGCCCGCGGATGTCCTTGGCGGCCTTGTCGAAGTAGGTGTCCGCCTCGAAGCCCTTGGCGGCGATGACGTCCCAGAGCAGGTCGACGACCCGCTCGCCCTCGGTGGTGACCTTCATCTTGGTCATCGGGTTGAACAGCAGGTAGCGGCGGTCGTCCGGGCCCGCCGAGCGGAAGTAGTCGACGGCGCGGTCGCTGAACAGCTTCATCGCGACCAGGCGCGCGTACGCGTCGGTCAGCTCGCGCCGTACGTGCGGGAAGTCGGTGACCCGCCGGCCGTAGAGGACCCTGTTGTGGGCGTGGGTCACGGCCTCGTACATGGCGTGCTCGCAGATGCCGATCGAGGCGGTGCAGAGGTTGAACTTGCCCACGTTGACGGTGTTGAGCGCGGCGTCGAACGCGGCCCGTCCGGTGTGCAGCACGTCCTCGGGGCGCACCGGGTAGTCCTGGAGGCGGAACTCGCTGACGTACATCTGCGCGTTCACCACGTTGCGGACCAGGTGGTAGGCGGGGTGGCGGCTGTCGGCGGCGAAGAAGACGTAGCCGTCCGGTCCCTCGACGTCGGCGCGGCGGCCGAAGACGGAGACCAGTCCGGCGACGTTGCCGTTGCCGATGTAGTACTTGGCGCCGGTGGCGCGGAACCCGCCGTCGCCGTCGGGGGTGAGGACCATGTCGGTGGAGTAGATGTCCGCGCCGTGGGCGCGCTCGGAGAGGCCGAACGCCATCACGTGGCCGTCGGCGAGCAGCCCGGCGGCGCGGGCCCGCGCGGCGGCGTTTTCGCTCTGCCAGACCGGGCCGAGGCCGAGCACCGTGACCTGCCAGGTGTACCAGTAGCCGAGGCCGTAGAAGCCGAGGATCTCGCTGAGCGCGGCGTTGCGTGCGGTGTCCCAGCGCCTCGCCGGGTCCCCTCCCCCGTCGGCGGCCGGCGTGCAGAAGGCGGCGAACAGCCCCTCCTTCGCGGCGAAGTCCAGGAAGTCGGCGTACCACTCGTGCCGGTCGTAGGAGTCGAGCAGCGCCTTCTTCCCCCGGCCCTCGAACCAGTCGACGGTGGCCCGCAGCAGCCGGCGGGAGGTGTCGTCGAGGTGGGTGGGGTCGTAGCTGTGCGGGTCGAGCAGGAGCGAGTCCGCCATGACGGGACTCCCTTCGGTGGGGTGGGTCAGTCGTCCAGGGTGCGCAGGGTGGCCAGCACGTCGTCGAGCCAGGCGAGCACCATCCGCTCGTACGCGATGCCGCCGCGCAGCACGACGTGCTGGAGCGCCGCTGCGGCGTCGGGCGCGACGGGGTCGGGGAAGTCCCGCCGCTCGCCGGCCAGGTAGCGGGCGAGCGTCTCCTCGTGGGTGGCGCGGTAGCGCTCGACCTCGGCGACGAGCGCGGCGCGGCCGGCGGCGTCGTCGAAGGCGGCCCCGCGGATCTTGACGGCCAGTTCGTGCCGGACCGCCTCGGGTTGGACGGGCGCGCGCAGCCAGTCCACAAGCGCGGCCCGGCCGGCCGGCGCCACCGAGAAGGACCGCTTGTCGGGGCGGCCCTTCTGGCCGATCTCCTCGGCGGTGACCCAGCCGTCGGCCTCCATCCGCTTCAGCACCCGGTAGATCTGCTGGTGGGTGGCCGTCCAGAAGCGGCCGATGGAGCGCTCGAAACGCCGGGCCAGCTCGTAGCCGGAGCCCGGCCGTTCGAGCAGGGAGACCAGGATCGCGTGTTCGAGCGCCATGCCCGCCATCCTGCTATGCAATTCGTTGCATAGCAAGCTTGGGTGCGTGAGGTGCCCTACACTGCCCGCGGCAGGCGGTAGCGCAGAGGTCGTCGCGTCTCCCTCTCAAGGAGAAAGACGCCGGTTCGAATCCGGCCCGTCCGCCACCCGGGCGTCGCCCGGCCGCCACGTGCGGGCCGTAGCGCAGCGGTCGTCGCGCCCGGTCTCCAAAACCGGGAGGACGCCGGTTCGAATCCGGCCGGCCCGCACTCCTACACTCGCCGACGAGCGGGTCGTAGCGCAGCGGTCGTCGCGCCCGATTGCTCATCGGGAGGACGCCGGTTCGATCCCGGCCGGCCCGCTCCCGACGGAACGAGGACGCCGAGATGGAACGCCGCCGGCAGCGGGAGAAGCAACTGCGACTCCTGGGCTACGCCTCCCCGCCGGCCGTGATCGCCGCCGCCACCGCCCGCCGACGGGCCGGTGACTGGCGGGGTGCCTGCGCCGCCGCAGCGGTCGACGCGCACGTCGACCTGCGGGACGTGGCCGCCCGGTACGGCACCGACGAGGCCGCCCGCGTCGAAGGCGAGCTGCGCGGCCTCGCCCCCGACCTGCTGCGCCGCTTCCTGCCCCGCACCGGGTCGCTGGCCCTGCTGCCCCGCGCTGCCGTCGTGCTCTCCCGGCTGCCCGGCCCGGTCCGGACGACCCCGCGGCTGCTCCGCCGGGGCGTCCCGCTGCTGGTGGCGACCCTGCCGCTCACCGACCACAGCCCCCAGCGGATCGGGCTGCGGGTCACCGACAGCCTGCGCCTGCCAACCCGGTGGCACGACCTGCCCGGCTGGTGCTGGGACGCCGAGGCGGTCGCCACCCGCCGCTGGGCCTACGGCGCCTCGGCCGTCCGGCTCGCCTGGCACACGCCCGACGGCCGCCCGTACCCGCAGGGCGGCACGGCCGCGGCCGGTCGTGCCGACGACCGCGCCACGGAGGTGGAGACGGTGGCCGCGCTGCTGGCGGCCCGACAGCCGGTGGCGGCGTACGAGGCGGCCGGGCTCGCCGTCGACCCGGACGTGGGCCGGCAGGACCCCGCCTGGCGCGCGCCCGCGCTCGTCGTCCACGCCCCGGCGCTGTCCGTGCTCGCCGATGAGACCCGGCGGCTCGCCCACCGCTACGGGACGACGACGCAGTTCGGCGACAGCCACAGGCTGGCCGTCGAGGTCGCCGCCGACGGCCGGCTGACCGTCCGCCAGGCGGCCTGGGACGAGCCGGTCGCCGGGCCATACGCCTTCGGGGTGCCCGCGCCGGCGGACGTGGCGCTGCTGCGCTGGGGCGACCTGGCCCCGGACGAGCTGCACCCGCTGGTGCACGAGGCCCTCTTTCCCGGGCGGACCCAGGCATGGCGGGCTCCGGAGCCGGCGCCGTGCCCACCGATCCGGATCCGGTGCGGGCGGGACTGGCACTCCGTCCAGCTCGCGGCCGGCCGCCTCGTCACCGCGCACACCGACGAGGAGTTGCGCCGGGAGTTCCTGCTCGCCGGGCTGGGCGGGCCGGTCGGTGGCTGCGCGGCGGCGGTGCGCTCCTGGCGTACCGGGGCGAAGCCGGTGCCGAAGGAGATCCGCAGGCTCCGGCAGGACCTCTTCGCCCGCGCGTTCCACGGCGACACCGAAGGGCTACTCGCCCTGCTCGCCGACGGGATCGACCCGGAGCTGCGCGACAACCAGGGTCGCACGCTGGCACACTGGCTGCCCTGGGTCGACCACCACCGGGTGCTCCCGGCGCTCACCGCGGCCGGGCTCGACCTCGACGCACCCGACCCGGGACGGGCACACCCCCCTGCACGCCGCCGCCCTCACGCTGGCCACCGAGGTGATGGAGGTCCTGCTCGCGGCCGGGGCCGATCCGGACGCTGTGGACGAGCGGGGTCGTACCGCCGCCGAAGTGCTCGCCTTCGCACGAACGCTGACGCGCCGGTAGGGGGCCGGTTGTCGGTGGCCTTCGGTATGCTCCCGCGCGGCGAGGCCGTAGCGCAGAGGTCGACGCGCCTTGACAGCAAGCTGGAGGACGCCGGTTCGAATCCGGCCGGTCTCGCCACCCCACCCTCCATGAAGGAGCACCGTGCCCGTCGATCCCACCGAGCTGGCGGCCTGCCTCGCCGTTCTCGGCCGGCTCGACGACGCCGACCTGGACGAGGCGACCCGGCAGAAACTGGAGCGGGCGGTCACGGCCGCCCACCGGGGGATCAAGAGGCGCGCCAGAGCGCGCCGGGACGCCACGACCCGGGCGGCGGACCGCGCGCTGCTGGCCACCGCAACGCGTTTCCACACCGAAATCCCCGACCCCGCACCGCCCGGCCCCGGTTCCGCACCATCCGGTGCCGACCCCGGCGCGGCCGGACGCGGGACGCTCCGCAGGGCACGGCACTGCTACGTGTGCAAGGTTCCCTACCGGCAGGTGGACGTGGACTACCACCTGATGTGCCCGCTGTGCGCGGCGGAGAACCGCGAGCGGCGCCACGCCCGCTGCGACCTGACCGGCCGCACCGCCGTGGTGACCGGCGGCCGGGTGAAGATCGGCTTCCACACCGCGCTCAAGCTGCTCCGTGACGGTGCCGACGTGATCGTGACGACCCGGTTCCCCCGCGACGCGGCCCGCCGCTTCGCCGCCGTGCCGGACGCCGACGACTGGACCGGCCGGCTCTACGTGCACGGGCTGGACCTGCTCGACCTGGCCGGCACGTTCGACTTCGTCGCGCTGGTCGGGCGGCGCTTCGCCGGGCTGGACATCCTGGTCAACAACGCCGCACAGACGCTCTACCGGCCGGCGGCGTACCACCGGGAGGTCCGGGCGGCCGAGTCCACGGCGCTGGACGGGCCGGCGGCACGGATCGCGATCGGCGCCGCGCCCGCCACGACCCCTTCGGCCGGGCTGCCCTCCGGGCTGGACGCGTTCTTCCCCGCCGGGCGGGTCGACGAGACGGGTCAGCCGCTCGACCTGCGCGAGGTCAACTCCTGGATGCTCAGCGACGCCGACGTCAGTCCGGACGAGTGGTTGCAGGTGCACGTGGTGAATGCGTTCGCGCCGTTCCTGCTCACCTCCCGGCTGCGCCCGCTGATGCGGGCGAGCGGCCATCCGCAGCGGCACGTCGTGCAGGTCTCCGCGATGGAGGGCAGCTACTCCCGTTCCGGCAAGACCACCCGGCACCCCCACACCAACATGGCCAAGGCCTCGCTGAACATGCTGGTCCGCACGGTCGCTCCCGATTACCTGACCAGCGGCATCCACATGAACAGCGTGGACACCGGCTGGGTCACCGACGAGCGGCCACACCCGGGCAAGGCGGCCCAGCGCGACCTCGGCTTCCGGCCACCACTCGACGTCGTCGACGGGGCCGCCCGGGTCTACGACCCGATCGTGCGCGGCGTACGCGGGACGCCGGTGAGCGGCCAGTTCCTCAAGGACTACCGGAGCGTGCCCTGGTGACCGACCCGACGCCGGTGCGCTGCCCGGCCATCGCCGACCCCGACGCCGGCCTCGCCGATCCCGGCGACTTCGACCCCCTGCTGGCCCGCCTCGCCGCGCCGGACACGGTCGCCGGGCCCGAGGTGTTCGCGCGCGGCACGGTGCAGCCCGACGGCCGGCTGGACCTGTGCAAGCAGGGCGTCGGCCCGGTGCAGACCGCCCGGATCGTGGCCGCCGCGGTCGACTCCCCGCTGGTGCGGCACCTGCTGTTGGGCACCAACGGCCTCGGCGCCGACGGCGCCCGGGCGGTGGCCGAGGCCCTGCGTCCGGGCCACCACCTCCAGACGCTCTACCTGGGTTGCAACCGGATCGACCCGGCCGGGGTCGACGCGCTCGCCGACCGGCTGGCCGGCGACGACACCGTGCGGGCGCTGTGGCTCAAGCGCAACCCGGTCGGCGACGAGGGTGTCCGCCGGCTCGCCGCGGCGCTCGCGGTGAACTCCGCCATCCGCACGCTCGACCTGGTCAACGTCGGCATGGGCGTGGCCGGGCTGACCGCCCTCGCGGAGGCGCTGACCGCCCGGGAGCGACCCGTACGGCGGCTCTTCCTCGGCGGCAACGGCTTCGGACCGGACGCCGTGCCGGTGCTCGGCGCGCTGGTCAACGCCGCCGGTGTGCGGGAGCTGTACCTGGCGGCCAACCACCTCGGCGACGCCGGCGTGGCCGCCCTCGCCGAACTGGTCGACGGGGTGGAGCTGACGCTCGGGCTGGGAGGCAACGGGATCACCCCGGCCGGGGTGGCGGTGCTGGCCCGGCACCTGGGTTCCTGGCGGGCGCTCGACCTGGCCCGGCCGCCGTCGGAGCGGGCCCTCGGGGCGCGCGGCAACGTCGTCGCCGACGAGGGCGCGGCAATGCTCGCCGACGCGCTGCCCGCCGCCCGGCTGCGTCGGCTGGACCTGCGGCGTACGGAGATCGGCGGGCGGGGCGCGCGGCGGCTCGTCGAGGCCATCGAGGGACACCCGACGCTGGAGTACCTCGGCATCAACGGCGGCGTGCCGCGCCGACAGCGCCGCCGCGCCTCGACACTGCTCGCCGAGCGGCCGGTCACCGCACCCCACGAGGACATCCGGGCGATCGCGAGCGTCTACCGGTGAACCCGCCCGTCATCGACGAGATCCGCACCTGGCAACGCATCCGCCGGTACGCCGTACCCGCCCCGATGATCGAGGCGTGCACCGCCGCCCGGGAAGCCGGCGACTGGCGGGCCGCCTGCGCCGCCGGGCGGATCGACGTGGCGTTCGACCTGGCCGAGGTGGCCCGGGAGCACGGCCGGTCCCGGGCCGGCCGGATCGAGGCGGACCTCGGCGTGCTCGCCCCGGATCTGCTGCGCTGGCACCTGCCGCGCGTACTCGGCGGCCGCACCGGTGTCGCCACCCACCAGCAGTTCCTGCTGTCCACGAGGGACGATCGGTTCGGCGACGGCGACGTCGCGCTGGTGGTGCGGACGCCGAAGACCGTGGACGGGTCGCAGCGGCTGCGGTTGACCGTCAGCCCCGTGCTGGCGGAGGACGTCATCCGGCAGGACCTGGCGCCGGCGTACTGGAGCGCCGGGCACGTGGACGGTCTCGCCGTCGCGTACGGCGGCTCGCCGGCCCGGCTGCCCGGCTTCGAGTCCGACGGCGCCCTCCGGCCGGTCGGGTCGTACGCGCCGGCGGTCGACCCGTACGACCCGGCGAGCCGGGCCGAGGTCTTCGACCGGCTCATCGCCGCTGGCGAGGTGCTCCAGGCGTGGGCCGTGGCCGGCGTCGACCTGGACCCAGACGTCCACCGCCTCGATCACGGGGTGGCGGACGCCGAGCAGGGTCGCCTGGTCCCGCTCGGGCTGGACGCCGAACTCGCCCGGCTCGAGGCCCGCTACGGCGCCGACCGGGTCATGATCGGCTCGGGGTGGCGGCTGGTGGCCGAGGTGCACCGGCTGCGCGACGGCTCGGTGGCCGCCTCGTTCGTCGGGTACGACCGGCAGCACTTCACCCGCCCCCGGTTCGCCACCGTGGTGCACGAGCGGCCCCCCGACCTGGACCTGGTGCGGCACGGCCTGCTCGACCCCGCCGATCTGCATCCCCTGGTGCGCCGGGCCCTGTTCCCGACGACACCGCCGGGGGCCGGCTCCGCCGCGCCGACGTCGGGCATACGGGTGCGCGTGCCGGTGCGCTGCGGGAGTGAATGGCACGCCCTCGTGCACGGCGGCGGCCGGCTCGACCCGGTCTCGCACACCCACGAGGAGGTCGCCGCGGAGGAGTTGCTGCGCGCCCTCGGCGGGCGGTCGGCGGGCTGCTTCGCCGCCGTCCAGGCGTGGCGGGGCGGCACCGGTCGGCTGCCCCGGCCGCTGCGCGAGCTGCGGCGCGACGTGCTGCTCCGGATCCAGCACGGCGGTGCGACGGCGCTGGCGGCGCTGCTCGACGCGGGGCTCGACCCGAGGGTGGCCGACGGCCGGGGTGGGACCCTGCTGCACCACCTGCGCGCCGTGGAGGACGTCGCGCTGCTGCGGCGACTGTGCGACGCCGGCGTCCCGATCGGGGCCGCTGACCGTCGAGGACGCACCGCCCTGCACGTGGCCGTGGGCGACGGCGGCACCCCGGAGCTGGTCCGCGCGCTGCTGGCGGCCGGCGCCGACCCGCACACCCCGGACGAGGACGACACCACCGCCTGCGGCCTGGCGGAGGGAAAGGCGAGCATGTACGACGACGACGGGGACGACGTGCGGCCGGTGTTCGAGATCCGGGACGTACTGGCAGAGTGGACGGGCCGGTGACGGCGACCGCGCGGGCGCTGACCGCGGCGGACGACCTCGTCGCCGCGACCCGCGCGTGGCGGACGGAGCCGGCCGCCGACCCGAAGGTCGAGGCGCTGGCCCTGGCGGTGTCGGCGAACCTGCCGGTGCTGCTGTGGGGCGAGCCGGGCATCGGCAAGTCCGCCACCCTGCAACAGCTCGCCGACGGGCTGGGCCTGCCGCTGGAGACGGTCATCGCCAGCGTGCACGAGCCGTCGGACTTCGCGGGGCTGCCGATCGTCGGGGACTCCCCGGCCACCGACGGCGTGCCGATGGCCCCGCCGGACTGGGCGGTCCGGCTGGCGCGTACCGGATCGGGGTTGCTCTTCTTCGACGAGCTCTCCTCGGCGCCGCCGGCGGTGCAGGCGGCGCTGCTGCGGGTGGTGCTGGAGCGCCGGGTCGGCAGCCTGTCGCTGCCGCCGTCGGTGCGGATCGTGGCGGCGGCGAACCCGCCGACCAGCGCGGCGGACGGCTGGCATCTGGCCCCGCCACTGGCGAACCGGTTCGTACACCTGCACTGGACGCACGACGCGCGCACCGTCGCGCGGGGCCTGGCCGGCACCTGGCCGGCAGTCAGCGTGCCGGCGGTCCGCCCCGCGCGCACCGGCACGGCGCTGGCGCGGGCGCGCGGGGCCGTCGCGGGTTTCCTCACCGCCCGGCCGGGGCTGACCCACCACCTGCCGGCCGACGCCGAGGCCCGTGGCGGCGCCTGGCCGTCGCCGCGCACCTGGGAGATGGTGCTGCGCCTGCTCGCCGTCCATCATGCCGCCGGAGCCGGGGCGGAGGCGCTGGCGCTGGCCGTGGTCGGCGCGGTGGGCGATGGCGCGGGGTTGGAGTTCGTCACCTACCTGGAGAACCTCGACCTGCCCGACCCGGAGCGGGTGCTCGCCGACCCGGAGGCGTTCCGGCTGCCCGAACGCGGCGACCGGCAGTTGGCGTTCCTCACCGCGGTGATCTCGGCGGTGCAGGCGAAGGTCGACCGGTCGCGCTGGGAGGCCGGCTGGGTGGTGCTGGGCAAGGCGGTCGAGGCGGGTGTGCCGGACGTGGCGGCGCGCGCCGCGATGGACCTCGCGGCGTTGCGCGACACCTCCTGGCCGGTGCCGCCGGCCATCCACGCCTTCGCCGAGGTGCTCGGGCTCTCGGGGCGCCTGACCGGATGAGCCCCGACGGTACCCGGCTGGACCGGACGAAGCTGCTCGCGGCCCGGTTCCGGGCGGCGCAGGACCGGCCCTACCTGGCCACCGCGCTGTACAGCCTCACCGTGGTGGAGTCCCCGGAGGTGCCCACCATGGGGGTGGACCGGCGCTGGCGCTGCCACGTCTCGCCGGAGTTCGTCGACCGGCTGCCGGTGCCGCAGCTCGCGGCGGTGTGGATCCACGAGGTCGCCCACCTCCTCCGCGACCACCACGGCCGGGCCGACCGTCTTCCGGCGGGTCAGCAGCACGACCACCACCGGGTCAACGTCGCGCAGGACTGCGAGATCAACGACGACCTGGTGGCGGACCGGCTGCCGCTGCCGGCCGACCGGGTCGAGCCGGCGACCTTCGGGCTGCCGACGGGCCTGCTGTTCGAGGCGTACCTGCCGCTGCTGCCGGCGCACGTGCGGGGACGCGAGGCGCCGGACTGCGGTTCGGGGGCACACGGTGTCGACCGGCGGTGGGAGATCGGTGGTGCGGGCGGAGTCAGCGCGGTCGAGGCGGGGGCGATCCGTCGGGAGACGGCACACGCCGTCCGCGCCCACGTCCGGGCCCGGGGCGCCGTCGCGGCCGGCTGGGAACGGTGGGCCGCCGAGGTGCTCGAGCCCCGGGTGGACTGGCGGCGGGCGTTGACCGGGGCGGTGCGCGAGGCGGCGGCCTGGGCCAGTGGCGCGGTCGACTACACGTACCGGCGCCCCTCGCGGCGTTCCGGGGCGACGCGCGGCGTGGTGCTGCCCAGCCTGCGCCGGCCGGTGCCCCGGGTGGCGATCGTGGTGGACACGTCGGGCTCGATGGGCGACGGTCAGCTCGCGGCGGCGCTCGCCGAGGTGGCCGGGGTGCTGCGGGCGGTCGGTGTCGGCGGCAACCGGGTCACGGTGCTCTCCTGCGACGCGGCCGTGCACGTCGTACGGCGGGTGCACACCGTCGGCGAGGTCCGGCTGGCCGGGGGCGGCGGCACCGACATGCGGGTCGGGATCGACGCCGCGCTGCGCGACCGGCCGCACGTCGTGGTGGTGCTGACCGACGGGCTGACGCCTTGGCCGGCCGCGCCGTTGGAGTCCGTCCGGGTGATCGCGGGGCTGATCGGCGCCGGCGCGCCGCAGCCCTCGTCCTGGATCGCCAGCGTCACGATCGACGACTGAGTCTGCTCGCCGGCCGACGATGCCGACTGGTCCAACCAGTTGACGGGTTGATGTGCGCTGCCCCACACTCCACGGCATGGCGTTCGCTCCCGTCCCCCGCTCGTCGGTCTCCGACCACGTCTTCGGCCAGATCCGCGACGCGATCGTCAGCGGCGTCTACCGCCCGGACGAGGCGCTGCCCGGCGAGCGGGAGCTGGCCGCCACCTTCGGGGTCAACCGGCACGCCGTGCGGGAGGCCCTGCGCCGCCTTCAGCAGCTCGGCCTGGTGCGGGTCAGCCAGGGCGACGCCACCCGGGTGCTGGACTGGCGGGTGCACGCCGGGCTCGATCTCGCCCTGTCGCTCACCCGCTTCCACGACACCCTCCCGGTGGACACCCTGGTCCGCGACATGCTGGAGATGCGGGCCTGCATCGGCGTCGACGCGGCCCGGCTCTGCGCCGAGCGCGGCGACCCGGCGGTGCGGGCCGCGATCCTGCGGGCCGTCGAGGAGTACGCGGGCCTCGCGCCGGATCTGACCGGGATGGGCGAGGCCACCATCGTGCTCTGGCGACACATCGTCGCCGGCTCCGGCAACACCGCCTACCTGCTGGCCTTCAACAGCCTCGTGGCCGGCGCGCTCGCCGTCGGCGAGGTGCCCCCGCAGCGGCGCGCCGCGGAGCTGCTCGACGTCGCGGGACACCGCCGGCTCGCCGACGCCGTCGTCACCGGCCGGTCCGCCGACGCCGCCCGTGAGGCACGGGCCCTGCTCACCGCCCCCCTCACCACCCCCGCCGCAGCACCGAGAAGGGAAGCCCGGGCATGATCCCCGCCGTCCTCTACGCCGTACCGGCGTTCCTGCTCCTCATCGTCGTCGAGGCGCTCTCCTACCGGTTCGCCCCCGACGACGGCGAACGCGGGTACGAGCTGCGCGACACCGCCACCAGCCTGACCATGGGCGCCGGCAGCCAGGTCATCGGCGTGCCGTGGAAGCTGGCGACGATCGGCCTCTACGCCGCCGCGTACACCGTCACGCCGATCCAGCTCTCCCCCACCAGCGTCTGGACGTGGGTGCTGCTGTTCTTCGCCGACGACCTCGCCTACTACTGGTTCCACCGCTCCCACCACGAGGTGCGGCTGCTCTGGGCCGGGCACGTGGTGCACCACTCCAGCGTCTTCTTCAACCTCTCCACGGCCCTGCGGCAGAGCTGGACCCCGATGACGTCCTTACCGTTCTGGCTGGGCCTGGCGCTGCTCGGCATCCCGCCGTGGATGATCTTCCTTCAGCAGTCGGTCAGCCTGCTGTACCAGTTCTTCCTGCACACCGAGCGGGTCGGCCGGCTGCCCCGGCCCGTCGAGTGGTTCTTCAACACGCCCTCGCACCACCGGGTCCACCACGGCGCCAACGCCGAGTACCTCGACCGCAACTACGGCGGCATCCTGATCGTCTGGGACCGGCTGTTCGGCACGTTCGAGCCCGAGCGGGCAACCGTCCGCTACGGCCTGACCAAGAACGTCGGCACGTACAACCCGCTGCGGGTGGCGACGCACGAGTACCGGGCGATCTGGGCCGACGCCCGGGCCGCCTCGTCCTGGCGGCACCGCCTCGGCCACGTGTTCGGCCGGCCGGGCTGGCAGCCCACCCCGCAGGCGCAGCCGGCGGTGGCCCGATGAGCATCCTCTGGCTGTTCGGCGTGGTGGCCGCCGTCGAGCTGATCGGCGTGGCGACCGACTCGACCCTCCTGCAGTGGCTGGCCAAGCCCCTGCTCGCGCCGGTGCTGCTGGTCCACCTGCTGCGGGTACGCCGACGCGTCGACCCCGTGGCCGTCGGGCTGGTCTTCGCGACCGGCGGCGACATCGCGCTGCTGGTCTCCGGCGACACGGCGTTCCTCGTCGGCATGGGCTGCTTCCTCGGCACCCAGGTGGCCTTCCTGACCGCCTTCCTGCGCCACCGGCGCCCGCCGGTCGTCGCGGTCGCCGCCTACCTCGCCTGCTGGGTGGCGGCGAACCTGGTGCTGTGGAACTCCCTCGGCCCGCTGCGGCTGCCAGTGCTCGGCTACAGCCTCGCGCTCAGCCTGATGGCCGCCGCCGCGGCCGGCGTCTCCCGGCGGGTGGCCCTGGGCGGTGGGCTGTTCCTGGTCTCCGACCTGCTGATCGGGATGGACGCCGCCGGCTCCCGGATCCCCGGCCACGGCCTGGCCGTGATGACCACCTACATCGCGGCCCTGCTGCTGATCACGACCGGCTGGATGGCGGCCACCGCCGGGCGTGCCCGGCCCACGGCCGGCACCGGCAGCCCCGCGCGCGCCCCGGGGCCGGTGCCCGGCAACGCCCGTTGACCGGGCCGACGGCGCCCCCGGTCCAGCCCGGACCGGGGGCGCCGTCGGTCGTCGCGCCGCTCAGTTGTACGGCATCGTCGGGAACCAGCCCACACCGAAGATCGCGGGCACGCGCAGGTCCCAGTACACGACGGTGAAGACGCCCAGCGCGACCAGCAGCGCGCCGGTCACGGTCGCGGCCCGGCGCGGCGACGCCATCCAGGCGAGGAACCGACCCCGGCTGGCCAGGATCAGGACCGCGAAGAGCGCCGCGACGATCAGCACGTTGCCCAGCGACTGGAGGGCGAAGGCGAGCGCGCCGTACCCCGGGTTGCCGGTGTCGACGGCCCAGTGGAACAGCTTGTTGAACAGCGGGTACGGCCGGCCGACCAGGAACCCCCCGACCAGGGCGCCCATGACGACCACCCGCGCCACCGGCCGGCGCGCGAAGACGTCGGGCAGCAGGCCGAGGGCCGCCAGCCCGAGGTAGGTCAGCGCGAGGCCGATCAGGCCGAAGACCACCGACGACTGGATCAGGCGTACGGGCATCCCGCCCACGGTGTCGGTGGACAGCTGCGGCAGCCGTTCGCCGAGCAGCACCCCGAGCGCGCCGTAGGTCGCCGACACCGCCAGCATGCCGACCGTCAACCAGGCGACGGGCCGCAGCAGCGACCGTACGCCGTGGCGGCGCCCGGCCGCGCCGGCCTGGCTCATCGGGCCGACCGAGGCCGCCATCGCGATGTTGCAGGCGGTGAAGGTCCCGGCGAAGCCGGACACGAAGGCGAACAGCAGCCCCGCCGCGGTGCCGGTGATGGCGGTGCCCTTAGCGTCATGGCCCAACAGGGTGTCGGCGACGGTGTCGCCGATCACCGAGTCCACCAGCTCGAACGACCAGAGCACGGCGAGCAGCACGCCCGCCGCGGCGCTCATCACCGCCGTCCGTCCGGGGCGGGCCACCGGCCGGGGTACGGATTGCGGCGGCACACCTCGCGGTGGGGCCTGCGGGCTGTGGTGCACGCTCATCGCCTCGCTCTCCTCTCTGCCGTGCGGGTCGGTCGGAACGAGGTCCGTCGCCGGCGCGCCCACCCGGGGCCGCGCCGGCGACGGACCGCCCGTGCGTCAGGTGACGGCGGGCCGCGCCTCCGGCGTGTTCGCACGCCGGGAGCGGTCACGCAGCCAGATGCCCCACCAGAGCAGGCCCCGGGCGAGACAGACGATCGTCACGGCGAAGAAGAGCGTGTAGACGACGTTGAAGGTGATCAGCACGCCGTACACGCCGGCGACGCTCGCGCCGAACATGAACTGGGCCCGACCCGAGCTGGGCGTCGTGCCCGGGTCGGTGATCATGTAGTTGGTGAAGAGCACGAACGCGACACCGGTGATCGGCAGCAGGGCCGCCCAGAGGGCGACGTCCCAGATGAAGTGCCGCACGAGCGCCTGGATGACGAAGCCGCCCACCCAGCCCACGACCAGCGGGATCTTCTTGGTCAGCACCCCGTTGAGCACCGTGCCGGCCGTCAGGATGACCAGCGGCACGAGGATCCGGATCATGTCCGGGACGTCCTCGGTGAAGTGGTACGGCGGGGCGATGTTGACCCAGGAGAAGGCCACCAGGGTCACCGTGATGCCGAAGTTCGACGGGTTCATGAAGTGCCGCATGCGGCCCTTGATCGGCGCCAGGAAGATCGCCTTCTGGCCGATGGCGACGACCACCGCGAAGGCGATCGGCCAGAAGTTGTCGTTGGCGTAGAGCAGCATGTTCGCGGCGAGCGCGGTGATGTGGGTGGGCAGCAGGAATGTGTACATGCCCCAGGCGCCGTTGCCGGTGAAGGCGGCGGGGCGCTTGTTGGCGCGGGCGGTGACCAGCTCGACCACGATCTCGGTGGCGTAACCGACCGCCAGGGCGAGCAGCGGCCAGGTCCAGGGCTGCTCGAAGCCGAGCACCGTGTAGCCGAGGATGTTGAAGATGCTCATGGAGAGGGCGAAGTTGCGCAGGGCCAGGTAGCGGGGGTCCCGCCGGTCGACCCTCGGGGGAGCTCCGGGCGTGGCCGCCACCGCCGCGTTACGGTCGAAGGTGACGGCCGGCGCCGGGCCGACCGGGGCGTCGGCGACCGCGGTGCCCCCCACCCCCCTCACGTCGGTGTCGGTGCGGGCGCTGTCTCGGACGTCGGTCATTTGGCGTTCATCTCCTGGGCTTTGTCCGTGAGCATGATCGTGTGCCAGCCCGCGGCGAGGTCGAGGGTCTGCTTGTGCACGCCACCGTTCAGGTCGCGCCAGGCGATCTCCGCCGAGACCGGCTTGGCGCCGGCGTCACCGAGACCGAAGAAGACGTCGAAGCTGCGCTTGCCCGAGTGGCCGCTGCCGCCGTCGAGCTGGGCGACGCGGGTACGACCGTCCGCGGTCTTCACCCGGACCTGGGCCCCGTACGCGGGCGTGCCGCGGCCGTCCTCACCCGGGCGGCACAGGCGCAGGCCGAGGAAGTTGCCGTTGCCGGGCTTGTCGTTGCGGTAGTAGGACGGGGCGCCCCACTGGCGGGCCACCGCGAAGTCCTGACCCCCGTCGCCGTTGGTGTCGGCGACGGCCACCCCACGGCTGGGGGTGCTGTCGGTCATGCCGAGCTCGGCGCTGATGTTCGCGTAGCGTCCGTTCTTCTCCCGCACCCAGAACGCGAACGGCTCGGAGCCGGCGATGTCGTCGCCCGGCTCGGCCTTGGGCCACATGGCCGGGTTACGGAGCATGAGGTCGTTGCTCATGGCCAGTTCCTGCAACCAGGACCAACGATTGATCTTGCCCTTGACGAACCCGGCGGTCTGGACCACCGACATCTCGCCGCTGTTGTCGAAGTCCGCGATCTTGGCGTCCCAGCCCCAGCCGACCCAGGCCATGTTGAGTTCGGCGGCCTTGTTGTCGAAGACGGCCTTGCCCTCGCTCAACCGCTTGCGGGCGTCGGCCAGGCTCGACGAGTTGTTGCGCCAGACGAAGTTGCTCTCCTCCAAGCCCCAGGAGGTGGTGATGTTGCTGACGAACATGTCGAACTTGCCGGTGCCGCCGAGGTCACCGAACTCGATGGACATGCCCTTGAACGAGTCGTGGCCGACCACCATGGACTTCGGGGTGAGCGCGCCGCGGCGTCCCTCCGCCATCGCGAAGCGGATCTGCCCCGGCGTGGAGACGTTGTGGAAGAAGCGGTCCCGTCCGAAGTCGTTGGCCAGGTACAGCTCGGGCAGCAGGTCGCCGTCGATGTCGGCGGAACCGGCGCCGAGGGTCCAGCCGGTCGCGTACTGCGGCGGGATGGCGGACTGCTCGACGTACGTCGCGGTCGGGTTGTCGCCGCTGGTGGCGGCGGTCCAGCGCAGCACGTGCGCCCCGCCGGCGTTCTGCGCCCGGGACAGCGAGTGGTTCATCTCGACGTTCGGCTGGCCGGCCGGGTCGAGCACCTGGCTGTCGGGGAAGTAGTTGAAGACGCCGATGTCCGGCCGGCCGTCGCCGTCGAAGTCCGCGACCGCGACCGCGTTGGTGTTCCAGAACTTGCCCTGGTACTCGCCGCTGGAGGAGGACGGCTGGCCGATCAGTTCGGTGGGGTGGTAGGTCCCCAGGGCCAGCGGTCCGGCGGCGGAGGCGCGGTGCAGGAACAGCACCGGCGTACGACCCCAGTAATAGGCGAGCAGGTCGGTGCGGCCGTCGCCGTTGAAGTCGCCGGGCACGCAGCCCATCGGCGCCATCGACTTGTGGGTGGGCAGGGGCGCGGGGTCCAGCACGAAGGGCGCGTACCGGGCGGGCCCGTCGGGCGACGGCGTGACGATGACGCTGTCGCTGCGGGTGTCGACCAGACAGAGGTCGTTGGCGATCATGTCGCCGTCGAGGTCGTTGGCCGCGACGGCGGCGCCGACCGACGACACCCAGGCGCGGATGTGCTCGTACTCGGGATTGACGGGCCGCACGGAGCGCTCGGGAAGGCCGGGCGGCAGCGCGATCGGCAGCTCGGTGAAGCCGAACCGCGACGCCAGCGTCTGACGCTCCTCGGCCGACGCGCTGGGCAGCCGGGCCACGGCGAAGAACGCGGCCACGAGGACCAACACGAAGACAGCGGGAATGATTCGGCGGATGGCGCCGACGGGTTGGGATGGCAAGGGGTTCCCCTCCAGATTGGGCCACCACCCGTGCCGTGCAGCGGCTGATCTCGCCGTGCGGCCGGGTCTGGCGACGGGCAGTGTCGCCGACCGAGAAATGGAGTGAATTGTCCCGGCGACAATTTTATCGCTGTCATCCATCGGCAGTTGATTGCCGCAGGAACGGGGCATTCACTCACGCGGGGCGCTACGGCGTACGTGGCCGGCGCTGCCCATTCTCAGCCGATCGAGGCATGGCGTGCGGTCCCTTCACGATGCCTGGTGAACCGGCCGCGAAAGTCGCCACCGGCCCACTTATGGTCGCGGGAGCACGGCTTGAGTTCTTCTCAAAAGTTGCTCAGTGGCCGAGGGAGGGCGCGCACGTTACCGGCCGGTTGGATCCGGCATCTCACCTGTTCGAGGACCGCACTCAACCGTATTCAGTGGGAATCGCAGCGCGGCGTGGTGCTCATGCGCCATGCGGCGCAGGGCGGACAGGGCGACCCCGAACAGGACGCTGCGCACGATCGCGGGACCCTTCTCGGTCCCGCCGTCGCCGGCGAGCAGGTCGAGCTCCGCGACGACGAGTTGCTCTGCGGCGCGGGCGTAGGCGAGGAAGAAGGGAGCGTCGGCCTCGCAGCCGAGGCTGCGCAGCCCGGCCAGCACCTGCGCCAGCACCTCGCCGCCGGAGGCACTGGTCTCGCGGGACCAGCCGAGCCCGTCGGCCAGCTCGGCCACCTCCGTGCGTGCGCAGTCCACGGCGGCCCTGCCCAGCGTCTCCGACCCGTCGAGGTAGAGGGCGCGGTCCAGCACCTGGTACGCGTCGCGCAGGGTGACCTCGTCGTCGTCGATGGCCGCCAGGATCTCCCGGACCGACGAGAGGTCGAGCCCGGCGATCCCGCTCAGGGTCCGGATCAGTCGGATCCGGCGCAGGTGCCGCTCGCTGTAGTCCGCCTGGTTGCGACCGGTGGGCAGGCCCGCCGGAAGCAATCCCTCACGCAGATAGAACTTGATCGTCGGGACCGACACGCCACTCTGTCGACTGAGCTCCGAGATACGCACGCGTCCTCCGCCCTGGCGAACGTTTGGGCAATCTTGCCATAGAGATCGATCGCTAGCCATTGATCGATGCTCATCCACGGCGGATCGGACACGCCGGCGACGGGGGCGCGGGCCACTTGATCGCCACGCATCGGAACGCGCCGCCGATGTCCGAAAAATTACGCTAAGGATTGATAGAAGGCGGCGCGGATACTGGCGAGTTCCACAATACGAAGCGCAATCTTAGCGATCTTCATCCGGAACGTACAGTGGCACTTGCCAATTCTGGGCAAGAATTGATAAGCCCCCCCTCGTCACTCCGCGCTACTCTCCGAACGCAGAACGTGTTGACCGGCCGTCCGGCCTCGGCTAGCATCGACTGCGGTTAGCGGGGAATAGTGGCGGTCGATGCTCCCAAATGACTCGGCCCAATTCGCCACATCCACACATTGGGATTGTCCGCAATCCGGGGGAGACAAATGCACGACAGCGCAGAGCAGGCAGTGGAACGAGCGATCGACACGATGCGCAGCAATTTATCGGAGCAGTTGACGGTGGACGACATGGCACGCGCAGCCATGTTCAGCAAGTTCCACTTCACGCGGATCTTCCAGCGGGTCACCGGCATCTCGCCCGGTCGGTTCCTGTCCGCGATCCGCCTGCAGGAGGCCAAGCGGCTGCTCACCACGACCAGGCTCAACGTCACGGACATCAGCCTCCGAGTGGGCTACAACAGCGTCGGCACGTTCAGCACCAGGTTCACCAAGAGCGTCGGCCTGCCACCCACCACGTACCGGCGGATGGGCGGCTTCGCCCCGCGCATCCCCACCCAACGCCCGTCGGGCCAGACGCACGGCACCATCACCGGGCGGGTCACCGCCCCCGCCCGCGGGCCGGTGCCCGGGCTCATCTTCATGGGGCTGTTCCAGCACCGCATCCCCGAGGGCCCGCCAGCACGCTGCGCCATCATGGAGTCGCCGGGCGTCTACCGCTTCGTGAACGTGCCCGACGGCACCTGGTACCTGCTGTGCCACTCCGTCTCGGGCGACGTGCTCCGGCTCCAGCAGGACACCATGATGGTGTCCGCGGTGGGTCCGCTGGTCGTCCGCGGCCGGCAGACCCTGACCGCGGACGCCCACCTCAAGGAGGTGTCCAAGATAGACCCACCGGTGCTCCTGGCCCTGCTCGACAGCCGGAAGGCGGCGAGCGAACGCCAGGCCCAGGGGGAGAACCGGGCCGAGGTGTACGCGGCCTGACCCGCCCCCGGCGGAGCACCGCGTACCCCTCGGGCGGCGCTCCCCACCGCCGCGTCACCCGCGGTCGGCCACGAGGCACCCCGGCCGCCGGCGCCAGCAACGGCGTCGACGGCCGGGGTACCGCCATGTCCGCCGACGGACCGCCTCGTGCACGCCGCCGGGCCGCACCCGTGCACGCCGCCCCCGCGTCACGCCCCCCGTGCACGCCGCCGCGTCACGCCCCGTTCACGCCGCTCCCCGGCGTCACGCCCCCGTTCGCGTCACGCCCCGTTCACGCGCTCCCCCGCGTCACGCCGGCGCTCCCGTCACGCCCCGCGTCCACGTCCCCGCGTCACGCCAGCGCGGAGCCGGCGTCCGTCCGGGGCGGTGCGGACGCCCGGGCGGACACGCAGCGGTCCCGCGGACGCCGTGGCGCCCGCGGGACCGCTGCGCGGCAATCAGTCGACCTTGTGCACCGTCATCGGCAGCCCGCCGCGCACCCGCAGCGACAGCATCGGCTCGGGCACCACCGGACGGCCCGGCACACCGGCCAGGCGCACGTCCCGCAGCAGCATGGCCAGGACGAGGGTGGCCTCCATCATGCCCAGGTTGTTGCCCACGCAGAACCGTGGGCCGGCGCCGAACGGGATGTACGCGTACCGGGGGCGCTCCGTGCTGCGCGACGGGTCGAAGCGGTCCGGGTCGAACCGGTCCGGCTCGTCCCAGAACCGGGGATGCCGATGCAGGGTGTACGGGGAGATGAGGATGTCCGCCCCCGCCGGCACGTGGTACCCGCCGATCTCGTCGGCCTGCTGGGCCTTGCGGGGCAGGAGCCAGACCGGCGGATAGAGCCGGATGGCCTCCTCCACCACCATCGCCGTGAAGCGCAGCCGGTGCAGGTCCTCGTACCCGGGCAGCCGGTCGCCCAGCACCGTCACGGCCTCCTCGCGGACCCGCTGCCGGATCTCCGGATGCCGGTCGAGCAGGTGCAGGCTCCAGCCCAGCGTGCTGGCGGTCGTCTCGTGCCCGGCCAGCAGCAGCGTGACCAGCTCGTCGCGCAGCCGCTGCCGGGCCACCCGCGGGTCCTTTTCCAGCCGGGTCGAGATGATCAGGCGGGAGAGCACGTCGTCGCGGCCGTCCACGTTCCGGCCCCGGCCGGCGACGAGCTCGTCGACGACCTGCTGGAGGTGGCGACGGGCGCGCCGGAAGCGCAACTGCCGGGGCAACGGGATCCACGGCGGCACCGCGCTGAGCGTCTCCAGCTCGAACATCGCCTGGTCCTGCACGGCGGCGAACGACCCGCCGACGCCGTGGAAGCCGCTCAGCTCGGCGTCGAGCAGGGTCCGCCCGAGCACCCCGAGGGTCAGCGTGGTCATCTCCTCCAGCACGTCCACCGGAGGGCCGCCGGCCCGCGCCGCCAGCCGCTCGACCAGCAGCGCGGCCTCCTCGCCGATCACCCCCGCGTACTGGGCGAGCCGTCCCTTCTGGAACGCCGGCTGGATCACCTTGCGCTGCTTGCGCCACAGCTCACCCTCGCTGGTGAGCAGGCCGTCACCGAGCGCCCGGCGGGCGTGCACCAGGCCGATGCCCTTCTGGTAGTTGGCGCTGTTGTCCGACAGGACGTGCTTGGCGTGGTCGGGGTGGTTGAAGAAGTAGAGCTGCTTGGGGCCGACCGGCAGCCGGGCGGCGTCGCCGTACCGCTCCGCGGCCAGGGTCATCATCCGCAGCCGGTCCCGGCCCATCAGGACCAGCATCTGCAGGCCGGCGGAGCGGGGCGGGCCCGGCGGCGTGCGCCGGGCGGCTCCCTCGATCGTCGTCATGCCGCCTCACTCCGCTCCCGCTCGACCTGACGGAACCGTCCGGAGAGGAAGAGCAGGGCCTCCCCGTCCGACCGGCGCTCCAGGGAGAGCAGCCGGCCGAGGAAGATGGTGTGGTCGCCGCCGTCGTAGGAACGCCACACCTCGCACTCGAAGTGGGCGAGGGCGCCGCTGATCAGCGGCGCTCCCGTCGTCGCGCCCGGCCGCCAGTCCACCTGGTCGAACTGCTCGCCGCCGAGCGGTCGCCGCCCGTCGGCGAAGTACCGGGCCACCTTCTCCTGGTCGTCGGTCAGCACCGAGACCCCGAACTCCCGGGTCTCGGAGAGACAGGCGTGCATCACCGCGTTCCGGTCGACGCACACCAGCACCAACGGCGGGTCGAGCGACACCGAGGTGAACGAGTTGGCGGTCATCCCGTGCGGGGTGGCACCGCCGACGGTCACCACCGTGACGCCGGTCGCGAATGCGCCGTACGCCCGCCGCAGTGCCGTCACGTCGGGCGTCCCGACGGTGAGTGTTCGCTGTACGTCCACGACGTCTCCTCCTCGCGCCGTCAGGTGCGCCGCGCCGAGGTGTACGGCGCGAGCGCCGTCACCAGTGCCTCCGGCACCCTCGCCGGCGCGGTGCGGGTGTTCGGGCCGCGCATGCAGGCGATGCGCTGCCGGCCCCGGGCCACCAGCGTCTCGCCGCCGTCCCGGTCGAGCTTGACGTAGTCGAAGCTGAACTCCAGCTGGGTCTGCGCCAGCTCCACCAGGCGCATCCGGATGGACAGCTCGTCGAACGCGGTGATCTCGGCGAAGAACTCGCAGTCGACCCGGAGGGTGAACAGCTTCAGGTCGTCGCGTACGTCCGCCAGCACGTCCGGCGCCCGTTCCTTCAGGAACATCTCCCGGCAGCGCCCCTGCCAGCGCAGATAGTTGACGTAGTACACGTTGCCGACGAGGTTGGTCTCCTCGAAGCCCACCGTGTGCAGGTACTCGAAGTACTTGTCCATCGCCTACGCCCGTCCTTCCGTGAGGATCGCGAACGCCATCGGCTGGGGCAGGTCCCGCACGGTCGTGACGAGCGTGGCGATCCGCAGGTCGCCGGAGGCGAAGACCAGCCAGCCGGCCCGGTCCGAGGGCACCGCGGCCAGCGGCGCCCGGTGCGAGAGCCCCGCCTTGCGCAGGCACTCGATCGCCGCCCACACCCGCGTGGCCGCCGCGTCCAGGGACTCCCCGCCGTCGGCGGCGCAAAGCCGGGCGAGGTCGACGTGTGCGCCGAGCAGGCCCTGCCAGACCGACTCCTCCCGGGCGCGTACCGCCTCGACGTCGCAGGCCAGCGGCCCGGTCCCCACCACGCACAGCGTCAGGTCCTCGGCGTGCGCGGCGGAGAGGGACCGCCCGTCGGCCAGCTCGGGGCGGCCGTCCGGCCGGTACGCGACCTCGACCGGCCCGCCCGCGGCCCGGCCGGCGGCCACCGCGGTCCGGGCCCGCCGCCGACGGGTCTCGTCCGGCGTGCCCTGCCCGGACGGCTCGCCGCGCCCGCCCTGCTCCGTCGGGGTCGGCTCCACCGCGACGGCGACGTCGCCGCCGACCAGGTCGCCGACCGCCCGCTCTAGGTACGAGCCGAGCAGCGGCGCGACCCACGGGCCACGGCCGTCCTTCTTGCGTACCGCCCGCAGCCGCAGGCCCTCCCACCGCTCCACGACCACACCGTCGGCGGAGCGCAGCGCGATGTCGTAGACGTAGGTGTCGCCGTCGCGGCTGCGCTCCTCGGCGCAGTAGCGGAGCTCCTCCGCCCCGGTCAGGCGGGTCCCCGCCGGGTGCAGCCGCTCGATCCCGGCCGGCAGCAGCGTCGCGTCGGGAACGCAGACCTGGTTGCCGTGCATGAGGGCGTCCCGCACGCCGGGGTCGCCGAGGAGCAGGGCGTCCGGCAGGTAGTCGGCGAACCAGCGCGTCTGCGGAGCCGTGACGACGTCGGCGTCGACGTGCCGGGCGGCCGACCGGTGGTAGCGGCGCAGCCGCTGGAACCGTCCACCCTGGAACAGGATGTCGCCGTACAGGTCGGTGGCGGGCTCCAACGGCACCGCCGGCAGCCCGGCGGGCACCTGCTCGGGCGGGCCCGCCGGCGGTCGCGTGCCGGTGAAGTGCAGCCGCGCCCGGAAGTGCGCCGCGCTGAACTCCGTCTCCGCGCTGTAGATGACCGCGTCCACGACGTCGTCGTCGACCACGAGGGTGGCGATCCGGATGGTGGTGCTGCCCTCCGGCGGCACCACGATGGGCCGCAGGAACTCGGCCCGCTCGACCACCGGTGTGTCGTCGCGTCCGGTCACCGCCGCGGCGACCTGGGCCATCGCCTCCATGCCGAACACCGCCGGGAACAGCAGGTTGCCGTCCAGCCGGTGGTGGTCCAGGTAGAGGTCGGTGACCGGCTTCAGCTCGGCCTCGGCGACCAGCTCGACGCCGTGGTAGCGCACGAGCGGGCGGTCCACGAACCGCAGCAGCGGCAGCTCCGGACGGTCCATCCGGACCGTGTCGATGCCCTCCGTACGCCCGCTGACCACCACCACCGACGGTGCCTGCGGGTCGGCGAGCAGGCGCCGGAGCATCTGCACGCCCTGGTCGGGGGTGACCGGGGTGATGCCGTCGCGGGTCAGCGCCTCGACCACGGACAGCCGCTCACCCATGCCGACGCCGGACCAGACCGACCACTCCAGGCAGAGGCTGCGGCAGTTCGGGTGACGCCGGCCGAAGTCGACGGTCAGCTCGGCCAGCCAGTCGTTGGCCGTGGCGTAGTGCGCCTCGCCGCGCAGGCCCGCCCGGCCGATGATGCTGCCGAACGTCACCAGCAGGCGCAGCCGGTCGGGGTCGACCGCGTCGAGCACGGCGCGCAGGCCGTCGACCTTCGGCGCGAACGTGCGGCGGAACGCGTCCATGGTGAGGCCGGTCAACGCCGCCGGCTCGTTGCGGCCCGCGCCGTGCAGCACCGCCGTGACCGGTCCCAGCTCGGCGACGAGCCCGTCGACGGCCTGCCGCACCTGCTCCGGGTCGGAGACGTCGGCCCGGGCGTAGCGCACCCGTACGCCGGCGTCCGCCATCCGCTTGAGGTTCGCGGCCAGCTCGTCGTCCTGGGCGGGATCGGAGCGGCCCAGCACGGCCAGGCCGGCGCCGCTGTCGACGGCCATGGCCAGGGCGCACTCCGCGGTGATGCCCTTGCCGCCGCCGGTGACCAGCAGCAGGTCCTCGGCGCCCAGCGGCTGCCGCGTCTCGGCGGGCCGCACCGGCAGCCCGCGCAGGGTCGGCACCCGGCGCCGCCCGGCGGCGTCGTAGCGGACCTCGGCGAACCCGTCCGTGGCGCCGACCTCCGCCGTCACCCGGGCCACGGCCTCCGGCACCGGCGGGGTGTGCACGATGGTGGTGCGCAGCTGCGGCGCCTCCAGCCGTAGCGTCTTGGCCAGCCCGGCCGCGCCCGGTCCCTGCTGGACGAGGACGAAGCGGGTGCCGGGGGCGGCGGCCGTCGCCGCCTGCGCGCCGCGCAGGGCCAGTTCGAGATCGGCCTCGGCGCACCGCTCCGGCAGGCACACCAGCACGCCCGCGCCGAGGCCGGCGGTCTGCAGGGCCGCGCGCAGCGGCTCGGCGAGCGGGTGACCGGCGGGGGCGAACAGCTGCCAGGCTCCGTCGGCCCCGGCCCGGGCGGCGACCGGGGCCGGCGCCTCGTCGAGGTCCACCGACCAGGCCCGGCACCAGTCTGCGACGCCGTGCACGATGGCCGGGCCGGCCGCGTCGGTGTCCCGACCGGTCCGGGCGAGCTGCTCCAGTGCCTCGGCGAGCTGCCCGACGGTGGCCGTCGCGAAGTTGGTGGGAGTCTGCGCGGCCGGCACGCCGAGCTGCTGCGCCGCCTGGTTGACCAGCTGGCCGACGGTGATCGAGCTGAGGTGGAGGTCGTCGAGGAGCTGGCTGCCGTCGTGCACCATCTCCAGCGGCAGCTCCGCCCGCTCGGCGGCCAGCCGGCGCAGCAGTTGCAGGCTCGACTCGCCGGCCGGCTGCTCCGACTCCGGCCGCTGCCCGTTCGCCGTCGACGGGACCGCCGCCCGGACGCCGGCGCCCTTGGGCAGGCTCACCACCGGGGCGGACTCGCAGGGGCTGGCGAAGAAGCGGAAGTTCTGGCCCACCTCGAGCGGCCGGACCAGCCGGTCGTGGAAGAGGGTGCCCTCCACGCCGCCGGCGCCGACGACGTACGCGGCCGCCGCGACCCGCAGCAGGCCCGCCAGCGACTCGTCGTCGGTGTTGAGCGCCACCGCCGGCAGGTCGGTGCTGGCCGCCGCGAGGCCGGAGAGCACCTGCCCCGGGCCGACCTCGACGAAGAGGTCGACCTCCTTGGCGGCGAGGGCCACGGCCTGGCTGAACAGCACCGGGTCGGTGATCTGGCGGTGCAGGAGGGCGGAGACGTCGGTGTCGTGGGCGAGCGGTTCGCCGGTGACGGTGGAGACGACCCGCCGGGTGACGGATCCGAACCGCTCCCCCGCCAGCGCGCCGAGGAAGGCGTCCGCGGCCGGCTCGACCAGCGGGGAGTGGAACGCGTGGGACACCGACAGCCGCGTGGTCCGCAGGCCGGCGGAGCGGGCCCGCTCGCAGGCGTCCTCCACCGCGGCCTCCGAGCCGGCGATCACGGTCTGCTCCGGCCCGTTGTACGCGGCGATCACCACGGACAGGCCGGCGATCAGCCCGGCCACCCGCTCGGGCGGGGCGCCGATGTTGGCCATCGTGCCGGAGGCGCTGTGCTCCCCCATCGTCCGGCCGCGCACGCCGGCGACCCGGAGCAGGGCCTCCTCGTCGAGCACGCCGGCCCAGTGCAGGGCGGCGATCTCGCCGAGGCTGTGCCCGACGGCGACCGTCGCGTCGAGGTTGAGCAGCGACAGCGCCCGCAGGCCGGCGAGCGAACCGGTGACGATCCGCGGCTGGGCCACCGCGGTGGCGACCATGTCGCCGCTGCTCGGCAGCGCCGCCCGCTGGTACACCTCCTCCACGTCGGCGAAGCGGCGGCGCAGCGCGCCACCCGAGGTGCCCTTGCCGGACCCCTGCCCGGGGAAGAGGAAGCCGATGCGGCCCGGGCCGCTCACGTGGCCCAGGAAGCAGCGGCCGTCGGAGGAGAACAGGCGTACCTCGCCGGCGTCGAGGGCGTCGCAGATCCGGCGCAGCTGCCGCTCGCCGTCCTCCGGCGAGGAGACCACCACGCCCGCCCGGTACGGCAGGTCGCGCAGTTCCCGGTGCAGGGTGGCGGCGAGGTCGCCCAGCTGGGCGTACGACACCGTGGGCACGAACTCGACGAGACGCTGCAACCGCTCGCGCAGCTCCTGCGGGCTGCCCCCGTCGACGAGCAGCAGCTCCACGTCCTGCATCGAGGCGGCGAGGTTGCGGAAGCGGCTGTCCAGCCGGGACGAGCGACGCGGCTGCCCGTTCTCCAGCACGATGTGGGTGTTGATGCCGCCGAAGCCCATCGCCGTGATGCCGGCGCGCACCGGCAGGCCGCGCGGCCACGCCTCGGCCTTGCGCAGGGCCCGCAGCGCGGACTGCTCGGCGGTGAGGATCTCGTGCGGGTCGACGCAGCCGATGGTGGGCGGCAGGACCTCGTGGTGGACGGCCATCGCGGCCTTGATCAGGCCGGCGACGCCGGCCGCCGCCTTGGTGTGCCCGATCATGCCCTTGATCGAGCTGATCGCGGCCTGGGCGGCGTTCTCGTCGGCGGTGCGCCGGGCCAGGGACAGGGCCTGGAGTTCGGTGGCGTCGCCCACCTGCGTGCCGGTGCCGTGGCCCTCGAAGAGCCCGACGGTCTCGATGCCGAACCCGGCCCGGTCGTACGCCCGGCGCAGGGCGAGCTGGTAGCCGGCGACCTCGGGCCGGGTGATGCCGCCCTTGCCGTCGGAGGAGATGCCCCAGCCCGCGATGGTGGCGTAGATGCGGTGCCCCGCCTGGCGGGCCTCGGCCTCGCGCATCAGGACCACCATGCCGCAGCCCTCGCCGGGCCAGAAGCCGTTCGAGCCGCGGTCGTAGACCCGCATCTCGCCGCGCGCCAGCGCGCCGGTCTTGGCGAAGCCGATGATCTCGAAGGGGTCGATGGAGAGGTCGACCCCGCCGGCGACCGCCACGTCGACCTCGCCGTCGGAGAGGGTCTTGCACGCGGTGGCGACGGAGAGCAGCGACGAGGAGCAGGCGCCGTCGACGGTGTAGCCGCCGCCCTTGAAGTCGAAGTGGTTGCAGATGCGCCCGGCGATGGTGTTGGACAGGCCGCCCGCGAGGGTGTCCTCGTCGACCTCCGGGAACGGGCCCTTGAAGGTCGCCTCGAAGTCGTCGAGGAACGTGGTGAGCTGGTCGTCGTCCCAGTCCTGCTCCTTGAGCGCGGCGGCGACCATGCGGCGCACGTAGGGCCAGCGCAGCCGCAGCTGGTTGGCCCGGGAGAACTCGCCGGTCAGCGTGTTGCCGACGACCACGCCGGTGCGCTCGCGGGGCAGTCCCTCCCCCATCGGGAACCCGGCGTCGGCCAGCGCCATGGCCGCCATGTCGAGGGCGAGCCAGTGGGTGAGGTCGGTGGAGCGGTAGGTGCTGCCGGCGATCTTGTAGGCGATGCGGTCGAACTCGTAGCCCTCGATGACCGCCGCGTTGCGGGCGTAGAAGCGGTCGGGCGTGGCCGGGTCCGGATCCCAGTAGTCGTCCAGACTCATCCGCACGTCGGGCAGCCGGCGGAAGGCCCGCCGCCCGGCGAGGGCGTTCTCCCACAGTTCACGGGGCGACGTGGCGTCCGGGTAGCGGCACGCCATCCCCACGACAGCGATCCTTGTCACGAGGTCTCTCCTTCGTTGCGTGCGGTGGTGGACCGCCTGGGCGCGGGACGGGCCGCTGGGTGGGGCGCCACGGTCAGCACCGCCCCTCGAACTCGGCGGCGATGGCCTGGCGCCACCGCTCGTAGGCGGGCGTGCCGCCGTCCTGCCCGCTGGGCAGGGTCACGTCGGTCACCTTCGACGCCTCGGCGGTGGACATGCCGCAGAACACCTGCGTGGCGACCTCGTTGTGCGGGACGACCAGACCGGCGCGTACCCGGGCCCCGGCCGCGAAGGCGCTGCCCTGGGCGAGGTCCACCCGGTAGTCGCCGGCCCGGTCGCGGAACCGGTGCAGGTCCGCCTCGGTGGCTCCCCCGGCGTAGGTGGCGGCGAGGCCCGCCCCGGCGTACAGGTCGGCCCGCCGGTGCGCGGGGAACGCGGCGAAGATCTCCGTCACCCGGTCCACGTCGGTGCCGCCGACGAACCAGGTGGCCCGCCCGATGCCCTGGTCGATGACCCGGTCGGCGTACTCGCGCGGGCCCTCGGCCGGCCACGGGAACCGCGGGTGGCGGTACTGCCCGTACACGTACCGGTCGGTGTGGAAGTACGCCTGGTGGAAGCCGTAGCCGTCGAGCACCAGCCACCGCAGGAGCGGGTCCGGGGCGTACAACTGGCCCCAGCGGATCCGGGGCAACCGGGCCATCGCCCAGCCCACGCCGACGTACGCCATGTAGACGTGCGCGTCGCCCCGGCCGGCGAGCAGACCCGCCACGTGCCGGGGGCGGCCCGGCCGCAGCGCGTCCCGGACGGCGAAGCCCATCGCGGCGCCCTCGTACGCGAAACCACGAAAACGCGTCGGCACCGTTTCCAGGCGGCGTTCGGCCGCCTCGGTCGTCGGCGCCTCGGCGGCGTATCCGTAACCGGCGAGGAATGAGGCGCCGACGGTTTCGAGCAGCGCCTTCGATTCCTCGTTCTTCACGTGGAATCCGCGCACGTCCATTTTCGTCTCGGAGATATTTGGCGTCAGGATTCTGCGCCGCAGATCACGCAGGCTCTGCATGGCACGTTCCCCCAAAGGGTCGGTGTTTCCGTTTACCGGGGATGGACATCCATTTCGATGATGGCAAGCGCGGGAAGGATTGATTTCTTCAACCTTGCGCACTCGTCGCAACTAGGCGGAACATTCACGTGCACCGTCGGCACGCGGCGGCACGGCGACCGTCCGGGGGACGACGCGGGCGGTTCTCAGCGACCGTGGTTGATGCCGGCCGGCTCGAAGTGCGCGCGGACGTTGCGCCGCCACACCTCGTACGCGGGCACCGGCCCGGCCGGCTCCGCGCGGACCGCCACGTCGTCGGCGAGCGCCGCGGCGGCGGCCACGGACCGGCCGCCGAGCGCGTGCATCGCCGCCTCGCTGTGCGCCGGCACGTGCCCGGCGTGGCTGCGGGCCTTGGCGGCGAAGACCGCGCCCTGGGCCAGGTCCGGCGCGCACGGGCCGGCGTCGGCGCGCAGCGCGGCGAGCGCCTCGGCGTCGGCGCCGCCGGCGAAGGTGGCGGCGAGCCCCACCCCGCTCCACAGGTCGCCGTGCCGGTCGGCGGCGAAGGCCCGCACGGCCCCGGCCACGTCGGCGGTGCGGGCGCCGTGGATGAACCACAGCGCCCGGCCGAGGCCCTGGTCCGTGGCCCGGAGGAAGTAGTCCCCGTGGCCCTGCCACGGGTACGCCGCCAGCCGCTCCTGCCGGGTCACCCAGCGGTCGAGGTGGAAGTAGGCGCGGTCGAACCCGTAGCCGTCCACGGCCAGCCAGGTCATCGTCGGGTGGTACGGGGAGCCGGTGAGGTCCGGCACGACGTGCCGCCAGAGGGGCCGCGGCAGGCGTGCCATCGCGAAGCCGATGCCGATGTAGGCGAGGAAGAGGTGCGGCGCGCCGGGGCCCCGCAGCAGGTCCCGGGTGCGGGTGCCGCGCCTTGGCCCCATCACGTCGAGGATGGTGCAGGCCATCGTGGCGCCCTCGTAGGCGAAGCCGAGCAGTTCCCGGTCGACGAGCGCGAGCCGGCGTTCCAGCTCCCACGGGTCGCGGGTGTCGATGCCCCACTCGAATCCGCAGACGACCGACTGCGGAACCGCCTCCAGCCGGCGGGTGACCTCCGTGGCGGGGCCGGGGAAGCCCCGACGCGCGAAGGTCACCTCCGCGAGCGTCGGTGCCATCAGCAGTCGACGCATGGAGCCCAGTACCGTCGGCATGGCAGATCCCCCTGTCGTTACGACGACGCCGGCCCCGGCCGGCGGGTGACTTCATCGTCACGCCGCGCCGGCCGGGGCCGCGTCTTCTGCTGTGCGCTCATCCGCCGCGACGGGCGGGGCCGCGCGGTGGGCGGGTCACGGGCCGGTGACGGGCCCCCTTCCCCGCTGCGGACGGAGGAACATCAGCAGCAGGGCCACCGCGACGAGGCCCAGGTCGAGCAGGAGGAGCACGCCGTTGATGCCGTCGATCCGGGCGTGGTCGTGGCTGGCGTTCGCGGCCTCGTCCCCGATCGGCGCGGCGACGGGCCCGGCCGGAACGGCGCCGGGGGTCACCGTGAAGCCGGCCAGGCCGGCGACCTGTCGGCCGTCGGGCAACAGGGCCCGGTAGGCCACGCGGTACGCGCCCGGCCCGGCGTCGCGTACCCGCACGGCCAGGCGGCCGTCGCGGACGGCCGCCTTCCCGATCGAGACGACCGCCCCGGTCGGTCCGGTGACGGCCAGGTGCACGTTCTCGGCCGACTCGGCGCCGCCGAGCGTGAGCGTCACCTCGGCGGGCGCGACCCCGACGACCGACCCGTCGCCCGGGTTCAGCATGAACCTCCGGCTCTCGGCCGGAGTGCCGAAGGCCAGCAGCGCCACGATCGACAGCACGATGCCGACCGCGACGGCGATGGCCGCCCGCTGCACCGCCCCGACGGACGTGGGCGGTGCCGGCGGACGGGCGCCGTCCACGGTGGTCATGACGGCTGGGCCGCGACCTCGGGCTGCCGGCAGCTGCACGACATCAGCTCCGCCTCCGCCGGGGAGGGCCGCAGGTGCAGGTACATCGCGATCACCATCGGCACGAAGACGACCGTGTTGTAGAACAGGTGCAGCTCGACCCGGGGGATCACGACCTGGAGCAGGCTGGTGGGCACGGGGCTGTCGAACAGGTGCCGGCCGGTCTGCGCCTGCAACAGCAGCAGCAGGTGCTCGATGTGGTGCCAGAACTGGATCGCCAGGGCGGCGGTCCACCAGCTCCGGCTGCGCCCGACGAAGCCGGGGCGCAGCATCCACAGCCCGACGAGCATCACGATGGCGTAGCCGTAGTGCAGCCACTCCGAGCTGACCAGCCACGGGAACGGCATGCCGAGCACCCCGCGGGCCTCGGGCCGCGACCAGCCCAGGCCCCAGATCTGGTACGCCTGCACCAGGTGCTCGGCCCAGTGCGCCAGCACGATGACGAGAAAGGCGTTCAGGGCCGCCCGGTGGTGCGCGCCGTTGAGTGTCGCCCAACGCCCGGAAGCTCCGGGCAGGGTCGCCTGGTAGCTGGTCACGTTTCCTCCTTGGAAGGGTCACGGGCGCGAGAGACACCACGCCCCTCACCCAGCGTGTCGGCTCCGACACGCCGTCACGTCTCCAATGTTGCCCAGTTGAAGTCGGGAATCCGTCAGACCGGCTCGGGCGAGCCGGCGGGGGCGTACCAGGTGCCCACCCGGCGGGCCGCCGCGAAGCTGGCCCAGGCCACCGCGTCGACCAGGGCCGCGTCACCCGGCTGGTGGCGGCGGAACTCCGTGACCACCTCCTCGTCGACCTGGTAGGAGGCGAACACGGTCAGCAGGGCCAGGCGGCCGGCGGCCCGCTCCGCCTCGGGCAGCGGCGCGATCAGCCGCTCGCACCACTGTCGACTCAGGCCGGTCTCCTCCCCCCGCCAGGCGTCGAGGCGTTCCGCGACCAGCTCCCGGACCGCCGGCGGGACGGCCCGCTCGCCGGCCGCCTCGAACGCGGCGTAGGCACGGGCCATCGCCCCGGCCACGTGCGGGCTGCCCGCCGCCCAGGCGGCCTCCGCCGGCAGCGGCGCCGGCGGCAGCAGCTCCACCGAGCGGCCCGGCTCGCGGGCGTCGCGCAGCGTTCCCTGCAACACCCAGCCGATGCCCCGCTTCAGGCGCCGGCGCGCCCGCGGCGTCAGCCCCGGCGGGAGCAGGAAGTTGGAGAGGAACACGTTGACCACGCGGGCGATGTAGTGGAAGCCCACCACCACGCCGACCAGCTCCGGGCGGTCCCGCTCCGGAAACGGCAGGACCGGCCGCGAGGTCTGCGGCTGGTGTGCCGTACGGCCCCACTCCGCCGCCACGCGGATGCGCCGGTCGGCGATCTCGGTGAGCCGGTCGGCCACGATCGCCTCCGCGTCGTGCTCCGTGGAGAGTTCGTAGAGCCCGACGCTGTGCATGTCCACGCAGTACGGGCAGATGTTCGCCACGGACACCGCGGCGGCCACCGCCTCCTTGGTCGCCCGGTCCACGTTCTCCGTCGGCAGCAGCGGCTCCCGCATCACCATCCAGTACGCCGCCAGCACCTCCGGCGACGGGGAGTGCAGCTGCGCCGGCGGCACCACCAGCTGCATCTCCTGCGCGACCTGCCGGTAGACGGCGTCCACCAGGCCCCGCGCGGACCCCTGCGGCACCGGCGTGACGTAGTTGACCTGGCGCTGGACCACCGACGAGGCCACCCGACGAGCGATCATGATCTGCCTCCTGTTCTGCGCCGCCCCGCCGGACGGTCACGACGACGGCTCCCACGACTGCGGCAATGCCAGTATTGGGAGTCCGGGGGCGCGGGCAACGCCATCGACGCCGGTTGAGCACCCTGGGAGAAGGAGGGCCCGGCGGCGCCCGCCCATGATGGGCGACGACCCAGTCCCCCACCCGCGGGAGTCGCGATGCTGGTCCTGGTAACCGGTGGCACCGGATTCATCGGCTCCCACTCGACGGCGGCCCTCCTCGACGCCGGGCACCGGGTCCGGCTGCTCGTGCGCGACCCGGCCCGCGCCCGGCGGGTGCTGGCGGCGCTGGGCGCCGACGCCGGGCGCGTGGAGCTGGTCACCGGCGACGTCACCGACCCCGCCGACGTGGCCCGGGCCGCCGACGGCTGTGCCGCCGCGCTGCACGCCGCCGGCGTGTACAGCTTCGACTCGCGGGACCGGGCGCGGATGCGGGCGGTCAACCTCCGCGGCACCGAGGTGGTGCTCGGGGCGGCGCGGGCGGCGGGCCTCGACCCGATCGTGCACGTCTCCACCTTCGGCGCGCTGCTGCCGGCCACGGGGTCGCCGCTGACCGTCGACTCCCCGGTGGGCGCGCCCCGGGAGGCGTACCTGAGCAGCAAGGCCGCCGCCGAGCACGTGGCGCGCCGGCACCAGGACGACGGGGCACCGGTGGTCATCACCTATCCGCTGGCCTCGCTCGGGCCCGACGACCCGCACCTGGGCGACCAGACCACCCGGGTACGCAACGTGCTGCGCGGGTTGATGCCGCTGTGGCCGACTGGCGGCTTCCCCGTCGGGGACGTGCGGGACGTGGCCCGGCTGCACGCGGCGGTGCTCGAACCGGGGCGCGGCCCCCGCCGCTTCCCGGCCCCCGGCCGGTACGTCACGACGCGGGAGTTCGTCGACGCGCTGCGCCGGGTCACCGGGCGGGCCCTGCCCACCCTCCGGCTGCCGGCCCCGGCCCTGCTGCCGATGGGCCACCTGGTCAGCGCGGCGCAGCGGCTCTCGCCCGTGCACCTGCCCGCCGAGCACGGCGCCATCTACCTGTGCGCCACGGCCCGCCCGATGGACGGCACGCCCACCGAGGAGCTGCTCGGGTCGGCGAGCCGGTCGCTGGACGAGACCCTGACCGACACCGTGCGCTGGCTGCACCGGACCGGGCGGCTGAGCCGCCGGCAGGCCGGGCGCGCCGCGCTCCCGGCGACCGCCCCGCCGCGCCGCGCCACCGAACCGGCCTGACCCCCGCCCCGACCCGGCCGGACTGCGCTCCGCGCGCGCCGCCCGCCCGCGCGGACCACGCCGCCGCAACGCGCCGGCCTGGGCACACCGCACCGGCTCCCAGATCGTGCCGCTCGCGAGAACGGGACGCGCTGCGAGGACAGGGCGCGCTGCGAGGACAGGGCACGTGGCCGGGCACCGGGCCCGGCCCCACCGTTCGCCGCGGCCGGGCCGCGGTGTCCGCCGCCCGGGACGGCCCGCCGTGTCCGCCGCGCGGAGCGGCACCTTCCGTCCGCGTGGATCGGGGCGCGGAAATTGCGCTCCCGCCGCCGTACGCAGATTCCACGCCAATCCTCCCGACCGTCGGGACAGCGGCCTCAGCAAAACAGAAGATGCGTCCCACCTGCGTCGGTAGCCACGATGATGCAGAACTTCGCGCACCGTCCACGCCGCACGGAAAGCATTTCCGGGCGACCACCAATTCATCCCTTGCATCCGTCGCCCTAGCGGGCGGTGGTCAAGGCTGCCCGAAAACGCCCTGGCGGGACCGGTAACCGACGCGCCCGCCCCAGAAGGAGGTAGCCGCCGTGCAACCGGAAACACCCGAGGAGCAGCAGGCACGCGTGCTGACGCTGGAAGCGTTCGCCGACACCATCATCCCCGGGGCGAAGCGGTCCGCCGACGACCGGGCGATCGCCGGCGTCTCGACCGACGGCGGCGCCGTCGAGTGCGGGGCGCTGGCCCTGATGGAGGACCCGGCCGGCGGGTTGTCGCTGATGCTGGGGACGCTCAGTGAGGCCCTCAACGCGCACGCGACCGGGTACGCCGAGGCGAACGGCCTGACCCTCGACCCGGCGGTGCCGCCCTTCGTCGCGCTCGCGTTCGACCACCGCACCGCGCTGCTGAGCCACCTGCTCGCCCCGGACAACCCGGAGAAGGAGATGTGGGTGGGGCTCGCCCTGTTCAGCAACATGGCCTACGACAGCGCCGCCCACATGAACACGCTCGACGCGCTCGCCGCCGGGCATCCGGGGCTGCTGGCGATTCGCATCACCCAGCCCGACGACGACGGGCTGTGGCGGTTCCCCGAGTACTCGTACGGACGCCCGCTGTCGCGACTGCACCCACACACCACCCCCACAGGGAGCCCGGCATGACCAGTAGCGCAAGCACCGACGTCGTGGTGATCGGCAGCGGCTTCGGCGGCGCGATCCCGGCCTACCACCTGGCCGCGGGCGGGGCGCGGGTGGTGGTCCTGGAGCGCGGACCGTGGCTGTCCAGCGAGGAGTTCGACCACGACTTCAAGCTCGGCTCGTCGTACACCCGGATCTTCGACTTCACCGTCGGCGACGGGATGAGCGTGCTCGGCGGCAACTGCGTCGGCGGCGGCAGCGTCGTCTACTTCGCCACCATGCCGCGCGCGCCGCAGTTCGTCTTCGAGCGGCAGGGCAGCATCGGCCGCCGGATGTGGCCGGCGGCCATCACCCGCGCCACGCTCGACCCGTGGTACGACCGGGTCTGCGAGTCGCTGCCGGTGACGATGCAGAGCTGGGACAAGGTGCCGTACGCCGGCGGCCTCTTCGCGGCGGCCTGCGCGCACGCCGGGCGCACGGCCAACCCGGTGCCGTCGGCCGTGGACGTCGACAAGTGCACCAACTGCAACTGGATGATGGCCGGGTGCCGCTTCGACGCGAAGCGCTCCCTGCTGCTCAACTACCTGCCGGCCGCCCTGGCGCACGGCGCCGAGATCCGGCCGTTGCACGAGGTGCAGCACCTCTCCCGCACCGAGGACGGCGGGTACCGGGTGCACTACCGCATCGTCGACGCGGAGGACTACCGGATCCTGCACGACAGCGGGACGATCGACGCCAAGATCGTCATCGTGGCGGCCGGGGCCGGGGCCACCCCGGTGATCCTGCAACGCTCGGAGCCCACGCTGGGCACGATGCCCCCCGCCGTCGGCCGGTACTTCTCCGGCAACGGCGAGCGGCTCAACACGGCCGTCTTCGACGACGACCGGGTCCGGGAGGTGCTCGGGCTCAGCCGCCCCAACGGAAAGGGCTACGACGCCAACCAGATCGGCCGCGGGCCGACGGTGGCGACCTGGGACCGGCTCGACCCCGACCTGCCCGAGTACGAGCGGTACTCGCTGGAGCAGCTCTTCTTCCCGTTGGGGCTGGGCACGATCCTCGCCCAGGTGCCCGACGCGCAGGGCCCGAGCTGGTTCGGCCTGGAGAAGAAGGAGATGCTGCGCCGCTGGCAGTCGTGGCTGACGCTGTTCACGATGTCGGAGGACGACAACGAGGGCGTCTTCGGGCCGCCGCCGGCGACCGGCAACGCCGACCGCATCTCCCAGCAGATGCTCGGCCGGGGCCCGTTGCGTTACCGGCCCACCGCCAACACGCTGCGGGGCTGGGCCGCCGCCGACGCGGACGCCCGGGACATCCTGGAGCGCGACGGGCTGGCCCGGGTGATGCCGTGGACCAACGACGTGGTCGGCGCGTACACGGTGCACCCGCTGTCGTCCTGCCGGATCGGCGACGACCCGGCGACGTCGGCCCTCGACGACCGGCACGAGCTGCGGCAGCACCCCGGCATCTTCGTCACCGACGGCTCGGCGGTGCCGGGCGCGCTCACCGTCAACCCGGCCCTCACCATCGCCGCGCTGGCCGAACGCGCCGTGCCCGGCATCGTCCGCGCGGCGCAGCAGCGGGGCATCGACGTCACCTACCACGGCTCGCTGCCCGACGGCACGGTCACCGCGGTGCCCCAGGTCGTGCCCAGCTAGGACCACGACGGGCCGGGGGCGCGCCCCGCCCCCGGCCCCGGCCCGCCCGACCAGGAAGGAAACCGATGGGCAGGCGACTGGCTCGGGTGACGAGCCGCACCATGCTGACCCACGTCCGGCACGTGACGCCGGTCGCCCCGGAGGCCGCCGACGGGCCCGTCGCGCGGGTCTACCGGCAGATGGCCGACGACTTCGGCGTCCTCGCGCCCCCGGTGCTGCTGCACTCCCCCGCCCCCGACGTGCTGCGGGCCTGCTGGCTGATGCTGCGCGAGACGCTGCTCGCCGAAGGGCTGGTGGGCCGCGAGGCCAAGGAGGTGGTCGCCGCCGCCGTCTCCGAGAGCAACCGGTGCCCGTACTGCGTGGAGGTGCACGGCGCCACGGCGGCCGGACTGCTGGGCGACCCGGGCGGGTGGCTGGGCGCCGGGGTCGGCGGGATCGGCGACCCCCGGCTGCGGGCCCTGGCCGAGTGGGCCCGGCACAGCGGGGACGCCAGCGCGGCGCGCCGCCGTCCCCCACCGTTCCCCGCCGCGCACGGGCCGGAACTGATCGGCGTGGCGGTGGCCTTCCACTACCTGAACCGGATGGTGAGCGTCTTCCTCCAGGACTCCCCGTTGCCGCCGGCGCCGGCCGGGATCCGCGCCGGGGTCCGGCGGACCGCCGCCCGCATCATGGGGGCGCTGGCGCGCGCCGGACGGCCACCCGGCCGGTCCCTGGAGCTGCTGCCGCCCGCGCCGCCGGAGGCCGACCTGGCCTGGGCCGTCGGCCAGCCGCACGTGGCCGCCGCCTTCGCCCGGGCCGGCCAGGCGGTCCACCACGCCGGTCAGGCCGCCCTGCCGGAGCACGTCCGGCGGCGGATCCTGGCCTGCCTGGCCGGCCCGCCGCCCCCGGAGCCGGGCGGCGGCCGGTGGTTCGACGCCGCCGTCGCCGAACTCGCGCCGGCCGAGCGACCCGTCGCCCGGCTGGCGCTGCTGACCGCGCTCGCGCCGTACCGGGTGACCGACGCCGACGTCGCCGCCTGCCGCGACGGCGGCGCCGACGACGCCGCGCTGGTCACGGTCACGGCCTGGGCGAGCCTCGCCACGGCCCGCCGGATCGGCGCGACCCTGTACGAGGACGGCCTGCGGCCCGCCCCGCTCGGCGTGCCCGACGCCGACGACGAGCAGGAGGCGTCGCGTGCGGAGCAACCGTGACCCGGAGCGGGGCGCCGAGGCGGTGACGACGCCGCGACCGGTCAACCCGTGGGCGGCCCTGCTGGTGCTGTGCCTCGGCAACTTCCTCATCCTGCTCGACACGAGCATCGTCAACACCGCCGTGCCGGACATGATGCGGTCCCTGGACACCGGGATCGACAGCATGCTCTGGGTGCTGAACGGTTACCTGCTGGCGCTGGCGTCGCTGCTGATCGTCGCCGGGCGCCTCGGCGACCTGTTCGGCCCGCGTACCGTCTTCATGGCCGGCATGGCGGTGTTCGCGGTGGCCTCCGTGCTCTGCGGGGCGGCCCAGTCCCCGGGGCAGCTCATCGCCGCGCGGGTGGTGCAGGGCGTGGGCGCCGCGGCGCTGCTGCCGCAGGCGCTGGTCCTCATCTCCGGCATCTTCCCGGCCGCGCGGCGGGGCGCCGCCTTCGGGATCTTCACCGCCGTCGCGGGCGTGGCCGCCGTCAGCGGCCCCACCCTCGGCGGTCTCGTGATCACCCGGCTCGGCTGGGAGTGGATCTTCTACCTGAACGTGCCGCTCAGCGTGGCGGGCGTCGCCCTCGCCTGGTGGCTCGTCCCCGACCTGCGCACCCGCCGGCCGCGCCACCTCGACGTGGTCGGCGTGCTCCTGGCCACCGCCGCGCTGGTGGGCCTCATGTACGCCCTCATCGAGGGCGAACGGCACGACTGGGGCACGGTACGCGGGCCCGTGAGCATCCCGGCGATCCTGGCCGTCGCGGCGCTGTGCGGAGTGGTCTTCGCGCTGCGCCAGCGCCAGCAGCGGGAGCCGCTCGTCCCGCCCGGGCTGTTCCGCCTCGGCAACTTCGGCCCGGCGACCCTGATCACGCTCGTCAGCTCCTTCGGGCTGTACGGCTTCCTGCTGGTCTTCGTGATCGAGACGCAGGCGCTGCTCGGCATGAGCCCGCTGGAGTCGGGCCTCGCCGCGCTGCCCTGGACGGTGGTGCTCAGCGCCGTCGCGCCGGTCGCCGGGCGGCTCACCGACCGGCTCGGCGGCCGGCGTCTGCTCGCGGGCGGGCTCACCGTGTACGCGCTCGGCGTGCTGGGCATGGCGCTGCTGGTCACGCCGCACTCCACGGCCGGCACCTTCGTCCTGCCGCTGGTCGCCGTCGGCATCGGCATGGGGGCGTCCATCGCGCCGACCACCACCGAGGCGATGCGCCACGTCCCCGCCCAACTGGCCGGCGCCGCCGCGGGCGTGCTCAACACCGCACGGCAGGTCGGCGGCGCGCTCGGCGCGGCCGTCGTCGGCGCCGTCCTGCAACACCGGCTCGCCGACACCCTGCCCGAGGCCGCCCGCGCGGGGGCGGCGCAGCTGCCTCCCGAGGCCCGGGCGGACTTCCTGCACGGCTTCGGCGGGGCCGCCGGGGAAGGCGTCAAGCTGGGTGCCGGCCAGGCCGGCGGGTTCGTCATGCCGCCCGGAACCCCGCCGGAGCTCGCCGACCGGTACCGCGACGTGGCCGCCGGCGCGTTCGCCGACGCGTTCCTGCCCGCCGTCCGGCCGGCCCTGGGGGTGGTGGTGGGCGTCCTGCTGCTCGGCGGGCTGTTCGCGCTCCGGCTACGCGGGCGCCCGGCCGGCCACGAGGCGGAGCCGCCGGTCGACGGCACGCCGCCGCCCGACGGCGGCCCGGGCCGCGAGGCCCCGGAGACGGTCGGACCGGGACGTGGCCGCCCGTCGCGCTCCGCACAGTGGGAGAAGACACCCACCACGCCACCCGCCGATGATTGATGCGCCGGCACCGACCCGATCGGCCGGCTCCCCCGTCAACCGCCGGCCGTACGGCGCCGGCGACGTGCGCCACCGCACCGGTCGAGGTCACCCCCCGCGACGAAGCCCGGGGCCCGCATCGTCCGTCCGGGTCGGGGCGGCACCGCATCGAGAGGATGAGCGCGTGGCAGAACAGGACGTGTTCGCCGCCCTGGAGGCCGAGGGCGACGACGTCGACCGCATGGTCGCCGAGCTGGACGACGCCGGGTGGCGGACCCCCACCCCCGCCGAGGGCTGGACGGTCGCGCACCAGATCGCCCACCTGACCGCCACCTTCCGGATGGCCGGCCTGGCCGCCGCCGACCCGGACGGCTTCAAGGCCCTCATGTCGCGCATGAGCGGCGACTTCGACGCGAACGTGAACGCGGCGATGGCTCCGTACCTGGCCGAGGCGCCCGCGGCGCTGCTGGCGCGGTGGCGCGAGGAGCGGACCCTCGCCGAGAAGGCCCTCGCCGCCGTCCCGGCGGGACAGCCGGTGCCCTGGCTCGTCCGGCCGCTGCCGGCGCCGGTGCTCGCCGCGGCGGGCATGATGGAGCTGTTCGGGCACGGCCAGGACATCGCCGACGCCCTCGGCGTACGCCGCCGCCGCACCGACCGGCTCCGGCCGCTCGTCGAGTTCGCGGTCCGCACCTGGGACTTCGGCTACCTGGCACGGGGGCTGGAGGTGCCGAGCAGCACGTTCCGCTTCGTCATCACCGCCCCGTCGGGCGCAATCTGGTACTTCGGGCCGCCGGACGCCGAGCAGATCGTCAACGGCACCGCCGAGGACTTCTGCCTGCTGGTGACCCGGCGTCGGCACCGCGACGACCTGTCGCTGAAAGCCATCGGCGCCGAGGCCCACCACTGGCTGGACATCGCCCAGGCGTACCGGGGCCCGGCCGGCCCGGGGCGGCGGCCGGGACAGTTCGCCACCACCTGACGTCCCGTGCGCCCCGGCCGGACCGCCGGGGCGCACGGGCCACCCCGCGACCACGGCCGAGCGCCGTGGTCGCTTCCGTGTGCGCGGCCCCGCCATCGCGTACCGCCTGCGGCCGACCGGGGTCGGCACCAGGGCCCGGCGCGGCGCGACGGCGGACCAGGACCAGGGCCCCGGCCACGGCGCCGCGAGCACGCCAACGGCGGACCTCGTCCGGGGAGCCGACGAAGAGCGGCCGGGCCGCCGGACGAACGACGAACCGCCGCCGGCGGGCCGGCGGCGGACGCGGTGGGTCCGGACGGTGAGGTTCCGGGGCGGGTGCCGGAGGAGCCGGTCGCGGGGTACGACGCGACCCGGGCCCGGGAGCGGGACGCGGCCGGCCGGAGCCGGTCGTCGCCTCCCGCGCCCGGGCCCGGGTCGACGGGGTGGGCCGGGTCAGCCCTTGACCGGGCTCGACTGGTAGGACAGGACCCGCCAGTCGTCGTCGACGCGGACGGTGACGAAGACGATGCGGCTGCTCCGCTCCGGGGCGACCTCGGTCTCGCCGGCCAGCAGGATGCCGCCCTCGGCGACGATCAGGGCGGAGTCCCGGTGCAGCATGCTGATCTCGACGGGCTCGAAGGTCATCCGGGCCCCCTTGTACGGGCCGGCGAACGTGTCGGTCAGCCAGGCGCGGATCTCATCCCGGCTCTTCAGCTGTTCGTCGCCCATCAGCATGCTGCCGTTGTCGGTGAACATCTCGGCGATGGCGTCGGCGTCGTTGGCGTCCCAGTTGGCCCGCACGCGCAGCGGCGCGGTGAAGGCGTGGCCCTCCTCCCCGTTGCTGTACGCCCCGTAGTGCTTCGCCCACTGCTTGGACTGCTCGACGAGCGACGCTGCCTTGTTGGTCATGGTGTGCTCCTCTGCCGGGTGTCGGATGTGAGTGGTCGCCGGCGCTCCGGTCGCGTCGGCGCGGGTACCGCTGGTGGTCGCCGCCTCGGGCCACGGCCGGTCGCGTCGCCGGCCGCGGCCCCGCCCGACGCGCTACCGCGCCGGGCCCGCCGCACCGGCGGCCAGCGCGGGCTCGGTGGCCGCGGCCACCCCCTTGATCAGGTCCGCGGCCTTCTCGCCGATGGCGATGGTCGCGGCGTTCGGGTTGCCGCTGACCAGGCGGGGCATCACGGACGCGTCCGCGACCCGCAGCCCGTCGACCCCGAGGACGCGCAGCTCCGCGTCGACCACGGCGCCCATCGCGCAGGTGCCGGCCGGGTGGTAGATGGAGTGCGCGTACTGGCGGACGTAGTCCCGCAGGTCGGCGTCGGACTCCGACGCCGGCGGCCGGAACGGACGCTCCGTGTACGGCGCCAGGGCCGGCTGCCGGGCGATGTCCAGCCCGATCCGCAGGGCCGCCACCGCGTCGTCCAGGTCGGACTCCTCGGCGAAGTAGTTGTGCACGATCTTCGGCTTCGCGGTGGGGTCGGCCAGGGCGAGCAGCACGCTGCCCCGGCTGCGCGGCGCCAGCATCGACGGACCGTAGGACAGGGCGTGGTCCGTGGGCGTGCCCAGGCCGTTGTCGGCGAACATCACCGGCGCGGAGAGGAACTCCACGTCCGGCGCGGCCAGGCCGTCGGAGGTCCGGACGAACCCGCCGGCCTCCGGGCCGTTGGAGGTCATCGGCCCCCGCCCCTCGGACATGAACTGCTCGAGGTCGTCCGGGGTGCCGGCGGCGATCAGGCTGACCGGGTGCGAGTGGGCGTAGATCAACGGCACCAGGACGTGGTCCTGGAGGTTCTGCCCGACCTGCGGCTGGTCCAGCGCGACCGGCACGCCGAGCGCCGTGAGCAGCGCCGCCGGCCCGATGCCGGAGAGCATGAGCAGCTGCGGCGAGTTGTACGCCCCGCCGGACAGCACCACCTCCCGCTCGGCCCGGATCTCGACGTCCTCGCCGAGCCGCTGGCCCACCACGCCCACCGCCCGGCCGTTCTCGATGAGCACCCGGTGCACCTGGAGGTTGACCTCGACGGTCAGGTTGGGCCGGTCGGCCACGGGGTGCAGGAAGGCGGTGGCGGTGCTGGCCCGCCGGCCGTCGCGCTGGGTCAGCTGGAACAGCCCGAAGCCGTCCTGCTGGGCGCCGTTGAAGTCGTCGTTGGCGCCGAAGCCCGCCTCCTGGGCAGCGGCGACGAAGGCGGCGGACATCGGGTTGCGGGACCGGCCGTCGGAGACCCGCAGCGGACCGCCGGCCCCGTGGTAGGCCGACTCGCCCCGCTCGTTGTCCTCCGACCGCTTGAAGTACGGCAGCAGCTCGTCGAAGCTCCACCCGGGCTGGTTCCACCCGTCGAAGTCCGACCGGTGGCCCCGGACGTAGATCATCGTGTTGATCGAGCTGGTGCCGCCCAGCACCCGGCCGCGGGGCAGGTAGATCCGGCGGCGGTCCAGCTGCGGCTCGTCGTGCGTGTCGTAGTCCCAGTCGAGCTGGGTGCGGAACAGCTGGCCGAACGCCACCGGAACGTGCACGTTCTGCGCCGTGTCCGCCGGGCCGGCCTCGACGAGGCAGACCCGGACGTCGGGATCCTCGCTCAGTCGCGCGGCCAGCACGCAGCCCGCCGATCCCGCCCCGACGATTACATAGTCGTACATCCACCCCTCCTCGTCGCGTGCCCGCCCGCAGGCGTGACATCAGCGCAGCTGGTACGGATCCGGGGCGGCACCCGGCGTCGCCGGGTGCCGCCGCCCGGGCCCGGTGTCAGATGTAGAAGCTGTTCGGCTCCTGGCCGCAGAGCACCCGGCCGTAGAGCTCGAAGTTGGTCTGCGGGGTCATCAGGGCGTGCAGGTTGACCGTGTGCACGTCCCGGGCGATCCGCTGGATCGGCACCGAGCTGTAGACCGAGGAACCGCCGCTGGCCAGGGCCAGCACCTCCACCGCCTCGCGGCCCAGCTGGCAGACCGCGCCCACGTCGGCGCGGGAGCGGACCCGCTCCTCGAGCGTCCACGGCTCGCCCGAGCGGCCCTTGCTGTCGGTCAGGTCCGCGACCCGGTACCCGTGGAACTCGGCCTGGTCGGCCTTGAGCGTCGCCTCGGCCACCTGGAGGTGGGTCACCGGCGCCTCGGCCTGGCTGCCGTAGTCGGTGTAGGTGATCTTCCGGCCGGGCAGCCGCTCGAAGAACACCTCCCGGGCGGCCCGGGCCAGCCCGATCACGGTGCCGACCGAGGACGCGGCGGCGACGCCGAGCAGGGGCGCCCGGTACATCGGCGACTCGGCGTTGAGCTTCGAGGCGTACTGGCCCTGGAGCACGGCCGGCAGCGGCAGCACCCGCTCCTGCGGCACGAAGACGTCCCGGGCGACGGTGGTGACGCTGCCCGAGCCCCGCATCCCCGCGGTGTGCCAGTCGTCGACGACCTCCAGGTCCGACATGGGCACCAGCATCATGAGGGGCATCGGGGTGCCGTCCGGCGCCGCCCCCATCGCGATGATCTCCTGCCACTGGCTGTGCAGGGCTCCGCTGATGAAGCCCCACTGGCCGTTGAGCAGCACACCCCCCGGCCGGGGCTGCGCGTTGCCGGTCGGGCTCAGCGTGCCGCAGACCCGCACGTCGGGCGTGCCGAAGACCTCGTCCTGCACCTCGTCGGGGAACATCCCGACCATCCAGCCCGGGATGCACCACACCGAGGCGGTCCAGGCGACGGAGCCGTCACCCCGGGCCAGCTGGGCCGTCACGTCGGTCAGCGTCCGGGTGTCCGACTCGTACCCCCCGTACCGCTTCGGGATCCGCATCCGGAACAGGCCGGCGTCGGCCATCGCCTCGACCACCTCGTCGTGCATGCGGCGGTTCTCCTCGGACCAGCTCGCGTGCTTCTGCAACAGGGGCACCAGCTCCGTCGCGCGACGCACCAGTTCCGTGCCGGGCACCGTCTGGGTGACGTCCACCCTGACCTCCTCGATAATCGTCGGTTCGGCGGTTACACCACCGCCGCGTGACCGCCGGGCGCACGGCACGGGACCGGGCCAGCGGGGGCATCCGCCCCGGTCGCGTCCGGTCCGGCCAGCCGTCACCGGCGGCGGGCGGCGCGGTCGCTCGGGGCGCGCCCCGCCTGGGGTGGCCCTGGCATCGTCTGCTCCCGCCGGAGGTCGACGCATCTCCGCAAGTGCGGTGTCGCGGGATTCGCCGCCGGCCACCCCCGCTCCCACCCCGCCCCGACCGCCCGGCGCGACGGCCTGCCCCGGCCTGCCCGGCAGCGCAATCAGAGAGATGCAGTCGGTGACGGGCCCCGGCAACGATTCGGGGTAGCGATCACGACCGGTACCCGGCGTCGGCGCATCCCGCCGCCCGAACCGACGAAGGAGCACCCCCATGACCACGACCACCCAGGCCAACCGACCCGACCTCGACGCCTACTACGGCCCCTTCACCAGTGAGAAGGAGAAGGAGGCCCTCGGCGTTCCGCTGCGGCTGGTCGCCGCCTGGAGCCGCAACGACGCCGCCGGCGTCGCCGACAGCTTCACCGAGGACGGCATCCTCATCCTCCCCGGCGACGTCTACAAGAAGGGCCGCGACGAGATCTACTCGTTCATGGCCGCCGCGTACGCCGGCCCGTTCAAGGGCACCGGCGTCACCGGCAACCCCGTCGACGTGCGGTTCGTCAACGACGAGGTCGCCCTGCTGCGCACCCACGGCGGCATCCTCGCCCCGGGCGAGACCGAGATCGCCCCGGAGCTCGCCGTCCGCTCCACGTGGATCGTCGTCAAGCGCGACGGCGAGTGGAAGCTCGCCGGCTACCAGAACAGCCCGCGCGGCGCCGGCGCGACGCTGCGCTGGTGACCGTCCATCCCCCCGTGACGATCGGCAAGGAGCACCCATGACCACCAAGGCAGCGTCGCGGTGGGGCGACGCGACGGAGATCCTCGAGGCCGCCCGCGTCGCGGAGGACCACTCCTACTACCGGGAATTCGTCAGCGACGACGAGAAGGCCGTCCTGGCCGTACCGCAGCTGATCCAGGCCGCGTGGAAGGCCAACGACCCGGACTTCTTCGCCGACCTCTTCGCGGAGAACGGCAGCCTGCTCATGGGCGACGAGCAGCTGACCAGCCGCGACGAGATCCGCGCCTTCATGACCAAGGGGTTCGCGGGCCCGTACCGGGGCGCCTACGTCAAGGGCTACCCGGTGTCGGTGAGCTTCCTGCACCCGGACGTCGCCATGGTGGTCACCGGCGGCGGCATCATCCTCGCCGGCGAGAGCGAGGTCGCCCCCGGGCGGCACATCCGGGCCACCTGGATCATCGTCCGCCAGGACGACGGCCGCCCGCTGCTGCTCTCGCACCAGAGCAGCCCCGTCACCGGCTGACCCCGGGGGCCGGTCCCGTCGGGGCCGGCCCCCACCCGCACTCCCAACCAGCGACGTACGAGGAGAGACCGATGTCGACAGAACCTGCCCAGTCCGTGGAGCGGCCGTCGCCGGCGCGGATGTACGACTACTTCCTCCACGGCACGAACAACTACCCGGTGGACCGGGCCGCGGCGGAGGCCGTGATCGGGCGGGTCGGACAGACGCTCACCCGCGACGTGGTGTGGGAGAACCGCCGGTTCCTGGGCCGCGCCGTCCGGCACCTCGCCGAGGAGTGCGGGATCCGGCAGTTCATCGACGTCGGGGCGGGCTTGCCGAGCCAGGAGAACACCCACCACGTGGCGCGGCGGGCCGTCTCCCAGCCCCGGGTGATCTACGTGGACAACGACCCGGCGGTCGCCGAGCACGGCAAGCGCCTGCTCACCGAGGACGAGCGGGCCAACACCGGGATCTTCACCGCCGACCTGCGCGACCCCGGCTCGATCCTCGACCACCCGGACACCAAGTCCCTGATCGACTTCTCCCAGCCCGTCGGGGTGCTGTTCATCGCGGTCTTCCACTTCATCCGGGACAGCGAGGACCCGAAGGGCATCATCCGGGCCTTCCGCGACCGGCTGGCGCCCGGCTCGTACCTGGCCCTGTCCCACCTCTGCGTGGAGGGCGGGCCGGACGAGGAGCGCCAGATGATGGAGGACAGCTACCGCAACGCCACCGCGCCGATGGTCTACCGGACCGCCGCGCAGATCGCCGACCTCTTCGAGGGCTTCGAGCTCGTCGCGCCCGGGCTCGTGCCGACCGGCCGCTGGCGGCAGGACGACCCCGACGCCACCTCCACCGACCGGATGTACGCCGGGGTGGCCCGCAAGCTCTGACCCGTACCGCCGACCGCCGCACCGCACCCACCAGGACCGCACAACCGAGGAGAGACATGCGCGTCGTGTTCGCCCTGTGGCCCAACCCGGCCCACCTGTACCCGCTGGTTCCGCTCGCGTGGGCGTTGCAGAGCGCCGGCCACGAGGTCCGCGTCGCGTCCCACCCCGTCCTGGCGGAGAGCACGCTGGCGGTCGGGCTGACCCCGGTCGCGGTGGGCGACCCGGAGATCATGCCGATGGGCCCCGGTCGGCCGCAGCCGCGCAGCGTCAAGCAGCGGCTCGACCGGATCACCGAGGCGCTGGAGCTGACCCCGCCGGACAAGGAGGTCTGGGACGTCTTCTACCAGTTCATGCTGCCGTCCATGTGGGACTTCCACCCGGTCGGGTCCACCGCCCGCGACCCGCACCCGGTCCTCGACGACCTGGTCGCCTTCACCCGCGACTGGCAGCCCGACCTGGTGCTCTGGGACCCGTGCTTCCCGGCCGGCGCGGTGGCGGCGCGCGTCGCCGGTGCGGCGCAGGCGCGGCTGCTCTGGGGGCTGGACTACTTCGCCTCGACCATGGACCGCTTCGCCGAGGCCGCCGCCCGACCGGGCCCGGGCCCGGAGGAGAACCCGCTGGTCGAGACCATGCGGCCGGCCGCCGAGCGGTACGGGCTGGAGATCGACGACGAGCTGCTGCTGGGCCAGTGGACCGTCGACCCCACTCCCCCGGGCGTACGCCTGCCCACCAGCGCCCGGACCGTGCCGACGCGCTGGGTGCCCTACTCGGGGCAGACGGTGCTCCCCCGGTGGCTGCACCACCGGCCGGAGCGGCCCCGCGTCGCGCTCTCCCTCGGGCTGTCCCAGCGGATGTACTTCAAGGGCGGCTGGGACCACGTGCCCGGCCTGCTGGAGATGGTCTCCGACCTGGACGTCGAGGTGGTCGCGACGCTCAACGCCGACCAGCTGGCCGGCATGCCCACCCTGCCGAAGAACGTCCGCGCGGTGGACTACCTGCCCCTGACCCAGCTGCTGCCGTCCTGTTCGGCGATGGTGCACCACGGCGGCATGGGCACCTTCGCCAGCGCGGTGGCGCTGCGGGTGCCGCAGCTGATCACCGACTCCGACGACGACAACGGCATGATCACCATCGAGGCCGACGGCCTGGAGTGGTCGATGGCCACGAAGCACATCGAGTCGTCGGTGACCGCCCGCTGCGTCGCCGAACGCGGCGCGGGACTGGTCCTGGACATCAAGAACCTCTCCGTGGACGCGATGCGCAAGCAGCTCGTCCGCGTGCTGGACGAGCCGGCGTTCCGGCAGGGGGCCGACTCCCTCTACGACGACCTGCTCGCCACGCCCAGCCCGACCGAGACCGTCCCGGTGCTGGAGAAGCTCACCCGGCGGTACCGGGCCTGACCCGGCAGCGCCGTCGCCGCCGGCGGGCGGGCCCCTGCGCACGCCCGCCGGCACCGTCCGCTCCCGCACCGCCCGCCCGCGGCCCACCCGGGTGGCGCGCCCCGCGCCGCCCCGCTGCCGGCTGCCCGCCGCCGCCCCCGCGTCGCCGCCGGTGCACGGGCGTCCTCGACGACAGGAGAAGCGATGATCAACGTCTTCCAGCCGACCCTCGGCGCCGAGGAGCTCGACGCCGTGCGCGCCGTCTTCGACAGCAGCTGGCTGGGGCACGGGCCGCGTACCAGGGAGTTCGAGCAGGAGTTCGCCGCGCACGCCGGGCTGGTGCCCGAGCGGACCATCTTCATCAACTCGGCCACGGCCGGGCTCTTCCTCGCCGTGGAGCTGCTGGCCCTCGGGCCCGGTGACGAGGTGGTGCTGCCCTCGATCAGCTTCGTCGGCGCCGCCAACGCCATCGCCTCGGCCGGCGCCCGGCCGGTCTTCTGCGATGTCGATCCGCGCACGCTCAACCCCTCCGTCGCCGACGTGGAACGGGCCCTGACCCCCACCACGAAGGCGGTGATCCTGCTGCACTACGGCGGCGTGCCCGGCGAGGTGGCCGAGATCGCCGAGCTGTGCCGCCGGCGCGGGGTCGCCCTGGTGGAGGACGCGGCGTGCGCCGTCGCGTCGACCGTCGACGGGCGTCCCTGCGGCAGCTTCGGCGACATCGCCATGTGGAGCTTCGACGCGATGAAGATCCTGGTCACCGGCGACGGCGGGATGCTGCACGTACGCGACGCGGAACTGGCCCGGCGGGCCCACCGCCTGGCGTACCACGGCCTGGAGCACGCCAGCGGCTTCTCCGCCGCCGGCAAGGGGGTGCCGCACCGCTGGTGGGAGCTGGACGTGCGGGAGTTCGGCCGCCGGGTGGTCGGCAACGACCTCACCGCGGCGATCGGCCTGGTCCAGCTCCGCCGCCTGCCCGGGTTCGTCGCGCGCCGGCGGGAGATCGCCGCGGAGTACGACCGCCTACTCGCCGACGTCGAGGGCGTCCGGCTCCCCCCGCCGTTGCCCGCCGGGCAGCGCAGCTCGCACTACTTCTACTGGGTGCAACTCGACCCGGAGATCCGCGACCAGGTGGCCGCCGACCTGCTCGACATCGGCATCTACACCACGTTCCGCTACGCGCCGCTGCACAAGGTGCCCGCGTACGGCGCCGGTTGGCACCTGCCCGGCGCCGACGAGGCGGCACGGACCACCCTCCTCCTACCGCTCCACCAGGGACTGGACGATGCAGACGTACGAACGGTCGTCGACGGCTTGCGCAAGTCCGTCGAGCAGCGGCAGGGCGGCACCCGTGACTGACCCGACGGCGCGGCCGGTGGCCGGCCCACCCGGGCGGCGGGGCGCCGGGGGTACGCGATGAAGGCCCTGGTGCTCTCCGGCGGCGCCGGCACCCGGCTGCGCCCGCTGAGCCACTCGATGCCCAAGCAGCTCGTCCCGGTGGCGAACAAGCCGGTCCTGGAGCACGTGCTGGAGAACGTCCGCGACGCCGGGGTGACCGAGATCGGCGTGATCGTGGGCGCCTGGGCCGACCAGATCAGCGAGGTCCTCTCCGACGGCTCCCGCCTCGGGGTGCGGCTGACCTACCTGCGTCAGGACCGGCCCCGCGGGCTGGCCGACTGCGTCCGGCTGGCCCGGCCGTTCCTCGGCGACGACGACTTCGTCATGTACCTCGGCGACGTCATGCTGCCCGACGGCGTGGCCCGGTACGCCGACCGGTTCCGCCGCCACCGGCCCGCGGCCCAGGTGCTCGTGCACAAGGTGGACGATCCGCGCGCCTTCGGCATCGTCGAGCTCGATCCCGACGGCACGGTACGCCGCCTGGTGGAGAAGCCCCGGCAGCCGCGCGGGGACCTCGCCCTGGTCGGCGTCTACTTCTTCACCCCGGCCATCCACGCCGGCGTCGACGCCATCACGCCCAGCGCGCGCGGCGAGCTGGAGATCACCGACGCGGTGCAGTGGCTGGTCACCAACGGCGCCGAGGTGCGCGCCAGCGAGTACGACGGGTACTGGCGCGACACCGGCCAGGTGGCGGACCTGCTGGCCTGCAACCGGCACCTGCTCGACGCCCAGCCGCGCGCGGTCGCCGGCAGCGTCGATCCGGCCAGCGAGCTGACCGGCGCCGTGGTCGTGGAGCCGGGCGCCCGCATCGTCGCCAGCCGCGTCGAGGGGCCGGTGGTCATCGGCGCGGGCGCCGTGGTCGAGGGCTGCCGGATCGGCCCGCACACCGCGATCGGGCCCGGCTGCCGGCTCGTCGACGCCGAGGTGGCCGACTCGATCGTGCTGGCGGACGCCTCGATCACCGCCGTCCGTGGACTGCGCGGCTGCCTGATCGGCCGCTCCGCCACGGTCAGCCTCAGCCCGGCGGCCGGGAGCCGGCTGGTGGTCGGCGACCACAGCCGGATCGAGTTCGCCGCATGACGCCCGTACGGCCGCCGACCGACGCCCGCTGCCGGGCACGATCCGAGAGGAAGATGGGATGAGCGACCCCAAGGCACTGCTGCTGGACAGCGTCCGCAAGTACCACCAGGAGGTCCAGGAGGAGCGGCCGTTCGTCCCGGGCGAGACCGAGATCTGGCCCTCGGGCGCGGTGCTGGGCGCCGAGGAGCGGGTGGCGCTGGTCGAGGCCGCGCTGGACCTGCGCATCGCGTCCGGGCAGAACGCCCGCCGGTTCGAGTCGGCCTTCGCCCGTAAGCTGCGGGTCCGCAAGGCGCACCTGTGCAACTCCGGCTCCTCGGCCAACCTGCTGGCGGTCTCGGCGCTCACCTCCGCCCAGCTCGGCGACCGGCGGCTGCGCCGCGGCGACGAGGTGATCACGGTGGCGGCCGGGTTCCCCACCACGGTCAACCCGATCCTGCAGAACGGGCTGGTGCCGGTCTTCGTCGACATCGAGCTGGGCACCTACAACGCCACCGTCGAGCGGGTGGCCGCCGCGATCGGCCCGAAGACCAGGGCCATCATCCTGGCCCACGCGGTGGGCAACCCGTTCGCGGTCGCCGAGATGGCGCAGCTCGCCAAGGAGCACGACCTGTTCCTCATCGAGGACAACTGCGACGCGGTCGGTTCCTTCTACGACGGCCGGCCCACCGGCAGCTTCGGCGACCTGGCCTCGGCGAGCTTCTATCCCGCGCACCACATGACGATGGGCGAGGGCGGGTGCGTGGTCACCAACAACCTGGCCCTGGCCCGGATCGTGGAGTCGCTGCGCGACTGGGGCCGGGACTGCTGGTGCGACCCGGGCAAGAGCAACACCTGCATGAAGCGGTTCGAGCACCAGCTGGGCACCCTCCCGGAGGGCTACGACCACAAGTACATCTACTCGCACGTCGGGTACAACCTGAAGACCACCGACCTGCAGGCCGCCCTGGGGTTGGCCCAGCTGGCCCGGGTCGACGAGTTCTGCGCCGCCAGGCGGCACAACTGGCGGCGCCTGCGCGAGGGCCTGGACGGGGTGCCGCACCTGCTGCTGCCCCACGCCACGCCGCGCAGCGACCCGAGCTGGTACGGCTTCGTGATCACCGTGGAGCCGGGGGCGCCGTTCGACGTGCCCGAGCTGGTGGGCTTCCTGGAGGACCGCAAGATCGGCACGCGGCGGCTGTTCGCGGGCAACCTGACCCGCCACCCCGCGTACGCCGACCAGCAGTACCGGGTGGTCGGCGAGCTGACCAACAGCGACATCGTGACCAGCCAGACCTTCCACGTCGGGGTCTTCCCCGGGCTCACCGACGAGATGATCGACTACGTCGTCTCGTCCATCCGGGAGTTCGTCAAGACCTACGGCTGACCGGCGGGATCCCGCCCTGGGACCCGGCAGCTTCCCTGATTGGAGCACAGATGGGCGTTCTGTCCGACCGACGAGATCCTCGGGTGGCGGTCGTCGGGCTCGGCTACGTCGGGTCCTGCATCGCCGCGGTCCTGGCCGAACGGGGCCTGGACGTGGTGGGCGTGGACGTCGACCCACACCTGGTCGACGAGTTGCGCGCCGGGCACTGCCGGTTCGAGGAGCCCGGCCTGCCGGAGCTGGTCCGCGCCGGCATCGAGGGCGGCCGGCTGCGGGTGTCCACCGACTACGCGGCGCTGGCGGAGACCGACGTCGTCCTCGTCACCGTCGGCACGCCGGTGCGCCGCGACGGCTCGCTCGCCGACGAGCAGCTCCGCGGCGCCTGCGTCGAGCTGGCCCGCCACCTGCGACCCGGCCAACTGGTCGTGATCAAGAGCACGGTCCCGCCGGGCACCACCCGGGACTTCGTCCTGCCGCTACTGGAGCGCGGCGGGCTGAGCGGCGGGAAGGACTTCGGGATCGCCTTCACCCCGGAGCGGCTCGCCGAGGGCACCGCGCTGCGGGAGCTGCGGACCTTTCCCATCGTCGCCGGCGGCCTGGACGCCGACAGCACCCGGGCGGCCGGCGGGTTCTGGCAGCGGGCGCTGGGGGTGGACGTGATCCCGGTGGACTCGCTGGAGGCGGCGGAGATCGTCAAGCTCGCCGACAACTGGTGGATCGACCTGAACATCGCGCTCGCCAACGAGCTGGCCAAGTTCAGCGCGCTGTTCGACGTCGACGTGCTGGACGTGATCGCCGCCGCCAACAGCATCCCGAAGGGCAAGAGCAACATCAACATCCTGCTGCCCAGCGTCGGGGTGGGCGGCTCCTGCCTGACCAAGGACCCCTGGATGGTCTGGCACTCGGCCCGGGAGCGGGGCCTGGAGATCCTCACCGCGCCGGCCGGCCGGCAGGTGAACGCGGGGATGCCGGGTTACACGGCGCGCCTGGTGCTGGACGAGCTGGCCGCGCTCGGCAGGTCGGCGGAGACGGCGACGGTGACCGTGCTGGGGTTGGCGTTCAAGAACGACACCGGCGACCTGCGGGCCACCCCGACGCTGCCGGCCGTCGCGGCCCTGCGCGAGGCCGGCTGCGAGGTCCGCCTGCACGATCCGCTGGTCGACCCGGACGAGGCGGAGAAGCTCTTCGGGCTGCGGCCGGTCGCCGACCTCGACGAGGCGGTGCGGGGCGCGGACTGCCTGGCCGTCCTGGCCCACCACCGGCGGTTCGCCGAGATCGACTACGCCGCGCTGCCGGTGGCCCGGCCGTGCCTGGTGCTCGACGGGCGCGCGTACTTCCCGAAGGACAGGATCGCCGGGCTGCGGGCCGCCGGGTACCACTACCGGGGGATCGGCCGGTGAGCGCGCGGGTGGTGGTGACCGGCGGGCACGGCTTCATCGGCGGTCACCTGGTGGACCGGTTGCTGGAGCGCGGCGACGACGTCACCGTCTTCGACGGCCCGGCGCCGCCGGTGGGGCGCTCGCCGGCCGCGGCGCACGCCCGGCTGGTGGAGGGCGACGTGCGCGACCCGGGCCGGCTGGCCGAGGCGATCACCTCCGGGGTCGACGTCGTCTACCACCTGGCCGCCGTGGTGGGCGTCGACCAGTACCTGTCCCGCCCGCTGGACGTCGTCGACATCAACTTCACCGGTACCCGCAACGTGCTGGACCTGGCCTGCCGGGCCGGCGCCCGCGTCGTGCTGGCCAGCACCAGCGAGGTCTTCGGCAAGAACCCGGCGGTGCCGTGGGCGGAGGAGGACGACCGGGTGCTCGGCGCGACGTCCGCCGACCGCTGGACGTACTCGTCGAGCAAGGCCCTCACCGAGCACCTCACGTACGCCTTCGCCCGGCAGCACGGGCTGGCGGCCACCATCGTCCGCTACTTCAACGTCTACGGTCCCCGGCAGCGCCCGGCGTACCTGGTCAGCCGTTCCGTGCACCGGGCGTTGAACGGGCGTCCGGTGGTGGTCTACGACCAGGGGCGGCAGACCCGCTGCTTCACCTTCGTCGACGACGCCGTCGCCGGTACGCTCGCCGCCGCCACCAGCCCGGCGGCGCTCGGCGAGTCGTTCAACATCGGCAGCATGGTGGAGAACACCATCGGCGAGGTGGCGGAGATGATCGGCACGCTCACCGGCACCGCCGCGGTGACCGACGTGGACACCAGCCGGGCGCTGGGCAGTGCCTACGAGGACCTGGCCCGGCGGATCCCGGACACCACGAAGGCGCGCACGGTGCTGGGCTGGAAGTGCGAGGTGCCGTTGCGTACCGGCCTGGAGCGGACGGTGCACTGGGCCCGGGAGAACCCGTGGTGGTTGGCCCTGCCCGACACCGGCGCGAACTGACGTCCCGACACCGAGGCGCCGCCCGACCCGCCGGGGTCGGGCGGCGCCGTCGTGCGTGCACCCGGTCCGCCGGCGCCGCCGACGGGGGACGCGGGTCCCGCCAGGCGACCCGCGACAGCTCCGGGTGCCGCTCGGACGTACGCGAACGGCGTGCGGCCGGGGTGGAGTGCTCCACCCCGGCCGCACGGTCGCGCCGCGACCGACCCGTCAGCGCCGGGCCGACGCGGGCGTCTCGTCGGTGCCGCCGGCCGGGACCGCCGGGGCATCGACGACCGGTTCCTCAGCCGCCGGGCGTACTCGGCGCAGCAGCAGCGCCGAGGCCACGGCCGCGATCACCGCGATCACCGCGCTGACCAACCCGGCCACGTTGAACCCGCTGGTGAACGCCGCCCTGGCGGCCTCGAGCAGGGCGGTCCCGGTCTGCTCGGAGAGCTGCCCGGTCACCGCACTCGCGCCGGCCAGCGAATCGCCGGCCGCCTCCCTCACCTGCGCGGGCAGGTCGGCGGGGAGGGCCGGGGCGATCTCGCTGCGGTAGACGGCGGTGCCGACGCTGCCCAGCACCGCGACGCCGAGCGCCACCCCCAGCTCGGTGCTCGTCTCCGACATCGACGACGCCGAGCCGGCACGTTCGGGCGGCGCCGCCCCGATGATCAGGTCCGTGCCCAGCACGGCACCGGGACCGAAGCCGAGATAGACGATCACCAGACCGGTCACCGCGAGGCCGAGCCCCCCGGCGGTGCCCACCTGGCTCAGCAGCGCGAAGCCGACCGCGGCGATCGCCATGCCGCCGGCGACCACGTAGCCCGGGGCGAACTTCTGCGCGATCATCGGCGCCAGCATCGAACCGACCAGCATGGACACCGCGTACGGCAGCATCCAGAGCCCGGCCCGCAGCGGGGAGAGGCCCTCGACCAGCTGGGCGTACTGGGCGAAGAGCAGCGCGATGCCACCGATGGTCGACCCGCCGAGCAGCATGATGCCCAGGGCCGCGCTGAAGGTCCGGTTGGCGAACAGCCGCACCTCGAGCAGCGGGTTGGTGAGGCGGCGCTGCCGCGCCACGAAGATCACGCCCACCACCACACCGACGACCATGGCCAGGATGGGCCGGACGCCGAAGCCGTCCTTCGCCAGCTCCTTGAGGCCGTAGACGAAAGGCAGGATGGTGGCCAGCGACAGCACCACGCTGAACAGGTCGAGCCGCCCTGCCTCCGGGTTGCGGTACTCGGGCAGCAGCAGCGGCGCGGCCACCAGCAGCACGACCATCACCGGTACGCCCAGCAGGAAGACCCCGCCCCACCAGAACGACTCGAGCAGCACGCCGCCGACCAGCGGTCCGATGATCGCGCCGATCATGAAGCAGCTCATCCAGAGGCCGATGGCCATGGTGCGCTGCTGCGCGTTGCGGAACATGTTGCTGATCAGCGACAGCGTGGAGGGCATCAGGGTCGCCCCGGCCACGCCCAGCAGCGCCCGGGTGGCGATCAACATCTCGGCGCTGCTCGAGTAGGCGGCGATCACCGACGCCACGCCGAAGGCCGCCGCGCCGATCATGAGCAGCCGGCGGCGGCCGATCCGGTCACCGAGGGTCCCCATGGTCACCAGGAATCCGGCGATCATGAAGCCGTAGATGTCCATGATCCAGAGCAGCTGGGCGGCGTCCGGCGCCAGGTCGGCGCTCAGCTGCGGTAGCGCCAGGTAGAGCACGTTGAGATCCAGCGACAGCAGCAGGGTGGGCAGCGTGAGCACGGCCAGGCCGATCCACTCGCGCCGGCCCGCTCTCGGTTCCGCCTCGCTCGCGTTCACATCCATCGTGGTCCTTCCTCCGTATCGGTGCGGCGCCTAGTTGTCGTACTCGTCGTGCAGCCGCCACCAGCCGTACGGCTCCTCCTGCGGGCGTCCGTCCGGGGTGTCCTCCCAGGTCTCCTGGCGGCCGAGCGGGGTGAGGTCGAGCAGCGTCCAGTTGCTGCCGAGCGCCTCGACGCCCCGCTCCGAGGTGAAGTAGGTGCGGTACACCTCGTCGCCGTCGCGCAGGAAGACGCTCAGCCCGAACGCCTCCCCCGCCTTCGTGGTGAGCCCGAGGTCGGTGTTGAAGTCGGTGCCGTGGGACGAGTACCAGGGCAGCGTCCAGCCCATCCGCTCCTTGAGCGGGGTGATCTCCGCCAGCGGCGCCCGGGAGATCAGCGCCAGGGTGGTGTCCCGGGCGTTCAGGTGGGCGGGGTGGCCGAGGTTGTCGACGAACATCGAGCATCCCTCGCAGTAGTGCGACTCGCCCGGCCTGAGCATGAAGTGGTAGACGATCAGCTGACGCCGACCGTCGAAGATGTCGGCCAGGTTGGCCTTGCCGCCCGGGCCCTCGAAGACGTATTCCTTGTGGATCCGTGTCATGGGCTGCCTGCGGCGCTCCGCGGCCAGCGCGTCCCGGGCCCGGGTCGCCTCCTTCTCCTTGGCGAGCAGCCGCTCCCGGGCGGTGTCCCATTCCGACTGCGACACGATCGTCGGTAGGTTCATGCTGTCTCTCCATTCGTGGTCACGGACGCCCCCTGCCGGGAGCGGTGGCGACGGGCGCGGGCGCTCCGGCGTACCGGAGGGAGCGCGGGCCGTCGCACGGCACGGACGCCGACCGGAGCCCTGGGCACGCTCCCGCGCCGGTGTCGCCCGCCCTCCGGCCGGCTCGTTGGCGGTCGACCTGGATCGGCCGGCCCGGGACGCGAACGCGGTCGCACCATGACATCCGGTGCGCCTCCCTCGCCTCGCCGGGCCGGATCCGTCGCCGGTCCCACTCTGCCGCCCACCGCTCCCGGTCCACTCCCGGTCTTCTCCCGGTGCGCTCCCGGTCGCCGCGCCGCGCCGTGACCGCCCGTCGTCGGTGCGCTGCGCTACGGTGACGCCATGCGTTTCGGGCTCCTCGGTCCGTTGGCGGTCTGGACGACGGACGGCGCACCGGTCACCGTGCCCGATCTGAAGGTTCGTGTCCTGCTCGCCGACCTGCTGGCGCACCAGGGCCGCCCCGTCCCCGTCGACCGGCTGGTCGAGGACCTGTGGGGCGAGCGCCGGCCGGCCAATCCCAGCGGGGCGCTACAGACCAAGGTCTGGCAGCTGCGGCGGGCGTTGAACGACGCGGAGGCCGGCGGCAGGGACGCGGTGGTGTCCCGACCGCCCGGATATCTGCTGCGCACCGCACCCGGGCAGACCGACGCCGACCGGTTCGGCGCGCTGGTCGAGCGGGCCACCGGCACGGCCGCCCCACCCGCCCGGGTCGCGCTGCTGGACGAGGCCCTGGCCCTGTGGCGTGGCCCGGTGCTGGCCGACTTCGCCGACGAGCCGTTCACCCGCCCGCTGGCCGCCCGGCTGGAGGAGCAGCGCCTGGTGGCCGTCGAGGAGCGGGCCGAGGCCCGGCTGGTCCTCGGCGAGCATCAGCTGCTGGTCGGGGAGCTCGCCGACCTGGTGGCGCGGCACCCGTTCCGGGAACGGGCCCGCGCCCTGCAACTGCGCGCCCTCTACCGGGCCGGGCGACAGGGCGAGGCGCTGGAGAGCTACGCCCGCTTCCGCCGGCAGCTCGCCGAGGAGCTGGGCCTGGACCCGGGCCCGGAGCTGGTGGCGCTGCACCGGGCGATCCTGGCGCACGACCCGGCGCTGCTCGCCGACCAGCTTGGCTCGGGCGACCGGAGCGGTGCAAGCGACCAGGGCGACCAGGGCGGTACAAGCGGCCAGGGCGTCCCGAGCGGCAGGAACGGCCAGGGCGGCGGGAGCGGCCAGGGCGGCGGGAGCGGCCCGAGGGATCCGCGCGGCGCCGAGCCGAGCGGCGCGGACGATCCGCTGGCCGCGCCGCGCCCGGCAGGTGCGGGACGGGTGACGCCGAGGACCAACCTGCCCGCCCCGCTGACCCCGCTGGTCGGGCGCGCGGAGGCCGTGCGACACGTCCACGACCTGCTGCGCGTCGAACGGCTACTCACCCTCGTCGGTCCGGGCGGAGTGGGCAAGACCCGGCTGGCGGTCGAGGCGGCGCACCAGCTCGTCGAGGCGTACCCGGACGGGGTGTGGCTGGTCGAGCTGGCCTCGCTGCGCCCGGACGACCCCGCCGCGCTGGCCGGGTCGCTGCTGGCGGTGCTCGGCATCCGCGAGGCCACCGGGGCCGACCGTGGGCCGACGGGCGCCCCGGCCACCCCCGCCGACCGTCTCGTCGACGTGCTGGGCGGCCGGTCCCTGCTGCTGGTCCTGGACAACTGCGAGCACGTCGTGGAGCCGGTCGCCGAGCTGGCCCAGCGGATGCTGCCGCACGCCCCGGGCGTACGCCTGCTGGCCACCAGCCAGGATCCGCTCGGCGTGGCGGGTGAGCGGGTCTGGCCGGTCCCCCCGTTGGAGCTGCCCGACCCGGAGGTCACCGAGCCCGAGGTGCTCGCCCGTTCCAGCGCGGTGCAGCTCTTCGTCGCCCGGGCCACCGCCGCCGCCCCCGGATTCGCCCTGGACGCGACCAACGCCCGTGACGTCGCCGAGCTGTGCCGCCGCCTCGACGCGGTGCCGCTCGCGCTGGAGCTGGCCGCGACCCGGGTACGCGCGCTGGGCGTGCACGGGCTGGTCACCCGGCTGGACGACCGGTTCCGCCTGCTCTCCGGCGGCCACCGGGGCGCCCCGCCGCGCCAGCAGACCCTGCGCGCGATGATCGACTGGAGCTGGGAGCTGCTTTCCGACCCGGAGCGGGTGGTGCTGCGGCGCCTCGCCGCGCACGCCGACGGCTGCACCCTGGAGGCCGCGGAGGCGGTCTGCGCCGACCCGGACCTGCCCGCCGACGAGGTGCTCGGGCTGCTCGTCCGGCTGGTCGACCGCTCGCTGGTGGTGATGACCGAGGGCGCCGGTGAGCCGCGCTACCGGCTGCTCGAGTCGGTCGCCGAGTACTGCCTGGCGCGGCTGCGCGCGGCCGACGAGGTGGCGGTGGTGCGCCGCCGCCATCGGCGCCACTACCTCGAGCTGGCGCGGCGGGCCGACGACGAACTGCGCGGGGCGGCGCAGCGGCGCTGGCTCGCGCGGCTGGACCAGGAGACGGCCAACCTGCGCCGCGCGCTCGACGGCGCGCTGGCCGACGACGACGCGGCCGGCGCGCTGGAGCTGGCGACCGCGCTGGCCTGGTACCGGTACCTGCGCGGCCGGCTGCGCGAGGCGCGCCGGTCGATCGAGGCGGCGCTCGCCGTGCCCGGTGCCGTGCCGACCTCGCTAAGGGCGGCGGCCACCTGCTGGCGGGCCGGGCTCGCCCTGCTGGAGGCCGGTGGCGACCACGCCCCGCTGGTGGCCCCGGCGTTGGCGGGCTGGCCGCCGGACGAGGACCCGGCGGGGCGGGCCCGGGCCACCTGCTTCCTCGGCCTCGCGCTGCTCAACACGGGGGACGTCACGACCAGCCAGGAGCTGGTCGACGACGCGCTGGCGCAGTTCGAGATGCTCGGCGACCGGTGGGGGGTGGCGACGGCGCTGAGCCTGCGGGCCGGGCACGCGCAGTCCCGGGGCGACCTGGAGGCGGCCAGCCGGGACAGCGCGCGCAGCGTGGCGCTCTTCCGCGAGTTGGGCGACCGGTGGGGCCAGCTCCAGGCGTCCTTCGCGCTGACCACGCGGGCGGAGGCGACCGGCGACTACCCGGAGGCGGCCAGGCTGCACCGGGAGGGCCTGCGGATGGCCGAGGAACTCGGGCTGTGGCTGGAAGCCTCCGACCGGCTCTCCGGCCTGGGCCGCATCGCGCTGCTCAGCGGCGACTACGACCGGGCCCGGGAGTTCCACGAGCGGGCGCTACGGCTGGCCGCCGAACAGAACTTCAAGCCCGGGGAGCTGTACGCGCAGATCGGCCTCGGGCTCGGGGCCCGCCGCGAGGGCCGGCTGGACGCCGCCGAGGAGCTGCTGCGCGGCGTCCTGGCGTGGACCCGCCAGCCGGGCCTGGACGCCGACGTGGTGCGGGCACTGCTCCTGGCCGAGCTGGGCTTCGTCGCGGAGCAGCGCGGCACCGCCCGCGACGCGCACGAGTTGCACGCCGAGGCGTTCGAGGTCGCCACCGCCATCGGCGATCCCCGGGCGCAGGCGCTCGCGCTGGAGGGGCTCGCCGGCACGGCGACGCTCGAGGGCCGGCACGGCGACGCCGCCCGGCTGCTCGGCGCGGCGGCCATGGCGCGGGCCTCGGTGGGCGCGCCGCTGCCGGCCGGCGAACGGGGCGACGTCGACCGGATCACTCAGGCCGCGCGCGACGCGCTCAGCCCGACCGCGTTCACGGAGGAGTTCGACCGGGGCACCGCGCTGACCCCCGCCGAGGCCTACCGCTCGCTGGTGGCCGGCCTCCCCCGCCCCGCCTGAGCGGGCGGGGCTCAGCCCGGGCGGCGGTCACCCGGACGCACCGACGCACCCCGCACCGCCCGTGGGCGGTGCGGGGTGCAGTCGGACGCCGGGCGACCCGCCGTTGCGTACGCCTCGTCAGCGGTTGGCCGTGCCCTTGGAGTTCTGGTAGGCGGCGATGCTCCACCCCCCGTCCACCCGGACCACCGTGGAGGTGGCGAGGAAGGCGCGCTCGGCGACGAACTCGGTCTCCCCCTCCAGGAGCACGCTGCCCTGGGTCACCAGCAGCGCGATGTCGTCGGTCAGGAAGCGGACGTCGAGCGGCTCGACGAGGACGTGGGTCCCCCCGTACGGCCCGGCGAACCCGGCGGCCATGTAGGAGCGGATCTCCTCCCGGCCCTTCATGTAGGCGTCACCGATGAGCGTGCCGTCCTCGACGAAGATCGCCGCGAACGCGTCGGCGTCGTTGGCCGCCCAGGCCGTCACGATGCGCCGCGCGACGTCCCGTACGGCCGTCTCGTCGCTCACGACAGCGGCATTGCCTGCGGACATGTCGTTCCTCCTCCTCGTGTCACCGGTACGCCGCGGGCGTCCGGACGTGCGGGCCGCGTGGGCGGGTCAGCAGGTGATGCGGACCTCGGGAGAGGTCAGGTAGGCCATCATGTTCGGGTCCCAGACGACGGACCGGTAGATCCGGGTGCCGCTGGCCCGGCACGGGAATTCGAGCCGGGTCGTCGACCCGGGGTCCATGTAGCGATCCAGCACCGTCCGCCAGCCGGTGTCGGTGGTTTCGTAGCGCATCAGCCAGATGACCGCGAGGACGACGCAGTCGTTGGTCGCCACGCTACGGACCATCAGGCCGGCGGGGCTCTTCTCCGGGGTGCTCGGCGCGCTTATGCAGCTCCGCGGTTCCGCAGCCGCCGCCGCGGCGGCGGTCGGGCCCGAGCCGACCGCCCCGACGGCGAGGACGACGGCCAGCGTCAGCGACAGCCATCTCGATACCGTTGCCATGCTTCCTCCTGTCCGGCCGGCCGGCCGGCTTCCGCACCTGGGCGCGAAAGCGGCGGCCGGCCTGCCCGTGTCGTACCGGATCACTTCACGAACCGGTACGCGTTGACGATGGTCTGGTCCAGCCGGTTGCCGTGCGAGTCGACCAGGGTGGCGCGCAGCGACACCGTCCGGGTTCCCTTCGGCGCGTGCACCACCGCGCGGTAGCCGCCGTCGCCCGCCGGCACCACCGGGGCCTTGCGCCAGGTGCGGCCCCCGTCGACGGAGACCCGCACGGCCAGCTGCCGGACCCGACCCACGCGGGCCTCCGGCTGGGACATCACCGACACCGGCAGCAGGGTCACCGGCGCCCAGCGGGCGACGTTGTGGTCGTCGACCGTCGGCGCGTACCGGACGACCCACAGCGGGAAGGACTCGCCGGCCTCGCCGGCGGTGTCCGACCGGAACGTCCACGTCGCGTCCACCCGCGTCGACAGGGGGGAGTACGACGGTCGGCTGGTCCGCTTCTCCACGCGGAACGTCGCGGGCCCCGGCGGCACCTCGGCCTCCAGGTTCCCGGCGCCGGAGGCGGCCACCAGGCGGCCGTCGCGGTACATCCGGGTCGTCGCCGCGTCGGTGAGGGAACCGGCCCGATGCCCGTCCTGGTCGGAGTACATGGGGATGCCGAACCAGACGGTGTCGCCGCGCCGGCCGGCGTGACCGGCGAAGTCGAACATCGGCCCGAGCACCGACGCGTTCCACCGGTCGGTGTACCGCTGCCCGGCCTGGTACGACTGGTTCGCCTGGCCGAAAGCCGTGATCTCGACCGGTAGCCCGTCCCCGCCCGGGACGTTCTCGCCGAAGGCGGCGCTCCACAGGGTGGCGCCGCCCTCCAGCAGGTGCGTCGTGCGCGCCGGCAGCCTGAACGGCAGCAGCGGAGTCAGCGTGCCGATGACGCCGGGCGCGTTGGGGAACAGGGCCTTGGTCGCCGCGCGGCCGGTCACCTGGGCGACCAGCCGGCTGTCCACCGTCGCCAGGTCCCGATCGGCCACCTTCCGGTCGAAGCCGGTGAAGAAGCCGCCCGGGCGGGTGTCGAGCAGCCCGTAGGTGTAAGGGGTGTCGCGGAAGTCGCCAGCCGGGCCGGGCACCGCCCAGGTGGAGTGGAGGTAACCGGTCATCCGCTCGGCGGGCAGGTCGGGGCCGAGCTGCCCGGAGCGCAGACCCTCGAAGCCGTCGAGGGCCAGGGCGAGGCCGAACCCGGTGCCGTCCTCGGCGCGCCGGTTGAAGCCGAGGTCGACCATGGCGGTCCGCGCGTCCGGGCGGGGCACGGTGGTGCGTACCGGGGCGGTCCGCCGGGCGTCCATGGTCACCGTGGCGTCGGCGTCGAGGGCCAACTCCGGCTGGACCAGGCGGTGCCAGGTCGAATCGGTGTCGCCGAAGTCGACCACGTCGCCGACGAGGACGTAGCTGCCCTTCGGCAGCCGGGTGGTGGCGGTGCCGTCCTCGCCGTACAGCAACGCCCTCAGCTCGCCGGTGAGGTCCAGCACCATCGTCTCGGCCCGGCCGGTGGGCCGCCCGTCCGGCCCGAGGTGCCGGACGGTGAGCGTGTGGCTCTCGACCTCCTTCTCCACCTCGACGCGCGAGCGCACGGCCAGGTCGGGCGCGCCCGCCGGGGTGGCGGTGACGGTGCCCGTGTAGCGGCCGTCGGGCCCGTCGTGGCGGGTGTCGGCGGCGACGGTGACGCCGGCCGACCCGCCCGCCGGCACGGTCACCGTGGTCGCGTCGAGCCGCAGCGCCCCGGCGGGGGCGGGCGTGCCGTCGGGGCCGGTCAGCGCGACGTCGAGCCGCAGCTCGACGGGCCGGTCGCCGTGGTTGTGCCAGGTGAGCGTCCGCTGTTGCGGGCGGTCGTCGGCGTGCGGCCACTGCTGCACCCCGAAGGCGAGCGAGGCCGTGGCCGGGAGCACGTTCCGCCGGGCCAGCGCCGCCGCGTCGAGCGCACCGTCCACCGCGGAGGCGGCGAGGGCGGCGCGGAGCCGGTCCACGGACCAGTCCGGGTGACGCTGGGCGAGCAGTGCCGCGCCCGTCACCGTGCCGGCCGGCAGCCCGGCCGCACGCCCGTCGGGCCCGTCGTGGGTGGCGATCGCTCCTGCAGCCCCGTCCGCAGCGGGGGCCAGCACGAGGGCCCCGGTGCGGTCGCCGATCCGTTCGATCGCCCGGCCGAGCGGGCCGGTGCCGAGCTGCTCCGCGCCACCGACGCCGAGGTCGACGACGTCGGCCCGGCCGGCGGCCCACTCCAGGCCGGCCAGGATCGCCGACTCCGGGCACCGGCCGTCGTCGTCACATACCTTGCCGTCGAGCAGCGTCGCGCCGGGCACGGCGGCGGCGGTGCGGGTGCCGTGTCCGTGCCGGTCACCGGTGCTCGCGCCGGCGAAGACCTGCCGGCGCGCCACCCGGGCGGCCGGCCTGGCCCGCTCGGCGTCGACGCCGGTGCTCAGCACGGCCACGGTCGGCGCGGCGCCACCCGCCGACAGAGCCGGGGGCAGGTCGGTGGGCGGCGCCGGCACGGGCGCCGGGGTCAACGGCCTGTCCAGCCAGATCCTCTCGATGCCTGCCCGCTGCTCGCGAATCGCCGACCAGGCCGAGGCGGCGTCCGTCTTGACCACGGTCACCGCGCTCATCCCGGCTACGGCGAACCGGCCGGTCGTGCGCAGCCCCGGCCCGGTCAGACCGGCCGCGGGATCGGCGCCGCGTCGCGACACGATCAGCGGCAGCCCGGGGCTGCGGGCGTCGTCGTAGCCGGCCCGGACCAGCGCCGTGACGTCGAACAGGCGCCGGTCCAGCAGCCCGGCGGCGACCAGCGGGCGGGCGTCCTCCGGGAGGACCGTGCGGTGCCCGCCGGCACGGTGGCTGGTGAAACGGGTGCCGGCGCGGCCCGGGGCGGCGGTCACGGTGACCCGCGCGCCGTCCGGGGAGACGGTGACCCGGTCGCCGGTGATCAGGGTGACCCGATGGTCGGACTGGCTGGCGGGCGCCGGCGCGGGGTCCGCGTCTCCGCCCGCGACGGCGGGGGTCTGCTGCCCGGTGATCACCAGTACTGCCGCCAGGGCCGCCACGCCCCCGACCGCGATGGCCCTTCGGCCGCGCCCTCCGCTACCGGTTGCCGCACGTTTCTCGCCCACCCTGTGTCCCCTCCGCCGCTTCGGTCCGCCGCACGTGCGGCGGTCATCGCTGGTGTCTGGTCATCAGGGATCGTCGTCCGGCCCCTCTGGGCCCCGCATCTCCCGTCGTGCGCTCATCCCGTCGCCGGGCGCGGGGTTGCGCACGGTGGAAGGTGCGCCGGGTCCGGCCGAGCAGCACGATCCGACAGTGGAGCGGACGGACGCGCCGGGGCGCCCGGCTCTGCCGAGGCAAGGCTCAACAGATCCTTTTCGGACAGTGCGGGTGCGTGAGGAGCGGACGATGACATCAGTGCGAGGGGACGCGCCGGGGGCGACATCCGCCACCGGCGAGCGGGCCCGACCGAGGATCTTCTTCCCCGAGCTGGAGGGCATGCGCGGGGTCGCCGCCGTGATGGTCATGCTGACCCACATCGCGCTGACCACGGGCATGATCGCCTCCGACATGTACGGCGCGGCCGGCAACCCGGTCGCCGGACCGATCTTCAACACCATGGACGTCAGCCTGCCGATCTTCTTCGTCCTCTCCGGGCTGGTGCTCTACCGGCCCTTCGCGCTGGCCACCCTCACCGACCGGCCGCCGATGGCGCTGAAGCCGTACTTCTGGCGGCGGGCCCTGCGGATCCTGCCGGCGTACTGGTTGCTGGCCGTGACGGCGCTGCTCGTGCTCAACGCCGACGCCGTCACCGGGCTGTGGCACGTGCTGCGCCCGCTGCTCGTGCTGCACGTCTACCAGCCGAACGCGATGCCCACGGGCATGGAGCAGACGTGGAGCCTCGCGACCGAGGTCGCGTTCTACGTCACCCTGCCGCTGCTGGCCTGGGCGTTGCGCCGCTGGGCGGTACGCGCCGCCGACCCGGGGACCCGCGCGAGGCGGCTGCTGGTGCCACTGGGCGCCCTGGTGCTGACCGGCGCCGGCTTCGCCGCGTACCACCACCTGCCCTCGATGGGCCCCTTCCCGATGCAGCACCTCTGGCCGACCGAGTACATGGGCTACCTGGCGGTCGGCATGATCCTGGCGACCCTCTCCGCCGTCGCCGAGGTGGCGCCCGAGCGGACGCCGGCCCCGTACCGGTTCCTCATCCGGCACCCGGGCGCAGCGTGGATCGGCGCGGCGCTGGCGTACGCGACGGCCTGCTCCCCCCTGGGCGGCCCGAACGACATGAACTACCCGCCGCTGGGCTCGGCGATGGTCGACCACGCCCTCTACCTGGCCATCTCCCTGCTGCTGGTGGCGCCGCTGACCCTGCCGGCGGGCCGTCCCGGCTACATGCGGGCGGCCCTGTCCAACCCCGTGCTGCGCTTCCTCGGCCGGATCTCCTACGGGGTCTTCCTCTGGCACGTCTTCTACCTGTGGGTCTACTACGGAACGACCGGCACGCCGCTGGGCACCGGCAACTTCTGGCTCGTCACCGCGGCGGTGGCCGGTGCCAGCGTGGTGACGGCGACGCTGAGCTTCTACCTGGTGGAGCGCCCGGCGATGGGGCTGCGGCCGTGGTTGGGCCGGGCGCCCGTGGACCCGGGGGCCCAGGCGCCGAGCACGGTCCGCGAGCAGCTCCCGGCCGGCCGCGAGGCGGCGCAGTGGGAGCCGCGCAGCACCGAGCCGGCCGCCCCCGCAGTAGCGGCCGAGTGAGAGCGACCGCAGACCGGCACCCCCTGTACCGGGCGGGAGGTCCGTCCGGCGGCAAACCGAGAGGAACCACACGATGAGCGACACCGCGAGAGGCCGGGCCGTCGTCCTCGGCGCGAGCATGGCCGGACTGTTCGCCGCCAAGGTGCTCGCCGAGGCGTACCGGGAGGTGGTCCTGGTGGACCGGGACCGGCTCGCCGACGCGACCGAGGTGCGCCGCGGCGCACCGCAGGGGCGGCACCTGCACGGCCTGCTCGCCCGAGGTCAGCAGGCCATCGAGGAGCTGCTGCCCGGCTTCACCGACGAGGCGACCGCGGCCGGACTGCGCTCGGGCGACCTCGGCACCCGGATCCGCTGGTACTTCAACGGCCACCGGCTGAAGCCGGCGGAGACCGGCCTGCTGGTCGTCGGGGGCTACCGGCCGGGCATCGAGGCGCTGGTGCGGCGCAGGGTACTGGCCCTGTCGGGGGTGCGGCTCGTCGAGGACGCCGACGTCGTCGCCCCGGTCGCCACCGCCGACGGCAACCGGATCACCGGCGTACGGATCCACCACCGCGGCGCCGACGTCGCCGAGGTCATCGACGCCGACCTGGTGGTGGACGCCACCGGCCGCGGCTCCCGGACCCCCGCCTGGCTGACCGAGCTCGGCCACGGCCCGGTGCCGGAGGAGCGGATCAAGATCGGGCTCACCTACACCAGCGCGCGGTTCCGCTTCTCCCACGACCCGTTCCACGGCGACGTCTCGATCAACCCGGTGGCCACCCCCGCCCATCCGCGCGGCGCGTTCCTTGCCACGCTGGGCGGCGACACCGGGCTGCTCTCGCTCACCGGCATCCTCGGCGACGAGCCGCCGACCGACCGCGAGGGCTTCCTGGCGTACGCGGCCTCGCTGCCCGTGCCCGACATCATCGACGCCATCCGGGACGCCGAGTTCCTCGACGAGCCGGCCTCGTTCCGGTTCCCGGCCAGCGTCCGGCGCCGCTACGAGCGGGTGTCCCGGCTGCCGGAGGGGCTGCTCGTGGTCGGCGACGCGGTCTGCACGTTCAACCCGGTGTACGGCCAGGGCATGACCGTCGCCGCCCTGGAGGCGCTGATCCTGCGGCGGCACCTCGCCAGCGGTGGGGCGCCCCGGCCGCGGGCCTTCTTCGCCGACATCTCCCGGCAGCTCGACGCCCCGTGGGAGGTCGCCGCCGGCGGCGACCTGGCCCACCCGCGGGTGGAGGGTCCGCGCCCGTTCAAGGTGCGGATGGCCAACGCCTACATCGCCCGGGTGCACGCCGCCGCCACCCGGGACAACCGGGTCACGGACGCCTTCCTGCGGGTGGCCGGGCTGATCGACCCGCCGCAGGCGATCATGCGCCCCTCGGTGATGCTGCGCGTGCTGCGGGCGGGCGGGCAGCCGGCCGGCTCCGTCGCCACCCCGTCCGGCCCGGTGGCCCGTCCCCCGGCACGCGACCGCGGCTGAGGCGGGTCCACACCCGCGGAGGCCACTACCCCACACGAGCTACGGCCCGTCGTGCCGCGCACGACGGGCCGTACCGGTGGACGGAGGTGGGGACGCCGCCGGCGGCGCACCTGACGGGGATGCGGCCGGCGCGCGCACGTGCCTAGAAGCGCGAGAGCAGGGCCCGGCGCGGGCACGCGCACATGGCCGCGAGCGGGCGCAGGCCTGGTGGCGGGCAGCGTCACGCGGTGACCACGACGCATCGACGTCGTGGCCACCGCGTGCGCGCACCGGCGGGTGGCGACCCGGGGCGGGTCAGCGGGACGACGCCGACCTCGCCGCGGCGACCACCTCCTCGTAGCGCGGGTGCTCGCCGACCTCGCGCACGTACTCGACGTGCACGACGCGGTCCTCGGCGTCGACCACGAAGACCGCCCGGGCGAGCAGCCGGAACTCCGCGATCACCACGCCGTAGGCGAGCCCGAAGGACAGGTCGCGGTGGTCCGAGGCCGTCCGGACCCCCTCGATGCCGGCGTTGCCGCACCACCTGGCCTGCGCGAAGGGCAGGTCCACGGAGATGGTCAGCACGCTCACCCCCGGCAGGGCGGCGGCCTCCTCGTTGAACCGCCGCGTCTGCTGGTCGCAGACGCCGGTGTCGAGCGACGGCACCACGGACAGGATCCGCACCGTACCGGCCGACGAGGCCAGGTCGACCGGCGAGAAGTCGTTGGCCAGCGCGGTGAAGGCCGGCGCGGGATCGCCCACACGCACCTCCGGCCCGAGCAGCGTGACCGGGCGGCCCCGGAACGTCGTGACGCCGGCACGTTCCAACGCGACTGTCATCAGGTTCTCCTAGCGTCCAGCGGGAGTGGGCGGGTCGGCCGGCGCCGGCGGGACCCACCGGGCACCGGCGGCCCCAGGGAGGCGCGGCCGGTACCGGGCGGTACGCCGGCCCGCGCCGCACCCAGCATCGTCCGCCGCGCCCGACGGCCGCACCTTCGCACGTGCCGCCTCGCGCCGGGTCAGCGCACCGCGTCGGCGTGCTCGGGGGCGGTGGCCGACTCCTCGGCCGGCGGCCGGCGGCGCAGCATCGGCACCGGGATCAGCGAGACGACCCCGGCCGCGACCGACAGCACCACGTAGTTGGTGGTCGCCAGCACCACCCCGGCCACCACGCTGGCCACGGCCGAGGCGGCCCACACGAGGGCGTCCACCCGGCCCTGCACCGCCCGCCGCGCGGCCGGGGTCAGTGCCTGGGTGAGCAGGGCGCTACCGCCGACGAAGGTGAGGTTCCAGCCCCAGCCGAGCAGGAAGAGCGAGACCACCAGGCGGGTGAGGCCGCTGCCGTGGGCCGCCGGCCACGACGCCACCACGACGGAGGTGACCAGCAGGCCGATGCCCATCAGGATCGCGGCCCGACCGCCGAAACGGTCCGACAGGTAGCCGGAGAGCGGCGCCAGCGCGAACATGCCGATCATGTGGCCGCTGAGCACCACGCCCACCGCCGTGAGGCCGTGGTGGTTGCTGCTCATGTGCAGCGGCGTCATGGTCATCAGGGCGACCATGGCCAGCTGCCCGGCGATCATGGACACCAGCGCGACGGACACCACCGGGTGCCGCCACACCTGCGCCGGGGTCGGATCGTTGGCGCCCCGCCGGGCCGCCGTCCGCGACCGGGGCATGGCGGCGGAGGCGAGCACGCAGATGCCGGCCGCCAGCAGCGCCACGAGGAACGGCCCGGCCAGGTCCGGCAGACCCAGCCGGCTGGCCGCGGTGGCGCTCGGTTCCATCAGGTTGGGCCCGAAGACCGCCCCGACGGTGCCCGCCCAGACGATGACCCCGACGGCCAGCCCCTGCCGGCGGGGCGGGTACAGGTCCGCCGCGCAGTACCGCGACAGCTGCGCCCCGCCGTTGCCCACCCCGAGCAGCACCATGCCGAAGATCAGCAGCAACACCTGCCCGGAGGCCACCGCCGCGCCGGCCACCGCCGCGCCCACGATCGCGACCAGGTAGCCCAGCGACAGCGCGGAACGGGTGCCCCGACGCGCCATCAGCGCGGCCAGCCAGAGCGTGCCGGCGGCGGTACCCAGCACGCCGGCCGCGTTCGGCACGCCGCTCCAGAGCTCGGTCAGTTCCTCCGCGCCGATCAGCGTGGACGCCGTGCTGGCCCCCACCATGGAGGTGTTGGTGGCGGCCACCCCACCGAGCAGGGCCGCCATCGACCGTCGCCGGCCGGTGGTTTCCACGTCGACGCTCATGATCCTCTTTTCTTGACGAGCAGTGCCACCGGCAGGCGGCCGAACAGGTCCTCGACGCGGGGCGCCGACGAACGGACCGGCGCGCCGGTGAGCACGTCCACCCAGCCGTCGGCGTCACCGGGCAGGGGCACCACGGTGTCGGCCCAGCCGCCCCGTTCGGCGAGCCCCACCGGCAGCCGGGTGGCCAGCGCCACGACGCCGTCGTCACCGCCGCGCGAGAAGCCGATGAGGTGCTCCGCCGCGCCGCCCTCCGCGCGGACCGGGCGGTAACCGCGGAACAGCCGCGGACTGTCCCGGCGCAGCCGCAGCACCCGGGAGGTGACCAGCAGCTTGGCCGCCCCCGTGTCGTCGACCCGCGGCGTCCGTCCCGCGTCGATCTCCGCCAGCAGTCGCCGGCGGGCCGCGAAGTCGACCGGGCGGCGGTTGTCCGGATCGACAAGCGAGTAGTCCCACAGCTCGGTGCCCTGGTAGACGTCGGGCACCCCGGGACCGGCGAGCTGGAGCAGCTTCTGGCCCAACGAGTTCGACCAGCCGGGCGCGGCGATCCGGTCGACGAAGGCACGGACCTCCGCCGTGAGGGACCCGTCGGCGAGCACCCGGGCGGGCCAGCTCGTGACGCCGTCCTCGTAGTCGAGGTCGGGATCGTGCCAGTTGGTGCGCACCCGCGTCTCGCGGGCGACCTTGAGCAGGTAGGCGGAGAGCCGCTCGGGGCCGATCGGCCAGGCGCCGAGCAGGGTCTGCCACGCCAGCGGTTCGAGCAGGGGATCGCCCAACGGCTGCCGGGCGGACCAGCGGCGGAAGCGCTCGGCGTACGCCTCCGGCAGCTCGCTGAGCACCGCCAGGCGGGCCCGTACGTCCTCCGAGCGCTTGGTGTCGTGGGTGGACAGCGTGGTCATGGTGGCGGGCCAGCCGGCCTCCCGGGCCGCGTTCGCCACGTGCAGCTCACCCGGCGACACCCCGAACCGGCCCGGGTCGACGCCCACCTCGTTGACCGCGACCAGGCTGTTGTGCCGGTAGATCGCCGTGTCCTCGACGCCCTTGGCCATCACCGGGCCGGTCGCCTGCTGCACCCGCACCGCGAGCGGGCCGGTCGGCCGGGCGACCATCTCGTCCCGGACGGCGGTGAGGATCCCCCGCAGCGCCGGCCGACGCCGGGCGGCCCGCTCGACCGCCTCGTCCAGCGCCCAGCGGTGCTGCGGGAGATAGGACCGGTAGACGGGAAACTCCACCAGCAGGGCCCGGACGGCGTCCGCGCGCTCGGCCGCCGGGCAGCGGGGCAGCAGCGCCGCGACGAGCGCCTCCACCCGTCGCGCCTCGGCGACCAGCATCGTCGCGACGACCTGCTCGCGCGCCTCGCGCACGACGTCGGCCAGCGCGGTGTCGGTCAGGCCGGCCGCCTCGGTCAGCCGCTGCCGGCCCGCCGGGGCCACGAAGACGCCCGAGATCTCGGCCAGCGCGTCGTAGCCCGTGGTGCCGTCCACCGGCCAGCCCGCCGGCAGCTCCTCGCCGACGCCCAGCACCTTCTCCACGACGATCCACGCTGCGGGCGCCGCGGCCCGCAGCCGTCGCAGGTATTCCGAGGGGTCCGCCAGGCCGTCCGGATGGTCGACGCGCAGCCCGGTGACCTGCCCCTCCCGGACCCAGCGCAGCGTCTCGGCGTGCAGCGCCCCGAACACCTCCGGGTCCTCCGTGCGCAGGCACGCCAGCGTGTCGATGTTGAAGAACCGGCGGTACGTCAGGTCGGCCGCCCCCCGGCGCCAGGACACCAGCCGGTAGTGCTGCCGGCCGTGCACCTGCGCCACCGTGCCGTGCCCGGTGCCGGGCGCCAGCGGGAACCGGTGCTCGTGGTAGACCAGCGAGTCGTCGGCGAGCTTCAGCTCCCCCTCGGCCGCCGCGCCGCCGTCGCCGTCGTCGCCCAGCACCGGCAGCAACAGCGGCCCCGCCGACCAGTCGACGTCGAAGAACCGGGCGTAGCGGGACTCCAGCCCGTGCCGCAGCACGTCGGACCACCACGGGTTGGCCGCCGCGTCGGCGACGCCCATGTGGTTGCAGACCACGTCGACCACGAAGCCGAGCCCGGCCTCGGCGAGCCGGCGGGCGAGCGCGAGGCGCGCCCGCTCACCGCCCCGGCCCGGGTCGGCGCGCGTGGGGTCGACCAGGTCGTAGCCGTGCGTCGAGCCCGGCGCCGCGGCGAGCAGCGGGGAGGCGTAGAGCGCGCCGACACCGAGGTCGACCAGGTAGTCGGTCAGCACGACGGCGTCGGGGAGACCGAGGTGGGGGCCGAACTGGAGACGGTACGTGGAGGTCGGTGCCGCCATCAGCCGGTGAACCCCCTGGCCCGTCGGGTGGACGCCCGCCGGTCCCGGCCGTACGTCTCGGTCAGCCGGCGCAGCCGGAACTCCAGGCCCGGGGTCAGCGCCTCCGCCCGGAACCGCCACCGCCAGCTCCCCTCGGCCTGCCCCGGGACGTTCATCCGGGCCGCCGGGCCCAGCTCCAGCACGTCCTGCAACGGCAGGACGGCGAGCTCGGCCACCGACGCGAAGACCGCCCGCGCCATCGACCGGCAGATGCCGTCCGGTACGCCCCCGAGGTAGCGCTCCACCCGCAGCCGCTGGTCGGCGCTCGACTCCTCCCACCAGCCCAGTGTGGTGTCGTTGTCGTGGGTTCCCGTGTAGGCCACGCAGTCGGTCGGGTAGTGGTGCGGCAGATGCTGGTTCTCGTCGCCGGCGAAGGCGAACTGGAGCAGCCGCATGCCGGGAATGCCGGCGTCGATGCGCAGCTGCTGCACCTCCGCCGAGGCGGGCCCCAGGTCCTCGGCCAGCATCACCACCTCGCCGAGTTCCTTGCGGACGGCCTGGAACAGCGACGGGCCCGGCCCGTCGCGCCAGCGCCCCGCACTCGCCGGCCGGCCCACCGGCACGGCCCAGTAGCGCAGGAAGCCCCGGAAGTGGTCGAGCCGGATCATGTCGTACAGCTGGGTCATCCGGCGGATCCGGTCGACCCACCAGGCGTACTGGTCCTCCGCCATCAGCTCCCAGCGGTAGAGCGCGTTGCCCCAGACCTGGCCGTCGGCGCTGAACTCGTCGGGCGGGAACCCGGCCACGGCGGTCGGACGGCCCGCCGCGTCCAGCTGGAACAGCTCCGGCGCCGCCCACGTCTCGCAGCTGTCCGTGCCGGCGAACATGGCCACGTCGCCGATCAGCTCGATGCCGAGCCGGCGGGCATGGTCGCGGACGGCGGTGAAGTGCGAGGCGAACAGGTACTGCTCGAAACGGTAGTAGTCGAGGCGGTCCCGCTCGGTGTCGTCGAGCCGGGCCAGCGCGTCCGGGTCCCGCCGGGCCAGCGGCGCCGGCCAGCTCGTCCACGGCCCGCCGTACCGCTCCCGCAGGGTCATGTAGCGGGCGTAGTCGTCCAGCCACCACGCCTGTTCCCGGGCGAACGCCTCGCTGTCGGCGGTCGGCGTGAAGGCGGCGTACGCCCGGGCCAGCAGGTCGGCCTTGACGGCGCCCGCCGCCGGGTAGTCCACGGTGTCCGGCGGCAGCGCCGGCACGTCCGCCAGGTCGGCGGCGGTGAGCAGACCCTCGTCGCGCAGCCGCTCGACGCTGACGTAGAGCGGGCTGCCGGCCAGCGTGGAGCTGGCCTGGTACGGGCAGCCGTCCGCGCCGACGGGGTTGAGCGGCAGCATCTGCCACACGCTCTGCTCGGCGGCCGCGAGGAAGTCCAGCCACTCGATCGCGGCCGGCCCGAACTCACCCACCCCGAACCGGCCCGGTAGTGAACTGGGATGCAGCAGGATCCCGCTACGTCGGTTGACCGGCACCCGAGTCGTCCTCCCGTCCTGTCCCGTGCGCCGGCGCGCGCACGTACAACTGCTCGTACCGCTCGGCGGCCTCGTCCCACGAGAACCGGGCCCGCATGCCGCGCTCCCGCAACCGCGCCCACGCCTGCCGGTCGGCCCAGCGCGCGACCACCTGCGCGATCAGGTCGACCAGGTCCGGCGCGCGGTAGCCGTCGAACGAGAAGCCGAGCCCCGTCGCGGCGACCGTCTCCGCCATGCCGCCGACCCGCCGCACCACGGGCACCGACCCGTAGCGCAGCGCGATCAGCGGCGCCAGCCCGCACGGCTCGAACCGGGAGGGCGCCAGGAAGGCGTCCGAGCCGGCGTACGCCAGCCGGGCGATCGCCTCCCCGCTGTCCGGGTGGTAGGCGACGTGCGGGTAGTAGCGGGCGGCGCGGCGGAACGACCGCTCGTACTCGGCCCCGACGCCGACGACGACGAGTTGCAGGCCGAGGGCGGCGATCTCGTCGATGCCCTCCAGCAGCAGGTCGACGCCCTTCTGGTCGACCAACCGGCCGACGAAGGCGAACAGCGGCACCTCCGCATCCGTCGCCAGGCCGCTGCGCTGCTGGAGCGCGCGCTTCGCCACCGCCTTGCCCGCGAGGTCGTGCACGTCGAAGCGGGCCGGCAGGTGCGGGTCCGTGGCGGGGTCGAAGTCGTCGTAGTCGACCCCGTTGCGGATCCCGTGGTAGTCCTCGCCCCGGGCCCGCAGCAACCCTTGCAGCCCGACCCCGTGCGCGGGGGCGAGGGTCTCGTCCCGGTAGCGGGCGCTGACGGTGGTAACCGCGTCGGCGTACCGGATGCCCTGGGCCAGCAGGTTGCCGGTGCCGTAGCGGGTCAGGTCCAGCTCGTCGGCCTTGTCGTGCGGGAACAACCCCTGGTAGGCGAGGTTGTGGATGGTCATCACGGTCCGCGGCGACGCGTCGAGGGCGCGCAGGTACGCCGGGACGTGCCCGACGTGCCAGTCGTTGCAGTGCACCGCGTCGGGCGGGCTCGCCGACCGGGCGGCCAACTCGGCGACCGCCCGGGAGAACAGCACGAAGGACGACAGGTGCTTCTCCACGTACCCCTCGGGCCGCTGCCAGTCGGGATGCTGCGGCGTCCGCAGGGTGAGGTACCGGACGCCGTCGTGGTCGCCCAGGTCGTCGACGGTGAACTCGGCGCGCGCCGAGCCCGCCGCGACCGCCACCGTGCCGACCCGGCGGCCGTCCGGCAGCCCCGCGTAGCCGGGCAGGAACAGCCGTACGTCGTGCCCCCGGCCGGCCAGCGCCCGGGGCAGGGCCCGGGCGACATCCCCGAGACCGCCCACCTTGACCAGGGGCGCCACCTCGGAGGTGGCGAAGAAGACCCGCAGCGGGCGGCCGGCGCTCACGCCCGCGTCCCCGACAGCGTGGCCGGCCCCGCGACCGTGGACAGGCCCGCGATCGGGGCGCCGGCCAGGCGCAGCTCGACCGCGCCGGCGGCGCGGGCGACGCTCAGCGCGGCGAGGTCCGGCGCGGTCCAGGTCGCCCCGGCGGCCCGCAGGGCCGGCGCGTCGCCGACGCCGACCGTCACCGCCCCGGCGGACGAGGCCGCGCGGACGCCGCTGGGGGCGTCCTCGACGACCAGGCAGCCCGCCGGGGCCAGCCCGAGCCGGCGCGCCGCGAGCAGGTAGCAGTCCGGCGCCGGCTTGCCGCGCGCCGTCTCGCCCCACGTGACCATGGCGTCGAAGGCCGCGGCGACGCCCAGGTGCGCCACCACCCGCCGGGCCCGGCGCGCGGAGGCGCCGGTGACCAGCGCCAGCCGGACACCGGCGCCGCCGAGCGTCGCCAGGATCTCCCGGGCACCCGGCACCTCGACGAACGCGAGGTCGGTCTCGGCGACCCGCACCCGGCGCAGGATCTCCTCCCGCGTGTCGGCGTCGAGGTCGCCGAAGAGCGCCGAGACCGAGTGTTCCGGGGAACAGCCGAGCACGTCGTCGCGGATCGCCGACGCGGACAGCGCCCGATCGTGCTCGGCGGCCAGGCCCCGCCAGAGCGACAGGATGGCCTCGGTCGAGTCGATCAGGACGCCGTCCAGGTCGAACAGCACACCGGCGAAGACAGGGACCGGTCCGGACGCCATCAGCCCCCCGCCACGGCGGGCAGGATGGTCAGCGAGTCGCCGTCGCGCAGGCGGGAGTCGAGCATCCCGCTGGTGCGCACGTCGACGTCGTTGATGTAGAGGTTGACGAAGCGGCGCAGCTGCCCGTCCTCCCCCATCACGCGGCTGCCCAGCCCCGGGTGCCGGGCCTCGAGGTCGGCCAGCACCTCGGCGACGGTCGAGCCGTCCGCGGTCACGTACTTGCTGCCACTGGTGTAGTTGCGGAACACGGTCGGGATGCACACCTCGACGGCCATGGTCGGCTCCTCGGTCAGTAGGGGATCTCGTCGCCGGGCATGGCGCCGGCCAGGTACGACAGCCGACCGGCCTCCACGGCGTGCTTCATCGCCTGCGCCATCAGCATCGGCTCCCGGGCCTTCACCAGGGCGGTGTTGACCAGTACCGCCGCCGCCCCGAGCTCCATCGCCAGGGTGGCGTGCCGGGCGCTGCCCAGCCCGCCCTCGACGACCACCGGAATGTCGACCGTGTCGATGATCTGGCGGATCGGGCCGGGGTCGGGGATGCCGTGGCCGGAGGCCACGGGGGCGCTCATCACGCGCAGCGCCGAGCAGCCGAGCGCCGCCAACTCCTTGGCGGTCGCGAGGTCGGGCAGGATGAACGGCATGACCTCCCAGCCCTGCTCGCGCAGCTGGGCGGCGACCTCGACGGTGGCCCGGTTGTCCGGCTCGTTGGTCCGGCCGCGGACGTCCAGCTTGAACACGGTGATGCCGTAGGCGTCGTGCAGGATGTTGACGGTCTTCCACGCGCTCTCGGCCGACCGGGCGAACGAGGTCGTGCCGATCCACAGGTACTGCTCGATGGGAATCTCGTCGGCCAGGTCGGACAGCAGGAGACTCGAACGGTTGTTGTCGGGGTCCACGGTGGTGATGAAGACCTGCGAACCGGTCGCCTCGAGCACCTGGCGGATCACCGACGGCGACGTGTACTGCTCGATACCGACGAGCAGGCGCGAGGTCAGCTCCGTGTCGCCGAGCCTGACCCATGCGTCCCGGAGGCCAGCGACCTCCATCGAATCCACGGACATGTACACCCTTTCTGGTCGAGCCGGGCACGACCGGCGGCGGGAGCGTCAGCCCGGGCCAGGGTGGGGCGGGGGCGGGGCCCCCGAAGCCCGCCAAGACCCGGACGCACCGCCGGCCGGCGAATCACCGATCGGTCCGTCACAGGAGTTGCGAAAAGAATCTTGGTTGCCACGGCGCAGCGCGGCATCTTCCAACGTGCGGCACTTCATTACGCGCGGATCATTGATTGTTTACGAGAACGGTGATATTCGGCCGGCCCGCCCCGGCGCGGGGAAGGGGCCGTCACCGCCGGATCAGGACCTCCGGCAGCGGCTTGCGGACCAGGTCCGGCACCGTCGCGTCCGGCGCCGGATAGCCGACCGGCATGACCAGGTACGGGCGCTCCTCCGGCGGGCGTTCGCACACCTCGTTGAGGAAGCGCATCGGGCTCGGCGTGTGCGTCAGGGTGGCCAGGCCGGCGTGGTGCAGCGCCGTGATCAGCACGCCGACCGCGATGCCGACGGACTCCTTGACGTAGTAGGGCTTCGGGGACCGGGGACCCTGGTGCACCTCGAACACCACGATCACGACCGGCGCCACCTCCAGGAAGGGCTTGTGCCAGTCCGTACCGATCGGGGCGATCGCCTCCAACCACTGCGCCGACGCGCGCCGGGCGTAGAACTCGCGCTCCTCGGCCTCGGCGGCCTCCCGCAGCCGGCGCTTGCGGGCCGCGTCGGTGATTACGACGAACCGCCACGGTTGCAGGTTCGCGCCGCTCGGCGCGGTCGCCGCCGCGCGGATCGCCTCATCGATGACCTCCATCGGCACCGGCTGCGGCGAGAAGTGCCGGATGGAGCGTCTGGCGGCCATCCGGTCGGCGAAGGTACGCGCGTTGTGCACCATGTCCCCCGCCGCCGCCAGCGGCGAGTCGGGTCCGGGGTCACCGGTCATTCCAGCCATGAACGCCTCCCGCGTGATCGACGGATCCAGCATCACCCAACGGCGCCGGGCGCGTTTACGCAACCGTGCGGAACTTCGACCGCCGGCCGCCGCCCGGGGCGGGTGGGCGGCTCACCCGTCCGTCGACGAGCCCTGCCCGGCGGGTACCGCGCCGAGCGGCCGGTGCTCCTCGGCCGCTTCGGTCGGGCCGGGCGTGGCGAGGAGGCGGGCCGTCAGGGCGGCCAGCAGCGCGGTGCGCTCCGGCATCCGCGCGACGTCGACGTACTCGCCACGCGCGTGCGGCAGGCCCCCCACCCCACCCAGACCGTCCAGGGTCGGTACGCCGAGGGCGCCGGTGAAGTTGGCGTCGGAGGCGCCCGGGGCGGCGACGCCGCGTACGGCCGGCAGCCCGAGGTCCACCGCCACCGACTGCGCGACCCGCAGCAGCGGCGTCGACACCGAGGCCGGCAGCGGGTACCGGTTGATCCCGCCGCTGACGGCCAACCGCGCGTCGGGCAGCCGGGGGGTCAGCTCGCGGACCAGCCGGTCCACCCGGTGCAGCTCCTCGCGGGTCCAGGCGCGTACGTCGACGCAGAGGACCGCGGACTCCGGCACCACGTTCGTCATCGTGCCGGCGGTGAGGGCCGTGGGGGTCACGCTCGTCTCCCCCGCGGCGAAGGCCTGCACCGCGAGGACGTGGTGCGCGAGTTCGACCCCGGCGTTGACGCCCCGGTGCGGTTCGACGCCGGCGTGCGCCGCCCGGCCCCGCACCGTGATCCGGTAGACGGAGCCGCCCTTGCGCGCGACCTTCAGGTCGCCGCCCTCGGTGCTCGGCTCGCCGACGAGCACCGCCCCGGAGCGCCGGGCCTGCTCCTCGATCAGCGGCCGGGAGGTGGCCGACCCGCTCTCCTCGTCGCAGGTGAGCAGCAGCCCCACCCGCGAGGTGTCCGGCAGCAGTTCCAGCGCGGTGAGCATCTGCACGATCCCGGCCTTCATGTCGCAGACCCCGGGCCCCGTCGCGGTGCTTCCGGTGATCGTGAACGGCCAGTCCCGGATGGTGCCCGCCGGCCAGACCGTGTCGTAGTGGCCCAGCAGCAGCACGCGTTGGTCGGGGGCCGCCCAAAGCAGGTGCGGCAGTCCGTCGAGGACGACACGACGCCCCCGCCGGCCCAGCGCGGCGTCGCCCCACGCCTCGAGCAGGTCGGCGCAGGTCGCCAGTTCCCGGCCCCGCCCCGGCGGCGACTCGCAGGTCACCAACCGGCGCAACCGCGCCGTCATCACCGCTGCCCGGGCCTGCGCCCCACGCCGAAATACATCGACATCCACCATGGTCTGATGGTGGCATCGCCACCCCCGGCGACCACAGGGCACGACGCCGACACCGCACGGATGCGGTGGGTGCGGCGCCCAACACGGCAACCTGGAAGACAGGGCCACGAGGCGGACCGGCCACCCATACGGAAACGGACTCGTCCACCCCGCCGGGCACGGCGGGGCGGACGAGGACGGTACGTCGAGGCGGGTGTCGGACGGCTACGTGGCCGCCCGCCGCGGGGGTGTCGTCAGCGGCTGCCCTCGAGCTGGCCGCGCAGCTTGCCCAGCGCGCGGGCGAGCAGACGGGAGACGTGCATCTGGGAGACGCCGACCTGCGTGGCGATCTCGCTCTGGGTCAGGTTGCCGTAGAAGCGGAGGGTGAGGATCTTCTGCTCCCGCTCGTCGAGGGTGGCGAGCGCCGGGCCGAGAGCGACCCGCAGCTCGGCCAGCTCGAACTCGCTGTCCTCTGCGCCCAGGGTGTCGCCCAGCTCGGTGGCGCTGTCGCCGTCGCCGATGGGGGTGGACAGGGAGACCGCGTTGTAGGCGCGGGCGCCTTCGAGCCCCTCCAGGACCTCTTCCTCGGTGACGCCGAGGTGGACGGCGATGTCGGCGACCGTCGGCGCGCGGTTGAGCGTCTGGGTGAGGGTGCCGTTGGCCTCGGAGATGCGCAGCCGCAGCTCCTGCAGGCGGCGCGGCACGCGGATGTTCCAGGTGCGGTCGCGGAAGTGACGCTTGATCTCACCGAGGATCGTCGGGATGGCGAAGCCGGCGAAGTCCACGCCACGGGAGGCGTCGAACCGGTCCACGGCCTTGATCAGCCCGAGGGCGGCGGTCTGGGCCAGGTCCCCGTTGGGCTCGCCGCGCCCGCTGTAGCGGAAGGCGAGGTGGTGGGCCAGCGGCAGCCACGCCTCGATCACCCGCGCCCGCAGCGCCGGCCGGTCGGGGTGCCCCTCCGGCAGGGCGGCGAGGGCGGCGGTCAGCTCACTCGCGCGGGTCTCGTCACCGGGGGCCGTGGTGGTGGCGTCGGTGGTGGTGGTCGGCGCGGTCGTCGTGGTGATCATGCTGCCCTTCCTGTCCTACAGATGCGGCGACGCCGGGTACCGGCGACCGCAGTGCCACCACCCTAGACCAACGGCCGTCGCCATATCAACCGAACGGCCGATGGATAAAAGCGACAGAAACTCCCGAACAAGGCGCTAACCATGTGGTCCCCGCCACGCGCGGCTGGTGCCGCCCGTGGTTCAGGAGGCCGCCGGCCCCACGTGGAGCCGGCTCACCGTCTCGGCGACGCAGACCGGCTTGCCGCCGGCGTCGCACTCCACGGTCGCGGCGGTGACCAGCTGCACCCCGCCGGCCACCGGCGACACCTCGGCGATGGTGGCGACGGCCCGGACCGCTGTGCCGACCCGCAGCGGGGCGGGGAACCGCACCCGGTTCAGCCCGTAGTTGACCCCCATCCGCACACCCCGCACCCGGTAGAGCCTCCCCACCAGCGCCGGCAGCAGCGACAGGGTGAGGAAGCCGTGCGCGATAGTGCCCCCGTACGGGCCGGCGGCGGCCCGCTCCGGGTCGAGGTGGATCCACTGGTGGTCGTCGGTGGCGTCGGCGAACAGGTCGACGCGCCCCTGCTCGATGCGCTGCCACGGCCCCGGGCCGAGGGTCTCCCCGACCGCGGCGGCCAGCTCGTCGACGGAGTCGAAGGTCCTCATGCCAGGTGCCCTCCCAGTCGGGTGTAGCCGCGCAGCAGGTCCCGGGCGATGATGAGCCGCTGCATCTCGTCGGTGCCCTCGAAGATCCGGTAGAGCCGGACCTGCCGGTACCACCGCTCGACGGGCAGCTCCCGGGTGTAGCCCATGCCGCCGTGGATCTGCAGCACGCGGTCCACCACCCGGTTGACCATGCCGGCGCCGTAGAGCTTCGCCATCGAGGAGGCGTGCCGCGGGTCCATGCCCTGGTCCACGGTCCAGGCCGCCCGCAGGATGAGCCAGCGGGCCGCCTCCAGCTCGGTCTCGGAGTCGGCGATCATCCACTGGATCGCCTGGTTGTCGCCGATGGGCCGGCCGAACGTCTGCCGGGTGGTGGCGTGGTCGATCGCCATCCGCAGCGCCCGCTCGGCGATGCCGACCGCGTGTGAGGGGATGGTGTAGCGGCCCTTGCCGATCCACTCCATCGCGAGCGCGAAGCCCTGGCCGGGCTCGCCGAGGATGTTCCGCTCCGGCACCCGCACGTCGTCGAAGACCAGCGCGGCCGGCCCGCCCTCGCCCATGGTCTGGATGAACTCCGAGCGCCAGCCCATGGACCGGTCCACCAGGAAGGCCGTGGCGCCGCCGTTGCGGGGGCCCTTCTCCCGGTCGGTGACCGCGATGACGATGGCGAAGTCGGCCTCGTTGCCGCCGGTGATGAAGGTCTTCTCGCCGTTGAGCACCCAGTCGCCGCCGTCGCGGCGGGCGCTGAGCCGGATGTTGGCGGCGTCGGAACCGGCGCCCGGCTCGGTGATCGCGAAGCAGCTACGCCGCTCCCCCTCGATCGTCGGGACCAGGAACTCCCGCTGCTGCTCCTCGTTGGCCCGGAACAGGATGTTGTCGGCCTCGCCGCCGAAGCGGAACGGCACGTACGAGCGGCCGATCTCGGTCCAGATCAGCGACTGGGTGACGGCCGGCAGGTCCATGCCGCCGTACGCCTCGGGGGTGGCCAGCCCCCAGAAGCCGAACGCCCGCGCCTTGAGCTGCAATTCGCGCAGCTCGTCCGGCTCCAGCCCGGGCCGGTGGGCGCGTTCGCGCCGCAGCAGCTCCGGCTCCAGCGGCATGACCTCCCTGGCGATGAAGTCGCGGGCCGTGTCGCGGATGGCCCGTTCGGTGTCCGAGAGCGCGAAGTCCATGTCCCCTCCGGGGTCGGTGCGGTGCTACGCGCGGCTCAGCGCGCGCCGCCGTTGACGTACAGGGTCTGGCCGCTGACGTACGAGGCGTCGTCGCTGGCCAGGAAGGCGATCACCGAGGCGATCTCGGCGGGCTGGGCGACCCGGCGCAGCGGGGTGTGCTCGGCGACCGCCCGCTGGTGCTCCTCGGGGCTGCTGCCCACCCGCTCGGCGGTGGCCGCGGTCATCGCGGTCGCCACGTAGCCGGGCGCGACCGCGTTCACGGTCACGTTGAACGGGCCCAGCTCGGCGGCCAACGTGGCGGTGAGGCCCTGCACGCCGGCCTTGGCCGCCGCGTAGTTGACCTGGCCCCGGTTGCCCAGCGCGGAGCGGCTGCTGAGGTTGACGATCCGGCCGTAGCGGGCCGCCACCATGTGCTGCTGCGCCGCCTGGCAGCAGAGGAACATGCTCGTCAGGTTGGTGGTCAGCACCGCCTCCCACTCGGGCAGCGGCATCCTGAACAGCAGGTTGTCGCGGGTGATCCCGGCGTTGTTGACGAGCACGTGCAGCCCCCCGTACGCCTGGACCACCTGGTCGGTCATGGCGGCGACGGCTTCGGCGTCGGTCACGTCGCAGCCGATGCCGACGGCCCGGCCACCGGCGGCGGCGATCTCGTCGGCGACGGCCCGGGCGCGCACGGCGTCGAGGTCCACCACCGCGACGGCCGCGCCCTCGGCGGCGAGTCGGTGCGCGGTGGCCGCGCCGATGCCCTGCGCGGCGCCGGTGACGACGGCGACCCGGTCGGCGAATCTGGTCACGGTTCCTCCTGGCTCTAGAAGGCGTTGACGCCGGTGAGCGCGCGTCCGATGAGCAGCTGCTGGATCTGGCTGGTGCCCTCGTAGAGGGTGGCGACGCGGGCGTCGCGCAGGTACTTGCCGACGGGGTACTCGTCGATGTAGCCGTAGCCGCCGAAGACCTGGACCGCGTTGTTGGCGGCGCGCACGGCGGCCTCGCTCGCGAAGAGCTTGGCCATCGACGCCTCGGTGGCGAACGGCTCGCCCCGGTCGATCAGGTCGGCCACCCGCCACACCAGCAGCCGCGCGGCGTCGGTGTCGACGGCGATGGCGGCGAGCAGTTGCTGCACGAGCTGGTGGCCGGCGATGGGCTTGCCGAACTGGGTGCGCTGCCCGGCGTAGCCGACGGCCGCGTCCAGGCAGCCCTGGGCGATGCCGACGCAGCCGGCAGCCACGGACATCCGGCCCTTGGCCAGGGTGGCGAGGGCGAGCCGGAAGCCGGCGCCCTCCTCGCCGAGGAGCGCGGATTCCGGCACCCGTACGCCGTCGAAGCGCAGCTCCCCGGTGGCCTGCCCGCGCAGGCCCAGCTTGCCGTGGATCTCCCGCCGGGTCAGGCCCGGCGCGTCGGTGGGCACCAGGAAGGCGCTGATGCCCCGGTGTCCCGGGCCGCCGGTGCGGGCGAAGACCAGCGTGACGTCGGCCGTGGTGCCGTTGGTGATGAACATCTTCGCGCCGGTGATCAGCCAGTCGGTGCCGTCGCGGACCGCCCGGGTGGTCAGCGCGGCGGCGTCGGAGCCGCTGTCCGGCTCGGTCAGCGCGAAGCAGCCGAGCGCCGCGCCGGAGCAGAGCCGGGGCAGCCACTGCTCCCGCTGCTCGGCGGAGCCGTGCGCGGCGATCGACTTGGCGACCAGGCCGAGGGAGACCGAGACGATGCCCCGCACGGCGGAGTCGCCCCGGCCGAGCTCCTCCAGTACGAGGCAGTAGGAGAGGTGGTCGCCGCCCGAACCGCCGTCGTCCTCGCCGATGGTGAGCCCCAGGAAGCCCAGGTCGCCGAGCTTGCCGACGATGTCCGGATCCACGGACTCGCGGCGGTCCCAGGTGGCCGCGTGCGGCACCACTTCACGGTCGACGAAGTCCGCGGCGAGCCGGCGGACCGCCGCCTGCTCGGCGGAGAGTTCCAGATCCATGAGGCTTAAACTAGCGGTGCAAGTTTAATTCCGTCCAGACCCGGCTGTGGCAGAGTCTGCGACGGACCACCCTGAGCGAAGGAGGACCGGATGCCCCGGCCGCGGCAGGCGCTGCTCAGCCGGCAGCGGATCGTCGAGACCGCCGCCGCGCTGATCGACGCCGAAGGGCTGGAGGGCTTCTCCACCCGCCGGCTCGCCGCCGAACTCGGGGTACGCGGACCCTCGCTCTACAACCACTTCGCCACCAAGGACGAGATCCTCGACGCGGTGGCCGACAGCGTCACCGGCCAGGTGGACGTGTCGTTCTTCGGCAGCGTCGACTGGCGCGAGGCGCTGCGCAGGTGGGGACACTCCTACCGGGCGGCGCTGGCCGCGCACCCGAACATCGTGCCGTACCTGGCCCGGGGGCCGGGGCGCCGACCGGCGGCGCTGGCCATGGCCGACGCCGTCTACGGCGGGCTGGTCGCCGCCGGGTGGCCGCCAGCCCGGGCGACCCACGTCGGCGCGCTCATGCGCTACTTCGTGGCCGGCTCGGCGCTGGGCTCGTTCGCGCGGGGCTTCGTCGAGGACCCCGGGCTGTACGCGGAGCAGTACCCGCACCTGACCCAGGCCCACCGGCTGGCCGAGCACCAGCAGCGGGTGGACGAGGGCGCCTTCGCGCTGGGCCTCGACGCGCTGATCCACGGACTGTCGCGCACCTACGAGGAGCACATCGGGCCGCTGCCGCCCCTCCCGCCGGCCGACGACGCGTACTAGAGTCAAAACTTGCGCTGCTAGTTTCGGCCGACGTACGTGAGGGGCACGATGGATCTCGCACGGACCGACTTCTACCTGGACGGAGAGTGGGTCGCCGCCGGCGCCGGGGAGACCGTCGCGGTGCGGAACCCGGCGACCGAGGAGGTCGTCGCCGCCGTCCCTGCCGGCACGCCCGCCGACGTCGACCGCGCCGTCGCGGCGGCCCGGGCCGCCTTCCCCGGCTGGGCCGACGCCGCGCCCGTCGAGCGGGCCGCCCGCCTGGACCGGCTGCACGCCGCGCTCTCCGCCCGGGCCGACGAGATCGCCCGCACCGTCGCCCTGGAACTCGGCACCCCGCTGAAGGTCGCCACCCGGGTCCAGACCGGCCTGCCGCTGACGGTCCTGCACAGCTACGTCGAGCTGGCCGCCCGCCCCCCGGCCGACGAGACGGTCGGCAACTCGCTGGTGGTCCGGGAACCGGTCGGCGTGGTCGGGGCGATCACCCCGTGGAACTACCCGCTGCACCAGGTCGTCGCGAAACTGGCCCCCGCCCTGGCCGCCGGCTGCACCGTGGTGCTCAAGCCGAGCGAGCTGACCCCGCTGACGGCGTACCTGCTCTTCGACGCCGTCCACGAGGCCGGCTTCCCGCCCGGGGTGGTCAACCTGGTCACCGGCACCGGCCCGGTCGTCGGCGAGGCCATCGCCGCGCACCCGGACGTCGACATGGTCTCCTTCACCGGCTCGACGGCCACCGGGCGGCGGATCTCCCACCTCGCCGCCGACCGGATCGCCCGGGTCGCCCTGGAACTCGGCGGCAAGTCGGCCAGCATCGTCCTCGACGACGCCGACCTGGCCACGGCCGTCAAGGTGGGGGTCGGCAACGCCTTCCTCAACTCCGGCCAGACCTGCGCCGCCTGGACCCGCCTGCTCGTGCACCGCGACCGCTACGACGAGGCCCTCGACCTGGCCGCCAAAGCCGCGGCGGGCTACCGGCTCGGCGACCCGTTCGACCCGGCCACCCGGCTCGGCCCGCTGGTCTCCGCCGCGCAGCGGGAACGGGTCCGCGAGCACGTCGCCCGGGGGCTGGCCGACGGGGGCCGGCTCGTCGCCGGCGGGCCCGACGCCCCGCTGCCCGAGCGGGGCTACTTCGTCGCCCCGACGGTGATCGCCGACGTCGACCCCGACAGCGCCCTGGCCCAGGAGGAGGTCTTCGGCCCGGTGCTCGCCGTCATGCCGTTCGACGACGATGACGAGGCGGTGGCGATCGCCAACAACTCCCGCTACGGGCTGGCCGGCGCGGTCTGGTCGGGCGACGAGGAGCGGGCGCTGCGGGTGGCCCGGCGGCTGCGTACCGGCGCCGTCGACGTCAACGGCGCCCCGTTCAACCCGCTCGCCCCGTTCGGCGGCTACAAGCAGTCCGGCCTCGGCCGGGAGCTGGGCCGGCACGGGCTCGAGGAATTCCTCCAGGTCAAGGCCATCCAGCGATGAGGGCGCTGGTCGTCCGGGCCGTCGACGCCCCGCTGCGGGTGGAGGAGATCGAACTGCCGGCCCCCGGCCCGGACGAGGTACGGGTGAGCGTCCGCGCCGCTGGCGTCTGCCACTCCGACCTGTCCATGGTCGACGGGACGCTCGCACCCCCGTACCCGCTGGTGCTGGGGCACGAGGCGGCCGGGGTGGTGCTCGCGGTCGGCGACGCCGTCACGCGGGTCGCGCCCGGCGCGCACGTGGTGCTGAACTGGGCCCCGCCGTGCCGCAGCTGCTGGTACTGCGGGCGGGACGAGCCGTGGCTGTGCGAGCGCACCGGGTCGCCGTCGGCCCCCCGGGGACGCACGCCGGCCGGCGAAGCGCTGCACGTCACGCTCGGCCTCGGCGCCCTCGCCGAAGAGGTGGTGGTGCCCCAGGCCGCCGTCATCCCGGTTCCCGCGGAGCTGCCCTTCGAGGCGGCGGCGCTGCTGGGCTGCGCCGTGCTCACCGGCGTCGGCGCGGTCCGCCGCACGGCGAGGGTGGCCCCCGGCGAGTCGGTGGCCGTGATCGGCCTCGGCGGGGTGGGGCTGTCGGTGGTCGCCGCCGCGCGGGCCGCCGGCGCCGACCAGGTGCTCGCCGTCGACGTCTCCCCGACCAAGAAGGCGCTGGCCGTCGCGGCCGGCGCCACCGACTTCCTGCTCGCCGACGAGACGCTCAGCCGGGCGGTCCGGGAGCGGACGGCGGGTCGGGGCGTCGACCACGCGCTGGAGTGCGTCGGGCGGTCGGCCACGATCCGCACCGCCTGGCGCGCCACCCGCCGGGGCGGTCAGGTGACAGTCGTCGGCATGGGCGCCAAGGACGACATCGTCGGGCTGGGCGCGCTGGACATCTTCCACTCGGCCCGGACCCTGCGTTCCTCGGTCTACGGCTCCTCCGACCCGGACCGGGACGTGCCCGAGCTCGCCCGGGCCGTGCTCGACGGCACCCTCGACCTCGGCTACCTGATCACCGACCGGACGACCCTCGACGGCGCCCCCGAGGCCTTCGCCCGCATGTCCCGCGGCGAGGGCGCCCGCACCGTGATCCTCCCCTGACCCCCGGGCTCCCCTCCCCTCCCCGCCCCGCGCCCCCACCGGCGTCGATCATGGACTTGTGGTGGGCGGTCAGTGCCACTTCGCGGCTTTCGCGGGGCACCACGACTGCATGATCGGCGCCGGTCGGGGGTGGGATGGAGGGCCGCGGGGGTCAGGAGAGGGCGCGGGCGAGTTCCGTGCGGGAGCGGATGTTGAGGCGGTGGAAGATGTTGCGGAGGTGATGGTCGACCGTACGGGTGGAGAGGAACATCCGGGCGGCGATCTCCCGGTTGGTGGCTCCCTCGGCGACCAGCTGCGCGATCCGCAGCTGCTGGCCGGTCAGCAGCCGCGCCGCCGACTCCTCCGGCGGGCCGACCGACTCCCCGGCCGCCCGCAGCTCCGTGGTGGCCTGTTCCGCCCAGGTGGCCGCCCCGAGCAGGGTGAACGCCTCCCGGGCGGCGTGCAGGTGCTCGCGCGCCGCGCGCGGTCGGCGGCTGCGGCGCAGTTCCCGGCCCAGGAGCAGCTCGGTGCGGGCGCGCTCGAACGCGCCGGCGTCCGTCGGGTGCAGCCGCAGGGCGGTGCGGAACTCGTGCTCCGCCTCGGCGCTGCCCCGGGGCGCGAGCAGCCCGTGGCAGCGCGCGGAGAGGGCCCGGCGCGACGGGCTCGCCGTACTGCTGGCCCACCTGTCGAAGACGGCGAGGGCGGCGCCGGCCGCCGGCCGGTCCGCGACGGCGGCGGCCGCCTCCACCAGGTACGGGGTGGCCATCACCAGGACCAGCACCTGCCCCCGGCCCGTGCCGGGGCAGGCCAGCGCGGCCAGTCGCGCGGCGGCGGCGGCCGGCCGGTTGTCGACCAGGTCGAGCACCGCCAGGGCCCACTGCGCGAGGGCGCGGGGCCGGCTGTGCGCGCCCGGGTCCTCGCCGATCTCCCGGATCCGGCGCAGGGCGGTGTCGCGGTCGGCCCGGATGGCGGCCAGCACCGCCAGCATGCCCAGGTGCACACCGGCCCAGTTCTCCTGGCCGGTGTCCCGGGCGATCCGCAGCCCCTCCCGGGAGCTGTCCGTCGCGGCCTCGTGCCGGCCCAGCCAGTACTCGGCGGCCGCCCGTAACTCCAGGGCGCGGGGCAGGGCGGACAGCTCCCCGCGCTCGCGGGCAAGCTCGACGGCGCGCTCGGCGAGCCGGTGCGCCGCGCCGTCCACGGCCACCAGCAGCCCGGCCGCCGCCGCGCAGGTCAGCGCCCCGGGGGTCAGCGCCGGCCCGGTCAGCTGCCCACCGAGGACGACCGCCCGACGCAGGGCGGGCCCGGCCTGCTCGTGGTCGCCGCGCAGGGTCGCCGCGGTCCCGGCGACGTAGGCGCTCAGCAGCTCGGTCGCGGGCGGGTCGTCGGGGCGGCGCAACAGCTGCGCCCGCCGGGCGACGTCGGCGTAGCGGTACTGGTCGCCGGTGAAGCAGGCGGCCTCGCCCGCCCGCACCAGCGCGCCGAGGGCCAGCGCGCGATCGGTGCCGGCCAGCGCGGCCGCCGCGGCCAGCAGCGTGGCGGGCGCGGACCGGGGCCGGCCGGCGCGCAGCTCCAGCTCGCCGCGCAGCAGCCCGGCCCGGCCCCCCTCGGTGGCGTCCACGGCGGCGGGCAGGCTCCCCAGCAGCAGTCGGGCCCGGTGCGTCCGGCCGGCCGACCAGGCGTACCGGGCGGCAGCCACCAGCCGGGCGGCGGCGCGTGCCGGGTCGTCGGTGAGTTCGGCGGCCCGTTGCAGCGCGGCCGAGGCCGCCGTTCCCGCGCCCTCGCACTCGGTCGCGGCCTGTTCCAGCTCGGCGGCCAGGGCCGGGTCGGGCCCCTGGGCGGCGGCGGCGAGGTGCCCCGCCCGGCGCAGCCGGTGCCCGGCCCCGTCGAGCACGCCGGCGAGCAGCAGGTGCGCCGCGCGCCGCTCGGCCAGCGGCGCGGCGGCCCGGACCACGGTCCGGACGAGGGGCTGCGGGAAGGTCACCCATCGCGGCTCGACGCGGACCAGGCCGGCGAGTTCGGCCGGCGCGAGCGCCTCGACCGCCGTGCCGGCGACCCGGGCGGCCCGGACCAGGGTGGCCGGCTCCCCGTCCTCGTCGAGCGCGGCGAGCAGCAGGACGCGGCGGGTGTCGGCCGGCAGCCGGTCCAGGCGGGCCCGGTAGGCGCGGCCCAGCCTGCCGTCGGGCGGGGGCGTCTCGGGCACCGGTTCCTCCCCGCGGCACTGGCCGGGGGTGAGCACCTCGGCCAGGTCGACGAGCGCCTGCGGGTTGCCCCCGGCCGCCGCAGCGAGCGCGGCGGCCACGGGCGGTGCGGGCGGCCGGCCGGCCAGCCGGTCGGCGAGCAGTGCGGCGCTGTCCCGGTCGTCGAGCGGGCGGAGCCGGTGCCGGGCTATCCCGCCGAGGGGGACGTCCGCGGCCGTGGTGAGCAGGACGGCCACCGACGACCGGCGCAGCCGGCGGGCGACGAACGCCAGCGTGTCCGCGGTGGGCTGGTCGCCCCGGTCCACGTCGTCCATCGTGCACAGCAACGGCCGGTCCCGCGCGGCGGCGGCGAGCAGGCCGAGCACGGCCAGGGAGAGCGCCAGGCGCCGGTGGGCGGGGCAGCCCGCGCCGGCCAGCGCCCGCAGCAGCACCCGCCGCTGCTGTTCGGGGAGCGCGCCGGCCCGGTCGAGCACCGGGTCCAGCAACCGTTGCAGCCCCGCGTACGGCAGGGCCGCCTCCTCGGGCAGCCCGGTGCCGGCCAGGACGGTGCAGCCCTCGGCGTGCCGGTGGGCGTAGTCGACGAGTGCGCTCCGGCCGGAGCCGGGCTCGCCCTGGACCAGCAGCGCTCCCCCGCCGGTGGGCAGGTCACCCAGCAGGCGCCGGATCGCGGCGCACTCGTCGGCCCGGCCGCGCAACACGGCTAATTGCACTGACGATGCAGTAACCATGCAATCGAGTGTTACCTATCGGTAGCCCGATGGAAAGACCGGCGGCGCCGCCTTCCCACGTCGCGCGTCAGCGCGGGCCGACGTCGGCCAGCAGGGCGGCGACCGTCCGGGTCATTACCGCGCGGGCCTGGTCCACGCCCAGCCCCAGCCCGTCGCGCAGCATCGACCAGGCCGGCCACATGCTCGCGGCCACCAGGGCGTGCACCACCTGGTCCCGGTCCGGGCCGGCCTGCTCCAGCTCGGCGGCGAAGAGCTGCTCGACCTCGTCGCGCACCCGCGCGATGTGCTTGAGGCGGTTGCGGCGCAGCTGCCCGGAGACCGGCTCGCGCATCTGGGCGGCGCGGGCCGACGGGGCGATGAGCTGGAGCAGCCGGGCCCGCTGCCGGCAGTACGCGTCGACCCGCCGGGCCAGCGGCAGCGCCGGCGAGATCGGCCGGTGGGCGGCGTCCTGCTGCCGGAGCAGCTCCGCGCCGCTGGCCTCGAACAGCGTCTCCATGTCCTTGAAGTTGGTCCAGAGCGTCCGCAGCGAGATTCCGGCCCGCTCGGCGATGCGCTCGCCGGTCGGCCGCAGGTCCCCCTCGGAGATGAGCGCCAGGTGCGCCTCGACGATCGCCGCCCGGGTGCGTTCGGCCCGGGCGGTCCGGCCGTCGACCCGGACCGGCGCCTCGGCACCGCCCATCCGCGCCCGCCTCCTCATCGCCGTCACGTCGTCCGTACCGCCGCGCCGAGTCTAGCCGCGGGCCACCCGGCGACCGTCCGGCCCCGGCCCGGGCCCGGCGCGGTCATCCGGCGGGCCGGCCGGCGAGGCTGACCCCGCCGTCGAGGACGAGGGTCTGCCCGGTGATCCAGGCCGCGTCGTCGGAGGCGAGGAAGGCGACCGCGCCGGCCACGTCCCGCGGCAGCCCGAGGCGCCCCAGCGGGTACGCCCGGGCGACCTCCTCCTCCCGGCCCTCGTGCAGCGCCGCCGCGAAGCGGGTCTTCACCACGGCGGGCGCGACCGCGTTGACCCGGACCTTCGGGGCGAGTTCGACGGCCAGGCACGCGGTGAGGTGGTCGACGGCGGCCTTGCTCACCCCGTAGAAGGCGATGCCGGGCGACGGGGTGCGGCCGGCGATCGAGGAGACGTTGACGACGCAGCCGCCGCGCTCGCCCATCCCCGCGGCGACCTGCTGCACCCAGCCGAGCGTGCCGACCAGGTTGACGTCGAGGATCTTGCGGGCCGCCGCCAGGTCCAGCTCGACCAGCGGCCCGTACGCCGGGTTGATGCCGACGTTGTTGACCAGCACGTCGACCGGCCCGAACGCCTCGGTCACGGCGTCGACCGCCGTCCGTCGGTGCCCCGCGTCGTCGGCCCGGCCGGCGACGGCCACGGCGTGGGTGGGCCCGCCCAGGGCCGCGACCGCCTCGGCCAGGGCCTCCGGGTGTCGCGCGGTCAGTCCGACGCGGGCGCCCTCGGCCACGAGCCGGCGGGCGACGGCCAGGCCGATGCCGCGACTGGCGCCCGTGACGAGCGCGACCCGGCCCGCGAGTCGCCTCGAATCTGCATTCACGATGCAGATAGTAGGAGGGCGGCCGGCGCTCGTCAACGACGGAACGTCGATGGACAGGTCACATTCCATTGACAGCACCTCGGCATAACAGCACTGTCGATGCAGATAGTTCGCCCTCCGGAGAGGACGCTCCCATGCCCGAAGCCGTCATCGTCGCCGCCGCCAGGTCACCGATCGGGCGCGCGCGCAAGGGCTCCCTGCGCGACCTGCGCGCCGACGACCTGGCCGCCACCATCGTGCGCGCCGCCCTCGACCAGGTGCCGGCGCTCGACCCGCGCGAGATCGACGACCTGATGCTCGGCTGCGGGCAGCCGGCGGGCGAGCAGGGCCACAACCTCGCCCGGGTGGTCGGCACCCTGCTCGGGCTGGACCACCTGCCCGGCACGACCGTCAACCGGTACTGCTCGTCGTCGTTGCAGACCACCCGGATGGCCCTGCACGCCATCCGCGCGGGCGAGGGCCACGCCTTCCTCTCGGTCGGGGTGGAGTGCGTCTCCCGCTACGACCGGGGTCGCGCCGACGGGCACCCCGGCACCACCAATCCCGCCTTCGCCGGGGCCCTGGAGCGCACCGCGACCAGGGCGGCCAGCGACCTGTCGGGCTGGCACGACCCGCGCGAGGACGGCGAGCTGCCGGACGTCTACGTCACGATGGGACAGACCGCCGAGAACGTGGCGCACCTGCGCGGGGTGTCCCGGCTCAGCCAGGACGAGTTCGCCGTACGGTCGCAGCTGCTGGCCGAGAAGGCGATCGCCGACGGCTTCTGGGCCCGCGAGATCACCCCGGTCACCGTCCCCGGCGGGGCGGTGGTGGCCGCCGACGACGGGCCGCGCGCCGGGGTGACCCTGGAGGCGGTGGCGGCGCTGCCGCCGGTGTTCCGGCCTGACGGCACGGTGACCGCCGGCAACTGCTGCCCGCTCAACGACGGCGCCGCCGCGCTCGTCGTGATGTCGGACGTACGGGCGCGGGAGCTGGGCGTCACCCCGCTGGCCCGGATCGTCTCCACCGGCCTGAGCGCCCTCTCCCCCGAGATCATGGGGCTCGGGCCGGTGGCGGCGTCGCGGCAGGCGCTGCGCCGGGCCGGCATGTCCGTCGACGACGTCGACCTCGTCGAGATCAACGAGGCGTTCGCCGCGCAGGTGCTGCCCAGCGCCCGGGAGCTGGGGGTCGACTGGGACCGGCTCAACGTCAACGGTGGCGCGATCGCGGTGGGCCACCCGTTCGGCATGACCGGCGCCCGGATCACCACCACGCTGATCAACTCGCTGCGCTGGCACGACCAGGAGATCGGGCTGGCGACCATGTGCGTCGGCGGCGGCCAGGGCATGGCGATGGTCGTCGAGCGGCTGAGCTGACGCCGACCGGGCGTGGCGGGCCGGGAGACCGACGCGCCACGCCCGGCCGGTGCCGGGTGCGACCGGTCAGGAGGCCGTCGGCACCCCGTTGGCCGGCGGCGCCACCGGCGGGGCGGTGTGCTCGCGTACCGGCCCGTCGCCCTCGTCCGTCTCGTACGTCGGCCCGAAGTAGGCCTGCGTCCCGCCGCTCACCCGGGTCAGCCGCTGCCCGCCGTAGCCGGAGTGGTCGGTGTCGGAGTAGCGCAGCGGGGCCAGGCCGGGCCCCTGGTAGCCGCCCTTGCGGACGGCCTCGGTGACCGCCTCGCGGGTGAGGTCCTTGCCGGCGGCGAGGAGTACCTGCACGAAGAGGTAACCGACCGCCATGCCGTAGACGGTGTTGCCGTCGAACGGCGCGTCCCCGTTGTACTCCTTGTTGACCTTGGTGAAGAGCTGGATCCACGGGTCGGCGGCGTCGTTCTGCATCGGCAGGTAGTTGGCGCCGACCATGCCCTCGAGCAGGCCCGCCGCGGCGCCGAGCTGCTTGGCCAGCGTCGGGTGGTCGGCGCCGACGTTGGAGACCAGCCACTGCGGCTTGAAGTTCAGCCGGGCGGCGGTGCCGACCGCCAGGGCGGTGAAGCCGGGCACGGTGGCGAGGATGACCACCTGGCAGCCGGCCGCCTTGAACGCGCCGATCTGGGGTGCCACGTTGGTGTTGCTGGTGACGTACGTCTGCTTCGCCGCCACCGCGCCGGCGCCGAGCACCTTCTCCACCCCGACCAGGCTGTCCCGGCCGAAGTCGTCGTCCTGGCCGAGGAAGCAGACCTTGCGCCCCGGCAGGCTGGTCTTCACGTGCTGGGCCAGGATCTTGCCCTCCACCGTGTAGTCGGGGTTGAAGCCGAACGTGCCCGGATACCGGTCGGGCTGGTCCCAGCTGCGGCTTCCGGAGGCGACGAAGAGGTCAGGTACCCGGTTGCTCTTGAGGAAGTCGAGCACGCCGGTGTGGGTCGGCGTGCCGAGCCCGTTGAGGATGGCGAAGACCTTGTCCTGCAGGACGAGCTGGCGGACCACCTGCTGGGTGTTCGCCGGGTTGTAGCCGTCGTCCATGATCTTGTAGGTGATCTTCCGGCCGTGCACGCCCCCGTTGGCGTTGACGTGGTCGAAGTACGCCTTCGTGGCGGGCGCGATCTTGGAATAGCCGGCGGACGCCGGACCGGTGAGCGGCATGTGCGTGCCGACCACGATCTCGGTGTCGGTGACGCCGGGGACCGTGCCCCCGCCGCCGCCACCGTCGTCCCCGGTGCAGGCGGCGGAGGCGACCAGCAGGGTGATGGCGGTGGCGAGCGCGAGGCCGCGCCGTGCCGTTCGTGTCATGTCAGACACCGACCTTTCCTCGGTCCGGGTGGTGGTGGTCGTGGTGCGGGTGGTGGGTGGTGTGGTGCGGACGGCCGGCGGGGCGGCTCAGGACCGCCGCCGGCCCGCCCGGCGCGCGGAGACCGCCCGGGTCAGCCGGGACAGCAGGCCCTGCACGCCGCCGGGAGCGGCGATCATGACGACGACCAGGGTGAGCCCGAAGATCGCCAGCGGGAGGTTGCCCTCGACCCGCTGCGCGACCGCCGGCGACAGCGTGAGCTGCTCGGTGAGGGCGTGCGTCAGGTCGGGCAGGGCGACCAGCAGGACGGCGCCCCAGGCCGCGCCGGCGAGGCTGCCCAGCCCGCCGATGACGACCGCCATCAGCAGGAACAGCGACAGCGTCAGCGAGAAGGCCCCGGGCGACACGCTCTGCGCGAGGACCGCGAGCAGGGCGCCGCCGAGCCCGGCGCCGGCCGCGCTGACCACGAAGGCGAGGACCTGGGTGCGGGCGACGTGGATGCCGGCGAGGCGGGCGGCGACCTCGTCGTCGCGGACCGCCCGGAAGGTGCGGCCGTACCGGCTGCGGACCAGGTTGGCCAGCAGCAGCAGGGCCAGCAGGGTGGCCGCGGCGGTCACCCAGAGCTGCCAGCGCTCGTAGGGGAAGTACGCGCCGAGGGCCACCGGCGGGGGCTCGACCGGCACCGCCAGCCCCTGCTCGCCGTTGAACACGCCGTCGAAGGTGACGGTCAGCGCCGGCACCACGACCGCCACGGCCAGGGTGACGCCGGCCAGGTACGGGCCGCGCAGCCGGGCGGCGGCCACCCCGACCACGGCGCCCACCACGAGGGCGGCCAGGACGGCGGCGCCCAGCGACACCGGGAGCAGCCAGCCGCCGGTCATCCCGGCGTCGGCGAACGCGTTCTGGCACAGGGCCACGGTGTACGCGCCGGTCGCCATCAGCGCGCCGTGCCCGAGCGAGAGCTGACCGTTGAGCCCGGTGAGGACGGTCAGCCCGGCGGTGGCGCACAGGTAGGCGGCCACGGTCGCGAGCTGGAAGTTGCGGAACGGCTCCAGCCCGTAGCTGGCGGCCACCAGCAGCAGCGCGGCGACGACCGCGAGGCCGAGGTGACGCAGCAGGGTCGAACCGAGGCGGGGCTCGGCGGGGCCGGTGCGGCCGACCCGCGCCTTCGTGTCCGGCGGGGTCACCGCCCGGGTGGCGCTCACACCCGCCTCGCCGCGACCGGGGCGAACAGCCCGCCGGGACGCACCAGCAGCACCGCCAGCAGCAGCACCAGCACCGCGAGCGGGGTGACGTCGCTGCCGGCGTAGCCGCTGACGTAGGAGAGCAGCAGGCCGACCGCGAGGCCGCCGACCACCGCCCCCGGTGGACTGTCCAGCCCGCCCACCACGGCGGCGGTGAACGCCGAGACGAAGACCAGGTCCATCGCGTGCGGGTGCAGGCCCAGCTCGGTGGGGATGACCAGCATGCCGGCCAGGGCGCCGACCCCGGAGGCCAGCGCCCACCCGAGGGTGAGCATGCCGCCGACGTTCACCCCGAGCAGCCGGGACACCTCGGGGGCGAACGCCGCCGCGCGCATCCGCAGACCCACCGCCGTGCGGGTGAAGGTCCAGGCGAGCCCCACGACCACCACCGCGACCGCCGCGAAGACGAACAGGTCGTACGGCGACAGGACGGCGACGCCGCCCACGGTCAGCGGGTTGCGGGAGAAGGGCGTCGCGGCGGGCAGGAACTCGCTGCCGTACGCCATGCCGAGGACGGCCTGGATCAGCAGCACCAGCCCCAGCGCGACGATCACCGGGTTGAGCGGCGAGGTGTGGTCGACGAAGCGCATGACGACCAGGTCCACCGCCGCGCCGAGGAGCAGCCCGGCGCCGAGCGCGGCCAGGAAGCCCAGCCAGTACGAGCCGGTCGCGGCGGAGACGCTGTAGGCCACGTACGCGGTGGCGACGGCCATCGCGCCCTGCGCGAAGTTGACGATCCGGGCCGCCCGCCAGATGAGCACCAGCGCCAGTGCGAACGCGGCGAGGACCGCGCCCCTGGACAAGCCGTCGAGGGTGAGGAAGACGAAGCGGTCCAACGGTCCTCCCTTGCGGGGACGAGGGTTCAGAAGCCGAGGTAGGCGTGGCGCAGGTTGGCGTCGTCGCGCAGCCGGGCGGCCGGGGCGGTGGTGACGACCCGGCCCAGGGACATCACCACGCCCTGGTCGGCGACGGACAGCGCGCTGCGCACGTTCTGTTCGACGAGCAGGACGGTCAGCCCGGTGTCGTCGCGCAGCCGGCGCAGCAGGGCCATGGTCTGGGCGACGACCCGCGGCGCCAGGCCGAGCGACGGCTCGTCGAGCAGCAGCAGGCGGGGCCGACCGACGAGGGCCCGGCCGAGGGCGAGCATCTGCCGCTCGCCGCCGGAGAGCTGGTGCCCGAGGTGTCGCCGCCGCCGGGCCAGCGGTTCGAAGAGCTGGTAGACCTCGTCGAGGGCGCGGGCCGCGTCGGCCCGGTCGCGCCGCCACAGCCCGCCGAGGCGCAGGTTCTCGTCGACCGTCAGCTCGCCGACCACCCCGCGCCCCTCCGGCACGTGGGCCATGCCGCGACGCACGAGCTGCTCCACCGCGACGCCGCGCAGGTCCTCCCCGGCCAGCACGACGCGACCGGCTGCCGGGCGGAGCATGCCGGACAGGGCGCGCAGCAGGGTGGTCTTGCCGGCGCCGTTGGCGCCGACCACCGCCGCGATGGCGCCCCGCGCCACGGTCAGGTCGATCCCGTGCAGCACCGGCGCGCCGCCGTAGCCGGCCGCCAGGCCGCGCACCTCGAGCAGGGCCTCGCCGGTCATGCCGCGGCCTCGTCGACCGCCGCGCCGAGGTAGGCGTCGGCGACGGCCGGGTCGTCGCGCACCTCGTCGGGGGTGCCGGCGGCGATCACCCGCCCGAAGTCGAGCACCACGATCTCGTCGCAGACGGACATCACCAGGTCCATGTGGTGCTCCACCAGCAGCACCGCGCAGGGGTCGGTGTCGCGTCGGGGCAGCCCCCGGATCAGCTCGGCCAGCTCGGCGATGTCGTCGGCGCCCAGGCCCCCGGCGGGTTCGTCGAGCAGGAGCAGCCGGGGCCGCGCGGCCAGCGCGCGGGCCAGGGCGACCCGCTGGCGTACGGCGAAGGGCAGCGTGCCCGGCGCGGCGTCGGCGTGCCCGGCGATCCCCAGGGTGTCGAGGACGTCGAGGGCGTGCCGGCGCAGCCGGCGCTCGTCGCGGTCGCTGCGGGGCAGGCCGAGCAGGGCGGCGAGGAAGCCGGCGCGGGCCGTGTGGGTGGCCCCGGTCATCACGTTCTCCAGCACGGTGAGCCCGGCGAAGAGCCCGGTGCCCTGCAGGGTGCGGGCGACGCCCAGCCGGGTGAGCCGGTGCGGGCGCGGGTGCAGCGGCCGGCCGTCGAGGGTCAGGGAGCCCTCGTCCGGCGGGACGAAGCCGCAGACGACGTTGAACAGCGTGGTCTTGCCGGCCCCGTTGGGACCGATCACGCCGACCACCCGGCCGGGCGGCACCCGCAGCGAGACGTCGTCGAGGGCGGTGAGGCCGCCGAAGCGGACCCCGATGTGGTGCAGTGCGAGCCCTTGCTCCATCACCCGTCCCCCCGGCAGCCGCCAGTATTTACACTGGGAGTGTACGTTTCTGACGGGGGCCGTCAATACCTCCGACGCTCGCGGGCACGCTCGTCGGCCGCCGCCCGGACCTGGGCGGCGGCCGACGGTTTCTGCACCGACCGGGCAGCCATGCGCCGTGGGGCGGCCGGGGGTGACGGCCGCCCCGGGGAGCGTCAGGCGCTCGGGCAGGTGTTGCGGTACTCCTGGATCGCGGAGCCGCTCGGGCCGGGGCAGAGGAACTGCTCGTAGCGGGTGTCGTCGTCGACGAACCGCTTCAACCAGGCGACCGCCTGCCGGGCGGTGGGCGTGTTGACGGTCTGCGGGAAGAAGTGGCTGGCCCCGTTGAGCTCCAGGTACGCCTTCTCGGACGAGGCCGGGATGCTGGTGTAGAACGGCTCCGAGTGCGACGAGACCGGCGCGACACTGTCGCTCTCCCCGCCGATGATCAGGGTCGGCACCCGGACGTCGGACCAGGACTTGTCCAGGTTCCACGGCGCGAGCGGCACCGCGGCCTGCAACGACGGCCGGGAGACCGCGGCCTCCAGGCTGCCGCCGCCACCCATCGAGTGGCCGGAGACGGCGAGCCGGCTGGCGTCGATCCGGCTGCGTACGGAGCTGCGCTGCGTCAGGTAGTCGAGCGCGGCGAGCAGTTGCCGACCGCGGCTGTCCGGCTGGTCGAGGCGCGTGTTGGTCTCGATGCCGATCACCACGAAGCCGTGCGAGGCGATCCGCGGCCCGAGCCAGTCGATGCTGGACCAGGCGGCCGTGTAGCCGGGCGAGATGGCGACGGCGCCGAAGGTGCCCTCGGCGGTGCTGGTCGGGTAGTAGATGACGCCCCCGCCGAAGCCGGTGACGCTGAGCGAGGAGACGTTCTGCGACGAAGTGGCGAACGGGCCGCGGCTGGCCTCCAGCAGGGCGACGCTCGGGGCGGGGCCGCGCTCGTACGGGTTGGCGGCGGCCTGGGCGGCCGGCGGGGCGGCCAGCGCGCCCGCCGTGGCCAGGACGGCGGCCAGGGCCAGGCCGGCGAGGCGGACGACGGGACGGGGACGGGCGGTGGTGGTTGGTGATGACACGTCGGGCACTCCCTACGGGACGGGGCATATCGACATGCATCAGTCTTCGGCGGTGTCGACGGCGGCGCATCGGTGAAATCACCAGTCCGGCCCGGGAAAATCGGGCCGGCCGTTTTCGCCCGGACTGTCGGGGTAGGGCATTTGGCACCCCGGCCGAAGAAGGAGACGCCGTGTTCAACCCGTTGGAGCACAAGGGAATCCCGCTGGAGAGCCAGATCCGCAACTGGCGCGAACTCAACGTGGAGCCGATCGACCCGGAGGCGGTCGATCCGTACACCCGCTGCCGCATCATCACCATGAACGGCATCGAGGTCGAGGCGATCAACTTCCAGCACCAGTTCGCCCGCAACTGCCCCGACCAGGAGGTCCGCCGGCAGCTGGCGTACGTGCGCTACCTGGAGAGCCAGCAGCAGCGGGTGGTGAACTGGCTGCTGCCCGGCGCCGCGAGCGTGCTGGAGACGACGCTCGGCTACGAGCAGGTGGCCGTCGACCTGACCGCGTGGGTGGCCCGGCACGAGCCCGACCCGTACCTGAAGCAGAGCTACGAGTTCGGCGTGCTGGAGGACTTCGACCACCTCTACCGCTACGCCAACCTCTACGAGATGGTGGAACGCCGCAAGGCCGACAAGATCGTGCAGGGCCTGACCGAGGTCATGCCCGGCCGGCCCACCGTCGCCGAGCACCGGCACCCGTTCGACGAGGTGCGCACCCCGTACGACCGCAACAGCGTCGACCCCCGCTCCAAGCTGCACGCGCTGACCATCCTGTCGGCGGAGCAGCAGGTCATGTTCTATTACATGAACGTCGGTCCGCAGTACATGGAGCCGATCGCGCGACAGCTCTACCAGGAGATCAGCCTCATCGAGCAGGAGCACGTCACGCACTACGAGTCGCTGCTCGACCCGGGCGAGAACTGGTGGGAGCGGCTGCTCACCCACGAGTACAACGAGTGCTGGCTCTACTACTCCTTCATGCAGCAGGAGAGCGACCCCCGCATCAAGGCGGTGTGGGAGCTGCACCTGCAGATGGAACTGGCGCACCTGCAACAGGCCGCCGACCTGCTGCGCCGCCACGACGGCCGGGAGCCGGAGGAGATCGTGGGCGGCGCCGGCCTGCCCGAGCCGCTGACCTTCGAGCCGAACAAGGAGTACCTGCGCCACCTGCTCGCCACCCAGGTCGACCTGAACAAGCTCGGCGAGGGGTACGTGCGGGAGGCGCACGAGCGCTTCGAGTCGATGCAGCAGCAGCTGCACGACGGGCAGAAGCCGCCGAGCGAGCAGGTGATCGACATGCACCGGGAGCGCTTCGGCGACGAGTACCGCGTCGAGACCGAGGGGCCCCACCCGGTGGAGTCGCTGCGCGCGCGGGGAGGCAGCCATGCCTGACACCGGCGCCCCGGCCACGCGCGGCCCCGAAGACGACGTCGTCGACCTGCTGCTGGCCCAGCACGCGCGGGTCGAGGAGCTGTTCCTGCTGGTCATCGGCAGCACCGGGGAGACCCGCCGGGACGCCTTCGACGACCTGGTGAAGCTCCTCGCCGCGCACGAGACCGCCGAGGAGGAGGTCGTCCACCCGCTGGCCCGGACGCTGCCGGGCGGGGGCGGCGACGCCATGGTCGACGAACGCCTCGCCGAGGAGCGTCAGGCCAAGGAGACCCTGAAGACCCTGATCGCCGGCGGTGTCGACGCCGAGGGCTTCGACACCGGCATCATCCTGCTGCGCGACGCGGTGCTCACGCACGCCCGCTACGAGGAACGCCAGGAGTTCCCGCTGCTGCGCCAGCACGTGCCCGCCGACCGGCTGCGCACGATGGCCGGCGCCGTACGGATGGCGGAGGCGACCGCGCCGACGCGCCCGCACCCGAGCGCCCAGTCCGCGAAGGGCAACCTCGCGGCCGGACCGGCGCTGGCGGTCATCGACCGCGTCCGCGACGCGATCCGCAGGCCGTCGTCCAGCGGCTGAGCACCCGCCGACACCAGCACACCGCGCCCACCCGACCGATTCCGGCGGGTGGGCGCGGCGCGTCTGCCGCCGTGCCCGCGCCGGGGCGGGTGCCGCCGTCGCGTAGGGTCGGCACCGCCCCGGTCCGGCCACGCCGGACGCCCCCTGCCCGCGGAGACGCCCATGACCGAGATAGGCGGCGCCACGAGGGTGTACGCGCTGCTCGGCGACCCGATCGCCCAGGTGCGCGCCCCCGGGCTGCTCAACCCGGTGCTGGCCCGGCGCGGCACCGACGCGGTGCTCGTCCCGGTCCACGCGGCGCCGGCCGACCTCACCCAGGTGGTGCGGGGGCTGCAACGGGTGGCGAACCTGGACGGGATGCTGGTCACCGTGCCGCACAAGGCCGCCGTGCTGGAGCTCGCCGACCGGGCCAGCGACCGCGCCCGCCTGGCCGGCAGCGCCAACGCGCTGCGGCGCGAGCCCGACGGGACGTGGACCGCGGACACCTTCGACGGCGACGGGTTCGTCCGCGGGCTTTCCGGGGCCGGACACCATCCCCGGGGCCGCCGGGCGTGCGTGGTGGGCGCGGGCGGGGCGGGCAGCGCGATCGCGGTGGCGCTGCTCGACGCCGGCGTGGCGGAACTGCGGCTGAGCGACACCGACCCGGACCGGCTGGAGACGCTGCGGCGGCGGCTGTCCGCCGCGTACCCCGGCCGGGTCGGCGCGACCGCGCGACCGCGACTGGCGGACGCCGACCTCGCGGTCAACGCCACGCCCCTGGGGCTGGGCCCCGACGACCCGCCGCCGTTCGCGGTGGCGGACCTGCCGGCGCACGCGGTGGTCGCCGACATCATCATGACGCCGGCCGAGACGCTCCTGCTGGCCCAGGCACGGGCCCGGGGACTGCGGGCGCACCCGGGAGAGCCGATGCTCGCCCACCAGATCGACGCCTACCTCGACTTCTTCGGGCTCTGACCGACCGGCGGTCGGCGCACTGATCATCCTGTCGGGCGGACCTGTTACCGTCGCGCCGCCGCTGCACCAGTCGGACCGGAGGTAGGCGTGATCAGCTCGCACGTGTCGTCGTTCGTCGGATTACCGACAGTGCCCTTCACCCCGGGGATGACACTCCCCGACGATCCGTCGGCGGTCGCCTGGCGGCTGGAGGTCGAGGACTTCGACGCGGATCCCGAGGAGTTCCTCGGTCTCGTCCGGGCGCTGCGGGAACAGGTGCCGGCCGACGCGGTGCGCGCCCTGGTGATCGGCGAGTGGGGCGAGGCGTACGAGCGGCCCCTGCCGATCGAGGCGCTGGTCGAGGCCGCCGGGGAGTGGACCGGCCTGCGGGCGCTCTTCCTCGCCGACCTGACCTACGAGCAGTGCGAGATCTCCTGGCTCATGCACGGCGACATCACGCCGCTGCTCGCGGCGTACCCGTCGCTGGAGGTGCTCTGGGTGCGCGGGGCGCAGGGCCTGCGGCTGGAGCCGGTCCGGCACACCGGGCTGCGCGAGTTGCGCTTCGAGTCCGGCGGGCTGCCGGCCGGGGTGGTCCGGGCCGTCGGCGCGTGCGAGCTGCCGGCCCTGCACCGGCTGGACCTGTGGCTCGGCAGGAAGGACTACGGCGGCGACGCGAGCGCCGAGGACCTGGCCGGGGTGCTCGCCGGCGCCGGCCTGCCGGCCCTGCGTCACCTCGCGGCGTGCAACGCCGAGATCGCCGACGCGGTCGCGGCGGCGGTCGCCAGCGCGCCGGTCGTCCCCCGGCTGGAGGCGCTCGACCTGTCGATGGGCACCCTGACCGACGAGGGCGCGAAGGCGCTGCTGGCCGGGCAGCCGCTGACCCACCTGACGCACCTCGACCTGCACCATCACTACCTCTCCGAGGAGGCGGCCGCCGCGGTGGTCGCCGCGCTGCCGGGGGCGCGGGTCGACCTGTCCGACCCACAGGTCGCCGAGGACTACGACGGCACCGTCTACCGCTACACCGCGGTCGGGGAGTGAGCGAGATGGCCTTCGGTTCCCACGCGCGCCACTTCGCCGGCCGTCCCGTGGTGGACGTCCCCGCCGACGGGCCGCTGCCCACGGTGGACGGCCCGGTCTCGTGGCGGATCGCCCACTGGCACTTCGACGACGAGACCACGGAGAACTCGCTCTCGGCGGAGTTCCGCGACGCGTTCGACCGGTTCGTCGCGCAGGCCGGTCCGTCCGTGGAGTCCCTGGTCGTCGGCTCCTGGGGCTACGCGGCGTTCCATCCCGCCCCGATCGCGCAACTCTGCGCGGCGGCGGCGCGCCTGCCCGCCCTGCGCGCGCTCTTCCTCGGTGACATCACCTCCGAGGAGTGCGAGGTCTCCTGGATGAGGGTGGGCGACGTCAGCGCGCTGCTGACGGCGTACCCGGCGCTGGAGGTGCTGCGGGTGCGCGGCGGCGAGAACTTCGCGTTCTCCCCCGTGCGGCACGCGCGGCTGCGGGAGCTGGCGGTGGAGAGCGGCGGGCTGTCCCGGGCGTTCGTCGGCGCGGTGCTCGACTCCGACCTGCCCGCGCTGACCGACCTGGAGCTGTGGCTCGGCACCTCCGACTACGGCGGCGACACGCAGGTCGCCGACCTCGCCCCGCTGCTGGCCGGGGAACGGTTCCCGCAGCTGCGCCGGCTCGGCCTGTGCAACTCGGAGATCGCCGACGACCTCGCCCGGGCGCTGGCGTCCGCGCCGGTGGTGTCCCGGCTGCGACGGCTGGACCTGTCGATGGGCACGCTCGGCGACGAGGGCGCGGCGGCCCTGCTGGCCGGTCAGCCGCTGACCCACCTGGCGGAGCTGGACCTGTCCCACCACTACCTGACGGAGGAGACCGCCGCGTCGCTGGTCGCCGCGCTGCCGGGCGTCGCGGTGGACGACTCCGACCCGCAGGAGCCCGAGGAGTACGACGGCGAGAGCTACCGCTACACGGCGGTGTCGGAGTGACATGCGCCTGACCGTCGTCGGCAACCCCGGCAACCGTCGGGTCGGCCTGTTCACCCGGGCGGTCCTCGCCGCCGGCCTGCCCCGGCCGCAGGTGCTGCCCTGGGTCGACGTGCTGGCCGGCGCGGCGCCGCCCGGGGCCGGCGCGCTGGTACGGGTCGACTCGCCCGGCGAGGACGCCGAGGTGGACCGGCTGCTGCGCCGGTCCACCTCGCCGGCGCGGCACGGCGAGCTGATCGGCCTGGCCGACACGTACGCCGGGCTGCTGCGGGGCCTGGACCGGGTCGCCGCCGGCGGCGCGGAGCTGCTCAACGACCCGGCGGACGTCGCGGTGCTGTGCGACAAGCGGCGCTGCCACGCCCGGCTGTCAGCCGCCGGGGTGCCGGTGCCGGCCGCGCTGCCCCCGGTGCACGGGTGGCAGGAGCTGCGGGCGGCGATGGCGGCGGCCCGCTGGAGCCGCGTGTTCGTCAAGCCCGCACACGGCTCGTCGGCCGCCGGGGTCGTCGCGCTGGCCGTGGCCCGGGGGCGGGTGCAGGCGGTCACCACGATCGAGGCGGCCCCGGACGGGCTGTTCAACTCGCTGCGCCCCCGCCGCTACACCGACGAGGCCGAGGTCGCCGCCATGGTCGACCGGATCGCCGCCGACGGCCTGCACGTGGAGCGGTGGCTGCCCAAGGCGGGGCTCGGCGACCGGGTGGTCGACCTGCGGGTGGTGACGATCGCGGGGCGGCCCACCCACGCCGTGGTGCGCGCCGCCCGGGGGCCGCTGACCAACCTGCACCTGGGCAACGCGCGCGGGGACCTCGCCGAGCTGCGCGCGGCGGCCGGGCCGGCGGCATGGGCGGCGGCCATGGAGACGTGCGAGCGGGCGGCCGCGTGTTTCCCCCGCAGCCTCCAGGTCGGCATCGACCTGATGTTCCTGCTCGGCTGGCGGCGCCACGCGGTGGCCGAGGTCAACGCCTTCGGCGACCTGCTGCCGGGGGTCCTCACCGACGGCCGGGACACCTACGCCGAGCAGGTGCGCGCCCTGACCGACGGCCGGTGGGACCGCTGGCGGTCGGCTGCCGGCCGGACACCGCCGGGCGACGACGCGGCACGGCCCGCCGGCGCGGTCGGGCGGGAGGTGCTCGCGTGCGCAGTCTGATCGGCAGCCACGACCTGCTCCTGCTCACCCTCGACACGCTGCGCCACGACGTCGCCGCCGACCTGGCCGCGCGGGGGCGCACGCCGCACCTGGCGCGCGCCCTGCCCGGCGGGCGGTGGGAGCAACGGCACTCCCCCGCCAGCTTCACCTACGCCGCGCACCACGCGTTCTTCGCCGGCTTCCTGCCCACCCCGGTCACCCCCGGCCGGCACGAGCGGCTGTACGCGGCGGCGTTCCCCGGCAGCGAGACGTCCGGCGCCGACACCTGGGTGTTCGACGCGCCCGACCTGCCCACGGCGCTCGCCGACGTCGGCTACCACACGCTCTGCCTGGGCGGGGTCGGCTTCTTCAACCGGCGCAGCCCGCTCGGGGCGGTGCTGCCGGGCCTGTTCGCCGAGGCGCACTGGGAGCCGGAGTTCGGGGTCACCTCCCCCACCTGCCTCGACGCGCAGCTCGACCGGTTGGCCGAGGTGCTGCCGCGGGTGCCGGCGCGGCAGCCGCTGTTCACGTTCCTCAACGTCGCCGCCCTGCACCAGCCCAACCGGCACCACCTGCCCGGGGCGCAGGTCGACGACCTGGCCAGCCACGCCGCCGCCCTGGAGTACGTCGACGGCCGGATCGACCGGCTGTTCGCCCTGCTCACCGGCCGGGGTCGGCCGGTGTTCGCGATCGTCTGCTCCGACCACGGCACCGCCTACGGGGAGGACGGCCACACCGGCCACCGGATCGGCCACGACGTGGTGTGGACGGTCCCGTACGCCCACTTCGTCCTGCGACCGGGGGAATGGTGACCAGCACCGACACGGGCCTCGACGGCTCGCCGTACCAGCAGTACCTCTACGCGTACCCGCACAAGACCTCCTACCGGCCGCTGCGACCGCGCCCGCTGCTGGCGGACGTGTGGCGGGCCGAGGCGCGTGAGGCGCTCTTCCTCTACGTGCACCTGCCGTTCTGCGAGATGCGCTGCGGCTTCTGCAACCTGTTCACCCGCGCCAACGCGCCCGCCGAGCAGGTGACCGACTACCTTCGGCAGCTGCGCCGGCAGGCGGGACGGGTCGCCGACGCGCTGGGCGACGACGCCGGCTACGCCCGTGTGGCGTTCGGCGGCGGCACCCCCACCTACCTGACCTCCGACGAGCTGACCGAGCTGTTCGGCATCGCCACCGCGATGGGCGCCCGGCTGCCCGGCGTACCGCTGTCGGTGGAGACCTCGCCGGCGACCGCGACGCCGGACCGGCTCGCGGTGCTCGCCGCGCACGGCACCACCCGGGTGAGCATCGGCGTGCAGAGCTTCCTCGACGCCGAGGCCCGCGCCGCCGGCCGGCCGCAGCGCCGCACGGAGGTGGAGGCGGCCCTGGCCGCGATCCGCGACGCCCGGATCCCGGTGCTCAACATCGACCTGATCTACGGCATCGACGGGCAGACCGCCGACACCTGGCGGGAGAGCCTCGACGCGGCCCTGGCGTGGCGGCCCGAGGAGCTGTACCTCTACCCGCTGTACGTGCGGCCGCTGACGGGGCTCGGGCGGCGGGCGCACGGCCGCGCGGACTGGGACGCCCAGCGGCTCGCCCTCTACGAGCAGGCGGTGGCGACGCTGGGTGCGGCCGGCTACCGGCAGGAGTCGATGCGGCAGTTCCGCCGCGCCGACGCGCCCACCCCGGACGGGCCGGACTACTGCTGCCAGGACGACGGCATGGTGGGTCTGGGCTGCGGCGCCCGCTCCTACACCACGTCCCTGCACTACTCGTTCGACTACGCGGTCGGCGTGTCGCAGGTGCGCGCGGTGCTCGACGACTACCTGGCCCGCCCGGCCGACGACTTCCGCTTCGCCGAGTTCGGGTTCGCCCTCGACGGCGCCGAGCAGCGCCGCCGGTGGCTGCTCAAGTCGCTGCTGCGCGCCGAGGGGGTCGACGCGGCGGCCTACCGGGCCCGCTTCGGCGCGCTTCCGGGCGAAGACTTCCCGGAGCTGGGCACGCTGACCGAGCGGGGGTGGGCCGGCGACGGCGGGCTGCGGCTGACGCCGGCCGGGCTGGCCCGCTCCGACGCGATCGGCCCGTGGCTGACCTCGGCCCGGGTACGCGACGCGATGACCGGGTACGTGCCGAGGTGAACCTCGCGATCCTCTACCGGGGTCCCCTGGCGAGCTGCAACTACGACTGCCCGTACTGCCCGTTCGCCAAGCGGCGGGACCCGCCGGAGCTGCTGCGCGCCGACCGGGCGGCGCTGGACCGGTTCGCCGGCTGGGTGGCGGCCACCTCCGACGTGCGGCTGTCGGTGCTGTTCACCCCGTGGGGCGAGGGGCTGACCCGCCGCTGGTACCGCGACGCGATGGTGTCGCTGTCGCACCTGCCGCACGTCGACCGGGTGGTCATCCAGACCAACCTGGCCGCCCGGGTGGACTGGCTGGCCGACGCCGACCCGCGCGCCGCCGCCCTCTGGGCCACCTACCACCCCGGCCAGGTGGACCGGGACCGCTTCCTGGGCCGCTGCGCCCGGCTGACCGAGCTGGGCGTCCGGTACTCGGTCGGGGTGGTCGGCCTGCCGGAGCACCTCGCCGAGGCGCGGGCGCTGCGCGCCGCCCTGCCCGCCGAGGTCTACCTGTGGGTGAACGCCGCCGAGGGCCGGCGCTACGACGCGGCCGAGGAGGCGACCTGGACGGAGCTGGATCCGCTGTTCGGCTACAGCGTCCGCCCGCACGTGTCGCTCGATCGTCCGTGCCACGCGGGCGAGACGGCGATCTCGGTGCGCGGCGACGGCACCGTGCGCCGCTGTCACTTCATCGACGAGCCGATCGGCAACCTCTACGACGGGTCGTGGCGCTCGGCCCTGCGACCGCGCCCGTGCGGCAACGCGGTCTGCGACTGCCACATCGGGTACGTCCACCTCAAGCCGCTCGGCCTGCGGGACGTCTTCGCCGGCGGGGTCCTGGAACGCATCCCGGCCGCCTGGCCGCCCGTACGCCGGCCGGTGCCGCTGGCCGCGCCGGTGCACGCGACGGTGGCCGCCCCCGCGCCGCCTCCGCCGGCGTAGCGCGGAGCGGGCCGGCGAACCGGCGCACGCACGCCGCCGGACGTGGAGCAGGGGCGGCCCGGCACAGGCCGGACCGCCCCTGCACGGGTGGCTCAGTGCACGCCGGGCAGGACGGCAGCCGCCTCCTCCTTGGCCCGCCGCTCCTCACCGCTGAGGGTGTGCAGCGGCTTCTCCCGGATGAACAGCACCACCACCAGGGCGAGCACCGCGAACGGGGCGGCCACCAGGAACAGCTCGCCGGTCGCGGTGCCGTACACGTCCTGGATGATCCTCAGCACCGGCTCGGGCAGTGCGGACAGGTCGGGCACCTCGGTGGAGCCCTCCCCGCCCGGGGCGCCGCCGGCCAGCGGGCCGAGCTTCTCCGCGCTCAGCGAGGCGACCCGGTTGGCCAGCACCGCGCCGAGCGCGCTGACGCCGATCGTGCCGCCCATGCTGCGGAAGAAGGTCAGCACGGAGGTGGCCGCGCCCAGCTCGTGCGCCGGCACGTCGTTCTGCGCCGCGAGCACGAGGTTCTGCATGAGCATGCCGACGCCGATGCCGAGCACCGCCATGTAGACGCTGAGCAGCAGGATGCTGGTCTCGGCGTCGATGGTGGCCAGCAGCAGCATGCCGACGACCATCACGGCGGCGCCGGCCACCAGGTAACGCTTCCAGCGGCCGTACTTGGTGATCAGCTGGCCGGCGACCGTCGACGAGACCAGCAGGCCCAGGATCATCGGCAGGCTCATCAGTCCCGCCACGGTCGGCGACTTGCCGAGCGAGAGCTGGAAGTACTGGGACAGGAACACGGTGCCGCCGAACATCGCCACGCCGACCAGGATGCTGGCGATGGTGGTCAGCGAGACCGTCCGGTTGCGGAAGATGTCCAGCGGCACGATCGGCTCGTCCGCGCGGGACTCCACCCAGATCGCCAGCGCCAGCAGGGCGAGACCGCCGCCGACCATCAGCGCCGTCCAGCCCGAGGCCCAGGCGAACTTGTTGCCGGCCAGCGACGACCAGACCAGCACGGTGGAGACCCCGGAGGTGATGAGCAGCGCGCCCAGCCAGTCGATCTTCACCTTGCGGCGGCGGGTCACCGGCAGGTGCAGGGTGCGCTGGAGCAGGAAGATGGAGAGCAGGGTGAACGGGACGCCGATCAGGAAGCACCAGCGCCAGCCGAGCCAGGAGGTGTCCACCAGCACGCCGCCGATCAACGGCCCGGCGATGGTGCCGACGCCGAAGACCGCGCCGAAGATGCCGGCGTAGCGGCCCAGCTCGCGGGGCGGGATCATGGCCGCCATCACGATGGTGGCCAGGGCGGTCATGCCGCCGGCGCCGATGCCCTGCACGACCCGGCTGACCAGGAGCACCTCGACGTTCGGGGTGAGCCCGGCGATCAGCGAGCCGATCACGAAGAGGCCGAGGGAGAGCTGGATCAGCAGCTTCTTGTTGTAGAGGTCGGCCATCTTGCCCCAGAGCGGCACGGTCGCCGTCATGGCCAGCAGCTCGGTGGTGACGATCCACGTGTAGACGGTCTGGGTGCCGTTCAGGTCGGCGATGATGCGCGGCAGCGCGTTCGCCACGACCGTGGAGGCGAGGATCGACACGAACATGCCGACCATCAGGCCGGAGAGTGCCTGGAGCACCTCGCGGCGGGACATGCGGCCGGCGCCGACCTTCAGGGGCTCGGCGGGCACGGTGGCGGTCATGGACCTTCCTTACCGGGTACGGGTTTCACGGCCTCCCGGGCACCTTTCCCGGAAGGGGCTTGCGGGTCAGGGCCGGTCGGGCTGCGGCAGCCCCGCGGCGAGGGCGGCGAACGCCTCGTCGACGAGGGCGGCCAGGTCCGCCCGGTCGGGGTGGGCAGCCCATCGGGTCATGGCGTGGCGCAGCGCTGCGCCCGTCACGGCGGTGACCAGCGCCGGGTAGCCGTGGTCGGGTTCGACGCCCACCCGCGCCGCGACGACCTCGACGATGGCGCGTTCCGTCTCGGCGTTGCCGGCCAGCAGGCGGGGCAGCAGCGCGGGATTGCGCGCCACCACGTCCATCCGCAGGCACCACAGCTCGCGCTCGGCGCGTACCTCGTCGATCACCTCGTCGAGGGCCGTCCGCAGCGCGGTCAGCACCGGCACCTCGGGCGGCACGGCGGCCAGCCGGGCCACCAGGCGCGCCGCGTCGCCCGCCTGGTCGCCGACCAGGGCGTCGTCCTTGCAGGCGAAGTAGTTGAAGAAGGTGCGCGGGGAGACGTCGGCCGCCTCGCTGATCTCCTCCACCGTCACCTGGGCCAGGCCGCGCTCGGCGACCAGGCGCAGGGCCGCCTCGGTCAGCGCGGCCCGGGTCTGGCGCTTCTTGCGGTCGCGCCGCCCGGGAGCGGGTTCGGTGCCGGCGGGATTCACGCGCCGGACACTACTAGCGATCTTGCAGGTACTGCAATGTTTTATTATGTGAAGTGACGCCGGCCATCTCGCGGGGCCGTTCCGGGGTCGCCGGGCGGCACCGGAAGCGGGGGCGGGCCCGGCCGGGACGCTCCGGCCGGGCCCGCCGCCGTGCGGGTCACGGATAGTTCGTCAGGTACACCTGCTGGTTGCCCGCGTTGGCGGTGCCGCCGGTGCCGTTGACCACCCGGTTGATCGTGCCCACGCCACCGAGGGAGACGGTGACCATGTTGGTGAACCGGACGTTCGGGCTGGTCGGCGCCTCGATGGCCCGATCGGCGACGACCGCGGGGTTGACGTTGAAGTAGCAGTAGCTGCCCATCCCCCACGCCTGGTGGCTGCTCACCCCGTCCGCCACCTTGTACGCCGCGTAGCCACGGGTGGCCCCGTTCATCCAGGCGGCCTGGTTCGGCGGGTCGTACGGCATCTCGTTCTGGTAGAAGTACGTCCGCCCGCCGTTGCCGTTCCAGACGGTCTGGTACCGCTGGTAGTGCTCGACGAAGAGGCCGTACATGGTCACGTCGTCGCCGTTGACCGTCAGGCCGGTGTCGGCGGTGTTCACCGCCCAGCCGACCCCGTCGCCGTGGTCGGCGCGCCAGAGCCACATGTGGTCGCCGATCACGTGGTCGCTGTTGACGGTCAACGTGTTGGTCGCCCGGCCGACGCCCGGCCCGCCGATGCGGAAGAAGACGTCGTGCAGCGAGGTCGGGTTGGCCGCGTGGCTGGCCGCCGAGCCGGGCGGCCCGACCTCCATCAGCACCGGCGAGTTCACCTGGCCGGCCTCGAACATGATGCCCGCCACCTTCACGCCGTCCACGTCGGCGACCCGCATCGCGACGGTGCCGTTGTCGGCCTGGATGGTCGCCAGGCCGAGGCCGAGGACCACCGTGTCGGGGCGGTCCACCCGGATCGGCTCGGTGACGTGGTGCACTCCGGGGGTGAACAGCAGGTGCCGGCCCTGGGCGAGCGCGGCGTTGATGGTGGCCGCGCCGGTGCCCGGCCGCACGACGTAGAACTGGCTGAGCGAGATGGAGGTGCCGGCCGGGGTCCTGCCGTACCAGCTGGTGCCGGTGGAGTTGGTGCGCAGCGCCGGCACGAAGACCCGGTACTCGCCGGTGCCGTCGACGTAGAGGAACGGCTTCTCGCGTACCTGGGGGGTCTGCGGGATGACGGTGTGCGAGGGGTTCGGGAAGTGCGGCGGCGGGGCGCCGGTGACGCCCTGGAAGACCATGTTCCACACCGAGCCGGTCCAGCCGTTGCCGAACTCGCTGTTGCGCGAGTACCACTGCTGCTGCGAGCCGGAGACGACCAGGCCGTCGATCCTGGTGTCGGCCATCAGGCCGCCGCTGGACCAGCCGTCGCCGCCGTTCCAGAGCTGGATCTGGTTCTGCGCGCCGCGCAGGTGCATCCGCCGGTACGGCGCGGCCTGCGAGACCGCCCAGCGCTCCACGCTCACCCCGGCTGGCAGGGTCACCGAGAGGTTCTCGGCGGCCCGCCAGAAGTTCTGCGTGGCGTTGCCGCCCATCCAGAACGCCTCGACCCGGACGTGCCCGTTGAGGTTGACGTCGTCGGGGCTCATGCCGAGGCCGGCGACCTGGGTGAAGAAGCCGAGGTTGACGTCGGCGGTGTAGCTGCCGGGCTTGAACAGCACCGCGTAGCGCTCGGGGCCGAACTGGTTGCGCTCCTGCTGGGTGAAGAGCGTGTTCAGCCGGTTCTGGATGGTGGCGGTCGGGGTGGACGGGTCGAAGACGAAGGTGTTCGGCCCGAGGTTCGGGTTGCGGGGGTCGGTGGGCTCCACAGGCGGGGCGTCGCCGCCGGTCACGTTCACCGCCAGCTCCCAGAGCGAGTAGCCGTACGCGGTGGCGCGCGCCGTGCCGTACACCCGCAGGTAGCGACCGCTGCCGGTGACGGCGAGCGACTGGCTGCCGCCGGCGCCGGTGGTGGTGCCGTACACGGTGGTCCAGGCGTTGCCGTCGGCCGAGGTCTGGAGCTGGAACGCCCGCGCGTACGCGGCCTCCCAGGTCAGCACCACGCGGCAGATCGACCGGACGGCCCCCAGGTCCACCCGCAGCCACTGGGGGTCGGCGGCGGCGCTCGCCCAGCGGGTACCGGGGTTGCCGTCGACCGCCGCCGAGGCGGGGAGGCCGGCGTTCTCCACCGACGACGCGGTGGCCGGCCGGCCCTGGGCGACGTTGGCGCTGCCGCAGGTCGGCGCGGTGCCGCCGGCCTCCCCGTAGACCTGGAACTCCCAGAGGGAGTAGCCGTAGCCGGTGCCGCGCGCGGTGCCGTGCATCCGGACGTACCGGCCGGCGCCCGTCACGTTCACCGTCTGGGTGCCGCCGGTGCCGGCGGTGGTGCTGTGCACGGTGGTCCAGGCCGCGCCGTCGTCGGAGGTCTGGATCGTGAAGGCCCGGCCGTAGGCGCCCTCCCAGGACAGGACCACCTGGCTGAGGGTGGCCCGGGTGCCGAGGTCGACCTGGATCCACTGGGGGTCGCTGAAGGCGCTGGCCCAGCGGGTGCCGGTGTCGCCGTCGACCGCGGCGGACGCCGGGGTGCCGGCGTTCTCCGTCGACGAGGCGGTCGCGGGCCGCCCCTGGGACAGCAGGCTCGGGGCGGCCTGCGCCGGGGGCGTCGCGGCGGCGGGGGTGAGCGCCGCGACGAGGAGCAGCGCGAGGCCGACGAGCAACCGCCGGGCGGGTCGCCCTGGCGGCGGCGTCGGGCGTACGGATGTAGCGCGAGATGTCATGACTTCGCCTGTCGATAGAGGGTGGCGGACCTCGGGCGTGACGGGATGACGAAGGGGGCCGCGGCACTGCGGGGCGGCGACGCCGGACGGTGCCGGGACGAGAGAGAGCGCTCTCGTCCGAGTGTTGCGGCGTCGTCGCGCAGCCGTCAAGACATCGATAAATAACGCTGTTATTTATCCGTGAAGTTCGATTTGTTCGGTAACCCGCCGATTCGCCGACCGCACCCCGCCGGCCGTGAGCAGCCGGGCGATCGGGAGCGTCGCCGCACCGAGCGCCACCGCGTCGACGCCCAGCAGACCCAGCTCGATCGAGGCCTGTTCGTACGGCTGGCGCAGGGCCTGGCGGCCGGCCGCCTCCCGCACGGCCGGCAGCAGGCCGCCCAGCGCCATGCCGGCCCAGCCCCCGAGCACGACCCGCTCCGGGTTGAACAGGTTGATCAGGTTGGCGACCCCGGCGCCCAGGTACTCGGCCGTCTCGTCCAGCACCCGCCGCGCGGCGGCCGAGGTGCCGGCCGCGTCGATCAGGGCCGCCAGCTGGGACTCCTCGTCGTCGCCCGGGACCGGGTGGCCGCCCCGGGCCTCGCGGTAGCGGTCGATGACGGCCTCCGCGCCGACGTACGCCTCCAGGCAGCCACGGGCTCCGCAGCGGCAGGGCCGCCCGCCGTAGACCAGGGTGGTGTGCCCCCACTCCCCCGCGCTGCTGGAGGCGCCCCGGTAGGTCACCCCGTTGGTCACCACCGCGGTGCCGACCCCCGAACCGACAAGCGCGAAGACGGCGTGCCGGGCCCCCCGGCCCGCGCCGAACCACATCTCCGCCTGGCCGAGCGTCTTCGCGCCGTTGTCGACGTGCAGCGGCAGGTCGGTGCCCGCCGCGATCAGCCGCTCCAACGGCACCCGGTCCCAGCCGAGCGACTGGGCGTGCACCACGGCCTCCCGGCCCTGTTCGACCACCCCGGAGACGCCGATGCCGACGCCGAGCACCTCGTCGACGCCCACCCCGGCCCGGGCGGCGACCGCGTCGATGCCGGCCAGCACGTGCCCGGCCACCTCCGCCGGCTCCGTCCGCCGCGGATCGAGCGGGTACGCGACGCTGGCCAGCTGGGCCATCGCGAAGTCGAACAGCTCCACCCGGACCCGGGTCTCCCCGACGTCCACCCCGATGACGAACGCGAAGCGCGGCGCGACCCGCAGCATCATGCTGGGCCGGCCGCCGTCGGACTCGGCGGCGCCCGCCTCGGCGATCAGCCCCTCGTCGATCAGGTCGGCGACCACGTTGCTGACCGCCGGCTGGCTCAACCCCGTGCTGCGGACCAGAGCCTGCCGGGTGAGCGGGCCGTCCAGGAAGACCTTCGACAGCAGGGCGGACCGGTTCCGCAGCCGGACGCCCCGGTTGGTCGCGCGCGCCAACTCCACCTGCCACCTCGATCCCCTCGGCCCTCGGGAGCGACTGTACGACCCCGTGCTTGACGGCCCCTCGGCCAACCACTTTAATGACCACATTCATTAAGTCGTGATGGAACTGTCGAGCCGTCGGCCCCCGCCGGCGCGCCCCGCCCACCGTCCGCCGGCGCCTCACCCCGTTTCCCGACGCGACGCCGGCGACCCCCCACCACGTGCAACGGAAGGGCCGAACGTGTCGAGACGACACCTCGCGATACTGACGGCGGCCGTGCTGGCCGCCACCACCCTCACCGCCTGCGGCGACTCCGGGGACTCCTCCGGCGCGGCCGGGAAGACCCTCACCTACTGGGCCAGCAACCAGGGCGCCAGCCTGGAGGCCGACAAGCAGACCCTCCAGCCGGAACTGGACAAGTTCGAGCAGCAGACCGGCATCAAGGTCAACGTCGAGGTGGTGCCCTGGTCGGACCTGCTCAACCGGCTGCTCACCGCCGCCACCTCCGGCCAGGGCCCGGACGTGGTCAACATCGGCAACACCTGGTCGGCGTCGTTGCAGGCCACCGGCGCGCTTGTCGAGTTCGACGACGCCACCCTCGCCAAGGTCGGCGGGAAGGACCGGTTCGTGCCCGCCGCGCTGGCCGCCGCGGGCGCGCCCGGCAAGCCGCCGGCCGCGGTGCCGCTCTACAGCCTCGCCTACGCCCTCTACTACAACAAGAAGGCGTTCGCCGACGCCGGCGTCACCAGCCCGCCCACCACCTGGGAGCAGGTGGCCGAGGTCGGCCGCAAGCTGACCGGCGGTGACCGCTGGGGCCTCGCCGTCGAGGGCGCCAACCCGTCGGAGAACGCCCACCACGCCTTCACCTTCAGCCAGCAGTACGGCGGCGAGTGGTTCGACTCCGCCGGCAAGCCCACCTTCGACACCCCGCAGAACGTCACTGCCGTCAAGCGGTACGTCGACCTGATGGCCGTCGACAGGATCGTCAACCCGAGCAACGCCGAGTACGCGCAGAACCAGTCGGTCTCCGACTTCGCCAACGGCAAGGCCGCCATGCTGCTCTGGCAGGCCGCCGGGTCCAACCTGAAGTCGCAGAACATGGCCCCCGACGCGTACGGGATCGCCCCGGTGCCGTTCCCGGCCGCCCCGCCGGCCGGCGGCAAGAAGGTCAACAGCATGGTCGCGGGGATCAACATGGCGGTGTTCAAGCACACCAAGAACACCGACGCCGCGCTGGAGTTCGTCAAGTTCATGACCAGCGACGCCGAGCAGGTGGCGCTGAACAGGACGTACGGCTCGCTGCCCGCCGTCGCCGGCGTCGCCGGCGACCCGGCGTTCGCCGCGCCGGAGCAGAAGGTGCTCCAGCAGACCCTCGCCACCACGGCGGCGCCGCTGCCGCAGGTGCCCGACGAGAGCACCTTCGAGACCCTCGTCGGCACCGCCATCAAGGAACTCTTCGCCGACGCCGCCAGCGGCAGACCGGTCACCGAGGAGAGCGTCCGGCAGAAGCTGACCCGGGCCCAGCAGCAGATGCGCTGACCCGCCGGACCGGTGGCCGTGGGAGGGACGCCGACCCTCCCACGGCCACCCAGCGAGAGGACCACGATGGCCACCACCACGCCCGCCCGGGACGTCGCCGCACCGGAGCGGCCCGCCCGCCGCGCGGCCCCGGTGCGACGCCGGTCGCCCGGGCGCCGCCGGTCGCTGCTGCCGTACCTGCTGCTCGCCCCGGCCGTCGTGCTGGAGCTGGCGATCCACGTCGTGCCGATGCTCGTCGGGGCGTGGATGAGCCTGCGGGAGCTGACCCAGTTCCACATCCGCGACTGGTCCACCGCGCCCTTCGTGGGCTGGGAGAACTACCGCGTGGTGCTCGACGTCGACTCGGCGGTCGGGGCGCAGCTGCTGCACTCGTTCGGGGTGACCGTCGGCTACACGGTGGCCTCGGTCGGGCTCTCCTGGGTGCTCGGCACCACCGCCGCCGTACTGCTGCAACGCCCCTTCCGCGGCCGGGCCGTGCTGCGCGCGCTCTTCCTCACCCCGTACGCGCTGCCCGTCTACACGGCCGTGATCACCTGGAGCTTCCTCTTCCAGCGGGACACCGGCCTGGTCAACCACGTGCTGGTCGACCAGCTCCACCTCCTCGACGACCGGCCGTTCTGGCTGATCGGGGAGAACAGCTTCGTCGCGCTGCTGACCGTCTCGGTCTGGCGGTCCTGGCCGTTCGCCTTCCTCTGCGTCATGGCCGGCCTGCAGAACATCCCCGGCGAGCTGTACGAGGCCGCCGCCATGGACGGGGCCGGATTCTGGCGGCGGCTGCGCTCGGTGACGCTGCCCATGCTGCGCCCGGTCAACCTGGTGCTGGTACTGGTGCTCTTCCTCTGGACCTTCAACGACTTCAACACCCCGTACGTGCTCTTCGGCGGCTCCGCGCCGGAGCAGGCGAACCTCATCTCCCTGCACATCTACCGCAGCTCCTTCAAGACCTGGGACTTCGGGGCCGGGTCGGCGATGTCGGTGCTGCTGCTGCTGTTCCTGCTGCTGGTCACCGCCGGGTACCTGCTGCTGACCAACCGTCGGAGGAACGATGCGTGAGACCGCCGCCGAGCGCTGGGCCCGCCGGATCGTGCTGACCCTGCTCGCGCTCTTCGTGCTCGTCCCGCTCTACGTCATGCTCAGCTCGGCGCTCAAGCCGTTGCAGGACGTGCAGGGCGCCTTCACCTGGTGGCCCCGGCGCCCGACCGCGCAGGCCTTCGTCGACATGTGGTCGACCGTGCCGCTGGGCCGCTACCTGGTCAACAGTCTGGTCGTCTCGACCGTGGCGGCGGTCTTCTCGGTCACCGTGGCGATCTTCGCGGCGTACGCCGTCAGCCGGTACCGCTTCCGCGGCCGGGGGCTGTTCTCGGTGACCGTGCTCTCCACCCAGATGTTCCCCGGGATCCTCTTCCTGCTGCCGCTCTTCCTGATCTACGTCAACCTCGGCACCGCCACCGGCATCCAGCTGTACGCCAGCCGCACCGGCCTGATCATCACCTACCTGACGTTCTCCCTGCCGTTCTCGATCTGGATGCTGGTCGGCTACTTCGACTCGATCCCCCGCGGCCTCGACGAGGCGGCCCAGGTCGACGGCGCCGGCCCGCTCCGCACGCTGTTCCGGGTCATCCTGCCGACGGCGGTGCCGGGCGTCGTCGCCGTCGCCGTCTACGCCTTCATGACCGCCTGGGGCGAGGTGCTCTTCGCCTCGGTGATGACCGACGAGGGCAGCCGCACCCTCGCGGTCGGCCTCCAGGGCTACTCCACCCAGTTCAACGTCTACTGGAACCAGGTGATGGCCGCGTCGCTGGTGGTCAGCGTCCCGGTGGTGGCCGGTTTCCTGGCGTTGCAGCGCTACTTCGTCGCCGGCCTCACCGCCGGCGCGGTCAGGTGAGGCCGTGACGGCCGCACACGAGGCCATGACGGCCGCACACCCGAAGGAGAGCCCACCCGTGCCGGACCTGTCCACGCTGCCGCCCGACTTCCTCTGGGGGGTCGCCACCGCCGCGTACCAGATCGAGGGGGCCGTCCGCGCCGATGGCCGCGCGCCGTCCATCTGGGACACCTTCTGCGACGTGCCGGGCGCCGTCGACAACGGCGACACCGGCGCGGTGGCCTGCGACCACTACCACCGGTGGCCGCAGGACGTGGCGCTCATGCGGCGGCTCGGGGTGGACGCGTACCGGTTCTCGGTGGCCTGGCCCCGGGTGCGGCCCGACGGCGTCGGCCGGGTCAACCCGAAGGGCCTGGACTTCTACGACCGGCTGGTCGACGCCCTGCTGGCGGCGGGGATCCGCCCGTTCGTGACGCTCTACCACTGGGACCTGCCGCAGGTGTTGCAGGACCGGGGCGGCTGGCCGGAGCGGGACACCGCCGAGGCCTTCGCCGACTACGCCGCCGTCGTGGCCGCCCGCCTCGGCGACCGGGTCGCCGACTGGACCACCGTCAACGAGCCGCTCTGCGTGTCCTGGATCGGGCACCTGGAGGGCCGGATGGCGCCCGGCGAGCGGGACCTGGCCAGGGCGGTGCGCGCCTCGCACCACGTCCTGCTCGGGCACGGGCTGGCCACCCGGGCGATCCGGGCCGCCGCCGCCCGGCCCGCCTCCGTCGGGATCGTGCTCAATCCCAGCCCCTGCGAGCCGGCGAGCGACCGGCCCGAGGACGTGGCCGCCGCCCGGCGGATGGACGGCCACGTCAACCGGTGGTGGCTCGACCCGCTGCACGGACGCGGCTACCCGGCCGACATGGTCGCCACCTACGGCGTCGAGCCGCCGGTGCGGGGCGACGACCTGACGGTGATCGCCACCCCCACCGACTACCTCGGCCTGAACTACTACTTCCGTCAGGTGGTGGCCGACGACCCGGCGGGGCCGGCGCCGTACGCCCGGCAGGTGCCGGTGCCAGGCGCGGTGCACACCGCGATGGGCTGGGAGGCGTACCCGGCCGGGCTGGAGCAGCTGCTGGTCGCGGTGACCGAGGAGTACGCCCCGGCGCGGGTGCTCGTCACCGAGAGCGGGTCGGCGTGGCGGGACGAGGTCACCGCCGACGGCACCGTCGAGGACCGGGAACGCACCGACCACCTGGAGCGGCACCTGGCGGCGTGCGCGGCGGCGGTCGACCGGGGCGTGCCGCTGGCCGGCTACTTCGTCTGGTCGCTGCTCGACAACTTCGAGTGGTCGTACGGGTACGACAAGCGCTTCGGGCTGGTGCACGTGGACTACCCCACCCAGCGCCGGACGCTCAAGGCGAGCGGCCTGCGCTACGCCGACCTGATCCGCGCCCACCGGCGGCGTACCGGACGGCTGACGCCCTCCCGGTGAGCCGGGGACGATCCGCCGGGCCGCACGGGACCCCGGGCGCCACCCGGGGCTCCGTGCGTCACCCGCCGGGCGGGGTCAGCAGAACCAGCCGTCCTGCACCCAGCCGCGCCGGTTGACGTGCCCGTAGGCGAATCCGTAGACGTAGCCGCCGCTGCGCGGCCCCTCGACGAGGAACGTCTGGCCGCGGTAGAGGGTGCCCATCCACGCGCCGACCGGGGCGGTGCGGACGAAGAGGTCCTCGGCGCACACCGTCTCCCGTTGCCCGATCGTCCCGTTCGCGGCGTGCCCGGCCGACGGCGTGAGCGCCAGTACGGCGCAGACGGTCGCCAGCAACGCGCCGAGCCGGCGCGGCACTCCCCCGCTCACCACGAGTCGTAGCCCCCGATGCACTCGCTGCGCACGTAGCCCCAGTCGTTGGGCCCGAAGTCGAAGGTGGCGGCCCAGCCGTTGTAGACGGGGTGCGCGCCGGGCGTGTGACCGATCTTGTTGCCGTACGCCAGCGTGCGCTTGAACCCGTGCGGGCCGCTCGCCGAGTCGTAGTTGGCGTAGAAGCTGGCGCTCTGGCAGACGATCACGGCGTGCCGCGGCACGACCGGGTCGGCCTGTGCGCCGGTGGCGCCCAGCGTCGCCAGGACCCCGCCCGCCGCCAGGACGCCGACCGCGCGGATCACCTGTGTTCGCATCGACACCTCCGGGGTGGAAACCTTCCTTCCCGCCACCCTAACGAATACGTCGAAAACCTTCTATGCCTGCGATCCCCCGCGTCCTCGTGCCGGCGTCCCGGGTGCCGATAGGGTCGGGGCCCATGCGGACGAAGCAGGAACTGGGCGCGGCCATCCGGCGGGACCGGCGGGCCGTCCTCGTCGTCAACGCCCACTCCCGCCGGGGCCGCCAACTGCACGAGCGGGCCCGGGCCCGGCTGACGGCGGCCGGCTTCCACCTGCTGGGCGACCACCCCGTCGAGCAGCCCGGCCAGCTCGAGCGCGTCCTCGCCGCGGCCGTCGACCTCGGGCCGGACCTGCTGGTGGCGGGCGGCGGGGACGGCACCCTGAGCACCGCCGCGCGGCTGCTCGCCCACCGCGACATGGCGCTCGGGCTGCTGCCGCTGGGCACCACCAACAACTTCGCCCGCACCGTCGGCGTCCCGCTCGACCTCGACCGGGCCGTCGACGTGCTGACCGGCGGCACGGTGATCGACGTCGACCTCGGCCTCGCCGGTGACATGCGGTTCACCAACCACGTCGGCGTCGGCCTCTCCGCCGACATCATGCTACGCACGCCGCCGCGCCTGAAGCGGGTCACCGGCCGGCTGGCGTACCCGCTGACCGCCCTGGCCCTGCTGGCCCGGCACCGCCCGCTGCGGGTCACCGTCCGCGCCGGGGGCGCCCGGCACGAGTTCCGGACCCACCAGGTGTACGTGGCCAACGGCGGCTTCCACGCCGGGCGCCCGATCGCCGCCGACGCAGACGCCGACGACCGGCTGCTGGTGGCGTACCCGGTCGGCGGCGCGAACCGCCGTGGACTGCTGCGCGACACGGCCCGCAACGCGGCGACCGGGCACCGGCGCTCCGTCGGCGACGCGCCGTTCCTCGCCGTCGGGGAGCTGTGGCTGGAGACCGACCGGCCGGCGCGCGTCGAGGTCGACGGCGAGCTGTGCGGCCGTACGCCGATCCGGATCGGGCTGGACGCCAACGCGCTGCGCGTGATGGCGCCGGCCGGGAGCCCCGACCGCTGACCCGTGCGGCCGGCCCGGGCGCTACTCCGCCCGGTCCGCCGCGTCGAGGGCCGCCAGGAAGTCGGCGACGAGGTCCTCGGTGTCCTCGATGCCGGTGGAGACCCGGACGAGGCCCTCGCCGATGCCGGTGGCGGCCAACTGCTCGGCGTCGACGATCCCGGCCCACATCGAGCGCGGGTGCACCACGAGGGTGCTGACGCTGCCCAGGCTGGCCGCCCGCTTGGCCAGGCGGAGGCCGTCGAGCAGCCCGGTCGCCGCCCGCCCGTCGCGCAGTTCGACGCTGAGCACCCCGCCGAAGCCGGTCATCTGCCGGCCGGCCAGCTCGTGCTGGGGATGCGTCGGCAGCCCCGGGTAGCGGACCCGCCGCACCGCCGGGTGGCCCTCGACCGCCCGGGCCAGGGCCAGGGCGTTGGCGTTGTGCCGGTCCACCCGCAGCGACAGGGTGCGGATGCCGCGCAGCAGCAGCCAGGCGTCGATGGGGCCGAGGGTGCTGCCGGTGACGATGGCGGTCTGCCACACCCGGTCGACGAGGTCGGCGGAGCCGACGACCACCCCGGCCGAGACGTCGGAGTGCCCGCCGAGGTACTTCGTCCCGCTGTGCCACACCAGGTCGGCGCCGAACTCCGTCGGCCGCTGGTTGACCGGGGTGGCGAAGGTGTTGTCGACCGCGACCAGCGCGTCGTTGGCGTGCGCCAGCTCGACGACGGCGGCCAGGTCGGTCAGTTCGAGCAGGGGGTTGCTCGGGGTCTCCACCAGGACCAGCCGGGTCTGCGGGCGCAGCGCCCGGACGAAGGCCTCGGTGTCGGTCTGGTCCACCTGGGTGAAGGCCACCCCGAACCGGGCCAGCAGGCCGGTGACCAGGGACGTCGTGCCGCCGTACGTGCTGCGCTGCACGATGACGTGGTCACCGGCGGAGAGCAGGGCCAGGGCGATGGTGCTGATCGCGCCCATCCCGGAGGCGGTGACCAGGCCCGCCTCGGCGCCCTCCAGCTGGGCGACCACGGCGGCGACCTGCGCGTGGTTCGGGTTGCCGTAGCGCGTGTAGAAGGCGTTGCCCCGGGTCTCGGTGGCGACGGCGGCGAACTGCTCGTCGGACTCGGCGCTGAAGGTGGCGCTCTGCACGATCGGCGGCGACACCGCCCCGCCCGGGCTCAACCCGTCGTCGCCGTGGACAGCGATCGTGCCGGTGCCGGTCACAGGTTCTCCTCACGTGGTGGGCTGCCCGCCGGGACGGCGGGTCGGACAGGTGCGGGCGTCACCCGGGCGGCGGGCGCCCGACGACGGCTCGTCCGCGTGGACGCTCCCGACGGACGGGCGGTCACCCGGCCGGGACGGGCACGGCCGCCGGGGGCGGCGCGGGCGCGGCCCGGTCGGTGAGCATCCGCAACGCGTCGCGGTGCCGGCGCAGCACGGCGTCGTCCAGGTCGGCGACGGCGAGCCCGGGCCCCGTGCCGGCGTCGGCGAGGACCCGACCGTCGGGAGCGTACACGGCGCTGCGACCGGCGAACTCCCAGTCGCCGTGCGATCCCGCGAAGTTGGCGAACAGCACGTAGCAGGTGTTCTCCAGGGCGCGGGCCGGGAAGTACACGCCGCGCCGGTGGTCGGAGTCGCCCGTCGTGAACGCGCTCGGGCACAGGTAGGCGTCGGCGCCGGCGAGGGCCAGCGCGCGAGCGTGTTCGGGGAAGCTCGCGTCGTAGCAGACCCCCAGGCCGAGCCGCCAGCCGCGCACCTCGACCAGGCAGTCGGCCCGGCCGGGCACGAACAGCTCGCGCTCGTCGCGGTCCAGGTGGCGCTTGTCGTACGCGGCGGCGGGCCGGCCGTCCGCGCCGACCACCAGGGCGCCGATCGCCCAGCCGTCGGCGCGTCGCCGGCAGCCGCCGACCACCGCCACCACCCGGTGGGTGCGGCAGGCCTCGGCGACGATGTCGAGCGGGTCACCGCCCGCCTCGACGGCGCACCGCGCGATGTCGTCGCGCAGCAGGCCGACGTCGTAGCCGCAGAGCGACAGCTCGGGGAAGACGACGAGGTGGACGCCGCGGTCCGCCGCCTCGGCGATGCTCCGCGCCGCGGTCCGCGCGTTGCCGGCCAGGTCGCCGGGAACGGCGGTGACCTGGGCGGCCGCGATCCGCAGCGGGGCGCGCCCGGCGGGGTGGGCGGCCGTCACGCGGCCCCCAGCCACCAGCGCAGGCCGAAGAAGACCACCAGGCCCACCGTCCAGACGATCATGAAACGCTCGACGAAGAGGCCGGTCACCAGCGTGACCAGGCCCGCCACCAGGTACGGCACGGTGACGACGGTGATCTCGATCCGGTTGTCCACCGGGGCGATCACCGACGGGACGGCGATGGCCGCCAGCAGCGCCGGCGGGAGGTAGCCGAGGAAGACCTTGACGTCGTCGGGGAGCACCCGGTCGCGGAAGACCAGCAGCGGCAGGTACCGGGGTGCGAAGGTGGCGAGCCCCATCCCGAGGATGAGCAGCAGCATGGACATTCCGGTCACCTTCCGTCCGTGTCACGGGCCGTCTCGGCGGCCCGGCGTTCCCCGGCCGCCGCCCCGGCGGTCCGCGGTTGCGGCGTTCTCGACTCCGGCCCCGGCCCGCCCGGCTCCCCCGGCTCCCCCGGTTCCCCCGGTTCCTCCCCCGGCTCGCCCGGCTCCGCCGGCTTCGGCGGGAACCACCGCCGTTCCACCAGCTCGCAGGCCATGCCGACGAACGCGCCGCCGAACGCCGCCACGATCAGGCCGAGGTTGTAGGGCAGCCCGAGCAGGAGCAGGGCCAGCGCCCCGGCGGAGACCGCCGCCGTCCAGACCTTCCAGCCGACCAGCGCCGAGGCGAGCACGACCAGGAAGACCGCGGTCATCGGGAAGTCCAGGCCGGAGCGCAGCCGCTCCGGCAGCAGGTGCCCCGCGATCATGCCGACCACGGTGGCGATCGCCCAGTTGACGTACATGACCGCGGAGGCGCCGAAGTAGAACATGCTCTTGCGCCGGGCCGGCTCGTCGCCCTTGATCCGGTCGAAGGCCACGAAGAACACCGCGTCGATCAGGCCGAAGCCCAGCAGTAGCCGCCACCGCTGCGGCAACTCGCGCACGTGCGGCGCGAGCAGCGTGGAGTAGATGAGCATCCGCAGGCTGAGGATCAGCGTCGTCAGGACGATGACCGGCCAGGCCGCCCCCTCCGAGATCAGCTTGAAGCCGATGAACTGGGCGGTCCCGGAGTTGACCACCATGGCCAGGCCGAACGTCTCCAGGTAGGACAGGCCGGCGGCCAGGCCGAGGGTGCCGCCGATCACGCCCAGCGGAAAGGCGGAGAGCAGGAACGGCACCATCGAGCGGGCGCCGGCGACGAACTCGTCCCGCGTGGTCGGCGTACGGTCAGACATGGTTCTCCCCAGGACGGCGGGCGGACGGTACGGCGGCGGCCGCCGGCGGCGCGCCCGGTCCCGTCGCGCCGACGATAGCGGCCACCTCGGCCGCGCGGGTGCGGCAGAAGTAGTGCCCGCCCCCGTCGATCTCCCTCAACTCCACGTCGGCGGCGATCCGCCGCCACGCCTCGTGCGCCGCGCCCGGCCCGGCCGTCAGCGGGTCGTCGGCGGCCACGACCACCGTGACCGGCACCGGCAGCGGCTCCCCCACCCGGTCCCGCAGGTAGCGGTGCGAGCCGACGGCGTCGTGCCGGAAGGCGGCGACCAGGGCGTCGACGTGCCCCGCGTCCAGGCCGTCCAGCTCGGTGAAGCCGGTCTGGTCCACCAGCCAGCCCACCACGTCCGCCGGCGCCATCCCGGTGACCTCCGCGATGCTGGCGTCGATCTCCTCCGGCCCGCGCAGCAGCTTGCCGCCGAGGAAGAGCCGCTCGGGTGGCCGGCCGGCGGCGGCGAGCAGCCGGGTGACCTCGATCGCCGCCGCCGCGCCGACGCAGTGCCCCCAGACCAGCACCGGCCGGCCGCCCAGCTCCCCGATCTCGGCGGCCACCCGGCGGGTCAGCTCCGGCAGGTCCAGCAGCGGCTCGGGCCGGCTGACGTCGTGCCCCGGCAGCGCCACGGCGTGCACCGCGATCCGGTGCGGGGCCAGCGCCTCGGCCAGCGGTCGGAACGCGAGCGGGCTGCCCGCCGCGTACGGGAAGCAGACCAGGACCCGGTCGTGGGCGGCGTCCGGCGGGGACAGCGGTTGCAGCAGCCGGTCCTCCGGCGCGGCGTCCGCCTCGACGGCGCGGGCCAGCGGGCCGAGCGTGGAGGTGGTCATCAGCTGCCGCAGGGTGACCAGGGGCCGTAGCGCGGCGATCACCCGCATCGCGGCGAGCGAGTTGCCGCCCAGGTCGAAGAAGTTGTCCTCCTCGGCGATCCCGGCCAGCGGCACGTCGAGCGCCCGCGCCCACGCCTCGGCGATCCGCCGGGCGACCGGCGTGCCCGGCGCGGTCCGCCCCGCCGGCTCCGTCGGCCGGCGCGTCGCCGGGGCGGCCCGGTCGAAGCGGCGCCGGGTCGGGGTGACCCGGGGCTCGGGCAGGCCGGGCCGCAGCCCGGCGTGGGCGCGCGCCGGGTCGGTCGCCAGCTCCGCCAGCACCCGCCGGTACACCTCGCCGATGCCCGCCGCCTGCTCCGGCGTGAAGGCCGCCGAATGGTAGTGCAGGCTCAGCCGGACCCGGTCGGTGAAGAAGTCCCGCATGAACTCGGCACGCAGCGCGAACTCCGTCTCCGTGCTCACCTGCACGTCGAGCAGGTCGAAGCCGGGCAGCTCGCGCAGCTGCTTGAGCAGGTAGAAGTGGGTGTAGTTGAAGACGGTCTCGAAGAGCAGGTCGGTGGTGCCGGCGTCCGCCTTCATCTGCGCCATCGGGTAGCGCCGGTGGGGCAGCAGGTCCGCCTCCGCGCGGTACACCGCCCGGACCAGGTCGGCCCAGGAGCCGCCGCCGAGGTCCACCCGCATCGGCACGGTGTTGAGGAACAACCCCAGCGCCCCGGTGGCGCCCTCCGCCTCCGGCCGGCCGCTCTGCTCGTACCCGGTGACGACCTCGGTGTCCCCGGCGAGCGCGCCGACCACCTTGACGTGCGCGGCCAGCAGCACGGTCTTCAGCGGCACCGCCAACCGGTCGGCCGCGCGCAGCAGCCGCTCGGAGAGCGCGTCGTCGATCTCCACCTCGTGGAAGACGACGGGCCGCTCGGCCGGCGCCTCCGGCGGCTGCCACCGGGGCAGCTCGGTGACCCCGCCCGCGGCGAGGACGCCACGCCAGAAGTCGCGGTCCGCCGCCGACTCCAGCGCCCGGCGTTCCAGCCCGATGTAGTCGCGGAAGTGGTTCTCGGCCGGCCCCTCGTCCGGGCGGTCGCCGGCCAGCAGCCGGTAGTAGGTGTCGAAGAGCTGGGTGTGCAGCAGGGTGATGCTCCAGCCGTCCAGCGCCGAGTTGTGCTGGCTGACGCTGTAGCGGTAGAGCTCGTCGCCGAGGACGTGCACGTGGATGCGGACCAGGCCCGGCTCCTGCCAGCGGAACCGGTACGACTGCTCGCGCGCGTGCCAGTCGGCGTGCCAGCGCTCCTGCTCGGCCGGGTCGCGGTCGCGCAGGTCCACCACCCACAGCGGGCTCGGCGCGTCGGCGTGCACGAGTTGCAGGTACTCGCCGAAGCCGGTCAGGTGGTAGCTGGTCCGGAAGATCGGGTGCCGCGCGACGAGGATCCGCACCGCCTCGGTGAACGTTGCCTCGTCGAACGGCGCGTTGATGAGGAAGCTGATGATGTCGTGGTACTGGGCGGCGCCCCGGGACAGCTCGTTCTCGTAGATCAGCCCCGCCTGGAGCTGCCCGAGCGGGTACGCGTCGACCACCCCGTCCGGCAGCAGGGCCCGGTCCGCCTCGTCGAGCAGGGCGAACGGCGGGTGCGTCACCGCCCGTTCCGCGCCCGGCGGGCCGGCCGCGAGCAGCGCCGCGATCGTCGGGTGGCGGAACAACTGCTGGAACGTGAGGTCCACCCCGGCGGCGTGCGCCCGGGCCAGCACGGTGACGAAGTGGATCGAGTTGCCGCCGATGGCGAAGAAGTTGTCCTCCACGCCGACCCGGTCGAGACCCAGCACCTCGGCCCAGATGTCGGCGAGGATCCGCTCGGGCCCGGTGCGCGGTGCCACGTACGGCCGCTCGGGCGCGGCCGGCTCGGGCAGCGCCCGCCGGTCCAGCTTGCCGCTGCCCGACAGCGGGAACTCCGCCAGCTCGACCACCCGGGCGGGGACCAGGTAGCCCGGCAGCAGGGTGCCCAGGTGGGCGGTGAGCGTCGCCTCGCCCACCGGCTCGTCGGCGACCACGTAGCCGATCAGGTTGCCGTCGCGGGCCACCACCACCGCGTCCTTGACGGCCGGGTGCCCGCGCAGCGCCTCCTCCACCTCGCCCAGCTCGACGCGGTAGCCGCGTACCTTCACCTGGTGGTCGAGGCGGCCGAGGTAGTCGAGCGTGCCGTCGGGCAGCAGCCGGGCCAGGTCGCCCGTGCGGTACACCCGCTCCTCGCCCACCTCCGGCGCGGCGACGAAGCGGTCCCGGGTCAGCTCCGGGCGGTTGAGGTAGCCCCGGGCGAGCTGCACCCCGGCGACGCACAACTCCCCCGGCACCCCCACCGGCTGGGGGCGCAGCCGCTCGTCGAGCACGTACAGGCGGGTGTTGTCCACGGGCCGGCCGATCGGCACCCGCTCCCGGCCGGGCCGGCAGCGGTGGTGGGTGACGTCGACGGTGGCCTCGGTGGGCCCGTACAGGTTGACCAGCGTCGCGCCGGGCAGCAGCTCCGCGAGCCGGTCCACCTGCCGGGGACCGAGCGCCTCGCCGCTGGCGAAGACCTGCCGCAGGCTCGCCAGCCGGCCGGTGTCGGCGGTGCCGAGGTAGTCGAGGAACGCGCCCAGCATCGACGGCACGAAGTGCGCGGTGGTGACGCCGTGCGCCTCGACCGCCCCGATGATGGCCTCCGGGTCGCGCTCCGCGCCGGCGGGAAGCAGGCAGACGGAGGCGCCCTCGCGGGCCCACCAGAACAGCTCCCACACCGACACGTCGAAGGTGGTGGGCGTCTTGTGCAGGATCACGTCGGCGGGGCCGATCGGGTACAGCCGCTGCATCCAGGCCAGCCGGTTGGCCAGCGAGCGGTGCTCGATCATCGCGCCCTTCGGGGCGCCGGTCGAGCCGGAGGTGTAGATGACGTACGCGAGGTCCCGCCCGTGGCGCGGCGCGTCGGGGCCGGGCGACCCGACGGCGGCGGGCACCGGGCCGGCCGTCGGCAGCGGGAGCACCGGCACGCCGTGCGGGACCCGCGCCGGGTCGGCGGCGAGCACCACGGCGGCCCCGCTGTCGTCGAGCAGGTAGGCGACGCGCGCCGCCGGGTAACCGGGGTCGACCGGCAGATAGGCGCCGCCGGCCCGCAGGGTGGCCAGGATCGCCACCAACTGCTCGCGGGAGCGCTCGGCGAGCACGCCGACGATCGACTCCGCGCCCACCCCGGCGCCGCGCAGCCGCTCGGCGTACGCGGCCACCCGGGCCTCCAGTTCCGCGTACGTCCAACTGCCGGCCGCGGTGCGGACGGCGACGGCGTCCGGGCGGGCGCCGGCCCACCGGGCGACCCACTCGTCCGGCCGGCCGGCCGGGTCCTGGCCGACGCCGGTGTCGTTGACCTCCCGGAGCACGTCCCGGTCGCCGTCGGTCAGCAGGCTCAGGTCCGTCACCGGCGCGTCCGGCTCCGCCAGGGCCCGCCCCAGCAACAGCGCCAGGTGGGCGCCGATCCGCTCGGCCGTGGCGCCGTCGTAGCGGCGGGCGTCGTGGTGGACCGTCACCTCGGCGGCGCCGAGGGCGAAGAACACCCCGACCCCGGCGCCGTCCGGGGCGCCGCCCCCCACCGCCACGTCGACGAGCGGGTGCGGGCCGGGACCGGCGTCCGCCGCCAGTTCCTCGGCGAGCAACTCGACCGGGTAGTCGGCATGGCGCGCCGCCTCGGGCACCGCCGTTCGCAACTGCCCGACCAGGTCGCGGTAGCTGCTCTCCGCCGCGCAGCGCACCCGCAACGGCAGCATCCCGGCCAACTGCCCCGGCTCGCCCGGACGGCCGACGAGCATGTCGTCGGCGCCGGTGTAGCGGCGCAGCAGGGCGGCCACCGCGGCCGTCACCAGGACCTGGCGGGCGTCCTCGCCGCCCCGGCCGGCCCGGGCGAGCCGGTCGATGACCGCCTCGTCGAGCGGCACGGTGACGGCCGCCGGCTCGGGCGGGGCGCCGGGCGCCGGGGTGCGGTCGGCGGGGAAGCCGACCGGGTCGGCGCCGGAGCCGAGCACGGCACGCCAGTGGCGGGCGTGCTCCGGGCGGCGCGCCGCGGCGATCTTGAGCTGGCCCCGCGTCATCAGCGACTGCATGATCTCTCCGGCTCACAACTCGATGTCGATGGTGGAGGGTGCCCCGGCGGCGACCCGGCGGGCCCCGGTCAGCTCGCCGACCGGCACCCCGGGGTCGGTCAGGACGGTGTCGGCGATCTCCAGCCAGAGGTCGGCGAAGGCCCGCACCGTCCCGGGCAGGAACAGCCCGGCGTCGTACGCCCAGTGCACGCGCAGCGAATCCGCGCGCTCGTAGACCTGCATGTCCAGGTCGAACATGGCCTGGCCGGTGGGCGCGACGGCCAACTCGACCCGCCGCCCCAGGAAGTCGGCGGCGGCCACCTCGGCGTGCTGCATCGCGAACAGCGTGTCGAAGAGCGGATGCCGGTCCTGGTCGCGGACCGGCAGCACCTCGGCGACCAGCGTGTCGAACGGGTAGTCCTGGTGCGCGAACGCGTCGACCACGTCGTGCGCCACCTCGGTCAGCGACTCCCGGAAGGTGGCCTCCGGCCGCACCCGGTGCCGCAGGCAGACCGTGTTGACCAGCATCCCCATGGTCGCGTCCAGGCCCGGGGCGCCGCGACCGGCCACCGGGGTGCCCACCGTGACGTCGGTCCCGCCGGTCGCCGCGGCGAGGAAGGTCGCGTAGCAGGCGAGCAGCACCTGGAACAGGGTCACGCCCTCGCGCCGGGCCAGCGCCCGCAGGGCTGCGGTCCGCTCCGCCCCGACGTCGAACTCGACCGTGCCGGCCCGCGCCGTCGCCGGCCGGCCGGTCAGCCGCGCCGCGTCGGTGGGCAGCCGCAGGGGCGCCGGCGGCTCGGCGAAGCGCCGCCGCCAGTAGTCGCCCCCGGGCGGCTCCCCGGCCGTGGCCCACACCGCGTAGTCGGCGTACTGGGCGGGAACCGGCGGTGGTTCGCCGCCGGCGTAGACGATGTCGACCTCGCGCAGCAGCAACGCCAGGGAGAGGCCGTCGGTGACGATGTGGTGCAGGTCCAGCGCCAGCACCGGGCCGTCGCCGGTACGCCGCAGGCCGGCCCGCAGCAGCGGCGGGGCGGCCAGGTCGAACGGCTCGACCGGCAGCGTCCCCGTGCCCTCGACCTCCGGCAGGTCGAACGGGACGGCCGGCAGCACCCGCTGCACCGGCCGGCCCGCCTCGGTGCCGAAGGCGGTGCGGAGGATGTCGTGCCGGGCGATGACGGCGCGGAACGCGTCCGCCAGCCGGGCGCGGTCGACGTCCGCCGGCAACGGCACCAGCAGCGGCAGGTTGTAGGTCACCGACGCGGGGTCGCGGGACTGGGCGAGGAAGACGCGGCGCTGCTGCGGGGAGAGCGGGTAGGCGTCCGCCGCCTCGGCGCGGGGCAGCGGCACGGCCGCCCGGGCCCGGCCGATCTCCTCGGCGAGACCGGCCACCGTCGGGTGGCGCAGCACCGCCGCGAGGGAGACGCCCATCCCGAGGGCCCGCTGCGCCTCGACGGCCAGTCCCGTCGCGGCGAGCGAGTCGCCACCGGCGGCGTAGAAGTCGTCGAGCACGCCCAGCTTCGGCACGCCGAGCAGGCGTTCCGCGATGCGCACCAGGACGCGCTCGGTGTCGTCGCGCGGCGGCAGGTACGCCCCGAACCGGTCGTCCGGCTCCACCAGGTCGGCGGGATCGAGGGAGTCGACCTGCACGATGTGCCGGGGCAGGTCGGCGTCGGGCAGTTCCCGGGCGAGCAGGCCGCGCAGGTGCAGCGGGTCGAGGTAGTCCTCGGCCACCACGTACACGCAGCCGCCCTTGACGGCCACCTCGCGTACCTGGGGCCAGAGGCGGGTCAGCGTGTCGACGTCGGCCATCACCGCTCCGTACCGGTCGCGCCGACCAGGGCGCGCACCGTGGGGTGCACGTACAGGTGGCGGGGGGTGAACTCGCCGAGGCCCTGCGCGCGCAGTTCACGCAGCAGCCGCAACGCGAGCAGGGAGTTGCCGCCGAGGTCGAAGAAGTTGTCCTCCGGCCCCACCTCGGCGCCGAGCACCCGCTCCCAGACCACCCGTATCCGCTCGGCGCGGCCGGGCCCCGCCCCGGGGTCGGCGGGTTCCCGGGGGGCGGGCAGGGGCCGGGCGGCCGGCGCGGGCAGCCGGGCGGCGTCGAGCTTGCCGTTGGCGGTGAGCGGCAGCGCCGGCAGCGGCGTCACCGTGGCCGGCACCATGTACTCGGGCAGGATCCGGGCCACCCGGCGGCGCAGCTCGGCGGGCGGGTCGGCCCCCTCGGCGAGCACCACGTACGCGTGCAGCCGGGCGTCGGCGGTGTCCACCGTGACCGCCACGGCCAGCACGTCCGGGTCGTCGAGCAGCACCTGGCGGATCTCGTCCAGCTCGATCCGGTAGCCACGGATCTTGACCTGGTCGTCGAGCCGGCCCAGGTGCTCCAGCCGCCCGTCCGGGAGCAGCCGGCCCCGGTCGCCGCTGCGGTACATCCGCCCGCCCCGCCAGGGGTCGGGCAGGAAGCGCTGGGCGGTCAGCTCGTCGCGGTGCAGGTAGCCGTCGGCCACCCCGGCGCCGCCGACGTGGATCTCCCCGGCGGCGCCCGGCGGCAGCAGCCGCCCCGCCGGGTCGAGCACGTGCACGTACCAGCCGGGCAGCGGGCGCCCCACGGAGCGGGTGCCGGCCAGGGCCAGGCCCCGGTCGATGGTCTGCGCGGTGACGTGCACGGTGGTCTCGGTGATGCCGAACATGTTGACCATCCGGCAGTCGCGCTCCGGGTACCGGTCGAACCAGCCGGTCAGCATGCCGGCGTCCAGCGGCTCGCCGCCGAACACCACCAGGCGCAGCCCCAGCCGGTGCGCGGCCCGACGGTCGGCGTCGACGAGCTGCGCGAACGCCGACGGGGTCTGGTTGAGCACGGTGACCCGCTCCACGCGCAGCAGGGCGTGGAACTCGGCCGGGTCGCGTACCACCAGGTGCGGAACGACGACCAGGTGCCCGCCGGTGAGCAGGCAGCCCCAGATCTCCCAGACCGAGAAGTCGAACGCGCTGGAGTGGAACATCGTCCAGGTGTCCGCCGGGCCGAGCCCGAACTCGTCCCGGGTCGCGGCGACCAGGGCCAGCACGTTGCGGTGCGGGACCTGGACCCCCTTCGGCCGGCCCGTGGAGCCGGAGGTGTAGATGACGTACGCGGGGTCGTCCGGGCCGGCCGTCGCCGCCCCGGTGCCCGCCGGGTCGTCAGGGTCGTCGGCGAGCAGCTCGTCGACCTCCACGCCGTCGGCGCCGACGAGCAGGGTCACGCGGGAGTCCTCGACGGTGTAGCGGATGCGCTCGGCCGGGTAGGTGGGGTCGATCGGCACGTAGGCGGCGCCGGCCCTGAGCACGCCGAGCAGCGCCGCCACCAGGTCCACCGAGCGTTCCAGGCAGACGCCGACCCGGGTGCCCGGCCCGCAGCCCCGCGCCCGCAGCGCCGCCGCGATCCGCCCGGCGCGGGCGTCGAGCTGGGCGTACGTGAGCCGGTCGTCGCCGTAGGACACCGCCGGGGCGTCCGGGGTGGCCCGCGCCCACCCGGCCACCCGCTCGTGGATGCCGCCGGTCGGCTCGGGCAGGTCGACGGCCGCCCCGCCGAGGGCCGCGACCCGGTCCCGCTCGGCGTCGTCGAACAGGTCGCAGTCGGCCAGCGCCCGGTCGCCGTCGGCGAGGAGCTGGCCGAGGACGCGGGTGACGTAGCCCGCCACCGTGGCGACCACGTCGGCGGACCACACGCCGGTGCGGAAGTCGCAGGTGACGGTGCTGCCGCGCAGGGTCAGGGTGAGCGGCCACGGCGGCGTCAGGCTGGGCAGGTAGGTGTCGGCCGGACTGTCGGCGGTCAGCACGCCGACCGCGGCCTCCGGCGGCCCGGCGTCGGGCGTCCGCCCGGCAACGAGCCACGGGGCCGGCTCGGCGGGCCGGGCCGCGAGGGCGCGCAAAGTGCCGTCCACCGCCACGGGCACGACCGCCGGCCCCTCGTCGCGCAGCGTGCCGACCCGCACCCGGCGCACGCCGCCGAAGCGGGCCAGCACCGCGCCGACCGCGCCGGTCAGCGCCAGCAGGTCGGTCCCGGCGGGCACGGCGAAGGCGTACGACGCGGTCCGGTCGGCGCGCGGGTTCCCGCCCCGCCAGGCGGTGTCCCCCTCGTGTTCCCCGTCGTCCGCGGCCCCGGTCCCGGCCGTCTCCCCGGCGGCGGTCCCCGGCGACTCCGCCTGCCCGGCCGGCCCCGGCTGCCCGGTCGGCCCCGGCTGCCCGGCCGGGTCCGGCGCGACGCCCTCGGGGCGGTCCCCGGGCTCCGGGCCGGCGGTCGGCTCCGCCCCGGCCGGCGACGCGCCCCCGGCCGCCTCGACGGCCAACTCGCCCAGCGCGCGGCCGGTGAGCGGGCCACGCCGGGCGACGAGCACCAGGTCGGCGCCGGCGTCGTGGCGCAGCAGCACCGCCCGCACCGGCGGACCGTCGGCGGGCAGCGGCCGCGCCAGTTCGGCGGCGCGGCGCGCGGCGGCCGCCGACGCGGGCACCCGGTCCACCCAGAGCCGAGCGGCGTCGAGGCCCCGACGCGCCAGCGCGGCGGCGAACCGGGCGGCGACCTCGTCGGGGTCGCCGGCGACGGCCACCGCCGCCGCGTGGCAGGAGCGGCCCGGGTCGGAGTGCTGTCGGGTGGGCTGTGGACGGCTGCTCATCGGGTGGTGAATCCTCCGTCGACGGTGATGACCGAGCCGGTGACCTGCGACGACTCGTCGGAGGCCAGCCACAGTGCGGCCTGGGCCACCGAGTCGGGCTCGATCAGCGCGTTCATCGGCTGGGCCTGGACGAACGTCTCCTCGTGCTCGGCGACCGGCACCTCCAGCGACCGGGCGATCTCGGCCAGCATCCGACCCTCGACGTACGGGTCGTCGCGCACCGAGCCGGGGCACAGGGCGTTGACCCGCACCTTCAGCGGCGCGTAGTCCAGCGCCGCGGCCCGGGTCAGGCCGACCAGGCCGTGCTTGGCGGCGACGTACCCGGCGAAGTGCCGGTAGCCGACCAGGCCGGCGGTCGACGCCACGTTGACGATGCTCCCGGCGCGCTGCCGGCACATCACCGCGCCGACCGCGCTGACCATCCGCCACGGGCCGGAGAGGTCGACGTCGAGCATGAGCTGCCACTCGGCCTCGCTGATCTCGTGCACCGGCTTGCCGGAGGGCGCCGCGATGCCGGCGTTGTTCACCAGGACGTCGATCCGGCCGAACCGGTCCAGGCAGAGCGCGACGGCGGCCCGGACCGCGTCGAGGTCCCGCACGTCGGCCTCGACCGGGTACGCGGCCACCCCCAGCTCCGCGCAGAGCTTGGCGGTGTGCGTGAGCTGGCTGGCCGAGCCGAGCGGGTACGGCACGGCGGGCAGGTCGTGGGCCACGTCCACCAGGACCAGGTCGGCGCCCTGCGCCGCGAAGGCGGTCGCGCAGGCCCGGCCGAGTCCCCGCGCGGCGCCCGTGATGATCGCGGTCCGGCCGGCCAGCCGGCCCGGCGTCGGCTCAGGCACCGGCCAGCCTCCGTCGCACCAGCGCCAGCAGCTCGGCCGGATCGTCGGCGAGGTACATGTGTCCACCGGCGACGGTGAGGGAGGCGAACCCGGCGGAGGTGACCCGGTCCCAGCCGGCCAGCGCGGAGGCGGCCACCAGGGTGTCGTCGGCGCCGCGCAGCGCGGTCACCGGCACGTCGAGCCGCTTGTCGCCGCCCGGCCGGTAGCCCTCGTGCAGCTCCACGTCGGCGCGCAGGGTCGGCAGCAGCAGCTCCCGCATGTCGGGGTCGGCCAGCGCCGGATGCGTGTAGCCGGCGAACTCCTCCACCCGCGCCACGAACTCGTCGTCGGGCAGGTCGGCGGCCGTGTGGTCGCGGCCCGACCACGGGTCGGGCGAGCCGCTGACGAACAGGTGCGCCAGCCGTACCCCGGCGGCCTGGGCCAGCCGGCCGGCCATCTCGTACGCGAGCACCGCGCCCATGCTGTGGCCGAACAGCGCCACCCGGTCGCGGCCGGCGACCAGTTCGAGCACCTCGTCGAGGAGCCCGTCGACGGCCTGGTCCATCCGGCGGTACGGCTCCTCGACGAAGCGCTTCTCCCGGCCCGGCAACTGCACCGGGAGGATCTCCAGGTCGGGCGGTGCGACCCGCTGCCACGGTTGGTACACCGAGGCGCCCGCGCCGGCGTACGGGAAGCAGAGCAGTGACGTGACGGTCAAGACGGCTCCTTGCCGAGGAGGGCGGACCGGACGGCGCCGAGCAGTCCGGGGTCGGCCCGGGCGAGCAGGTCGTGCCCGCCCGGGACGGTGACGGTGGTGCAGCCGGCGGTGGTGAGGTCGGCCCACGCCGCCGTCCCGACGTCGTCGACGTGCGGGTCGGCGTCGCCGCGGATCGCGGTGACCGGCACGCCGATCGGGCCGGCGTCGCGGTAGCGGTAGCTGCGGCCGAGTTCGAAGTCGGCGCGGGCCGCCGGCAGCGCGGCGGCGGCCAGCTCCGGGTGCGCGGCGACGGCCGCCGGCATCGTGCCCAGCGCGACCAGTTCGGCGAGGAACGTGGCGTCGTCGGCGCCGGAGTGGTCCGGTTCGACCTCGGCGCGGTGCGGGGCGACGGCCGAGGAGACCACCAGCAGATCGGCCGGCCGGTGCCCGCGTCGCTCCAGCCGGCGGACCAGCTCGAACGCGACGTACGCGCCGAGGCAGTCGCCGTAGACCGCGTACGGCCGGTCCAGGTGCGGGGCCAGGGCCGCCTCGAGGGCCTGCACCAGCGGCGTCATCCGCCGTGGCGCGGGATCGGCGACCCGCTCGCGGCGGCCCGGGTACTGCACCGCGTTCACCTCGACGGCGCGCGGCAGCCCCGCCCGCCAGGTCTCGAAGGCCCCGGCGTTGCCGCCCGCGTAGGGCAGGCAGAACAGGCGCAGGGCGGGCCGGGCGACGGGCGCCCGGACCACCAGCCACGGGTTCTCAGCCATCGCGGCTCACCCGCTCGACGACGGCGCCGTAGCTGCCCAGCGCGACGAACTCCGGCAGGGTGATGCTGCTGCCGTGGCGCTGCCGCAGCGCGGTGACCAGGCGCAGCGCGCGCAGCGAGTCGCCGCCCGCGGCGAGGAACTCCGCCCGCTCGCCGCGCGGCGCCACGCCGACGACCTCCTGCCAGACCGACGCCACCCGGGCCGCCCAGCGGTCCCGGGCGTCCCCGTCGCGCGGGGCGGGGACGACGGGACCCGCCGGTCCGACGGCGGGCAGCGGCACCGTCGGGTCGGTCGCCAGCAGCCGGCGGTACGCCTCGGCCAGCCGGTCGGCCCGCGCCTCGTCGACGTGCCGGGCGTCGTACTGGAGGGTCAGGGCGAGCTGGCCGGTGGCCGGGTCCACCTCCACGTCGACGGCGAGGCTGAACGCCACGTCGACAGTGATGCCCCGGCTGTCGACGATGCGGCTGCCACGGCCCCCGCCGCCCTCGCCCTCGTCGGCGCCGCCGTGGAAGTGGGTCCAGTTGAAGAAGTGGTCGAACCGGGGCCCGGCCCCGCCCGCCCGGACGATCTCGGCGAGCGGGAACCGGTGGTGGCCCATCAGCGACCGCTCCGCCTGCCAGGCGGCGGCGGCCAGCTCGGCCAGCGACCGGGTGCCCAGCACGGCGCTCACCGGCAGGGTGTTGAGGAACAGCCCGAGCGTGGCGTCGCTCCCCTCGGCCTCGGGCCGGGCGCCGACGACCAGCCCGGTGACCACCTCGTCCCGGCCGGCGACCTCCCCGATCACCCGCAGGTGGACCGCGAGCAGCCAGGACTTGGCCGGTACGCCGGCGGCCCGGGCGGCCGCGGTGACGGCGCCGGTGGTGGACGCCGCCAGCGGCACCCGCCGGGTGGTGGTGATCCGTGGCTCCGCCCCGCCGAGCAGCAGCGGCGGCACGCCGCCGGCACCCTCGAGCCAGAACCGGCGTGACCCGGCGTCCGCCACGGCCTCCCGTTCCGCCGCCACGTACGCGCGGAAGGGCAACGTCGGGCGGTGCGGCACGGACAGCCCGGCGCGGCGCCGGTCGTACGCGGCCAGCAACTCGCCGAGGAGGAGGTGCAGGCTCCAGCCGTCGAGGATCGCGTGGCACTCCGCCACGATCAGGGTGAAGGTGTCGGTGTCGTCGCGCACGGCGTGCAGCCGCAGCAGCGGCGGCCGGTCCCAGTCGAAGGGCCGCACCCGCTCGGCCGCCACCAGCTCGTCGACGCGGGCCCGGCGGGTGGCCTCGTCGGCGTCGGTCAGCTCCGTCACCGGCACCTCGACCGGCACCTCGGCGTGCACCAGTTGCAGCGGCTCGGTGTGGGTGCCGAGGGAGAAGCCGGTCCGCAGCACCGGGTGCCGCGCGACCAGGTCGGCCAGCGCGGCGCGCAGCGCCTCCGCCTCCAGCGGCGCGTCGACGCGGTGCGCGGTGACGTTGTGGTACATCGCCGGGTCGCCGGTCAGCTCGCAGTGGTAGACCATGCCCTGTTGCAGCGCGGTCATCGGGTAGGCGTCGGCCAGCCCGGCGGGCAGGCGGTCCCGGTCGGCGGCGGCGACCAGGGCGAACGGTTCCGCCGCCCCGGAGGCGTCGGTGGCGTCGGCGCCGGGCCCGGTGAGGGTGATCTCGCCGTGCGCGACCAGTTCCCGGATCGACTGGTGCACGAAGATGTCGCCGAGCCGGAACGACAGGCCGCGCCGGTTCGCCGCGACCTGCATCTGGATGCTGCGGATCGAGTCGCCGCCGAGGGCGAAGAAGCTGTCGGTCACCCCGACCGACTGCGTGCCCAGGACCTCCCGCCACGCCTCGACGAGGATCTCCTCGGCCCGGTTGGCCGGCGCCACGGCCGGCTCCCGCCGGGCCCGGTCGAGCTCCGGCGCGGGCAGCGCGGCCCGGTCGAGCTTGCCGTTGCGGGTCAGCGGCAGGTCGTCGAGGAGCACCACGGCCGCGGGGACCAGGTGGGCGGGCAGCCGCTGGGCGAGCCAGTCGGTCAACCGGGCCTCCAGCGGGCCGGCGGCCGGGCCGTCCGGGACCGCCACCGCGGGCCGCGGGTCGGCGGCGTACTCGGGGCGCACGGCGTGCAGGGTGTGCCGGTCGGTGCCGGTGAGCAGGTCGTCCTGGCGGGTGACCACGTCGAACCCGCGGTCCTCGAAGAGGGCGATCAGCTCGTCCAGGCGCCCCTCGGTGTCGGTGCCGACGGCGTCGTGCACCTCCATGGCGACCTGCGCGATGAGCAGCCAGTGCCGCTCCTCGATGCCGGCGAGCACGTCGGCCTCGGCCCGCTGCACGTCGATCTTCAGCAGGTCGATGCGCTCCGGCCCGACCTCGTCGATGACCTCCGACAGCGGGCGCACGTCGACTGTCACCTCGGAGCCGTCGAAGCGCTCCGCCAACAGCTCGTCGACCCGCTCCAGCAGGGTCTCCCGGTCGGACTCGCCCCGGTCGCGCTCGTTGGCGAGGAACCGCTTGATCACGGCGACCTCGGCCGCCGGGTCGGCGTACGCGGCCTGGCCGGACATCATCGAGTAGCCCGGGTAGTAGGTGAAGGAGACCTGCCCCGGCGCGGTGGACAGGCCCACCGGGTGCACGGTGGCCGGCACGCCGAACTCCTCGACGTTGCGCCGCAGGGCCGCCACCACCGACGGCACCGGCTCGAAGGCGTGGATGGTCGCGTCCGGGCAGGCCGCGTGGACGAACAGCGAGAACATGCCGATGTTGGCGCCGACGTCGAAGACCGTCGCGCCCCGGCGCAGCACGATGCCGTCGCGCAGGTAGACCCGCTGCGTGAAGATCTCGTCGTACAGGTAGCGGGTCTCGTGCGGGTTGATCCCGGCGACCCGGTCCAGGTCGACGTCGACGGCCGGCGCGGCCGGGCGGACGTAGCCGACGAGGCGGTCGCCGTGCCCGTCGTCGTCGCGGGCCACGACCGCCGCGTCGGCGACCTCCGGGTGCGCCCGCAGCGTCGCGGCCACCTCGCCCGGCTCCACCCGGAAGCCGTGGATCTTCACCTGGTCGTCCAGCCGGCCCAGGTAGCGCAGGCGCCCCTCGGCGTCGAAGCGCACCCGGTCGCCGGTGCGGTAGACCCGCTCCGTCCGGCCGCCGGGCAGGGCGGCCCGGACGAACCGGCGGCCCGTCGTCTCCGGGTCGCCCAGGTAGCCGTCGGCCAGCTGCGGCCCGCTGACGCAGAGTTCGCCGGCCACGCCGGGCGGCACCGGCCGCAGCCGCTCGTCGAGGACCCACACGCCGACGCCCGGCAGCGGACGGCCGATGGTCGGCGCCGTCGCGGGGCGGATCTCGGCGGCGGTGCTGTCCACGGTGCACTCGGTGGGCCCGTACAGGTTGACCGCCCGGACGCCGGGCAGCGCGGCGAGGGTGTCCCAGAGGTCCGGCGGGATCGCCTCGCCGCCCACCAGCAGCAGCTCCGGCAGCCGGGCGTCGCCGGCCCCGGCGAGCAGGATGCGCAGCTGGGAGGGGGTCAGGTCGAGCACGTCGACCCGGTTGTCGGCGAGGGCCACGGCCAGCTCGGCACCGTCGCGCCGGACGTCCTCGGGCACCAGGTACAGGCTGCGGCCGTGGGCCAGCTGCACGAGCTGCTTGACCGAGGCGTCGAAGGTGAGCGGGGCGTTCACCGCCACCCGCAGCCCGGCCCGGCTGCCCGCGTACACGGTCTCCTCGAGCGCGTACGCCAGGTGGGCCGCGGCGCCGTGCGGGACCTGGACCGGTCGCGGCGTGCCCGTGGAGCCGGAGGTGAAGATGACGTAGGCGGGATCGGTGGGCGCCGCCGGGGGCACGGCCACCGTCGCGGTGCCGGCGGCCAACTCGGCGACGGTCGCGCCGGCGAGCCCCGCCGGGCCGCCCGCGCCGACGACGAGCCCGGCGTCGACCGCGCGGACCTGCGCGGCGAGCCGCTCCGCCGGCGCCGCCGGGTCCAGCGGTACGTACACCGCGCCGGCCCGCAGCACGCCGAGGAACGCGACGACGGTGTCCCGGGACCGGGTGGCGAGCACGCCCACCCGCGCGCGGTGCAGCCCCCGCTCGACCAGGCCCGCGGCGACCCGGGCCGCGACGTCGCGCAGCTCGCCGACGGTGTACGTGCCGTCGGCGGCGACCACCGCCGGGCTGTCCTGGTCGGCGCCGGCCAGCCCGTCCTCGAGCAGCTCGACGAGGGTGCGCACCGCGGCGCGGGACGGCTGGCCGGCCGCCTCGGCGAGCCAGCGGGCCTCCCCCTCGCCGGTCAGCACCAGCGGCGTGCCGTCGGCCAGCGCCCGGGGCAGCGACCCCAGGATCGCCAGCAGGCCCTCCAGCAACCAGCGGCCCCCGACGACCCGCAGGGTCACCTCGTCGTCGCCGACCACGGCGGTCAGCTGCGGGCCGGCCGTCGCGGGCGGCGCGGAGACCTCGACGGCGGTGGCGCCCAGGCCACCCAGGGCCGCCGGGTCCCCGGCCGGTACGACGGCGAAACCGGCGACCGCGTCGGAGTGTTCGCCGACCGGATCGACCAGGTGGAACGCCTCCTCGGCGGCGGACTCGGCGGCGCGTACCTCGTCGAGCAGCGCCTTGGGCGCGGCCGGCAGGGGCAGGCCCAGCCGGACCGGCGCGTGGCCGCCCAGCGGGCCGACGACACCGGCCGTCCCGGTGGCCTGCCGCCCGTCGCTCCACCGGGCCAGCACCAGGTCCGCGTCGTCGACCCCGGCGGGCGGCTCGGCCCGGCGGGACAGCGCGAGCGCCCAGGCGGCGAAGAGCAGGTTCGCGACGCCGACGCCGGCCTCCCGCGCGGCGGCGGTCAGCGCCGCGGCGGGCAGGGTCGCGGTGCCGACCTCGGCCGGGTCGTCGCCGTGCGGGGTGACCAGCCGCGCGGCCGGCGCGGCGGGTGCGCCGAACGGGTCGGCCTCCTGCCGCTGCGACAGCTGCCACTCGGTGACGTCGAGGAACTGCAGGGCGTCGGGGTCGTCGGCCAGCCGGCCGTCGGCGTACGCGCGGGCCAGGTCGGCGAGGACGAGCCGCAGGCTGGCCGGGTCGGCGATCAACGGCGTGGCGGCCAGCTCCAGGGCGTCGTCGGTGACGGTCACCGACAGCTCGCCCTGGGCGCCGACGACGACGCTGCGGCCGTCGTCGACGTCCTGCAACGGCACCCGCAGCCCGGGGTGGTGCACCAGGGTCAGGCGCAGCGCCTCGTGCCGGGCGACCACCGCGTCCAGGGCGGTCTGCAACCGGGCCCGGTCCAGCGGGCGGTCGAGCAGCACCCGGGCGCGGACCAGGTCCTGCGCCCCGGACCAGGCCAGCCGCTGGATCGGGGACAGACGGTAGCCGTTCACACCACGCTCCGGTTGAGGTAGAGGTCGGACATGGCGACCAGGATCTGCCGGTCGCCGCTGAAGGGTTCGCGACCGTGGGTCGCGAGGAAGTTGTCCACCACCAGCACGTCGCCGCGCTGCCAGGGAACCGACACCGCGTGTTCCCGATACAGGTCCCGGATGCCGGCCACCACCTCGTCGGGGATCGGCTCGCCGTCGCCGTAGTAGGCGTTGCGGGGCAGCCCCTCGGGCCCGTACTCGCGCAGCAGGGCGGCCGACACCTCGGCGGGCATGTTGGAGACGTGGAACAGGTGCGCGTGGTTGAACCAGACCGTCTCGCCGGTGCGCGGGTGGGTCGCCACCGCCTGCCGGCGGGCCCGGGTCCGCAGCCCGTCGCCGTCGAGCCAGGTGTACTCGGTGGCCGAGTCGGCGCAGTACTTCTCCACCTCGGCGCGGTCGGTCGTCTGGAACGCCTCCTGCCAGGGCAGGTCCAGGTGCGGGCCGTAGTTGCGCACGTAGCTGACCCCGTGCCGGAGGAACCGCTGCCGTACCTCGGCGGGAATGCGCGGGCTCACCACCCGCTCGCTGGCCAGCGGGGTCGCGCCGCCGCTGCCGGTGGCCGGCTGGGCGCACCAGAAGTAGAGGTGGGTGGGCCAGTTGTGCGAGTACGACATCTCGTGGTGCAGCGGGATCCACTGCTCGGCGTTGAACTCGGTGGAGGTGAAGACCTTCTCCGCGACCTCGTGCCGGGGCGCGGCGCGTTCCAGGTAGCCGAGCAGGTCCGGGCTGACCGCGCGGGCGGCCCGGCTGAAGTCGTCGGCCGTGGCCACCTCGAAGCCCCGGAAGAAGACCGCCCCGTGGGCGTCGAGGTCGCGCAGCAGCTCGTCGCGGCGCCCCGCCAGCCAGCCGGCCAGGTCGAGGTCCGGCACGGCGGCCTCCACCAGCAGCACGAACGTGTCGTCGACCAGCACCCGGCGGGACACCGGCGAGGTGACCGCGCCGGTGCCGCGCCGACGCGGCGCCGGCCCGGTCACGACCGCACCCCCGCGGAGGTCACGGTGGCGGCGGTCAGCTCGGGCGCGGCGACCGGGTCGGACATCGCGGTCAGGATGCGGCGGGGCGGCGTGAACGGCTCCCGGGCGTGCGCGGCCAGCATGTTCTCCACCAGCAGCACGTCGCCGCGCCGCCAGGCGAAGGAGCGGGTCTCGGCCGCGTACGCGGCGCGCAGCTCGGCCAGCACGTCGTCGCCGATGGGCGTGCCGTCGCCGTACGCGGTCTGGTAGGGCAGGTCCTCCTCGGCCAGCGACGCGCGCAGCCCGGCGCTGACCTCCGCCGGCAGCGAGGTGACGTGGAAGAACAGGGCATGGTTGAACCAGGTCCGCTCCCCCGTCACCGGGTGCTCCCGCACGGCGGGGCGGACCTGCCGGGTGCGCAGCTGCTGCTCGCCGACCCACTCGACGTCGATCAGCGCGCGGGCGCAGTACGCCTCCACGTCGGCCCGCTCGTCGGTCTGGAAGGCCGTCTGCCACGGCAGGCTGATCCCCGGCAGGTAGTTGCGCCGGTAGAGCACGCCCCGGCGCTCGAATCCGGCGACCGTCTCCGGCCGCAGCCGGTCGAGCACCCGGCGGCTGTCGGCCAGTGGGGTGCGCCCACCGGCGGCGGGCTCGGTCTCGCAGTGGAAGACGATGCGCAGCGGCCAGTTCACCGTGTACGACTGCTCGTTGTGCAGCACGATCGGCTGGTCGGCCGGGTGCTCGGTGGAGGTGTAGACGCCCTCGGTCACCTCGCTGCGCGGCGACGAGCGCTCGCCGTAGCTGAGCACGTCGTCGGAGAGGGCGGCCATGACGGTGCGGAAGTCGGCCGCGCCGTCCACCGCGAAGCCACGGAACAGCACGGCGCCGGCGCGGCGCGCCAGCTCGTCCACGGTGGACCGGTTGCCGGCCAGCCAGGCGGCCAGGTCCACGTCGGGCACGTTGGCCCGGACGAGGGCCGGCAGGGGGCCGCCGGGCCAGTCGGGGCGTACGTCGACCAGGGACCGTTCGCGGCCGCGGCGCGGGATCACCGGCGCGACCGGGGTCTGCTCACTCATCTCTCGTTCCCCCCAGGGTGTGGGCACATCGGGCGAGGCTGCGCCGGGGATCGGCGGCCGCGCCGCGTAGGAGTGCGGTGAAGCGGCGGTGCCACGTGTCGACCAGTTCGCCGTCGAAGCGGTCGGTGCGGTAGGTCCAGAGCGCCGCCAGCCCGTCGCGGCGCTCGTCGAGCCAGAGGGTCAGGTCGAGCCGGGCGGTGTCGGGGGTCAGCTCCACCCCGACGAACTCGCCGCCGGAGGCGTCGACGTGCCGGGCCGCCGGAGCGTTCTGCACGCCGAACGCGACCTGGACCAGCGGGTTGCGGCCCGGCTGCCGGGCCGGGCGGAGCCGCTCGACGACGACGTCGAACGGCACGTCCTGGTGGGCGGCGGCGAAGAGGGTCACCTGGCGCGCCTCGTCCACCAGGTCGGCGAAGGACCGGTCCGGGCCGGGCCGCAGGCGCAGGGGCATGGTGTTGACGAAGCAGCCGACGCTCTGTTCGGCGGCGACGCTGGTCCGGCCGGCGAAGGCGACACCGATGAGCACGTCGGTGCGGCCGGTCTCCGCGGCGACCAGCGCGGCGAAGGCGGCCAGCCCGACCATGTGCAGGCTGGCGCGGCTCGCGCGGGCGAGGTCGCGGACCACGGCGGCGGTGTCGTCGTCGATGCGGGTCCGCAGGGCGGCCCCGGCCGGGGACCGGTCCGCGCGGGGCGACGTGCCGGCGGCGCGCGCCGGTGCGGCGGCCGGCAGGTCCAGGACCGTCGGCGCGCCGCGCAGCGCGGCGACCACGGCGGCCACGGCCTCCCGGCCGGCCGGGGCGGCCAGCCAGTCCCGCTGGGCCACGGCGAGTTCCGCCGGGCCGGTCGCCGGACCGGCCGGCCACGGCGGGCCCGCCCCGGCGCCCGCCGACTCGGCCTCGCAGGCGCGGCCCAGGTCCCGCACGATGACGCTGAACGACCAGTCGTCGCAGACGATGTGGTGGGCGACCAGGAGCAGCGCCGCCCGCCCGTCGTCGGCGGCGACCAGTCGGGCGCGCAGCAGCGGGCCGGTGGCGAGGTCCATGGGGGTACGCGCGTCGGCGGCGGCGAGCTGGTCGAGCTGCTCGTCCAGCGGCACCCCGGCACGGGGCGGGGCGACGACCAGCGGGACGTCGAGGTCGTCGCGGACCCGCTGCACCGGACCGTCCGGGGTCGACGGGAAGACGGTACGCAGCGCCGGATGCCGGGCCACCACGCGGCGCAGTGCCCGGCCGAGCGCTCCCGGGTCGGTCCCCGGCGGCAGCCGGACCGCGAACGACACCAGGTAGGAGGTGTCGGCCGGGTCCAGCTGGTGCAGGAACCACAGCCGGGTCTGCGCGGCCGAGAGCGGGGCCGTGTCCACGGGCGCCGCGGGTGGCGTACCGCCGGCTGACGGGTGCCCCGGCCCGGGTGCGGCTCCGGCGGTCGCGGTCCCGGCGGGCGCGGCGGTGCCGGCGGGCGCGGCGGCGGGTCCGGCGGCTCGGCGCAGGTCGTCGAGGTGGTCGGCGAGCGCCTCCACCGTGGCGTGCGCGAACAGCGCCGCCGGGGCGACCGGCAGGCCCGTCGCGGCGGCGAGCCGGGTGGCGCAGCGTACGGCCAGGAGGGAGTCGCCCCCGAGGGCGAGGAAGTCCGCCTCCGCCCGGTCCACCGGCCGGCCGAGCACGTCCCGCCAGACGGCGGCGACCGTGGCGGCGGAGCCGGCCAGCGGCACGCCGTCGCCGTCGATCGCGGCGACGGCGACCTCCGGGGCGGGCAGCGCCGCCCGGTCGACCTTGCCGTTGGGGGTGGTCGGCAGGCGGTCCAGCCAGACGACGGCGGACGGCACGAGCGGGGCGGGGACCGTCTCCCGCAGCAGGTCCCGCACGTCGTCGCGGCGCTCGCCGACGAGGTAGCCGACGAGCAGCGGGTCGCCGCTCGGCCCGGTCCGCACCGCGGCGGTCGCCTCGCGTACGCCGGGCAGGGCGGCCAGCCGCGCGGCCACCTCGCCCAGCTCGATGCGGTAGCCGCGCAGCTTCACCTGGTCGTCCATCCGGCCGAGGAACTGCAACTGCCCGTCGGGGCGCAGCCGGACCCGGTCGCCGGTGCGGTACATCCGCTCCCCCGGGCGGAACGGATCGGCAAGGAAACGCGCCCGGGTCTCGTCCGGCCGGTTGAGGTAGCCCCGGGCCAGCCCGGCACCGGCCAGGTACAGCTCTCCCGGCTCTCCGGGCGGCACCGGCCGGCCGTCCGCGTCGAGCAGGTAGACACGGGTGCCCGGCAACGGACGGCCGATCGGCGGGTCTCCCCCGTCGGCCGGCACCTCCGCCCAGGTCGAGTAGGTGGTGTCCTCGGACGGCCCGTAGAGGTTGCAGAGCCGGCGTACGTGCGGCCGGGCGAGCACCCGGGCGGCGAGCGCCGCGGTCAACGGCTCGCCGGCGAGGCAGACGGTGCGGACGCTGCCCGGCAGCGCGCCGGCCGCGAGCAGCTCGCTCATCGCCGACGGCACGGTGTTGACCAGGGCGACGGGCAGCCGGTCGGCGTCCGGCGCGGCCAGCGCCAGCGCGTCTCGGACGAGCACCACCCGACCGCCCCAGCAGAGCGGGCCGAAGAGCTCGAAGACGGACAGGTCGAAGCAGACGGACGTGGCGGCGAGCACGCCGCCCAGTTCGACGTCGGTGAAGGTCTCCCGGGTCCAGTGCATGAGCACGGAGGCCGAGCGGTGCTCGACGGCGACGCCCTTGGGCCGGCCGGTCGAGCCGGAGGTGTAGATGACGTACGCCAGGTCGGACGGGTCGCCGGGCAGGCCGGGGCGGGCCGCCGGGCGGGCGTCGAGGTCGAGGTCGTCGAGACGGAGCGCGGCGTCGGCGAACCGGTCGGCGAGGTCGGCCACCGTCAGCACCAGTCGGGCCCCGGAGTCCTCGGTCATGAAGGCGACCCGGGCGGCCGGGTAGGCCGGGTCCAGCGGCACGTAGCAGGCACCGGCCTTGAGCACGCCCAGCAGCGCGACCACGAGCCGGGGACTGCGGGGCAGGCAGACGCCGACGCGGTCGCCCTGGCGCACCCCCCGGTCGACGAGGAGCGCGGCCAACCGGTTGGCCGCCGCGTCCAGCTCGCCGTAGGTGAGAACCTGCCCGTCGCACCACACGGCGTCGGCGTCCGGGGTCCGGTCGACCTGGGCCTCGACCATCCGGTGCAGGGTGTCGACGGCGGGCGGTCGGACGTCGGGGCGACGGGACGGGGTGGGCCGACGGACCGGCCCGGCGGGGCGCGCTGGTGCGCTCACCGCGAACCGCAAGCTGGCATGGCGCGTCCCACCGAGCATTCCCCCCACTACCGACGGTGATCGGTCGCGCGCCCGCTGCCAGGTCGACGACCGGAGACAATGACGCATCGTGACCATGAGCCACCGAGCCATCGCTCTCCGCAGAGAGAGTCCACGACCGCCGATTCCACTGCCAAGATGTCTCCCAGAATCCGGGACACGAGTGGCGCCCGCATGGAATCCCAGATTCGGCCGTTCCCGCGGGTGATCAGGCGCCCCGACGGGCCTCACCACGGCAGACTTCCCACCGCGCGATCAACGGGTCCGATGTGGCCACCGAACGACTGTCAGGTATCGGGCAGCTCCCCCGACCGCCGGCGGCCGACCGCGCCGACGGCGTTCGCGCCGGCACGGGAAAGCGCTTACCATCTCTTATGCATCGACGGGATTGGATCGCTGGCGGCCTCGACGGGGTGGTCGCGCGCCCCTCCCGCCGCCCCGCGCCAGCCGAAGGAGCCACATGACGTCCCCCGACCCGCACAGACATCCCACCCGTCGACGCCTCGGCCTGGTGGCCGCGGCCGCGCTGGCGCTCGTCGGCGCCGCCGTGGCCGTCGGTCCGCAGCCCGCCGCGGCGGCCACGGTCGACCCCGGCGCCACCTACGTCCTCGTCAACCGGCACAGCGGCAAGGCCATGGACCTGTGGGGCTGGTCCACCGCCGACGGCGCGCCGGTCAACCAGTTCACCCGCAACGACCTGGCCGTGCAGCAGTGGCGGTTCGTCGACGTGGGCGGCGGATACCACCAGATCCGCTCGGTGCACAGCGGCAAGGTGCTGGAACTGCCGAGCGCCGATGACGGGGTCCAACTCGTCCAGAACACCGCCGCCAGCGGCAACACCCGGCAGCACTTCCGGCTCGCCGACGCCGACGGCGGCCACGTCCGCCTCGTCAACCGGCACTCCAACAAGGCGCTGGACGTGTGGCAGTGGTCGACCGCCGACGGCGCGATGATCTCCCAGTACCAGGACCTCGGCGGCGCCAACCAGCAGTGGCAGTTGGTCAATCTCGGCTCCGGCGGCACCGCCTGCGGCAGCGGCGCGTTCCAGGCCGAGGCGGTGCTCAGCGGCGGCACCTGGACCGCCCGCAACGGCGCCAGCACGGTCTACACCGGAAGCGACATGCGCGCTGCCGTCCAGGCCGCCGTGAACAGCCTCAGCGCCGGGCGGACCAGCAAGCAGCGCGTCGTCGTACGAGGCTCCGGCTCGATGAGCGCCGGTTCACGGATCTCCCTGCCCAGCTACACCGCGATCGACGTCTGCGGCACCATCGACGTCACCGGCTCGGGCAGCGGCGACCAGGCGCCCATCTACTCCCGCGGCACCACCAACATCGAGGTCGGGCACCTCACCGTCACCGGCGCCCCGCTCTACGGGATCTTCCTGCGCAACGTCACGGACGTCGTCCTCGGCCGCATCGACATGCGGCTCCGCAGCGGGCTCGGGATCCGCATCGACAACCGCGGGGACACCAGCCAGTGGACCCGCAACGTCCGGATCGACAGCGCGTACGTCTCCGGCGCCAGCTCCCACGCGGTCGAGACGTACGGCGTGGACGGGCTGACCATCGGCACCGTCACGGCCCGCGACGTGGGCGAGTCGGGCCTGCTGCTCAACCAGACGATCAACGCCACGGTCACCACCGTCGACGCCGAGAACGCCGGCGCCGGCACCGGGTACGCCGCCTTCCGGATGGCCAACCGCAACGGGCGCGTGGGCTCCGGCTACCCGACCAACGTCCGGGTGGGCACCGTCCGGGCGCGCGGCGGCGGCCGGGGGATCTTCTGCGTCTCCGAGTCCGGCGGCGCCACGGTCGACCGGGTGGACATCGCCAACACCGGCAACAACGCGGTCCTGATCGAGAACTGCCAGAACGTGAACATCGCCGCCGGCGGCGGCACGATCAGCGGCGGCGGCGAGATCCGGCTGGCCGAGCGCACCGAGTTCCCCGGCAACCGGGACATCACGCTGCGCAACTTCACCCTGGTGAACAGCCGGATCGTCGAGAACCCCTGCGCGGACAACCTGACCATCAGCAACGTCGGGCTGAGCAACTCCACGATCGTCCGGTGCTGACCGGGCGGCCCCGGCACGCTCGCCGGGGTCGCTCCGGCCGTCCGGCGCCGCGGTCGACCGGGACGCCGGATGGTCGGACGGGCACGGACGCCGCGCGGGCGACCGTGCCCGTCCTCCCGCCCTGGACGCTCCCGGCCCCGAGGGGGGCGGGACCGGGAGCGTCCGGACGGAGAACGCGTCGGTCAGCCCGCGACGGAGCGGAAGACCGGGTAGTAACCGCCGGACTGGCCGGCCGCGGTCGGGTGGTACGAGATGCCGAGGTTGGCGAAGTTGAGGGCGTGCAGCCACTTCGTGCCGGAGCTGCACAGCTGGTGCCCGACGAACTGCGACCGCACGTCGGCGAACTTGAAGCCGGCGGCGACGGCGGCGGTGCGGGTGAGGTCGTCGACCAGGTTGATGCCCTCGTTGATCTTCGCCCGGGAGGTGGCGCTCAGCCCGATGCAGGTGGTGCCGAGCTGGTAGAAGACCGGGTATCCGACGACCACCACCCGGGCCGAGGGCGCCCGGGTCTTGATGCCGTTGTAGACGTTGCGCAGCAGGCCGGGCAGCTGGGCCCGGGCCTTGTCCTGGGCGGCCTGCACGGCGGCCACGCACTGGGTGGTGCCCTGGAGCACGCAGGTGGACATGATGTTGCCGAAGCCGACGTCGTTGCCGCCGATCGTGACGCTGACCAGGGTGGTGGTGGAGCTCAGCGCCGACAGCTGCGTGTTGATCAGGCTGGTGGTGGTGGCACCGGAGCAGGCGACCGAGCGGTACGACGCGGGCTTGATGTTCGCGGCGTACAGGGCCGGGTAGGCGTTGGTGCTGCGCTGGCAGGAACCGCTCTCGCTGGTGTAGCTGCCGGCACCCACGCCCGAGGCGTACGAGTCGCCGAGCGCCACGTAGCGGTCGGCGGGCGCGGCCTGGGCGGGCGCAGACAGGGTAAGGCTGACGCCGAGAGCCGTGGCCAGGCTCAGGGCGAGGGAAACGAGACGGGTTCTCCGCACGTCGCACTCCGGGGGTAGAGGAATCGAGTGCGAGATTGATATCACCGAATATTCGTCCACGAAAGATCTTGCCGGAACATTTAGGGGTGCCGGTAAAGACCTACCGGGTTCCCGTACCGGTACGTGCGCCGGCAGGGGTCGCGCGCGCCCGGACCGGGGTCCCGACCGCACGGTGCCGCGAGTCGCGCGGCCCGGCGGACGCGACCCGGTCGGGGCGTACGCGGACGGGGTGGAACCTCAGCGGGACGAGTCGCCCCCACCGGTGGCCGTCGCCACGAACATGGTCTGCACCTGCTCGGCGGCGTCGAGCCCGGGCACGGCGTGCGCCCGCACGTCGACGAAGCCGGCCCGGCCCAGGGCGGCGCGCCAGCCCGCCACGTCCAGCAGCGGGGACGCCGGCACCCGCGGCTCGTCCTCCGCGTGCCGCCACCAGCCCTCGGCCAGGCCGAAGGTCAGCGTGTTGTAGTCGAGGCGGCTGGTCATCTCGTTGATCACCAAAATGCCGCCCGGCTTGAGCAGCGCGTGGCAGTGCCGCAGCGCGACGGAGATCCGCAGGGTGGCGTGCAGGACGTTGCTGGCCAGGACGACGTCCATCGAACCGGGTTCGAAGCCCTGGTCCTCGGGCGCGCCCTCCACGTTGTAACGGGCGAAGTCGACGTGCGGCCGGTCGACGCCGAAGCGCTGCCGTCCCAGCCGCAGGAACGCCGGCCCCACGTCGGTGTAGAAGTACCGCAGCCGCTCCGTCCGGTCCGTCAGGGCGTCGAGCACCGGGCCGCTGGTGCCACCGGTCCCCGCACCCACCTCCATGACGTGGACGTAGGACCGCGGATAGCGCCGCAGGAACTGCCGGACGTGCTCCCGCACCCGCGCCGCGCAGAGCCGGTTGTAGAAGTCCAGCTGGACGTTGTCCCGGTAGATCGCGGAGACCAGGTCGGCGGAGCCGCCCGGGAAGAGCACCTCGTTCGCCGGCCGGTCGCCCCGCACCACCTCGACGAGCTGCGTCTGGCAGGCGACCAGCAGCGGCACGTATCCGGCGACCTCCGGGTGCTCCCGGCGCAGCGTCGCCGCCGCCGCGTCGACCGCGTCGTCCCCGGCGAACCCGGCCGCCTCGGCGACCCGTCCGGTCACGGCGAGCCCGTCGCCCTGCCGACGCAGCAGGCCGGCGTCCGCCAGCAGGTCGAGCAGGGCGTCGCCGAGCCGCTGGTAGCCGGGAGCCACCGCGAGCCGGGCCAGGATCTCCTCCCGGCCGGCGACGGCACCGGGGGCGGGCAGGACTCCCGCGGCGGCCAACCGGGCCGCCAGCAACCGCCGCCCGAAGTCCGTCACCGCCTCGAAGGAGGTACGGAACCGCGCGTGGCGTTCCTGGTCCACGTCCACGAGCGGCTGCGGCGTCGCCTCGACGTCCGGTGCGGTCACGATGCGCCCTCCAGGTGCGAGTCCGGCGGTGCCGGTCAGATCAGGTGCGCGGCCACGGATGCCGCGGCACGGGGTACGGTCGGCCGGCCGGCGAGCTGCGCGGTCAGGTCCGCGAGCAGCTCCGCCCGCGCCGGCACGAGATAGAAGTGGTCGCCGGGGAACGCCCGCAGCCGGAAGCCGCCGGTGGTCAGCTCCGCCCAGGCGGAGACCGACTCCCGGTCGCAGGCCGGATCCCCCGTGCCGAGGTACGCCGTGATCGGCGCGGACACGGTCCGCGGCGCGCGCGGCAGGTAGCCGTGGATCAGCCGCAGGTCGGCCCGGAGCGCCGGTACGACCAGTTCCCGCAGCTTCCGGGAGCGGAAGACCACCGGATCCACCTCGCCGAGCGCGGCGATCCGGACGAGGAACTCCTCGTCGTCGAGGTGGTCGGGATGCTGGTCGATCCGGGTGACGTGCGGCGCCCCGTGCCCCGAGACGAACAGGAACTCCGGCACGACGCCGAACCGCTCCTCCAGCCGGACGGCCACCTCGTAGGCGACCGAGGCGCCCATGCTGTGGCCGAACAGGGCGAGGGGACGGTCCAGGTAACCGGTGAGCGCCTCGGTGACCCGGTCGGCGAGCACGTCCATCCGGTCGACGCACGGCTCGGAGAGCCGGTCCTGGCGGCCCGGGTAGCGGACGGCGAGCACGTCGACGGAGTCCGGCAGCCGCGCCGCCCAGGTCTGGAAGAACCCGGCCGAGCCGCCGGCGTGCGGCAGGCAGACCAACCGCAGACCCGCGTGCGCGCCGCCCCGGAACACCCGCAGCCAGGGATCGCCGCCGCTCGGGCGGGACAGGGACATCTGGGGCACTTCCCGGTCGCGCCGCTCAGTCCGACATCGCCACCAGCACCCGGCGGTCACCCGTGTACGGGCGCCGGCCGTGCGCGGTGAGCACGTTGTCGATCAGCAGCAGGTCGCCGACCCGCCAGTCGACGTCGACCGCCGCCTCCAGGCCCCGGTCGCGGATCTGGGTGACGTACTCGTCGGGGATCGGGGAGCCGTCGGCGAAGGTCACCGACTGGGGCAGCTCGTCCGGGCCCATCACCTGGGTCATCACCCGGGCGATGTCGTCGTCCAGGCCGGCCGGGTGCCACTGGTCGGCCTGGTTGAACCACACCTCGGCCCCGGTGACCGGGTGCCGCAGGGTGGACTCCCGCAGCTGGACCACGCGCAGTCCGTCGGCGGTCCACTCCCAGGTGGCGTTGGCGCCGGCAAGGAACTCCTCGACCTCGTCGCGGCTGTCGGTCTCGAACGTCTCCCGCCAGCTCTTGCCCAGCCCCATGCCGTCGTGCAGGTTCTGCTGGTAGCGCAGCCCACCGGCGAAGTCGGCGCGCAGCTGCGGGTCCAGGGAGTCGAGCCACAGCTCGGCGTCGACGACGGGGGTGGCGCCGCCGGTCTCGGCGGCGATCTGGCAGAAGAAGAGCAGCCGGGCCGGCCACTGCGCCGCGTACGACAGCTCGTTGTGCATGGAGATGGTGTACCGGGACGGGTACTCGGTGGACGTGTAGACGTTGCGGCCCACCTTGGTGCGCGGCGAGTTGCCGTGCACGTACGCCAGTCGCCTCGGCAGCAGCAGGTCCATCACCGGGTCCAGGGTCTCCGGCCGCACCCCGAAGCCACGGAAGACGAGCGCCTTCTCGGCCGTGAGCACCTCCGCCAGGTCCAGCTCGCGCAGGTGGTCGACCAGTCCCTCGGCGCTCGGCGCGCAGCCGGCGCTCTCCGGGGTGATCTCCAACGGCTTCCAGCTCGCGTGCTCGTTCATTCCGGGGCTCCTCACCGTCCCAAGCTGTGCGATCCCTCCCAGGCTCTGCCGCTCCGCTATATTCCGTCCATATCGCCACCATCCCGGGTCGCGCGGCCCGCCCGCTCGGCGGCCTCCGCCCGTTCCGCCTCGGCCCGGGCGCGACCGCCGAAGCCGAGCACCGCGAGCACCGCGATCACCCCCATCGCCCCGCCCACGATCAGCATGGCCCTGGTGAAGCTCGTCGAGTCGAGCAGGAAGCCCGCGAACAGCGCCCCCAGCGAGTTGGCTCCCGAGCTGAGCAGCATGACGATCGAGCCGGCCCGCCCGCGCAGGTGGTCAGGTGCGCTCTGGAGCACGTACAACATCCCGGCCACGTTGCTGATGCCGGCGCCGTAGTGGATCAACGCGAAGATCGCGCCGAGGACGACGAGTCCCGGTGCCAGCGCGAGTCCCGGTGCCAGCGCGAGCAGCGGCATCAGCACCGCCCAGGCGATGTTGACCCCCATGATGATCCGGCGGATCCCCCAGCGACTCAGGTAGAAGTTGCTGGTCATCGCGCCGGCCATGCCGAAGACGCTGTTCACCATCAGCAGCATCCCGACCGTGGCTGACGAGCCGCCCAGGTTCTTGACGATCACCACGAGGCCCAGGCCCAGCACCTGGAACAGGATGTTGCTCGCCGCGAAGAGGCCGAGGGCGCGGCGCAGGTAGAGCTGGCCCCAGACGAAGACGAAGCCCTCCCGCACCCGGGTCAGCAGGCCACCGGGCTCGTCCGCGCGCGCCTTCGGCGCCTGCAGGTCCCGCCGCACGAACAGCAGGGTGACCAGCGAGATCACGTGCATCAGCACGGCGAAGCCGAACGGCGCCCAGCGGGTCAGCGCGTACAGCCCGGCGCCGGCCGGCTGGCCGAGGATGCTGGCCGCGTTGGCCCGCGACTCGTTCGCCGCCGTCGCGGCACCGTACCTGTCGGCCGGGACCACGTTGAACACCGCGGCGCGTTCGGCCAGGGCGTAGCAGATGCCCAGGCTGGCCTCCACGAACGCGACAGCCATCAGGTGCGGCAGCCACACCGAGTCCCGGGCCACCGCGACCGCGACGCTGCCGATCGCGACGATCCGCCCGACGTTGCAGAGCACCATGGTCCGCCGGCGGTCCCAGCGGTCGACCAGCGCGCCGGCCGGCAACTGGGTGACCAGGTTGGGCAGCAGCGCGGCGAAGGTGACCAGGCTGGCCGCCGTGGCCGAACCGGTCGACCAGAAGACCAGCAGGGTGTAGCTGATCGAGGTGGCCCGGGAGCCCAGCGCCGAGACCCCGGAGCCGACCCAGAGCAGCAGGAAGTCGCGGTTGCCGGTCAGGCGGCCCGGCTGCCGGGACGTGTCCGCCGGGTGCCCGACCGCGCTCACGACGCGGACCCGGCGGGGGTGGCCCGGCACCAGTCGAGCACGGCCATGGCGCTGTAGAGTTTGTTCTCCGCCTGCTGGAAGGCGATGCTGGCCGGCCCGTCCAGGACCTCGGCGGTCACCTCCTCCCCGCGGTGCGCCGGGAGGTCGTGCATGAAGACCGCGTGCGGGCTGCGCCGCCACAGCTCCCGGTCCACCCGGAACGGGGCGAAGCGCAGCCGCCAGTCGGGGTCGGGCTTGCTGGTGCCGGTGGTCTGCCAGCGGGTGGTGTAGATGGCGTCCAGGTCACCCGGCAGGTCGTCCATGTGGTGCCGTTCGACGAGGTGGGCGCCGCAGCGCTGGGCCTGCTCCCGCGCGACCGCCGCGATCTCCGCCGGCAGCCCGTACCCCGCCGGGGTGCGCAGCTCCAGCTCGACGCCGGGGAAGCGGGTCAGCGCCAGGGCCAGCGCGGTCGCGGTGTTGTTCGCCTCGCCCAGGTAGAGCAGCCGCAGGCGCTCGATGCGGCCGAAGCGCCGCAGCAGGGTGGTCAGGTCGGCCAGCGCCTGCGTCGGGTGCTCCTCGGCGCTCATCGCGTTGATCACGGCCATCCGGTGCTGGCGCGACCAGTCGCGCATCTCCCCCGGGTCGGCGGCGGTCCGCGCCACCAGCACGTCGAGCATGCCCGACAGCACCCGGCCGGTGTCCTCGCTGGACTCCCCGGTGTTGACCTGGAGGTCGTTCGGCCCGTACTGGATGGTCCTCGCGCCGAGCCGCAGCGCGGCCACGGTGAACGCGGTCCGGGTCCGGGTCGACGTCTTCACGAAGTAGGTGCCGACCACCCGGTCGGCCAGCGGGCTGGCGGATTCGCCGGCGGCGAACCTCGCCCCCCGCGCCACGATCGAGTAGAGGTCGTCGTCGGTCAGGTCGCGGATCGACACCAGGTGCCGCACCTGCCGGGTCGGTGGGTCGGTGACCGTGGCAAGGCTGCTCGGTACGGTCGTCATCACATTTCCTCCGTCAGTGCGGTGTCGGACGCCAGCCGCGACACGACCTCGTGGCCCTGGTCGCCGTTTGTCAGCAGCACCAGCCCGGAGCCGTCGGGCACCCGGCCGGCGGTGAGCGCCTGGTAGCCGGGGATGCGGCCCCGGTGGGTGAACTCCACCCGTGTCCCGGCGGGCCCGTCGATGCGGTCCACCATGCAGCCGAGTCCGAAGACGCCGCCCGTTCCGGTGGTCAGTTGCGCCACCGCCAGCTCCCGGCTCAGCAGGGCCGGGTCGCCCCGGTACGCGAGGTGGATCTCCCTGACGAGCTGGGCCAGGTCGGTGGCGGTGGTCCAGAGGCCGGCCGCCGCCAGGTCCGTACGCACCTGCCAGCCGCCCGGGAGCGGCTCGCCCCGCTCGTCGTGCCCGACGGCCACCGGCCGGCCGGACGTCTCCGGGAAGCTCTGGTCGAAGCTGCTGCCGGTCATCCCCACCGGTCCGAAGACCAGCTCGGCCATCAGGTCGGCGAAGGGCGTCGCGGTGACGTCCTCCATGAGCTGCTGCACCACCACGAAGTGGCTGTTGCGCTCCACCGCCACCGCGTCGGGCGCGTCGAGCGCCCGGACCGGACCGGTGGGCACGCCCCGGCCGTGCAGCACGTCCGACAGGCTCGGCACGGGGCCGCCACGCGGGTGCCCGGTGCTGCCCGTCGGGGTCAGCCCGGCGACGTGGGAGAGCAGCTGCCGCAGGCTCACCGGTCGATCGGCCGGCAGCTGCCAGCCCTTCAGGTACGCGTTGACGTCCGTGTCGAGCTGGAGTTGCCCCCGCCCGAGAAGGACCAGCGCGCCCACCGCGGTGACCAGCTTGCTGACCGAGCCGACCTGGAAGATTGTCGCCGGGGTCACCGGGGCGTCGCCGCCGGCCGCGCGGTGCCCGGCGGCGCGGACCTCCACCACCTCGCCGTCGGCGAGCAGGGCCAGCGAGGCGCCGGGCACCCGGTGGGCGGCGAGCAGCGGCTCGACAGCCGGCAGCACCGGCACGGCCCGCGCCACGCCGGCCCGTACCGCCGGATCCGCCGCTTCGACGGACGCCGCCGCCCCGGTCGGGGCGAGCGAGGCGGCCAGCTCGGCCAGGGTCCGGTCGAGCATCGCCGCCCGCAGCGTCAGCGGAACTCCGGCCTGCCGGGCCGCCGTGACCACCGGTACGACCAGCAGCGAGTGCCCGCCCAGGGCGAAGAAGCGGTCGTGCCGGCCCACCCGGTCGATCTCCAGGACCCCGGCCCAGATGTCGGCGATCAGCTTTTCCAGCCCGGGGCGGGGCGGGGTGTGGTCGGCCGCCCCGGCCAGGTCCACCGGGGGCAGCGCCCGACGGTCGACCTTGCCGTTGGCGTTGAGCGGGATGGCCGGCACCGGGACGAAGACGCTCGGGACCAGTTGGCTGGGCAGCCACCGGGCACAGTGCGCGGCCAGGTCCGGCGCGTCGCCGACGTGGTAGGCCACCAGGCGGGGTCCGCCGGCGCCCGTCGACTCGACGGTCACCACCGCGTCCCGCACGCCCGGATGCGCCACCAGCACCGCCCTGACCTCGCCGGGCTCCACCCGGTGCCCTCGGATCTTCACCTGGTCGTCGACCCGGCCGAGCAGGTCGAGCTGCCCGTCCGGCAGCCAGCGGCCCAGGTCGCCGGTCCGGTACAGCCGCCCGCCGTCCGCGGCGAACGGATCGGGCACGAACCGGTCGGCGGTCAGGTCCGGCCGGCCGGCGTAGCCCCGGGCGAGGCCGGGGCCGCCGAGGTGGACGTGCCCGACCACGCCCACCGGCACCGGTTGCAGGTCGGCGTCGAGGACGTACGTGCGCATCCCGGCCATCGGCCGGCCGATCGGCGCGACGTCGCCCGGCAGCGGCCCGGTGACCGGGTACCGGCTGACGGCCACCGTCGCCTCCGTCGGCCCGTACTCATTGAGCAGCACGCTGCCCGGCGCGAGCGCGTGCCAGCGGTCGCAGACCTGCCGGGTCAGCGCCTCGCCGCCCAGGACCAGCAGCGGGGTCAGGGCCGCCGCCTGCTCCGCGCCGAGCTGGCGGGTCAGCAGGTCGAGGTGGCCGGGGGTCAGCTTGACGAAGCTGAACGGGCCGGCGTCGGCCAGCCTCGGGCCCAGCTCGTCCAGCCCGGCGCCGGGCGGCAGCAGCCACAGCCGCTGCCCGGTGACCAGCGGCGCCCAGATGCTGGTCACCACCATGTCGTACGCGACCGACGAGAAGAGCGCGGCGCCGCCGGTGCGGTCCCCGATCAGCTCCTCGGCCGCCCAGCCGAGGTAGTTGGCGAGGCTGCCGTGGCTGATCTGCACGCCGTTCGGCCGGCCGGTCGAGCCGGAGGTGAAGATGACGTACGCGAGGTGCTCCGGGTCGGGACGGCCGGGCGGCGGGTCGGCGGGCAGCGCGGCGATCCGCTCGGCGTCGCGGTCGAGCAGCACCAGCTCGACGCCGGTGAGCCGGTCGGCGTGGCCGGTCGAGGTCACCACCACCGTCGCCCCGGCGTCGGCGAGCATCGCGGCGACCCGCTCGGCCGGGTGCCCCGGGTCGATCGGCAGGTACGCGCCGCCGGCCCGCCACACCCCGAGCAGGGCGGCGACGAGGTCGGCGCCCCGGTCCAGCAGCACCCCGACGACCCGCTCCGGGCCGATCCCCGCCCCGCGCAGGTGGTGGCCGATGCGGTTGGCCGCCGTGTCCAGCTCGGCGTAGGTCGTACCGTCGACGGCCTCCGCGTCGGGGGTGGCGGCGGCCCGCGCCGCGACCCGGTCCGGGACGAGGTCGACGCATCCGGGCACGGCCGAGGCGTTCCAGCCCACCAGCACGTCGTCGCGTTCCCCGGCGGGCAGGTACGCCGCCCGGGGGTCGCCGTCGGGGTCGGCCACCATGGCCTCCAGCACCAGCCGGTACATGCCGCCCAGCCGCGCGGCGTCGGCCCGGCCCAGGGCGTGGCTGTCGGTGCTCAGTTCGAGCCGGCCGGCGCCCGCGGCGACGGCGAGCGCGAACTCGGAGGTGCTCGCGCCGATCCGCTCCACGGGCGCGGTGCGCCCGCCGTCGACCTCGGTGAAGTCGAGGTAGCTGAAGTAGACGTCGGTCAGGCCGGCGCCCCGGCCGGGGGTGCGGATGGCCGGCGCCGGGTAGCGGCGGTGCGGCCACAGGTCGGCCTCGCGGGCGTGCACCCGCTGGACGAGTTCCCGCCAACTGCCCGCCGTCCGGTCGTGCGGGAACGGCAGGGTGTTCAGCGACATGGCGTAGACCCGCTCGCTGCCCACCACGTCCGGCCGGGTGTTGCAGACCAGCCCGCTGTAGAAGGCCGGCTCGTCGGTGAGCTGGCTGAGCACCTTCAGGTGCGCGGCGTGCAGCACCGCCTTGAGCGAGACCCGGGCCGCCGAGGCCAGGGCCCGCAGTCGCGGCTCCAGGTCCGCGTAGGACACCACCTCGGTGTACGGCTCCCGGGTGGCCGGTGCGGGCGGCGCCCACGCGGCGGGGAGCAGGAACCTCGGGTGCCGCTCGACCACGTCCTGCCAGTACCGCTGGTCGGCCGCCGAGTCCAGGGCGCGCAGCTCGCCGGCGACGAAGTCGGCGAAGCGCACCCCGGGCGGGGCGGTGACGTCGGGTTCCGCGCCCGCCCGCCGCGCGTGGTACCGGTCCAGGATCTCCATCACCAGGGCGTGCAGGCTCCAGCCCTCGATGATGACGTGGCAGATGGTGAGCACCAGCCGCCAGCTCCGGTCGGTCTCCAGGCACACGGTGAACCGCAGCAGCGGCGCCCGCTCGACGTCGAACAGCTCGGCGTACTCCTCGCCGACGAGCCGGCGCACCAGGGCCGTCCGGTCCGCCTCGGCGACCCCGCGCAGGTCGCGGGTGCGGACCGGGACGTCCACCGTGCGGTGCACGAGCTGCATCGGCACCGAGTAGCCGCTCGTGTCCACCGAGGTACGCAGCACGTCGTGCCGGGCCACCACCTCGGCGACGGCGGTCCGCAGCGTCGCCAGGTCGAACGGCTCGTCGTCGGGGATCAGGAACGAGACGACGTTGTGGTAGTGGTTCTGGCCGTTGTCGGCCAGCATCTCCAGCAGCATCCCCAGCTGCACCCGCGACAGCGGGTACGCGTCGTCCAGCCCGGCCGGCAGCAGCGGCAGGTCGGCGGGGGCGACCAGCTCGAAGGGCTCGACGGGGCGGTCGGTCGGCGCCGGCGCGTCCCGGCTCGCCAGCACCTCGCCGAGCGCCCGGACGCTCGGGTGCCGGAAGATGTCCGCGACCGTCACGTCCAGCCCGGCCGCGCGCATCGTCCCGGCCAGCACCAGCGCCGTGATGGAGTGCCCGCCGAGGTCGAAGAAGCCGTCGGTGACGCCGACCGCCGGCAGGCCCAGCACGTCGGCCCAGACGGCGGCCACGCGCTCCTCCAGCGGACCGGCCGGGGCGACGAAGTCCCGGCCCGCCAGCGTCGCGCCGGTGGGGGCGGGCAGCGCCCGCCGGTCCAGCTTGCCGCTGTTGTTGCGCGGCAACTGTTCCAGCAGCACGAACGCCGACGGGACCATGTACTCCGGCAGGGCACGCGCCAGCGAGGCACGCAGCGCGGCGGCCTCCGGCGCGGGCCCGTCGCCGGCCACCAGGTACGCGGTCAGCCGGGGGTCGGCCGGGTCGTCCGCGCGCAGCACGACGACCGCCTCCGCGACACCGGGCAGCGCGGTCAGCGCCGCCTCGATCTCGCCCGGCTCGATCCGGTAGCCCCGCAGCTTCACCTGGTCGTCGAGGCGGCCGAGGAACTCCACGCTGCCGTCGGGCAGCCGGGTGGCCAGGTCGCCGGTGCGGTACATCCGGCTGCCGGCCGGGCCGTACGGGTCGGGCAGGAACCGCCGGGCGGTCAGCTCGGGCTGGTTGAGGTAGCCGCGGGCCACCCCGTGCCCGGCCAGGTACACCTCGCCGGGCACGCCGATGGGCGCCGGGTGGCCGTACTGGTCGAGCACGTACATCCGCACGCCGGACAGCGGCCGGCCGATGCGGCTGCCCACGCCGGGCGCCAGGTCGGCCCGGGTGATCCGGTGGTAGGTGGAGTAGACGGTGGTCTCGGTGATCCCGTACATGTTGACCAGCGCGGTGCGGGCCAGCCCGAGGCGGGACGCCCACGGGGCGAGGTCGGCGAAGTCGAGCTTCTCCCCCGCGATGACCACCGCCCGCAGCGACAGCTCCCGGATTCCGGGGGCGTCCTCGGCGGCGAGCCGGACCAGCCCGCGCAGCGCCGTCGGGGTCTGCGCCAGCATGGTGACCCGCTGCGTGACCAGCAGGTCCAGCAGGTCCTGCGGCACCCGGGCCACCTCGCGGGGCACCACCACCAGCCGGCTGCCGTGCAGCAGCGCGCCCCACAGCTCCCAGACGGAGACGTCGAAGGCGTACGAGTGGAACAGCGCCCACACGTCGGTCTCGTCCACCGCGTAGTGCTCCTGCGCGGCGTCGAGCAGGCGCAGCACGTTGGCGTCGCTCACGCAGACGCCCTTGGGCCGACCGGTCGAGCCGGAGGTGTAGATGACGTAGACGAGGTCGTCGGGGTCGCGGGCGATCCCCGGATCGGTCTCCGGGTGCCCGGCCAGGTCGCCGGAGTCCAGCAGCACCCGCCGCCCGTCGAAGCCGGCGAGCACCTCCGCCTGCGCGGAGGTCGTCACCACGGTCCGTGCCCCGGCGTCGGCCAGCATGTAGCCGATCCGCTCGGCGGGCTGGGCCGGGTCCAGCGGCAGGTACGCCGCGCCGGCCTTGAGCACGCCGAGCAGCGCGGGCACCAGGTCCGCGTCCCGGTCGAGGCAGACCCCGACGACGGTCTCCCGGCCGGAGCCGGCCGCGCGCAGGTGGTGCGCCAGCCGGTTGGCGGCGGCGTCGACCTGGGCGTACGTCAGCTCGACGGCGCCGGCCACCACGGCCACCGCCTGCGGATCGCGGGCCAGCTGGGCCTGGAACAGCTCGACCATGGTGCCCGTGACCGGCTCGTCGGCGCCGGTGTCGGTGACGCCGAGCAGCCGGTCGCGTTCACCCCCGGGCACGCAGACGGCCTGGCAGTCGCCGTGGGGGTCGGCGACCATCGCCTCCAGCACCGCCCGGTACATGCCGGCGATCCGGTCCAGGTTGGCCTGGCTGACCAGCCCCGCCCGCGCGGAGAGCGCGTAGCGGCCCCGCTGGGCGAAGCAGGAGAGGTCGAACTCGGTGGCGCCCTCGCCAGCGGCGCCGGTGACCACCGGGCCGGATCCGTCGCCGCCCTGCGTCGCGCGGGTGAAGTCCTGGTAGTTGAACAGGACGTGCAGCAGCCGGTGGCCGGCCTCGCGCTGCATCTCGGCCAGCGGGAACCGCCGGTGCGGCCAGAGCGCGACCTCCCGGTCGAACACCGCGGCGACGAGGTCGCGCCAGGTGCGGGCGGACCGGTCGTACGGGAACGGCACGGTGTTGAGGTACATGCCGTGCACCTCGTCGGCGCCGAGCACCTCGGGCCGGGCGTCGCAGACGAGGCCGGCGTGGAAGCCCGGCTCGCCGGTGAGCTGGCTGAGCACCTTCAGGTGCGCGGCGTGCAGCACCGCCTTCACCGACACGTCGGTGTCGCGGGCCAGGGCGCGCAGCGCCTCGTCCAGGTCGGCGAAGTCGACCGTGGCGTCCACCGTGGCGTCCGGCGCGTCCGGCTCGCCCCAGCCGGCGGGCAGGGTGAACGGGGCACGCCCGTCCCACACCGACCGCCAGTGCTCGCGGTCGGCGCTCGACTCCAGCGCGGCGATCTCGGCGGCGATGAAGTCGGCGTAGCGCACGGTCGGCACGTCGGCCGACGCCGGGGTGCGGCCGTCGGCCAGCTCGGCGTAGCGGTCGAGCACCTCGGTGACCAGCCGCGCGCTGCTCCAGCCCTCGGTGACGGTGTGGGAGATGGTGAAGGTGAACCACCAGCTCTCGTCGCTGTCCACGTGCGCGGTGACCCGCAGCAGCGGCGCGGTGGCGACGTCGAACGGGCGGCCCCGCTCGGCGGCGATGAACTCCGCGAAGAGCGCGGCGTGCCGCTCGGCCGGGACGCCCCGGCCGTCCTCGACGCGCACGTCGGGTTCGGCGTGGGCGTGCACGAGCTGCATCGGCACCGAGTAGCCGACCAGGTCGAACGACGTGCGCAGGATCTCGTGCCGGGCCACCACGGCGCGGACCGCGCCGCGCAGCGCCCCGGCGTCGAACGGCCGCCCGTCGCGGACCTGGTGGGCCAGGACGCTGTGGTAGACCGCGCGGTCGCCGCTGACGGCCGACTCCACCAGCATGCCGAGCTGGGTGCGCGACGCCGGGTAGGCGTCGACCAGGCCGCCGGGCAGCCTGGCCCGGTCGGCGGCGCCGATCAGCGCGTACGGGGCGACCGGGCGGAACTCGTCGGTGTCGGCGTCGGTCAGCGCGGCGGCCAGCCGGCGGACGGTCCGGTGCGCAAAGACGTCCCGCACGTTGGTGGGGTGCCCGGCGGCGCGCAGCGTGCCGACGAGGGTGACCGCGAGCATCGAGTCGCCGCCGAGGTCGAAGAAGCTGTCGGTGACGCCGACGCGGGCCACGCCGAGCACCCGCGCCCAGATCCCGGCGATCTCCTCCTCCACGTCGCCGGTCGGGGCCTGGTAGTCCCCCGTGGCGTACGCGCCGGTGTCGGGGGCCGGGAGCTGGCGCCGGTCGACCTTGCCGTTCGGGTCCTTGGGGATGGCGTCGAGGGTGACGTAGGCGGCCGGCACCATCGCCTCGGGCAGCGCGGCGAGCAGCCGCTCCCGCAGCCCGGACGGGGTCGGTGCGTCGCCGGGGGTCGGCAGCACGTACCCGACGAGGGTGCGGCGGCCGTCGTGCTCGCGTACGGCGGCGACGGCGTCGGCCACGCCGGGGCAGCCGCGCAGAGCCGTCTCGATCTCCCCCAGTTCGATGCGTACGCCGTGCAGCTTCACCTGCGAGTCGAGCCGACCCAGGAAGTCGACGGTGCCGTCGGGCCGCCACGCCGCCGCGTCCCCGGTGCGGTACAGCCGCGCCCCGGGCGGGCCGTACGGGTCCGGCACGAACCTCTCGGCGGTCAGCCCCGGCCGGCCCAGGTAGCCCCGGGCCAGCCCCGTCCCGCCGATGCACAGCTCGCCGGGCACGCCCAGCGGCACGGGGTCCAGCCGCTCGTCGAGGACGTACAGCCGCAGGTTCGGGTGCGGGGTGCCGAGCGGCACCCGGGACAGCCCGGCCAGGGCGTCGGTGGTGCACTGCCAGCTGCTCACGTCGACGGTGGCCTCGGCCGGGCCGTACGTGTTGTGCAGCTCGCAGCCGGGCAGCGCGGCCAGGAACGCCCGCGCCACGTCGACGCCGATCTCCTCGCCGCCCACCGCCACCGACCGCAGCGACCGGCAGCCGGCCAGCCCCTCGGCCAGCAGCGCCGGCAGCATCGACGGCACGAAGTGGACGGTGGTGACGCCCTCGCGGGCCATCAGCTCGCACAGGTACGCGGGGTCGCGGTGCCCGCCGGGGCGGGCCACCACGATCCGGGCGCCCGCCGACAGGGCCGCGTAGACCTCGCCCGGGGAGACGTCGAAGCCGATCTCGGTCTTCTGGAGCACGACGGCGTCGCCGTCCAGCCGGTAGACCCGCGCGCCGACGTGCCCGGTCCGGTTGACCAGGGCCCGGTGCGACAGCAGCGAGCCCTTGGGGCGGCCGGTGGAACCGGAGGTGTAGATGACGACGCTGCCGTTGTCGGGGTCGGTGAGCGGCTCCGGGTCGGTCGGCGGGCGGTCGGCCCAGGCGTCCGGCTCGTCGAGCAGCACCACCGTGGCGTCGACCGGCGGCAGTTGCGCCCGCAGCTCGGCGGTGGTGAGCAGCACCGGGGCCGCCGCGTCGGCCAGCATGAACGCCAACCGCTCCGCCGGGTACGACGGGTCCAGGGGCAGGTACACCCCACCCGCCTTGTGTACCGCCAGCATCCCCACGACCTGCTCCACCGACCGGTGCGCACACACCCCGACCAGCGCCTCCGGCCCCACCCCCAGCTCCCGCAGGTGGTGCGCCAACCGGTTCGCCCGGCCGTTGAGCTGCCCGTACGAGAACGACACGCCCTCGGCCGTGATCGCCACCGCGTCCGGCCGCCGCGCCGCCTGCGCCTCGAACGCCGCCGGCACGTACCCGCCGACCTCGACGGTCCGGCCCGGGGCGAACCGGGCGATCTCCTCGCGCTCCCCGGCCGGCAGGCGCGGCGCCGCCGCGTCCCCGTCCGGGTCGGTCACCATCGCCGTCAGCACCTCGCGGAACATCGCCCCGATCCGCACCAGGGCGGCCGGGTCGGCGGTCCGGCTGTCGCTGACCAGGCGGACGGTGCCGCCGCCCGCCCCGACCGACAGGCCGAACTCGGTGGCCCCGGGCCCGCCGACCTCGACGAGGTCCGTGCCAGCGCCCGGCGCCCCGGCCGCCGCGCCGCCGTCCTGCCGGGTCTCCACGTAGCCGAAGACGACGTCGATCGGCCGGGACCCGGCGTCGGCCAGCCGCGCCACGGCCGGCAGCGGGTAGCGCCGGTGCGGCCACAGCTCCACCTCGCGGTCGAAGACCGACCGCACCAGCTCCCGCCATGTCCCCGTCGCGGGGGCGTGCGGGAACGGCAGCACGTTGATGTACATCCCGTGCACCCGCTCCGCGCCCCGCACCTCCGGCCGCGCGTCGCACACCAGGCCCGTGTAGAAGGCGGACCCGCTGGTGAGCTGGCTCATCACCTTCAGGTGCGCGGCGTGCAGCACCGCCTTGACCGAGGTGTTGGTGTCGCTGGCGAGGCGTCGGACGGCCGCGTCCAGGTCGTTGACGTCCACCGTGTACCGGCAGACCGCCGCCGCGCCGGACCGGTCGCCGAAGGCGTCCGGGAGGGTCAGCTTCGGCCGCCCGGTCACCACCGCCCGCCAGTGCTCGGCGGTCTCCGGCGAGCGCAGCGCCGCCAGCTCCCCGGCGACGTGGTCGGCGTACCGGACGGCGGGGGGCTCGTCCTGCTTCGGCGCCCCGCCGCGGCTGCGCCGGGCGTACTCGCCGAGCAGCTCGGCGAGCAGGGCGTTGAGGTCCCAGCCGCCGGTCACCAGGTGACTCACGGCGAGGGTCAGCCACCAGGCGCCGGCGTCGTCGGCGTGCGCGGCGACCCGCAGCAGCGCGGCGGCCGAGTCCAGGTCGAAGGGGGTACGCCGCTCGGCGGCCAGGTGCTCCTCGTGATCAGCGGCCGGGTGCACGGCGACCGGCACGGCGACGCTCGCGCGCACCAGCTGCATCGGCACCGAGTAGCCCGTCAGGTCGACCGAGGTGCGCAGCGTCTCGTGCCGGGCGACCAGCGCGTCGACCGTCGCCTGGAGCGCGCGGGCGTCGAACGGCCGCCCGTCGTCGACCCGGATCGACTGCACGATGTGGTACAGCGACCTCTCGGGGTCCTTCTGGATCTCCACGGCCATGCCGACCTGCGCCTGCGTCGCCGGGTACGCGTCGACCAGGCCGCCGGGCAGCCTGGCCCGGTCGGCGGCGTCGATCAGCGCGTACGGCTCGACGGGGCGAAAGGCCCCCTCCTTGGGGGTGTCGGCCTCGGCGAGCGCGGTGACCAGACGGCGGATCGTGCGGTGCGCGAAGATGTCCCGCACGGTGACGTCGTGGCCGGCCGCGCGCAGCGACCCGACCAGGGTCACCGCCGTCATCGAGTCACCGCCCAGGTCGAAGAAGCTCTCGGTCACGCTGACCCGGTCGAGGTCGAGCACCCAGGACCAGACGCCGGCCATCGCCGACTCCACCGGGCCGTTGGGCCGCTCGTAGCGGCCCCGGGCGTAGGACCGCGCGTCCGGCGCCGGCAGTTGCCGCCGGTCGACCTTGCCGTGCGGGTCCACGGGAACGGCGTCGATCGTGACGTACGCGGCCGGCACCGTCGCCTCGGGCAGCTCGGCCAGCAGCCGTTCGCGCAGCTCACCGGGGGTGGGCGCGGGCCCGCCGTCGGTGACGAGGTAGCCGACCAGGGTGCGCCGGCCGTCCTGCTCCCGGACCGCGGCGACCGCGTCGGTCACCCCGGGGCAGCCGCGCAGGGCCGTCTCGATCTCCCCCAGCTCGATGCGTACGCCGTGCAGCTTCACCTGCGAGTCGATGCGCCCCAGGAAGTCGACGGTGCCGTCGGGCCGCCACGCCGCCGCGTCCCCGGTGCGGTACAGCCGCGACCCGGGCGCGCCGTACGGGTCCGGCACGAACCGCTGCGCGGTCGTTCCCGGCGCCCCGAGGTAGCCCCGGGCCAGCGCAATCCCGCCGATGCACAGCTCGCCGCGCACCCCGACCGGCACCGGTTGCAGGTGCTCGTCGAGCACCCGGACGGTGAGGTTGGTGAACGGGGTGCCGAGCGGCACCCGGGACAGTCCGGCCAGGGCGTCGGTGGTGCAGAGCCAGCTCGTGACGTCGACCGTGGTCTCGGCCGGGCCGTACGTGTTGTGCAGCTCGCAGCCGGGCAGCGCGGCCAGGAACGCCCGCGCCACGTCGACGGCGATCTCCTCGCCGCCGACGGCCACCGACCGCAGCGACCGGCAGCCGCCGATCCCCTCGGCCAGCAGCGCGGACAGCATGCTCGGCACCAGCTCGACGGCGGTGACGCCCTCGCGGACGATCAGCTCCCGCAGGTACGCGGGGTCGCGGTGCCCACCGGGGCGGGCCACCACGATCCGGGCGCCCGCCGACAGGGCCGCGTAGACCTCGGCCGGGGAGACGTCGAAGCCGATCTCGGTCTTCTGGAGCAGCACCGCTTCTTCGTCGAGGCGGTTGATCCGCCGGCCGGCGTACGCGGAGCGGTTGACCAGCGCCCGGTGCGGCACGAGGACGCCCTTGGGCTGGCCGGTCGAGCCGGAGGTGTAGATGACGTAGCAGCCACTGTCGGCGTGGGTGACCGGCTCGGGGTCGGTGGCCGGCTGGCCCGCCCAGGCGTCCGGCTCGTCGAGCAGCACGGTGGCCGCCTCGGCCGCCGGGAGCTGACCGCGCAGCTCGGCGGTGGTGAGCAGCACCGGGGCCGCCGCGTCGGCCAGCATGAACGCCAGCCGCTCCGCCGGGTACGACGGATCCAACGGCAGGTACACCCCACCCGCCTTGTGCACCGCCAGCATCCCCACGACCTGCTCCACCGACCGGTGGGCGCACGCCCCGACGAGGACCTCCGGCCCCACCCCCAGCTCCCGCAGGTGGTGCGCCAACCGGTTCGCCCGGGCGTTCAGGTCCCGGTAGCTGACGCGGGTGCCGTCGCAGGTGATCGCCACCGCGTCCGGCCGCCGCGCCGCCTGCGCCTCGAACGCCGCCGGGGCGTACCCGCCGACCTCGGCGGTGCCGCCGGACGACCAGCCCTCGACCTCGTCGCGTTCGGCCGCCGGAAGGCGGACGGCGACCGCGTCGCCCTCGGGGTCGGCCACCATCGCCGCCAGCACCTCGCGGAACATCGCCCCCACCCGGGCCAACGCGGCGGGACCGAAGGCGTGGCTGTCGCCGACCAGGTCGAGGAAGCCGCCGGCGGCGGTCACCTGGAGGGCGAACTCGGTGCCGCCCTCCCCGGCGATGGCCTCGAAGTCGACGGACTCGTCGGCGACCGCCCCGGCCCGGCGGAATTCGGTGTAGTCGAAGACGACGTCGATCGGGCGGGACCCGGCGCCGGCCATCCGCTGCACCGCCGGCAGCGGGTACCGCCGGTGCGGCCACAGCTCCACCTCGCGGTCGAAGACCGACCGCACCAGCTCGCGCCACGTGCCGGCACCCCGGGCGTGCGCGAACGGCAGCACGTTGATGTACATGCCGTGCACCCGCTCGGCGCCCCGCACCTCGGGCCGCGCGTCGCACACCAGGCCCGTGTAGAACCGCCCCTGGTCGGTGAGCTGGCTCATCACCTTCAGGTGCGCGGCGTGCAGCACCGACTTGGGCGACACGTCGAGGGTCGACGCCAGCGCGCGCAGCTTCGGCTCCAGGTCCTGGTAGCTGACCCGGGTCCGCAGGCTCTCGCGCGGGCCGTCGGTGCGGCCCCAGCCGTCCGGCGTGGTGAAGCCGGCGTACGTGTCGACGATGCCCCGCCAGTACGCCTCGTCCTCGCCGCCCTTCAGCGCGGCCAGTTCGGCGGCGACGAAGTCGGCGTACCGGACGGCGTTCGGCTCCGGCGACTCGGGCACCATGCCGGCGCTGCGCCGCTCGTAGCAGCCGATCAGCTCGACCAGGAGAGTGTTCAGGTCCCAGCCGCCGGTGACCAGGTGGCTGACGGCGACGGTGAGCCACCAGCCCCGCTCGTCGGTGCGGTGGGCGGCGACCCGCAGCAGCGGCGCCGGCTGGTCCAGCGCGAAGGGCCGGGCCCGTTCCGCGTCGACGTACGCCCGCAGCCGCGCCTCGACGTCGTCGCCGGTCAGCTCCGTCACCCGTACGTCGACGGGCGCCTCGGCGTGCACGAGCTGCAGCGGCACCGAGTAGCCGGTGAGGTCGAACGAGGTACGCAGCGTCTCGTGCCGGCCGACCACGTCCCGCACGGCGGCCCGCAGTGCGTCGACCGAGAACGGCCGGCCACTGTGCACCCGGAAGCAGCGCACGATGTGGTACAGCGACTTGCCGGGGTCCTTCTGGATCTCCACGGCCATGCCGACCTGCGCCTGCACGGCCGGGTAGGCGTCCACGAGGCCGGCGGGCAGCGCGGCCCGGTCGGCGGCGGTCAACAGGGAGAAGGGCGCGACGGCCTGGAAGGCCGGGGCCGCCGGGGCGGCGTCCTTGGCGGAGAGGTGCCCGGCCAGGGCGGCGACCGTGCGGTGCACGAAGACGTCCCGGACGGCCACCCCGAAGCCGGCCGCCCGCAGCGCGCCGACCAGGGCGACCGCGCGCAGCGAGTCGCCGCCGAGGTCGAAGAAGCTCTCCCGGGTGCTGACCTGTTCGAGGTTGAGCACCTGGCCCCAGATCCCGGCGAGCCGGCTCTCCAGCTCGGTCTCCGGGGCGACGTGTGCCCGCTCGACGGGCACCGCCGCCTCCCAGAGGGCGGCGCGGTCGACCTTGCCGTTGGCGTTGAGCGGGATCGCCTCCACGGCGACGAACTCGGCCGGGATCATGTACTCCGGCAGGTGCTCCGCGCACCGCTGCCGGATCCGGTCCAGCAGGCCCGGCGTCGCCGGCGCGGCCGGGCGGTAGAACGCCACCAGCCGGGCGTCGCCCTCGGCGGCCGATCCGGAGACCAGGGCGACCGCGTCGGCCACGCCGTCGGTGCCCTCCAGGACCGTCTCGATCTCGCCGAGTTCGATCCGGTAGCCGCGGATCTTCACCTGGTGGTCGACCCGCCCGACGAACTCCACCGCCCCGTCGGGCAACCGCCGCACCAGGTCCCCGGTGCGGTACATCCGCGCCCCGGCCGCGGTTCCGGGCTCGTTGCCGGCTGCGGCGAACGGGTCGGGCACGAACCGCTCCGCCGTCAACGCCGGCTGACCCGCATAACCACGGGCCACACCCACGCCGCCCACGTACAGCTCGCCGACCACACCCACCGGGGCAAGGTGCAGGTCCCCGTTGAGCACGTACATCGTCATGCCCGGCAGAGCACGACCGATCGGCACCACCGGACCCGCCTGCTCGGTCTCCACCGGGAAGATGCACGTGCCCACACTCGCCTCGGT
>NZ_JBNCKW010000011.1:0-213128 GCF_049841735.1 Micromonospora sp. DT46 | reverse complement strand
AGTTCGAGGTGGTGGCCGTTGTTGGTGACTTCGGTGCTGCCGAGTACGGAGAAGCGCATGGGTGTGCTCCGGTGGTCTGGTGGTGTGGTGGGGGTGGGTTTTGAGTTTCCCATCGGTGGTCATTGGGGAGGCACCCCTAGGGCACCCCGCAGGAGGTGTGGGTGCATGGTGGGTGTCATTGGGTTGGCAGTGTGGAGTTGCTGGTCAGGCATTGTCGGGTGGTGGTGGGGCATGAGACCGTCATCCGGGTCCGATGAACGGCGCACACACGGTGCGGGAACGGCGCCCCGCACCGGTGCGGATCGGTAACGACGTGGACCGGGACACGTTCTCTTCCCGTCGCCGCCCGACTGCCCGGCGCCACCGTTCCCCACATCCGGGCGTGGAAAGAACCGCGTGCCACGGCAGGGCCGCGCGCCGGCGCGCGCGACGATTCCGCGCGACGCATTGACGGGAGTCGCCAGCCCGTGAATGGGCCGGGGGCGGGCGACCGGGGGCGCGGAATGGTCGACCCTCGCGCCGGGAGGCGAATGGCGGCCTCGTGGGGGCACGCACCGATCGGTCAGGTGCGAATGGTGCCACGCCCGACCGCGGGGATTGACACCGCGGTCGGTGATGCGGGCCGGTCGGGATGCACGGCGCCGGACGGGGCCAGCGCGGGCGGGTGTCGTCGCCGGCGGACGGCGTCCGCCGGGCGCGCCCCGGACACGCTGGTGCGGCCACCGCACGGACGCGGCGGTGGGGCCACCGCATGGACGCGCTGATGGGGCTACCGCGCGGACGCGGCGGTGCGGCTACCGCACGGACACGCTGGTGGAGCTACCGCACGGAAGTGGTGGTGCGGCCACCGCACGGACGCGGTGGCGCGGCTGCCGCGTTCCGGCGCCGGTCACCACCGCGTCCCACGGTCCGTCGTCGACGAGCTGGCCCGTGCGTACGGGCCAGCTCGTCGACCTTCGGTCGGGCCGTCAGTTGCCGCTGTCGAGCACGTTCCCGTCGTGCGGGCGCAGGGCCCGGGAACGCCGGAAGTCGCGGTGCACGAAGATCCGCTGGAGCCACCGGTCGTAGCCGTCGTAGCGGGGCGTGAACTCGGTCCGCCCGTGCAGGGCCAGCCGGTTGTCGACGAACGCGAGGTCGCCGGGCTCCAGGATGAACGTCCGGCGGACGGTGCGCAGCGCGTCGCCGAGCACCGACAGCGCCTGCGTGGCCTCCGGGTCGAGGGGGAACGAACTCTGGAAGTCGACCTGGACGTCCGGGTCCTCGGGGCTGCCGCTGAGGATGCCGTGCGGTTCCGGCGCGCTGCGCAGGTCGCCGAACGACGCCGGCGGCTCGGTGACGAACCGTGGCTCGTGCAGCACCTTGCGGACCTGCTCGGACAGCAGGGGCAGCGCGTTGCGGATCGACGTCACCTGCAACCCGGCCACGTTGTCGTGGTCGTTGCGCAGGCAGTGCAGCCCGACGTAGTCCGGACGGTAGACGTGGAAGGCGTTCTCCACGTGCATGGACAGCGTCACCGAGCCCGCGTTGCCCTGGAACTTCTCCATGCCCGGCACCGGCACGACGTCCTGCACCAGCGCGCCGCTCTTCTCCTCCTTGAAGGCGATGAGCTCCCCGAGTTGCAGCCCGAGCAGCACCTGCGCGGCGGCGGGCACGGTGGACTCGCGCTGCGCCGAGCCGGCCACCGTGGGCGTGCACGGCAGCTCGTCGGCGTCCACGGGCAGGTTCCGCACCAGCAGCACGGCGTCGGGCCCGGGATCCCAGGCGAAGCGCCGCACCATCTGGCGCAGGCGTACGGGCAGGTTGCTGGAGAGTTCGCGGGCCGTTTCGAGCCAGGCGGCCGAGTCCACCAGGCGCGGCGGTCGGCCCGCCAGGTAGCGGGCGATCGTGTCGACCTCGATGTTCTCCTCGCGGGTCAGGACGATCGATCGGTCTGTACTGCGTGTGGGCTGGACGTCGACGGTCACGCCGAGCCTCCTCTGCTGAGGTCCGAGACGGTGTGGGGGTTGAGCGATCGGTCAGTCGTCGTCCTCGTCGTCGTCCCAGAACGCGTCCTGCAGGTGCTCCGCGAGCTGCCGTGGCGTCGGGTTGGCGAACAGGTCGGCGAGCTGTACCGGCATCGACAGTTCGGTCCGCACCCGCTGCACGAGCTGGGCGCCCAGCAGCGAGTGGCCACCGCTGGCGAAGAAGTTCGAGTCCGCGTGCAGGCCCGGCCGGTCGAGCATCTCGGTCCAGATCCCGACCAGGGCGGCGGTCGTCTCGTCCGGCGGGTCGACCTCGGCCGCCGTCCGCGCCGCCGCGAGCGCGACGAGGGCCGCGCGGTCCACGGTGCCCGCCACGGTGACCGGCAACTGGTTCAGCACGACCAGGTCGGGCGTGAGCGGCAGGGCGGCACGGGCGTGCTCGCGCAGCCGCTCCGCCACGTCGGGCTTGCGGGACTCGACGAACGCGACGACCGTGCCGTCCTGCGCGTCGCCGGTGGACCCGACGGCGGCGACCGCCTCCACGTCCGGGTGGGCGGCGAGGACGGACTCGATGTCGCGGAGGTGGATCCGCTGGCCGGCGACGCGTACGTGGGCCGACAGGGGGCCGACGACGTCGATCCGGCCGTCCGGCAGCAGTCGCGCGAGATCCCCGGTGCGGTGGAACCGCCCGTGCGTGGGGTGCTCGCCGAACCGGGCGGCGGTCAGCTCCGGCCGGCCGTGGTAGCCGGCGGCCAGCGTGTCGCCCGCGACGCACAGCTCTCCGCGTACGCCGATGCCCAGCTCGTGATCGGTGCCGGGCTCGGTGACGAACACGCGGGTCGCCGGGAGGACACCGGTGCCGTCCCGTCCGCCGTCGAGCGCGGCGTACCCGGCGACGCCGGGCGTGGTGTAGCCGTGGTGCGGCGTGCAGCCGGTGGCGCGCAGCTGCGCGGCGAGCGGGCGGGGGAGCGGTTCGTGGGCCACCAGGACGGCCCGGCCCGCGAGCCGGGCGCCCGCGTGCTCGACCACCTGGCGCCACACCGCCGGCGACGCCTGCACCACGGTCACGTCGTGCCGCTGGACCAGCTCGCCGAGCGCGTGGCCGTCGGCGCGGGCCTGGTCGGGGGCGACGACGACCCGGCCGCCGGTGGTCAGCGCGACCAGCAGCTCCGTCAGCGCCGCGTCGGTGGCGGCGCTGCCCAGCCAGGCGGTGACGGCCGGCCCGTTGGCGGCGACCCGCTCGGCGAGCCGCGCGACGGCGCAGGCCAGCGCCCGGTGGGTGACGGTCACCGCGAGCGGGGCGGGCGCGTCGAGGTCGTACTCCAGGTAGGCCACCGCGTCGAGGTCGACACCGGACGGCGCGTCGGTGCGGACCGCGTCGGTGGCGGCGGGGATGGCGGGGATGCGTACCGCGCCGGGCACGGGGAGGCCCTCGGCCGCCAGCACCGGGGCGGCACCCGAGTCGGCCAGCCGCGCGGCGAGGTCGGGGATCGGCTGGGTCGGATCGAGCAGGACGCAGCGCCTGCCCGCCAGCCACACGCCGAGCCACGCGGCGGCCAGCTCCGCGCCGCGCGGCGCCAGCACCGCGACCGTGCTCCCGTCCGAGGCGGCGACCAGGTCCCGGGTGGCGAGCGCCGCCGACCACAGCCGGCCGTACGACACGTCGTCCGCCCCGTCCCGCACCGCGACGAGGTCCGGGCTCGCGGCGACCGTCGCGTGCACGGCGTCCAGCACGGACGCCGTGGTGGCCGTCTCCGGCGCCGACGCCGGCAGGGCGAGGTCGTCCGCGCCCCGGCGGGACAGCTGCGCCACCGGCCGCTCCAGGTCGTCGCCCAGCCGCACGAGCAGCGCGTCGTACCGTTGCAGCAGCAGCCCGACGTCGGCGGCGTCGAAGGCGTCGACGCAGAACGCCGCGCGGACGGTGGTCGCGTCCTCGCCCGGCATGATGAAGAACTCCAGGTCGAAGCGGCTGTAGCCGTTCTCCACCATGACGTGGCGCAAGGGCATCCCGGTCAGGGTGGCGGAGGCGTCGACGGTGCCGGGCACGTAGTTGAACAGGTGCCGGAAGAACGAGCTGCGCCACGACGACGGCGCGTCGCCGAGCACGGCGGGGGAGACGTGCTCCAGCGGCACGTCGGCGTGGCTGATCGCCTCCAGGAAGGTGCTGCGCGTCTGCTTGACGACGGCGCGGAAGTCGGCGTCCGGGTCGACCCGCACCCGCAGCGGCACCAGGTTCGCGTGGTAGCCGATGGCGTTCATGCTGCGCTGGTCGCGCACGTTCACCGGGGTGCCGATGACCACGTCGGAGCCCGCGCCGTGCTGGGCGAGCAGCACCGAGTACGCCGCGAGCAGCACGACAGCCTCGGAGGCGCGCAGTTCGCGCTGGAAGCGGCGCACCACGGCGCGGGCCGGCGCGGAGAGCTCGTGGTGGACGGTGCGGGCGCGCAGGGACGGCGCCCCGACGGGCGGCAGGGCGCACCACAGGCCCGCCTCGGCGGCCCGCAGCCCGTCGAGGTTCTTGCGCCAGTACGCGACGCTGCGCTCGTTCGGCGCGCGCTCCGCTAGCGCGGCCAGCGGGGCGTCGTCGGGCCGGCCGCCCGCCGCGAGCGCCTCGTAGCCGGCGAGCAGTTCGCGGAGCAGGATCGTGGTCGACATGGCGTCGAAGTTCAGGTGGTGCACGACGACGCAGCACACGTCGGCGTCCGCTCCCGCGCGGATCCCCGCCCGCAGCAGGGGGCGGCCGTCGATCTCGAAGGGCTCGGCGGCGAACGCGGTCAGGTCGGCGTCCATCCCGTCGTCGCCGGCCGGGATGTCCACCACCGGCACGTCGAGCTGGTCGGCGGCGAGCACCTCCCGGGTCAGCGTCGCGTCGTCGGAGCGGAACACGGTGCGCAGCACCTCGTGCCGGGCCAGCACCGCCCGCAGCGCCGCGGTGAACAGCCCGCGGTCGATCCGGCCGGCCACCTCGAAGGCGACCGCCACGTTGTTGACCCCGGTGTCCGGCACCAGCCGCTCGAGCAGCCACATGGCTGCTTCCTTCCTGCTGGCCGCGATGCTCATGCTCACTCGTCCCCTCGGTCGGTGTCGGCGCAGACCTCGGCGAGCCGCGCCACGGTCCGGTTTTCCAGCACGTCGCGCAGCGACAGGGTGAGCCCGCGCCGGCGTGCCTCGTTGACCAGTTGGGCGGCGCCGAGGCTGGTGCCGCCCCGGACGAAGAAGTCGTCGTCGACGCCGATCGAGGAGACGGCCGTGTAGGTGGCGAAGAGCTCGCAGAGCAGCGCCTGCAACTCGTCGGCCGGCGCCCGCCCACCCGGGGTCGCCGCGACCTCCGGCGCCGGCAGGGCCGCCGTGTCGAGCTTGCGGTTGACGGTCAGCGGCAGCGCCGGGAGGCTCACCACGGCGCTCGGCACCATGTACTCCGGCAACGTCTCGGCGAGGTCCTTGCGCACCTGCTGCGCGTCGATCCTCGCGCCCTCCCCGGGCACGACGTACGCGACGAGCTGCTTGACCTCCGGCGTGTCCGTACGGATCACCGCCGCCGCGTGCCGCACCTCCGGACGGCGCAGCAGTGCCGCCTCGATCTCGCCCAGCTCGATGCGGTAGCCGCGGATCTTGGCCTGGTTGTCGACCCGCCCGCAGAACTCGTACTCGCCGTCCTCGGTGGGCCGGACCCGGTCGCCGGAGCGGTACATGCGCGAGCCGGGCGGGCCGAACGGGTCGGGCAGGAACCGCTCGGCGGTCAGGCCCGGCCGGTGCAGGTAGCCCCGGGCCAGCTGGCCGCCCGCGATGTGCAGCTCGCCGATCTCGCCGGGCCGCACCGGGCGCAGCTCGTCGTCCAGCACGTGGTAGCGCACGTCGGGCATGGGCTGGCCGATGGGCAGCGGCCCCGGCGGCACCGGCTGGTCGGGCTCGATGACCACGGTGCTGCACCCGACGGTCGTCTCCGTCGGGCCGTACTCGTTGACCACCCGCGCGCCGGGGTGCCGGCGGCGCCAGGCGTCGACGGTCTCGCCGAGCAGCAGCTCGCCACCCGCCATCAGCTCCCCGGTCGGGGACGCCTGGGCCGGCAGCGCGGTGAGCAGCGGGATGTGCGACGGCGTCACCTTCACGAAGGTGGGCCGCTGCTGCCCGGCCGGTCCGGCGGCGGGCGTGCCCATCTCCTCCAGGGCGCCGATGTGCACGCAGCCGCCCGTCATCAGCGGCGCGTAGAACGCGGTGACCGTCAGGTCGAACGCGAACGAGGAGTGCAGCAGCGCCCGGCCGCGTACGCCCGGGTAGGAGCGCACGACGTGGCGCAGGTACGTGCCGAGCTGGCGATGCTCGATCAGCACGCCCTTTGGGCTGCCGGTGGAGCCGGAGGTGTAGATGACGTACGCGACGTTGGCGGGCCGCAGCGGGGCGAGCCGGTCGGCGTCGGTGACCTCGGTGTCCGGCTGCCCGGCGTACGCGTCCGGGTCGTCGAGCAGGACCCGCGGCAGGTCGGCCGCCGGCACCGCGTGCTGGTCGTCGCCGGTGGTCAGCAGCAGCATGGGCCGCGCGTCGGTGAGCATGTGCTCCAGCCGCTGCGGCGGGTAGCTGAGGTCCAGCGGCAGGTAGGCCGCCCCGGCCTTGAGGGTGGCGAGGGCGGCGACCACCAGGTGCGCCGAGCGGATCCCGATCGCCACGAGCCGCTCCGGGCCCGCGCCGAGCGACACCAGCCGGTGCGCGAGGCGGTTCGCCTCGGCGTCCAGCTCGGCGTACGTCCTGTGGTGCTCGCCCCACATGACGGCGATGGCGTCCGGGGTGCGCCGCACCTGTTCCGCGAACAGGTCGGTGAAGAGCGCGGGCTCGCCGCCCGCCGGGCCCGGTGCCACCGCGCTACCCCGCGATCCGCTGACCGGCGTCCGCACCGGTCATCAGGCCGGAGACCGTCGCGGCGACGTCGGGGTGACGCAGCATCTGGTCGTGGTCGACGGCGAGCGGGATGGTGCGCCCGAAGCCCTGCCCGCGCTGGGTCGAGTGCGCGGAGGTGATCGCCGTCGCCGTCGCCCACTGCGGGGCGGGGTCGATCTCCGTCGCCGCCCGCAGGTAGCCGACGAACGAGGCGAAGCTGCCGCCCAGTTCGGCCCGGACGTCGTCGTCCAGGCCGAGCCGGCGGCCCGCCACGTCGATCGCGTCGGAGAAGATCCCGGCGAGCGCGGGACCGATGAGGGTGAGGTCCTCGAGCCCGTGCTTCTCCTGCACCGCCTGGCCGTCGGCGTGGAACGCCGCGATCTCCTCGGGGGTGAGGATGGTCCGCAGCGCGTCCGCGGCGGCGTGGAAGTCCCGGTACAGCCCGACGATGTTCGGCAGCTCCGGGTCCAGCAGGACCAGCCTCGGCGCCTCGTCCTGCGACTCGGCCAGCCGGGACGCGAGGGGGGCGGCGAACACCGCGCCCACGCAGTAGCCGATCACGGTGTCGACGGTGCGTTCCCGCCGGCGTACGCCCTTCGCCCACCGCTCGACGTAGTCGGCGCCGGACATGGTGTCCTCGGCGCCGGAGGCGGGTGCCACGGTCTCCCAGATCTCGCCGGGCGCGCTCAACAGGGGCACCAGGTCGCGGAAGCACGCCTGGGTGCGGCCGGTGCTGGTGAAGTCGACGGTGAGCGTGAGGCCGCCCGGCCCGCCCTTGCGCAGTATCTGCCAGGAGTTCTTCTTCACGATGGGATCCCTCGTCGTAGCGGTGCGTACGTTCGTCGTTCAGGGGGTGCGGCCCGTGCGCTCCCGGTCGCGGGCGCTCAGACGCGGGCGCTGTCCTTCAGGTACCGCAGGATCACGGCGCCGCCGAGCACGACGGTCCAGCCCGCGAGCACCACGGCGGCGAGCCCGAGCCGGGCGGTGTCCTCGAACGGGCTGTGCCCGATTTCGGCCAGCCAGTGGCTCGGCATGATCGCGGACGCCGTCTGCATCCAGTCGGGGAACGCGACCGACGGGACCAGCGCGCCGCCGAGTACGCCGAGCAGCATGTGCGAGACGGAGGTGAGCACCTGCACGCTCTCGGCCGTGGCGACCTGGCCGATGAAGACGCCCAGCAGCGCGAACGGCAGCGTGCCGACCCACACCCCGAGCACCAGTTGGAGCCAGCCGCCCACCGGCAGCCGGACGCCCTCCAGCAGCGCGCCGGTGAGCGCCACCGCCGTGATCGCCGGCAGCGCCACCACCATCGCCGCGGTCAGCTTCGCCGCCAGGTAGGAGGTCGGGGACAGGGGGGTGATGCGCAGTTGGCGCTGCCATCCGGTGGACCGCTCGATCGCCACCCTGGTGCCGACGTTCAGCGCGACGAAGAGCGCCCCGAAGGCGGCGAGACTGCCGAGCAGGTGCTCACTGAAGTTGATGCCGGCGCCTCCGCCGGCCAGGTTGGCCTGCATCATGTCGAACAGGTTGGCCTGCATCAGGTAGAGCAGCGTCGGGAACAGGAACGCGACGATCCAGAACTTGCGGGCCCGGAGCACCCGCTTCACTTCGAGCTTGAGGAAGCCGGCGCTCATCAGGCGGCCCCGCCCTTCGTCGCGGTGAGGGCCAGGAACGCCTGTTCCAGGCCGAGGGCGCCGATCTCGACGTCGTACGCCTGGGGGAAGCGCGCGAACAACTCGCGGGCGGTGGCGTCGGAGTCGGAACTGACGATCTCGACGCGCTGGCCACGGGCCTCGGCGGTCATCACGCCGGGCAGCAGGCGCAGCTGCTCGACCGTCGCGTCCGGGACGGTGGCCGACAGCGAGCGGCCCGCCACCACGGAGCGGATCTCCGTGACCGTGCCGTCGGCGATGATCTTCCCGGCCTGTACGAGCACCACCCGGTCGGCGAACTCCTCGGCCTCCTCCATGTAGTGGGAGGCGAACACCACGGTGCGTCCGGAGTCGGTGAACTCCCGCATGGCGGCCCAGAACACGTGGCGGGACTCGACGTCCATCGCCACCGTCGGCTCGTCCAGCACCAGCAGCTTCGGGTCGGACACGAGGGTCATGGCCAGCCGCAGCCGCTGGCGCTGACCGCCGGAGAGCCGGCTGCGGCGGTCGGCGACGTCGGTGAGGTCGGTGCGGCGCAGCACCTCGGCGATCGGCAGGGGGGCGGTGTGCAGCGACGCCACCATCGTGAGCAGCTCGCGGATCGACACGTCGTCGAGCAGGGCGCCGTCCTGGAGCGTCGCCCCGATGACGCCCCGGGTGATGGCCTCCCGGGGGGTGTGCCCGAAGACGCGGATCTCGCCACGGTCGGGGCGGGTGAGCCCCAGGATCATGTCGACGAGCGTGGACTTCCCCGCACCGTTGGGCCCGAGCAACGCGACCACCTCGCCGGGAGCGATCCGCAGGTCGATGCCGTTGACGGCGCGCACGTCGCCGTAGCTCTTGTGCACGTCCGCCACGTCGATCGCCTGTGGGTCCACCGCACCGGGCGTGGGTGTGGCCACGAGGTTCGCGATTGCGTTGCTCATTGATTTCCCCATTTAGATCGGTGCGGGTATGCGAATAGTATTTAGCAGCGCTAGGGAGCGGGGAGCCAGGAATTCCGGGGCCGCCGCCGCGAGAATTGGCGTCCGAGGCGCCTTATTCCGGGGTGGTGAGGGGTGACCGTAGGGGTTACCCCGCGATGGCCGTACCCGCCATCGTCGGACCTGTCGTGGTCCTGGGCTGCGCATTCCGTGGCCCGTGCGGGGAGGTGTTCGTGACACGTCAGAGGCGGAACGGTGACGGTCATTCGTCGACCGTCGACGCGGGAACGGATGTCATGGGTCGTGACGACGCCACGGCCGAGTTGTTCGCCTTTCCACACACCGACTTCTTTCGGGAAACTGTGACGGGCACCGAACGGGAATTGGCCGGTAATCGGCCCGTCAATTCCGCCGCCCCGCGAACCGTCGCGACCGGCCGGCCCGATCACCAGGTGGTGAGCTGACATGGACCGCCTCGCCGCCGCAGCCGAGCGGGCCGACCGGCTCGGGCCGATGCTCGGCACCTTCCTGCACCGCTTCCCTGTCGACGACCCCGGCACGGACGGGCCGCTGCGCGGCACGCTGATCGGCGTCAAGGACGTCGTCGCCGTCGCCGGCGCGCCGAGCACCTGCCAGAGCGTCGTGCACGACGCGGGCTGGTGGGCCGACCGCGACGCGACCGTGGTGGCACGGCTGCGCGCGGCGGGCGCGGTGATCGTGGGCAAGACCACGATGGCGGAGCACGCGCTGTCCCGGCCGGACCCGGACGCGTCCTTCCCGGTGCCGCGCAACCCGTGGGACCCCCACCGGTGGACCGGCGGGTCGAGCTGCGGCAGCGCCAACGGCATCCCCGCCGGGTTCTTCGACGCGGGTGTCGGCACCGACAGCAACGGCAGCATCCGGATCCCGGCCGCGCTGTGCGGCGTGACCGGGCTGAAGCCGACGCAGGGCCTCCTGCCGGCGGCGGGTGTCCGCCCGCTGGCGCGGTCGGTCGAGACGGCGGGTCCGCTGGCCCGTACGGCCCGGGAGTGCGCGCGGCTGCTCGCCGTGATGGCGGACCGGCCCGCGGAGCTGTCCCGGCCGGCGCTCGCCGACCTCGCGGGCGTCCGTGTCGGCGTCCCGGGGGACCTCGTGCGGTACGCCGCCGCGCTGACCGACGACACCGCCGCCGCCTTCGACGCCGCGCTCGACGAGCTGCGGGCCGCCGGGGCGGAGGTCGTCGACGTGCCCCTCGACGAGGCGTTCCCGCTCTTCGCCGCGCAGCTCGTGACGATGCTGGTGGAGGCGTTCGAGGTGCACGGGGCGCAGTTCCGGGCGCGCTGGAACGACTACGGCCGGCCGTTCCGGTGGAACGTCGCGCTCGGCGGCGTGCTCCCGGCGGAGACGTACCTGCGGGCCCAGCGGGTGCGTGGGTGGGGCGCCGAGGCCCTGCGGGCGCGGTTGCGGGACGTCGACGTCATCGCCACGCCCGCCTGGCCGTCCGCCGCCCCCCGCTACGACGACCAGGCCAGCCTCCAGACGATCTCCTTCCTGCCCAGCATCTGGAGCGCGGTCGGCTTCCCCGCGCTGGCGCTGCCGATGGGGGCCGACGGCGACGGGTTGCCGCTGTCGCTGCAACTGGCCGCCGCCCCCGGCCGCGACTTCGAGCTGGCCGCCGTCGCCGACGTCTACCAGCGGCGTACGGGCTGGCACGAGCGCGAGCCGAAGCTGGAGGTCGTGACGGACCTCGCGGCGGTCTGCGCCCCGGAGGCGCCCGCCGACGGGGTCGACCCCGTCCGGCGGGAGCGGCTGGCCCAGGCGTTCGGCGAGCTGGGCGTCCCGCTGGGGGAGGGGGACCTCGACCAGGTGACCATGACGTGGTCGAAGGTCCAGGCTCTCGCGGGGGTACTGCCGGAACTCCCGGTGGACGTGCCGCCGTTCGTCGCCACCACCGGGTGAGCCGCCGGGGGCGGGCGTCGCGCACGTGGCGGACGCACGGGTGAGGCATGCGTACGACACGGTCGGAACGTGACGCGGCGGGGGTTGGTTCTGTCGCCGGTCGACGGCAGCCTGTGAAGCATGGATGACGTCGTGATCGAAGTGGACGGGCTGCGGCGCAGCTACGGGGAGTTCGAGGCGGTGCGGGGGATCTCGCTGCGGATCCAACGAGGCGAGCTGTTCGCCCTGCTGGGCACCAACGGTGCCGGCAAGACCACCACCATCGAGGTCCTGGAGGGACTGCAACCGGCCACCTCCGGCCGGGTCCGGGTGCTCGGGCTGGATCCGGTGCGGGAGCGGGCCGCGCTGCGTCCCCGGACGGGGGTGATGCTCCAGCACGGCGGGTTCACCGGTGCGCTGACCGTCCGGGAGACGGTGGAGATCTGGCGCTCCCTCACCGTCCGGCCGCAGACCACCGCGGAGGTGCTGGACCTGGTCGACCTCGGCGACCGGATGAACGTGGCGGTCGAGCAGCTCTCCGGCGGCGAGGGCCGGCGGCTGGAGCTGGCGCTGGCCGTGCTCGGCCGCCCGGAGGTGCTCTTCCTCGACGAGCCGACCACGGGCATGGACCCGGCCTCCCGGCGCCGCACCTGGGACGTCGTCCGCGAGCTCCAGAAGGGTGGGACCACCGTCCTGCTCACCACGCACTACCTGGAGGAGGCGGAGGTCCTCGCCGACCGGGTGGCCATCATGCGGGGCGGGAGCATCGTCGCCACGGGCGCCCCGGAGGACGTCGTACGCACCCTGCCCGCCCGGATCAGCTTCCGGCTGCCGGCGACGGACGCCCTTCCCGACCTGCCGCACGCCGCCCGCATGGTCGAGGGCGACCGGGTCACGTACGAGTCCCGCCAACTCCAGAGCGACCTCACCCGGCTGCTCGAATGGGCCAACGCGGGCGACATCCGACTGGCTTCCCTGTCGGCCCGACCTGCCACCCTGGAGGATGTCTTCCTGGACATCGCCGCCGACCACGACCAGACCGACCAGCACGCGGAACCGGAGGCCGCCCGATGAGCGGGACGATGACGACGCAGAGCCCCACCACCACCGCCACCCCGCGCGACCGGGCGACCAGGCCGCTCTGGCAGATGGCCGCGATGCTCAAGATGGAGCTGCTGGCGCTGCGTCGCAACTGGACGGCCACCGCCATGTCCGTGGTGACCCCGCTGATGATCGCCATCCTGCTCATCAGCGAGTACGGGGGCGAGGCGGTGCCCGGCGTCCGCCGGGTCGTCAGCATCACCACCCTGATCATGGTCTTCCTGGTGCACCACCACCTGACCACCGTGTACGCGTCGCGCCGCCAGGAGCTGGTGCTCAAGCGGCTGCGGGCGGGGCTCGCCTCGGACCGCACCATCCTGCTCGGCACGGCCAGCAGCACCGTGGCGATCTTCCTCGCCCAGTTCGTCGTGCTGGTCGGTTACGCCCTCCTGGTGCTGGGCCTGCCGATGCCGAAGAACCCGCTGGTCATGGCGCTGGCGTTGCTGATCGGGTCCGCGATCATGGCGGCCTTCTCGGCGGCGCTCTCCGCGATCACCCGCAGCTCCGAGGCGGCCATGCTGACCACCCTGCCGACCCTGGTGATCTTCCTGGCCACGCCGGGTGCGCTGCTGCCGCTCGGCGCGCTGCCGGAGTCGCTGGAACGGATCCTCTGGTTCCTGCCCATGGGGCCGTTCACCGAGATCATGCGCGTCGGCTGGCTCGCCCGCACCGACGAGGGCCAGGCCCTGAGCTTCGCCGGGACGCTGGTCGAGACGCTGCCCTCCTTCGGGGTGCTGCTGGTCTGGCTGGCGGTGTCGCTGTTCACGGCCGCCCGGTACTTCCGATGGGAGCCCCGGCACGGATGATCGAGGTCATCGCGCCACCTGGCATCGGGAGCGTGAGCATGGAGCGGGCGCAGGTCGAGCGTGACGTCGGCCTGCGCCGCGCCCGTGCCGTCACGTTGAGCACCGTCGGCAGCGGCGTCCTGGGCACGTTGCTGCTGGCCGCCGTCGGACTGTCGCGGGAGGAGGATCCCCGCTGGGCGGCGGCCGGGGCGGTGGGCGTCGTCCTGTTCGTCGCCGCGCAGAGCGGAGCGCTGTACGGGGCGATCACCCCGTGGCTGGCCGAGTCGACGCGGCGCCGACTGCTCGCCGGGTTCGTCTGCGCCGCCGTGCTCTCCGTACCGCTGGTCGGGCCCGTGGGCGGGCCGGAGTGGGCGACCTGGGGATTCCTGGGGGCGTCGGTGATCGGCTCGGTGTCCCTGCTGCGGCAGTGGTGGGCCGCCGGCCCGGCGGTGCTGCTGTCCGTGGCGACGGCCGCCGGGGTGGCGGCCTGGAACGGGGCCCCGGTCCGCGGCCAGGTCACCATCGTGCTGGTAGCCGGCCTCTCCATGGCCGCGTGGAACGCCCTCCAGCTCTGGCTGTGGGGGCTGCTCGTCCAGGCACAGCGGGGACGGGCCGCCCAGGGGCGGCTCGCGGCCACCGAGGAGCGGCTGCGCTTCGCCCGCGACGTGCACGACCTGCTCGGGCACAGCCTCTCGGTCATCGCGCTCAAGGCCGAGCTGGCGTCCCGGCTGGCGGCGACGGACGCCGGGCGCGCCAGCCGGGAGGCCGCCGAGGTGCAGCGGCTGGCCGCGTCGGCGCTGGTCGAGCTGCGCGAGGTGGTGCACGGGTACCGTGCGGTGGACCTCGGGGACCAGATCGCCGCGGTGGAGCAGGTGCTGCGTTCCTCCGGCATCCGCTGCGCGGTCGCGCTGCCGCCGGACGACGTACCGTCGGAGATCGCCCGGCAGCTCGTCGCGGTGCTGCGGGAGGCCAGCACCAACGTGTTGCGGCACAGCCGGGCCACCTGGTGCACCATCGAGATCAGCCAGGACGAGGACGAGGTACGGATGACAATGACGAACGACGGCGCCGAGGGGGCGTCGCCGGACCGGCACAGCTTCGGGCTGCGCGGGCTGGCCGAGCGGCTGGCCGAGGCCGGGGGGACCCTGCGCCACGGGATCGACCACGGGGTGTTCCGCCTCGACGTGACGGTACGGACCCGCCCGTGATCAGGGTGCTGCTCGCCGACGACGAGGACCTGATCCGGGCGGCGCTGGCCGCCCTGCTCGGTCTGGAGTCCGACCTGGAGGTGGTGACCGAGGCGCCGGACGGGCGGGCCGCCGTGACCGCCGCGCTCGCCCACCGGCCGGACGTCGCCGTGGTGGACCTCCAGATGCCGGCCCTGGACGGGCTGGAGGTGACGGCGGAGCTGGCGCGCGTCCTGCCCGCCTGCAAGGTGGTGATCCTGACCGGGCACGGCCGGCCGCCGCACCTGCAACGCGCGCTGGCGGCCGGGGCCAAGGGGTTCCTGCCCAAGGGCGCGCCGGGCGGGACGCTCGCCGACGTCATCCGCCGCGTGCACGCCGGCGGCCGGTACGTCGATCCGGCGCTGGCCGCCGACGCGCTCACCGCGCCCGAGTGCCCGCTCACGCCGCGCGAGCTGGACGTGCTGCGGCTGGCCGAGTACGACACGCCGGTGGCGGAGGTGGCCCGGCGTACCCACCTGTCGGCGGGCACGGTCCGCAACCACCTCTCCGCGGCGGTCAGCAAGCTCGGGGTGGCCAACCGGGCGGAGGCGTTCCGCACCGCCCGGGACAACGGCTGGCTCTGACGGGCCCGCTCAGATGAGCACGCTCCAGGTCACCGGGCCGACGAGACCGTCGACGACGAGGCCGTTGCGGCTCTGGAAGCTGCGTACCGCGCTGGTGGTGACCGCACCGAAGCCGCCGTCGACGAGGAGGCTCGCCCCCCGGGCGTTGAGCGCGGTCTGGAGGCCGCGCACCAGGTCACCGGAGTTGCCCTCCCGCAGGGGCAGCACGAGCGCGGTCCAGGTGATCGGGCCGACCATGCCGTCGGCGTAGAGGCCCCGGCCGCTCTGGAACGACCTGACCGAAGCGGCGCAGCCCGGCCCGTAGACCCCGTCCACCACGACGGAGACGCCGCGCGCCCGCACCAGGTACTGGATCACCCGGGGCACCCAGCCCGAGGCGCCCTGGCCGACGCTCGGGTAGCCGGTGCTGCCCACCGGGGCCGTGGAGCCGAGGGTGATGCCCCGGTTGGCCAGGAAGACCCGGGGGTCCATCGAGGTCAGCCGGGGGTTGTGGATCTCGAAGTGCAGGTGCGGGCCGGTCGAGTTGCCGGTGGTGCCCATCAGGCCGACCAACTGGCCGCAGCTGACCTGCTGGCCGGCGCTGACCAGCACCCGGTGCAGGTGGCCGTAGTAGGAGAAGTAGCCGTCGGCGTGGTTGATGTGGACGCTGTTGCCGGTGCGGCCGCCCAGCGGACCGCTCGCGGTGTCACCCGGGTACGAGTTGGTCTTGATGTCCCGGACGGTCCCGGCGGCCGTGGCGTAGACCGGGGTGCCCTGGCTGTTGGCCACGTCCCAGCCCAGGTGACCGGGCCGGCTGGGGCTCTTGTAGCCGGAGGTCAGCGTGCCGCGCGTCGGGTTGCTCCAGCCGGCGACGGCGGCCATCGCGGGGCTGGGCAGGCCGACGACCCCGATCCCCACGCCGACGCCGAGCGCCGTGAGGAGGGTGCGGCGTCGGGCCGGTAGGTGGCTCAGGCCGGCTGTCTCCGGTGCGTCACACATGTTGCCTCCGATGTTCGTCCCGAGGGGGCGGTTGGACGATGGAGACCGGATCGTAAATCTTCTATATCGTCGGGGCAATGGTGAAACTTTCCTACGATCCGTCACGCACCGTGATTCGACGGGGTCGCGGGCCCGGGGTGCGCCACGGACGATTGCCGTCAACTTCAGGTTGACGGTCGACCGTCGTCAACCTATGGTTGACGCATGACGGAACCAGTGCAGATGAACAACCCGGTACGCCTGGACGACCTGATCCAGGCGATCAAGAAGGCGCACACCGATGCGCTCGACCAGCTCACCGACGCGGTCATCGCGGCCGACCACCTCGGCGACGTCGCCGACCACCTGATCGGCCACTTCGTCGACCAGGCCCGCCGCTCGGGCGCGTCCTGGACCGACATCGGCCGCAGCATGGGCGTCAGCAAGCAGGCGGCACAGAAGCGCTTCGTGCCGAAGGCGGACGAGACGCCGCTGGACCCGCAGCAGGGCTTCGCCCGGTTCACCCCCCGGGCCCGCAACGTGGTGATGGCCGCGCAGAACGAGGCCCGCGCCACCGGCCACGCCGAGACCCGCCCCGAGCACCTGGTGCTGGGGCTGCTCAGCGAGCCGGAGGCGCTGGCCGCGAAGGCGATCGTCGCCCAGGGAGTGTCGCTGGAGCGGGTGCGCGAGGCCGCGACGGCCGCGCTGCCGCCCTCGTCCGGCGAGGTGCCCGACCTGATCCCGTACGACGCCCAGGGCAAGAAGGCGCTGGAGCTGACCTTCCGGGAGGCCCTGCGGCTGGGGCACAACTACATCGGCACCGAGCACATCCTGCTCGCGCTCCTGGAGCACGAGAACGGTGCCGGCGCCCTCAGCGGGCTCGGCGTGACCAAGGCCGCGGTCGAGGCCTCGGTGGCGGCGGCGTTGCGGGCCGTCCAGGAGCAGGGCTGACCCGGCTCAGGGCGCGGCGGGGAAGCCGTAGCGGGCGGCGTGCTCGGGATCCGTCGGGTCGACCTGACGGATCCCGGCGTCGGCGAGCCGCTTGTTGACCTCGTCGAGCCGCTCGCGCACCAACCGGGCCTCCTCCTCGGTGACCCGGCCCCGGTGCGGCCGGCCGGCGTGCTCGATCGTGCCGTAGTCGACCCGTTCCGCGCCCTTGCGGGCCTTCGGCGGGCGGACCCGCTCGGCCGTCTTCAACAGCTGCGCCATCGGCACGTCGGTCGCCATCGCGTCGAACTCGCTCGCGGTGAGCACCACCCGGCGCGGCTCGCCGTCGCCGTGCCGGTCGTGGATCTCGACCACCGCGACGTCCAGCGCGGCGTCGTCGATGCCCTCCACCTCGACCGGGGTGGCGTCCAGCCGCACGGGCCCCGCGACCAGGTCAGGGTGCTCCAGGACGACGACGCGGACCACCTCGTCGTCGGGCTGGATGACCGTGCCGCTGAAGTCGGAGACGTGGATCGTCTTCTTGCCCATGCGCGGAGCTTCTCCTGTCGTAGGCCGGGATGCCGGACCAGAAGAAATTACCCGACAGGTGTGCGAAAGCCGCCGGTGGACCGTCCGGGTGTGTCGCGCAGCCACCCCCCGCCACGCGGGACGGTCAGCGGGTGTTCAGGCCGCCGCGCGAGGCGGCGCCGGCCGGCTGCTTGTCCACCTCGCTCCACGGCAGCGCCTCGGCCCCGGCGCGGTGACCCCGGTACGCCGACTGGGCCGGGAACCGCCCGGTGGCCTCGGTGGCCCGCCAGAGTCGCTCGGGGGCCTGGTGGTACCGGTCGTTCGGCTGATTCGGCATGACCATACCGTCCCAAACAAAGTTGTCCATGTATGAAAATGAATATGACGGACGGTCGATGCGTCTGGTTCCCGTGATCGGCCGCCGTCCCACGAACCCGCGGTCATCGACGTACCTGTACGTCTACCCGCCCGCCGCGCCGCCCAACCCTCGACGCCGGCCCGCGTGCCACGGCGCCGGGCCCGCCGGGTCACGGGACGCCGGGTGGGCCCGCCCCGTGACGGGTTCCGTGACGTGGTGCCGCCGTGCCCGCGTACGGTGATCGTCGGCGAGGCGGGCCGGGTGTCGGCGGCCCGGACGCCGAATGACCACGACGGCCGCGGGGAGGTGGGCGGCGATGCTCGACCGGCGGCTGCACCTGCACCTGGCGAGCTGGCTCGGCCAGTGGCCGGCGGGGCCCGGGCTGCACGTGGTCGGCTCGCACCGGCGGGCCCGACCGGCCTGGGACGGCCGGCTCCGGCCCGCCGTCGCGGTGACCGCCGGCGCGAGCACCGTGCTCTCCGTGGCTCCCGACCGGGTCGCGGCGGTCCGCGAGCTGGCCCGGCTGCCGGGCGGGCCGCCGCTTCCGGCGCTGCCCGCCGCGGTCGGACGACCCGGCTGGGCGGTGCACGACGACGTGTTCCGGTGGAGCGTGGCGCCGGCCCCGCTGCCGGACGTGGGGGAGTGGACACCTCCGGGCGCCGCCGGGCTGCCGTCCTGGCTGCGCCTGTTCGACCGGCCGGTGCTGGTGGTGCGCGACGCCCGGGGGCGCTATCTGGCCGGGGTCGGGATCAAGCGGCACGACGCGTACGGCCACGAACTCGCCGTCGGCACCGTGCCGGCGGCCCGGGGGCGGGGGCTGGCCCGGCGGCTGGTCGCCCAGGCGGCGCGCCGGGTGCTCGACGAGGGGGCCGTCCCGACGTACCTGCACGACCCCGCCAACACCGCCTCCGCCCGGGTGGCGACCGCCGCCGGCTTCCCCGACCGGGGCTGGCGCTCGTTCGTCGTCTACCCGCCCCGAGCGCGCCCGGACCCACTCTGACCGCGTGCCCCCTCACGGCGGGGCGCGGACCGTGGATCCCGGGCCGGATCCACGGTCCGCAGTCTCCCCCAGGGTCCCGCAGGTGACGTGCGCACCGATCACGCTACGTAACTGTGGGGGTGAAGGCAAGATGCCGTAGGTGCGATCCGGGTGTCGAATAGCGGACTTGACCTGCGGCTACTCGGGGGATGGCGTCGTAAGGGTCAGTGACGCAGCGTACGAATGAGGTCGAGCACCTGCCGGGTCACCGGGCGCAGCACGCGCAACCGGGACAGCCCCACCAGCCGGTCGACCAACGGCACCGCACCGTCGATGAGCTGCCGGGTGCGGGTCTGGCCGGGCGAGCGGTCGTAGACCCAGTAGAGCACCACCCCCATGTACCCCAACCAGAGCAGCTCCGGCAGGTGCGGGCGCAACTCCGGGTCGACCCGGGCGGTGGAGCCCTCCAGCGCCTCGGCGAAGAGACCGATCGCCGCCTCGCGCGGGCCGGACGACTCCGCCGAGAAGGGGCTCAGCGGGGAGGTCGGCTCCGCCGCCGTCTTGAAGAAGCTGGCGGCGAAGGAGTGCGACGGGGTGAGCACGTCGATCCCGGCGTGCATCACCCCCGCCAGCCGGGCGGCGAGGTCGGGTTCCCGGGCGAGCACCGGCCCGGCCGCCGCCCGGTGCTCCACCTGGGAACGGGCGTAGAACTCCTGGATCAGGTGTTCCTTGGAGCCGAAGTAGTAGTAGGCGTTGCCCACCGCCACCCCGGCCTCCTGGGCGATGGCGCGCATGGTGGTCCGGGCGTACCCGCGCTCGCGGAACAGCCGCATCGCGGTGTCCAGGATGAGCTGCCGGGTCTGCTCGCCGCGCGCGGTCGCCGGCTCACCCGCAGCGGTCGTCGGCGCAGTCTGCTCGGTCATCGGGGTCACCGTATCCCGCCAGGTCGTCGCCCGGCTCCGCCCACGGGTCGCGAACGCGTTCGCGGACCGAGGCGGCGGCGGCGACCACCCGCCGGGCCAGGGGGAGCAGGTGCGGTCGGGCCAGCCGCTCGGCGGCGCCCCGGTGGTCGGCCAGGGCCCAGAGGCAGGCGAACCAGGCGCCGTCCCCGGCGTACACCTCGCCGGTGTCCGCGACCACGGTCAGGTCGCGCAGCGTGGCGTCGTGGTCCAGGCCGGGGAAGCGCCGCCGGGCCTCGGCCGAGCCGGCGGGCACGAACTCCAGGGGTACGAGCTGGGCGCGGGACGCCAGCCAGCGCCGGGCGGACCGGCAGAGTGGGCAGTGCGCGTCGTAGAGGACGGTGAACCCCCGGACGCCACCGCCCCCGTGCGCGGTGGCGTCCGGGAGTCCGCCCGACCCGAGGGGCCTGACGGTCATCGGACGGGCGGGCTGCCGGCCGGCCCGGTCTCCGCCCCCGGGCCGGCGGGGTGCGGGCCGGTAGGGCGCGGGCCGGCGGGCTGAGCGCCGGCGGGGTGAGCACCGGCGGGGTGCGGGCCGGCGGGGTGCGGGGCGGCCGGGTGTGGGCCGGCGGGGTGCGGGCCAGCCGGGTACGGGCCGCGGGGCGCGGGCGGCATCGGCAGTCGGCCGACCGGGGCGAGCGGCGGATGGGTGGCGAACTGGCGCAGCCGACCACGGCGGTACCGGCCGAGCGCGAAGACGTTGAAGAAGTGCAGCGCGCCGAGCACCAGCAGCACCAGGCCGATCTTGAGGGACAGCTCCTCCATGGCCTGGGCGGTGGACCCGACCGGGTCGGGGTGCTTCATGGCCACCGTGACGTAGCCGAGGTTGAGCAGGTAGAAGCCGACGACGAGCAGGCTGTTGACGGCCTTGGCCAGCCGTTCGTCGGCGAAGACCTCCTCCAGGAAGACCAGCCCGTTGCGCGACAGCGCCCGGGCCACCCAGACGGTCAGCCCGATGCTGATCGCCAGGTAGACCAGGTACATCCAGACCTTTGTATCCATCGCCGACGCCCCTCTTGAACGTGTTCAAATGTTGTCGCCTCAGCGTAGGCGACTTCTTGAACACGTTCAAGAGGGGCGTCGTGACCGTCGGCGTGGTCCGGTCGGGCGGGGGTCGGTAAGGTCGAGTCGCGCCGGTGCCGGCGCGACCTTCGACGGTGAGGCGGCCATGGACCGGGGTGAGCGGAACGCGGAGCCGGGCCAGGTGGTCCTACGCCCGGCCGGTGAGATCGACATGGCCACCGCTGGCGAGTTCGAGGCGACGCTCACCGAGGCGCTGCGCCGACCCGGCGTCCGGGAGGTCGTCGTCGACCTGGCCGACCTGCGGTTCCTGGACTCCAGCGGCGTACGCGTCCTGGTGCACGGCGTCTCCGTGGGCCGCGAGCGCGACGTGACGATGTGGGTGACCGGCCCGCAGCCGGGCGTGGCGCGGGTCCTTCGGATCACCGGGGTCGGCACCCTGCTCGGGCTCGTCGACTCCGACGCCGACGAATCCGTCGCGCGGGGATGGCGCGGGCTGGACTGACTCAGGGCTCCGAGTTCGCCGCCGCGGCGGCGGACCACTCGACCAGTAGCAGGGTCGCGTCGTCCTGGTGCGTCCCGCCCTGGTGTTCCGTCACCGCGTGACTGAGGCGGCGCAGCGTCTCCGCCGCCGGGCGACCGGAACCGATGTGCCGCTCGGCGAGATCCGCCAGGCGGGAGAGCCCGAACATCTCGCCCGCCGCGTCGCGCGCCTCGGTGACTCCGTCCGTGTACAGCAGCAGCCGGTCACCGGGCTCCAACCGGGTCCGCGCCACCTCGACGCGGCCGTCGGGCAGGCCGAGCGGGAGCCGGCGGCCCCCGGTCAGCCCCTGCACGGCCCGTCCCCGGCGCAGCAGCACCGGCGGCGGGTGTCCCGCGTTGACGTACCGCAGCGTTCCGGAGCCGGTGTCGAACTCGGCGAGCACGGCGGTGACGAACCGCGCGTCGTCCCACTGGCCGGCGATCGCGGCGTCCACCGCCCGGACCAGGCCGGGCAGGTCGGAGCCGGTACGCCGGGCCGCCCGCAGCGCCGCCAGCGCCACCGAGGTGGTGAGCACCGCCGGCAGGCCGTGCCCGACCCCGTCGAGGATCGCCAGCGTCAGGGTTCCGCCGTGCACCGCGTAGTCGAAGGCGTCGCCGCCGACCTCGTAGCAGGGCTCGAGCAGGGCGCTGACCACCGCCTCCGAGGTGGCGAAGGTCAGCGGCGGGAGCAGGTTCCAGAGCAGCTCGGCGGAGACCCCCATCGGCCGGCTGCGCCGCACCCGGTGCAGGGCGTCCCCGTAGTCCCTCTTGCTGGTGACCAGGTGGCCGACGAGCCCGGAGACGAGCCGGCAGCCGTCCCGTAGCGCCTCGTCGGCGAGGTCGGCGTCGGCCGGCGGAAACACCTCCAGCAGTCCCAGCCGGTCGGTGCCGTTGACGATCGGGACCCACAGCCGGGGCGGTGGCCCCTGCCCCGCGTGCACCTCGACCTGGGTGAAGGCCCGCCCCGCGAGGCTGGTGTCGATCGGCAGCACCTCCGGCGCCGCCCGCCTCGTCCCGGGCAGCGGGCGCAGGCCGTGCTGCTCGGCGTCGACCAGGTACACGGTCGCCGTCACGCCCAACGGCCCGAGCACGGCGTCGACCGTGGCGGCGAGCTCGTCCGGGGGCAGCCGGTGGGACCGGGACACGAGGTCGGCCAGGGCCCGGTGCCATGGGTCGGTGGCGGTCATGCTGTCGCATACCCCGGCCGGGCCCGGTCGAAGCGGCCGGGCCCGCCCGTGAGTGACCGCCACCTGCCGGCGCGTACCCCCGGTGCCCGCGTCAGCCGGTCAGGCCGAGCACCTCGGCGGCCGCGCGGCCGCAGGCGTGGCTCGCGCCGTACGTGGTGACGAACGCCCGTACGCCGGCCGGACGCCACCGGGAGGGCCAGCCCATCTCGACCACGGTCACCGGGTGCTCGGCGGCCAGCGCGGTCACCAGGTCCGCGCCGCCCGGCAGCCGGTGCAGATGGCGGCCGACCAGCACGATCGGCCGGTCCCCGGCGAGCTGGCGCAGGGCGGCCGGCCCGGTCTCGGTGGCGACCACCCGCAGCTCCTCCGTGCCGTCCAGGTGCGGGCCGAGGCCCCACGGCACCCGCCCCTCGGCGATGGTCGACGCGGCGTGCAACTGGACGATCAGCGGGCGGTCCAGGCCGGTCAGCTCCCCCTCCACCCGCACGGCGCGCCGCGCCGCGGCGTACCCGAGTCCGTCGGGGGCGGCCGGCGTCGTGCCGGCGGTCCGGGTCCAGGCGGCGAGCGCGGCGGCGCGGCCGGCCGCCTCCTCCACCCGCGAGCGGTCCAGGCGGCCGTCGCCGAGCGCGCCGACGATCTCCGCGACCACCCGCTCGACCAGCTCGGCGTCGACCTGGGCGCCGATGCACAGCAGGTCGGCACCGGCGGCCAGGGCCCGGACGGCGGCCGGGCCGACCCCGCCGGCGGCCACCGCGGCGCCCTTCATCTCCAGCGCGTCGGTGATGACGGTGCCGGTGAAGCCGTACTCGCCGCGGAGCAGGTCGACCAGGACCGCCCGGCTGAACGTGGCGGGGCCGTCGCCGGTCAGCGCCGGCACCCGGATGTGCGCGGTCATGACGGCCCGCGCGCCGGCCTCGACGACAGCGGCGAACGGCGGCAGGTCGCGCCGGCGCAGCACGTCGAGCGGCACGTCCACGGTGGGCAGTTCGTGGTGGGAGTCGGCGACCGTCGCGCCGTGGCCCGGGAAGTGCTTGGCGCAGGCGGCGACCCCGGCGGCCTGGAGGCCGGTGACGGCGGCGGCGGAGTGCGCGGCGACCCGGGCCGGGTCGGCGCCGAACGAGCGGGTGCCGATCACCGGGTTCTCGTCGGCGGTGTTCACGTCCACGGTCGGCGCGAGGTTGACGGTGACGCCGAGGGCGGCCAGCTCCGCGCCGATGGCCTCGTAGACGCGGCGGGTCAGCGCCACCTCGTCGATCGCGCCGAGCGCCGCGTTGCCCGGGTACGGGCTGCCGGTGGCGTGCGCCAGCCGGGTGACATCGCCGCCCTCCTCGTCGATCGCGATCAGCACGTCCGGGCGGCCGGCCCGCAGGGCGGCGGTGCTCGCCGCCACCTGCCCCGGGTCGTGGACGTTGGTGCCGAACAGGGTGTGCCCCGCGAGCCCCTCGGCGACCAGGTCGACCGCCCAGCCCGGGGGAACCGGCCCCGGGTACGCGGCGAGCAGCGTGCCGAGCGCGAGCCGGCGCAGTCCTGGATCCAGCCCCACGTGATCTTCCCCTTTCGTCCCCGCGGCACGGAAGTCGTACCGGCGGGGGTCGGTGACGTACCGGGTCGGCCGACCACCCCGCTCCCGGGCGGCCGATACGCTGTCGGCTACCCGCTCGCAGGTCGGTTTACAGTTAGCAAGGTTTACCAAAACTAGAGGACGTGGCATGAGTGCGACCCGGCTGCCCGGCACCCCCCGCCTGTTGCGGGCGCTGAACGACCGCGCGGCGTTGGAGCTGCTGCTGGAGCGGGGGCCACTGACCCGGGCCCGGCTCGGCGAGCTGACCGGGTTGTCCAAGGTCACCGCGTCCCAGCTCGTCGAGCGGCTGGAGGAGCGTGGCCTCGTCACGCGGGTCGGCGAGCAGGCCGGCGGGCGGGGGCCCAACGCCCAGCTCTACGCCGTGCGGCCCGGCAGCGCGCACGTGGTCGGGGTGGACGTGGGCGCCGACCGGGTGGTGGCCGCCTGCGCGGACATCACCGGGGCGGTGATCGGCCGCGTCGAGCAGTCGGTCCGCGACACCGACGACCCCGTCGGGGTGGTGCACAACGCGGTCGTCCAGGCCGCGAGCAGCGCCGGGGCGCAGCTGGCGAGCGTACGGCGGATCGTGCTGGGCACCCCGGGCCTCGTCGACCCGGGGACGGGCGACATCACGTTCGCCTTCAACCTGCCCCGTTGGCACACGGGTCTGCTGGCCGCGCTCCGGGACGACCTGCACACCCAGGTGGTCTTCGAGAACGACGTGAACCTGGCCGCCGTCGCCGAGGCGCAGTCGGGCGCGGCCCAGGGACTGACGGACTTCGTGCTGGTCTGGGTCGGCGCCGGCGTCGGCCTGGCGATCGTGCTGGGCGGCCGGCTGCACCACGGCAGCAGCGGCGCCGCCGGCGAGATCGGCTACCTGCCGGTGCCCGGGGCGCCCATCCCGCGTGACGTGTCCCGCCGGGCGAAGCCGGCGTTCCAGCAGCTGATCGGCGCGGACGCGGTCCGCGACCTGGCCCGCGCGCACGGCTACCCGGACGACAGCGGCGCGGTGGCGGTACGGGCGGCGGTGGCCGACGGCACGGCGGGCGGTCCCATGCTCGACGAGGTGGCCCGCCGGCTGGCGCTGGGCGTGGCGAGCACCTGCGTGGTGCTGGACCCGCCGCTGGTGGTGCTCGCCGGCGAGGTCGGCCAGGCCGGCGGGGCGGCGCTGGCCGAGCGCGTGCAGCACGAGGTCGCGGCGATCACGCTGGTCCGTCCCCGGGTCGTGCCGACCGGGCTGACCGAGGAGCCGATCCTGCGGGGTGCGCTGCGTACCGCGCTGGACGCCGTCCGCGACGAGGTCTTCGGCTCGACCGTCGGCTGACCGGGGCCGGCCGCCCGCCGGCGCGGAGCGCGCGCCGGACCCCGCCGACCAGGGTCGGCGAGGTCGGCGGCGGCCCGGCGTCATGTGAAGGAATATTTCATCGCGGGCCGGGATGCTGCAAGGTCCTGCCGCGCTCGCGCCCGCACCGTCGACGGCGGACGGGCGTCACATCAGGTCGCGGCGGCGGAACGCCACAAAGGCGGCGGCGACCAGCGCGCCGGTCAGCCCGAGCAGCAACACCAGCGCCGGCTGCCAGGTCACCACGTAGAGGCCGTTGCAGGAGTTGGAGACCCCGTTGTCGCACGCCCGGTAGTCCCAGAACTCGACCCGGCCGTTGAGCAGGGCGGCGGCGTAGCTGGAGAGCATGTACCGGTCCACCTTGATGACCTCCAGGATCTCCATCACCAGCCGGGCGCCCAGCTCCCACACCACCAGGTAGCCGGCGATCGCGCCGAGCGCCGCCGAGGTGTGCCGGCCCAGGGTGGCGACGGCGAACCCGACCACGGTGAGCAGCAGCACCAGCAGCATGCCGCGCCCCCAGTTCGCGCCCAGCGAGCCCCAGAACTCCCCGTCGAGCCGCCCCGGCCGCCCGGCGACCTGCGCGATCAGCCAGAACGTCCCGAGGTACGCCGCCGAGGCCAGCACGGACAGCAGCGCCGTCCCGCCGAGCAGCGTGCCCAGCTTGGTGCCGAGCACGGTCATCCGCCGGGGACGCCAGAGCAGCAGGTTGACCACGCCACCGGAGTTCAGGTCGGCGCCGATGTAGGAGGCGCCGACCAGGAAGCCGAAGAGCGCGAGGAAGGCGATGAGGAAGTAGAGCAGCGGCTTCGCCTCCTCGGCGAAGGTGAACACCCCGGCGAGGTAGTCGGACGCCACGGGCGCCCGCTCCATCAGGGCCGGGTCGACCTCGCTGCAGTCGTCGGGGACGTACTCCTGCACGTCGTCCGCCTGCACGACGCCGCGCTGCCGGTCCAGGCAGAGCTGGTGGGTGCGCTCCAGTTCGCTGCGCGCCGCGGCGGCGGACTGCTGGGCGTCGAAGACCTCCTGGGCGGTGGGCCGGTGGGAGCTCGCCAGGGTGGTCGCCGCCGTGACGCCGAACGCGAGCACCAGCAGGACGAGCATGAGCTGCACGAAGCGCCGGGCGCCGAGACGCTCCAGCTCGGCACGGACCAGGTTCACGCGTCCACTCCCCGCTCGTCGAGGTCGATCACCGGTTCGGAGGGCCCGCCGTCGGGCAGCACCGAGTCGTCCACCTGCCGGGGCAGCGTCGGGTGCGCCGCCGGGCCGGTCAGTTCGAGGAAGGCGCTCTCCAGGTCGGGCCGCAGCGGGGTCAGCTCGCGCACCCAGAGGCCCGCCTCACCGAGGGTGCGGCTGACCTCGGTGGCGTCGTCCACGTCGGCCACCACCAGGTGGTCGTCGTGCCCGGTCGCCGCCAGCCCGGCCGCCGTCAGCAGCTCCACCGCCCGCTGCGGATCGTCCACCCGCACCAGCAGCTCGTGCCGGTCGAAGCCGGCCAGCACCTCGTCGACGCGCCCGGCGGCCACCCGCCGGCCCCGCGAGATGATCGTCACGTGGTCGCAGATCAGCTGGATCTCGGCCAGGATGTGGCTGGAGACCAGTACGGTCACGCCGGCCTCCGCCAGCGAGCGCATCAGGTCCCGCATCTCCCGGATGCCGGCCGGGTCCAGGCCGTTCGCCGGCTCGTCCAGGATCAGCAGCTCCGGGTCCTTGAGCAGGGCGGACGCCACCGCCAGCCGCTGCTTCATGCCCAGCGAGTAGCCCTTGACCCGTTCGTCGCCCCGGTCCCGCAGGCCCACCTGCTCCAGCACCTCGTCGACCCGGGCGACCGGCACGCCGCCGGCCCGGGCGAGCAGGCGCAGGGTGCGGTGGCCGGTGAAGTTGCCGAAGAACTGCGGGCTCTCCACGATCGCGCCGACCCGCCCGGCCACCAGGGGCAGCCCGTCCGGCGAGGGGACGCCCAGCACCGTCATCCGACCCGCGTCGGCCCGTACCAGCCCGAGCAGGGCGCGCAGCGTGGTGGTCTTGCCCGACCCGTTGGGGCCGAGGAAACCGTGGATCTGGCCGGCCTCCACCAGCAGGTCGAAGCCGTCGACCGCCACCCGGCGGCCCTGCCGCACGCTGTGGAAGGTCTTGCGCAGCCCCTCGATCTCGATGACCGCGCTCATCCGCGCGGCTCCCTGCTCCGACCGGGCATGGACCGTCCTCCGCTTGTGGTGACCAACGACACGGCGCCCCACCCTATGGCCGGGGCGCCGCCCGTGGGGGGCGCCCCGCGTTGCGTGGTTGGATGGTCGGGTGACTGGGGACGAGGATCTGGTGGTCAGCCTCGACGGCGTCGGCGTACGCCGGGCTGGCACGGCACTGCTGCACGACGTCGACTGGCGGGTCGAGTTGGACGAGCGCTGGGTTGTGCTCGGGCCGAACGGCGCGGGAAAGACGACCCTGCTCAACCTCGCCGCCGGGCGGCTGCACCCGACCACCGGCACCGCCCACGTGCTCGGCGAGCGGATCGGCCGCACCGACGTCAACGAGCTGCGGACCCGCATCGGGCTCTCCACCGCCGCCCTCGCCGAGCGGGTGCCCGCCGAGGAGCGGGTCAGCGACGTCGTCGTCACGGCCGCCTGGTCGGTGCTCGGTCGCTGGCGGGAGAGCTACGACAGCAGCGACGAGGCCCGGGCCCGCGCCCTGCTGGGTCAGCTCGGCATCGGCGGCCTCGCCGAACGCGCCTACGGCACCCTCTCCGAGGGGGAACGCAAGCGGGTGCAGATCGCCCGCGCGCTGATGACGGACCCGGAGCTGCTGCTGCTCGACGAGCCCGCCGCCGGGCTCGACCTGGGCGGGCGCGAGGACCTGGTCGCCCGGCTGGCCGAGCTGGCGTACGACCCGGACGCCCCGGCGCTGGTGCTGGTGACCCACCACGTGGAGGAGATCCCGCCCGGCTTCACCCACGCGCTGCTGCTGCGCGAGGGCGGCGTGGTGGCGCAGGGGCTCCTCGACGACACGCTGACCGGGGACAACCTCTCCAAGACCTTCGGGCTGCCGCTGGTGGTCGAGCGCTCCGGCGACCGGTTCACCGCCCGCGCCGCCTGACCGACGCCCCGGCCCGGACGACAGCCACCGGCCGGGGTCCTAGACTTCGCCGCAGCGCAACCCGGCGGCGAGGAGGTGGCGATGCGGCAGACCCGGGTCGTCGTGGTGGGCAGCGCCAACATGGACCTGGTGGGCACCGCCCCCGCCCTGCCCCGACCGGGGGAGACCCTGCTCGGCACCGACTTCGTCATGGTGCCCGGCGGCAAGGGCGCCAACCAGGCCGTCGCCGCCGCCCGGGCCGGCGCCTCCTGCGCGTTCCTCGGGGCGATCGGCTCCGACTCGTTCGGCGTCACCCTGCGGGCGCGGATCACCGCCGCCGGGGTCGACACCGGGCAGCTCCGCACGACGTACGGCACGTCGGGCGTGGCGCTGGTGATGGTCAACGCCGAGGGCGAGAACGCGATCCTGGTCAGCCCGGGGGCCAACGCCTCGATGACCGGCCTGACCGAGCCCGAGCTGACCGCCGTACGCGGGGCGGACGTGCTGCTCGCGCAGCTGGAGATCCCGGTCGCGACGGTGACCGAGGCGGCCGTCGTCGCCCGGGCGGCCGGCACCCGGGTGGTGCTCAACGCCGCCCCGGCCGTGCCGGTGCCGCCGGAGCTGCTGGCGGCGACCGACCTGCTGGTGGTCAACGAGACCGAGGCACAGGCGCTCACCGGGCGCGGCCGGGACGAGCCGTCGGCTCTGCTCGACCTGGCGCCCCGGGCGGTGCTCACCCTCGGCGCGGAGGGCGCCTGGTACGGGGACCGGGACGGCACCGCCGTGCACGTGCCGGCGGTCAAGGTCGACGTGGTGGACTCCACGGCCGCCGGGGACGCCTTCACCGCCGCGCTCGCCGTGGCCTGGGGCGAGGGCCGGGACGTGGTCGACGCGGTGCGCTGGGCGGCGGCGGCCGGGGCGGCCTGCGCCCGCCGACTCGGCGCCTCCGTCGCGCTGCCCACCCGGGCCGAGATCGACGAGCTGTACGTCCCCGCCTGATCCGGTCGACCCACCACCCGGGGGAGTCCGTCCGACAGGATCAGCGCGACGATCCGCGACGGTGCGCGGCGGTCACGCCTCGGCGTCGTCGGTGAGCTTCTCGCCCCGGCGGCGGAGCATGCCCAGCCCGGGGATGCCGGCGACGGCGAGCTTCAGGTCGCGGGTGACGTCGAGCAGGTCGTGCAGGTCCGGGCCGACCCGGTCCAGGGTGGCCAGAATCGGCAGGATGTCCGCGGTCAGGTGCTGCTTGAGCTTCGGCAGCTCGTCGACGAGCCGGATCGCGGCGTTCACCTCCTCGTGGCTGAGCTGCTCGACGAAGCGGTTCGCCATCGGAGCGCCCCGGCGCAGCGCCGGCTCGTACGCCGTCAGCAGCTCCGCGGCGGTGGCCGCCGCCTCCGCTGCGGTGCCCACGGTGCCGGCGGCCCGTACGGCCACCGCGTCGGCCTCGGCGACCACCGCGCCGGCCGTACGGGACACCTTCTCCGCCTCGCCGACCACGACGGCCGCGGCGGCCGCCACCTCGGTGGCCGTCTCGATCGCGGTGGTCGCGGCGGCGCTGATGACGGCCACCTCCCGTACCGCGCCCTCGGCGTCGGTGAGCACCCGGTCGGTGCGGTCGAGGGTCTGCTCGATCCGGTCCACCACACCGTCGACGCGGTCCACCACGCCGTCGACCCGCTTCAGCAGGGCCTCCACCGAGTCCAGCACGGCGAACGCGCGGGCCGGCACGGCGGCGAACGAGGCCGCCGAGCCGAGGGCCTGGTCGAGGGCGGAGCGGGTCAGACCGACGACCGCGGCGGGCCGGGGGAGGGGAATCACCATGGCACCAAGTGTGCGTCGCCCGCGCCCGCACCGCCGGACAGGGCGGCGGGAGCGGGGTCAGGAGTCGGTGTACTGCTCGACCGCGCGCTGCACCGCCCGGTAGATCTGCCCGAACCGCAGCGCGTCCGGGGTGCGCAGCAGCAGCACCTCCCGGCCGTGGTGCTGGACCCAGAGCTCGTGCACCTTGCTGCCCCGCTCGTAGGAGCGGTCGAGCCAGCCGAGCGGGATCTCCAGGAAGGGGGCGAGGGCCAGCGCGCCGACCACGCACGCGGCAAGAATGATCAGCGCCAGCTGCCACTCGCCCCGGTCCTGCGCCGACCAGGCCAGCGAGAGCACGCAGACCACCGCGACCAGGGGAGGCAGCGAGAGGAGCAGGACCAGGACGCCGCGCCCCAGCACCCGCCCCCGTACCGCCAGCGTCTTCGGCCCCTGCGCATGCCAGACGTACGTCACGTCGGCGATCGCCACGGCGTGGCCCCCGGCCCGGATCGACTCCGACGTCACCTGCACCGCGTCGTCCCGGTAATAGATGGTCATCACTAAGCCTAACCACTGCGGGGCGGGTCGCGCCGCTCGCGCCGCTCGCGCCGCCCGCTCCGGCGGAGGTGGCGTCGGGCGGGTCGCGCCGGGCGGAGGTGGTGCCCGGCGGGGTCATGTCGGGCGGAGATGGTGTCGCGTCGGCCCTATGGAGCTGAATCGTCTATGACATCGCCCTCTGGGTCGCTGGCGCTCGTCCCGATGCCGGACCGGCTGAGTCGTTCACGTCATCAGCTCGAAAGGACGCGCGAGGCGCATCCGCCGCTGCCGCGCGACGGGTGCGCCTGGATCCGCCTCGATCCGTTCTCCGGACCGGCGCCAACGGCAAGGCGTTGGAACGTCACCGCAAGGGTGTCCGAGCGACCCCGGAGTTGGTCCCCGGAGCCGGCCACGGCCGGGCAGCTGTCGAGCTGCCCCGTTCATGGGACCGCCCGGGGCGTGCGAGCCGGGGGCCGACTGGCGCGCCTGCCCCGTCGGGCGGGGCAGCTCGACAGCGCGGGCGGCAGGCCATCTTGCCCGACGAGGGGCCTCAAGGCCCGCGTCGCCAGCGCGTCGTCCCTGGCGGCCCGGACGTCCCTGGCGGCCCGGGCCGCCAAGGACGGCCCGGGGCGGTACCGTGACCGGTCATGACGGAGCAGGAGCGCAACGTCGAGGTGGTCCGCCGCTACCTGCGGACCTTCGTCACGAAGGACCTGGCGGAGTTGCGCGCGGTGGTCGACGAGGACGTGCTGATCTACGGTTCCGGCACGCCGGTCCGGGGGCGGCAGCACGTCGAGGGGGCTGTCACCTCGCCGGGGCTGACGGTGCTCGATCAGGAGATCGTCGAGATCTTCGCGGCTGGCGACCGCGTGGTGGTGTCGCTGGCGCAGACCTACCGGCGGGACGCCACCGGCGCGACGGCGGTGCAGAGCGCCTGCAAGATGTACCGGCTGGCCGGTGGCCGGATCGTGCAGTTCTGGGGCGAGCAGGACCTGTTCGGACTGCTGCGCGGCCTGGGCATGCTGCCGGACGGGCCGATCAGGTTCTAGCGGCGGCGGGGCGACACGGGCTGGCCCGCCTCGACGGCCCGCTGCACCGCCCGGTAGATCTGGCCGAAGCGCAGCGCGTCGCCGGTGCACAGCAGACGCACCGGCTGGCCGCGCCAGCGGGCCCAGATCTCCAGCTGCCGGCTGCCCCGGGCGTACGAGCGGTCGAGGTGCTCGAAGAGGAAGTCGGCGACCGGGCCGACCGCGAGCCCGATCAGCACCGAGGTGCCGACGATGGCGATGGTGACGGTGAGGGAGCGGTCCAGCCAGAGCGCCAGCGCGATGCCGAGGGCGGCGGCGACCAGGGGGCCGGCGAGCGCCGCGCCGATCGCGCCGCGTCCGACGAGCACCCGCCAGGACCGGCTGCCGCGTTGGTGCCAGACCATGCTGATGTCGGCCAGCCGGAAGGTCCGGCCGTCCACCCGGACGGCGGTCGAGGTGACCTGCACGGACCTGTCGTCGTAGTACGTGATCATGGCGGTACTCCCGGTGGCGGGCCTGAGACCACAGTACTTACCCCAACGATCCGGGCCGTAAGGTTGGCACGCGACTTCGACGAGGAAGTGAGGGCCAGCGTGGGCGAGTTCGTGCGGTTGGAGACCAAGGACGGCATCGGCACCATCCGGCTGGAGCGGCCGCCGATGAACGCCCTGAACACCCAGGTGCAGGAGGAGTTGCGCGCCGCCGCCGCGGCGGCCACCACCGACCCGGGCGTCCGTGCCGTCATCGTGTACGGCGGGGAGAAGGTCTTCGCGGCCGGCGCGGACATCAAGGAGATGGCCGACATGTCCTACGTGGACATGGCGGACCGGGCGGCCGGCCTGTCCAGCGCGCTCGGCGCGATCTCCCGGATCCCCAAGCCGGTCGTCGCCGCGATCACCGGCTACGCCCTCGGCGGCGGCTGCGAGCTGGCGTTGGCATGCGACTGGCGGGTGGTGGCCGAGGACGCCAAGCTCGGGCAGCCGGAGATCAAGCTCGGCATCATCCCCGGCGCGGGCGGCACCCAGCGGCTGGCCCGCCTGGTCGGCCCGGCCCGTGCCAAGGACCTGATCATGTCCGGCCGGATGGTCGACGCCCAGGAGGCCCTGCGGATCGGCCTGGCCGACCGGGTCGCGCCGGCGGCCGAGGTCTACGACACCGCGGTCGAGCTGGTCCGCCCGTACCTCACCGGCCCGGGGCAGGCCCTGCGCGCCGCCAAGCTCGCCGTCGACGCCGGTCTGGACATGGACCTGAACTCCGGCCTGGCCTGGGAGAGCCAGCTCTTCGCGGCGCTGTTCGCCACCGACGACCGGCGAGAGGGCATGGCGGCGTTCGTGGCGAAGCGCAAGCCGGACTTCACCGGTCGTTGACCGGCCCCGGGCCGGCGGGGTGACCCGCCGGCCCAGGCATCGAGTCGAGAACTGTTCACATTCCGCCTACCGGTGAGTAGCGTGTGACTCCGGCCATGCGGACGAAGGGAAGAGCGGCGATGACGGAGCGGATCGAAGGTCACGGCGGGGAGCTCGCACTCGCGGCGCTGCGTGCGTACGGGGTGCGGGAGATGTTCACCCTCTCCGGCGGGCACGTCTTTCCGCTCTACGACGCCGCGCACAAGACCGGCTTCCCCCTCTACGACGTACGGCACGAGCAGTCGGCGGTCTTCGCCGCCGAGGCGGTGGCGAAGCTCCAGCGCCGACCCGGCCTCGCCGTGCTCACCGCCGGCCCCGGCGTCACCAACGGCATCTCGGGGCTGACGAGCGCGTACTTCAACGCCTCCCCGGTGCTGGTGCTGGGCGGCCGGGCCCCGCAGTTCCGCTGGGGCTCGGGCAGCCTCCAGGAGATGGACCACCTGCCGCTGGTCGCCCCCGTCACCAAGCACGCCGAGACGGTGTTCAGCCCTGACGACATCCCGCGCGCGGTGACCGCGGCGCTGACCGCCGCGCTCACCCCGCACCGGGGCCCGGTCTTCCTCGACTTCCCCCTCGAGGCGGTCTTCTCGGTCTCCGACGCCGAGCTGCCCGCGCTGCCGGGCATCGCGCCGGTCGAGCCCGACCCCGACGAGGTGGCGAAGGCGGCCGGCTTGGTCGCCGCCGCGAGCCGCCCGGTGATCATCGCCGGCTCCGACGTCTATGCCGGGGACGCGGTCGACGCTCTGCGGGCCGCCGCCGAGTCGCTCCAGGTGCCGGTCTTCACCAACGGGATGGGCCGGGGCGCGCTGCCGCCGGAGCACCCGCTCGCCTTCGCCAAGGCCCGTCGCGTGGCGCTGCGGGGCGCCGACGTGGTCGTGGTGATCGGCACCCCCCTCGACTTCCGGCTCAGCTTCGGCGACTTCGGCGACGCCCAGGTGGTGCACATCGTCGACGCGCCCAGCCAGCGGGCCGCGCACGTGCAGCCGGCCGCCGCCCCCGCCGGCGACCTCCGGCTGATCCTCACCGCCCTGGCCGACCACCCGGGCGACCGGGCCGACCACGCCGACTGGATCGCCGAGCTGCGTACCACCGAGGACGCCGCGAAGGCCCGCGACGCCGAGGAGATGTCCGCCGAGACGGACCCGATCCGGCCCGCCCGGGTCTACGGCGAGCTGCGCAAGGTGCTGGCCCGCGACGCCATCACCATCGGCGACGGCGGCGACTTCGTCTCGTACGCCGGCCGCTACCTGGAGCCCGCGCAGCCCGGCACCTGGCTCGACCCCGGCCCGTACGGCTGCCTGGGCACCGGCATGGGCTACGCGATGGGCGCCCGGGTCAGCCACCCCGACCGGCAGATCTGTGTCCTCATGGGCGACGGCGCGGCCGGCTTCTCGCTGATGGACGTGGAGTCCCTCGCCCGGCAGAAGCTGCCGGTGGTGATCGTGGTCGGCAACAACGGCATCTGGGGGCTGGAGAAGCACCCGATGCGCGCCATGTACGGCTACGACGTCGCCGCCGACCTCCAGCCGGAGCTGCGCTACGACCACGTCGTGAGTGCCCTCGGCGGGGCCGGCGAGACGGTGGCGAAGGCGGGCGACCTCGGCCCGGCGCTGCGGCGGGCGTTCGACGCCGGCGTGCCGTACCTGGTCAACGTGCTCACCGACCCGGCCGACGCGTACCCCCGCTCGTCGAACCTGGCCTGAGCCGGGCCCGCTGCCGTCGTCGGGAGGCCGGCGACGGCGGGGCTCAGGACGCGGGCGTGGACCCCTCGGGCCGGTCCTCCTCGCGCGGCGGCTCGCCGTCGCGGCGGCGCATCTCGTCCTCGCGGCGGCGCAGGTCCTCCTCCCAGCGGCGGAACAGCTCGCCGTCCTCGCGCCGGGAACGCTCGCCGAGCGAGCGGAGGAACTCGGGGTCGTCGTCGGGGGCGACCGGGCGGGGCCGCTCCCGGGGCGGTAGGAGCCGGCCCTTCGGCGTTCCGCCGGCGAGCTGCCCGGGGACGCGCTCGCGCCCGGCGGCGAACCAGGCGAGGGAGCCGAGCAGCGGGAAGAACAGGATGATCAGCACCCAGGCGATCCGGGGCAGGGCTTTGATCTCGCCCTCCTCGGCGGAGAGGCAGCTGATCAGCGCGCAGACGGCGAGGACGATCTGCACGACGAAGAGGAGGACGTAGAACCGGGCCATGCGTCAATCATGGCGCACCGGGCCCCGTCAACCCAGGCCGCTCGCCGCCAGGAGGGTGCCGAGCAGCGCGAAGCCGGCCGTGGCGAGGGCGACCAGGGGCAGCGACCGCCCGTAGCCGGGGAACGGACCGGTGCCGGTGGCCCGCCGCCAGCAGACCGCCAGTGCCGCGCCCCAGCCCAGCACGGCGACCCCGGCGACCAGCGCGCCGAGCGTCCCGTCGGCGGCCGGGCCGGTGAGCGCGAGCCGCACGGTCAGCACCATGATCACGGTCAGCGCCAGCGCCGTACGCCGCCAGGCCAGCCGGGTCCGCTCGGGTTGCAGCCCGGGATCGCGCGCGGGCCGGTCCCGCCGTGGCGGCTCCGTCTGGTGGCTCACGGGCCGCCGACCGCCCGGGCCAGCACGGCCGCGACCAGCAGCAGCGCGCCGAGGCCGACGGCGAGGGCGAGCACCGCCGGGAAGCGCGAGGCGGGCAGTTCCTCGCCGAGCCGGATGGCCCGCTCCGTACGCGCCCAGTGGTCGACCGCCCGCACGGCGACCGTGCCGCCGAGCAGCAGCAGTGCGACGGCGATCGCCTCGCGCAGGTGCGCCAGCGGCAGCGGCGGCAGGAACTGCGCGGCGGCCAGCCCACCCGCGACCAGCGCCAGCCCGGTACGCAGCCAGGCCAGGAAGGTCCGCTCGTTGGCCAGCGAGAACCGGTAGTCGGGGGTGCTGCCGACCGCGCGCAGTTCGCGCGGGTCGAACCATCGCCTGATCGCCTGCCACACGTGGCTATTATCCGTTTCCGTCCGGTCGTAGCCTGGTGCGGTGACGGATCTTGACGTGACGACGCTGCGGAAGACCTACGACGACCAGTTGCGGGCGCTGGTGCCCGACCCGTTGCCGGCCGGGGTGGCGGTGGAACGGGACGGCCCGCTGTTCCGCATCCTCGGCCTCGACCACGGCGGTTTCCTCACCTACCGTGACCTCGGCGGGCTCAGTGGCGCGGCGCTGGACGCGCTGATCGCCCGGCAGGTGGAGATCTTCCGGGCGCGCGGCGAGTCGGTCGAGTGGAAGCTGCACGGCCACGACGAGCCGGCGGACCTGCCGGACCGGCTGCGCGCGGCGGGATTCGTGCCGGAGGAGCGGGAGACCGTGGTGGTCGGGCTGGTCGCGCCGCTCGCCGCCGCGCTTCCGGTCGTCCCCGAGGGCGTACGCCTGCGCGAGGTGACCGCCCGGGCGGACCTGGACCGGATCGTGGCGATGGAGGAGACGGTCTGGAACTCCGACCGCAGTCACCTGGCGATCGCCCTGGAGAAGGAGATCGCCGCCGACCCGCAGTCGATCACCGTGGTGGTGGCCGAGGCGGGCGACGAGGTGGTGAGCGCGGGTTGGGTGCGGTACGTGCCGGGGACGGGGTTCGCCACGCTGTGGGGCGGTTCGACGCTGGCGCCGTGGCGCCGCCGGGGCATCTACCGCGCGCTGGTCGGCCATCGGGCCCGGCTGGCGGCCCAGCGCGGCCGGACGTTGTTGCAGGTGGACGCGTCCGACGACAGCCGGCCGATCCTGGAGCGGCTCGGTCTCGTCCCGGTCACGACCACCACCCCGTACGTCTACACTCCGTGATCATGGAGCAGCGGTTGACGGCCGAGGAACGGCTGACCCTCAAGACGGGCGCGTTCGGGGCGGTGTTCCTGGTGGCCAACGCGGATCCGGGGATGCTCGCCCTGTTCCGGGAGAGCTTCGCCGCCTCCGGTGCGATGGCCGACAGCAGCGGGGTGGTGAAGGAGGCGCTGACCAGCGGTCCGCTGCCGAAGTTGCCCCGGGACTCGGCGCTGGAGATCGAGGCGGTGGTGCTGCCGGCGCTGGGCAGTTCCGTGCGGATCCTGCGGGAGAAGTCGCCCGGGGACGTGGCGGGCTACCGCGAGGTCGTGCTGTCCGCTGCCGAGCGGGTGGCCGCCGCGCACCGGGGGGTGGCCCCGGCCGAGGCGGCGGTCATCGAGCGGATCCGGGACGCGCTCGATCAGCCGGCGTGAGCCGGGTCGGGCGACCAGAGCGCCCGGACGGTGGCCCGGACGCAGCGGTCGCGGAGCCGGCCGCAGGCGCACCGGTACGCCTCGGGCCGCGTTCGGCGGCAGCGGTGCCGCGGGACGTCGGGACGACCTTCGCTGGCCTTTTCTGACATTTCGTGACACCTCCCGATTCGTCAGATTACCCGCCCGCAGGGCCGTTCGTGAGCTGTGTCACCCTGAGGTTGCCGGAGGCGGATGCTACTGGCAGGTAACATTGCGCCGTGGGCAACTGCACAGCACCGCGCGGTTGACCGGCGTCAACGGACGCGCGAGGCTGCGCCCCAGACCGGGCGAGCGATCGCAACACCAACAGGAGGGTCGTCGAAGCGCGATGAACATCGTCGTACTCGTCAAGCAGGTGCCCGATTCGGGCGCGGACCGCAGCCTGCGTGCTGACGACAACACCGTCGACCGCGGTTCGGCGAACAACGTGATCAACGAGATGGACGAGTACGCCATCGAGGAGGCGTTGAAGATCAAGGAGGCGCACGGGGGCGAGGTGACCGTCCTGACCATGGGTCCGGACCGGGCGACCGAGTCGATCCGTAAGGCGCTGTCCATGGGTCCGGACAAGGCCGTGCACGTGGTGGACGACGCCCTGCACGGGTCCTGCGCCGTGGCGACGTCGAAGGTCCTCGCTGCCGCGCTCGGTCAGTTGAACGCCGATCTGGTGTTGTGTGGCAGCGAGTCGACCGACGGCCGGGTGCAGGTCCTGCCGCACATGCTCGCCGAGCGGCTGGGCATCGCGGCGCTGACCGGCGCCCGCAAGCTCACCGTGGACGGCTCGACCCTGACCGTGGAGCGGCAGACCGAGGAGGGCTACGAGGTGGTCACCGCCACCGCGCCCGCCGTGGTCTCCGTCTGGGACACCATCAACGAGCCGCGCTACCCGTCCTTCAAGGGCATCATGGCCGCCAAGAAGAAGCCGGTGCAGACGCTCTCCCTGGGTGACCTCGGCGTCGCCCCGGCCGAGGTGGGCTTCGAGGGCGCGACCAGCGCCGTGCTGGAGCACACCAAGCGTCCGCCGCGTTCCGGTGGGGCAAAGGTCACCGACGAGGGCGACGGCGGCGTGAAGCTGGTCGAGTTCCTCGCCACCGAGAAGTTCGTGTGAGGGGTTGGGGTCATGTCTGAGGTTCTGGTCGTCGTCGAAGCCACTCGGGAGTTCGGCGTCAAGAAGGTCACCCTGGAGATGCTCACCCTCGCCCGCGAGTTGGGCACGGCGAGCGCGGTCGTGCTCGGTGGCCCCGGTGCCGCGGAGGCGTTGAGCGCCAAGTTGGGTGAGTACGGCGCGGAGAAGATCTACGCGGCCGAGAGCGAGGAGATCGACGGCTACCTGGTGGCCCCGAAGGCGACCGTGGTGGCCGAGCTGGTCACCCGCGTGCAGCCGGCCGCGGTGCTGTTGGCGTCGTCGCAGGAGGGCAAGGAGATCGCCGCCCGGCTGGCGGTCAAGTTGGACAACGGCATCCTGACCGACGTGGTCGGCCTGGCCGCTGACGGCACGGCCACGCAGGTGGCCTTCGCCGGTTCCACGATCGTCAAGTCCAAGGTCACCCGCGGCCTGCCGCTGGTGACGGTCCGGCCGAACTCGGTGAACCCGACCCCGGCGGCGGCCACCCCGGCCGTCGAGCAGCTCACCGTCGCGGTGACGGACACCGACAAGCTGGCCAAGGTCGTCGACCGGGTCGCCGAGCAGAAGGGCTCCCGTCCGGAGCTGACCGAGGCCGGGATCGTGGTCTCCGGTGGTCGTGGTGTGGGTAACGCCGACAACTTCAAGCTGGTCGAGGAGCTGGCCGACCTGCTCGGCGGCGCCGTGGGGGCGTCGCGCGCGGCTGTCGACTCCGGCTACTACCCGCACCAGTTCCAGGTGGGTCAGACCGGCAAGACGGTGTCCCCGCAGCTCTACGTGGCGCTCGGTATCTCGGGTGCGATTCAGCACCGGGCCGGTATGCAGACGTCGAAGACGATCGTCGCGGTCAACAAGGACGGCGAGGCGCCGATCTTCGAGCTGGCCGACTTCGGTGTGGTGGGCGACCTGTTCAAGATCGTCCCGCAGGCCGCGGACGAGATCCGCAAGCGCAAGTGAGCTGACGTCCGTCCGAGTGAGGGCCGGGAACCGTGGCGACGGTTTCCGGCCCTCGCCGTTTCTCCGGCCGGCGGAACGAGCCGCCGCAAGCTGGCCCCAGACGCGACTGGCGGCCAGAGGATGGGCACCGAACCATCGGGGGCTGAGCCCGCGGGAACCGCCGGCCGGGGCCGGCGATGGGAGCTGATCGGCGGGCCGGGGAGCTGAGCCGGCCCGCCGATCAGCCCGTCAGGGTGCCCCTCACCAGGCTCTTGCCGGAGTGGGCGGTGTTGTTGTCGTACGTCTCGGCGGAGACGTCGACAACCGAGTATGCCTCAAGGTCCACGTTCGGCGGCAACGGCAGCAACTCGTCCGTCGCGTCGCCGAGCACGCCGACCGAGAACATCTTCATGGTCCGCGGGTCGATGAGCCACACCTCGTAGTACCCCGGGACGTCCGGGAGATTCGCCAGGTGCAGGTGCAGCCGGCCGTCGTCGAAGACCCGGGCCTTGCCGTTGGCGTCCGGCGGCGTCTCCCCGTACGCCTTCAGCGGCGCGCTGGCCAGCACCACCCGCTGCGGGGCGGGCTCCGGCGTCGACCCGGTCGCGTCGAGCACGGCGACGGTGCCGACGACCCCGATCGCGGCGGCGGCCACCGCCGTCGCGGCGGTCACGGCCCAGCGCGACCAGCGCCCACGCCTCGGCGCGAGGAGCACCCCGCCCGACCGGTCGGACGGCCGTTCGCCCGAGGGGCGCTCGTCGGGCGACCGTTCGGCGCGCGGCCCGGGCAGCGCCGGGAGGGTCTGCGCCGCGCGGATCTCCGTGACGATGCCCTGCCAGACGTGCTCCGGCGGATCGGGCAGGTCGTGCAGGCCCTGGGCGTCGGCGCCGAGGCCGGCCACGTGCCGGAGGGTCTCCATCTCGGCCCGGCAGTGCGCGCAGGTGTCGAGGTGGGTGTTCTCTCCGGCGTCCGCCTCGGTCTCACCGAGCGCCAGGAAGACCAGCCGGTCGTGGTCCAGGTGCGGCACCGTCCACCTCCCATCTGCGTTTCAAGCTCGCCATGCCGCGCCGGATGTGACTCTTGACCGTGCCGAGCGGCACCCCGGTCACCGTCGCGATCTGCTGGTGGGTCAGGTCGTCGAAGAACGCCAACTCCAGCATCCGCCGCTGGTCGTCGGGCAGTCGGGCCAGCTCGTCGGCGACCACCAGCCGGTCGACCACCGTGTCCGGATCCGGGCCGGTCGGCGCCGACTCCGGCAGCTGCCGGACCGTATCGACCACCCGGGTCTCCCGCGCGGAGGCTCGCAGCCGGTCGACCACCTTGCGGCGGCCGATGCCGAGCAGCCAGCCGACCAGCGAACCCTTGGCCGGGTCGAAGGTCTCCCGCCCCAGCCAGGCGGCGACGAAGGTGGTCTGGGTCACGTCCTCCGCGTCGCTGCGGTTGGCCAGCGTGCTGGTGGCCAGGTGCAGGACCGCCCGGCCGTACCGGTCGTACGCCTCCCGCAGTGCCCGTTCGTCGCCCGCACGGAAGCGGGCGGCGAGGTCGTCCTCGGGTGGGTACGGCTCCTGCCGTGCCGCTGTCACAGGGCGGCTCGCCTTCCAGGGGGCATGCCCGACTGTAGCTCCCACAGCCATCGCCCCCACCTCCGGTCGGTCTGGTCTCAGCAGCTCTTCGCTCCGCGGGCGGCTCTCGGATGCGGCTCCGCCGGGCGAAAAGAAGTTGCCTCCGGTCGCATCCGGCGGCGGTGGACCGGGCGTAACTCGTTTTGCACACCAGGCCTGACGAACCAGCACCAATCATCAGGAGGCAGACATGCAGCTCTCGTACTTCCGTCGGGTCGCCGCGGGCGGCGCGGTCGCCGCGCTGACGTTCGCCGGAGCCGGCGCCCTCACCGCCACCCCGGCGTACGCCGCCACGTCCAAGGTCTCCGTCGTGCACGGCATCCCGGACACCCCGGTCGACGTGTACGTCAACGGCGAGAAGACGCTGGACAACTTCAAGCCCGGCGACGTGGCCGGCCCGCTGAACCTCGAGGAGGGCGCGTACGACATCGCCCTCACCAAGCCCGGCGAGCCGATCGCCCAGGCCATCCTCAGCGTCGACGACGCCGCGGTGCCGGGCGGCGCCAACATCAGCCTCGCCGCCCACCTCGACGCCGCCGGCAAGCCGAAGATCACGCCGTTCGTCAACGACACCGGCAAGGTGGCCGCCGGCAAGGCCCGGCTGATCGTCCGGCACACCGCCGCCGCCCCGGCGGTGGACGTGCGCGCTGGCGGCACCCCCGTCTTCGAGGACCTGACCAACCCGAACGAGGCCAAGGGCGACGTCGACGCGGGCGCCGTCAAGGCGGACGTGGTGCTCGCCGGCACCGACACCGTGGCGATCGGGCCGGCGGACCTCGACCTCAAGGAGGGCACCGCGACGATCGTGTACGCCATCGGCTCGGCCGAGGCGAAGAACCTCGACGTCGTGGCGCAGACCATCACCGGCCTGCACTCGGCCCCGGCCGGCGTGCCCAGCGGCGACGGCGGCCGGGCCGGCACCGGCGTGGACACCTGGTGGTACGTGCTGACCGGCGCCGGCGTGCTGCTCCTGGTCGGCGGCGGGGCACGGGTGGCCACCGCCCGGACCGGTCGCCGGTGACGGTGCGCCACCGCGGGGCGCTGGCGGCCGTTGCCGCCGGCGTCGCCGCGCTCACCGTCGCGACCGTGGTCGCCTGCGGCTCCCGGCCGGCCGGGGACGTCGGGGCGACCGAGGCCGCCGACCTGGCCGGCGCCACTGCGAGCCCGCCGGCCGCCGGCCCGTCGGTGCCGGTCACCCGGGGCGGGCTGCCCGGCGGTACGCGGACCGTCCCGCCCGTACGGCTGGTCATCCCCGCCATCGACGTCACCGCCACGGTCGACGCGGTGGGCGTCAACGGCGCGACCGGCGAGTTCGAGGTGCCGCCCAGCGTGGACCGGATCGGCTGGTACCGCCACGGCCCCGGGCTGGAGGCGCAGGCCGGGTCGGTGGTCGTCGCCGGGCACGTGGACAGCGCCACCCAGGGCGAGGGCGCCTTCTTCCGGCTCCGCGAGCTGGACCGCGGCGACACCCTCACCGCCGCCGGCGGCGACGGCGTCCGCAGGGAGTACCGGGTCGTCGCCCGGGAGGAGTACCGGAAGACGAAGATCCCCCTCGACCGCTACTTCGCCCGGGACGGCAAGCCCCGGCTGACCCTGATCACCTGCGGCGGGCCGTTCGACGCCGAGGCACGCCGGTACCGCGACAACATCGTGGTCACCGCCGTGCCGGCCTGACCGGATCGCCGGTTCCACGCGGGCGCGGGCCGGGACGGGAGCGCACGCCTCCCGCCCCGGCCCCGCACGGCCTACTCCGGCCTCCGCCGGGTCCGGCTGCGGTCGTAGGCTGAACCGTGATGGCTTACCTGGATCACGCGGCGACCACTCCGATGCTCGACGAGGCACTGGAGGCGTACGTCGCCACCGCCCGCGAGGTCGGCAACGCGTCCTCACTGCACGCGGCGGGCCGCCGCGCCCGGCGACGGGTGGAGGAGTCGCGGGAGCGGGTGGCCGCCGCGCTGGGCGCCCGGCCCTCCGAGGTCGTCTTCACCGGCGGCGGGACCGAGAGCGACAACCTCGCGGTGAAGGGCATCTTCTGGGCCCGCCGGTCCGCCGACCCCCGGCGGGACCGAGTGGTCTCCAGCGCCGTCGAGCACCACGCCGTGCTCGACGTGGTGGACTGGCTCGTCGACCACGAGGGGGCCGGCGTGGGCTGGCTCTCCGTCGACGCCGCCGGCCGGCTCAGCCCCGACGAACTGCGCGCCGAGATGGCCGCCCATGGCGACAGGGTCGCGGTGGTGACCGCGATGTGGGCCAACAACGAGGTCGGCACCGTGCAGCCGGTCGCCGAGCTGGCCGCGGTCGCCGCCGAGCACGGGGTGCCGTTCCACACCGACGCGATCCAGGCGGTCGGGCAGGTGCCTGTCGACTTCTCCGCCGCCGGGATCGCCGCGCTGACCGTCACCGGGCACAAGCTCGGCGGTCCCGCCGGGGTCGGTGCCCTGCTGCTCGCCCGCGACGTGTCGGCCACCCCGCTGCTGCACGGCGGCGGCCAGGAGCGCGACGTGCGCTCCGGCACCCTCGACACCGCCGGCATCGTGGCCTTCGCGGTCGCGGTGGAGTCGGCGGTCAAGGGCCAGCAGGAGTACGCGGCCCGCGTCGCCGCGCTCCGCGACGACCTGGTGGAGCGGGTCCGGCACGCGGTGCCCGAGGTCGTCTTTAACGGCGACCCGACCGACCGGCTGCCGGGCAACGCGCACTTCTCCTTCCCCGGCTGCGAGGGCGACGCCCTGCTGCTCCTGCTGGACGCGCAGGGCATCGCCTGTTCGACCGGCTCCGCCTGCTCCGCCGGGGTGGCCCAGCCCTCACACGTGCTGCTCGCCATGGGCGCCGACGACGACCGCGCCCGCTCCTCGCTGCGCTTCACCCTCGGCCACACCAGCACCCCCGCCGACGTCGACGCCCTCATCGCCGCCCTCCCGGCCGCCGTCGAGCGCGCCCGCCGCGCCGCCGCCCTCCGCACCCCCCGCTGATGCCCGCCCCTCCCTCCCACCCCCGCCCCACCCGTGGGCCGATCATGCAGTTGTGGCGCCCGAACCGTGACCTTTCGCGGCATTCGCCCACCACCACAACTCCATGATCGACGAGGCGGGCGGGAGGACGGGGAGGGCGGGTGGGTGGGGGAGCGGCGGGGTGGGTGGGCGGGGTGGGTGGGTGGGGATGGGGCGGGGATAGGGTCGGTGGGGCGAAGGGAGTGAGCCGGTGAGGGTGTTGGCGGCGATGTCGGGCGGGGTCGACTCGGCGGTCGCGGCGGCGCGGGCCGTCGAGGCGGGACACGACGTGACCGGCGTGCACCTGGCGCTGGCCCGCAACCCGCAGACCTATCGCACCGGCGCGCGCGGCTGCTGCACGCTGGAGGACTCCCGGGACGCCCGGCGGGCCGCCGACGTCATCGGCATCCCGTTCTACGTCTGGGACATGGCCGACCGGTTCCACGAGGACGTGGTCGACGACTTCGTCGCCGAGTACGCGGCCGGCCGTACGCCCAATCCCTGCCTGCGCTGCAACGAGAAGATCAAGTTCGCCGCGGTGCTGGACCGGGCCGTGGCCCTGGGCTTCGACGCCGTGGTCACCGGCCACCACGCCCGGCTCGGCGCCGACGGCCTGCTGCGCCGCAGCGTCGACCTGCCCAAGGACCAGTCGTACGTGCTGGCGGTGCTCACCCGCGAGCAGCTGGACCGGTCGATCTTCCCGCTCGGGGACTCGACGAAGGCGCAGGTCCGCGAGGAGGCCGCGCGGCGGGGGCTGGCGGTGGCCGACAAGCCGGACTCGCACGACATCTGCTTCATCGCCGACGGGGACACCCGCGGCTTCCTCGCCCAGCGGCTCGGCGAGGCGCCCGGCGCGGTGGTGGACGCCGCCACCGGCGCGGTGGTCGGCAGCCACACCGGCGCGTACGCGTACACGGTCGGGCAGCGGCGTGGCCTGCACCTGGACCGTCCGGCGCCGGACGGCCGGCCCCGCTACGTGCTCTCCATCACGCCGAAGACCAACACCGTGACCGTGGGCCCGGCCGAGGCGCTGGAGGTTTCCCGGGTGCGCGCCGAGCGTCCGGTGTGGACGGGCGGCCCGCGCCCCGACGCGCCGCTGGAGTGCGAGGTGCAGCTGCGGGCACACGGGGACGTGGTGCCGGCGACGGTCGAGCTGACGGCCGACGGGCTGCGCGCCGAGCTGCGTCGCCCCGTCCGTGGGGTGGCCGCCGGCCAGGCCGTCGTGGCGTACCGGCCGGACCCGGCCGGCGACGTCGTGCTCGGCTCCGCCACCATCGCCGGCTGACCGGGACCGGGAACGTGCCTCCGGCGCGGGCGTCGGCAGAGCGTCCCCGTCCGGTCCCGGGCGGCCGGCGTCCGCGTACCGGATAGTCTTCGGCCGTGGCAGATCAGGTGTGGCCCTGGCCGGCCGGCGCGGCGACCGGCATCGGTTCGCTTCCCGGCACCGACATCGCCGAGGCGCAGCGGATCGTCCTCGGCGAGCTTCCCGCCCTGCCCCACCTGCCGGAGCTGCCGGGCCGGGGCCCCGGCGCCGACCTCATCGGCCGGACCGCCGGCCTGCTGGTCGAGCTGCCGGTGGAGCTGTACGCCGCCCGCTGGCGGATCGCGCCGCGCCCGGGACGGGACGTGCGCCGCGCCCGCGACCTGATGGAACGCGACCTCGACCAGCTCGCCGAGCAGGCCGAGGAGTACGCGGGGCCGGTCAAGATCCAGGTCGGCGGCCCGTTGACCCTGGCCGCGTCCCTGGAACTGCCGATCGGCGGCCGGATGCTGCGCGATCCCGGCGCGGTCCGGGACCTCACCAACTCGCTCGCCGAGGGGCTGCGCGGGCACGTGGCGGCGGTCGCCCGCCGGCTGCCGCGCGCCACCGTGCTGCTCCAGCTCGACGAGCCGTCGCTGCCGACGGTGCTCGCCGGGCGGGTGCCCACCGAGAGCGGGCTCGGCGCGTACCGGGCCGTGGATCCGAGCGTCGCCGCGTCGCTGCTGCGTACGGTCGTCGAGGCGGCCGGGGTGCCGACCGTGGTGCACTGCTGCGCGCCGAACGTGCCGCTGGAGCTGATCCGCTCGACCGGCGCCGTCGGCGTGGCCCTCGACCTCGGCCTCGTCACCGACCTGGATCCGCTGGGCGAGGCGATCGACGCGGGGCTCGGGCTGCTGGCCGGCGCCGTGCCCACCACGCCGTCGGCCGCCGGTCGCGCGCCGACCTCGGCGCAGGTCGCCGATCGCGTACGCCAGCTCTGGGACCGCCTCGGGTTCCCCCGCCGGCAGCTTGCCGAGCAGGTCGTGGTGACCCCGGCCTGCGGCCTCGCCAACGCCACCGGGCAGTACGCGCGCGCGGTGCTCGCCGCCTGCCGGGACGCGGGTCGGCGGCTCGCCGAGGACTGACGTTTGCCGTCGTACGGGCGGGGCAGGAAGGCCGACATGATCGGACAACTGCGCACCGTGGTCATCGACTGCCCCGACCCCCGGGCCCTGGCCGGTTTCTACGCGGAGCTGCTGGGCCTGCCCCTCGACGGCGACGCCAGCGACGACGGCTGGGTCGTGATCGCCGGTTCGGGGCACCGGCTCGCCTTCCAGAAGGCACCCGACCTGCGCCCGCCGACGTGGCCCGACCCGGAGCGCCCCCAGCAGTTCCACCTGGACGTGCAGGTGGCGGACGTCGAGGTGGCCGAGAAGCGGGTGCTGGAGCTCGGCGCGCGGCGGCTGCCCGGCGAGGGCGACGACTTCCGGGTCTACGCCGACCCGGCCGGTCACCCCTTCTGCCTGGTCTTCTCCGACTGACCCGGGCCCGTCACGCTCCGGGCGGTCCGGCACGCCCTCGCGGCCGGGTGGCGGGTGCCGGCGACGGCGTCGAGTGGTGCGGGTTGCGGGCGGGCGGCATGATCGCGGGAATGATCGACACCTCGCTCCGGCGGGCCGCCGGCTCCCTCTTCGGCCTCGCCTACGGTGACGCGCTGGGCAAGCCGACCGAGTTCCTGACCGTCGCCGAGATCGTTCGCCGCTACGGGCCGGCCGGCCCGCGTGACCTCGCCGGCGATCCGGCGCTGGTGACCGACGACACGCAGATGGCGCTGGCGGTCGGCTGGGCGCTGCACGACGCGCCGGCGCCGACCCCGGAGGCGGTCGAGCCGCTGCTGCGGAGGCGTTTCCTCGATTGGGCGGCCAGCCCGGAGAACAACCGGGCGCCGGGCATGACCTGCCTACGGGCCTGCGCCGAACTGGAGCGCGGGGTGCGCTGGCAGGAGGCGACGGTGGCCGGCTCGAAGGGCTGCGGGGCCAACATGCGGGTCACCCCGGTCGGCCTGGTCGACGTCGACCTCGACACCCTCGCCGGGCTGGCCCAGCTCCAGGCGGGGCTGACCCACGGCCACCCGACCGGCCTCGCGGCCAGCGAGCTGACCGCGTACGCGGTGCGGCTGCTGCGCGACGGCGCGGCGCTGGCGGAGCTGCCCCGGCTGCTCGTCGACCGGGCCCGCGACCAGCGGCGGGTCTACCGCGCCGACTGGCTCGGCGACCTGTGGCAGCGCCCCGGCGTGGACGCGCCGGAGGACTTCATCGCCCGGGGCTGGGACGAGTGCCTCGCGGTCCTCGGTCGCCTCGACGCCGCGCTGGCCGCCCCGGACGACGGCGGCGACCCGTGCCGGCACACCGGCGAGGGCTGGATCGCCGAGGAGGCGCTGGCCACGGCCCTGTTCTGCGCGATCCGGCACGCCGACGACCCGGTGGCGGCGCTGGCCCGGGGCGCCACCACCGCCGGCGACTCCGACTCGATCGCCGCGCTGGCCGGCGCCTTCGTCGGCACCGCGCTGGGCATGGCGGCCTGGCCCGCCCCGTGGGCCGCCCGCATCGAGTACGCCGACCAGCTCACCACCCTGGCCCGCGCCTGGGACTGACCCGCGAAGCTTCCCGGGCTGGCGGGCGGGCGGCACGGTCGGCCCGGGATAGCGGGCCGTCACCGTCGCCGGCGGCCACGCTGCAACGCGGGTCAGGCGCCCGGCACGGTCGCCCGTTCGGCGCGGGTCAGGCGCCCGGCACGGTCGCCCGTTCGGTGCGGGTCAGGCGCCCGGCAGGTGGGGGAGGCGGCGGATGCGACGCCACAGGACGGGGTCGCAGTCGCCGGCACGGCGGGAGAAGTCGGCGAGCGGGACGTGCGCCGGCTCGGCCAGGTCGACGAAGCTGTCGTGGTCGGCGTCGGGGTCCCACTCGCGGGTCGGGATGCGGATGTGGTCGTCGCGGGCGCTCTTGTCCTGACTGGTGATCTTCAGGACGTCGGCGCCCCCGTCGTCGGTCCGCAGCACCAGGCAGGGCCGCACCTTCGAGCCGGTGCCGTCGGCGTACGGCACGTCGGCCCACCAGATCTCGCCGGGACGCGGCGCTCCGGCGGGAGACCGCTCGGCGGTACGCGGTCGGGGCGGCGCGGTGGACCGGCCGGGACCGCCCGACGGTCTCCGGCGGCCGGGCCGGGTGCCCGGTCGACGGGGCGGACGCGGAGCGGCGTCACGGCCGCCCCGCCGCCGATCGTTCCACGCCCAGCCGGCGGCCACGGCCAGCACGATCACCGCCGCCCAGAGCAGCCATTCCGGCATCCGTACCCCCGCCTGGTCAGTGGGCGCGGCGCGGACGCCGCGGGTTCGACGGCGGAGCGGATCCGCCCCCGCGGCCCCGCCGTCCGGCGATCCTCGCACGGCCGGGGCCCCCGCGCCGATCGGGCGCGACGGGTGGCCGGCGGATTGTCCCACCGGACCGATACGGTGCCGAGGTAGCGGAATCACGGGAGGTCGCACGGTGTCCGAGGAAACCATTGCCCAGCAGGTCACTCCGGCACAGGAGGCGGCGGCCGGCGCCGAACCGACCCCCGACGCCCGGGAACGGCACGCCACGCTCAGCCAGGAGCTGACGGAGCACCAGTACCGCTACTACGTGCTGGACGCGCCGACCATCCCCGACGCCGAGTTCGACCGGCAACTGCGGGAGCTGGAGGCGCTGGAGGAGCAGTTCCCGGCGCTACGCACCCCCGAGTCGCCGACGCAGCGGGTCGGCGGCACCTTCTCCACCGACTTCACCCCCGTCGCCCACGCCGAGCGGATGCTCTCGCTCGACAACGCCTTCGCCGACGAGGAGCTGGCGGCCTGGGCCGAGCGGGTCGAGCGCGACGCGGGCGGGTCGGTTCCCTACCTGTGCGAGCTGAAGGTCGACGGGCTCGCCATCAACCTCACCTACGAGCGCGGGCGACTGGTCCGGGCGGCGACCCGGGGCGACGGCCGCACCGGCGAGGACGTCACCGCCAACGTGCGCAGCATCCGCGACGTGCCGGGCCAGCTCGCCACGTCGGCCGAGTTCGGCGACGTGCCCGAGTTCGTCGAGGTCCGGGGCGAGATCTACTTCCCGGTGGCGGCCTTCGCCGACCTCAACGCCGGCCTGGTCGAGCAGGGCAAGCCGCCGTTCGCCAACCCGCGCAACGCCGCCGCCGGCAGCCTGCGCCAGAAGGACCCGCGGGTCACCGCCTCCCGGCCGCTGCGCCTGGTGGTGCACGGCATCGGCGCCCGCCGTGGCTTCCAGCCGGTCACGCAGTCCGAGTCCTACGCGGCGTTGAAGGCGTGGGGGCTGCCGACCAGTGACCGCTGGCGGGTGGTGCCCGACCTGGCCGGTGTCGCGGAATACATCGCCCACTACGCCGAGCACCGGCACGACGTCGAGCACGAGATCGACGGCGTGGTGGTCAAGGTCGACCCGGTCTCCATCCAGGGTCGGCTCGGCTCGACCAGCCGGGCGCCGCGCTGGGCGATCGCCTTCAAATATCCGCCGGAGGAGGTGAACACGAAGCTGCTCGACATCGACGTCGAGGTCGGACGCACCGGCCGGGTCACGCCGCGCGCCGTCCTCCAACCGGTCAAGGTGGCCGGCTCCACCGTCGCCTACGCCACCCTGCACAACGCCCGGGAGGTCGAACGCAAGGGCGTCCTGATCGGCGACATCGTGGTGCTGCGCAAGGCCGGCGACGTGATCCCCGAGGTGCTCGGCCCGGTGGTCGACCTGCGTCCCGCCGACGCCCGGCCGTTCGTCATGCCGACCACCTGCCCGGCCTGCGGCACGCCGCTCGCCCCGGCGAAGGAGGCGGACGTCGACATCCGCTGCCCCAACTCGCGCACCTGCCCCGGTCAGCTGCGCGAGCGGGTCTACCACCTCGCCGGCCGCAAGGTGTTCGACATCGAGGCGCTCGGCCACAAGGGCGCGGCAGCACTGCTCGACGCGGAGGTCATCACCGACGAGGGCGACCTGTTCTCGTTGGACGAGAAGCAGCTCGCGCGCTCGCCCTTCTTCGTCAACAAGGACGGCACGCTCGGCAGCAACGCCGTCAAGCTGCTGGACAACCTGGCCGTGGCCAGGGAACGCGACCTGTGGCGGGTGCTGGTGGGCCTGTCCATCCGGCACGTCGGCCCCACCGCCGCGCAGGCGCTCGCCCGGCACTTCCGCTCCATCGAGGCGATCGACCGGGCCGGCGAGGAGGAGCTCTCCTCTGTCGACGGCGTCGGGCCGACGATCGCGGCGAGCATCCGGGAGTGGTTCGCCGTCGACTGGCACCGCGAGCTGGTCCGCAAGTGGCGCGAGGCCGGCGTACGGATGGCGGAGGAGGCGGTCGACGAGGGGCCGCGTCCCCTGGAGGGGCTCACGGTCGTGGTGACCGGCACGCTGCCCGGGTTCAGCCGCGACCAGGCGTCCGAGGCGATCCAGAGCCGGGGCGGCAAGGTGAGCGGGTCCGTCTCCAAGAAGACGTCCTTCGTCGTGGTGGGTGAGAATCCCGGCTCGAAGGCCGACAAGGCGGCCAGCCTGAAGGTGCCGGTGCTGGACGAGGACGGCTTCCGGGTGCTGCTCGACGCCGGCCCGGAGGCCGCCCGGGAGGTCGCCCGCACCGAGGAGTGACGACCGGGCGGAGGCGGCCACCGCCCCGGCGGGGCAGGCAGGACGGGGCGACCGACCGGGCCGCGACGGCGGGAGGCGCCCGGTCGAGATACCAACTTAATTACGACTACGACCGATTCGCGACTGTCGTGCCGGGCATTGAGACACGGAGGGCGTTTCATTGGTGGCACGGCGTGCGACCGGTCACGCCCGTGGACAGAGCCCTCGGGAGGTGTGATGGAGTCCGCGGACTCGCGAAACTCCGTTCCGCCTGGCCGGGCACGCCCGTTCTTCGCCTTCGTCTGGTCGGTGGCCGCGCTGGCGGCGGTGCTCTGCGTACGCCCGCTGCTCGACCTCTCGGCCGAACTGCCGCGACTGCCGGTGGCGTTCTGGGTGATGGCGGCCCTGGCCGTCGGCTGCGACGCGCGCCCGTTCGTCCCGCCCGGGCGCCGGCAGACCTCCGCGGTCTTCCCGTCCACCTGCTTCACCTTCGCCATCCTGCTCGGCTGGGGGTTCGGCCCGGCGGTCCTGGTGCAGGCGGTGGCCGTCGTCGTCTCCGGCTGGCGGATGGGCCACGCCCCGTGGCGGACCGCCTTCAACGCCGCCCAGTACGCGGCAGCGCTGGGCGCCGCGTACGCGGTCACCTGGCTGGGGCCCGGCAGCATCTTCGACGGCGGCCGGCTGCGCGGCACGGACGTGCTGGCGGTGGGCGGCGCGACGGTGGCCTGGTTCGCCGTCAACTACGCGCTGGTCAGCACGGCCGTCCGGCTGCGCTTCGGCGACCGGTGGTGGCCCAGCCTGCGGCAGGGGCTGGGCTTCGAGCTGCTCTCCACCGGCTCGTTGCTGCTGCTCGCTCCGGTGCTGGTCGCGGCGGCGCGGGTCAGCGCGGCGCTGATCCCGCTGGTGCTGGTGCCGCTGTTCGCCGTCTACCGGATGGCCCGGCTCAGCGTCGAGCAGCAGCAGCTCGCCTCGCTGGACCCGCTCACCGGCCTGCCCAACCGCAAGGCGTTGCTGGCCGAGGTCGGCGAGCAGGTGCACGTGCACTCCGAACGGGCGGCCCGCGGCGAGCCCGCCGCCCGGCTGGCCCTGCTCCTGATCGACCTCGACCGGTTCAAGAACGTCAACGACGCGCTCGGGCACGCGGTGGGGGACCGGCTGCTGGTCGAGGTGAGCGCGCGGCTGACCGACGTGGTCGGCGAGGGCATGGTCGCCCGGCTGGGCGGGGACGAGTTCGCCATCGTGATGACCGGCCTGGCCGACGTCGACGAGGCCCGGGAGCTCGCCGGCCGGGTGGTGCGGGCGCTGGCCGAGCCGGTGTCGCTGGACGGGTTGCCGCTCGACGTGGGCGGCTCGATCGGCGTCGCGCTCTTCCCGGAGCACGGCGAGGACTTCGCGACCCTGATGCGCCACGCCGACGTGGCGATGTACGACGCCAAGCACCGCAACGACACCGTGGCGGTCTACGCGGCCGAGTCCGACCACAACTCCGCCGAGCGGCTCGGCCTGCTCGCGGACCTGCGCCGGGTGCTCGAGGCGGGCCGTCCCGAGACCGCCCCGCCCGCCGGGGACGGTGCCGGCGCCCCGGGCGGCGACGGGGCGGTGGCCGTCCCGGCGGGACCGACGCCGGGCGGCCGGCTGCCGGGTGACGGGCGGGCCGGCGGCGCGCGGGGCGGGGACGGGGCCGAACTCCCGGCCGACGTCGCCGGCCTCACGCCCAGCTCCGGCCTGACGTCCGGCTCCGGCCTCACGCCTGGCTCCGGCCTCACGCCTGGCTCCGGCCTCACGCCTGGCTCCGGCCGCTGGCGGCTGCGCCGCCGCCGGAAGCGGCCCGGTCCGCCGCCCGGCGACGAGCTGATCAACCGGATCGTGACCGCCGCGGACCCGATCCGCCGCCGGACGATGGCGGCGGGGGAGACCGGCCCCGACCGGGGCGACGGTCCCGGCCGCCGCAACGGCGCCGGGCACCCCGGCGGGCAGGGCGCCGCGGTCGTACGCCGGCAGGGGCCGCCCGTCGACGACGGCGCGGGGGATCGCGGCGGCGACCTGGCCCCGACGGGCCGGCGCGGTGCCCGGCACGGCGCGGCCGGCCGGCGGGACGCGGACACCGCTGCGGCCGTCGACGCGGGCGAGATCACCATGTACTACCAGCCGCAGGTCGCCATCGCGACCGGCGAGGTGGTCGGCGTGGAGGCGCTGCTGCGCTGGCGGCACCCCCGCCGGGGGATGGTGGACCCGGAGGAGCTGATCCGGGTCGCCGAGCAGAGCGCGGTGATGCGGCTGCTCACCCGCCGGGTGGTGGACGACGTGGTGGAACAGCTCGCCAAGTGGTCGGCCGCCGGAATGGGCCTGCCGGCGGCGCTCAACGTCAGCGTGCGGGACCTGCACACCGGGGAGATCGCCGACCAGATCGCCGACCGGCTCGCCCGCTACGGCGTGCCGCCGCAGCGGCTGCAACTGGAGATCACCGAGGGCGCCCTGATGGCCGACCCGCGTCGGGTGCTGGCCACCATCACCCGGCTGCACCGGATCGGCGTGGGCATCTCGTTGGACGACTTCGGCACCGGCTACTCCTCCCTCCAGCACCTGCGGCGGCTGCCGCTGTCCGAGGTAAAGGTGGACCGCTCCTTCGTGCTGGGGATGGCCGAGGACGCCGACGACGCGGCGATCGTCAAGTCGACGATCGAGCTGGCGAAGGCGCTCGGGCTGCGAGTGGTCGCCGAGGGCGTCGAGGACGAGCGCACCTGGCGCATGCTGCACGCGGCGGGCTGCGACGCGGCACAGGGCTGGTTCTACGCCCGCCCGATGCCGGCCGAGGAGCTGGTCGGCTGGCTGGCCCGCTACCGGCCGGTCCGCCCGACGCCCAGCCCCGACGCGGAGATCCCCCGTCGGCACGCCCGCTGAGCCACCCCGCCCCGCGCGGCGCGGCCGTCGGCACACGACGCCCCGCCGCGCCGGTCGCGCCGTGTCCCGGCCGGCGGTCCGGTGGCGCGGGCTCGGAGGGGAGTTGGAGGCGCCCCGCCGCGCCGGAGGGGGAGTCGGGGACGCGCCGTCGGGGCGGAACAATAGACTCGCTCCGGTCACCGCGCGTCACGCATCTCGGCCGCGCGGCCGACACCCGGTCCGACCCGCAGCACCGTCACGAAGGGGGCACCGATGGCCGCCATCTCCCGCGAGGAGGTCGCGCACCTGGCGCGACTGTCGCGGCTAGCCGTCTCGGAGGAGGAGCTGGACACCTTCGCCGGCCAGCTCGACGTGATCCTCCAGGCGGTCGCGCAGGTCGGCGAGGTCACCGCGGCGGACATCCCGCCGACGTCGCACTCGGTGCCGCTGACCAACGTCCTGCGCGACGACGTCGTGGTGCCCGGGTTGACCCCGCAGGAGGCGCTGTCGGGTGCGCCCGACGCCGAGGAGCAGCGGTTCCGCGTACCGCGGATCCTGGACGAGGATGTGGCGTCATGAGCGATCTGATCAGACTGACCGCGACGGAGATCGCCGGGCTCGTCGCCGCCGGTGAGGCCTCCGCCGTCGAGGTGACCCGGGCGCACCTGGACCGGATCGCCGCCGTCGACGACCGGGTGAACGCGTTCCTGCACGTCGACTCCGAGGGCGCGCTCGCCGCCGCCGCCGAGGTCGACGCCCGCCGCGCCGCCGGCGAGGAGCTGGGCCCGCTGGCCGGCGTGCCGGTCGCCGTCAAGGACGTGCTGACCACCAAGGGCGTGCCGACCACCGTCGGGTCGAAGATCCTGGAGGGCTGGCGCCCGCCGTACGACTCGACGATCGTGCAGCGGCTGCGCGCCGCCGGCACGGTGATGCTCGGCAAGACCAACATGGACGAGTTCGCGATGGGCTCCTCCACGGAATACTCGGCGTACGGGCCGACGCACAACCCGTGGGACCTGAGCCGCATCCCGGGCGGCTCGGGCGGCGGCAGCTCCGCGGCGCTGGCCGCGTACGAGGCGCCGCTGGCGATCGGCTCCGACACCGGCGGCTCGATCCGCCAGCCCGGCGCGGTCACCGGCACCGTCGGCGCGAAGCCCACCTACGGCGGCACCTCCCGCTACGGCCTGGTGGCGTTCTCGTCCTCCCTGGACACCCCCGGCCCCTGCGCCCGTACGGTGCTGGACGCCGCGCTGCTGCACGAGGTGATCGGCGGGCACGACCCGCGCGACTCCACCTCGATCCCGCAGCCCGTGCCGGACGTGGTGGCCGCCGCCAGGCTCGGCGCGACCGGCGACCTGACGGGCGTGAAGCTCGGCATCGTCACCGAGTTCGCCGCCGAGGGCGCCGAGCCGGGCGTGCTGGCGGCGTTCCGCGAGTCGGTCGACGCGCTGGCCAAGCTGGGCGCCGAGATCGTCGAGGTGTCCTGCCCCCACTTCCGCTACGCGCTGCCGGCGTACTACCTGATCGCCCCGAGCGAGGCCTCCTCCAACCTGGCCCGGTTCGACGGCGTCCGCTTCGGCCTGCGGGTCGGCGACGACGGCAACCGGTCGCTGGAGGAGGTCATGTCGCTGACCCGGGAGGCCGGCTTCGGCGCCGAGGTCAAGCGCCGCATCATGATCGGCACGTACGCGCTCTCGTCGGGCTACTACGACGCCTACTACGGGCAGGCGCAGAAGGTCCGCACCCTCATCACGCGGGACTTCACCGCGGCGTTCGAGCGGGTCGACGCGCTGATCTCGCCGACCACCCCGTTCGTGGCGTTCCCGCTCGGGGCGCGCACCGCCGACCCGTACCAGATGTACCTGGCCGACCTGTTCACGATCCCGACGAACCTGTACGGCGGGCCGGGCATCTCGGTGCCGTGCGGGCTCTCCGACGGGCTGCCGGTCGGTTTCCAGATCATGGCCCCGACGATGGCCGACGACCGCATGTACCGGGTCGCCGCCGCGCTTGAGAGCGCCGTCGGCACCTTCACCCCACCGGCACTGTGAGGCAGGAGCTCAGATGACGACGACACTGCCCGCGTACGACGAGGTCGTCGCGCGCTACGAACCGGTGATCGGCCTGGAGACCCACGTCGAGCTGGGCACGAACACCAAGATGTTCTGCGGCTGCCCGACGGACTTCGGTGGCGAGCCGAACACCCGGGTCTGCCCGGTCTGCCTGGGCCTGCCCGGCTCCCTGCCGGTCGCCAACCGGGCCGCCATCGAGGCGACCATCCGGATCGGCCTGGCGCTGAACTGCTCGATCGCCGAGTGGTGCCGCTTCGCCCGGAAGAACTACTTCTACCCGGACATGCCGAAGGACTTCCAGATCAGCCAGTACGACGAGCCGCTGTGCTTCGAGGGCTACCTGGACGTCGAGGTCAACGGCGAGCTGGTGCGCATCGGCATCGAGCGGGTGCACCTGGAGGAGGACACCGGCAAGACGCTGCACGTCGGCGGCGCCACCGGTCGCATCCACGGCGCCACCGAGTCGCTGGTCGACTACAACCGGGCCGGCATCCCGCTGGTGGAGATCGTCACCAAGCCGGTCCCCGGCACCGGTGCGCTCGCCCCCGAGGTGGCCCGCGCGTACGTCACCGAGCTGCGCGACGTGCTCCGCTCGCTGGGCGTCTCCGACGTGCGGATGGAGGAGGGGTCGCTGCGCTGCGACGTGAACACCTCCCTCAACCTGCCCGGCGAGGAGTGGGGCACCCGCACGGAGACCAAGAACGTCAACTCGCTGCGGTCGGTCGAGCGGGCGGTCCGCTCGGAGATCATCCGGCAGGCGTCCGTGCTCGACGCGGGCGGCCGGATCACCCAGGAGACCCGGCACTTCCACGAGGACACGGGCGACACCACGCCGGGCCGGTCCAAGGAGACCGCGACCGACTACCGGTACTTCCCGGAGCCCGACCTGGTGCCGCTGGCGCCGGACACCGCCTGGGTCGCCGAGCTGAAGGCCGCCCTGCCCGAGCTGCCCCGGCTGCACCGCCGGCGGCTCCAGGAGCAGTGGGGCCTCTCCGACGCGGACATGCAGTCGGTGCTCAACGCCGGTGCCGTCGAGCTGATCGAGGCCACGGTCGCCGCGGGCGCCACCCCGGCCGCCGCCCGCAAGTGGTGGCTGGGCGAGCTGTCCCGGCGGGCCAACGAGACCGGCGTGGAGCTGGCCGACATCGGGGCCACCCCGGCGCAGGTCGCCGAGCTCCAGGGCCTGGTCGACGCCGGCAAGCTCAACGACAAGCTGGCCCGTACCGTGCTGGAGGGCGTGGTGGCCGGCGAGGGCTCGCCGACGCAGATCATGACCAACCGGGGCCTGGAGGTCGTCTCCGACACGGGCGCGCTCACCGCCGCCGTGGACGAGGCGATCGCCGCCAACCCCGACATCGCCGACAAGATCCGCAGCGGCAAGGTCGCCGCGGCGGGAGCCCTGGTCGGCGCGGTCATGAAGACCACCCGTGGCCAGGCCGACGCCAAGACCGTCCGCGAGCTGATCCTGGAGCGCCTCTCCGCCTGACCTGAAAGGAAGGGCACCTTCCTGACGTTTTCCGTATAGGAAGGTGCCCTTCCCTACACCTGAGCCGCCGCGTGCGTCCGTCGTGCGCGGCGGCTGTGCACGCCGCGCAGCCCGCCCGCCCCCGACCGGCCGTCAACGGTGACTGCCGGACCCCTGGAGTCGACCGTGAACCGTACCGACCTCGACGTCCTCGACGAGATCCAGCAGCGGGTGCTCTGGCTCGCGACCCGGATCGTGGACGCGGCCAACCACGACCGGGACACCGGCGACGGGGTGAAGGTCGGCGGGCACCAGGCGTCCAGCGCCTCGCTGGTCACCGCCATGACGGCGCTGTGGTTCGCGCACCTGGACGCCGAGGACCGGGTGGCGGTCAAGCCGCACGCCTCGCCGGTCTTCCACGCCATCCAGTACCTGCTGGGCAACCTCGACCGCTCCTACCTGACGAGGCTGCGCGCCCGGGGCGGGCTCCAGTCGTACCCGTCGCGGACGAAGGACCCGGACGAGGTCGACTTCTCCACCGGCTCCGTCGGGCTCGGCGCGGCGGCGCCGCTCTTCGCCGCCGCGACCCGGCGCTACGTCGACGCGCACTTCGGCGCCCGCCCGCACTCCCGGTTCGTCGCGCTGATCGGCGACGCCGAGCTGGACGAGGGCAACATCTGGGAGGCCGTCGCCGACCCGGCCACCACCGGCCTGGGCAACGTGACGTGGCTGGTCGACTTCAACCGGCAGTCGCTGGACCGGGTGGTGCCCGGGGTGCGGATCAACCAGTGGCGGGGTCAGTTCGAGGCTGCCGGCTGGCACGTGGTGGAGGTCAAGTACGGCCGTCGGCTCGCCGAGGCGTACGCCCGGCCGGGCGGCGAGGCGCTGCGCGACTGGATCGACGCGATGCCCAACGAGCAGTACCAGTCGCTGTTCGGGCTCACCGGTGCGGCGCTGCGCAAGCAGTTCCTCGACGGCGCACCCGACGGCATCGAGGCGTTCATCGCCGACGTCGGCGACGACGAGCTGGGGCCGCTCGTCACCGACCTGGGCGGGCACGACATGGCGGCGATGCTCGACGCGTACGCCCAGTGCGACGCGGTCACCGACCGGCCCAGCGTGGTCTTCGCGTACACCGTGAAGGGTTGGGGTCTGCCGATCGCCGGCAATCCGCGCAACCACTCGGCGCTGCTCACCGCCGAGCAGGTCGACGCGCTGCGCGCCGCGCACGGGCTGACGCGCGAGACCGAGTGGGACCGCCTGGACCCGGCGTCGGAGGCCGGCATCCGGGCCGGCGCGCGCCGGGAGGCGCTGTCCCGCGCGCCCCGCGAGCGGGCGCTGGGCGTCACCGTCCCGGAAACGACGCGGGTACGCGCGAACAAGCCGATCTCGACGCAGGAGGTCTTCGGCCGGGTGCTGGTCGAGCTGGCCCGCAACCCGGAGGTGGGCCGCTACCTGGTCACCACCGCGCCGGACGTGGCGACCTCCACCAACCTGGCCGGGTTCATCAACAAGACCGGCGTCTTCGCCCCGACCGAGCAGCGCTCCTGGACCGAGGACCGGATGCTGCGCTGGACGGAGAGCCCCGCCGGGCAGCACATCGAGCTGGGCATCTCGGAGATGAACCTGTTCCTGCTGCTCGGGCAGCTCGGCCTGTCGTGGGACCTGTCGGCGCAACCGCTGCTGCCGGTCGGCACGGTCTACGACCCGTTCGTGCTGCGCGGCCTGGACGCGTTCCTCTACGGCACCTACTCCGGCTCCCGGTTCGTGGTCGCCGGCACCCCGTCGGGCATCACGCTCGCCCCGGAGGGCGGCGCCCACCAGTCGACCATCACCGCCTCGGTGGGCCTGGAGCTGCCCGGGGTGACGTTCCTCGAACCCGCGTACGCGGCCACCCTGGACTGGCTGCTCTGCGACGCGCTGGGCCAGATCGCCGGCGGGGCCGCCCCGTCGGCGACCGCCGCTCCGGCCGAGGACGGGGCGTACTACTTCCGGCTCAGCACCCGCCCGATCGACCAGGCGCCCTTCGAGGCGGCGCGGGCCCGGCTCGGCGACGCGGTGCTGCGCCGGCAGGCGGTCGCCGGGGCGTACCGGCTGGTGGACGCCCACGAGGCGTACCCGCACCTGGCCGACGCCCCGGTGGTGCAGCTCGCCGCCTCCGGCGCGGTGCTGCCCGAGGTGCTCGCCGCGGCGGCGGAACTGGCCGAGGAGGGCATCGCCGCGCACGTCGTCGACGTCACCTCGCTGGACCGGCTCTACCGGGCCTGGCAGCGCACCCTGCGCCAGGGCGTGCGCACGGCCACCGTGCCGAGCGTGCCGGGCGCGCTGCGTTCGGCGTTCGCCGACCGGGTGCCGGTGGTGACGGTGCACGACGCCGCTTCGCACGCCATGGCCTGGCTCGGCTCGGCGCTCGCCGCCCCGGCGGTGCCGCTGGGCGTGGACGAGTTCGGCCAGTCCGGCAGCGTCCACGAGCTGTACGACCTGCACGATCTGCTGCCCGGCAGCATCGTCAACGCCGCCCTCGCGGCCCTGTCCCTGCGCTGACCCTGCGCTGACCCGCAGGAGCCTGTCGCGGCCCGTCATCCCGCCGCGCGGGCGGGCGCGGTTGCGGGTGGACGGCGGCGGCTGGGCGGGCCTGCGGCGTGGGTGCAGGAGGGCGGCCGGGACCCGGTCCCCAGCCTTGTGCTGCGAGACGCTCGAGCCATCGCCGAGCAGCGTCAAGGCCTCCTACGGTCATCCGGCGCAGGGCCAGCCGACGATCGCGGGGCTGATTACCGACAGTAATTTAGGCCCTGTGTGACGGGGTGTGACGGCAAGCGAGAGGTGCGGCAGTGCCGCTTGCGCCCTTTGCTCTGCAGCCGCGGATGCACCATGCCTCTGACCAGCTACGGCGCAAAACGCGCCCGGCGAATGCCGACAGCGGATCGTTGCTGTCAGTCACTGGTGCATCCGTGGCTGCAGAGCAAAGCGTCCGAGGGCGTGGTCGGCACCGAACGAGGTCGCTTACTGAAGGTGACGGCCGCAGGTGGCGGACGGCGGCGCGGTGACGGCCGCAGGTGGCGGACGGCGGCGTGGTGACGGCCAGGAACGACCGCTCGATGCCGTCGATGGCCAGCATCACGACCGCGGCCACCTCGGCGTGCGCGACGACTCGGGGACCAAGGCCGGGCGATCAGGGGCAGGGCAGGGCAGGGCAGTCGGAGGCGCGGCGGTCAGGCGGGGCGCGATCACACGCGCGGCGTTCGGGGCGTGCCGGGTCGACGCGGCGGCGATCAGCGGGTCGGGGTGGGGGTGGCGGGGACGGGAGCACCGGCCTTCGGGTCCTCCACGACGTGCCGCTCCAGGTTCACCTGCGCCTGCCCCGTGCCGCCGACGGTGATGTCGTCGTACGCCTGGAGCAGCTTGTCCTTGTCGAAGTAGAGCACCGTCATCGACAACGGGGTGGGCTTCTCGCCCTCCAGGCCGCGCAGGCCGGCACCGCCCGTGGACCCCTGCACCATCAGCTGGGTGGGTTCCTTCCCGGGCACCTCGGGCAGCTTCGAGACCTGCCGGTCGTGGGTGTGCCCGGCGAGCACCAGCGGGCACGCGCCCGACAGGGGACCGGCGGAGGCCGGGTCGTGCACCAGCGCGATGTTCACCGGGCGCGGCGAGCTGCCTACCGTGGCCGCGAGCTGGTCGCCGACGCCGATGAGCTGGTCCGCGGTCTGCTGGGTGAGACCGCTGCCCGCCGGCGAGGTGTTCTTGTCGGGGGTGAAGCGCGGGTCGCCGATGCCGGCGATGGTCAGCCCCGCGACCGTGGTGGTCGTGTTGCTCAGCACGATCGCGTTCGGCTGGCGGGCCACGGCCGCCGCGGTCCGCCCCGAGTCGTGGTTGCCCCGGATGTAGACGTACGGCTTCCTGAGCAGGCCGATCGAGCCGACGTACGAGGCCTCCGGCTCGGAGCCCCAGTCGGTGATGTCCCCGGTGTCGATCACCACGTCGATGCCGAACTGCTCGACGACGGTGCGGATGAGCTGCCAGCCGGTCGGGTTGAGGTGCATGTCGGAGACGTGCAGTACGCGGGTCGTGCCGGGGGCGGGCTCGTAGACCGGCAGCGACGACACGGTGGTGTAGAGCTGGCTGACGTTGCCGACGATGCGCTGGAGCTGCTCGGCGTACCGGGTGTAGTCGTTCGCGATCCGTCGGGCGTCACCGACGATCGCGGGGGCGTTGACCAGCAGCCCCTCGTAGCGCGGCTCCTCGATCGACTCCGGCCGGATGGTGGCCGCGGCGGTGCCGAGGCTGCTGGCGGTGATCACCAGCGCCAGCCCGCCCGCCCAGGCCGCCCGGCGGGTGTCGCGGAAGAGCAGCAGCGCCAGCAGCAGGGTGACCAGCACCGCCGAGGCGAGCGTCCGCAGGCCGAGGCGCAGCACGCCCTCGCGGACGTCGTCGACGGCCGACTGGCTGGCCCGGTTGATGCTCGCCGGATCGTCGAGCAGCGCCTCCGTGCGGCTCTGGTCCAGCGCGCCCAGCTCCACCGTCAGGTGGGTCGGCCCGTCGTGGCTGTCGAGCAGCAGTGCGCCCAGCGGCGGGATGTCGACGGTGGTGCCGCCGCCCAGCGCCGGCGCGACCGTGAGGTCGGCCTGGAACGGGCCGATGTCCGTGCTGACGCGGCCACCGGCGAGCACGCCGATCACCACGCCGACCAGGGCTACGACGAGGACCGCCAGGGTCCACCCGGTCGCGCGGAGGGCGCGCCGGCCGGTCCGGTCGGCGCCACCCCGCCGGAGCGGGCGCGGGGCAGGACCGGTCGCCGGGGCGTCCTCGCCCCGGTTCGCGTGCTGTTCGTTCTCCTGGCCGTCCATGGTGAGATTCTGACCTGCCCACTGAAGGATCTTGGGAAACCCGGACGAGCCGGTGCGTCAGCTCCGGCCGGCCCCGCCGCCCGCGAAGACCAGCCGCAGCAGCCGGTCGTCCTCGGGTTGCGGCTGGCCCCGCCCGTCGTGGTTGGAGGTGCTCACCCAGATCGAGCCGTCGGGAGCGGCGGCCACGGCACGCAGCCGCCCGAAGCGGTCGGTCAGCAGCTCGCGCGGCTGGCCGAGCACGGTGCCGGTGTCGGTCAGCTCGACCAGCCAGAGTCGCTTGCCGCGCAGGCACGCGGTGACGAGCAGCCGGTCCACGGCGGTGAGCCCGGAGCAGGACGCGTCCGACGTCGGCCACTGGGCGATGGGGTTGACGAAGCGCTTGTCGTCGCCGCGCCCCTCGACCGTCGGCCACCCGTAGTTGCGCCCCTTGGTGACCTGGTTGATCTCGTCCCAGGTGTTCTGGCCGAACTCCACGGCGTACATCCGCTTGCCGGCGTCCCAGGCGATGCCCTGGACGTTGCGGTGGCCCAGCGACCACACGGGGGAGTTCGGGAACGGGTTGCCGGGCGCCGGCTTGCCGTCCTTCGTGATCCGCAGGATCTTGCCGCCGAGGCGCTTGACGTCCTGCGCCTGCGGCCGGTCGCCGGCGTCGCCGGTGCTCGCGTAGAGCAGGCCGTCCGGGCCGAAGGCCAGGCCGCCACCGTTGTGGATGCCGGCCTTGGGGATGCCGGTGAGGATCGGGGCCGGCGTGCCGCCCAGCTCCAGCCGGGCGATCCGGTTGTCCCGCTCGGTCGTGTAGTAGACGAAGACCGACTTGTCGCGCTGGTAGTCGGGCGAGACGGCGATGCCCATCAGCCCGCCCTCGCCGGACGCCGCCACGTCTGCGATGGTCTGCACCGGGGTGACCTTCAGCCCGTCGGGCCCCGACTCGGGGCCGACCCGCAGGATCCGGCCGCTGTCGCGCTCGGTGACCAGCGCGGCGCCGTCGGGCAGGAAGGCGATCGCCCACGGCACCCGCAGGCCCTTGGCCAGCACGGTGGTGACGACCTCCTGGCCGGCGCCGCCGGGGCTCGCCGTCGCCGACGGCGTCGGGAAGGTCGGCGGCTCACCGGCCGGGTCGGGCTCCGGCTCGCCGAGGCTGCAACCGGCGGTCGCCAGCAGCAGCGTCGCGCACGAGGCCGCCAGGGCCGTCCGGAGACGGCGGGTGCGGGGGTACGGGGGACGGGCGCTCACCCGGCCCAGGGTAGCCCGCCGGAACGTCCCACCGGGGTCGACGGATCGGACCGACTCGGTGGGGCGGTCAGATCGCCCGGACGGCCAGCAGCGCGACGTCGTCCTCCCGGTGGGGCGCGGCGGTCAACAGCAGGTCGCAGAACTCGCCCAGCGGCAGCCGGTCCGTACCGCCCAGCCGGGCGACCAGCTCGGTCATCCCCTCGTCGATGGACCGGTCCCGCCGCTCGATGAGGCCGTCGGTGTAGAGCAGCAGGGTGTCCCCGGTGGCCAGGTGGGCGTGCCGGCTGGTCCGCCGCACCGGACGGTTCAGCCCGAGCAGCGGCTCCGGCGTCCCGGCGAGCACCTCCACCGTGCCGCCGGCCCGCACCACGAGCGGCGCGGGGTGGCCCGCGTTGCACCAGGTGACCCGCTGGCCGCCGGCGTCGTCGGCGCGCAGCCGCACCAGGGTCGCGGTGGCCGCGGCGGGGATGCGCAGCCCGCGAATCGTCTCGTCCAGGCGGCTCATCAGCTTGTCGACCGCGTCGGGCCGGCCGTACGCGTTGCCCCGGACGAGGTTGCGCAGCTGTCCCATGGTCGCGGCGGCCTCGATGTCGTGCCCGGCCACGTCGCCGATCGCCGCGATCAGCTCCCCGCCGGGCTGACGGAAGGCGTCGTACCAGTCGCCGCCGACCTCGACCCGGTCCGCCGCCGGCTGGTAGCGGGCGGCCAGTTCGAGGTCGTCGGTGACGGGCAGCCGCGGCAGCATGCTGTGTTGCAGGACGTGCGCGACGTGCCGCTGTTCGCCGTACATCCGGCTGTTGCCGATCGCCTGTCCGGCCCGGCGGCCGACGTCCTCGGCGATGAGCAGGTCGCTGTCGTCGAAGTGCCGCCGTTGGGGCCCGTTGATCAGGGTGATGCAGCCGAGCACCCGTCCGGCGTCGGTGATCGGCACGCTGAGGTGCGACGAGAAGCCGAGGCGGGCGGCGATCTCCGGCATCTCCGGCCCGATCGTGCCCCGCCGCACGTCGGCGAGGGTGGCGGCGCTGCCCAGCACGGGCCGCCCGGTACGCAGCACCGCCCGGGTGATCGAGTCGGGGCTCAGCCCCGTGCGCATCAGCTCGGCGAAGCGGGCGACGTCGGGGGCGCGGGCCGGGTCGCGGTGCGCGGCGGTCACGTCGCGCGGCGCCCCGTCGGGCCCGACCAGGGTCACCAGCGACCAGTCGGCCAGCAGCGGCACCATCGTGTCGCGCAGGTGGCGCAGCGCGGTGGCCACGTCGAGCGTCCCGGCCAGGGTTCCCGCCAGCCCGGCCAGCAGCTCCAGCCGCCCGTTGGCCTCCTCCGCGCGCCGCCGGGCCTGCTCGGCGCCCTCCAGGGCGATCCGCAGCCGCAGCTCGGAGGAGCAGGCGGCGGCCAGGTCGGCGAGCGTCCGCAACTGCTCGGCGGTCCAGTCGCGCGGCTTGTCGTCGATCGCGCAGAGCGACCCGAGGACGTGTCCCTCCAGGTCGGTCAGCGGCATCCCGGCGTACGCCACCACGCCCAGCTCGGGCACGGCGAGGTTGTCCCGCAGGGCGGGGTGGAGCCGGGCGTCCGGCAGCACCATCGGGGTGCCGAGGTCGACGACGTGCTGGCAGAACGAGTGGCTCAGCGGGGTCTGCCGCCGGGCGGCCCACGGCCGGGCCAGGCCCACCTCGCCGGGGAAGAACTGACGTTCGGCGTCGACCAGGGAGACCAGCGCGACCGGCACGTCGAGCAGGTCCCCGACCAGCCGGGCGAACCGGTCGAACGCCTCGTCGGGGGCGGCGGTCAGCCGGGTCTCGGCGAGGGAACGCAGCCGGTCGGGATCGCGGAGCGCCGGGATCGGGTCGGCCCGCTCCGGGGTGTCGTCGCGGGAGCCGTCGGTCATTGACCCACCTGTCCGTGCCGGATGGAGGCCGACCGGCACTCCGGTCCTCCCTTATACCCCCTCCGGACCAGAATCGACGCGGTCGCCGGAGCGTCGCCCTGATCACCTCAGCCGCGTCGGGCGGGCCCGTCCGGGTGCCGGGGGCCGCCCCGCGCGGCGGGCACCCCCGCCGGGGGCTATCGTCGGCGGGCGTGAAGGTATGGATCCCGCACCAGGCCGGCCGGACACTCCTCGGTGAGCTGCCGCCGGAGGTCACGGTCGAGGTGGCCGAGGACGTCTCCCGGCTCCCCTCGGACACCGCCGGCGTCCGGTTCTGGGTGCCCCCCTTCCTGGCCGGCGGGGACGCCACCGCGCTGCTGCGCGAGCTGCCCGACCTGGCGGTGGTGCAGCTCCTCTCCGCCGGGGCGGACGCGTGGGCCGGCCGGGTCCCGCCCGGCGTGACGCTCTGCGACGCCCGGGGGGTGCACGACCCGTCCACCGCCGAGTGGGTGGTCGCGGCGATCCTGTCCCAGTTGCGCGGCTTCCCGGCCCTCGCCCGCGCGCAGGCCCGGCGCGACTGGGCGTACGACGAGGTGGCCCCCACCGACGAGCTGACCGGCAAGCGGGTGCTGATCGTCGGGGCGGGCTCCATCGGCACGGCGGTGCGGGACCGGCTCGCCCCGTTCGAGGTGAGCTTCACGCTGGTGGCCCGGACCGCCCGCCCGGAGCAGGGCGTGCACGGCGTCGAGGAGCTGCCGGGGCTGCTTCCCGAGGCAGACGTGGTGGTGCTGCTGGTGCCGCTGACCGAGCACACCCGGGGGCTGGTCGACGAGAGGTTCCTCGCCGCGATGCGGGACGGCGCGCTGCTGGTCAACGCCGCCCGTGGGCCGGTGGCCCGGACTCAGGCACTGGTCGCCGAGCTGCGTACCGGCCGGATCTCGGCCGCGCTGGACGTCACCGACCCCGAGCCGCTGCCCGCCGACCACGAGCTGTGGGCGATGCCGAACGTGCTGCTCACCCCGCACGTGGCCGGATCGGTGCGCGGCCTGCTGCCGCGCGCGTACCGGCTGGTCGGCGACCAGGTCCGCCGGTTCGCCGCCGGCGAGCCGCTGATCAACACGGTGGTGGACGGCTACTGAGCGGTGCCGGCGCGACGGTGCTCAGCCGGTCGCGCCGGGCAGGGCCTGGCCGGTGGCCGAGATCAGCCGGGGCAGGTCGGTGCCGCGTACGGCCGGCAGCGTGACGCGCTGGCCGTCGTCGAGCCGGGCGACCGCCCGGCCGCGCGGGTCAGCGGCCAGCTCGACGACCCGGTCCCAGCTGATCCGGCGCTGCCCGACCAGCGCCCGCAGGCGCAGCTCGTGGGCGTCCGCGTCGGTGCCGGCCCGCCACGCCCACACCGTGACGGCGAGCGGGACGAGCAGCACCGGCAGCAGGTACCACCGGGCGCCGGCCACCGGCAGGGCGCCGAAGAAGGCGACGATCGCGGCGGCCAGGATGGCCTGGTTGTGCCGGAAGTGGACGGTGTCGGAGCTGCTCACCCCCCGATGATCCCACCCCCGCCGGCCCCCGTACGCGCCGGGCGGCACCGGGGTGGACCCGAGCGTCAGTGACGGGGATCACTGTCGACTCGGCGTCACCGACTTCGTGCCCGCTCGTTGCCGACTGATGGGCAGCGGACCAACCCCGGGTCCGCAGCCCCGCACCGTCGCACCGCCCGTGCCCCCTCACGAAGGCGACCGCCGTGCCCCTCGCGTACCCGCAACGCGCGTCCATCCCCCGTCCCACACTGCCGGACACCCTCGTCCTCGCCGCCGTCGCGCTGCTTCTGCTCGCCGGCGCGGCCGGTCGGGTGCCCGCCCTGGCCGTCGTGGCGCTGGCCGGCGCGGCCAGCTGCGCCCTGGCCGGCGCGCGGCTCTCCCGGCTCATCGCCGTCCCGCCGCCGACCCCCGCACCGGTCCCCACCCGGTCCCGCGCCGCCCGCCGGCGCGCGGCGCCGCCCCGACGCGTCGCCGTGCTGCTCGACGCCGCGGTCGTGACGGCGGGGCTCACCGCCGCCGTGCTCCCGCTCGCCGAACCGGGCCGACGCTCCGCCGTCGTCGTGTCGGGGCTCGCCGCCTCCGCCGCGTTGTTCGTCGCGGGTCTGCCTCCGGCGGCGCGGCGACCCCGCCCGTCCGCCCGGGTCCGGCTCCGTGGGGCCGTCGACGCGACCGCCGCCGGCCTGGGGCTGGTCCTCGCCGGCTGGCTGCTGCTGCCCCGCGACGCCCTCGACCCGCCGGTGCGGTTCGCCGTTGCCGTGGTCCTGGGCGGCCTCGCGCTCGCCGTGCTCATGGTGCTGACCGGGCCGCAGCGGCGGACCGGCGCGGCCCGCTGCCGGGGCGGGGCGGCACTCACCCTGTCCGGGCTGGTGGTGCTGGCCGTCCTGCAGACGGGCACGGCACCAGAGCGGGCGGCGCTGGTGTCCGTACCCCCGCTGGTGGGTGGGGTGCTGCTGACGGCGGCGGGGGCGCGGCGGGCGACCCGTCCGGAGCCCGACCCGCCCGCCCCGCCGACCAGGGTGTGGCCCCGGGCCGTGGTCCCGGCCGCCGCGGCCGTGGCGGCCGTCGGATGGCAGCTCCGCGACGGCGGGCCGCCGGACCTCACCGCGGTCCTGCTCGCGCTCGCGCTGGCCCCGCCGTTGGTGCTCCGCGACCTGCTCCGGGCGCACGATCCGGCGCAGCCGACCGGCCCCGGCGACCCGCCGGTCGGGCACCGCCCGGCGGACCCGGACCGGTCCGGCGCGCCCGTGGACCGGCCGGCGCTGCTGCGGGCCCTCGCCGCCCTCCGGAACGCGCCGGCCCCCGCCGGCGCGCTGCTCGTCGTCGACCTCGACGGACCCGGCCCCGCCTCCGACGGGCACCAGGGCCGCGAGGACGTGCTGGCCGAGGTGCTCCGCCGGGCCCGCGCGGTGGTCGGCCCCCGGGACCTGCTCGCGGACGTCACCGCCACCGGCTTCGCCGTGGTGACCGAGGTCGGGCCGGTGCTGGCGTACGCGCTGGGCACCCGGCTGCTCGCCGCGCTCACCGAGCCGTACCGCGCGGCGGGCGGGCTGCTGCGGCTGCGGGCCGGCATCGGGCTCGCCGAGATCGGCAACGGCGGCCCGGAGGACGTGCTGCGCCAGGCGGACCTGGCCCGGCGGCGGGCCGTGCAGCTCGGCCGGGACCGGGTCGAGTGGTACGACGCCTACCTGGAGGAGCAGCTCGTCCGCCGGCTCGACCTGGAACGGGAGCTGCCCGGGGCGGTCGCCCGAGGCGAGTTCGACCTCGTCTACCAGCCGGTGCTCGACCTGACCGACCGGCAGCCGGTGGGCACGGAGGCGCTGCTGCGCTGGCGCAGCCCGGTGCTCGGCACGGTGCTTCCCGCCGAGTTCCTGCCGGTGGCCGAGGACCTCGACATCGTGGGCGAGCTGGGCTGCTGGGTGCTGGACCGGGCCTGCCGGCAGCTCGCCGCCTGGTCGGCGGGCAGCCGGCAGCTCTGGATGGCGGTGAACGTGACCGTCCGGGAGCTGACCTCCCCCGACTTCGTGCCGCGGACGGCGGCCGTGCTCGACGCGTACGGGTTGTCGCCGGACCGGCTGGTGGTCGAGGTGGCGGAGCCCCGGGTGGGCGCCGAGCTGCCGACGGTGGTGGCCCGGCTGGCCGGGCTGCGCTCGCTGGGCGTGCGCACCGCGCTGGACGACTTCCGGGCCGAGCACGCCTCGCTGGCGCAGCTCCGCCGGTTGCCGATCGACCTGCTCAAGGTCGGCCCGCAGCTGGTGGACCCGGCGGACCCGCAGCGCCCGCTGATCGACGTGGTGGTGAACGTGGGGGACCGGCTGGGGCTGGACATCGTGGCCGAGGAGTTGGAGTCGGCGAGCCTGGTCGACGGCGCGCGGGGGGCCGGCTGCCGGTACGGGCAGGGCTTCGCGCTGGCCCGCCCGGCCACCGCCGAGCGGGTCGAGGCGTACTTCGAGGAGTTCCCATCGGCCTCGCGCTGACCGGGCGGCGAAGTTCCCCCGCCCCCGCCTGGTTGACTCTGACACCGTGTCAGGGCCGAACGTGTGAGGGGCCATGTTCACCATCGGAGACTTCGCCAGGCTCGGCCGCGTGTCGGTCCGCATGCTGCGTCACTACGACAGCATCGGGCTGCTCCGCCCGGCCGCAGTGGACCCGCACACCGGGTACCGGTCCTACCGGGCCGAGCAGCTCCGCCGGCTCAACCGGGTGATCGCCCTCAAGGAACTGGGACTCACCCTCGGGCAGGTGCGGGCGATCATCGACGACGCCGTCGAGGTCGCCGAACTGCGCGGCATGCTGCGGCTGCGCCGGTCCCAGCTGGAGGCTCAACTGGCGGCCGACACCGCCCGCCTGGCCGGGGTCGAGGCGAGGCTCCGCATGATCGAGACGGAGGGTCGGATGACCAGCCAGGACGTCGTACTCAAGGAACTGCCCGCGGTCCGGGTGGCGGAGCTGACCGGGGTGGCCCGCAGCTACGAGACGCCGGACATCTCCACGGTGATCCAGCCGCTCTACCCGGAGCTGTTCCGGCGCCTCGGCGCGGCGGGCGTCGTGCCCTCCGGCCCGGGGCTGGCCTGGTACGAGGCGACGGGGGAGGGCGAATCCGTCGTGGTGCACGCCGGGGTGACGGTGGCCGCCGACCCCTCGGCGGCCCGGGACTTCGGCGTCGTCGACCTGCCCGCGGTGCCCACCGCGGCGACGATCATCCACCACGGGCCGATGGACGAGGTGGAGGGCAGCATCCAGGTGCTCGCCACCTGGATCGAGGCGAACGGCTGGCGGGCCGACGGGTACACCCGCGAGTTGTACCTGGACTACTGCCCGGACGAGCCCGAGAAGGGCGTCACCGAACTCCAGTTGCCGGTGGTCGCGGCGTGAGCGGCGGTCCGACCCGGGTGCGGGTCGGGCCGCCGGTGGTGGCGGAGGCGGCCGGTCCGGCCGCCTCCGACACCGGCGTCACCGCAGGTAGGGGCCGGTGTCGCCGACCTTGCCCGGCGCCGGGTTGCCCGGCAGGTCCAGCACGTACACCCGCAGGTTGCCCTGTCCGCTGACCGTCGCCGTCAGGGTCCCGTTGGTGACCGTCCGGACGTCGCCGGTGACCGCGTCGGTGTAGCGGCCGTTGGGCACGCCGGTGAACGTCGCGCTCCCGGAGACCGTGACCAGCGCGAAGCTGTCCACGCCGCCGGCGGTGAAGCGCCGCTTGTACGCCATGGAGTTGCCGCTGATCCCCTCGGTCGAGTACTGCCCCTTCTGCAGGGCCGGCACTGCCCGGCGGATCAGGTTGAGCCGCTGCACGTGCTTGACCAGCGGCTTGTCCAGCGTGCTGGCCACGGGGCCGGTGGCCGAGGCGACCCGGCCGAAGCCCGCCGCGGTGACCGTGCCCGCCAGGTGACCGCCGTAGTAGGCGCGCCCGGTGGTGGCCAGCGGGCAGGTCGGCCCGCAGTCGATCTTCGCGCCCTTCTGGAACTCGATCTCCGAGCCGTAGTAGAGCGTCGGGATACCCCGGAACGTCCACATGAGGCTCATGTTCTCCGCCCAGGCGCCGGTGCCCCCGGTGTAGCGGGTGTTCGACTTGTTCGGGCCGTAGTCGTGGCTGTCGACGTACACGACGTTGTAGGTCGCGTCGTTGTAGCTGTCGTCGGAGTCCCTGCCGTTGCCGAAGGCGTTGTTCGCGTCGCCGAAGTTCATGTGCATGCGCATGTCGATGACGTTCATGCCGGAGAACTTCGAGTGGTCCGGCGCGTGGTAGGTGTTCCCGCGCAGGAACGCGTTGTCGCTGGTCGGCTGCCCGTTCGGGCCGAGCAGCTGCTCGTGGTCGTACTGCTCGATGGCCGCGCGCACGTTGTCGGGGCTGTACTCCTTGCGCTCCTTCCAGGTGAAGAACTGCGCCGAGTGGTTCACCGAGCCCCGGTTCCACTTGTCGTTGACGAACGCGGCGACCTCACCGAAGACGTAGAAGTCCCGGCCCTTCTCGCCGTGCCTGGCCAGCGCGTGCTGCTGGATCGCCGGCAGGAAGCGCCGGTTCCAGGTGACGCGGGGGATGTGCACGGCGGTGTCGATGCGGAAGCCGTCGACCCCCATGTCGATGAACTTGTTGTACGTGTCGATCAGGTACTTCTGCACGGTGGCGTTCTCGGTGTTGAAGTCGGCCAGATCCTCGTGCAGCCAGCAGCTACGCGAGTCCTCGCCCTCCCAGTTGCCGATCCAGCACTGGTGGTACAGGTCGGCCGGGAAGAGCTTGCTGGTCGGGGTCGGCCACTGGCACTCGTAGAGGCGGAAGCCCTCGGGGCTGGTGCCGGCCGGGGCGCCCCAGCGCGGGCACTGGTTGCCGGGCGGTGCGGTGGTCGACCAGACGTCGCCGTTGTAGGGGCGGCCCTTGGCGAGGGCGTTCTGCGCCGGGGTCAGCTCCGGGTCGGTGCCGGGGTGCTCGACCATGGGGTCGTACGAGCGGCCCGGCTCCTGCTTGCTGTACATCCACTTCCACTGCTCGTCGCGGGCGCCGTACACCGTGGGGGTGAACAGGCCCTTGGCGCCCCAGCGGGAGCTGTGGTTGTAGACCACGTCCTGGAAGACCTTGATCCCCTTGACGTGCGCGGCGTTGATCAGGTCCTGGTAGCTCGCGCCGGGGCTCTCCAGCCGCGGGTCGACCCGCTGGAAGTCCCAGCCGTGGTAGCCGTGGAAGTCGTAGTCGGACCGGTTCAGCACGACCGGGGTGATCCAGAGGGCGGAGAAGCCGAGCCCCTTGACGTAGTCGAGCTTGTCGATCAGACCCTTGAAGTCGCCGCGGAACATCGGGTCGTCGTTGGCCGCGTTGCCCGACTTGACGTGCTGGCTGCCGCCCCGGTTGTTGGTGGCGTCGCCGTCGGCGAACCGGGCGGTCATCACGAAGTAGATGCTGTCCTCGCGGGGGTCGCCGCCGAGCGGGGTGCCGGCTGCGGGCGGGGGCGTGCTGGTGCCGGTGGTGACCGCCACGGGGGCGCTGGCCGGGGAGGTGTTGCCGGCCGCGTCGTACGCCCGGACGGTGTACTCGTAGCGGGTCTGCGGGCTCAGCGCGTCGTCGACGTGGCCGGTGCCGGCGGTGGTCACCGTGACGGTGCCCTGCGACCCGCCGGTGCGGGTGAGCCGGTAGCCGGTGACCCCGCGGTCGTCGGTGGCCGCGGCCCAGGAGACCGCGACGCGCAGCCCGTTCGCGGTCGCGCCCAGTCCGGTGGGGGTGGACGGCGCGGTGGTGTCCGGCGTGTCGGGCGGGCACGGTGCGGCCCCGCCGGCGGTCACCACCCCCGCCTTGACGGTGCTCACCCCGGCGCCCAGGGTGTAGTCCGCGCCGTTGTTGTTGTCCCAGGCGCCGGCGCCGTTGTTGAACGCCGCCCGGAGCGTGGCGGCGGTGCCGAGGTCGACCACCCGGCGGGCCCATCCGGCGCAGCCGGCCTGCATCGGCGCGCCGGGGACGGTGGTCCAGGCCCCGCCCGCGGGCTGGTAGTGGATGTTCGCGGCGGACCAGCCCCTGGTCCCGACGTGGTACCAGACGTCGGCCGTCCGGCCGGCCGGCGGGTTCGACGGGGTGGGCGTGGGCGAGGGGGTGCCGGCGCAGGGGTCGCCCGTGCCGACCACGCCGTCCGCGACGGTCACCGTCCCGGTGCCGGTGCGGTAGTTCGCGCCCCGGTTGTTGTCCCAGGTGGCGCCGTTGTGGTTGAACACCACCTGGAGGCCGGTGGCGGTACCGGCGTCGATGGTGCGTTTGCGCCAGCCGGCGCACGCCGCCTCCATCGCCACCCCGGGCACGGCCGTCCACGCGCCGCCGTCCGGCGCGTAGTGGACGTTGACCTGGCCGGTCCAGGTGGCGGCGGGTCGGTAGTAGACGGTCACGGAGTTCGCGGCGGAGGCGGTGCTGAGCGGGGCCAGCCCGACGGCGATCCCGGCGGCCAGCGCGGCCGCGATCGTCCGTCGTCGTCGTCCGGTGCTGGGATGCATCGGAGCTCCTCGGGGGTGGTAGTCGGCGAGGGCCGAGGGGGACGGGGTGCCTTGCGTGACAGCCGTCGACTGTGGGGGATTGTCCGGACCGGACAGTGACGTGACGGATCACGTCACAGGATGACGAATGTTTCTGCAAGGTCTTGCAAGTGGCGAGAAAGTTACCACCATCAACGTCCCGACACCAGGCGTTCACTGATCGGACGGAGGCCCGCTGGCCCCGGACGTGCGGAGCCGGACGCGCGGTGGCCCCGGCCGCCGCCGCGCGGCCCGGGTGATCGATTAACCGGTTAAGTCGACAGGCGCGGGGCGGCGCCCACGAGGTCCCGCCGTCGCCTCGGCCGGGAGGTCGACGGGCGGGGCGCCCGGCTCAGCTCGCGCGCGGCGGGGCCGTGCTGCCCCGGGGCGTGAGGTGGGCGGTCCCGTCCTGCACCTGCCGGGCCGGCGCGCCGCCGATCACCGCCAGCAGTTCCCGGGCGGCGTGCGCGCCGTACGCCGGGATGTCCCGGCCGAGCGCGGTCAGCGGCGGGTGCACCAGCTGGCAGAGCGGCGAGTCGTCCCAGGCCACGATGGACACCTCGCCCGGCACGGCGAGGCCCATCTCCTGGGCCACCGACAGCCCCGCTATCGCCATCACGTCGTTGTCGTAGATCACGGCGGTGGGGCGGCCGGCCGAGCTGAGCAGCCGCCGGGTGGCGCGCGCCCCCTCCTCGCCGGTGTAGTCCGACGGCACGGTGACCGCGTCGGCCAGGCCGAGCCGGCGGCACACCTGGGTGAACGCCTCGGTGCGGATCTCGGTGTGCAGCAGGGCGGGCAGGCCGCCGACGCGGGCGATCCGGCGGTGGCCGAGGGCGACCAGGTACTCCACGGTCTCGACCAGCGCCGCCGCGTCGTCGGACCAGACGCTGGCCAGCCCGCCGGTGCCGCCCGGGCCGCCGATCACCACCGCGGGCAGGCCCAGTTCCTCCAGCACCGGCACCCGGCGGTCGTCGGCGCGCAGGTCGCAGACGAGGACGCCGTCGACGCGGCGCTCACCCCACCACCGGCGGTAGACCGCGACCTCCGCCTCCTGGTCGGCCACGACCTGGAGGGTGAGCGCGTACGACCGGGCGGAGAGTTCGGCCTCGACGCCGCTGATCAGCTCCATGAAGAACGGCTCGATGCCGAGCGTGCGGGCGGGGCGGCAGAGGGTGAGGCCGACCGCGTCGGCGGTGGCCCCGGAGAGGGAGCGGGCGGCGCGGCTCGGGTTGAAGCCGATCTCGGCGGCGATGGCGAGGATCCGCTGCCGGGTGGCCTCGGAGACCCCGGGCTGGCCGTTCAGCGCATAGGAGACCGCCCCCTTGGACACCCCGGCGCGGCGGGCGACGTCGGCGATCGTGGGTCGCTTCACCGGCGTACTCCTCCAACTCTCCCGCCCGGGCGGGTGTCACCACAAGGCCGGGGCGACCGGCGGCGGTCCACGCTACTGCACCCGGCGCGGGGAAGGCCGGCGCGACCGGTGCGCGGCGTCGGGCCGGTCGCCGGCTTTCCCGGTTAAGTGATCTGGTGTGGCTCGGCTCGGTCCCTTGCCGCACCGCCAGCCTGCGTTCCGCTGTCTCGCAGAAATGCCTCCACCTCCCATGATCGCGCTCCCACGACCGGTGCAGATTACCGTGAGACACCGATCGTGACTGCCCGTTGACAGCGCCGAAACTGCCCCGTACGGTGGCGGAACTTATCCGGTTCAGTCAACGACTCTCGATGTCGGGAGCGTTCCCATCTGGCGCGGAGGATGACATGAGACGGTCCTTGACGCACTGGGCCAGGGCGGCCGCCGTCGGCGCGGTCAGCCTGGTCATGGTCGCGGCGTGCAGTGGCAACAGCGGAGGTGGCGGCGACTCCCAGGCGGGTGGCCAGGTCACCCTGAAAATCAACTTCTGGGGCGACTTCGGGCTCGACGAGCTCAAGGCGAAGTACGAGGACGCCAACCCGAACGTCAAGATCAGCCTGAACACCGGCGAGTACAACGCCCAGCACGAGGATCTCCAGAAGAAGCTCGTCGCCGGCTCCGGCGCGCCGGACATCGCCGCCGTCGACGAGGGCTTCGTCGTCCAGTTCCGCGGCCAGGCCGACAAGTTCGTCAACCTGCTCGACAAGGGCGCCGGCACGTACGAGCAGAAGTACCTGCCGTGGAAGTGGAAGCAGACCCTGACGCCCGACGGCAAGACCCAGATCGGCCTCGGCACCGACGTCGGCGGCCTGGCCATGTGCTACCGCACCGACCTGTTCAAGGCCGCCGGCCTGCCCACCGGGCGCGACCAGGTCTCCGCGCTCTGGCCCACCTGGGACAGGTTCATCGAGGTCGGCCAGCAGTACACGGCCAAGAGCGGCAAGAAGTTCATCGACGCCGGCACCAACATCTTCAACCCCGTCCTCGGGCAGCAGCCGGTCGGCTTCTACGACGAGAGCGAGGCGCTCCAGATGGACGGCGGCCCGAAGGTCGCCTTCGACGTGGCGGCCCGGACCATCGCCGCGGACCTCTCGGCCAACCTCACCGCGTTCTCGCCCGAGTGGAACAGCGGCTTCGTCAAGGGCAACTTCGCCGTGCTCGCCTGCCCGGCCTGGATGCAGGGGCACATCAAGAACACCGCCCCCGGCACCAGCGGCAAGTGGGACGTGGCCGCGATCCCCGGCGGGGGCGGCAACTGGGGCGGCTCGTTCCTGACCATCCCCAAGCAGGGCAGGAACGTCGACGAGGCGTACAAGTTCGTCGAGTGGCTGATCCAGCCCGAGCAGCAGATCGAGATCTTCAAGAAGGTCGGCAACCTGCCCTCCCAGCCGGCGCTCTACCAGGACCCGGCGATCAAAGACTTCACCAACCCCTTCTTCAACAACGCCCCGGTGGGTCAGATCTTCTCCAAGACCGCGGAGAGCCTGACCCCGCAGTACCTCGGCAAGCGCAACGGCCCGACCCGGGTGGCGGTGGAGAACGTCCTCAACCGGCTGGCCACCGGAAACCTGAAGGGCAAGCCCGACCAGGCGTGGACCGAGGCGGTCAAGGAAGCCGAGAAGGCCGCCAGGTCCTGACCGCGCGCCGGTCGGGGCGGGCTCGCGCCGCGCCCCGACCGGCCCTTACTTCGGTGCCTGGAGGTGCCCCGATGTCCACCACCCGCGCCGCCCCCACGGCGCCCCGGCCCGGCCAGGAGCCCGGTGCGACGGCCGAACGCCGGGGCCGCCGACCAGAGCCGGGCGGCTGGCGTACCCGGTTGTACCGCTTCGACGTGCGCTACGTGCCGTACCTGCTGATCGCCCCGTTCTTCCTGCTCTTCGCCGTCTTCGGGCTCTTCCCGATCGTCTTCAACGGCGTCGTCGCCCTGCGCCACTGGCGGCTCGACGATCCGACGCTCACCGGCTGGGCGGGGCTGGAGAACTTCCGCCGCCTCTTCACCGACGACGACTTCTTCAACGCGCTCGCCAACACCTTCGGCATCTTCCTGCTCTCCACCGTGCCGCAGCTGCTGCTGGCGCTGATCGTCGCGTCGCTGCTGAACCGGAAGCTGCGGGCCCAGACCTGGTTCCGGGTCGGGGTCCTGCTGCCGTACATCACCCCGGTGACGGCCTCCACGCTGATCTTCTCCGTGGTCTTCGCCCGGGACACCGGCATCGCCAACTGGGCGCTGTCGCTGCTCGGCATCGGCGAGACCGAGCCGATCGACTGGCGGTCCGCGAAGTGGTCCTCGTGGATCGCCATCGCCACCATGGTCAACTGGAAGTGGATCGGCTACAACGCGCTGCTCTACCTGGCCGCCATGCAGTCCATCCCGCGCGACGTCTACGAGGCCGCCGCCGTCGACGGGGCCGGGCCGTGGCGCCAACTGTGGCGGATCACCGTGCCGATGATCCGGCCCGTGGTCATCTTCACCGTCGTGCTCTCCACCATCGGCGGCCTGCAACTGTTCACCGAGCCGATGCTCTTCGACGCCAACCCGGCCCTGGGCCTCGGCGGCGACGACGGGCAGTGGCAGACCGTCGCGCAGCTCATCTACAAGGTCGGCTGGCGGGACCTCAACCTCGGCTACGCCGCCGCCATGTCCTGGGCGCTCTTCCTGGTCATCCTGCTCGTCGCGGCGATCAACGCCGTCATCACCAACCGCCTGGGAGGTGGTAAGCGGTGAGCGCGAGGAGTGAGCTTGCGAGCCCCGCAGTCGCGAACGAAAGGTGGCACAGGTGAGCGCCTCGAATCCCCGGCGGGGGGCGCTTATGGGCCGGGCGCCGCAGCACATGCCCGGCACCGTCTGGACCTACCTGTTCCTGAGTGTCGTGATCGCGTTCTCGGCGTTCCCGCTCTACTGGATGTTCGTCATCGCCACGAACACCGACGAGGCGCTGGCGCAGATCCCGCCGCAGGTGCTGCCCGGCGGTCAGCTCGTCACCAACCTGCGGGAGGTCTTCTCCATGCAGGACGTGTTCTTCCTCCAGTCGCTCGGCAACAGCGTGATCGTGTCGTCGGTGGTGACGGCGTCGGTGCTCTTCTTCTGCGCGCTGGCCGGCTTCGCCTTCGCCAAGCTGCGGTTCAAGGGGCGCAACGCGCTGATGGTCATGGTCGTCCTGACCATGACGGTGCCGAACCAGCTCGGCGTCGTCGCCCTCTACATCCTGATGGGCCGGATGCCCGGCGAGGGCGGCTGGAACGGCACCCTCCTCGCGGTGATCGTGCCCGGCCTGGTCACTGCGTTCGGCGTCTTCTACATGCGGCAGTTCATCCTCGACGCGGTCCCCGACGAGCTGGTCGAGGCCGCGCGGATGGACGGCGCGAGCACCATGCGGATCTTCTGGAGCGTGGTGGTGCCGGCGGTCCGGCCCGCCATGGCGGTGCTCGGCCTGCTGACCTTCGTCGCCACCTGGAACGAGTTCCAGTGGCCGCTGATCACCCTCGGCGGCACCGACTACCCGACCTCGATGGTCGCCCTCTCCGACCTCGCCAGCGGCAACTACGTGCTGTACCGGCGGGTGCTGGCCGGCGCCCTGGTCGCCACCCTCCCGCTGCTGGTGATGCTCTTCATCGGCGGCCGTCAGATCGTCCGAGGAATCATGGAAGGCGCGGTGAAGTCGTGACCCGGCAAGCGTTGCACGAGGGCTGGACCCTGCGGGCGGTGGAGGGGCCGCAGGTGCCGGCCGCGATCGCGGGCCGCGCGGTGCCGGCCACCGTTCCCGGCTGCGTGCACACCGACCTGCTGGCCGCCGGCCTGATCCCCGACCCGTACCTGGACGACAACGAGAAGGGGCTCGCCTGGATCGGCCGCACCGACTGGGTCTACGAGGCCACCTTCACCCATCGGCCGGGCGGCGACGAGCGGGTCGACCTGGTTTGCGCTGGCCTCGACACCGTCGCCACGCTCACCCTCAACGGCGCCGAGGTCGGCCGCGCCGAGAACATGCACCGTGGTCGCCGCTTCGACGTCCGGTCGCTGCTGGTCGCCGGGTCCAACACCCTGGCCGTACGCTTCGACTCCGCCTACCGCTACGCCGAGGCGCAGCGGGACCGGCTCGGGGACCGGCCGAACGCCTACCCGGAGCCCTTCCCGTTCATCCGCAAGATGGCCTGCAACTTCGGCTGGGACTGGGGGCCGACCCTGGTCACCGCCGGCATCTGGCAGGAGATCGGGCTGCACGCCTGGTCCACGGCGCGGCTGGCCGTCGTGCGTCCCCTGGTGACCGTCGAGGCCGGCGACGGCCGGGTGGAGCTGCACGTCGAGGTCGAACGGGCCGGCGCCGCGCCGCTCACCGTGCGGGCGACCGTCGCCGGCGCGGCGGCCGAGGCGACGATCCCGGCGGGGGAGCGCACGGCCGTGCTGACCCTTACCGTCCGCGACCCGGCGCTCTGGTGGCCCAGGGGGTACGGCGAACAGCCGCTGCACCCGCTGGAGGTGACCCTGCACGACGCCGACGACCACCCGCTCGACACCTGGTCGCGGCGGATCGGGTTCCGCTCCGTACGCCTCGACACCACCCCCGACGCGCACGGCACCCCGTTCGCCCTGCACGTCAACGACACCCCGGTCTTCGTCCGGGGGATGAACTGGATCCCCGACGACGCCTTCCCCACCCGGATCACCCGGGACCGGTTGGCGCACCGGTTCCGGCAGGCCGCCGACGCGAACGTCAACCTGCTGCGCGTCTGGGGCGGCGGCCGGTACGAGTCGGACGACTTCTACGACCTCGCCGACGAGCTGGGCCTGCTCGTGCAGCAGGACTTCCTCTTCGCCTGCGCCGCCTACCCCGAGGAGGAGCCGCTGCGCGCCGAGGTCGCCGCCGAGGCCGCCGAGCAGGTGGTCCGGCTCGCCCCGCACCCGTCGCTGGTGCTCTGGACCGGCAACAACGAGAACATCTGGGGCTGGCACGACTGGGACTGGCAGGAGCCCCTCGCGGGGCGCACCTGGGGACGCGGCTACTACCTGGAGCTGCTGCCCCGGATCGTCGGCGAGCTGGACCCGACGCGGCCGTACTGGCCGGGCAGCCCGTGGTCGGGCCGCGAGGAGATCCACCCCAACGACCCGGCGCACGGCACCACGCACATCTGGGACGTCTGGAACACCGACGACTACACGAAGTACCGCGAGTACGTGCCGCGCTTCGTCGCCGAGTTCGGCTACCAGGCGCCGCCCGCGTACGCGACGCTGCGCCGGGCGCTGTCCGACGAGCCCCTCGCACCCGACTCGCCGGGCATGGCGCACCACCAGAAGGCGATCGACGGCGACGCCAAGCTCCGGCGGGGACTCGACGCGCACCTGCCGGCACCGGCGGACTTCGACGACTGGCACTGGCTGACCCAGCTCAACCAGGCGCGCGCGATCCAGCTCGCCGTCGAGCACTTCCGCTCCCACCGGGACGTCTGCGCCGGCACCATCGTCTGGCAGCTCAACGACTGCTGGCCGGTGACCTCGTGGTCGGCCGTCGACGGCGACGGCCGCCGCAAGCCCCTGTGGTACGCGCTGCGCCGGGCGTACGCCGACCGGCTGCTGACCGTCCAGCCCCGCGACGGCGGCCTGGCCCTGGTCGCGGTCAACGACGGGTCGACCCCGTGGCGGGCGACGGCATCGGTGACCCGGCTGACCCTGACCGGCGAGCCCCGGGCGAAGACCACGCTGGAGCTGGACGTCGGTGCGTACGCCAGGATCGAGCTGGCGCTGCCGGCGGAGCTGGCGCGGCCGGACGAGGCCCGGCGCGAGCTGCTGGTGGCCGAGGCGGGCGGGACGGCCGAGCGGGCGCTCTGGTTCTTCGCCGAGGACCGCGACGCCGACTGGCCGGCGGCCCGGTACGACGCGGCGGTCGAGCCGGTCGACGGCGGCCAGCGGGTCCGGGTCACCGCCCGCACGGTCCTGCGGGACCTGACGCTCTTCCCGGACCGGCTGGACCCGGCGGCCGAGGCCGACGAGGCGCTGGTCACCCTCCTGCCGGGGGAGACGGCCACGTTCACGGTGCGCGCGGACGCCCCGCTGGACCCGGCGGCCCTGACCACCCGCCCCGTCCTACGCTGCGTCAACGACCTCGCCGGCTGACCCGGCCGGTGCCACGACGGAGATCTTGGCAAGATTCGGCCCCCGGAGGGGCCGTTCCGTACCAAGATCTCCGTCGGGCGCACCCCCAGGGCGGGCGGCCCGGTGTCTGGGGAAGGATCCATCAGGAGCGGAGGGCCGGCCGGGGGCGGGAGCCGACCCGCCGGAGGTCGCACCAGCCACAGGGAGAACCATGATCGCGGAGCACATTCGTGACGCGTCGGCCACGGCGGTCGTGTTCGGTTTCTTCGCGTCCGGCTGGTTCGGCTGGGCGCAGGAGGCGCCGCCCCGGCGGTGGCCACCGTTCCTCGGTGCCGGATCGGTGCTCTCGTTGCTCACCGCGGTCGCCGGCGGCATCCTGACCTGGCGGCGCTGGTCCGACCCGACGGCCTTCGACGCCGACACCAGCCGTGCCTTCGGAGTCGTCGTGGGCATCGAGTTCGGCGTCGCCGCGCTCGGTGCCGGGCTGCTCGCCCTGCGGCGCCGACGGGACCTGATCCCGGTCTGGGTCGCCCTCGTGGTGGGCCTGCACCTGTTCCCGGTCGCGGCGCTGATCGACTATCCGCTGGTCCACGTGGTCGCCGCCCTGGTGACGGCGGTGGCGCTGGCGGCGGTGCCGGTGGCCCGGGCCCGCGCCGTCGCGGTGAGTGCGGTGGTCGGCCTCGCCACTGGCGTGGTGTTGCTCGCCGCCGCCGTGTCGTCGCTGGTCATCGCCCTGGTCGCGTACTGAGGCGGGCTCGGTCGACGCTGCGAGTTGAAGGTGTTGGCCACTCTCGGCGTCGCCGGTCGGCTGCGCCGCGACGGCCTGGTCTTCCCCGACACCCCGGCCGCGATCCGGTACGCCCGGGCCGTCGTGCTGCCCGGCGGAGAAGGCCTGGCCGGCGACGACGCTCAGGAGGCGGCCAGGGCTGGGTGAGCAGCGTCGTCACGCTCCGGATGAGGAAGAAAGTGCGAGCGGCAGCGACGAGGTCGGGGTGGTGACTGGCGGCCCGTGCCCGCCGCTACCAGACGATCACGTCGAAGGTGAACGTCTTCCCTGGTTCGTAGCGCTTGACGGTCAACCACGCCCAACGTTTTTCTGTCGTCCGCACACAGAAGGACTGGTCTGTCCGGAGTTGTTCGCTGAGGATGTCGTTCTGTCGGGTGACGGACGTCTCGCAGGCGCTTTCGGACGGCGTCCCGTCGATCACGACGACGTCACCAGGGGTCCGCACCGGTGGGGTCCCGCGGTTCAGATACACGTCCAGGCCCTGGCCGGCCGAATAACCGTACTGGACGTTCCAGTTCGTAGCCGTGGAGTCGAGGTCGAGGGAGTAGCTCATCGAGAGAGTGACTCCCTCGTCGGCGCGACTCGGAGGCTTCACGCCGTCGGAGGTCGGGCTCACGGTGCTGCTCGGAGCGGGGGCGTCGGTCGGGTCGGTGGGACGGCCGGTCGGTGTCGCCGGGAAGGTCGGCGCTGAGGTGGGGGACGTCGGGACAGCGCTGGTCGGTCGGTCGTCGGGGCTGGGGGTCGCCGCGACCGTCGTGGGTTTACCCGTACTCCGGCCCACGATGCGGTCGGTGGCCGCGCCGGTCACCGCCGACAGGACCACCAGGATCATCACCACCACGGTGGCGAGTACGGGGCGGCGCTGCATCCAGAGCCACCCCAGCGCCCAGCAGGCCGCGGCGAGGCCGGCGAGCCCGACCGCCACCACGGCCCAGGCGCCGGCGCTGGTCAGGTACTGCATGACGCCCGCCACCGCGCCCACCACGCCGGCAGCCGTCGACACCAGCACGACCCGTCTGTCCGAAGGTGGTGGACTCGGCTGGTTCACTGCGCCGCTCCGGGTCGCTCACCGGTGCCGAGGCAAAGATCGGGGGACATGGCTCAATTCGACGCCGCACTCCTCAGTGGAGCCAGGAAGTGTTGCCCATCCGACAGTCCTGCTCGGGGTGCGGTTACAGGATGGACAAACGTCCTTGCTGCGCCTCATTGCATCGACAGGCAACAATGACGAGGCATCGACGTCTCTCTCGGGAGGTATTACATGAGTCGTTTTCGTCGCATACTGCTCGCGATGGCGCTCGTCGTCACTGCGGCGCTGCTGGTACCGGCCACACCAGCCAGTGCCGTTGGTCAGCCGGTGAAGATCTGTTTCCAGGTCGGTGAGTTCGGCGGTCGGCCGATCTTCGACTGTCATGAGATCGTGCTGCCGGAGTTCAAACCGAGACCGATCGGGCCGATCGAGTGTCTGAGTTGCCCGCCGGTCTACGAGTTGTGGGACCGGATCGACCCGGAGAAGCGCTTCGAGTATCTGAACCGGCTGGGTCGGGGCATGTCGCTGCTGGGGGAGGCGGCACAGGCCGTGGACCCGATCAAGGCGGAGCGCCTGCGGGAGTTGGCGACGGAGAGCTTCTGGTCGTCGGCGAAACTGCTGGAGGGTTCAGAGGTGAAGCTCCGCCAGGTCGGCTGGGCGGACCTGGAGAACGAGAAGTTCCACGGCGACCCGGATCCGCAGCCGTCGCTGGTGGCGAGCGGGGAGAACCTGGTTGGCGGGCTCGAACTGATGCAGAAGGCGCTCGGTGATCCGCAGCCGGAGCCCAACATCGCGGCGGCGATGGCCCGCTTCGACCAGGCGTACAAGGACCTCGGAACGCTGTTCGCCGGCTGAGCCCTCGGTTGCCACGGGTGCGACGGTCCCGGATGCGTCGCACCCGGTGCACGACACCGTTGTCCTTCTGACGTCGTGGACGATTCGCCGCCGGCTGGTGGCGCGGCGCGGCCCGGACGTCACCGCCTGATGTCACCAACGACTCAGCTCGACAGCGTCGTACGACCCTTCGCCCCAGGCGAAGGGTCGTACGGCGTCACCGTCCCGGGAGCACGGGTACCCGCTCACGAAGACGGCCCGCCGCGGCGGCTACTCCGGGACGCGGCGGTAGGCGCCGTCGCTGGCCGAGGTGGCCATCGAGGCGTACGCGCGCAGCGCCGCGGACACCGGCCGCTGCCGGTCGACCGGGGTGTACGGCTTGTCGCGCTTCTCCTGCGCGATGCGCCGGGCCTCCAGCACGTCGGGGGCCACGTTCAGCTCGATCGACCGGCCCGGGATGTCGATGACGATCTCGTCGCCGGACTCGACGAGGGCGATCAGCCCGCCGGAGGCCGCCTCCGGGGAGGCGTGCCCGATGGAGAGCCCGGAGGTGCCGCCGGAGAATCGGCCGTCGGTGAGCAGCGCGCAGGAGCGGCCCAGCCCCCGGCCCTTGAGGAACGAGGTGGGGTAGAGCATCTCCTGCATGCCGGGGCCGCCCTTCGGCCCCTCGTAGCGGATCACCACCACGTCGCCGGCGACGATCCGCTTGTTGAGGATCGCCTCGACGGCGTCGTCCTGGGACTCGTAGACCTTGGCCGGGCCGCGGAAGGTCAGGCACTCCTCGGGCACCCCGGCGGTCTTCACCACGCAGCCGTCCGGCGCGAGGTTGCCGTGCAGGATCGCCAGGCCGCCGTCGGCGCTGTAGGCGTGCGCGAGGTCCCGCACGCAGCCCCCGGCGGCGTCGGTGTCCAGCGACGACCAGCGGTTGGTGGTGGAGAACGGCTCGACGGTGCGCACCCCGCCCGGGGCGGCGTGGAACAGCTCGACCGCCTCCGGCGTCGGCGAACCGCCCCGGACGTCCCAGTCGGCGAGCCAGCGCTCAAGGTTGGGGGAGTGCACCGCGTGCACGTCCCGGTGCAGCAGGCCGGCCCGGTCCAGTTCGCCGAGGATGGCCGGGATGCCGCCGGCCCGGTGCACGTCCTCCATGTGGTAGTTCGGGGAGTTCGGGGCGACCTTGGCCAGGCAGGGCACCCGGCGGGAGACGGCGTCGATGTCGGCGACGCCGAAGTCCAGCTCGGCCTCGCGGGCGGCGGCGAGCAGGTGCAGGATCGTGTTGGTCGAGCCGCCCATCGCCACGTCGAGCGCGACGGCGTTCTCGAACGCGGCCCGGCTGGCGATCGCGCGGGGCAGCACGGAGGCGTCGTCGCCGTCGTACCACCGCTTGGCGATCTCCACGGCGGTGCGGCCGGCCTCGACGAAGAGCGACCGGCGCGCGGCGTGGGTCGCCAGCGTCGAGCCGTTGCCCGGCAGTGCCAGGCCGATCGCCTCGGTGAGGCAGTTCATCGAGTTGGCGGTGAACATGCCGGAGCAGGAGCCACAGGTCGGGCAGGCCGACCGCTCGATCTCGCCGAGCTGGTCGTCGGTGACGGCCTCGTTGGAGGAGGCGATCATCGCGTCGATCAGGTCGATCTTGGAGTGCACGATGCCCTCGATCGCCACGGTCTTGCCGGCCTCCATCGGCCCGCCGGAGACGAAGACGGCCGGGATGTTCAGCCGCAGGGCGGCCAGCAGCATGCCCGGGGTGATCTTGTCGCAGTTCGAGATGCAGACCAGGGCGTCGGCGCAGTGCGCGTTGACCATGTACTCCACCGCGTCGGCGATCAGCTCCCGGCTGGGCAGGGAGTAGAGCATGCCGCCGTGGCCCATGGCGATGCCGTCGTCCACGGCGATGGTGTTGAACTCGCGGCCCACCCCGCCGGCCTCCGCCACCGCCTCGGCGACCAGACCGCCCATGTCCTTGAGGTGCACGTGACCGGGCACGAACTGGGTGAAGCTGTTGGCGATGGCGACGATCGGCTTGCCGAAGTCGTCGTCGGTCATCCCGGTGGCCCGCCAGAGGGCCCGGGCGCCGGCCATCGTCCGACCGTGCGTGGAGGTCTTCGACCGCAGCTCAGGCATGCCCACAAGTGTTACACCGTCGCGGGGACGGCCGGCTGCCGTGCGCGACGTGTCCCAAAGGTTGCACACCCGGCCCCCCACGCCGCGCGCACATCCGGCACAGTTGGGACGTGCAGTTCCCCCCGGGCATGGTCGCGGTCGCGGTGCTGTGCGGGCTGGTCGCCGCGGCGGCCACCGCGCTGTCGGCCGTCGGCGCCCGGCGCAGCGCCGGGCCGCACCGGCAGGCGTACGCGCTGCTCGCCGCCGCGTCCGGGGTGGCGCTGGTCACCCTGCTGGTCGGGGTGGCCGTGGCGCTCTCCACCGCCGGGCACGCGGGGCACGCCCCGGACGGGCACACCGGCTGGGCCGGCGTCGTGTCGATCGGCACGGCGACCAGCGGGCTGCTCTTCTCCGCCGGACTGCTCCGGCTGCCCGGCGTGGCCGCCACGGCGGCGGCCACCGTCCGGCTGGCGCTCGACGGCCTGGTGATGGCGACGGCGTTCTGGTTCGTCGGCTGGGTGGTCTTCTCCGAGCCCACCCGGCTGCTCGGCGACGCCACCCCGGTGGCCTGCGTGCCGATCCTGCTCGCCACGGTCAGCGCGGCCCTGACCGCCGGGCTCGCCCTGATCGTGGCCTTCCGCGCCCCGCCGCCGCGCGGTCGCGCCGCCTGGGTCGGCGCCGGGGCCACCGCCGTGACCTGCGGCGGGCTCGGCATCGCCACCGGCCTCTGCCAGGCCGGGCCGGGCATGGCGCTGGTCGGGGCGGGAGTGCTCGCCGCCGGCCTGGTCGCCGCCGCGTCGGCCGCCCGCCGCCCCGACGCGGCGGACCGGCCGCCCCCCGACCTGATCCGCCGCGACGGCGCGTACGCGTTCGTCCCGATGTTCGCCATGGCCGCCTCGGCGATGTACCACCTGCTCCAGGACGGCCGGTTCGACGCGCTCGGCATCGTCGCCGGTAGCGTGGAGGGCTTCGCCCTGGTGACCCGGCAGTACCTCACGCTGCACGACGTGCGCGGCTACGCCCGGCGGCTGGCCGAGCGGGAGGCGCACTTCCGCGAGCTGGCACACACCGACCAGCTGACCGCGCTGGCCAACCGGCGGGGGCTGTTGCAGGCGTTGCACCGGTGCGCCGAGGCCGGCGCCCCCTGCGTGCTGCTCGGGCTCGACCTCGACGGCTTCAAGCACGTCAACGACATGCGCGGCCACGACGTGGGCGACGCGGTGCTGGCCGAGGTCGGCGAGCGGCTGCGCGCCAACCTGCGCCCCGGCGACGTGGCGGCCCGGCTCGGCGGCGACGAGTTCGCGGTGCTGATGCACGGCCAGCCCGCCGACGCGGACCGGGTCGCCGAGCGCCTGCTCGGCGTGCTCGGGCGCGCCTACGACCAGCCGGAGGGGCCGGTCTTCCTGTCGGTGAGCATCGGGGTGGCCGGCTGGACGGGCGAGCCCGACGTGGAGCTGCTGCTGCGCCACGCCGACCTGGCGCTGCGCTACGCCAAGCAGCGCGGCAAGAACCGGATCGAGCGCTACGACGCCGCGTACGACCAGCTGCTGCGCCGGCGTACCACGCTGGAGCACGAGCTGCGCGGCGCGATCGAGCGCGACGAGCTGCGCCTGGTGTTCCAGCCGGTCGCCTCGCTGCCCTCGGTGCGCCCGGTCGGCGCGGAGGCGCTGCTGCGCTGGCGTCACCCGGTGCTGGGCAAGGTCGGCCCGGACGAGTTCATCCCGCTCGCCGAGGAGTGCGGGATGATCGCCAAGCTGGGCGCCTGGGTGCTGCACCAGGCGTGCCACCAGCTCTCCCGCTGGCTGGCCGACGGCCACGACGTCTGGGTCTCGGTCAACGTGTCCCCCCGCGAGCTGCACGCCCCGGAGTACGTGGTCCAGGTCGCCGAGGCGCTGCGCGCCCACCGGGTGCCGCCGCAGCGGCTGGTGCTGGAGGTCACCGAGCACGCCGTCGCGACGGACCTGGACGAGCTGATCCGGCGGCTGACGGCGCTGCGGCTGACGGGTGTCCGGATCGCGCTGGACGACTTCGGCGCCGGGTACTCCTCGCTGGGCCAGCTGCGCCGCCTGCCGATCGACATCCTCAAGATCGACCACGGGCTGGTCGCGGAGCACGAGCCGGTGCGTCCGGTGGGCCGGGACGGCCCGGCGTTCGCGCCGATGGTCGACATCGTCATGCGCCTCGGCCACCAGCTCGGTCTGGAGGTCATCGCCGAGGGGGTGACCACGCCGACGGAGCTGGCCGCCGTGGTCGCCGCCGGCTGCCGGTTCGGCCAGGGGGCGCTCTTCGGCTGGGGCGTGCCGGCCGAGCACCTGGAGGCGATGCTGGAGGCGGCCACGTCCCCGGGGGCCCGCCCGGCCCCGGCACCCGCCCCGGCCGGCCCGCCCGCGGCGCCGCCGCCCCGGCGGCTGCCGACGCTGCCCGCCCCGCGCCCCTCCGGGCCGGGGTCCGCGCAGGTGGAGCAGGGTTCCTAGCGCCCCGGACGGGTGAAACCCGGCGGTCCGTGAACCAACATGTGGGATCAGTTGACTCATCGCGTGAGATGCGTCAGGCTTGCCGCATGTCGTCGTACCGGTCGCTGCGAGTACTTACCTGAGCGCACTCTCCACATCGAGAGTGCGCTGGCCCCGTGCAACCTGCACGAGGGCTTTTTTGTTGCCGTCGGACCCATCGACGCCGGGCGTCGCCCCGCGTCACCCGCTCGAACAGCCGCACCCACTCCAGCCGAAGGCCTGAACCGCCATGACGAGACCCACGCCAGAGACACTCGCCCACTCCGCCCGGCGGGCCCGCACGGTCGCCGAGCCCGCGAGCGACGCCGAGCACGCCGGCGCCGCCCGCACCGCGGCCACCCCGGCCGTCCCGGGGGTACGCACACCCGCTCCGGCCCAGGTCAGCGGCGCCGGTTCGCTCGTGCGGTCCCTCGAGGCGCTCGGCGTCGACGTCGTCTTCGGCATCCCGGGCGGCGCCATCCTGCCGGCGTACGACCCGCTCTACGACTCCACCGTCCGGCACATCCTGGTCCGCCACGAGCAGGGCGCCGGGCACGCGGCCACGGGCTACGCCCAGGCGACCGGCCGGGTGGGGGTCTGCATGGCCACCTCCGGCCCCGGCGCGACGAACCTGGTCACCCCGATCGCCGACGCGTACATGGACTCGGTGCCGATCGTGGCCATCACCGGTCAGGTCGCGCGGCCCTCGATCGGCACGGACGCCTTCCAGGAGGCGGACATCCAGGGCATCACCCTGCCGGTCACCAAGCACAACTTCCTGGTGCAGGAGGCCGAGGAGATCCCCCGGGTGCTGGCCGAGGCGTTCCACCTGGCCGCCACCGGCCGGCCCGGGCCGGTCCTGGTCGACATCCCCAAGGACGTCCTCCAGGCGCCCACCACCTTCACCTGGCCGCCGACGCTGGACCTGCCCGGCTACCGCCCGACCCTGCACCCGCACGGCAAGCAGATCCGCGAGGCGGCCCGGCTGATGGCCACCGCCCGGCGCCCGGTGCTCTACATCGGTGGCGGCGTGCTGAAGGCCGGCGCCACGGAGGGGCTGCGCCGGCTGGCCGAGCAGACCGGGATCCCGGTGGTCACCACGCTGATGGCCCTCGGCGCGTTCCCCGACTCGCACCCGCAGCACCTGGGCATGCCCGGCATGCACGGCACGGTCTCCGCGGTCTACGGCCTGCAGAAGGCCGACCTGATCGTGGCCCTGGGCGCCCGCTTCGACGACCGGGTCACCGGCAAGCTGGACTCGTTCGCCCCGGACGCGGCGGTGGTGCACGCCGACATCGACCCGGCCGAGATCGGCAAGAACCGGCACGCGGACGTCCCGATCGTCGGCGACGCCCGGCACGTCATCGACGAGCTGATCGCGGCGGTGACCAACGAGCAGGCGGCCGGCCGACGCGCCGACCTCGCCGACTGGTGGACCCAGCTCGACGACCTGCGCAAGCGGTACCCGCTGGGCTACGAGGAGCCGGCCGACGGCACCCTCTCCCCGCAGTACGTGATCAAGCGGCTCGGCGAGCTCGTCGGCCCGGACGCGATCTACGTCGCGGGCGTCGGCCAGCACCAGATGTGGGCCTCGCAGTTCATCTCCTACGAGAAGCCGTACACCTGGTTGAACTCCGGCGGCCTCGGCACGATGGGCTACGCGGTGCCGGCGGCGATGGGCGCCAAGGTCGGCAAGCCCGACACGGTGGTGTGGGCGATCGACGGCGACGGCTGCTTCCAGATGACCAACCAGGAGCTGGCCACCTGCGCGCTGGAGGGCATCCCGGTCAAGATCGCCGTGATCAACAACGGCAACCTCGGCATGGTGCGGCAGTGGCAGACCCTCTTCTACGGGGAGCGCTACTCCAACACCGACCTCGGCACCCACAAGCACCGCATCCCCGACTTCCTGAAGCTCGCGGAGGCCCTCGGCTGCGTGGGCCTGCGCTGCGAGAACGCCGAGGACGTCGACGCGACCATCGCCGCCGCGATGGCCATCGACGACGCACCGGTGGTCATCGACTTCGTCGTCGGCAAGGACGCCATGGTGTGGCCGATGGTCGCCGCCGGCACCAGCAACGACGAGATCATGTTCGCCCGGGGCGTCCGCCCGGCCTTCGACGAGGATGACATCTGATGACCATGCACACCCTGAGCGTCCTGGTGGAGAACAAGCCGGGCGTCCTGGCCCGGGTCTCCGGACTGTTCTCCCGGCGCGGCTTCAACATCGACAGTCTCGCCGTCGGGGAGACCGAGAACCCGGACGTCTCGCGGATCACCATCGTGGTCAACGCCGAGTCGTCCCCGCTGGAGCAGGTCACCAAGCAGCTCAACAAGCTGGTCAACGTGCTCAAGATCGTCGAGCTGGACCCGCAGGTCTCGGTCGCCCGGGAGCTGCTCCTGGTCAAGGTGCGCGCCGACCGCGCCGCCCGGGCCCAGGTGCTGGAGACGGTGGGCCTGTTCCGGGCCCGGGTGGTCGACGTGGCGCCGGACACGCTGACCATCGAGGCCACCGGCACCCCGGACAAGCTCGACGCGCTGCTGCGCGACCTCGAACCGTTCGGGATCAAGGAGATGGTCCAGTCCGGGCTGGTGGCGATCGGGCGCGGCTCGCGCTCCATCACCGCCGGACCCTCGCTCCGGGCCGCCTGACCCCGACCCGGCCGGCGCCCCGCGCCGGCCGGGACCGCCCGACCAGTGCCGGCGCGTAGCGCCGCCTGGGACCGACACCGCACAGATCCACGACGGGCCGCCCGGGCCGCCGTACGAAAGGGAAATCATGAGCGTTGAGGTGTACTACGACGACGATGCCGACCTGGGCCTGATCCAGGGCCGCAAGGTGGCGGTGATCGGGTACGGCAGCCAGGGCCACGCCCACGCGCTGTCGCTGCGCGACTCCGGGGTCGACGTGGTGATCGGTCTGCCGGAGGCCTCCAAGAGCCGGGCCAAGGCCGAGGAGCAGGGCCTGCGGGTGCTCACGCCGGCCGACGCGGCGGCTGAGGCCGACGTCATCATGATCCTCGCGCCGGACACCGCCCAGCGCAGCATCTACGCCGAGTCGATCGCGCCGAACCTGGCCCCGGGCAAGGCGCTCTTCTTCGGCCACGGCTTCAACATCCGCTACGGCCTGATCAAGCCGCCGGCCGACGTCGACGTGGCGATGGTCGCGCCGAAGGGCCCGGGCCACCTGGTCCGCCGCCAGTACGCCGACGGCAAGGGCGTGCCCTGCCTGGTCGCCGTCGAGCAGGACGCCAGCGGCAGCGCCCTCGCGCTGGCCCTGTCGTACGCCAAGGGCATCGGCGGCACCCGGGCCGGCGTCATCCGGACCACCTTCACCGAGGAGACCGAGACCGACCTCTTCGGCGAGCAGGCGGTGCTCTGCGGCGGCGCGGCGGCGCTCGTGCAGACCGGCTTCGAGGTGCTCACCGAGGCGGGCTACGCCCCCGAGGTGGCCTACTTCGAGTGCCTGCACGAGCTGAAGCTGATCGTCGACCTCATGTACGAGGGCGGCATCGCGAAGATGCGCTACAGCATCTCCGACACGGCCGAGTACGGCGACCTCTCCCGCGGCCCGCGCGTCATCGACGCCCGGGTCAAGGAGGAGATGCGCAAGATCCTCAGCGAGGTCCAGTCCGGCGAGTTCGCCCGGGAGTGGGTGGCCGAGGACGAGGCCGGCCGGCCCAACTTCAGCAAGTGGCAGGCCGAGGGCGCGGCGCACCCGATCGAGGAGACCGGCAGCAAGCTGCGCGGCATGATGAGCTGGGTCGACCGCCCGATCACCGAGACCGCCTGACGCACACCCCCGGCGGCCCGGCCCGGGCGCTCTCCCCGGCGCCCGGACCGGGCCGCTTTCTGTGCGCACCGCCACGCCGCGCGTCGTTCACCGGCGCATCGTCACCCGTTGTGAGGGCACTCACCCCGTAGTCCGGGACATGCCGGCCGGCCGGCCCCCTACGATCGCGGGGTAGGTGCGTAGCCGGCACCTGACGGCCATGGCCCGGATCAGCGCAGGGCGCAGCGCGGCGTCCCGCAGCCCGGCCCACCTCTGACGACAACTACGAGGACCAATGACTCCTGTCGTACTGATCGCCGAAGAACTCGCCCCCGCCGCCATCGAGGTGCTCGCCCACGACTTCGACGTCCGTCACGTCGACGGCACCGACCGTCCGGCCCTGCTCTCGGCGCTCTCCGAGGCCGACGCCGTCATCGTGCGCAGTGCCACCCAGATCGACGCCGAGGCGATCGCCGCCGCGCCCCGGCTGAAGGTCGTCGCCCGGGCGGGCGTGGGTCTGGACAACGTCGAGGTGCCGGCCGCCACCGCGCGGGGCGTCATGGTCGTCAACGCTCCCACCTCCAACATCGTCTCCGCCGCCGAGCAGGCCCTCGCGCTGCTGCTCGCCGTGGCCCGCAACACCGCCAGCGCCAGCGCGGCGCTGAAGGCGGGGGAGTGGAAGCGGTCGAAGTACACCGGCGTCGAGATCCAGGGCAAGACCGTCGGCGTGGTCGGCCTCGGCCGCATCGGCGTGCTCTTCGCCCAGCGGATCGCCGCCTTCGGCACCCGGCTGATCGCGTACGACCCCTACATCCAGCCGGCCCGCGCGGCCCAGCTCGGCGTCCGCCTGGTGGGCCTGGAGGAGCTGCTGCGGGAGAGCGACTTCATCTCGATCCACCTGCCGAAGACCCCGGAGACCGTGGGCCTGATCGGCGAGAAGGAGCTGGCCGTCGTCAAGCCCGGCGTCCGGATCGTCAACGCCGCCCGGGGCGGGCTCGTCGACGAGCAGGCCCTGGCTGACGCGATCGCCGAGGGCCGGGTCGCCGGCGCGGGCGTGGACGTCTACGCCAAGGAGCCCTGCACCTCCTCGCCGCTGTTCGCGTTCGACAACGTGGTCGCCACCCCGCACCTGGGCGCCTCCACCGGCGAGGCGCAGGACAAGGCCGGCCTGGCCGTGGCCAAGAGCGTGAAGCTGGCGTTGCAGGGCGAGTTCGTGCCGGACGCCGTGAACGTGCAGGCCGGCGGCGTGGTCGCCGAGGACGTGCGGCCGCTGCTGCCGCTGGCCGAGAAGCTCGGCCGGGCCTTCACCGCCGTCGCGGGCGGGGTCGCCGCCAGCGTCACCGTCGAGGTGCGCGGCGAGATCGTCAACCACGACGTGTCGGTGCTGAAGCTCGCCGCCACCAAGGGGCTGTTCAGCTCGGTGGTCGAGGAGCAGGTCACCTACGTCAACGCGCCGCACCTGGCCGCCGAGCGCGGCGTCGAGGTCACGCTGGTCGCCCAGTCCGACGCGGTCGACCACCCCAGCCTGGTCACCGTCCGCGGCGCGCTGCCCGACGGCCGTACGGTCAGCGTCTCCGGCACGGTGACCACCGCCGGCGGCCGCGACGTTCTCAAGCTCACCGAGGTCGACGGCTTCGACGTGGAGATCGGCGCGGAGGGCATCCTGGTCTTCCTGCGCTACGTCGACCGCCCGGGCGTGGTCGGCACGGTCGGGACGCTGCTCGGCGAGGCCGGCGTCAACATCGCGGCGATGCAGGTGGCCCGCCGCGAGGCTGGCGGCGAGACCCTGATGACCCTCACGGTCGACCAGGCGCTCGGCGCGGACCTGCTCACCTCGGCGGCGGAGTCGATCGGCGCGGTCGCGGCCAGCGCGGCGGACCTGCGCGACGAGTGACCTGAGCGCGCGACAGCGGGGGCCCGGCGATCCGCCGGGCCCCTCGTCGTGTCCGGGGAATGGTCAGCCGGGCAGCCGGGCCGGCGGCGGGTAGACCGAGCCGTCCTGTGCGTCGAAGAGCATCAGGTCGTACGCGCCGGCCAGCCGTTCGATGTCGAGCAGCACCTGGTCCTCGCAGGTCGGGTGCAGGTTCAGCTCGATGTGGTCGCTGGCCGCGTGCAGCGGCGCCACCGCCCACGGGGTGCCGGGGCCGGCCGGCCGGTCCGGATAGCTGCCGGTGATGGCGCGGTAGAACGCCACCAGCCGCGGGTCCGGGTACCGGTCGACGTGCTGTCCCTGCCGGCACCGCAGCACCGCCGCCCGCACGTCCTCGGGTGTCGCCCCGTCCGCCAGGGCCCACACGCTCAGATCGAAACTCACGGCGGACAGCGTGCCATCCGCCGTTCGCCGCGTCGAAATCGGCCCGCCGGCCCGGATCGGCACGCTCCAGTCACGACGGTCCGCTGTGGAGACCCTTGCGTTGAGTTGCGTCGATTCGCTAGCGTATCGGTGCGGTCACTGGCCGAGCTCGCGGCGTGGGCCCGTCTTCGGGTGACGAGGTCGACGTCGGGCCGACCGGCCCGCACCCCTCGATTGCGCGAGCCACGCGCACTCGTCGCTGACCGGCCCTCACGGTCGTTGCCGAGACCGTGGGGGCCGATCGCGCGTCCGGCCCACTCGCCGGGCCGACGCGGGACCGGCTCAGCGGCGGTGGGCGAAGAGCACGCGGTAGTCCGACCCGTCGCGGAACCAGTCCAGGCCGGCCGGCCCGGCGGCGTAGAGCGCGGTGGCGTAGGCGTCGGCGACGGCGAGGTCCGGCCCGACGACCGTCGCGGCGGCCAGCTGGTCGGCGGGCTCGCCGGTGTGCGGGTCCACCACGTGCCCCTGCCGGCCGCTCACCCCCGAGGTGCCGACCGCGCCCGCGGTCATCTCCAGCACGAGCGGCGCCCGGTGCTGGTCCGTCGGGTGGTGCACCGCCACCCGCCACGGGCCGCCGTGCGCCGCGTGCCCGCGGACGACCAGGTCGGCGCCGCTGAGCACGGCGTAGTCGTGGATGCCGGCGGCGCGCAGCCGGGCGGCGGCCCGCTCCACCGCCCACCCGCCGAGCAGGCCGCCGGGGTCGAAGCCGCCGGGCACCGCCCAGGCGTCGAACCAGCCGTCGGTGGCCGCCCGCATCGCCGCGCAGCGGTCCACCAGGTCGGCCAGCGGCGGGTACGAGTCGGGGCTGATCTCGCCCCGGCGCAGCCGGGAGACCAGGCTCTCCGGCCGGGTCGGGCCGTAGGTGAGGTCGATGGCCCGCAGTTCCGCCACCGCGTCCCGCAGCGCCTCCCCGACACCGCGACGGCCCAGCCACTCGGGGGCGTTGAGCAGCAGCGAGTATTCCGCCGTGGAGGTCCGCACGGCGTGCTGGACGGCGATGCGGTCCTCGCCGACCGCGCCGGGCCGGTCCACGCGGTGACTGCGGGCGCCCAGCCGCAGGTCCGGCCGGCGCGGCTGGAAGGCCGACTGGTCCACCCACCGGGTCCGTGGCTGCTGGTCGATCCGCATGACGTTGCTCCCTCGCTGACGCCGGCCGCGTCCTCGCGGCCTCCGTCACGGGCCCCCGTTGACCCGCTCGTCATCACGCTAGGCAGCGGAGATGACCCCCCCATGAATGCCACCTGGGAGGATCCTGTGCATCCTCCTTTCCCGCATTCTGGAAGGTCCGTACCGGGAGGCGGGACGGCGGCGTACGGTCGGACGAAACGGCGAGGCGAGGGAGCACAGGGACGTGGCACGGATCGCGGTGGTGGCCGGGGACGGGATCGGACCCGAGGTGGTCGCGCAGGCCCTGAAGGTCATCGACGCCGTGCTGCCGGGGGTGGACGCCACCGAGTACGACCTCGGCGCCGCCCGCTGGCACCGCACCGGCGAGGTGCTGCCCGACTCGGTGCTCACCGAGCTGGCCGGGCACGACGCGATCCTGCTCGGCGCGGTCGGCGACCCGACCGTGCCGCCGGGCGTGCTGGAGCGGGGCCTGCTGCTCAAGCTGCGCTTCGCCTTCGACCAGTACGTCAACCTGCGCCCGTCGCGGCTCTGGCCCGGCGTGGCCGGGCCGCTAACGAGCGTCAAGCCCGGCGAGGTCGACCTGGTGGTCGTCCGCGAGGGCACCGAGGGCCTCTACGCCGGCGCCGGCGGCGCGCTGCACCGGGACACCCCGGCGGAGGTAGCCACCGAGGAGAGCCTGAACACCCGGCACGGCGTGGAGCGGGTGATCCGCGACGCCTTCGCCCGCGCCGCGCGCCGGGAGCGGCGCAAGGTCACCCTCGTGCACAAGACCAACGTGCTCACCCACGCCGGATCGTTGTGGGCGCGCGCGTTCGAGGCCGTGGCGGCCGAGCACCCCGACGTGACCACGGAGTACCAGCACGTCGACGCCGCCGCGATGTTCCTGGTCACCCAGCCGCAGCGCTACGACGTGGTGGTCACCGACAACCTGTTCGGCGACATCCTCACCGACATCGCCGCCGCGGTCACCGGCGGGATCGGGCTGGCCGCCAGCGGCTGCATCAACCCCGAGGGGGCGTACCCCTCGATGTTCGAGCCGGTACACGGCTCGGCGCCGGACATCGCCGGGCGCGGCGTGGCCGACCCGGTGGCGGCCGTACTCTCGGCGGCCCTGCTGCTCGACCAGCTCGGGCACGCCGACGCCGCCGCCCGGGTCACCGCGGCGGTGGGCGTGGAACTGGCCGGCCGGGCCTCGGGCGCGGCACTGCGCACCGAGGAGGTCGGCGACCGGCTGGCCGGGTACGCCACCTCCTGAGGCCGCCGGCCACCCACCCCGAGGTTCCGACGACGCCGCCCGGCCGCACCCCGGTCCGGCGGCGCTGCCCGGTCGCACCCCGGTCCGACGGCGCGCACCCGTCCGACGCTGCCGGTACGCCGGGCGGCGCTACCCGCTGAACGACCGTTCGGGGTAAGTTTCTCGCACCAGATTTCTCGGCATGCGGACCCGTGTGCCGTAGTCCCGCAGGGAGGTCAGCGCGATGAGCGGTGGTGACAAGCTCGACTTCGAGATCCGTCCGAATCCCGCGCCGGTATCCGTCGCAGACCGGGCCGCCCTGCTGGCCAACCCGGGGTTCGGGCGGGTCTTCACCGACCACATGGTCACCATCCGGTACGCCGACGGCAAGGGCTGGTACGACGCCCGGGTCGAGGCGCGGGCGCCGATCCCGATGGACCCGGCCGCCGCGGTGCTGCACTACGCGCAGGAGATCTTCGAAGGGCTGAAGGCCTACCGGACGGCCGACGGCGGGGTCACCATGTTCCGCCCGGAGGCCAACGCGGCCCGGTTCGCCGCCTCCGCCCGGCGCATGGCGATGCCGCCGCTGCCCGAGGAGACGTTCGTCGACTCGCTGCGTCAGCTCGTGGACGCCGACCAGGGCTGGATCCCCGAGGGCGAGGACGGCAGCCTCTACCTGCGGCCGTTCATGTTCGCCAGCGAGGTGTTCCTCGGCGTCCGGCCCGCCAACGAATACCTCTACGTGGTGATCGCCTCGCCGGTCGGCGCGTACTTCTCCGGCGGGGTGAAGCCGGTGACGGTCTGGGTCTCCCCGGACTACACCCGGGCCGCCCCGGGCGGCACCGGCGCCGCGAAGTGCGGCGGCAACTACGCCGCCTCGCTGGTGGCGCAGGCCGAGGCGATCGAGCACGGCTGCGACCAGGTGGTCTTCCTGGACGCGGTGGAGCGGCGCCACGTCGACGAGCTGGGCGGCATGAACGTGTTCTTCGTCTACGACGACGGCACCGTGGTCACCCCGCCGCTGACCGGCACGATCCTGCCCGGCATCACCCGGGAGTCGGTGCTCACCCTCGCCGCCGACGCCGGGCACCGGATCGAGGAGCGGCCGGTGAGCTTCGCCGACTGGCAGGCGGACGCCGCGAGCGGCCGGCTCCGCGAGGTGTTCGCCTGCGGCACCGCCGCGGTCGTCACCCCGATCGGGCAGGTGCGCTTCCCCGACGGCGAGTTCCTGGTGGGTGGCGGCGAGCCCGGGCGGGTCACGACGGCCCTGCGCCAGCAGCTCGTCGACCTTCAGCGGGGCAGGGCCGACGACCCGCACGGCTGGGTCCGCCGCATCCTCTGATCCGCCCCTGACGGCACCGTCCCCCGCCCCCGCGCCGCCCGGTGCGGGGGCGGCGCCGTCACGGGAGGGTGGGGTCAGGTCAGCAGGTGCTCGCGCAGCGCGGTGAGTTGGGCGTCGGTGACGCCAGCGTGGCGCAGGTAGCCCTCCACCGAGCCGTGGGCCTCCCGCAGCTCGGCGAGGAAGAGCGTCATGGCCTCGGCGGGGCAGGTCAGCACCGGCAGGGTGTGCCCCGCCCGCTGGCCGGTGGCCTCGAACCAGGCGCGGTACCGCTCGCCGGCCTCGGTGCTCAGGGCGTAGTCGGCGGCGATGTCGTCGTCGGCGACGCCGAGCACCGCGAGGGTGAGCCCGCAGACGATGCCCGTGCGGTCCTTGCCGGCGACGCAGTGCACGACCACGGGGGCGCTGGCGTCGTCGGCGATCAGCCCGATCGCCTCGGCGAGCCCGGCGGTGCCCGTCCCGGCGAGGTCGGCGTACCGGTCGGCCAGGTAGCGGGCCAGGTCGGTGCCGGGACGGTAGGGCCGCTCGCCCCACTCCGCGTGCTCCGGGTGGATGTTGCGCCAGGTCAGGCCGTCGAAGTGGGGGACGCGGCCGTCACGCTCCACCTCGTACGGGCGGCGCAGGTCGATGACCGTGCGGACGCCCAGGGCGGCGAACGCCTCCCGGTCTGTGTCGTCGATGCGGTGCAGGGAGTCGGAACGGTAGAGCCGCCCCGGGCGTACCGTGCGACCGTCGTGGCCGACGTGGCCGCCCACGTCGCGGAAGTTGAACGTCGCGGAGAAGGGGATCCTGCGACCGACCTCGATGGAGTCCACGCTGACACGGTAACGGCCTCCCACGATCCGCGGGAGGCCGTCGCGCGCCGTGCCGGTCAGCGGGCGGTGCCGGGCGGGATGGCCGAGTACGTCTCGCCGTAGTAGCCGCCGAGGCGGTCCCGGTAGGTGGGGTCGGTGTCGGCGGTCTCGTCGTACTCCGGGGCGGCCTTGATCTGGTCCTTGCTCCGGTCGACGTACACCTTGCGCTCGTCGTGGTCGACGTGGTTGACGGTGCCGGCGGGGACCATGACCTTCCGGCCGAAGATCCACGGCCCGGTGTCCACCACGAGGTAGCTGTCGTTGACCTCGTGACTGGCGCTGTCGATCTTGCCGATGCCGCCGTCGGTGGCCTCGACCTTGTAGCCGACCAGGTCGGCGTCGGCGACCCTCGCGGTGTCGCGGTAGCGCCACGGGTCGAACGTGCCGGCCGGGGCGCCGCCGGCGAACTCGCCCTGGCCGCCGCCGCGCAGCGGGTCCGGGCTGCCGTGGGTGCTGTGCGGGTCGAGCCTGTCCATCTGACAACTCCTGCCCCGACTGTCGCCAGTCGTCTCGCCGGTCCGGGTGTCTCTCGTCTGCTCCCGAGGAGCTACCCGGGCCGTCCCCACCGGAAACGGCGGGGCGGGCGCCGGGGACGACGCGGGGCGGACGCCGGAGCAAGACGCGGGGCCGGTGCCGGGGACGACGCAGGGCCGGCGCCGCATCGCGGCGCCGGCCCTGCGTGTCGTACCTGTCAGGCGAGCGCGGCCTGGGCGTCCAGGGTCACCGCGGCGGCGTGCACGACGGCGGCGATGCGCAGTCCCTCGTGCACCTGCTCGCGGCTGAAGCCCGCGTTGCGCAGGGTCTTCTCGTGCGACTCCAGGCACACCCCGCAGCCGGTGATCGCCGAGACCGCCAGGCACCAGAGCTCGAAGTCGGCCTTGTCGACGCCCGGCTTGGCGATGATCTGCATCCGCAGCCGCGCCGGGATCGACTGGTACTGCTCGTCGCCGATCAGGTGCTTGGCCCGGTAGTAGACGTTGTTCATCGCCATGATCGCGGCGGCGCCCTTGGCGGCCTCGACCGCCTCCGGCCCGAGGTGGGTGGCTGCCTCGGCCGCGATCTCGCGCAGCACCACCGGGTTGCGCGCCGCGACGGCACAGGCCAGGGCGGTGCCCCACGCCTGCTCCGGCTTCAGCGTGCTGGTGGCGATGGTGGAGCCGAGGTTGAGCTTGATGTCCTTGGCGTACTCGGGCAGAGCCGCCTTGACCGCGTCCAGACCCATGGTCAGGCCCCGGCGCCGGCGAGGAGCTTGGTGGCGTCCAGGGTGTCGCCGCCCTTGTTCCAGTTGCACGGGCAGAGCTCGTCGGTCTGGAGGGCGTCGAGCACCCGCAGCACCTCGGAGACGTTGCGGCCGACCGAGCCGGCGGTCACCATGACGAACTGGATCTCGTTGTCCGGGTCGACGATGAAGGTCGCCCGCTGGGCCACGCCGTCCTCGCCGAGCACGCCGCAGGCGGCGGTCAGCTCACGCTTGACGTCGCTCAGCATCGGGAACGGCAGCTCGCGCAGGTCCGGGTGGTCCTTGCGCCACGCGTAGTGGACGAACTCGTTGTCCACCGACACGCCGAGGACCTGAGCGTCCCGGTCGGCGAACTCCTCGTTCAGCCGGCCGAACTCCGCGATCTCGGTCGGGCAGACGAAGGTGAAGTCCTTCGGCCAGAAGAAGACGACGCGCCACTTCCCCTGGTGCGACTTGTGGTCGATCGACTCGAACGCCTTGTCGGCGTCCAGCGACACGCAGGCGGTGAGTTCGTACTCGGGGAAGCGGTCACCGACAGTGAGCACAGGTCCTCCTTGACAGCGGCACGAGGCCGGTAACTGGATCGGTTCCAGATACTTCCGCAGCTCCGTTTCCGCCGGTCGGCGGCCGGGTGACTTGTGAAGTCGATCACCGACGGCGGGTCGTGCCGGCGAGCCGGTCACCCGTGCGGTACCGGGACCCTCCGTCACCGTCCCGCCATGTGGATTACGCCTCCCAAAACCAGGCCCCGGATGGCAGAGTGGCGATCGTGACCAGCACCGACCTGATTATTCGCACCTAGCGCGCCGGCCTCCCCTCCGCCGAGCGCGCAGACCTCCCGCATCCGCGGGGGGTCTTTTTGTTGCTCCGAAAGGACTCCCTGATGACGTTCCAGGTGTACGACACCACGCTGCGCGACGGCGCCCAGCGCGAGGGGCTCAGTTACTCGGTGGTCGACAAGCTCGCGGTGGCCCGCCTGCTCGACGAGTTCGGGGTCGGCTTCATCGAGGGAGGCTGGCCGGGCGCCGTGCCGAAGGACACCGAGTTCTTCCGCCGGGCACGCGCCGAACTCGACCTGAAGCACGCGCTGCTGGTCGCGTTCGGGGCCACCCGCCGGGCCGGGGTGGCCGTCGGCGAGGATCCGCAGGTCCGCGGCCTGCTCGACGCGCAGACGCCGGCGATCGCCCTGGTCGCCAAGGCGGACCTGCGGCACGTCGAGCGGGCGCTGCGCACCACCGCGGCCGAGAACCTGGCGATGGTCCGCGACACGGTGGCGCACCTGGTGGCCGAGGGGCGCCGGGTCTTCGTCGACGGGGAGCACTTCTTCGACGGCTACCGGTCCGACCCGGCGTACACGGCCGCCGTCGTGGAGACCGCCCTCGCCGCAGGCGCCGAGCGGGTGGTGCTCTGCGACACCAACGGCGGGATGCTGCCCTCCCAGGTGACCGCCGCCATCGCCGACCTGACCGCGCGGCTCGGGGTCGGCCCGGAACTGCTCGGCATCCACTGCCAGAACGACACGGCCTGCGCGGTGGCCAACACCGTCGCCGCCGTGGAGGCGGGGGTACGCCACTTCCAGGGCACCGCCAACGGCTACGGCGAGCGCCCCGGCAACGCCGACATCTTCGCCGTGGTCGCCAACCTCCAGCTCAAGCTCGGGCTGCCCGTCCTACCGGAGGGCTGCCTGGGGCAGATGGTGCGGGTCTCCCACGCCGTCGCCGAGATCGCCAACATCGCCCCCGACACCCACCAGGCGTACGTCGGGGCCGCGGCCTTCGCCCACAAGGCGGGGCTGCACGCGAGCGCGATCAAGGTGGATCCGCTGCTCTACAACCACGTGGACCCACAGGTGGTGGGCAACGACATGCGGATCCTCATCACCGAGATGGCCGGCCGGGCCAGCGTCGAGCTCAAGAGCCGTGAACTCGGCCTGGACCTGGCCGGCCATCCGGAGGCGCTGTCGCGGGTCACCCGGCGGGTCAAGGAGCTGGAGGCCGACGGCTGGTCGTTCGAGGCCGCCGACGCGTCGTTCGAGCTGCTGGTCCGCTCGGAGCTGGACACCGCCCCCGCCAGGCCGTTCGCGCTGGAGTCGTACCGGGTGCTGGTCGAGCACCGGGAGGACGGCGCGGTGGTCTCGGAGGCGACCGTCAAGATCCGCGTACGCGGGGAGCGGGTGATCGCCACCGCCGAGGGCAACGGCCCGGTCAACGCCCTGGACGAGGCGCTGCGGGTCGGGCTGGCCCGGCACTACCCGGAGCTGCGCGACTTCGAGCTGGCCGACTACAAGGTGCGGATCCTGGAGGGGACCCACGGCACCGGCGCGGTGACCCGGGTGCTGCTGGAGACGGTCGACGGCAGCAACCGCGACTGGACCACGGTCGGCGTGCACCCCAACGTGGTCGAGGCGTCCTGGCACGCCCTCGTCGACGCGCTCACCTACGGCCTCGACCGCGCCCGGGTCTGAGCCGCCCCGGCCCCCGCGCACCGGCAGCCGGGAGCCTCACCCGGCCGGGAGGCGCAGCTCGGCGAGGACGGCGCGGTGGTCGCTGCCCCGCACGGGGTGCACGGTGACCGCGCGCACCGCGATCCGCCGGTCGACCAGCACGTGGTCGATGGTCACCGGCGGGATCGGGTCCCCGTCGTACGGGCCCCAGGTGCCGACCAGGCCCGCGCCGGCCTGATCGGCGGCGTCGACGTAGCCGGTGTCCAGCAGGGCGCGCAGCGGGGCGTGGTCGAGGGTGGCGTTGAAGTCGCCGGCGAGGATCCGCAGCGGCCCGTCCGGGGTGGCGGGCGGCTGCGCCGCCAGGTCGGCGCGCCAGTGGCCGACCTGGTCCACCGCGTACGGGGCCGACGGGTGCGCCGACTCGACCCGGACCGCCGGCGCCCCGGGGACCGCCAGCGTGCCGTAGGCCTGGTCGAAGCCCCAGCCGCCGCGGTTGTGCCGGACGCCGCCGTCGCTGATCGGGAACCGCGCGTAGAGGCCGGAGCCGACGGTGCCGGTCTGCGGGTGGAGCTGTCGGTGGGGGAGCAGCCCGGGCAGGCCGAGCCGGTCCAGCTCCGCCTCGGCGTCCGGGGTGAACTCCTGCACGGCGAGCACGTCGACCCGGTGCCGCCGGACCAGGTCGACCAGCGCCCGCACGTCGCCGGCCCCGGCGAGCAGGTTGGCGGTCAGCAGCCGCACCGTCGGCCCGCCGGCCGGGGGCTGGCCGGACGGCAGTGCCCGGGGCGCCACCACGGCCACCAGGGTCGCCGTGACCAGCGCCGCGACCACCGCGGGCCACCGGCGCCGCAGGGCGAGCGCGAGCACCAGCGGCAGGAGGCTCCCGGCGGCGGCGTACGGGGTGAAGGCGAGCAGTTGCACCAGCGGCCCCCGGTCGAGACCGCCCAGTCGTACCGCCGCCCAGGCGACCCCGGGCGCGACGGCGGCCCAGCAGAGCGCGGTGCGCAGCGGCGCCGTCCGGCGGCCCGTCGCCGGCCGCGCGGTCTCGATGATCACGGCCGGAGGATAGCGCCCGAGCGCCCGGCCGGCGGTCCCGAACGCGCCCACGCGGCGGCCCCGAAGCATCTCGCGTGACACTTTCGTGAATGGTCCAGCGTTCGCTTCTCACAATTATGCGATCACGATTCGAGTAATTGACGAGGCGTGATCGACTATTGACCCACGGCATTTCGTGGTGCTACCTTCCAGTGGGTTGAGACGTCGAAACTCTGAGTAGTAATACCTGCTCAGAGCCGGTGAAAATCGTTGAAGCGACAACATCTAGGTGCGGCCTGACGGTGTGGGCTCCAGGCGGTTGTCGCTATTTTCCCGGCCCGAAAAAATGGAAGTCAACCGTCCCGCTTTCAAGTGGGGTCGGTCGAATCCGCACGGTCAACAAAAGGGAGACCTGTCATGACCACACTCTTCCGACGCAAGGCGGTGGCGGTGGCGTTCGCCGCGCTGGCGCTCACCCTGGCCGGAGGCGGGATCGCCGTCGCCCAGCCGGCGGCGCAGGCGCCCGCCGAGGTCGCCCAGCCGGCCGCCCGTCAGCCCGGTTCCGGCAGCCAGCCGGCGGTGACCCCCGCCGAGGCGCGCAAGGCCAGGGCTGCGCTGGCGCAGGGCCCCTCCGCGCTGGCGAGCGCGCCGGGCACTGTCGCCTCCGCCGTCGTCGCCAGCAACGGCACCCTGCTCCGCGGGTCGCCCGAGGTGGTCTCCGCCACCCGGTACGGCCCCGGCGAGTACCACGTGGTGTTCAACTACAACGTCTCGCTGAAGACGTTCGTGGCCACCATCGGCACCACCGACCCGTACAACGTGCCCCCGGGCGGCGAGATCTCCGTCGCGCCGCGGCTCCAGACGCCGAACGCGGTCTTCGTCCAGACCCGCAGCTCGTCGGGGAACGGGGCCGACCGGCCGTTCCACCTCGTCATCGCCAACTGAGCGCCCGCAGACGGCGCCGGCCCCCTCACCTGGATGCGGGGGCCGGCGCCGCCGTCCCCGCCGCCCCGCCGTCCCGTCCCGCCCCGCCCCGCCGCCCCGCCCCGCCCGCCCCGTCGCAGGGTCGATCATGCAGGTGTGGTGGGGGTTGTGCCCCGAATCGCGCCTTGTGCGGGGCGCCGCAACTGCATGATCGACGCGGCGCTCGGGGGCGTGGGCCGACGCGGGGCTCAGGGGGTGTGGGCGACGCGGGCTCGGGGTGTGGGGGGCCGGGTCGGGAGGGTTGTCCCGGTTCGGGCCGCTAAGGGCCGTCCCCGCGCCGATAATCCGACGTTTGTCCGACCGCCGGCACGGGAAGCAAGCACCGTGACGGACATCTCGGACACCCTGGCCAGCGTGCCCAGCCCGGCCGATCCCGATGCGACCCCGGCCGACCTGGAACAGACGCTCTTCGAGGTCAAACGCGTGATCGTCGGGCAGGATCGGCTCGTCGAGCGCCTGCTCACCGCCCTCATCGCAGACGGGCACTGCCTCCTGGAGGGCGTGCCCGGGGTGGCCAAGACGCTCGCCGCGCAGACCCTGGCCACCGTGGTCGGCGGCACCTTCTCCCGGATCCAGTTCACCCCGGACCTGGTCCCCTCCGACATCGTCGGCACCAGGATCTACCGCGTGTCGCGCGAGGACTTCGACATCGAGCTGGGCCCGATCATGGCGAACCTGGTGCTCGCCGACGAGATCAACCGGGCCCCGGCCAAGGTGCAGTCCGCCCTGCTGGAGGCGATGGCCGAGCGGCAGGTCTCCATCGGCGGGCACAGCTATCCCGTGCCCGAGCCGTTCCTGGTGCTGGCCACCCAGAACCCCATCGAGTCGGAGGGGGTCTACCAACTGCCGGAGGCGCAGCGCGACCGGTTCATGATGAAGGTCGTCGTCGACTACCCGAGCGACGCCGACGAACTCGCCATCCTCTACCGGATGAGCGCCGACCGGCCCGTCGCCCGGCGGGTGCTCGACCCGCAGCGACTGCGGGACCTCCAGGCCCGCGCCACCCACGTCTTCGTGCACCACGCGATCGCCGAGTACGTGGTCCGGCTGATCTTCGCCACCCGGGACCCCGGCCGGTTCGGCCTGCCCGAGATCGCCCCGCTGCTCGCGTACGGGGCCAGCCCCCGGGCCACCCTCGGCCTGGTCCGCGCCGCGCGGGCCCAGGCGCTCCTGCGCGGTCGCGGGTACGTGCTGCCCGAGGACGTCCGCGAACTCGCCGTCGACGTGCTCGCCCACCGGCTGGTGCTCTCCTTCGACGCGGTCGCCGACGGGGTGGCCGCCGAAGCGGTGGTCCGGCGGCTGGTGGAGGTCGTGCCGCCGCCGCGCGTCGCCACCGCCAAGCCGGAACACGCGGCCGACCTGGCGGCGGCATGAGGTGGCGCGGGGCCACCGCGCCGGCCCCCGGGCCGGCCGACCCGGGACTGGCCGACCTCACCGGGGACCGGCGGCTGCGCCGGCTGGAGCTGACCGTCACGCGCCGGCTCGACGGGCTGCTGCACGGCCGGTACCGCGGCCTGCTGCCCGGGCCCGGCAGCGAGACCGCCGGCAGCCGGGAGTACCGGCCCGGTGAGGACGAGGTGCGCCGGATGGACTGGGCGGTGACCGCCCGCACCACGGTCCCGCACGTGCGCGAGGTCGACGCCGACCGGGAACTGACCACCTGGCTGCTGGTCGACGCGAGCCCCAGCATGGAGTACGGCACCGCCGAGCTGGACAAGCGGGAGCTGGCCGTGGCGGCCGTCGCGGCGGTCGGCTTCCTCACCGGCGGCGTGGGCAACCGCCTCGGCGCGCAGGTGCTCGGCCCGGACGGGCTGCGCCGGTTCCCGCCCCGCAGCGGACGTACCCATCTGCTCGGGCTGCTCCGGGCCCTGCTGACCGCCCCGCGCGTCGGCGGCCACGACCGCGACGAGCCGGCGCCGGCGGGCCCCGACATGGCCGACGGGCTGGCCGCCGTGCACCGGGTGGCGCTGCGCCGCGGCCTCGTCGTGGTGGTCTCGGACTTCCTCGACGGACTGCCCGACGACCCGCGGCAGGCGCCGTCCTGGGAGGTGCCCCTGCGCCGCCTCGCCGCGCGGCACCAGGTGCTCGCCGTGCAGGTCACCGACCCCCGGGAGCTGGAGTTGCCCGACGTCGGCCTGGTCACCCTCGTCGACCCGGAGACCGGGCGGCGGCGCGAGGTCTGGACCGGCGACCGCGCGCTGCGCGAGCGCTACGCCGCCGCCGCGACCGCCCAGCGCGAGCAGGTACGCCAGGCGCTGCGCCGCAGCGGGGCCACGCACCTGCCGCTGCGCACCGACCGGGACTGGGGCGCCGACATCGTGCGGCACGTGCACGCCCAGCGGCGCCTCGCGGCCGCCCCGGCGCGGGCGGCCCGGGGAGGTGCGGCGTGATCTGGCAGTCGCCCGCCCGGCTCTGGCTCCTGCTCGGGGTGCTCGCCCTGGCCGGCGGCTACCTGCTCATGCAGCGCCGACGCAGCCGGTACGCCGTCCGCTTCACCAACCTGCGGCTGCTCGACCGGGTCGCGCCGCACCGTCCGGCCTGGCGGCGGCACGTGCCGGCCGGGCTCTTCGTGGCCATGCTGGCGCTGCTGGTGGTCGGCTTCGCCCGGCCCACGGCGGAGGTCCGGGTGCCCCGCGAACGGGCCACGGTGATGGTCGCCGTGGACGTCTCCACCTCGATGCTCGCCGGCGACGTGGAACCGGACCGGCTCAGCGCCGCCAAGGAGTCCGCCCGGCGCTTCGTCGACGGCCTGCCGGACGAGTTCAACGTCGGGCTGGTCGCCTTCGCCGGCAGCGCGGCGGTGCTGGTGCCGCCGAGCACCGACCGGGAGGCGCTGCACGAGGGCGTCGAGCGGCTGGTCGAGGGGGCCACCGGGGTGCAGGGCACCGCCATCGGAGAGGCCATCAGCACCTCGCTCGGCGCGGTGAAGGGCTTCGACAGCCAGGCGGCGAAGGACCCGCCGCCGGCCCGGATCATCCTGCTCTCCGACGGGGCGAACACGTCCGGCATCGACCCGATGGAGGCGGCGTCCGAGGCGATCGACATGAAGGTGCCGGTGCACACCATCTCCTTCGGCACCCCGGGCGGCACGGTGGACCGGGGTGGCCGGCCGATCCAGGTGCCCGTCGACGGGCAGACCCTGCGCGCGGTCGCCGAGGAGACGGGTGGCGTGTTCCACGAGGCCAGCACCAGCGACGAGCTGCGCGCCGTCTACGAGGACATCGGGACCTCGGTCGGCTACCGCATCGAACGGCAGGACGTCTCGGCCCGGTTCATCGGGCTCGGGCTGGTGTTCGCCATGGGCGCGGCGGCCGGCTCGATGCGCTGGTTCGCCCGGCTGCCCTGACCCCGTACGGCCACCGTCGAGAAGGACACGTGAGGAGCGTACGCATGGCAGTGCAGACCGGGCTGGGCGAACCGCGCGGCCCCTGGTTCATCTCGCCGGAGCTGGATCCGGACGGGCGGGCCCGGTGGGGCGGGCCCGGACCGGACGGTGGCTCGGCGGGCCGCGGCCCGCGCGGGCGGGTGCTGGCCGCGCTGGCGGTGGTGGCCCTGTCGACCGCCTCCGGGGCGGTGGCCGGCGGCATCGTGGCGGGCCGCGACGAGGCCCCGGGCCCGGCGGCGGCCTCGGCGGCCCCGGTCCCGGCGGAACTGGTGACCGCGGCCGGGAAGACCGTGCCGGGGGTGGTCTCGGTGCTGGTGGGCGGGGCCGGCGGCGCCTCGGCCTCCGGCTCCGGCTTCGCCGTCGACGACCAGCAGCACATCATCACCAACGACCACATCCTGGCCAAGGGGCGCGGCGGCTCGGTGACGGTGGAACTGCCCGACGGGCGGCGGTTCGCCGCCGAGGTCGTCGGGCGGGAGCCGCGCAGCGACCTCGCCGTGCTGCGGGTGCCGCCGTCGGCCGGCCTGGCGGCGTTGCCGCTGGCCAAGCCGGGATCCACCCGGGTGGGGGAGCCGGTGCTGGCGGTCGGCTCGCCGCTCGGGCTGTCCGGCACCGTCACCGCCGGCATCGTCAGCGCCCTGGACCGGCAGGTACGCCTCGGCGACAACCGGCACACCGCCGTGCAGACCGACGCCTCGATCAACCCGGGCAACTCGGGCGGCCCACTCGTCAATGCGCGCGGCGAGGTGGTCGGGGTGAACACGGCCATCGCCACGATCGACGGCAACGGCTCGATCGGCATCGGCTTCGCCATTCCCATCGAACAGGTGCAGCAGACCGCCGACACGATCATCGGGAAGGGTGGCTGAGCTGCGGGCCCGCCGTCGGGGGCGGCCCGGGAATGTGAAAACTGTCGGATACCCGGCGCGAAATGATCGGCCAATGGAAATATCACGCTGAGTATGGATAACTGGCTCGGGTGGAGCGTCCTGGAATCGTGGTCCTCCTGCTGGTGGGCCTGTTGATCGGTACCGGTGTGGGGTCGGCGTACGCCCGGGCACGACGCGGGTGGGCCGACTACCAGACCGTCAAGAAGACCGTGCCCGGCGCCCGGAGCGCCGCGTGGCTGCTGATCAAGGCGGCCACCACGAAGATCGGGGTGATCGCCCTGCTGCTGGTGGGGGCGGTCGCGTACGCCGCCGCCGACTCCGACGGGAGTCCCGACCCACCCGCGCAGACCCCGGGTCCGTCCGCTACCCCGAGCGTCCGGCAGGGGCGCTAGCCTCGGGGGGTGGACGACGGACTGCGGGTGAACGACCGGTGGACCGTTCCCGCCGCCGAGTTGCGGGAACGGTTCTCCCGGTCGTCCGGGCCCGGCGGCCAGGGTGTCAACACCACCGACTCGCGCGTCGAGCTGAGCTACGACCTGGCCGCCTCGCCCGGCGTGCCCGAGCCGCTGCGGGCGCGGGCGCTGGAGCGGCTCGCCGGCCGGCTGGTCGACGGCGTGCTCACCGTGGCCGCCAGCGAGCACCGGGCGCAGCTGGCCAACCGGGAGGCCGCCCGCGAACGGCTGGCCGCGCTGCTGCGCGAGGCCGCCGCCCCGCCGCCCCCGCCCCGCCGGCCCACCCGCCCGTCGCGGGGCGCGAAGGAGCGCCGGCTGGCCGACAAGAAGCGCCGGTCACAGCGCAAGCGCGACCGCCGCGTCGACGGCGACTGACCCGAGACTCCCCACGGGGCCCGGTGTTCCTCGCCGTCATCGACGGGGTCCCCGGCGGCCAGCTCCACGGCTCAGCGGGCAGACCGCTGGCTCAGGGGGTCACGCCCCCACCCGTGTCGATGGCGCCGCCTGTTCGAGCAGCGCCGCGCAGACACCGATGAGCCGGGCGCGTAGCTGGCCGGCACGCTGTGCGAACTCGCGTTGACGCGCCGCGTACTCGGCCTTGCCCTCCGGCGTCTCGATGGCCACCGCGGGCTGCCCGTAGGAGGAGAAGTCGTACGGGGACGCCTGCATGTCGAGTAGCCGGATGTCCCTCGCCAGCTCGAAGCAGTCGAGCGCCAGGTCCCCCGGAACCGCGGGCCCCAACTTGGTCGCCCACTTGTGGCAGTCCATCGATGCGTGCAGGCAGCCCGGCTGGTCGAGTTCCACCTGGCTCTCCCTCGTGGGTCGGAGCCGGTTGAGGCCGACCGCGTCCGGGGTGAAGAAACGGTACGCGTCGAAGTGCGTGCAGCGGATCTGGTGCGAGTCGACGACCGCGTCGGTGCCCTCCTGCCCGAGTCGCAGGGGGAGCGGGTGCCGATGCTCACGCTGGCGGTACACCATCGCCCACTCGTGCAGGCCGAAGCAGCCGGTGAAGGCCGGTCGCGACGCGATCGCGGACAACAGGCGGTGGATGAAGCGCACCGACTCGGCCCGGTCGACGAGGAACGCCGCGACGTCGAAGCTCACCGCCCCGTCCGCCGCCGTCGCGTACCAACGCCACTGCCGGTGCGGGGCGGAGCCGTCCGGGCCCGGCGCCAGGGAGACGCCCACGCCCGGGTGCCACCGGCGGAGCACCGAGGGCCGGGTGCCGTAGTAGTCGTACAGGAAGTCGTCGATCGCGTGGCGTTCCCCCGTGGCCCTGCGGGCGCGGTGGCCTGCGGTCAGGGCGTCCGCACGCCTCTCGTGCGCCTCCAGGAGGGCAACCCAGGTCGGCGGGGCGAGGGCGGCGGTCACGAAGCCAAGGGTACGACCGCCGCCCGGCGCCCGGTCAGGGCACGTCCACCCGGACCCCGGCGGAGAACACCCCGCTGCGCAGCTCAAGCTGCTCCGGCGGCGCCTTCCCGGCGACGGTGAAGACCAGCGGCAGCACCGTCCGGCTGCCGGCCGCCATCGGCTGGGCGAAGACGTCCCGGCCCTGGTTGGCGGCCCGGGTCGCCTGCTCGTCGGTGCTGACGAAGTTGCCGTCGGGCAGGTACGCCCGTTGCAGCCGGCCGTGCCAGCTCTGCTGCTCCGGGGTGAGGTTGCGTACCCCGACCGTCGCCTCGCACTGCCGGGCCGTGGCGCCGGGCTCGCACGCGACGCGGTACACGGTGAACTCGAACGCCGACTCGCGCAGCGGCTCGCCGACGGCGCCGTTGACCCCCTGGCCCAGCCACGCGCCGCTGGTCGGCTGGCTGTCGGTGTCGACGGCCGCGACCTGCCGGGTGGCCGTCCAGGCGGCGGTGCCCACCGTGCCGGCGAGCACGACGGCGGCCACCGGGACGATCAGCCAGACGGACGGCTTGCGGCGGAGCTGTTCCGGTCGTGGCGCGGCCGGGCGTGGGTAGACCGTCCCCGGATGCTGGCCGGAGAGGGCCGCGGCGACCGGTCGGCGGCGCCGGCGCCAGGTCCACACCCCGCCCACCGCGAGCACCGTCACCGTGCCGAGCCCGGCCAGCAGCACCGGCGTCCGGCGCCACGGCGGCGTCTCGGAACGCTGGGGCGCGGCGGCCGGCACGCCCGCTGTCCAGGTCGCGGTCGCGCAGTCGTACGGCCGGCTGCCGTCGCGGGCGTAGGCGCAGGCCGGCGCGGTCAGCGGCCGGGCGGGGGCGGCGGCGGTGAGCGCCGTGCCCAGGGTGGTGGTGCTGCGGGCGGGCAGCTTCAGCTGCCAGGTCACCTCGGTGGCCGACTGCCCGGTGCCCCGGGCGGCCCGGGTGGCCCGGCCCCCGGCGGTGATGGCGGTCGCCGAGGCCCCGGGCGGCAGTTCCTGCCGGACGGTGGTGTCCACCGGCGTGCCACCGCTGTTGCGGACCTGGATCCGGTAGCGCGGCGCCGGCGTGCTCTCCGGCACCACCGCGACCGTGACCGGCGGCTTCGCCACCGGCGGGGCGGCCCGGGTCGGGGTGGGCACCGCCGGCGGCGCCGACGGCATCGCCGGCTCCGGGGTCGGCGCGACCACCGGTGGTGGCGCGGCCGCCGCGGGTGGGGCCGCCGCCGGCAGTGCCGGCACGGCGGAGAGAATGCCGAGGCAGTGTACGAACACTGCGAGGGCCCTGTGGTGTCGTGTCGATGCAGGCATACGAACGAACCTCCGGAGCCGACGCTAGGGGCGCGACGACACCGGGCGGGTACGAAGTCGCGAACTCCGCCCCCGCGAGCGGACGGTGTCGTAGGGTGCGCCCTCCCGGCGTCCCGGGCGCGCCTGACTGCGGCCTCGGCCGGGTCGCGGGTCGCCGGGGCTAGATTGGCCTGGTGCGTATCGCTCGTTTTGCTCATGCCAAGGGAATGTCGTTCGGGGTCGTCGAGGGCGAAGCGGAGGCGGGCCCGCAGGGCCTGACCATCGCCGAGATCGAGGGCCACCCGTTCGGCCAGATCACCTTCAGCGGTGCCCGCTGGGCGCTGTCGGACGTCCGCCTGCTCTCGCCGATCCTGCCCAGCAAGGTCGTCTGCGTCGGCCGCAACTACGCCGAGCACGCCGCCGAGCACGGCAGCGAGGTGCCGAAGGAGCCGCTGCTCTTCCTCAAACCGTCCACCTCCGTGATCGGGCCCCGGGACGCGATCCGGCTGCCGATCTTCTCGAAGCAGGTCGAGCACGAGGCCGAACTGGCCGTGGTGATCGGCGCGCCGGGCGCCCGCCGGGCCGACCGGGCCGCCGCGGAGCGGGCCATCTTCGGCTACACCTGCGCCAACGACGTCACCGCCCGGGACCTCCAGCGCTCCGACGGGCAGTGGACCCGCGCCAAGGGCTTCGACTCGTTCTGCCCGATCGGGCCGTGGATCACCACCGGGCTCGACGTCCGCGACCTGGAGATCCGCTGTGAGGTGGGTCGCAATCCCGAGGAGATGGAGGTCCGCCAGCTCGGCCGGACCCGCGACATGGTCTTCGACGTGCCGGCCCTGGTGTCGTACGTCTCGCACGTGATGACGCTGCTCCCCGGCGACGTGGTGCTCACGGGCACGCCGGCCGGGGTTAGCCCGCTGCTGGACGGGGATACGGTCACCGTGCGGATCGAGGGGATCGGAGACCTCACCAACCCGGTGGTGCCCGTCGCCTGATCCGCGTCGAGGCCCCGTTTCCGCAGTTCAGGGGCGGTTTGGGGGACTCGATTTGGCCTGCTGGCACCGGGAGGGTAAAGTTTGATCCCGGCACCGCAAGGGGCCAATGGGGTATGGGGTAATTGGCAGCCCGACTGATTCTGGTTCAGTTAGTCTAGGTTCGAGTCCTGGTACCCCAGCGCAGCCGAGGTTCGCAAGAGCTTCGGGCGCTGGATCTCGTAGGAGACGACTCCGGTTCCCGTTCAGGGGATCGGGGTTCTCTCTGATAGAGTCCAGCGGCACCGCTCGGCAGAGTGGTGCCGCAAGTCAGTTCTGGCCCCGTCGTCTAGCGGCCCAGGACGCCGCCCTCTCAAGGCGGTAGCGCCGGTTCGAATCCGGTCGGGGCTACATCTCAGAACGGCCCGTTCCACTCCGGTGGGGCGGGTCGTTTCGCATGTCCCACGCCGGCGCTGTTCGTTGCCGCGTGGTCGCCTGCCGCCGCGACACGGGTGGCAAACGCCGGCGGCTGCGACCCGCCGTGTGCGGCTCGGGCTCGCCCCTGCGGGCCGACCCGTCTCCGCCCCGCCGTGGTGCGGCTCGGGTCCGCCCCTGCTGGCGACCGGTTTCCGTCCCGGCCGGTCGTGGCCTCGGCCGAAGCGTGGTCTCCGGTCGTCCGATCCTGGTCGTCCGGGTGGTGGAGTGCCGGGACGACCGTCCGGTCGCCCCGATTTCCGTCCCGGTGGGGGCCGCCGCTAGACTACAGCGGCACCGCTCGCAAGGGCGGTGGAAGCAGTGAAGTCTTGGCCCCGTCGTCTAGCGGCCCAGGACGCCGCCCTCTCAAGGCGGTAGCGCCGGTTCGAATCCGGTCGGGGCTACATCTCAGAACGGCCCGTTCCACTCCGGTGGAACGGGCCGTTCGGCATTCCACCCTCCCGCCCGGGCTGTCCCCGCGCGCGGTACCCCCGCCCCTGGCCACGCCGCTGCCGGTCGTGTCGACCAAGAAGTTTTCGCCCGGTCCGGGGTCGAACCCGGGCGGAAACTTCTTGATCGACACGGGGCCGATGGGCGGCGGTGGGGGTGAGCCGGCGGGTGGGTGGGGTGGGTGGGGGCGTCAGAGGCCGGAGAGGCGTTGGCCGGCTCGGACCACGGCCATCGCGTGGCGTTCGCCGGGGCGGCGTCCCAGGCGCTCGATGGGCCCGGAGATGCTGATCGCGGCGATGACCCGACCGGTGCGGTCGCGGATCGGCGCCGAGACACTCGCCACACCGGCCTCGCGTTCGGCGACGCTCTGCGCCCAGCCCCGGCGGCGTACCTCGGCCAGGGTGCGGCCGGTGAACTTCGACCGGGGCAGCAGCGGCATCACGGCCTCGGGCGGCTCCCAGGCGAGCAGGATCTGCGCCGCGGAGCCCGCCGTCATCGGCAGCACCGAGCCGACCGGCACGGTGTCCCGCAGGCCGCTGGCCCGCTCGGCGGCGGCCACGCAGATGCGCTCGTCGGCGCGGCGCAGGTAGAGCTGGGCGCTTTCGCCCGTCGCGTCCCGCAGCGCCGCCAGCAGCGGCTCCGCCGCCGTCAGGAGCACGTCCGGGGCGGCATTGGCGAGCTCACCCAGGCGCGGGCCGGGACGCCATCGACCCTGGGTGTCCCGGACGAGCATCCGGTGGATCTCCAGCGCCTGCGCCAGCCGGTGCGCGGTGGCCCGGGGCAGCTTGGTGCGTTCAACGAGTTCGGCCAGGCTGGCGCCGTCGACGCAGGCGGCCAGGATGACCACCGCCTTGTCGAGAACGCCGACACCGCTCATACTGTGTCCCACAAGCCGAAACTTACCTCCCAGAATTTAGGATGTCCAGATGGTGGGAGTCACTACTACCGAGCCGAGGACCCTGGCCGAGAAGGTCTGGGACGCGCACGTCGTACGGTCCGCCGAGGGCGAGCCCGATCTGCTCTTCATCGACCTGCACCTGCTGCACGAGGTGACGAGCCCGCAGGCCTTCGACGGGCTGCGCCTCGCCGGGCGCCGGGTGCGCCGCGCCGACCTCACGCTCGCGACGGAGGACCACAACACCCCGACGGGGTACGCCGACCCGTCGTTCCGCCTGCGGCGCGGCGACCTGCTCACCATCGCCGACCCGACCTCGCGTACGCAGATCGAGACGCTGCGCCGCAACTGCGCCGAGTTCGGGGTGCGGCTGCACCCGCTGGGCGACGAGAACCAGGGCATCGTGCACGTCATCGGCCCGCAGCTTGGCGTCACCCAGCCCGGCATGACCATCGTCTGCGGGGACTCGCACACCGCCACCCACGGCGCGTTCGGCGCGCTCGCGTTCGGCATCGGCACGAGTGAGGTCGAACACGTGCTGGCCACCCAGACGCTGCCGCAGAGCCGGCCGAAGACGATGGCGGTGAACGTGACGGGGCAGCTCGGTCCCGGGGTCACCGCCAAGGACCTGGTGCTCGCGCTGATCGCCCAGGTGGGTACGGGCGGCGGCCGCGGGCACATCGTCGAGTACCGCGGCGAGGCGATCCGGTCGCTGTCCATGGAGGGGCGGATGACCATCGCCAACATGTCCATCGAGTGGGGCGCCAAGGCCGGCATGATCGCGCCGGACGAGACCACCTTCGCGTACCTGAAGGGGCGGCCGAACGCCCCGAAGGGCGCCGACTGGGACGCGGCGCTGGCCTGGTGGCGGACCCTGCCCACCGACGAGGGCGCCACCTTCGACGCCGAGGTGACCCTGGACGCCGGCGCGGTCACCCCGTTCGTGACCTGGGGCACCAACCCGGGCCAGGGCGCGCCGCTGGGTGCCGTGGTGCCGACCCCGGAGGAGTTCGTCACCGAGGCCGAGCGGACCGCCGCCCGGCGCGCGCTGGAGTACATGGACCTGCGCCCCGGCACCCCGCTGCGCGACCTCGCGGTCGACGTGGTCTTCGTCGGGTCCTGCACCAACGGCCGGCTGGAGGACCTCCGGGCCGCCGCCGACGTGCTGCGCGGGCAGCGGGTCGCCGACGGGGTGCGGATGCTGGTCGTGCCCGGCTCCGCCGCCGTGCGCGAGGCGGCCGAGTCGGAGGGGCTGGACAAGGTCTTCACCGACGCCGGCGCCGAGTGGCGCTTCGCCGGCTGCTCCATGTGCCTGGGGATGAACCCGGACACGCTCTCGCCGGGCCAGCGCTCCGCCTCCACCTCCAACCGCAACTTCGAGGGCCGCCAGGGCCGGGGCGGACGCACCCACCTGGTCTCCCCGCCGGTCGCCGCTGCCACCGCCGTGGCCGGCCGGCTGGCCGCTCCCGCCGACCTGTAGAAGGGCACCCAGATGGAGAGGTTCACCACCCACACGGGCACCGCCGTGCCGCTGCGGCGATCCAACGTGGACACCGATCAGATCATCCCCGCCGTGTACCTCAAGCGGGTGACCCGGACCGGTTTCGCGGACGGCTTGTTCAGCGCCTGGCGGGAGGACCCGGAATTCGTGCTCAACGATGAGACCTATTCGGGTGCGTCGATTCTTGTGGCCGGTCCGGAGTTCGGCACCGGCTCCTCCCGGGAGCACGCCGTCTGGGCGCTGCGCGACTGGGGGTTCCGTGCCGTGATCGCGCCCCGCTTCGGCGACATCTTCCGGGGCAACGCCCTCAAGGAGGGGCTGCTCCCGGTCGAGCTGGAATTGAAGGCGGTCGAGGAGATCTGGGACCTGGTGGAGGCCGACCCGACCACCCCCGTCACCGTGGACCTGACCGCCCGCGAGGTGCGTGTCGGTGAGGCCACCTGGTCGTTCCCGATGGACGACTTCAGCCGTTGGCGGCTGCTGGAGGGCTTGGACGACATTGGACTCACCCTCCGCCACGAGGCGGAGATCAGCGCCTTCGAGGCCGCCCGGCCGCCGTTCCTGCCCTCGGTCGCATAGCCGTACGCCCGATCCCACAGCGGTTTCCGCCCCCGCCGGTCTCACCGGTGGGGGCGAATCCGTTACGACACAAGGGCTTTTTTCGACCGAATGTTTGTGTCCCGGCAGCACAGGGCATACCGTGCGCGCAGAATGGCTCGCGTCGAGTCAGTTGCACAATCGGGAGGAAGTCGTGAACAAGGCCGAGCTCATCGAGGCGCTCGCCGTTCGCCTGGGGGACCGGAAGACGGCGACGGCCGCGCTCGACGCGGTCCTCGCTGAGGTCCAGGCGGCGGTCACCAAGGGCGAGAAGGTGGCGATCACCGGATTCGGAGCGTTCGAAAAGCGCGTCCGGGGCGCCCGAACAGCGCGCAACCCACGGACCGGCGAGGCGGTGAAGGTCAAGAAGACATCCGTCCCGACCTTCCGTCCCGGCGCCGGCTTCAAGGAGATGGTGGCCAGCGGCAAGGTGCCGAAGGCCACGGCGGCGGCGAAGAAGACCACGGCTGCCGCCGCCAAGACCACGTCCGCCGCCAAGACCACCGCGGCGGCCAAGACGACGGGTGCCAAGGCCACCGGGGCGAAGGCCACGGGTGCCAAGGCCACGGGTGCCAAGGCCACCGGAGCCAAGGCCACCGGGGCCAAGGCAGCGGGCGCGAAGGCGACCGGGACCAAGGCGACCGGGACCAAGGCGACCGGGACCAAGGCGACCGCGGCGGCCAAGAAGGCCCCCGCGGCGAAGGCGACCAAGACCACCGCGGCGAAGAAGACCGCGACCACCAAGGCCGCCCCGGCGAAGAAGACCACCGCGGCGACCAAGGCCACGGCGGCGAAGAAGACCACCGCGACGGCGAGCAAGAGCGCGGCGGCGAAGAAGGCGCCGGCAAAGAAGGCGGCGGCGAAGAAGACCGCCACCAAGCGCTGACCCTGGCGGTACGACAAGGGCGTCCACCGACGGTGGGCGCCCTTCGCCGTGTCCACCCCCACCCGTTGACCCCGACCGTGCCCCGCCCGCAGAATCGCCGCACCCCTTCCGGTCGGCGAAAGGCAGCCCGGTGCGCTACCGCCACCTCACCACCGTCACCCTCGCCCTGGGCGTCGTGCTCCTGGTCGACGTGCTGCGCGTCTTCCTGCCGGCGGTCATCACCATCTTCGGGCAGGCCGCCTCGACCCCCGCCGAACTGCTGGGGGCGTTCGCGTTCGGCTGGTTCCTGCTCGCCCTGGCCGCGCCCGCGCTGATCCGTCGGGTCGGCGCCCGCCCCGTGACACTCGTCGCCGCGGTGCTGCTGGTCGTGGCCCGGCTCGCCGTCAACGGCCAGCCGGGCGGGCGGCTCCAGCTCTGGCTCGCCACGGCCGGGCTGCTCGCCGGGCTGGTCTGGCTCGCTGGTGCCGCCGCCGGCACTGATCGCCCCGTGCCCGGGTTGGCGCTCGGGCTGGCGGTCGGGGCCGTCCTGCACACGGTGCTGGACACGTACCGCTCGGCGTTCTTCGGGGACTGGCCGGCATGGTTGGCGGCCGTCGGGGTCGCGGGGCTCTTCCTGGCGGGGCAGGCGCGGCCCGCGCCGCCGGCCGGGACGGGCGGCGTACGGAGCTGGCTGCTGGCCGGGCCGGCGCTGCTGCTCGCCGGCATGGTGGCGCTCTCCCCGGCGGTCGCCCGGACGGCGATGTCTTACCAGTTCGGTCTGCTGCGGTCGGATCCCGCCGACGAGGTGGGGGTGGCCACCGTGCCGCTGTTCGGCCCCGCCCCGCTCGCCGTGGCGGTCGGCGGGTTCCTGCTCGCCGCGCTGGCCCCGCCCCGCCGGGGCGCCTGGCGGTGGCTCGGGCCGGTGGCCCTGGTCGGCGGGGCCGTCCTCGTCGCCCTCGGACGCGGGGAGTTGCTGCTGCCGGCCGTCCTGCTCACCGCCGTCGGTCTCGGCGCGTGCCTGGCGTCGGCCGGTGCGGCGGACGGGCGGGGCGACGACGGCGCGGACCAAGCCCGCACCCCGGTCCCCGACGGCGCTGGGCAGGACCCGGCGCGGGCGGCCGGTGGCGCGGCGGACCCGGCGCGGGGGGGCGGTGACGGGCAGGACCCGGCGCGGGCGGCCGGGCGGCGCGGGTACGCCGCCGTCGCCGGGATGCTCGTCTTCGCCGTCGCGGCGGTGGCCTACTACTCCGCCTACGACCTCGGCCACCCCAACGCCGGAGTGCCGGTGGCGGTGGCGGTGCTGGTCGCCGCCGTCGCGCTGGCGAGGCGTCCCACCCCGGGGCCGGCCCGGTCGCCGCTGCCGCCGGTGTGGACGGCCGCCACCGCCGCCGTGGTGACGCTGCTGGCCGCGGTCGCCAGCGACGAGTTGCTCTCCGCCACCAACCGGGACGGGCCGCCGGAGACGGTGCGGGTGGCGGCGTACAACGTGCGGATGGGGTTCGGGATGGACGGCCGCTTCGACCCGGACGCGCTGGCGCGTGCCGTCGCCGGGGCCGACGTCGTGGCACTCAGCGAGGTGGACCGGGGCTGGCTGCTCAACGGCGGCCACGACACGCTCGACCTGCTGGCGGAGCGGCTGGACATGCCGTACGTCTTCGCGCCGGCCGCCGATCCGCTCTGGGGCGACGCCGTGCTGAGCCGGTGGCCGCTGGACGCGGCGCGGACCCGGCCGCTGCCGGCGGTCGGCGCGCCCACCGGTGCGCAGGCCCTCGGCGTCACCGTGAACTTCAGCGGGGGCGTCCGCCTGGCGGTCGTCGCCACCCACCTGCAACCGCCGCCCGGCGAGGACCCGGTGGTCCAGGCCCGCGCGGTCGCCGACTTCGCCGTGCGGTACGCGGCCGGCCGTCCCCTGGTGGTCGCCGGAGACCTGAACACCGAGCCGGGCGACCCGGCGTTCACCGAGTTCACCCGGGCCGGTCTGGTCGACGCGCTCGCCGCCGCCCGCCCCCTGCCGACCAGCCCGGCGGACACCCCGCGCCAGCAGATCGACCACGTCTTCGTCACGCCCGACCTGGCCGCCGGCGACGCGGCGGCCCCGCCAGGGACGGCCAGCGACCACCTGCCGGTCGCGGTGACGCTGACCCTGCCACCGGCCTGACCCGCCGCCGAACGGGGCGGCCGGACCGCCGCCCGCCGTCCGCCGCCCGACGGGGCGGCCTGACCCGCCGCCCAGCGGGGCGGCCTGACCCGCCGCCCAGCGGGCCGGCCTGACCCGCCGCCCAGCGGGCCGGCCTGACCCGCCGCCAGCGGGCCGGTCGGGACCGGCCGGCCCCGGTGGCCGCGCGGTCAGAGGCGGTCGCCGGCGAGCAGGCGGTCGCCGGCGAAGGCGAGCAGCCAGCCGCCGCCCTTCGGGGTGGTGAAGTCGCCCGGCCGCCCGCTGAGCCGGGCCAGGGCGCCCGGGATCACCTTGCCCTGGCTGCACACCCCCACCGGCTCGCCGGTGGCCGCCAGCGCGGCCAGGCGGGCGGCGGCGGCCAGCGCGCACTCGTCGGGCTGCTGGCCCGGCCGCGGCTCGTCCAGGTCGCCGTCGATCTCGATCGGCAGGTCGAGCAGCGCCGCCGCCGGGTCGAGGGTCTGTACGCAGCGGCGGGCCGAGGCCGACAGCAGCCGCGCCGGCCGGACCAGCGCTACCAGCGGGGCGAGCGTGTGGGCCTGCGCCCAGCCTTTAGCGTCGAGCGGCCGGCCGGTGTCCGGGCCCGACCAGGTGGCCCGCTTGCCTGCGTGGGCGTGCCGGACCAGCGCCACCGTCCCGGTGACCGTGGGCAGGGCCGCGTACGCGGCCAGCACCTCGGCGTCGTGCGGGTAGCTGACCAGCCGGAGCGCCTCGTCCACGCCGAGCCAGCGCACGTCGTCGACCTCGGTGCCCGGCTGGAAGCCGCCGGTGCCCACCGCCCGCATCGACCAGTAGTCGACCACCTTCGGGCGGCCCTCGCTGCGGTAGCGCACGGTGGGCAGCCGCACCTGCGGCACCGCCCGGACGTCGGTCTCCTCGGCCACCTCCCGCACGGCGGCGCGCAGCGGATGCTCGCCCGGCTCCAGCTTGCCCTTGGGCAGCGACCAGTCGCCGTAGCGGGGCCGGTGCACGAGGCAGACCAGCACCCCACCGCGCGGGGCGGCGTCCGTGCTCCCGGCGGCCGGCCCTTCGACCGGCCCGGGGTCGTCGGCGGGGCGCCACACGACACCACCCGCCGCCCGGATCGGGGGCGCGGCGTCGGGGAACCCGGGCGGCCGGCCCCGGCCGGGGCCGGCCGCGTCCCGCTCATCCAGCATCAGGTCAGCCTATGCGGGTACCGGTCAGCCCGCCGTGCCACCGACGCGACGCAGCAGCAACTCCTGGAGGTGGACCCGCGGTTCCTCGGCCGTGCCGGTACGCCGGCTCCAGGTGCCGTCCGCCGCCAGCTCGAACGCGTCCACGTCGGGGCTCATCGCGGCGGTCAGCACGTGGTCCAGCTCGGCCCGGGCGACGGGGTCGCTCACCCGCACCAGCGCCTCGACCCGGCGGTCCAGGTTGCGGTGCATCAGGTCGGCCGAGCCCATCCAGAACTCGGCGTCGCCGTCGTTGCCGAACCGGAAGATCCGGGAGTGCTCCAGGAACCGGCCCAGGATCGAGCGGACCCGGATGTTCTCCGAGAGGCCGGGCACCCCCGGGCGCAGCGTGCACATGCCCCGGATCACCAGGTCCACGTGGACGCCGGCCCGGGAGGCCCGGTAGAGCGCGTCCGTGATCTTCTCGTCGACCAGCGAGTTCACCTTGATCTGCACGAGCCCGGGCATGCCCAGCCGGACGTGCGCGATCTCCCGCTCGATGCGTTCGATGAGGCCGCTGCGGATGCCCTGCGGCGCCACCAGCAGCCGGCGGTACGCGGTCTGCCGGCTGTAGCCGGTGAGGACGTTGAACAGGTCGGTCAGGTCGGCCCCGATCTCCGGGTCGGCGGTGAGCATGCCGAAGTCCTCGTAGAGCCGGGCGGTCTTCGGGTGGTAGTTGCCGGTGCCGATATGGCAGTAGCGGCGGATCTGGTTGCCCTCCTGGCGTACCACCAGGGCGGTCTTGCAGTGCGTCTTGAGCCCGACCAGGCCGTAGACGACGTGGCAGCCGGCGCGCTCCAGCTTGCGCGCCCAGCCGATGTTGGCCACCTCGTCGAAGCGCGCCTTCAGCTCGACCAGCACCACCACCTGCTTGCCGGCGGCCGCCGCGTCGACGAGCGCGTCCACGATCGGGGAGTCGCCGCTGGTGCGGTAGAGGGTCTGCTTGATGGCCAGCACGTCCGGGTCCGCGGCGGCCTGCTCGATGAAGCGCTGCACGCTGGTGGCGAACGAGTGGTACGGGTGGTGGACCAGGATGTCGCCGTCGCGCAGGGTCGCGAAGACGCTGCGCGGCACCTCGCCCTCGGTGAGGCGGGGGTGGGTGGCCGGCACGAACGGCGGGTCCTTCAGGTCCGGCCGGTCGGCCTCGTCGTAGAGCTGCCAGAGCGCGGAGAGGTCGAGCAGGCCGGGCACCCGCAGCACCTCCTGGTCGTGCATGTCCAGCTCGCGGACGAGCAGCTCCAGCACGTGGTCGGAGACCGAGGCGGCCACCTCCAGCCGCACGGGCGGGCCGAACCGGCGCCGGGCCAGCTCCCGTTCCAGGGCCTGGAGCAGGTCCTCGTCGCGGTCCTCGTCGACCTCCACCTCGGCGTTGCGGGTGACCCGGAACAGGTGGCACTCGACCACCTGCATGCCGGAGAAGAGCTGCCCCAGGTGCACCGAGATCAGGTCCTCCACCGGCAGCATCCGCACGCCCGGCAGGTCGCGGTGCACCCGGACGAAGCGGGGCACGTTGTTCGGCACCTTCACCCGGGCGAAGAACTCCGAGCCGCCGTCCGGGTCGCGGACCGCCACCGCGAGGTTCAGCGACCGCCCGGAGATGTACGGGAAGGGGTGCGCCGGGTCCACCGCCAGCGGGGTCAGCACCGGGAAGATCTGCTCCCGGAAGTACGCGCGCAGCCGTTCCCGCTCGGGGTCGTCCAGGTCGGCCCAGCGCAGGATCCGGATGTCCTCGGCGGCCAGCTTCGGCAGCACCTCGTCCGTGAAGCAGGCCGAGTGCCGGGCCACCAGCGTCGCGGCCTTCCCGGCGACCAGTTCCAGCTGGGTGCGCAGCGGCATCCGGTCCCCGCCGCGTACCGGCAGGCCGGCCTGGAGCCGGCGCTTCAGCCCGGCGACCCGCACCATGTAGAACTCGTCGAGGTTGCTGGCGAAGATGGCCAGGAACTTGGCCCGCTCCAGCAGCGGCGTGCGCGGGTCCTCGGCGAGCGCCAGCACCCGGGCGTTGAAGTCGAGCCAGGAGAGTTCCCGGTTGAGGAAGCGGTCCTCCGGCAGCGGCTCCGCTGCGGGGGGCTCGTCGACGAGGTCGGGCGCCGGCGCCTCGACGGGCGGCGCCGCATCCAGCACCTCCTCCAGCCCGGCGGAGGCGGCCGCGCCGCCGGCACCGGCGGCGTCGGCCGAGCCGGTCGCGGCGGACCCTCCGCCCGGGGTCGCGGCGGAACCTCCGCCCGGGGTCGCGGCGGACCCTCCGCCCGGGGTCGCTGTGGGCGCCTCGCCCTGGGTCGCGGCCGGCGCCGCCTCCGGGGTCGCGGCCGTCGGGTCGGCGTGGAAGCGGCCGTCGGCGCCCCGGGACCGGGTGCCGTTGCGGGGGGCGGCCGGGTCGGTGGACGGTCGGTTGGCGGAGGGCTTGCGAGGGGTGCTCACCTGCCCATAATCACCCGGATGCGGTTAACGCAAAATGAACTTCGACCAGCCGCTCAGGCCATCGTCGGCAATGTCACCCGGACCACCGCGCCGGTGTCGTCGGTCTCGACGCGCAACCGCTGGCCGAGGCGGAGCAGGCGCAGGCCGGAGGCGTCGAACGCCCGGGCCGGGAAGGCCAGCTCGGTGCCGTCGTCGAGGAGCAGCGTCCCGCTGCGGGTCGCCGCGTCGTAGGTGGCCACCGTGCCCTGCATGACCCGCACGCTACACGCCCCTCAGGCCGGGCAGCCGGCGGCGGCCAACGCGGCCGTGCGGGGCCCCAGCCCGAGCCGGGCCGCCGCGGCCAGGTCGGCGGCGGTGTCCACGTCCCGGCGCAGGCTCGGCCAGTCCCCGGTGAGGGCGAGCGCCCCGCTCGCGGCGTGCGCGGCGGCCGAGCCGACCCCGAAGCGGGGATCCAGGGCCACGCCCGGCGGCGCCGCCAGCAGCACGGTGCCCTGGCCAGGGGCGTCGGCCACGTACCCGCGTACGCCCGGGGGCGCGGCCTGGGCCGCCCGCAGCGCCGCCGCCAGTTCGGCCGGGCGCAACGCGGGCAGGTCGGCGGTGAGCCCGGCCACCCAGCCGCCGCCCGCGACCGACGCGCCGTGCCGGAAGGCGGCGTTCAGCCCGGCGCCGGGGGCGTCGGGCAGCGCCCGGGCGCCCGCGCGGCGGGCGGCCTCGGCCACCCGGGCGTCGTCGGTGACGACCAGCACCCCCGCCACCGCCGGGCAGGCCCGCACCGCGGCGACCGTGTCGGCGGCCAGGGCCAGCGCCAGTTCCTCGTGCGGTACGGCCGGCAGCGCCCCCCGCAGCCGGCTCTTCGCGGCGGCCAGGCGCTTCACGGGCACCACCACGGTCCACCTCGGCTGACTCACACCGCCATCCTGCCAGCCGTACGGCGGTACCCTCTCTGGCCGGACCCGGGTCGAGCAGGCATGATTTCCGCTGCGGGCGTCACCGGGTGCGGATCCGGTGCAGGGCGGGGCGGCACGAGGAGGCGCGGTGACACGGCGGAGGCTGGGGTTCTGGCAATGGTTCGCCGTGGTGCTGGTCAAGCCGGTGATGACCGTCTGGACCCGGCGCAGCTGGCACGGCATGGAGCACCTGCGCGGCGACGGCGGCGTGATCATCGTGCCGAACCACATCTCGCACGCCGACCCGCTCGTCGCGGCCCACTTCGTCTACGACTCCGGCCGTTGGCCGCAGTTCCTCGGCAAGGCCAGCGTGTTCCGGGTCCCGGTGATCGGCTGGATCCTGCACCGGTGCCGGCAGATCCCGGTCGAGCGCAACACCGTGGACGCGGTGCGGTCGCTGGACCACCTCGTCGCCGCGCTCGACCAGGGCGGCGCGGTGGTGATCTACCCGGAGGGCACCATCACCCGCGAACCGGAGCTGTGGCCGATGAAGGGCAAGACCGGCGCCGCCCGCCTCGCGCTCGCCACCGGGGCGCCGGTGGTCCCGCTCGTCATGTGGGGCCCGGAGCGCATCTTCGACCCGCGCCGGTCCCGACTGGACCCGCGCCCCCGGATCCCGGTGACCGTGGTCGCCGGACCCCCCGTCGACCTGGGCCGATGGGCCGGGTCGACCCCGACGAAGGCCGTCCTCGAGGAGATGACCGACACCATCATGCTGCGCCTTCGTGACATGCTCACCGAGATCCGGGGCGGCACCCCGCCACCACTGTGGGAACGGACGGCGCGCCCCGCCGTCGATCGGCGGCGGCCGGGGGCGGCGGCGTGAGCGGGCACGTCGCGGTCCTGGGTGCCGGCTCGTGGGGCACCGCGTTCGCCAAGATCCTCGCCGACGCCGGGCGGGACGTCACCGTCTGGGCCCGCCGCCAGGCGGTCGCCGACACGATCCGGGCCGAGCGGCGCAACCCGGAGTACCTGCCGGACGTGCTGCTGCCGTCGCGGGTCACGGCGACGGGCGACGCCGCCGAGGCGATCACCGGGGCCGAGCAGGTGGTGCTGGCCGTACCGTCGCAGACGCTGCGCGGCAATCTGGCCGAGTGGACCGCCCACCTGCATCCGGACGCCACCCTGGTGTCGCTGATGAAGGGCATCGAGCTCGGCACCACCAGGCGGATGAGCGAGGTGATCGTGGAGACCGCCGGGGTGGCGGCGGACCGGGTGGTGGTGGTCTCCGGCCCCAACCTGGCCCCGGAGATCGCCGCCGAGCAGCCCGCCGCCACCGTGGTTGCCTGCACCGACGCCGACCGGGCCACGCAGGTGCAGCGCTCCATCACCACGCCCTACTTCCGCCCGTACACCAACGACGACGTGATCGGCTGCGAGCTGGGCGGCGCGGTGAAGAACGTGATCGCCCTGGCGTACGGCATCGCCGTGGCGATGGGGTTCGGCGACAACACCCGGGCCATGCTCGTCACCCGGGGACTGGCCGAGACGGCCCGGCTCGGGGTGGCCCTGGGCGCCGACCCGCTCACCTTCGCCGGCCTGGCGGGGATGGGCGACCTCGTCGCCTCCTGCTCGTCGCCGCTGGCCCGCAACCGCACCTTCGGCGAGCACCTGGGCCGGGGCGCGACCCTGGAGGAGGCACGCGTCGCCACCCGGCAGACCGCCGAGGGCGTCAAGAGCGCGCTGGCCCTGCGCGACCTGGCCCGGGCGCACGCGGTGGAGATGCCGATCACCGAGCAGGTCGAGCTGGTCTGCCACGAGGGCATGGACCCTCGGCTCGCCGTCGAGGCGCTGATGAGCCGCACCACCAAGCCGGAGTGAGCGACGTGACCGAGGACCACGACGGCACCCGCTGCGTCCGCGCCGGCCTGCCCGAGCCGGCTCCCGGCCAGCCGTTCCTGCCCGGGCCGGTGTTCGCCGCGCCGTACCACCTGGACCCGTGGGCGGGGCCGGCGGCGGCGCCCGACGGCTACGGCCGGCCGGACAACCCCACCCGGCGGCTGCTGGAGGCGGCGGTCGGGGAACTGGAGGGGGGCGACTGCCGGGTCTTCGCCAGCGGGCAGGCCGCGATCACCGGGCTGCTGCTGACGTTGCTGCGGCCGGGGGACACCGTGGTGCTCCCGTCGGACGGCTACTTCGCCGTCCGGGCCTTCGCCGCCGACACGCTGGAGGGCATCGGCGTACGGGTGCTCCTCGCCCCGACCGCCGGCCCGCACCCGGCCTTCGACGGCGTACGCCTGGTGCTGCTGGAGACCCCGGCCAACCCCGGCCTGGACGTCGCCGACGTGGCGGCGCTGGCCGCCCGGGCGCACGCCGCCGGTGCCCTGGTGGCGGTCGACAACACCACGGCGACGCCGCTCGGGCAGCGCCCGCTCGACCTGGGCGCCGACGTCGTGGTGGCCTCCGGGACGAAGGCCCTGACCGGGCACTCCGACCTGCTGCTCGGCTACGTCGCGACCCGCTCGCCCGAGCTGCGGGACGCGGTCACCGCCTGGCGGAACGTCACCGGGGCCGTGCCGGGCGCGTTCGACGCCTGGCTCGCGCACCGGTCGCTGGCCACCCTCGACCTGCGGCTGGCCCGGCAGACCGCGAACGCGCAGGCCCTCGCCGGGCTGCTCGCGGGGCGCGACGACGTGACCGGGCTGCGCTGGCCGGGGCTGCCCGGCGACCCGGCCCACCCGGTGGCGTCGGTCCAGATGCGACGGATCCCCGGGGTGCTCTGCTTCGACCTCGGCGACGCCGGGCGGGTGGCGCGGTTCCTCGACGCGGCCCGGCTGGTGGCCGCGGCCACCTCCTTCGGCGGCCTGCACACCACCGCCGACCGGCGGGCCCAGTGGGGCGACGACACCCCGCCCGGCTTCGTCCGGCTCTCCTGCGGGGTCGAGGACGCCGTCGACCTGGTCGCCGACGTGACCGCCGCACTGGACGCCAGCCGCTGAGCACCGGACACCGGCCCGGAGGTGCCCCGTGACCGTCTTTTCCTTCCGCCCCGACCGGCCCGCCCTCGTGCACCGGCTGCGCGCCGCCGGCTGCGTCTACGCCGAGGACGAGGCGGAGTTGCTGATCGCCGCCGCCGACTCGGCCGAGGCGCTGGCCGGCCTGGTCGACCGCCGGGTCGCCGGGCTGCCGCTGGAGTACGTGCTCGGCTGGGCCGAGTTCTGCGGCGAGCGGATCGCCGTCGACCCCGGCGTGTTCGTGCCGCGTGCGCGTACCGCCCTGCTGGTCGACGTCGCCGTCGCGGTGACCGGCCCGGCGGCGGCCGTGGTGGACCTGTGCTGCGGCTCCGGCGCCACCACGGTGGCGCTGGCCCGCCGGCTCGCGCCGCGCTGGCTGGCCGCCGCCGACGTGGACCCCGCCGCCGTGGCCTGCGCCCGGCGCAACCTGGCCCCGCTGGCCGTGCCGGTCTTCGAGGGCGACCTGTACGACCCGCTGCCGGTGCGCTGGCGGGGCCGGCTGGACCTGGTGCTGGCCAACGCCCCCTACGTGCCGACGGCGGCGGTGGCGCTGATGCCGCCGGAGGCCCGGCTGCACGAGGCGCCGGTGGCCCTCGACGGCGGGCCGGACGGCCTGGCGGTGCTGCGCCGCGTCGCCGAGGGCGCGGCGCGCTGGCTGGCCCCGGGCGGGCACCTGGTGGTCGAGGCGGGGGAGGGGCAGGTGGAGGCGCTCCGCGCGGCGCTGACCGCCGTGGGCCTGCACCCCACGGTGACCCGGGACGACGACCGGGACGCCACCGCCGTCTCGGCCCGCCGCCCGGGCTGACCCGCGGCGCCGTCCTCCTCAACGCGCTGCTCCTGAACGCGCCGTCCTCAACGCGCTGGTCCTCAGCGCGGTCGGGCCCGTCGGGTCGCCGGCGGCCCTCGACCGGCTGGGGTGTCCGCGTCACGGCGCTGTCGAGCTGCCCCGTCGGTGAGACCACCCGTCATCCGGCGTCAGCCGCGCGGCCTGGCGGGGGCGGGGAAGGGGAACTAGCCTCACGGCAGGCGTGGCGGCGGAAGGCGGGTTGTCGTGGGTGGTGCGGACGTGCCGATGGTCGTCGGGCTGGACAACGGGGGGACCAGCAACAACGCCACGGTGCTCACCGTGGACGGCCGGTTCCTGGTGGACGGCCTGGTGGAGAACCCGAGCGAGGTACGCGCCGGCCCGGCGGCGGCGATCGAGGCGCTGGCCCGCGCGTTCGACGGGGTGCTGGCGCTGACCGGGGTGCCCCGCACGGCGGTGCGCGCGGTCGGGCTGGACACGCCGGGGCCGGCGAGCGCGACCGGGGTGATCTCGTCGCGCGGGTCGACCAACTTCTCCCAGCCGGCCTGGCGCGGCTACGACGTGCGGACGGCCCTGGAACGGCGGCTCGGCCTGCCGGTGCTCTACCACAACGACGGCAACGCCGCCGCGCTCTACGCCCACCACGCGCACTTCGGCGCGGAGGCGATGCGCCGCTCGTCGGTGTCGGCCATCGTCGGCACGGGGCTGGGCGGCGGTGTGGTCGAGGCGGGCCGGGTGGTCGCCGGGGCGGCCGGGATGGCCGGCGAACTGGGACACGTGCACATCCCGCTGACCGGGCTGCTCGCGCCGGACCAGCCGGTGCCCACGTGCGCCTGCGGCTTCGCAGGGGACGCCGAGAGCGTCGCCTCGCTGACCGCCATCGGGCGGAACCTGCTGCCGTACTGGCTGGGACGCTTTCCGGACCATCCGCTGGCCGCCGAGCCGCCGGAGCGGGCGGCGAAGCTGGTCCGGGGCTACGGCGAGCGCGGCGACGCGTTGGCCCGGGAGGTGTTCACCCAGCAGGCGATGGCGCTGGGTCGACTCTTCACCGTGGCGGCCAACTTCACCGATCCGCACGCGTACTTCGTCGGGGGCGGGGTGGTGGAGGCGGCCCCGGAGTTCCGGGACTGGTTCCTCGCGACGGTGCGGGAGCACACGGTGCTGCGGGAGGAGCAGGCCGCGTCGGCCACCTTCGCCCTGGTGCCCGAGCGGGACATGGCCGGCGCCCGGGGCGTGGCCATCGCGGCGCTGGAGGCGCTGCGCGCCGGCCCCGCGCCCCGCCCGGTCGTCGCGGGCTGACCCGCCCGTCTCCCCGCCGGGCTGACCCGTCCGTCTCCCCGCCGGGCGAGGGCACTGCGCCCGCCTCCAATGCGAGGTGGTGCGGCCGGTCGTCGCCCGTCGGGTCCGACCCCGCCGGGCGACGGCCCCACCGGCTCCCATCGGTGGGACCGCCGCCGGCGGGGCGCCGGCGCGACGGGTCAGCGGGCGCGCCGGCGCCCCCGGAGGGAGGGGTCAGTGTCCGGGCGGCGCCCCGACGAAGGCGGCCCAGGCGGCCGGCGGGAAGAGCAGCGCGGGGCCGGACGGGTCCTTGGAGTCGCGGACGGCGACCGTGCCCGGGACCACCGCCATCTCCACGCACGCCCCCTCGTCGCCGCTGCGGCTGCTCTTGCGCCACCGCGCCACGGCCAGCGCCGCGCTGATCGTCGGTGTCATGGTCCTACCGTCCCTTCAGGAGTTGGAGGAGCTGGTCGCGGCTGTCCGCCGGGCTGAGCGCGACGGTCCGCAGGTGCTCCATGATCTTGGTGCAGGTACGCAGGTCGCCCGGCCGGTCGAGGACCATCTGCCCGGCCACCGTCTCGACCGAGGCGATGACCGGGTCCTCCGGGTCTGCGAACTCCAGGATGTGCAGCGAGCCCCGGGTGCCCCGGTGGTAGCCGGCGGCGAGCGGGATCACCTGGACCGTGATGTTGGGCAGCTCGCCCATCTTGACCAGGTGGTGCAGCTGCGACTCCATCACCGACCGGTCGCCGACGGGCCGCAGCAGCGCGCCCTCGTCGATGATGGCGTCCAGGATCGGCGGCTGGTCACTGATGAGCCGCTGCTGCCGGTCGAGCCGGAACTGGACCCGCTGCTCCACCTCGTCGTCGCGCAGGGTGTGCGGGCCGCCGCGCATCACGCCCCGGATGTAGTCGGCGGTCTGCAACAGCCCCGGCACCACCGAGGGCTCGAAGTTGGCGATGCCGGTGGCCTCGGCCTCCAGCGCGATGAAGTCGATGGTGCGCCGGTCGAGCAGGTGCGAGTAGGACACCCACCAGCCGGGCTTGCGCGCGTCCTTGGCGAGCTGCACGGCGGCGGCCACCTCGTCCGGACCGACCCCGTAGAGGGTGAGCAGGGCGCGCACGGTGGCGGGGCTGACCAGCGTCTGCGCGTTCTCGTAGCGGGACAGGGTGCTGCGGGTGCTGCTGATCTCGTCCGCCGCCGCCTCCAGCGTGAGGCCGGCGGCTTCCCGGTGGGTGCGCAGCGCGATGCCCAGTCGCCGGGCACGGGCGGTCTTCGGAGCCATGCATCGATCGTCGCACATCTTCCCGGGAACGTGTAGATGAGAGAACGTCGATGAGAGTTGCATTCATGGCTGTAGACATGTCAGTCTGTCATCGCGTCCTCACTGCCGGTTGTCGTGGCGACGGCGGTGGTGAGCGACCGGAGGGGAAGGGGCGCGCGGCGATCGGGTTTCTCCCCCGTACCCGATCGCCGCGTGCCACGCCCCGTGGCCCGTCAGCCGGAAGGGGATCGACGTGCCTACTGCCCGACAGGCTCGCGCCGACCGCCCCGGCGGGCACCGATGACGCGGTTCCTGGTGGTGCTCACCGACGTGCGTGCGGCCGAGGGCGCCGGACGCGACGAACGCAACTGCCCCGAGCGCCGCCGTCAGGTGGTCGGGGCGAGCAGCCGCGAGGCGGCGGACCGGATCGCGGGCGCATTCATGGCGCTGGGCATGGTGCGGGCCGGCCGGCAGCGGGTCAAGGTGATCGCCATCGGCCGGCGGCACGCGCGCGGCTGACGCCGCCGAGGGCGGTGCGGTCGCAGGAGGCGGCCCCGCCGGGTGGGAGGGCCGCCCGGCAGGCGGCCCGGCCCGGCGGGAGGCGCGGCCCGGCGCCCCGCCGGGCCGTCCGCGTCACAGCATCCGGCGCCGCTTCAGGTAGGCGACCAGGTCGTCGTAGACGCCCCCCTCGTTGGCGAACATCGCCACGTTGCGGGCGGTGGCCATCCACGGCTTCGTCGACGGCCGGACCTCCTTGACCGCCCGCTCCAGGTCGCGGTGCTCGATCATCCGCACCTCGCCGGTGCGTACCGAGTCGGCCATCGCGAACTCGGCGGCCGTCTCGCAGAGGTGGGCCAGGTCTGCGCCCGAGTAGTCCTCGGTGGCGGCGACGATCTTCCGCAGGTCGATCCCCGCGATCGGCCGCTCCCGCAGGTGGTACTCCAGGATGGCGCGGCGTGCCTCGGCGTCCGGCGGCAGCACCAGCACCACCCGGTCGAGCCGCCCGGGACGGCGCAGCGCCGGGTCGACGTCCCACGGGGTGTTGGTGGCGGCCAGCACGAAGACCCCCTCGTTGCTGCCCTCCATCCCGTCCAGCTCCGCCAGCAGCTGGTTGCCCAGCGTCCGCATCGAACTGGAGCCGACCTGCGAGCGCTTGTGCCCCAGCGCGTCGACCTCGTCCAGGAAGAGCACGCAGGGCGCGTTGCGGCGGGCCGCCTGGAACAGCTCGTGCAGGTTGCGTTCCGAGTTGCCCATCCACATGTCGAGCACGTCCACGATGGACAGCGAGATGAACTTCGCGCCCATCTCCCCGGCGACCGCCCGGGCCAGGAACGTCTTGCCGCAGCCGGGCGGGCCGTAGAGCATCAGGCCGCCACGGAGGCTCTTGCCGTACATCCTGCGCAGCTCCGGGTTGCGCAACGGGCCGAGGAAGGCCAGCTCCAGCCGCTCCTTGACCGCCGACATGCCGCCCACGTCGGCCAGCCGGATGCCGGAGGCCTCCACGTCGTACACCCGGTCGGAGTGGCCGGCGACCGGCTCCGGCTCGTCGCCGGCGCGGGCGAACCGCGGCGGCACCACGTCGGCCAGTTCCTGCTCGTAGGCCGCGAGGGGGTCGTCGTCGGCGGTCGTGGCGGGGCCGCCGGGCCCTGCGGCGGGCGCGGGCCGCTGCGGCGTCGTCGGGGCCGGCGTGTGCGGCGGGGGTACGGCCGCGCCGAGCGCCCGCTGCATCAGGGCCTGGGCCTGCTCGTTGCCCGGGTCCCGGGCGAGCGCCTGCCCGATCTGCGCGATCCCTTCCGGCCCCCGCCCGGAGTCGAGCAGCAGCCCGGCCAGGTGCAGCCGCAGCGGCAGGTCGTCGGGGCGGCCGTCGAGGGCGGCCAGCAGGCTGTCGATGAGGGCGTCGGAGCTCATAGGTGCAGCAGCGTAGCGACCGTTCCCGCCGCTCCGCTCACCCTCGTGCCCCCGCCCCCGCCCCGGCCGCGTCGCCCCGGCGGCCCGTCCGCCGCCGCCCTCCGTGCAGCAGCAGCGCCGTCCGGTACAGCAGCCGCACGACGACGGTCGACACCCAGCCGGTCACCAGCCCGTAGAGCCGGACCGCCAACGTGACGACAGTGATCATCACCCCGAGGATCGCGAGGTTGCCGGCGACGGAGTCCTCCGCCGGCCGGTACCCGCCGAGGACCGAGGCGACCGCCGCGGCGACCACGGCCGCCGCCCACAGCAGCACCGCCGGCTGGCGGCGGTCCGCCCGCACCTTCAGCCGGACCGCGAGCGGTTGGGCGCGCCACACCCACCGGAACAGCAGGGCGAAGGCGGCCAGGAACAGGACCGCCGCGCCGAGGGCGAGCGGCCGTCGCCACGGCCCGAGCGTGCCCGCGACCAGCGCGAAGACCACGAGGTGCCCCACCGTGGCTGCGGCGAGGACGTCGTAGAGACGCCACAGGACCGCCCGGGCGCCCTGGCCGTGTGCCGTGCCGGTGGTCCGGTCGCCGGGGGCGAGGGCGAGCGCGGCGCTGAAGCCCCGACCCGCGCGGCCCAGGCGTTCCCGGCGCAGGTCGACCACCGCGAGGTCGTGCAGTGCCGCCTGGTTCTGCGGGTCCAGCTCCAGCGCGCGTACGCAGGCCCGCCGGGCCAGGGTCAGCTCGCCGGCCCGCAGGCACACCTGCGCGTCGACGACGTGGGCGTCGGCCTCGTCCGGCGCCAGCCGGAGCACCGTGTCCGCCGCGTCCCGGGCGAACACGAGCGCCCGGACACCGGGCTGGTGCAGCAGCACCTCGGTCAGCGTCGCGTGGGTCCGCCACTCGTGTGGCGCGGCGGCCACCGCGGCCCGCGCGCACAGCAGCGCCTCCCGCCTGCGCCTCATCGCCACCAGCGCCATCGCCCGCTGCCGCAGCGCCCACTCGTGCCCGGGCGCGACCGCGAGGACGCGCCCGGTGGCGGCCACCGTGCCGGGTGGGTCCCCGGCCAGGTCGTAGCAGCGGGCCAGCAGGCAGCCCGCCTCGACGTCGTCGGGGCGCTCGCGCAGCACCCGGCTCAGCTCGTGGAACGCGTCCGGCCAGCGCCCGACCTCCAGCAGCATCCGGGCCCGCATGACACGGCCGTCCCTGGTGTCCATGGTCGCCTCCCCCGTCCGGCGCCCACCCTAACGACGCGCGACGGCGGCCGGGTGCCCGTCACCACCCGTACACGCCGTGTCGACCGGTTGCGCTGCCGCCCGCCTCTGCCCGGGTATCGGCTGTCGGCGCTCACCACGCACAGTAAGGTCAACCGGGTGAGCGCCACGACCGGAGCAGTCGCGTACGAAGAGGTGACGCAGTGACCACCCCAGGCAGGACCCGCGTGGCGATCGTGTTCGGCGGCCGCAGCCCGGAGCACGGCATCTCCTGCGTGAGCGCCGGCAGCGTGCTCGGCGCCCTCGACCCGGACGAGTTCGAGGTGGTGCCGGTGGGCATCACCCGGGCCGGCCAGTGGGTGCTGACCAGCGGCGACCCCGGTCAGTTGGCGATCAACGCGCGCCGGCTGCCGGAGATCACCGCCGAGTCCGGCACCGACATCGTGCTGCGGGCCGACCCGACCGGCAACGGGCTCATGGTGCTCGACCCCACCGAGGGGCCCCGGGCGCTCGCCGACGTCGACGTGGTCTTCCCGGTGCTGCACGGCGCGTACGGCGAGGACGGCACCATCCAGGGCATGCTGGAGATGGCCGGCATCCCGTACGTCGGGGCGAACGTCTTCGCCTCCGCCGCCGCCATGGACAAGGAGTTCACCAAGAAGCTCTGCGCCGTCGAGGGCATCCCGGTGGGCCCGTACGCGGTGCTGCGTAACGGGATGACGTTGAGCGAGGCGGAGAAGGAGCGGCTCGGCCTGCCGGTCTTCGTGAAGCCGTCCCGGGCCGGTTCGTCGTTCGGCATCAGCAAGGTCGACGACTGGGCCGACCTCGACGCGGCGGTCGCCACCGCCCGGCAGATCGACCCGAAGGTGCTCGTCGAGGGTGCGGTCGTCGGGCGCGAGATCGAGTGCGGCGTGCTGGAGGGCGAGGCGGGCGGCGCGCCGGAGGCGTCCGTGCTGGCCGAGGTCCGGGTGGTCGGGGACTACGACTTCTACGACTTCGAGGCGAAGTACATCGACTCCGAGTCCGCCTGCGAGTACGACATCCCCGCCGGCCTGCCGGAGCGGGTGACCCGCCAGATCCGGGAGTACGCCACCCGGGCCTTCACCGCGCTCGACTGCGCGGGCCTGGCCCGGGTCGACTTCTTCGTCACCCCGGAGCTGGACGTCTACCTCAACGAGATCAACACCATGCCGGGCTTCACCCCGACGTCGATGTTCCCGCGCATGTGGGCGGCGTCCGGGCTGGAGTACCCGAAGCTGGTCAACCGCCTCATCCGCACCGCCCTGCACCGCGGCGTCGGCCTGCACTGAGCCGCTCGCGCCGGGAAGGGCGCCCGCCTGACGCCTGACGCACAGGAAGGGCGCCCGCCTGACGCCTGACGCACAGGAAGGGCACCCGCCTGACGCCTGACGCGCGGGAAGGTGCCCTTCCCACCGCCCGCCCCGCGCACGCGAGGCGGGCCGGGTGCGGAGACCGTGTCAGGTCCGGCAGCCGCTGGGGGTGTCGGCGGCGGCGACGGAGGGCACGGAGGCCACGATCGTGTCCGAGACGGGGGCGACCCACTGCAACCCCTGCCCGTAGAAGTGCGGCACGCGGACCGTGACGGCGGTCTCCCGGTCCATGGTGGTGAGCACGGTGGCGTCGCGTTCCTCGCTGGCGTACCAGCAGACCCGGTTGACCGTCCAGACGTGGTCGGTGTCGTCGACGGCCGGCGTGGCCCCGCCGCAGGCGACGGTGACCGCCGGGTCGCCGTACGCGGCGTTCTGCTCCGGGCCGGCCGTGACCGGGCGCTGGGCGAGGTCGTTGACCGTGGGCGGCAACTGGGAGAGCAGGGCGCGGCAGACCGTGGCGGGCCGTTCGGCCAGCGCCGGCGCGGCCATCTCGACCGGGGCGGTGGAGCGCGGCCCGGCGCTCGTGGCGGTCGCGCTCGGCGTGGCGGCCGGCTCGGCCCGCTCGTCGGGGGAGAGTTGGGCGAACGCGAACGCGCCCACCAGCACGGTGACCGGCAGCGCGATCAGCGTGGCGACCAGCGCGGCGCCGCGGGTCGTGCGGTCGCGGGTCGGGCGGTCGGGGGCCACCTCGTCCGGCTGGGCGGAATCGGTCACGGGAGAGTCAGTGATCTTGTCCACTTACAGGCGCACCACCGAACATGTGAGGGTGCGGGTGATGCCGGGCACCATCTGCACCTTGCTGACGATGAGTTTACCGAGCTCGTCGACGGTCTTCGCCTCGGTGAGCACGACCACGTCGTACGGCCCGGTGACGGCGTCGACGCGTACCACGCCGGCAAGGTCCGAGATGAGACCGGCCACGTCACGCGCCCGGCCGACCTCGGTCTGGATGAGGATGTACGCCTGTACCACGACTCGACCTCCGTCCGTCGCCGCCCTGGAGCGGCCCGAAGGGAGAAAGTACCTTACGGACCAGGTCTGATCCCTATCGGTGGTCAAGGAGAAGCGGTGAGCGAGCAGCACGGCGGAGGAGCGGCATGAGCGTCGCGGGGATCGGCGAGTTCGGCCTGATCGACCGGGTGACCGCCCGGTTGTCGTACGGATCGACGGTACTGCTGGGCCCGGGGGACGACGCGGCGGTGGTGGCCGCCCCGGACGGCCGGGTCGCGGCCTCGACCGACGTGCTGGTGGAGGGGCGGCACTTCCGGCGGGACTGGTCCAGCGCGCGTGACGTCGGCCACCGGGCGGCGGCGGCGAACCTGGCCGACATCGCCGCGATGGGGGCGCAGCCGACCGCGCTGCTGGTGGCGCTCTGCATGCCGCCCGAGCTGGATCCCGCGTGGGCCGAGGAGCTCGCCGACGGGCTGGCCGCCGAGGCGGCGAAGGTCGGCGCGAGCGTGGTGGGCGGGGACATGTCGGGCAGTCCGACGCTGACCATCGCGGTCACGGCCCTCGGCGACCTGGGGGGCCGGCCGCCAGTGACGCGCTCCGGCGCGCGGCCCGGTGACGTGCTGGCCCTGGCCGGCCGCATCGGGTACGCGGCGGCCGGGCTGACCGTGCTCTCCCGGGGCTTCCGTACGCCCCGGCTGCTGGTGGAGGCCTGCCGGCGGCCCGAGGTGCCCTACGCGGCCGGGCCGCACGCCGCCCGGCTCGGCGCCACCTCCATGATCGACGTGTCGGACGGGCTGCTCGCCGACGTCGGGCACGTGGCGAAGGCGAGCGGGGTCGCCGTGGACGTGCGCCGGGACGCCTTCGAGGTGCCCCGGCAGATGCGCGACGCCGCCCAGGCGCTCGGCGTCGACCCGTACTCCTGGCTCCTCGCCGGGGGCGAGGACCACGCGCTGGCCGCGACCTTCCCGTCGGCGGTGGCGCTGCCGGACGACTGGCGGCCGATCGGGCGGGTGACGGAGGGCTCGGGTGTCACGGTCGACGGGCGGCCGTACGACGGACCCGCTGGCTGGGACCACTTTCGGTAAGGCCCGATCGGCGTCGTACCCTTTACTCCGTGAGTGAGATCGAGATTCGGGCCGAGCGTTTCGACTCGCCGGTGGCGCAGCGGCTGATCCGCGCCGCGCTGGCCGACCTCGGTGCCCGGTACGGCGGCAGCGGCGACGAGACCCCGGTCGACCCGGGCGAGTTCGCGCCGCCCGCCGGCGCCTTTCTCGTCGCCCACCTCGGCGGCGAGCCGGTCGGCTGCGGCGGCTGGCGCAGCCACGGTGACGAGGGTGACACCGCCGAGCTGAAGCGGATGTACACCGCGCCGGCGGTCCGGGGCCGGGGCGTGGCCCGGGCGGTGCTGGCGGCGGTGGAGCGCTCCGCGCGGGAGCACGGGCGCAAGCGGATCGTCCTGGAGTGCGGCGACAAGCAGCCGGAGGCCATCGCCATGTACACGGCGGCCGGCTACGAGCGCATCCCGAACTTCGGCTTCTACCGGGACGCCCCGGGCTGCATCTCCTTCGCCCGCACGCTCTGACCGTTCTGCCCGTGCCCTGACCCGTTTCGGCGCGCCGAGGGCCGCCGGCCCCGTCTCGCGCCGGGGGCCGTTCCGGACCTCGGCGCCGGCACGGCCCGTGCGCGGACGGGCGTCGGCGGGGGAGCGTCGCCGGACACGACAGAACCGGCGGACCGCAACGGCCCGCCGGCAATGACGAGTGTGAAGCTGGGGCCTACCGCGTCAGGCGCGGGTGACCTTGCCCGCCTTGATGCAGGAGGTGCAGACCTTCAACTTCTTGGTGTTGCCGCCACCGGCCGGGGTACGCACCGACTGGATGTTCGGGTTCCAGCGGCGGTTGGTCCGCCGGTGCGAGTGGGACACGTTGTGGCCGAAGCCCGGTCCCTTGCCACAGACGTCGCACACGCTAGCCACGGGATACTCCTGGGATTGAAACGTTCATGAGGTCGCCGCCAGGCGCAGCCCGGGCAACCTGGCCAGGTTACCCGATGACCCGGGACCCGACCAACCGGCCCCGGACGCAGGCCCGAGGTGGGGCCGGCACCGCGCGACGCGGGTCCCGGTCGCCCGGCCCGCACCCGCCCCCGCGGCATCGCCGCACCTGGGGACACGCCACGAGGATAGTGGGTGCGCCGCGGCTGCCGGACACGCCGTGGGAGTCGCGTCGACCCCGGCGCGTGTCGGTGCGCGCCAGTAGGCTTCTCGCCGTGCTGGACACCCTCGACGCCGCCGCGGTCCGCCGTTGGTGCGCGGGCGGGCTGGTCGCGCTCAAGCGCCACCAGGGCGAGATCGACGACCTGAACGTCTACCCGGTGCCCGACGGCGACACCGGCACCAACATGGTGCTCACCCTCACCTCGGCCCAGCAGGCGCTCGCGATGGACCTCGGCACCCTCCCGGAGGACGGGCCCACCGCGCACGGGCACGCGTTGCGGCTGATGGCCCGGGGCGCGCTGCTGGGCGCGCGGGGCAACTCGGGGGTGATCCTGTCGCAGATCCTGCGCGGCTTCGCCGACGCCGTCGCCGCCGCGCCCGCCGTGCGGGGGCGCGAGCTGGCCGCCGCCCTGCGCGACGGCACCGCCGCCGCCTACGCCGCGGTCGCCCGCCCGGTCGAGGGCACGCTGCTCAGCGTCGTCGCCGCGGCGGCGCACGCCGCCGAGCGGGCCGACAGCGACGACCTGCGGGCGGTCGTCCGGGCGGCGGCGGGCGGGGCGGCGCACGCGTTGGCGCGCACCCCCGAGCAGCTTCCGGCGCTGGCCCGCGCCGGCGTGGTGGACGCCGGCGGCCAGGGCCTGTGCCTGCTGCTCGACGCCCTGGTCGAGGTCGTGACCGGCGAGAGCCCCGAGCGTCCCGCGCCCGCGCCGCGCCCGGTCCGCCCGCCGGCCACCGCCGTGCGCGAGACCGGTTCCGAGGAGTACGCGTACGAGGTGCAGTTCCTGCTCGACGCCGGGCCGGAGGCGGTGGCCCGGCTGCGGGAGGAGCTGGCGGCCCTGGGTGACTCGCTGGTGGTCGTCGGCGACGGAAACGCCGGCACGGGCACCTGGAACGTGCACGTGCACGTCAACGACGTGGGCGCGGCCATCGAGGCGGGCGTGGTGGCGGGCCGGCCGCACCGCATCTCGGTGACCCGCTTCGCCGACCAGACCGCACCGGTGTCGCCCCCCGCGGCGGCGGACGGGCGGGCCGCCGTGGTGGTGGCCGCCGGCGCGGGCATCGCCGAGCTGTTCGCCGGCGAGGGCGCGACGGTGGTGCCCGGCAACCCGTCGATCGGCGAGCTGCTGGACGCGATCCGCGCCACCGGGGCGGCCCGCGTGGTGGTGCTGCCCAACGACCCCGACACGCAGGCGGTGGCGAACGCCGCCGCCCGGGAGGCGCACGGGCTCGGCGTGAAGGTCAGCGTGGTGCCGACCCGCTCACCGGTGCAGGCGCTGGCCGCCCTCGCCGTACGCGACCCGGGGCGGCGCTTCGCCGACGACGTGATCGCGATGGCCGAGGCGGCCGGCGCGTGCCGCTACGCCGAGGTCTGCTATGCCCGCCGCGAGGCGCTGACCGTCGCCGGCCCCTGCCGTCCCGGCGACGTGCTGGCGCTGGTCGAGGGGGAGGTGCACCTGATCGGGTCCGACCTGACCGACACCTGCGCCGCCGTGGTCGACCGGATGCTCGGCGGCGGCGGTGAGCTGGTGACCCTGCTCTCGGGGGCGGACGCTCCCGACGGGCTGGCCGACGCGGTCCGCGAGCACGTCGGGCGGCGCTGGCCGTTCGTCGAGGTGCAGGCCTATCCGGGCGGGCAGCCGCACTATCCACTCCTGGTGGGGGTCGAATGACGTCCGAGCCGGCCACGATGGACACGCCGCTGAAGAAGCTGGTCGGCGAGAAGACCGCGAAGGCCCTCGCCGGGCACCTCGACCTGCACACCGCCGGTGACCTGGTCTACCACTTCCCGCGCCGCTACGACGAGCGCGGCGAGCACACCGACATCCGGTCGCTCGACGTCGGCGAGCAGGCCACCGTGCTGGCCCAGGTGCAGCGCACCGCCGTACGCCCGATGCGCCAGCGCCGGGGCAACCTGCTGGAGGTGACGGTCGGCGACGGCTCGGGCGGCACCCTGACCCTGACCTTCTTCGGCAACCAGGCCTGGCGCGAGCGCGAGCTGCGCCCCGGCCGGTGGGGGCTCTTCGCCGGCAAGGTCACCGAGTTCCGGGGCAAGCGGCAGCTCAACGGCCCGGAGTACGTCCTGCTCGGCGAGGGCGGCGACGGCGAGGCGGCGGCCAACGAGGAGATCGAGGAGTTCGCGGGCGCGCTGATCCCGGTCTACCCGGCCGCCGCGGCGGTGCCCACCTGGGTGATCGCCCGCTGCGTCCGGGTGGTGCTGGACACCTTCACCGCGCCGGAGGATCCGCTGCCCGCGACCCTGCGGGCGAGCCGCAACCTGGGCGGCATCGACACGGCGCTGCGCGAGATCCACCGACCGACCAGCAAGGAGGCGCTCTACCGGGCCCGGCACCGGCTCAAGTGGGACGAGGCCTTCGCCGTGCAGCTCACCCTGGTGCAGCGCAAGCACCGCGCCGCCGCCTCGCCGGCCCGGCCCCGCCCGGCGAAGCCCGGCGGCCTGCTCGACGCCTTCGACGCCCGGCTGCCCTACGAGCTGACGCCCGGCCAGCACGACGTGGGCGTGGAGATCGCGGCGGACCTGGCCACGGCCCACCCGATGCACCGGCTGCTCCAGGGCGAGGTCGGCTCCGGCAAGACGGTGGTCGCGCTGCGCGCGATGCTCCAGGTGGTCGACGCGGGCGGGCAGGCCGCGCTGCTGGCCCCGACCGAGGTGCTCGCCGCGCAGCACCACCGGGGCATCCTCGACCTGCTGGGGCCGCTCGGGCGGGCCGGCGAGCTGGGCGCGGCCGACGACGCCACCCGGGTCGAGCTGGTCACCGGCTCGCTGGGCGCGGCGGCCCGGCGGCGGGCCCTGGCCGAGGTCGCCGGCGGCGCCGCCGGCATCGTGCTCGGCACCCACGCCCTGCTCTACGAGGGCGTCGACTTCGCCGACCTCGGCCTGGTGGTGGTCGACGAGCAGCACCGCTTCGGCGTGGAGCAGCGCGACGCGCTGCGCGCCAAGGCCGAGCAGCCGCCGCACGTGCTGGTGATGACGGCCACCCCGATCCCGCGCACGGTGGCGATGACCGTCTACGGCGACCTGGAGACCTCCACGCTCTCCCAGCTGCCGCAGGGCCGCTCGCCGATCGCCTCGCACGTGGTTCCGGTCGCCGAGAAGCCGGCCTTCCTGGACCGGGCCTGGCGCCGGGTGCGCGAGGAGGTGGCCGCCGGGCACCAGGCGTACGTCGTCTGCCCGCGCATCGGGGAGGGGCCGGCGAGCGAGGAGGAGCCGCCGCCGGAGGACGACAACGGGCGGCGGCCGCCGATGGCGGTCACCGAGGTGGCGCCGCTGCTCGCCGAGGGGCCGCTGCACGGCCTGCGCATCGGCGTGCTGCACGGCCGGCTGCCGGCCGACGAGAAGGACGCGGTGATGCGCTCCTTCGCGGCCGGCGACCTCGACGTGCTGGTCGCCACGACCGTGGTCGAGGTGGGTGTCAACGTGCCGAACGCGACCGTGATGATCGTGCTCGACGCCGACCGGTTCGGCGTCTCCCAGCTGCACCAGCTGCGCGGCCGGGTCGGCCGGGGCTCCGCCCCGGGGCTCTGCCTGCTGGTCACCGAGGCGCTGGAGGGCACGCCCGCGCGGGAGCGGCTCGACGCGGTGGCCTCCACCACCGACGGGTTCAAGCTCGCCGAGCTGGATCTGGAGCAGCGCCGGGAGGGCGACGTGCTGGGCGCCACCCAGTCGGGGCGCCGCTCGCACCTGCGGCTGCTCTCGCTGCTGCGCGACGCCGACCTGATCCGCGACGCCCGGGCCGAGGCGATCGCCCTGGTCGAGGAGGACCCGGAGCTGGCCCGGCACCCGGCGCTGGCCGCGTCGGTGGCGGCCCTGGTCGACGAGGAACGCGCCGAATACCTGGAGAAGGGCTGATCTAGGCTTCGAAGGATGTCGGCATCCTCATTAGACAGTGGCGTGCTCCTGCTGGCCCGGGGCGACGAGATCGTGACGGAACAGGTCGCCGGGGTGGCCGATCGGAGCACCGGTGTCCACTGCGCTTCCGGGACCCGGTTCCAGATCGCCTCGATCAGCAAGCAGATGGCCGCCGCCGCGGTGCTGCTGCTCGCCGAGCGGGGTGCGCTGAGCCTGTCCGATCCGGTCGTGCGCTGGCTGCCCGGCCCGCCGCCGGAATGGTCCGCCATCACGCTGCACCACCTGCTCACCCACACCTCGGGCCTGGGCCACTGGGAGCAGTACCCGGCGGTCGATCTCGCCGACCCGGCTGAGCCGGACGACCTGCTCGGCTCGTTCGCCGCGGTGCCGCCGCTGTTCCGGCCCGGAGCCGGGTGGCACTACAGCAGCCCCGGCTACGTGCTGTTGGCCCGGGCCGTCGAGCGCGCGGCCGACCGGCCGTACGCCGAGTTCCTCGCCGAGGAGGTCTTCGCGCCGCTGGGCATGACGGGCAGCTTCGCCGGTGCGGGCGACGGACGGCCGGACGTGGCGGTCGGACACGAGGGCGGCCGTCCGGTGCCGTCCTGGGACCTGGCGACCGTGGGCATGGGCGCGGGTGACGTCTGGTGCACCGGGACGGACCTGCTCACCTGGCTCGACGTGCCGCGCCGGGGGCGGCTGCTCGCCCCGGCCTCGGTGACGGCGATGACCGCTCCACACGCGCCCACCGGCCGGCCCGGGGAGGCGTACGGCTACGGGTTCTTCGTCGGCCCGCTGGCCGGCAGGCGGGCGCTGCACCACTCGGGGGACAACGGCGGCTACAAGGCGTTCGCGGCCTGGCTGCCCGACTCGGACCAGCGGCTCGTGCTGCTGACCAACCAGGCCGAGGTCGACCCGGTCATGGTCACGTCGGTGCTCGGTCCCCCCGAGGTGCGTTGATCGGGTGCGGACGCCGACCGGGTGGCGGGCGTGCCGCGGTGCGGGCCGGCGGGGCCGACAGGCCGTGGCGGGTCCGCTCGTCGCCTCGGGTGCTTCGTCCACCGGCCGGGCCGTCGCGTAGCGTCGGGGCATGGGCAGGGAGCGACGGTGACCCGGATCGTGGCCGGAACCCTTGGTGGGCGGCGGATCGCCGCGCCGCCCGGCGCGGGCACCCGGCCCACGTCGGACCGGGTGCGCGAGGCGCTGTTCAGCGCCGTGCAGGCCGAGGTCGACCTGGCCGGCGCCCGCTTCGCCGACCTCTACGCCGGCTCCGGGGCGGTCGGCCTGGAGGCCCTCTCCCGGGGGGCCGCGCACGTGCTGCTGGTGGAGTCCGACCCCCGGGCGGCCCGGGTGGTCCGGGAGAACGTGGCCGCGTTGCGCGCCGCCCCGGCCGCCCGGCTGGTCACCGGCAAAGTCGCCACCGTGCTGGCGGCCGGCCCGGACGGCGACCCGTACGACGTGGTCTTCGCCGACCCGCCCTACGCGGTGCCGGACACGGAGATCACGGCGATGCTCGTCGCGCTGGTCGACGGCGGCTGGCTGGCCCCGGACGCCCTGGTGGTGGTGGAGCGGTCCAGCCGCACGGGGCCCGTCGGGTGGGTGCAGGGCATCACCGGCGAGCGCAGCCGGCGCTACGGCGAGACGACCCTTTGGTACGGTCGCCGATCATGAGACGTGCGGTGTGTCCCGGCTCGTTCGATCCGGTCACCAACGGGCACCTCGACATCGTCGGCCGGGCGAGCCGGCTGTTCGACGAGGTGATCGTGGGCGTGCTGGTCAACCAGTCGAAGAGCGGCCTGTTCACCGTCGAGGAGCGGATCGACATGCTCCGCGAGGTGACCGCCTCCTACGACAACGTCCGGGTCGAGTCGTTCCGCGGCCTGCTTGTCGACTTCTGTCGGGCGCAGCAGGCGAGCGTCCTGATCAAGGGCCTGCGGGCGGTCAGCGACTTCGACTACGAGTTGCAGATGGCGCAGATGAACATCGGCCTGGCCGGCGTCGAGACCCTGTTCATGCCGACCAATCCGCTCTACTCGTTCCTCTCCTCGAGCCTGGTCAAGGACGTGGCGAAGTGGGGCGGCGACATCTCCGCCCACGTGCCCGACCGGGTCCGCGAGGAGTTGAGCGCCCGGCTCGTCCCGCCGTCGCGCGACTGACCGCCCGGGGCCGCAGTTCCCGCCGGCACCGTGCCCGGCGGGGACTGCGCTGTGGCGTACCGCGACGCGCCGGGCCGGGGTGAGCGGTGCGCTGTGGTCGGGGCGCGACATGATGTGTGCAGCGGGAAACCGGCCGTAGCCCGCATCATGTAGGTCGGCCCGACGAACGACAGGAGTGAGGTACCGGTGGACCCGCTCGATCGCATCGACGAACTGATCGCCATGGTGGAGCAGGCGCGCTCCGTCCCGATGTCGCGCAACAACTGCATGGTCGACCGGGGTGAGTTCATCGCGATCCTCGATGAGCTGCGCGCCGAACTCCCCGCCGACCTGCGTCGGGCCGCCGCGCTGCTGGACGAGCGGGACAAGATCATGGAGGCCGGCAAGCGCGAGGCCGACCGGATCATCAGCGAGGGTGAGGCGGAACACGCCCGACTGGTCTCGGTGAACGAGATCACGGTCTCCGCCGAGCACGAGGGCGCGCGGATCATCGCGGAGGCCCGCGCCGAGGCGCAGCGCCTGCGCGAGGAGGTCGACGACTACGTCGACACCGCGCTGGCCAACTTCGAGCAGTTCCTCACCCGGGCGCTGGCCTCGATAGAACGCGGGCGGGACAAGATGCACGCGCTGCGCGAGATCGGCACCTTCGGTGGGGAGGAGGCGGACCGCCCGCTACCCTTCTGAGCGGCACCTCACCAGCCGGCAGATGGGGCGGGCGCCGCCCCCGGTTCGACGGTACGGCGGTCGCCCAGGTAACCTTTTTTGTCGGCCTCTCACCGGCCGGAGTCTGACTATGCCCAAACACACGCCTTCGACACTCAACCCCAGGTCGCCGCTGGTCCTCGACACGAGGGAGCTGCCGCGCCGGCCTGGTGCGTTGCGTACGGAAAAGCGGGTGGTGCCGGCACCGGCGGACCTCGGCGGCGAGATGATCGCCGTGCCGCAGGGCGCTGACCTCGACCTCGACCTGAGGTTGGAGTCGGTGTCCGAGGGCGTGCTCGTCTCCGGGACCGTCAGCGGTCGCGTCCGGGGCGAGTGCGGTCGCTGCCTTCGCGAGATCGACGACTCGCTGGCCGTGCGGATCCAGGAGCTGTACGCGTACGAGAACAGCACCACGGACACCACGACCGACGAGGACGAGGTGGGCCGGATGCAGGGCGATCTGATCGACCTGGAACCGGCGCTGCGGGACGCGGTGGTGCTCACGCTGCCGACCAACCCGCTCTGCCGGGAGGACTGCCCAGGCCTGTGCCCCGAATGCGGGGTGCACTTGGACGATCTGCCGGCCGACCACAGTCACGAGCAGATCGACCCGCGTTGGGCGGGCCTGTCGCAACTGAACCGTAAAGAGGAGTAGGAACCGTGGCCGTCCCCAAGCGCAAGATGTCGCGCAGCAACACCCGCGCCCGCCGGGCGAACTGGAAGGCGACCGTGGTCGCGACCGTGGCCTGCCCCCAGTGCAAGTCGGCGAAGCTGCCCCACGCCGCCTGCTCCGTCTGCGGCACCTACAACGGCCGCCAGGTCCTCGAGGTCTGACCTGGACGCCGAGTGACGCCCCCGACCCCTGGTCGGGCGGCGCGCGCACCCTGGCAATCGCCCGGTGCCCCGGCTCCCTCCGACGCCGGCCGGCCTGTTCCGGCCGGCGTTCCGATGGAGCCGGGCACCGCGCGGATCGCCGTTGACCTCCTCGGCGGGGACGACGCTCCCGCCGTCGTGGTTGACGGCGCTCTGCGGGCCGTGCGCGCCGACCCGGACCTGCATCTGCTGCTCGTCGGCCCGGCCGAGGCCGCCGGCGAGGTGATCCGCGCCCTCGACCCGGCACAGCGTGCCCGGGTCACCGTGCGGCCGGTCCGCGCCGTCGTCGGCATGGCCGACCATCCCGTGGCCGCCCGTGCCGACAGCACCGTCCGCGCGGTGGTGCACGCCGTCCGCGACGGCGTCGCCGACGCGCTCGTCTCCGCCGGGTCCACCGGCGCCACCGTCACCGCCGTCGCGCTCGGCCTCGGCCGCTGGCCGGACGTGCGCCGGCCCGCGCTGATCGCCACCCTGCCGGCCGTCGCCGGCCCGGTGGTCCTGCTGGACGTGGGCGGCTCGCTGGAGCCGCGCCCGGCCACCCTGGCCCGCCACGCCGTGCTCGGCGCCGCCTACGCGGCGGTGGCCCACGCCGTCGTCGCGCCCCGGGTGGGGCTGCTGTCGGTGGGCACCGAGGCGGGCAAGGGCGATCGCGCCCGCCGGCTCGCCGATCCCGTCCTCGCCGCCGCGTCGCTGCCCTGCGACGGCCGCTACGTCGGCCTGGTCGAGGGGTACGACGTCTCCCTCGGCACGCGCGCCGATGTGGTGGTCACCGACGGGTTCACCGGTAACGTGCTGCTCAAGGCGATCGAGGGCGCGTACGCGATGGCCGGCGGGCCCCCGTCCGGCGGCGGCGCCCCGCGCGCGGCGGCCCTGCTCGGGGTCGCCGGGACGGTCGTCGTCTGCCACGGCGCCGCCCGCGCCGAGGACGTCGCCGCGGGCATCGCGCTGGCCGCCCATCTCTGGCGACGACGCGCCACCGACCACGTCCGCGCGCTGCTCGACGGCGCCGAGGCGGGCGACCGCGAGGAACGCACCGACCGCTCCACCGACACCGAGGTACCCACATCATGAGCAACGACAAGCGGCGGCGGGCGTCCGTCGGTCACCTGGAAGCCGCGTTCGGCGTCAGCCTGGATCCGGAGCTGCTCCAGCGCGCCCTGACCCACCGCTCGTACGCGTACGAGAACGGCGGCCTGCCCACCAACGAGCGGTTGGAGTTCCTGGGCGACTCGGTGCTCGGCGTGGTGATCACCACCGCGCTCTTCCACAACCATCCCGACCTGCCCGAGGGACAACTGGCCAAGCTGCGGGCCAGCGTGGTCAACATGCGGGCCCTCGCCGACGTGGCCCGGGGCCTCGGCCCGGACGGGCTCGGCGCCTATCTGCTGCTCGGCAAGGGGGAGGAGACCACCGGCGGCCGGGACAAGGCGAGCATCCTCGCCGACACCCTGGAGGCTCTGCTCGGCGCGATCTACCTCCAGTACGGGCTGGACACCGCCGCCATCGTCATCCACCGGCTCTTCGACCCGCTGATGGCCGAGTCGGCCGGCCGGGGTGCGGCCCTGGACTGGAAGACCAGCCTCCAGGAGCTGACGGCGGCGCTCGGGCTCGGCGTCCCCGAGTACCGCATCGAGGGCACCGGCCCGGACCACCTCAAGACGTTCACCGCCTGGGTGGTCGTCGCCGGCAACCGCTACGGCGGGGCCGACGGGCGCAGCAAGAAGGAGGCCGAGCAGCGGGCCGCCGAGGCGGCCTGGCGGACGCTCACCGAGCAGGCGGAGCGGGAGCCGGTCGGGCCGGAGGGCCCGGCGCCCGAGGACGGGACGGCGCAGACCGCCGAGGCGGGCCTGGGCCGTGCCTGAACTGCCGGAGGTCGAGACCGTCCGGCAGGGGCTGGCCCGGTGGGTCACCGGCCGGCGGATCTCCGCCGTCGAGGTGCGCCACCCCCGCGCGGTACGCCGGCACGCGCCCGGCGGCGGGCACTTCGCCGACGTGCTGACCGACCGGACGGTGCTGGACGTGCGCCGGCGCGGCAAGTACCTGTGGCTGCCGCTGGACAGCGGCGACGCCGTGATCGGGCACCTGGGCATGTCGGGTCAGCTGCTGGTGCAGCCGGCCGACGCCCCCGACGAGACGCACCTGCGGGTCCGGTTCCGGTTCTCCGACGACGGTCCCGAGCTGCGTTTCGTCGACCAGCGTACGTTCGGCGGCCTGTCGGTCTCGGCCGGGGGCGCGGAGCTGCCGGCGGAGATCGCGCACATCGCGCGGGACCCGATGGACCCGCAGTTCTCCGACGCGGCGTTCGTCGCCGCGCTGCGCCGGCGGCGTACCGAGGTCAAGCGGGCGCTGCTGGACCAGACGCTGATCTCCGGCGTGGGCAACATCTACGCCGACGAGGCGCTGTGGCGGGCGAGGCTGCACGGCGCCCGCCCCACCGACGCGCTGACCGGCCCGGCCGCGCTGCGGCTGCTGGGCCACGTCCGGGACGTCCTCGGCGAGGCGATCAAGTCCGGCGGCACCAGCTTCGACGCCCTCTACGTCAACGTGAACGGGGAGAGCGGCTACTTCGACCGGGCGTTGAACGTCTACGGCCGGGAGGGGCTGCCGTGCCACCGGTGCGGCGCACCGGTGCGCCGCGAGGCGTTCATGAACCGTTCGTCGTACAGCTGCCCGCGCTGCCAGCCCCGCCCCCGGGCGGCCCTGCGAGGCTGACCCCACGCGGTCTCCGGGGCACGGGCGGCGCGTTCGCCCGGCCCGGCCCGCGAGGAGGTGCCGGTGGTCAGGGCGCCGCGCAGGGGAGTCGCCACGCGTCGAGCCGGCGTTCCTTGCGGATCGAGGAGAGACCGTAGCCCAGCGTGGTGACGCAGAAGTCCGTCGTCGAGCCGGCGTACTCCACGTGGAACACCGGCTTGCCCGCCTCGACGAACGGGAGCAGCCGGGCGCACTGGTCCAGCCGCACGCACTCCTCGTTGACGGCGAAGTCGAAGTCCGGGGCCAGGGCGGCCACCTGCCCCAGGTCGTTGATCAGGCCGGGGGAGAGGCTCAGCGAGCGGGCCAGCTCGGCCAGCCGGCGGTTGAACCGCAGTTGGTCGTCGAAGTCGAGCGGGAAGCCGGACCGGTGCGCGTACCCGTCGGCGTCGGCCAGGGCGACCGCCCCGAAGCCCTTGCCCCGGCAGAGCCGGAACCGGTCGGCCAGCACCGGCCGCAGCGCGTCCCACTGCCGTACGTCGAGCCAGCGGCCCTGCGGCCGGCGGGACGCGGCACCCCGTACGGCGGCCGGGAGGCGGTCCGCGTCCGGGTCGGTCGGCAGGACGGAACCGACGTGCACCTGGCAGACCAGCCGGCGGTCCCGGGAGCGCAGCTCGGCGGTCTGCGCGGCGGTGGTGGAGACCGGGTCGAGCAGGAAGACGTCGGCGTCGACGGTGAGGTCCAGCACGCCGCTGAGCTGCCACTGCCACTGCCACCGGCCCGCCGACGCCGCCGGCCAGGCGGTCGGGGCACCGGGCGCGGCCAGGTCCGGCCGGCAGGCGGCGAGCACGCTCAGCAGGACGAGTGCGACACAGGCCGGCAGGGCCCGGCGCAGGCTCCGCCCGACGGCGCGCGTACGCGGCCGGATCCGCATCGGCAGCTCCCGGGTCGCGGGCGGCGGCACACCGCCCGGAGCGGGTACGCCGTGTCGGCGTACCTCACCCGGTCAAACGAGTACGGCCCCGGCCACGACTCGCGTTCAGCGCGGCGCGGCGAAGACCTGCGTCCAGTACGGCCCGTTGCTGTTGGCGACGCCGACGCCGATCTCGGTGAAGGCGCAGTTCAGGATGTTGGCCCGGTGTCCGGAGCTGTTCATCCAGGCGTCCATGACGGCGGCCGGCGTCTTCTGGTTCCAGGCGACGTTCTCGCCGTAGGTGCGCCAGGAGTAGCCGACCCGGTCCAGCCGGGTCCCGACGTTGCTGCCGTCGCTGCCCGTGTGCGACATGTTCCGGTGGTCGGCCTGGTCCTGGCTGTGCCGCTGGGCGGCGGTCGTCAGCTTGTCGTCGACGCTCACCGCGCCGCAGCCGGCCTTGGCGCGCTCGGCGTTGACCAGGGCGACCACCTGGCTGGCCTGGCTACCGCCCCCGCTGCTGACCGGGGCCTTCGTGCCGCCGCCGGCCGGCGCCGTGCTCCGCTCGGCGCTGCGCCGCGAGGGCGCGGTGGTACGCGACGGCGCAGGAGTCGACCTGGTGCTCTTCGTGGCCGACGGGGTGGGCCTGGCGGTGGTCGGCGCGGTGCTCGGGGTGGCGCTCGGGGTGGGCGGGGCGAGCGTGTCGCCGGGCGCCGGCTCGCCGCCCGGCAGCACCGGGGCGGCGGCGACCGTGTCGTCGACGGCGGTGGGGTCGGTCGCCGGGCCGTCGCCGGTCAGCGCGACCGCGCCGACGCCGAGGCTCACCACCAGCGTGGCGGCCGCGGCGGCACCGCCGATCACCAGCGGGCGGGGGAAGCGGCGGCGGGGGCGGTGGCGGCCCTCGGCGGTGGCCGGCGCCGTCGCGGCCGGGGCGGCCCGGAGCGCGGCGAGGTCGACGGGGGCGGTCGGGTCGTCGACCGGCCAGGCGCCGGCGGTCCGGTCCGCGGGGAAGGGGCGCTCCGCCGGGTACGCCCCGTCCGCCGGGCTGGCGGACCCGGGGGCCCAGCGGGGGTCCGGCTCGGCCTGCCAGCGGTCGGTGGGCTCGGGCCGCCAGGTCGCGGTCGCGTCGGTGGTCTGCGGCTGCCAGGTCCCGGCCGGCGCGGCGGGCTCGGGCTGCCAGCGGGCGGTCGGCTGGTCGCGGTGCCACTCGTCGGCGGGCTGCTCCGGGTCGTCCCCGAAGAGGTAGGCGGACCTCGGCTCCGGACGGTCGGTGAGCCAGGCCGGCGGCTCCTCGCCCAGCGGCTGCTCGCGGCGCCGGTCGGCGCCGTCCGGGTGGTACGGGTCGGTCCAGCCGTACACGCCTCTGCCTCCAGGGGGTCGGTTGCGGGCCGGGGTGACGCTACGTGGCGGGCGTGAACAGCGGCAACGTGGCTAAGGAAGAGTTAAGGGGAAGCCGGACGGCAGGGTGGGGACTTCCCGGGATCCGAGGCGTAGAGTCAAGGTGTCCGGACAGAGTGTGTCCGCGCCTTGTGGCAGCCCCCCGGCAAGTGGACAGGCCGACGTGGAAATGATCTACGGCCTGCGAGAACTTGACGAAAGAGGGGGTGTCGGCTCAATATGTAGGTGTCGCCAGTCGCGCCCGGTCATGCCCAGAATCGCCTGGGATGACAGCCGCGTACACATTTGGGCGCGCGTTGGCCGGCCCTTCCGGCAGCGCATATCAAGGAGTCAACATGGCTAAGGCCCTGTACGGCCACGTAGGTGCGGCGCCCGATCGGCGTCTGCTCGACGAGGTCACCCGACTGCGTACCACGGTTCGGGCTCTGGAGTTCGAGATCACGCGGCTGCGTGCCGAGAACGATCGGCTCGCGGCGGCTGCGGCGGAGGCGGACGATCTGCTTCGTCTGGCCGAGCCCGCGCTGACCTGATCTCCAGATCGCAAAACTGAATCGCATCACGCAAAAAGAGCGCGCCGACACTTCTGTGCCGGCGCGCAGCTCTGTCCCCACCCCTTTTCGCCGCACCAATTCGTGATCTTGTGCGGCCCGCCGCGACGATTCCCGTACGACTCCGGCCGACGGATGGTCCGCACCCGGGCGGGCCGGCCCGCGTCACCTGGGACGGGCGCCCGGCGGTCGCCAGGCGGGTCGCGTGCCCGGCGGTTCCCGGTCCCGGGTTAGTCTGCGGGTTCACCCAGGTCCGCGCAGCCGGCGACGGTACGGCGGCCACCGGACGAGGATCGAGAAGGTGCATCTCAAGAGCCTGACGGTGAAGGGCTTCAAGTCCTTCGCCTCCGCGACGACGCTCAAGCTGGAGCCGGGGATCACCTGCGTGGTCGGCCCCAACGGCTCCGGCAAGTCCAACGTCGTCGACGCCATCGCCTGGGTGCTCGGCGAGCAGGGCGCCAAGGCGCTGCGCGGCGGCAAGATGGAGGACGTCATCTTCGCCGGCACCGCCGGCCGGGCCCCGCTGGGCCGGGCCGAGGTGACCCTCACGATCGACAACACCGACGGCGCGCTGCCGATCGAGTACACCGAGGTGTCGATCACCCGCCGGATGTTCCGCTCCGGCGAGAGCGAGTACGAGATCAACGGCGACACCTGCCGGCTGCTCGACATCCAGGAGCTGCTGTCGGACTCCGGCATCGGCCGGGAGATGCACATCATCGTCGGCCAGGGGCGCCTCGACGGGATGCTGCACGCCAAGCCGGAGGACCGGCGGTCGTTCGTCGAGGAGGCGGCCGGCGTCCTCAAGCACCGCAAGCGCAAGGAGAAGGCGCTGCGGAAGCTCGACGCGATGCAGACGAACCTCAACCGGCTCACCGACCTCACCGCCGAGCTGCGCCGCCAGCTCAAGCCGCTGGGCCGGCAGGCGGAGGTGGCCCGCCGTGCCGCCGCCATCCAGGCCAACCTGCGCGACGCCCGGCTACGGCTGCTCGCCGACGACCTGGCCACCCTGCGCGCCACCCTGGACCGGGAGATCGCCGACGAGACCGCCGTGCGCGAGCGGCGCGAGCAGGTCGAGGCCGAACACACCGAGGTGCAGGCGCGGCTGGCCGAGCTGGAGGCGGCCCTCGCCGAGGACGCGCCGCTGCTGGCCGCCGCGCAGGACACCTGGTACAAGCTCTCCGCCCTCTCCGAGCGGTTCCGCTCCATCGAGCAGCTCGCCCGGGAACGGCTGCGGCACCTCAGCGCCACTCCCGACGACGAGCGCCCCGGTCGCGACCCCGAGCAGTTGGAGGCCGAGGCCGAGCGGATCCGGGAGCAGGAGGAGGAGCTGCGCGGCGCGCTCACCGACGACCAGATCCGGCTGGCCGAGGCCGTCGAGCACCGCCAGGAGCTGGAGCGGCAGCTCGCCGCCGCCGAACGCGAGCTGGTCGCCGCGGCCAAGGCGATCGCCGATCGGCGGGAGGGCCTGGCCCGGCTGACCGGTCAGGTCAACTCCGCCCGCGCCCGGACCACCAGCGCCGGCGAGGAGATCGAGCGGCTCGCCACCGCGCACGCCGACGCGCTGGCCCGGGCCGACCAGGCCCAGGCCGAACTCGACGCGGTCGCCGAGCAGTCCACCGAGGCGGACCGGGACAACGCCGACCTCGACGCCCGGCACGCCGAGGCGGTCGCCGCCCAGGAGCGGGCGCAGGCCACCGTGCGGTCACTTACCGACGCGGAGCGGACGGCGGAGAAGGACGCCGCCACCTGGAAGGCGCGGGAGGAGGCGCTCGCCCTCGGCCTGCGCCGCAAGGACGGCGCGGGCGCGCTGCTGGCCCGCGCCGACGAGGTCCCGGGCCTGCTGGGCAGTCTGGCCGGGCTGCTCACGGTCGCGCCCGGGCAGGAGGCCGCGCTCGCCGCCGCGCTCGGCGGGCTCGCCGACGCGGTCGCGGTCAGCGGCGTCGACGAGGCGGTCGAGGCCATGCGGTTGCTGAAGATCTCCGACGCCGGTCGCGCCGGCCTGCTGGTCGGCAGCCCCGCCGGGCCGGGCATGGACGGGCCCGCCGACGCGCTGCGGCCGAAGCTGCCCGACGGCGCCCGCTGGGCGCCCGACCTGGTGGAGTGCTCCCCGCAGCTCCGCCCGGCGGTGCACCGGGCGCTGCGCGACGTGGTGCTGGTCGACGACCTCGCCGCCGCGGCCGAGGTGGTCGCCGGCAACCCGGAGCTGCGCGCGGTCACCCCCGACGGCGACGTGGTGGGGGCGTACGCGGCGGCCGGCGGGTCGGCCAAGGCGCCCAGCTTCATCGAGGTGCAGGCCGCCGTCGAGGAGGCCCGGTCGAACCGGCTCGCCGCCGAGGTCACCGGCGCGGAGCTGCGCGAACAGCTCGTCGACGCCCGCGCCGAGGTGGCCGCCGCCAAGGAGACGGTGCAGCACGCCGCCGCCGCCAAGCGGGAGGCGGAGAGCCACCGCAACGCCGCCGCCCGCCGGCTGGCCGAGCTGGGCGCGGCGGCCCGCTCGGCGAAGGCGGAGACGGACCGGCTCGGCGAGTCCCGGGCCCGCGCGGAGGCCGCCCGGGAGCGGGACCTGCTCACCCTGGCCGAGCTTGAGGAGCGGCTGCGGCTGGCCGAGGAGACCCCCGTCGACGCGGAACCCTCCACGGAGGAACGCGACCAGCTCGCCGCGATGGTGCCGCAGGCGCGGCAGAACGAGATGGAGGTCCGGCTCGCGGTGCGTACCGCCGAGGAGCGGGTCTCCTCGATCGCCGGCCGCGCGGACTCCCTGCGCCGGCAGGCCACCGCCGAGCGGGCCGCGCGGGAACGCGCGGCGGCCCGGCGCGCGGCGCGCACCCGGGGCGCCGGGATCGCCCGGGCCGTGGCGGGCGGGGCCCGGGAGGCCCTCGCCCGGCTGGCCACCTCGATCGCCGCGGCCGAGGAGCACCGCGACGCCGTGGCGCGCGAGCGCGCCGCCCGCGAGGCCGAACTCCAGGAGGTACGCGGCGCGGCCAAGCGGCTCGGCGCGGAGCTGGAGCGGCTGACCAGCCAGGTGCACCGCGACGAGGTGGCCCGCGCCGAGCAGCGGCTGCGCATCGAGCAGCTGGAGGCCAAGGCCGCCGAGGACTTCGGCCTGGACGTGGAGACCCTCGTCGCCGAGTACGGCCCGGCCCAGCCCGTCCCGCCCACCCAGGCCGACGTGGCGGCGGCCGAACGCGACGGCCTGCCGGTGCCCGAGCCGGTCCGCTACGAGCGGCCGGTGCAGGAGAAGCGGGCCGCCAAGGCGGAACGGGAACTGGCCCTGCTCGGCAAGGTGAACCCGCTGGCCCTGGAGGAGTTCGCCGCGCTGGAGGAGCGCTACAAGTTCCTCTCCGAGCAGCTGGAGGACCTCAAGGCCACCCGCCGGGACCTGCTCACCGTGGTCAAGGACGTCGACGACCGGATCCTGGAGGTCTTCGCCAGCGCATTCGCCGACACGGCCCGGGAGTTCCAGCAGGTCTTCACCGTGCTCTTCCCCGGTGGCGAGGGGCGGCTCGTGCTCACCGACCCCGACGACCTGCTCACCACCGGCATCGAGGTCGAGGCCCGCCCGCCGGGCAAGAAGATCAAGCGGCTGTCGCTGCTCTCCGGCGGAGAGCGTTCGCTGACGGCGGTGGCGATGCTGGTGGCCATCTTCCGGGCCCGGCCCAGCCCGTTCTACATCATGGACGAGGTCGAGGCGGCGCTCGACGACGTCAACCTGGGGCGGCTGATCACGCTGCTGGCCCAGTTGCGGGAGAAGAGCCAGCTCATCGTCATCACGCACCAGAAGCGGACGATGGAGGTCGCCGACGCCCTGTACGGCGTGACCATGCGCAACGGGGTGACCCAGGTGATCAGCCAACGGCTCAACCGGGCCGACGGAGACGAGCGGCGTGGCCGCGGCGAGGAGAACGAGTAGTGGGTCGGGAACGGGCGACGGCGCTCCTGGTGGACTTCGACGGCGTCCTGCGCAGGTGGGACCCGGCGGTGGCCGCCGGGGTGGAGCGGGAGTACGGCCTGTCCGACGGCGTACTCACCGAGATCGCCATGCAGTGGGGGCGGCTCCAGCCGGTGCTGACCGGCCGGGTCAGCCACGCCGACTGGATGGCCAGCGTGGCCGACGCGCTGGCCGACTCCGTGGGCGGCCCCGAGCGGGCCCGGGCGGCCGTGGAGCAGTGGCAGCGCTACCGGGGCGAGGTGGACCCGGAGGTGCTCGCCTTCGTCCGCGAGGCGCGGGCCGGCGGCATCCGCGTCGGGCTAGGCACGAACGCCACCGACCTGCTCGATGCCGACCTCGCCGCGCTCGACCTGACGGACGAGTTCGACGTGGTGGTCAACTCGTCCAGGGTCGGGGTGAACAAGCCGGCGAAGGAGTACTTCCAGGCGGCCTGCGAGGCCCTGGAGACCCCGGCGGCCCGGGTGCTCTTCGTCGACGACGAGGACTGGGCGATCCGGGGCGCCCGGGTCGCCGGCCTGTCGGCGCTGCGCTGGAGCGGCCCGGCCGACCTGCGGTACGCGCGGGCCGCCCTGGCGTACTGACCGGTTCCGTCCCGCCCCGGCGGGGGCTACTACTCGCCCGTGACGCCGTCGATGCGTTCGCGGATCAGGTCGGCGTGGCCGTTGTGCCGGGCGTACTCCTCGATCATGTGCACGTAGATCCAGCGCAGGTTGAACGTCCGGCGCTTCGGGCCGACCTCGGTGAAGGTCTCGTCGAGCGAGCGGCCGGCGGCGGCGGCGCGGGCCAGCGCCACCTCCCGGTGGTAGGTGGCGAAGTCGGCCTCGGCGTCGGCGGCGCTGACGTCGTGGTCGGCGTCCGGGTTGTCGGGCGTGAAGTAGGGGTAGTCGACCTGCTGGCCGGCGAGGTTCTCCCGGAACCACCAGGCCTCCACCTCGGCCAGGTGCCGGACCAGGCCGAGCAGGGTGAGCCCGGAGGGCTCGACGCTGGGCGTCTTCAGTTGTTCGGCGGTCAGCCCGGCACACTTGAGCAGCAGGGTCTGCCGGTGGAAGTCCAGCCAGCCCTCCAGCATGGTGCGCTCGTCGCCGACGTAGGGCTCGGGGGTCCGGGTGATCTCCGGTGCTCGCCAGGTCATGCCGGTCATCCTGGCTGGCACCTCCGACAACCGGCGAGCGGTTTATCGGGGTGCCGGCGCGTGGGCGGTGGCCCGCCCGTCGCGGGTGGGCAGGCCGGGGCGCGCCGGGAGGCTCACCCGCCGGGGGTCAGGCCCTGCCGCATGACCTCGCGCAGGTGGCCGTCGCTGGTGGTGCCCTCGATCGTCACCTCGGCCGTCCGGCCGGCGTGCACCAGCGTGGCGACCGCGTTGCCGAAGTACGGCCCGGCCAGCCGCTTCCAGCGGAACGGCGGGCGGCGTACGCCGGCGGTGCGGGCCAGCGCCCGGGTGGCCCCGGACGGCCCGGACGACCAGCCCAGCTTCATCAGCGGGCGCATCCCGGCCGGGACCTGGTTGTGGATGGGCGAGCAGGTGAGCTGGTGCACCGGGGTGACCACGCTCCGGTCGTCGAACCGCGCCCGCGCCACGTACGAGTGGTGCACGTCGCCGGAGAGCACGCTGATCGACGCCGGTGGCGCGTACGCCGGGCCGGCCCCGACGCGCTCGCCGGGCTCGCCGGGGGTGCCGCTGCCGAGGCGGGCGAAGAGCGCGCCGAGCGCGTCGAACGAGCGGCGGAACGCGGCCCAGTGCTCCAGGTCCAGCCCCCGGCGCAGCTTCTCGGCCAGCCGGGCGACCCAGGGCCGCCGCGAGTCGGCCAGCTTCTCGTTCCACGCCTCCACGTGGTGGATGCCCGGCGGCAGCAGCCAGGGCAGGGACGCGCCGACCACCAGGTGGTCGTAGACGCCGTGGGCGCGGTCGAGGAACCACGACCACTCGCCCGGGGGCAGCATCGCCCGCTGGCCCGGCTCCAGCACCCGGCTGCACCGGTTGTCGAGCATGACCAGCCGGGTCCGGCCCAGGTCCAGCGCGTAGCTCCACTGGTACTGCACGGCCCGCCACCGTTCGGTGTCGTGGGCGAGGTCGGCCTCGGTGTCGACCCGCTGCCCGAACTCGCGCAGCACGCCGGTGGCGTCCTCCGCCGCGACGACCTTGGCGTAGACCGGGTCGGCGGCGATCTCGTCGGGGGAGAGATTGCCCAGGTGCTGGTAGACCCAGTACGAGGCGAGGCCGCTGGTGATCCGCTCCGCCCACCACGGCTGCTCGCGCATGTCGGAGCGCCAGGAGGCCGAGGTGTTCCAGTCGTCGATGACCTCGTGGTCGTCGAAGATCATCACGCTCGGCACGGTGGAGAAGAGCCAGCGGATCTCCGGGTCCCGCCAGGACTCCAGGTAGAGCTTCGTGTACTCGTCGAAGCTGACCACCTGGTCGCCCGGCGCGCCCTTCGGCCGGCGGCGGCGCCGCTTCAGCAGCCGCCGGACCGTGGGCGACGTCACGTCCGCGTAGACCTGGTCGCCGAGGAGCACCAGCAGGTCGGGCACCTCGGTCGTAGCCGGGTCGGCCATCAGCCGCCGGGCGTACGCGTCGAGGGCGTCCGGGGGCAGCCGCCGGGTGGTGGCGTGCTGGGTGGTCTCCCGGCAGGAGCCGAAGACCAACCGGACCGGCTGGTCGAGGTCGTCGGCCGCCCGGGTGCGGATCACGCTGGGCGGGAAGTCGCTCTTCGGCACCGGCCAGGCGACCTCGTCGTCGATCAGCACCTCGTAGGTGGTGGCGCTGTCGGGGGTGAGCCCCTCCACGACGACGAGCGCGTAGTGGTGGTCGTACGCCGAGAAGGTGGGCGCGGTGCCGCCGGCGCCGTCGGCGGTGCGGACGGTGACCACCGCGGGCGCGCTGGTCTCCACCCAGACGGTGGCCGTCGTGCCGACCACCCTGCGGAGCAACGGGCCGATGAGCAGGTGTGCCGCGGGCATGGTCGACCTCCAGATGAGCGGACTTCATCTTTACTACCCGGCCGGCGGTCGCACCACTGCTGGCTGTGAGCGAGCCTACCGCCGGCCTCCGCGGACCCGGTCGGGAGCGGTGGCTGGGACAGCTTCGCCGGCATCTGACAGGATTCCGGCATGACCGAATACCTCCTCATCGCGCTCGCCCTGCTCGGCGTGCTGATCCTTGGCGGCATCGGGCTGGTCGTGCCGCGGTTGCGCCGGCGACCGGAGCCGCCGCTGCCGAAGACGGAGGTCGACACCCGGGCCGAGGAGGACCTGGCCGGCCCGCCGGTCCAGGCACCGGAGGCCGAGTTGTCCACCGGGATCCTGGTGGAGCCGCCGGTGGTGGAGGCCCCGGCACCGGTGCTGGAGGTCCCCGAGCCGACCGCCGGCCGGCTGGTCCGGCTGCGCTCGCGGCTGTCCCGCTCCCAGAACGTCTTCGGCAAGAGCCTGCTCGGCCTGCTCAGCCGCGACCACCTCGACGAGGACACCTGGGAGGAGATCGAGGACAGCCTGATCACCGCCGACGTCGGCGTCGACGCCACCCGCGACATCGTCGACCGGCTGCGCGAGCGGACCCGGGTCCTCGGCACCCGCTCCGGCGGCGAGCTGCGCGCCCTGCTCGCCGCCGAGCTGGTCAACGCGCTCGACCCGACCCTGGACCGGTCCCTGCGGACCGCGCCCAAGGAGGGCGTGCCGGCGGTCGTGCTGGTCGTCGGCGTCAACGGCGCGGGCAAGACCACCACCTGCGGCAAGATCGCCCGGGTGCTCGTCGCCGACGGCCGCAGCGTGCTGCTCGGCGCCGCCGACACCTTCCGGGCGGCCGCCGCGGACCAGCTGGAGACCTGGGGCGGTCGGGTCGGCGCGGAGACCGTGCGGGGCCCGGAGGCGGCCGACCCGGCCAGCGTGGCCTTCGACGCCGTCAAGCGGGGCATCGACACCGGCGTGGACACCGTGCTCATCGACACCGCCGGCCGGCTGCAGAACAAGATCGGCCTGATGGACGAGCTGGGCAAGGTCAAGCGGGTGGTGGAGAAGCACGGCCCGATCGACGAGACACTGCTGATTCTCGATGCCACCACCGGGCAGAACGGGCTGGAGCAGGCCCGGGTCTTCACCGAGGCGGTCAACGTGACCGGTGTCGTGCTCAGCAAGCTCGACGGCACCGCCAAGGGCGGCATCGTGATCGCCGTGCAGCGCAAGCTGGGCATCCCGGTCAAGCTGGTCGGGCTCGGCGAGGGCAAGGACGACCTGGCCCCGTTCGACCCCGCCCAGTTCGTCGACGCGCTGCTCGGTACCGAGCCGCTCGCCCGGGACGCGTAACCTCGCAGTGACGACCGACGATCGCGCCTACGCCGGGTGGCGCGACCCCAGCCACCCGTCGACGGGCCTCGGGAGACCGTACGTGACTTCGCAGGAGATCCCGCTGCACGGCGGGAACGTCAGCACCGTCGTCCGGGTCGGCGACACGGTCCGGCGCAACGCCGGGCCGTGGACGCCCTCGGTGCACGCCCTGCTGCGCCACCTGGAGTACGTCGGGTTCACCGGCGCCCCCCGCGCGCTCGGCATGGACGAGCGCAACCGGGAGGTCCTGTCGTACCTGGAGGGGGAGTGCGGGGAGTACCCGCTGGCCCCGCACTGGGTCACCGACGAGGCGCTGGTGACCGTCGCCACCATGCTCCGCATGTTCCACGACGCCCAGTACGGCTTCGTCCCGCCGCCGGGCGCGGTGTGGCGCTCGTTCGGACCGCCGCCGCCGGACACCGAGGTGATCTGCCACCACGACGCCGCCCCGCACAACGTGATCTGGCGGCCCGACGGCACCCTGGGGCTGATCGACTTCGACCTCGCCTCGCCCGGCGCCCGGATCTACGACGTGGCGTACGCGGCCTGGACCTGGGTGCCGATCTTCTCCGACCGGGACTCGATCACGCTCGGCTGGAAGCACCCCGACCGGCCGCGCCGGCTGCGCCTCTTCGCCGACGCGTACGGGCTCATCCCCCGGGACCGGCACCGGCTGATCCGGACCATCCGCAAGCGGATCGTGGACCACGTGGAGGGCATCCGCCGGATGGCCGCCGCCGGTGAGCCGGCCTTCGTCCGGATCGTGCACAAGGGGCACCTGCGCCGGCCGATGCGGGACCTGCGGCTGCTCGACTACGAGCGCAACGCCCTGGAGTACGCGCTGCGCTGAGCGGTCCGTGCTGTCGGCCGCGCCGGCCGGCGGTGAGCTTCTCTTCACACGTCCGAAACAACCCGTCACCGTTCGGAAATCGACGGGTGACGCTGGGGGAAACAGGGAGCGAGCAGGCTTCCGCCCATCCGGCGTACGGGCGACGCTGCCCCGGAAGCCGTGAAGGAGGGAACTTCACCTTTAGGAGGCCAGCGTGCCTGAGGCACCCACGATCGATTCCGGCAACACCGTGTGGTTGCTGGTGTCGACGGCGCTCGTGCTGCTCATGACGCCCGGACTGGCGCTGTTCTACGGCGGCCTCAACAGGTCCAAGGGTGTACTGAACATGATGATGATGAGCTTCTCCGCGATCGGGCTCATCTCCGTTTTGTGGTGGTTCTACGGTTTCAGCATCGCCTTCGGTAGCGATGTCAACGGGCTCTGGGGCGACCCGGGCGCCTACCTCGGTACCAAGACCTTCCTCGCCGAGACCGACCTCTGGGGCGCGACGGCGGAGAACCCGAGCGGCATCGGCGTCCCGCTCTACGTGTTCATGGCCTTCCAGATGATGTTCGCCGTGATCACCGTCGCGCTGATCAGCGGCGCGATCTCCGACCGGGCGAAGTTCGCCGGCTGGCTGCTCTTCGCGTTCGGCTGGGCGACGCTTGTCTACTTCCCGGTCGCGCACTGGGTGTGGGGCGGCGGCATCATCGGCGGCGACCTGCACGCGCTCGACTTCGCCGGCGGCACCGCCGTGCACATCAACGCCGGCGCGGCGGCTTTGGCCCTGGTGCTGGTGCTCGGCAAGCGGCTCGGCTGGCCCCGGGAGGGCATGAAGCCGCACAACATCCCGCTCGTCGCGCTCGGCGCGGGACTGCTCTGGTTCGGCTGGTTCGGCTTCAACGCCGGTTCCGAGCTCACCGTCGACTCGGTCGCCGGCCTGGCCTTCATCAACACCCAGCTCGCCACGGCCGCCGCCGTGCTCGGCTGGATCGTCGTCGAATGGATCAAGGACAGGAAGCCGACCCTGGTCGGCGCCTCGTCCGGTGCCATCGCCGGCCTGGTCGCCATCACCCCGGCCTGCGGCTTCATCGCCCCCTGGGCGGCGGTGCTGCTCGGTCTCGTCGCCGGGTCGGTCTGCGCGCTGGCGATCAGCCTCAAGTACAAGCTCGGCTACGACGACTCGCTCGACGTGGTCGGCGTGCACTTCGTCGGTGGCTGGATCGGCTCGCTCTGGCTCGGCCTCTTCGCCACCAACTCGGTCAACGGCGCGATCACCGACGTGATCGGCGCCTCCGACGGGCTCTTCTACGGCGGCGGGGTGACCCAGCTCGGCCGGCAGGCCCTGGCCGGCCTGATCGTCACCGTCTGGTCCTTCGCGGTGGCCTGGGTGCTCGCCTTCGGCATCGAGAAGACGATCGGCTTCCGCCTGCGGGCCGAGGACGAGGTCGGCGGCATCGACATCGCCGAGCACGCCGAGAGCGGCTACGACCTGTCGCCGGCCACCGGCAGCGGCGGGGGCAGCGCGTTCGCCATGGCCGGGCTGACCGGCGCCAGGCCGGCGACGGAGCCGGCGACCGCGCCTGCCGAGCCCACCGTGCCGGCTGCCGAGCCGGCCGAGCCGGCCGCCGGGTCCGCCGCCGAGACGGTCGCCCGTTAACGTTCCTGGGATGGAGGGGTTGGACATGAAGCTGGTGACCGCGGTCATCAAGCCGTACCAGCTGGACGCGGTGAAGGAGGCCCTGCACGCCCTCGGCGTGGCCGGCCTGACCGTCAGCGAGGTCCAGGGCTACGGGCGGCAGAAGGGGCACACCGAGGTCTACCGGGGTGCCGAGTACACGGTCGAGTTCCTGCCCAAGATCCGGGTGGAGGTGCTCACCGACGAGATCGACGTCGACAAGATCGTGGACGCCGTCGTCGGCGCCGCCCGGACCGGCAAGATCGGAGACGGGAAGGTCTGGGTGACCGCCGTCGAGGAGGTCGTCCGGGTCCGTACCGGCGAGCGCGGCCTCGACGCGCTCTGACCGGCCACTGACATGACCTCGTCGACCAGGAAGAACGCGTCGGGACACACCGGCAACGGCGCCGCCGCCCTCCTGGTCGACGAGGTCGTCGGCGTCGACGGCGGCATCGGGGCGACGGCGCGGGCCGCGCGGGCCGACGCGTACGACCGGTGGCTGCGCGGGCTGCTGCCGCAGCGGCCCGGGGTGGCGCTGATCGCCGTCGGCGGGCTGGGGCGCCGGCAGTGCGCGCCGCACGGCGACCTCGACCTCGTCCTGCTGCACGCCGGGGTGCCCGGCATGGACGAGCTGGCCGCCTCGATCTGGTATCCCGTGTGGGACGCCGGGCTGCGGCTGGACCACTCCGTCCGGACCGTCGCCGAGGCGCTCTCCGTCGCCCAGGACGACGTGAAGGTGGCCCTCGGGCTGCTCGACGCGCGGCTCGTCGCCGGGGACGCCGCGCTCGCGGACACCCTCGTCCGCACCGCCGCCGACCACTGGCGGCGCACCGCCGTACGCCAGCTCCCGGCGCTCCGCGAGATCACCGCCGCCCGCTGGGCCGCCCACGGCGAGCTGGCGTTCCTGCTGGAGGGCGACCTGAAGGAGGCGGCCGGCGGGCTGCGCGACGTGGGCATCCTGCGGGCGATCGCCACCGCCGGGATCACCGACGCGCTGCGCCCCGCCGTCCGCGCCGCGCACCTGCGGCTGCTCGACACCCGGGACGCGCTGCACCGGCAGGCCGGCCGCCGGGTCGACCGGCTGGTCGCCCAGGAACGCGACGGGGTCGCCGCGCTGCTCGGGCTCCGGCAGTCACCGGCTGGCGGGTCCGACACCCCGCAGCGGGCCGCCGCCGAGTCGATCGGCGACGGGGACGCGCTGCTGCGCCGGGTCGCCGGGGACGCCCGGACCGTCAGCCACGCCCTCGACGACGCCTTCCGCGCCGCCGACCGGCTCCGCTCCGGCCGCCGCCGGGGCGCCGACGGGCGTCCGCTGCGCCGACCGGTCGCCCGGGACGTCGTCGAGCACGACGGCGAGCTGGTGCTGGCCCGCACCGCTATCGGGGCACGCCCCGACCCGAGCCTGTCGCTGCGGGTCGCCGCCGCCGCGGCCGTCACCCGGCTGCCGATCGCCCGGGCCACCTGCGAGTGGCTGGCCGCGTACTGCCCGCCGCTGCCGGCGCCGTGGCCGGCCGAGGCCCGGGCCGCGCTGGTCACCCTGCTCGGCGCCGGTCCCGGCCTGGTGCCGGCCTGGGAGACCTGCGACCGGTACGGGCTGATCGAGGGCTGGCTGCCCGAGTGGACCCGGCTGCGCAGCCTCCCGCAGCACAACCCCGTGCACCGGTTCACCCTCGACCGGCACCTCGTGCAGACCGCCTACGAGGCCAGCCGACACACCCGCGAGGTGGACCGCCCCGACCTGCTGCTGCTCGGCGCACTCCTGCACGACGTCGGCAAGGGGCTTCCCGGCGACCACAGCACGGTCGGGGTGCCGCTGGCGGAAGCGGTGGCCGCCCGGATCGGCCTGCCCGCGCCGGAGGTGGCGCTGATCGGCACGCTGGTCCGGCTGCACCTGCTCCTGCCCGACGTGGCCACCCGGCGGGATCTCGCCGACCCGGTCACCATCGCCGGGGTGGCCGAGCGGGTCGGCGACCCGACCACGCTGGACCTGCTGCACGCCCTGGTGCGGGCCGACGCCGCCGCCACCGGCCCGGCCGCCTGGTCGGACTGGAAGGGCCGACTGGTCGCCGAGCTGGTCACCCGGGTGCGGACCGCGCTGGACACGGGCGCGCTGCCCGCCCCGCCCGCCCCCGATCCGGCCCTGCTGGCGGGGCCCCTGCCGGTCGTACACCTGACGGCCGACCGGGTGGCGGTGGCCGCGGCGGACCGGCGCGGCCTGCTCGCGACGGTGGCCGGCTGCCTGGCGCTGCACCGGCTGGAGGTGCTCTCCGCCGACGCCTCCACCGTCGACGGCCGGGCCCTGGTCGAGTGCCGCGTGCAGCCCCGGTACGGGCTCGCGCCCGACCCGATCGCCCTCGGCGCCGACCTGCGCCGCGCGGTGAACGGGGACGTCTCGGTCACCCAGCGGCTGCGCGGCCGGGCCCTGGCGGCGCGGTCCGAGGGGGCCGCGCCCCGGGTGGTGTGGCACCGCGAGGCGGCCACCGACGCCGTGCTGCTGGAGCTGCGCGCCGCCGACGCGGCGGGCCTGCTCTACCGGGTCACCTGCGCCCTCGACGAGGCCGGCGCCCAGGTGCGGGCGGCCCGCATCTCCACCCTCGGCGGCGACGTGGTGGACGCCTTCTACCTCGTCGGCGGCTGGCCGGACGACGCCGCCCGGGCCCGTCTGGAGGCGGCGGTGCTGGCCGCCGTGTGACGATGTGCCTCCCGCCGGCCCGGGGAGCCTCGGCGCGCGCGGGCGTGCCGGCGCTCATCCGCGCCCCGGCTGTGCCCGGCCCGGAGCGGCCGTGCGGCCCGGCCGGCTACCCTAGCGGTGGCCGGACACCTCGCCCGGTCGCCGATGTGCCCGCCGGAACACTGACAAACGGGATGTTCGCGTGTTTGACACCTTGAGTGACCGCCTGTCCGGGATCTTCACCAAGCTCCGCGGCAAGGGTCGGCTCACCGACGCCGACATCGACGCCACCGCGCGCGAGATCCGCCTCGCGCTGCTGGAGGCGGACGTCGCGCTGCCGGTGGTCAAGGGCTTCATCGCCAACGTCAAGGAGCGGGCGCGCGGCTCCGAGGTCTCCCAGGCGCTCAACCCGGCGCAGCAGATCATCAAGATCGTCAACGAGGAGCTGATCAACGTCCTCGGCGGCGAGGGGCGGCGGCTCCAGTTCGCCAAGCAGCCGCCGACGGTGATCATGCTCGCCGGCCTCCAGGGTTCCGGTAAGACCACCCTCGCCGGCAAGCTGGCCCGCTGGCTCAAGGCCCAGGGCCACCAGCCGCTGCTGGTCGCCGCCGACCTCCAGCGCCCCAACGCCGTCGGGCAGCTCCAGGTGCTCGGTGGCCGCGCCGGCGTCGAGGTGTACGCCCCCGAGCCCGGCAACGGCACCGGTGACCCGGTGCAGGTGGCGCGCGCCTCGATCGAGCACGCGAAGCGGGCCGCCCGGGACATCGTCATCGTCGACACCGCCGGCCGGCTCGGCATCGACGCCGAGATGATGCAGCAGGCCGCCGACATCCGCGACGCGGTCGAGCCGGACGAGGTCATCTTCGTCATCGACGCCATGGTCGGCCAGGACGCGGTGCGCACCGCCGAGGCGTTCCGCGACGGCGTGGGCATCACCGGCGTGGTCCTCTCCAAGCTCGACGGCGACGCCCGCGGTGGCGCCGCGCTGTCGGTGCGGGAGGTCACCGGGCAGCCGATCCTCTTCGCCTCCACCGGCGAGAAGCTGGAGGACTTCGACGTCTTCCACCCCGACCGGATGGCCAGCCGGATCCTCGGCATGGGCGACGTCCTCACTCTGATCGAGCAGGCCGAGCAGGCCTTCGACACCGATCAGAAGGAGAAGATGACCGCCAAGCTGATGGGCGGCGAGCAGTTCACCCTGGAGGACTTCCTCGACCAGCTCATCGCGGTCCGGCGGATGGGCCCCATCGCCAACGTGCTGGCCATGATGCCGGGCATGGGGCAGATGAAGGACCAGCTCGCCGAGGTCGACGACAAGCACTTCGACCGGGTCACCGCGATCATCCGGTCGATGACCCCCGCCGAGCGCACCAACCCGAAGATCATCAACGGCTCGCGCCGGGCCCGCATCGCCAACGGCTCCGGCGTCACGGTGATGGACGTCAACCAGCTGCTCAACCGCTTCACCGAGGCGCAGAAGATGATGAAGCAGATGGGCGGCATGATGGGCCTGCCGGGCGGCGGCCGGCGCAAGGCGACCAAGTCGCCGAAGAACAAGCGCAAGGGCACCAAGGGCGGCAACCGGCCGCGCGCCGGGGCGGGCGCCGGGATGCCGGGCGGCTTCCCGGGCGGCATGCCGCAGCTCCCGCCGGGCATGGACCCGAACGACCTGGCCGGCGGCCAGGGCCTCCCGCCGGGCTTCAAGCTGCCGAAGATCGACTTCAACAAGCTCGGCAAGGGCGGCGACGGCCGGCCCCGCTGACGCGTGTCGCTGGCGACCGCTCGCCCGTCCCCGTCGAGGACGCGCTGCTGGCCGTCGAGGTCCTCTCGCCGACCTCGACGTTCCGCGACCGCTACGACAAGGCGAAGGTCTACGCGCACGCCGGTGTGCGGACGTACTGGGTGGTCGACCCGCTGCACGAGCGGATGACCCTCACGGAATACACGCTCGGCCCCGCCGGCGAGTACGAGGCGGTGACCCACACCGAGGACCTCTTCGTCACCGAGCGGCCCTGGAAGGTCTCCGTCGACCTGCCCGCGCTGACGGCACGGCGGGCCGGGCTGCTGGCGCGCGACGAGGGCTGAACGCCGCCGGCCCGCGCGGGGCGGGAAGAATGGCGGCGGACCGCCCCCTTTGCGCGTAGACGGAGGACGCATGGCCTGGCACGTACGCGGCGTGGTGCTGCCCGACGACGAGGTCCGTGACCTCTGGCTGGTCGGCGACCGGGTCACCTTCACCCCTGTTGCCGGCGCGGAAACGATTGCCGACGGCGGGTTCGTGCTGCCCGGTCTGATCGACGCGCACTGCCACATCGGCATCGCCCGCGGCGGCGCCCCGATCACCTCGCTCGACCAGGCCCGCGAGCTGGCCCGCGTCGACCGGGACGCCGGGGTCCTCGCCATCCGCGACGCCGGGTCGCCCTACCCGTACCCCGAACTCGACGACGAGCCCGACCTGCCGCGGCTGGCCCGCGCCGGCCGGCACGTCGCGCCGCCGAAGCGCTACCTGCGCGACATCGGCGTCGAGGTGGGCGCGGCGGAGGTGGCGGCGACGGTGGCCGCACAGGCGCGCGCCGGCAACGGCTGGGTGAAGCTGGTCGGCGACTGGATCGACCGGGGGGTGGGCGACCTGGCCCCGGCCTGGGACGCCGACACCATGGCGGCCGCCGTCCGGGCCGCGCACGCCGCCGGGGTACGCGCGGCCGTGCACACCTTCTCCGAGTCGGCCGTCGAGATCATGGTGCGCGCCGGGGTGGACTCGGTGGAGCACGGCACGGGCCTCAGCCTGGACCTGATCGACGAGATGGCCCGCCGGGGCACCGCGCTCATCCCCACGATGATCAACATTCGGACCTTCGGCGGGATCGCCGAGCAGGCCCGGGAGAAGTTCCCCGGCTACGCCGAGCACATGCTCGCCCTGCGCGACCGCTTCCCCGAGGTGGTCCGTTCGGCGCACGAGGCCGGGGTCCCGATCTACGTGGGCACGGACGCGGGCGGCGGCATCGACCACGGCCTCGCCGCGGAGGAGATGCTGCTGCTGCACGAGCAGGCCGGCATGTCCACCACCGACGTGCTCGCCGCCGCGTCCTGGCGGGCCCGCGAGTGGCTCGGCTTCCCCGGACTGGTCGAGGGTGGCCTGGCGGACCTCGTCGTCTACGCCGAGGACCCGCGCGCCGACCTGCGCGCCGTACGCACCCCCGCCCGCATCGTGCTGCGCGGTCGCGTCGTCCGCTGACCCGCCGCGCCGGGGCGTCGGCGCGGATGCTCCCGGTCGGGCCGGTGGCGCTCCCGACCGGCGGCGCGGCGCTGCCCCGGGGCGGCGCCCGGTCAGCCGGTGTGGGCCTGGGTGACCGCGTGCAGGAGCAGGTACACCGCGAGGTCGGCGAGGGCGGCGGCGGTCTGCGCGACGGGGGCGCCGGGCAGGACGATGTGGCTGATCACCAACCGGACGACCGAGTCCGTGGCGAACGCGACGGCGTTGCGGTCGGCGCCCGGCAGCACGCCGTCGGCCCACTCCAGCAGCACCTCGGTGGCCTCGGTCAGGACCAGCTCCGACCGGGTGGTGAGGTAGGGCAGCAGGTCGTCCGAGCCGCCCCGGGAGCTGGTCAGGACGGCCTTGATCAGCGGGTCGTCGGCCGCCTGCGTGAGGGTGTGCGAGATGGTGGCGTGCGCGGCGGCCCGCACGTCGTCGCCGTGGGCGCGCAGCAGGGCGCGTACGTCGCCGACGAACCGGTCGACCTCCCGCCGGGCGAGCGCCTCGGCCAGCCCCGCCTTGGTGCCGAACTCGTTGTAGACCGTCTGCCGGCTGACCCCCGCCGCGCGCGCGACGGCACCCATCCGGACGCCGTCCCAGCCGGTCGCGATGGTCAATGCCCGGGCGGCCTCGACGATCGCGTCCCGGGAACGGGTGCCGTCCCTCACCTCGCCCATGGTGGTCGAATCCTAGCCCGGCCGCACCGCCCGGCACGGCGGAGACCGCCGACGTCGCGCCCGATGACGTCGTCCCTTCGGCCGACGCATAGGATGTGCGGTCATGGCACGCGTGCTCACTCCCCGTGCGGAGGACTTTCCCCGCTGGTACCAGGACCTGATCGCCAAGGCGAAGCTGGCCGACAACGGCCCGGTCCGGGGGACCATGGTCATCCGCCCGGCCGGCTACGCCATCTGGGAGCGGATGCAGGCCGAGATGGACGCCCGGATCAAGGCGGCGGGCGCGGAGAACGCGTACTTCCCGCTCTTCATCCCGGAGAGCTACCTCAAGCGCGAGGCCGAGCACGTCGAGGGCTTCTCGCCGGAACTCGCGGTGGTCACCCACGGCGGCGGCAAGCAGCTCGCCGAGCCGGTGGTGGTGCGCCCCACCAGCGAGACCGTCATCGGCGAGTTCATGGCCAAGTGGATCGACTCCTACCGGGACCTGCCGCTGCTGCTCAACCAGTGGGCCAACGTGGTCCGCTGGGAGCTGCGCCCCCGGATCTTCCTGCGCACCAGCGAGTTCCTCTGGCAGGAGGGGCACACCGCGCACGCGACCCGCGACGACGCCCGCGCCTACGCCCGCCGGATCCTGCACGAGGCGTACGAGGACCTGATGGTCAACGTGCTCGGCATCCCGGTGGTCGTCGGCCTGAAGACGGCCCGCGAGCGCTTCGCCGGCGCCACCGCCACCTACACCTGCGAAGGCATGATGGGTGACGGCAAGGCCCTCCAGCTCGGCACCAGCCACGAGCTGGGGCAGAACTTCGCCAAGGCCTTCGACATCAGCTACTCGTCGGCCGAGGGCGGCCGGGAGCACGCCTGGACGACCTCCTGGGGCACCTCCACCCGGATGCTCGGCGGCCTGATCATGTGCCACGGCGACGACAACGGGCTGCGCGTGCCGCCGAAGCTGGCGCCCGTGCAGGCGTACGTCATGGTGGTCAAGGACGGCGAGGGCCCTGGCGGCCCTGCCGAGGTGGCGAAAGAGCTTTGCGACGCGTTGCGCGACGCGGGCGTCCGGGTCGCGCTCGACGACCGCGTCGACACCCCGTTCGGCCGCCGGGCCGTCGACGCCGAGCTGCGCGGCTATCCCGTACGCGTCGAGGTCGGTCCCCGCGACCTGGCCGCCGGCAACGCGGTCGTGGTCCGGCGCACCGACGGCTCGAAGTCCCCGACGCCGGTGGCCGACGTGGTGACCGCCGTGCTGGCCGCCCTCGACGCCGACCAGCGGGCCCTGCACGACCAGGCGCTGGCCCACCGGAAGTCCCGCACGGTCGAGGTGTCGACCCTCGCCGAGGCGATCGAGGCGGCGGCCACCGGCTGGGCCATGGTGCCGTGGTCGGCGGTCGGCGTGCAGGGCGAGACGGAGGCGAACGGCCAGGGCGTCACCGTGCGCTGCCTGCTGCGCGCCGACGGCTCGGTGCCCGACTCCGAGGACGAGCCCGACCTGGTCGCCATCCTGGCCCGCGCCTACTGAGCCTCGTCGCACCCCCTCAGGTGCCGCGGCAGCTCGCTCAGGCGTCAGGAAGGGACCCTTCCTGACGCCTGAGGTAGCGGAAGGGTCCCTTCCTCGCACCTCGGAGCGGTGGGCGGGAGCGGGGGGCCTGGGCCGGTAGGGTCGGTCCGTGAGATTCGAACCTGGGCGGCTGATCGTGCACCGCAACGTGCGCCGGGGCCGGATCGGCTGGGTACGCACCGCGCGGGTGGTCAGCGACGACGACCGGGGCCTGCTGCTCTGGGTGCCCCGCGACTCCCCGGTCGCGAGCGAGATCACCGAGGCCGGGCTGGGCATGCGGGCGGTGCCGTTCAGCGAGTGGATCTCCTCGTCGTACCGCCTGGCCACCGGCCGGTGGGACGGCCCCTCCGTGCTCAAGTTCCTGCCCGCCGGGGCGGCCCACTCCGTGTGGTGGTTCCGCGACGCGCACGACCGCTTCGCCACCTGGTACGTCAACCTGGAGGAGCCCGGGGTGCGCTGGGACGACGGCGCGCTCGCCGGCGTCGACATGGTGGACCAGGACCTCGACGTGGTCGTCCGCCCCGACCTGGGCTGGGAGTGGAAGGACGAGGGGGAGTTCGCCGAGCGGCTCGCCTTCCCCGACCACTACTGGGTGACCGACGCCGACGCCGTCCGGGCCGAGGGGAAGCGGGTGATCGCGCTGGCCGAGGCGGGGGAGTTCCCCTTCGACGGCACCTGGTGCGACTTCACCCCGCCGCCCGACTGGACCGTCCCCGACGGGTTGCCGCCCGGCTGGGACCGCCCCCCGGTGCGCTGACCCGGCCCGATCCGCCCGCGCGTCCCGGTGGCGCACCGCCCTCGATCGGCGGGGCCGGCCGCCGGCCGGCGACTGTGCTTTCGGTCACTTCTGCCGCCCGGCGGGTGACCGGGGGCGGTCCGGTGCGAGCGATCGGGGCCCGATCTGGCAGAATGGCTGGCTGGTATCCGGCGCGCGTCCGGCGCCCTCTAACCCGGGCACGTCGCCAGTCCACCGAGCAGTCTCCGGCCCAACCCCACTGTGCCGGTCGACACTCACCCGTGCACCGCCCGTACCGGGCAGGTGAGATCGCAACAGGAGCGAAACAACTGTGGCCGTAAAGATCCGGCTCCTGCGGATGGGCAAGATCCGCAACCCGCAGTACCGCATCGTCATCGCCGACTCGCGCACCAAGCGCGACGGCCGGGCGATCGAGTTCGTCGGGGTCTACCAGCCGAAGGAAGACCCTTCGGTGATCGAGGTCAAGTCGGAGCGGGTCCAGTACTGGCTGTCCGTCGGCGCCCAGCCGAGCGAGGCGGTGCAGCGGCTGCTGGAGCTGACCGGTGACTGGCAGAAGTTCAAGGGCCTGCCGGCCCCGCCGCCGCTGAAGGTCGCCCCGGAGCGGGTCGACCGCACCGCGGCGTACGAGGCCGAGGCGAAGGCCGCCGCCGGGCTGGCCGAGGCGCCGGCGAAGCCGGCCAAGAAGGCCGCCAAGGCCGAGGCGCCGAAGACCGAGGCGCCGAAGACCGAGGCTCCGGCCGAGGCTCCGAAGACCGAGGCTCCGGCCGAGGCCCCGGCTGCCGCTGCCGACGCCGGTGAGCAGGCCTGACATGCCTCTGCGTCCGGCGTTGGAGCACCTGGTCAAGGGCATCGTCGACCACCCCGATGACGTACGCGTCCGGATGGTCGACTCCCGTCGGGGCAAGCGGCTGGAAGTCCGCGTGCACCCGGAGGACCTCGGCACGGTGATCGGGCGGTCCGGCCGGACCGCCAAGGCGCTGCGCCAGGTGATCGGCTCCATCGGCGGGCGCGGCGTACGCGTCGACATCGTCGACTCGTACTGATGCTGCTCGTCGTCGGCAGGGTCGGCAAGCCGCACGGCATCCGCGGTGAGGTCACCGTCGAGGTGCGGACCGACGAGCCCGAAGCGCGGTTCGCCCCAGGCATGGTGCTGCGCACCATGCCTGGGGCGACGCCCCGGGCGCGCCGCACCGAGCCCGTGGCGCCGCAGCCGTCGCCGGCCGCGCCCGAGCAGGGGGTGGCCTTCCGGGTGCCCGCCGAACTGGTCGTGGAGTCCGCCCGCTGGCACCAGGGACGGATGCTTGTCGCGTTCGAGGGCAGCCTGGACCGGGACGTCGCCGAGGCGCTGCGCGGCACCCTGCTCGCGGTCGACAGCGCCGACGTCGCCGCGCCGGAGGACCCGGAGGAGTTCCACGACCACCAGCTCGTCGGGCTGGCCGTGGTCACCCCCGACGGCGACCGGCTGGGCGAGGTGGCCCGGATCGACCACGCCCCCTCCTCCGACCTGCTGGTGCTGCGCCGTCCCGAGGGCGGCACCGCGCTCATCCCGTTCGTCAAGGCGATCGTCCCCGAGGTTGACCTCGCCGGCGGTCGCGTCGTCGTCGACCCGCCGGCCGGTCTGCTCGATCTGTAGAACCGCTGGAGCACCCCCGCATGCGCGTCGACATCGTGTCGATCTTCCCGGAGTACTTCGCCCCGCTGGACCTGTCGTTGATCGGCAGGGCGCGGGCGAACGGCACGCTGCGGCTGGCCGTACACGATCTGCGGATCTGGACCCACGACGTGCACCGCACGGTCGACGACACGCCCTACGGCGGCGGGCCCGGCATGGTGATGCGGCCGGAGCCGTGGGGCGAGGCGCTCGACGCTCTCGCCCCGGCGGAGTTGACCGCGCCCCGGCTGGTGGTGCCGGCCCCGACCGGCGCCCCCTTCACCCAGGCGATGGCGCACGAGCTGGCCGCCGAGCCGCACCTGCTCTTCGCCTGCGGCCGGTACGAGGGCATCGACCAGCGGGTGCTCGACCACGCCGCGACCCGGATGCCGGTGACCGAGGTCTCCCTCGGCGACTACGTCCTCTTCGGCGGTGAGGTGGCGGTGCTGGTGATCCTGGAGGCGGTCACCCGGCTGCTGCCCGGCGTGCTCGGCAACGCGGGTTCGCTGGCCGAGGAGTCGCACGCCCACGGGCTGCTGGAGGCCCCCATGTACACGAAGCCGGCGACCTGGCGGGGGCTGGAGGTGCCGGAGGTGCTCCGCTCCGGCGACCACGGCAGGATCGCCCGCTGGCGGCGGGACGAGGCGCTGACCCGCACCGCGACGCGTCGTCCCGACATGCTCGCCGCGGTGGACCCGCAGCGCCTGGACAAACGGGACGTCGCCGCGCTGGACCGGGCCGGATTTCAGGTGCCGCCGGGGGATGTGGCAAAGTAGGGGGGTTGCCGCAGCCGGCCGCGCCGCGGCCGGCTGCGAGGATCCTCGACCGGGGTCGGGTCACCGACCGCCCACCCGGGGATCAGAATCACCCACCCGCGCACCGATTGACGGTGCGCCGTGAGCCTCACGAGGACGCAGCGATGAACATCCTGGACGCCCTTGACGCCCAGTCGAAGCGCACCGACCTCCCCGACTTCCGTGCCGGTGACACCGTCAAGGTGCACGCCCGCGTCGTCGAGGGCGCCCGGTCCCGTGTCCAGATCTTCCAGGGCGTCGTCATCCGCCGCCAGGGTGACGGTCTGCGCGAGACCTTCTCGGTCCGCAAGATCAGCTTCGGCGTCGGTGTCGAGCGCACCTACCCGATCAACAGCCCGGGTATCGACCGGATCGAGGTCGTGACCCGCGGTGACGTCCGCCGCGCCAAGCTCTACTACCTGCGCGAGCTGCGGGGCAAGAAGGCCAAGATCAAGGAGAAGCGCGAGAAGCAGCCGAGCTGACCTCGCGCTCGCCACGCCGCCGAGCTGCGCGTATGTCGTACCGACCGGACCGCACTACCCTGGTCGCTACGGGCGCAGCCGGGCGACGTCCCGCCACGACGGCGGAGCGACGACCACTACCGCCCGGGGAGCCCCGACAGGGTTCCCGGGCGGTAGTGTCATTTCTGCTGACCGGAGAGTGGCGTGGTGCAGACGCTTGACGAGGACGGCGCCGTCGACCCCTGGCGACGGCGCGCCCGCCGGCCCCGCCGACAGATGCCCCTCTGGCAGGAGCTGCCGCTGCTGCTGGTCGTCGCGTTCTGCCTCGCGGTGCTGATCCGCACCTTCCTGCTCCAGGCGTTCTTCATCCCCTCCGGCTCGATGGAGGACACCCTCCTCGTCGGGGACCGGGTCCTGGTCAACAAGGTCGTCTACGACGTGCGCGACCCGGTGCGGGGCGAGGTCGTCGTCTTCCGGGGCACCGACCGCTGGGCCCCGCAGGTCGCCGAGGGGCCGGAGCCCGGGTTCGCGGGCAAGCTCAGCCGGACCGTCGGCGACCTCGTCGGCGTCAGCCGCCCCGGCGAGAAGGACTTCATCAAACGGGTCATCGGCCTGCCCGGCGACCGGGTGAAGTGCTGCGACGCCGAGGGGCGGGTGCTGGTCAACGGCACGCCGCTCGACGAGTCGTCGTACGTCCTGCGCGACTCGCCGCTCGACATCCCGCCCAACCCCCGCGAGTGCCGGTCCCGGCGCTTCGACGAGATCGTGGTCCCGCCCGGGCAGATCTTCGTCATGGGCGACCACCGGATGGTCTCCCAGGACGCCCGCTGCCAGGGCCCGGTGCCGATCGAGAACGTGGTGGGCCGGGCGTTCACCGTGGTCTGGCCGTCGTCGCGCTGGAGCGCCCTGTCGGTGCCCGCGACCTTCGACGACGTCGCCGACCCGCCGGCCGCCACCACCGGCGCCCCGCCCCCGGTCCGCCCCACGCCGGACGGCGATCTGGTGCTGTTCGCCCCGACCGCTGTCGCGCTCGCCGTTCTCGCGCGTTCCGGACGGTGGCGCTGGGCCGGGCAACGTAGGCTCGTGCCGTGATTGACGAGCAGACCGACAAGCCGCGCAGTTCCTTCTGGAAGGAGCTGCCCATCCTCCTGGGTGTGGCGATCCTGGTCGCGGTGCTGGTGCGCGCCTTCGTGCTGCAGACCTTCTTCATCCCCTCCCCGTCGATGGAGAACACCCTCCAGATCGACGATCGGGTGCTGGTCAACAAGCTGGTCTACGACTTCCGGTCCCCGCACCGGGGCGAGGTGATCGTCTTCAAGGCCCCCATGGAGTGGAGCGCCAACCCCGACGGCGAGGACTTCATCAAGCGCGTCATCGGCGTCGGCGGCGACCACGTGGTCTGCTGCGACGCGCAGGACCGGCTGGTGATCAACGGCAAGTCGCTGGACGAGCCCTACATCTACCCCGGCGACAAGACCGCCGAGGAGTTCGACATCACCGTCCCGAAGGGCCGGCTCTGGGTGATGGGCGACCACCGCGAGGCGTCGGGCGACTCGCTGGAGCACTGGCAGCAGTCCGGTCAGGACATCACCGTCGCCACGATTCCCGAGGGCGAGGTCGTGGGGCGGGCCTTCACCGTCTTCTGGCCGTTCGGCCGGGCCACCTGGCTGAGCGTCCCGAAGCCGTACGAGGCCATCCCCGAACCGTAGGGGCCGCCGGGCGTGTGCGTTGTCGGCGGCGTCTGGCAGGCTGGTGCGGTGACCGTCTACACCCCCCGGCGTGCCGCGCGCGTCCTGCTCGTCGACGCGGCGGGTCGGGTGCTGCTCTTCTGCGGCTCCGACCCGGCCCGTCCCGAGCACGGGCGCTGGTGGTTCACCCCCGGCGGCGGCCTGGACGAGGGGGAGACCTACCCCGAGTGCGCGGCGCGGGAGCTGGCCGAGGAGACCGGGCTGCGGCTGCCGGCCCCGGCGTTCGGGGCGCCCGTGCACCGCGACGTGACGGAGTTCCCCTTCGACGGCGTGTGGTACCGGCAGGAACAGGAGTTCTTCCTGGTGCGGGTGGCGGGCCACGAGGTCGACACCGCCGGCTTCAGCGAGATCGAGCGGGCCACCGTCGCCGCCCACCGGTGGTGGTCGCCGGACGAGCTGACCGTCAGTGGCGAGCGGTACTACCCGCCGGACCTGACGACGGTGCTGGCCCGGGCGCTGGCCGCCTCGCCCGCGCCCACGGCCGGACAGGACGCGCCGTGCTGACGCCCCCGCGCACGGTGGTGCGCCGCGAGGGCGGGCTCTACGCGCTGGAGCGCGCGTTGCAGCGGCGCGGCTTCCGGCACGTCGCCGGGGCCGACGAGGCGGGTCGCGGCGCCTGCGCCGGGCCGCTGGTCGCCGCCGCCGCGATCCTGCCCGAGGGCCGCCGCGGCGAGATCGACGGGCTGGCCGACTCCAAGCTGCTCACCCCCGCCAGCCGGGAGCGGATCCACGACGAGGTCGTGGCCCGCGCGCTGGCGTACGCCGTGGTGGTGATCCCGGCCGAAGAGGTCGACGAGCGGGGCCTGCACGTGAGCAACCTGGCCGCGATGCGTCGCGCGCTGGCGTCGCTGACGACCCGCCCCGACTACGTGCTGACCGACGGCTTCGGCGTGGACGGCCTCGACGTGCCGGGGCTGGCCGTGTGGAAGGGCGACCGGGTGGCCGCCTGCGTCGCGGCGGCGAGCGTACTCGCCAAGGTCACCCGGGACCGGATGATGGTCGAGCTCGACGGGGCGTTCCCGGGCTACGGGTTCGCCGAGCACAAGGGTTACATCACCGCGGAACACACCGCGGCGCTGCGGGACCGGGGGCCGTGCCGGGAGCACCGGTTCTCGTACGTCAACGTGGCGACGGTGTCCGGTCGCGACGGCGCCCCGCCCCGGGCGCGCCGGCCGGCGGACGCGAGGCGGGACGAGCCGATGGAGCGCTCCTGCCCGCCAGGGGGTACCGTCGGCGTGGCGTTGGGCGAGCAGCCTCAGCCTCCGGCGTCGGTGGGGGAAGATGTGGTCATGGAAGGCGGAGTGCGATGAGCGCGGAAGACCTCGAGAAGTACGAGACCGAGATGGAGCTCCAGCTCTACCGGGAGTACCGCGACATCGTCCGCCAGTTCTCCTACGTGGTGGAGACGGAGCGCCGGTTCTACCTGGCCAATCAGGTCGACCTGCACGTGCGCAACTCCGACGGCGAGGTCTACTTCGAGGTCGAGATGCACGACGCCTGGGTGTGGGACATGTACCGTCCGGCCCGGTTCGTGAAGAACGTCCGGGTGATGACCTTCAAGGACGTCAACGTCGAGGAGCTGGAGAAGCCCGACATCTCGCTGCCCGCCGACTCCGGCTTCGGCGGCTGACCCACCGCTCCGCCGCCCGCCCGGCTGACCCACCGCTCCGCCGCCCGCCCGGCTGACCCACCGCCGGGCGTACGAGCCCATCGGCGCCCCCACCGCCGCGCGGCCGTCGTCCCGCTCCTCCCCGGCAGCCCGGCTCACCCCGCCAGCACCACGACCTCGACCCGCTGGACGAGGTTGTTGGCGAAGCCGCCCCGGTTCCACGCCTGCTCGACCGGTTGGCTGCGCCCGGAGGCGTCGGTGGCGCGGGCCCCGAGGACGTGCCGCCCCGGCTCCGCCGCCCACTCGTAGCGCCACCGGCGCCAGGCGAACTCCCCGCCGACCTGCTCGTCCAGGATGGCCGGTCGCCAACTGGCCCCGCCGTCGGTGGTCACCTCCACCGAGACGACCGGGGCGTGGCCGGACCAGGCGCGACCGTCCAGCGTGCACGGACCGGGCCGCAGCACGCGGGTGCGGGACATGAAATCGGGGAAACCGGGCGGCCGGACCAGCGCCCGCGGCTCGATCCGGGTCACGGGCACACCGGGGTCGTCCGCGTCCCGCCGCAGCCGGTAGGCGACCGCGTTCTGGTAGCCGTCGAACGCCTCAGTGCGTACGTCGATCGCGCGCAGCCACTTGACGTGCGCCATGCCGTACCAGCCGGGCACGATCAGCCGCAACGGGGCACCGTGCTGCGGCAGCAGCGGAGCGCCGTTCATCTCGTACGCCAGCAGCACCTCCTCGCGCAGCGCGTCGGCGGCCGGCAGCGCCCGCTGGTAGTCCTGCTCGACGCCGCGTTCCACGCCGTGGTCGGCGCCCGTGAAGACCACGTCCACGGCGTCGGCGGCGATCCCCGCCTCGCGCAGCAGCGGCGCCAGCGGGGTGCCGGTCCACTCCGCGTTGCCGACCGCCTCGACCAGCCACGGCTGGCTCACCGGCCGGGGGTGCAAGAGGGCGCGCCCGTTGCCGGCGCACTCCAGCGTGACCCGGCGGGTGACCCGGGGCCGCTCGCGCAGCGCCGTGAGGTCGAGGGCCAGCGGCCGGTCCACCGCGCCGGCCACCGTCAGCGCGTGCGCGTCCGGGTCGAGGTCCGGGATGTCGTAGTGGATGAGCAGGTAGTGCAGGCCGGCCGGGGTCACGTCGTAGCGCAGCGCCTCCAGCGGGATGCCGTGGTTGCGGGCGGCGAGCTGCAACTCCTCGGCGGTGATGCCCTCGCCGGGTTCCGCCAGGCGGGAGGGCCCGCTGGCATCGTGCACAGTGGTCATCGAGGACCTCCCCGGCCGGACGGCGGCGGCTCCGCCGTGCGCCCGTCCCAGCCTAGGGCCTCGCCGGCGCTGCCGGGCACGCCCAGGAAGCAGCGCGCCTAGCAGACCGCCCGGCCCTCCGGGGGCCGTCCACAGGACGACCGTCGTCCACAGGCGAGCGTGCCGGGGGTGGCGGGGGCGGGCGGGTGCCGCGCAGGCTGCGCCCATGCGACCTGCCGCCCGTACCGCCGTCGCGCTCTGCGCGGCCCTGCTGTTCCTCGGACCCGCCGCGCCCGCCGCCCGGCCGGTCCCGGCGGCGGGGCGAGCGTTCGTCCCGGCGGCACCGCCCGGGGTCGCACCGCCCATGGTCGCGCCGGCCGGTGCCGTGCGGTTCCGGTGGCCGCTCGACGGCGTCCCGCGCCCGGTGCGCCGGTTCGACCCGCCGCCCCGGCCGTGGCTGCCCGGGCACCGGGGCGTCGACCTGGCCGCCGCGCCGGGCGCGACCGTGCGGGCCGCTGGCGTCGGCACGGTGCTCTTCGCCGGTCTGGTCGCCGGCCGTCCCGTCGTCACCGTCGGGCACGCCGACGGGCTGCGGACCACCCACGAGCCGGTGTCGCCGACGGTCCGCCCCGGCGAGACACTCGCGGCCGGGGCACCGCTGGGCACCCTCCTCGCGGGCCACCCGGGCTGCCCCGCCCCCGCCTGCCTGCACTGGGGGTTGCGGCGCGGCGCCGACTACCTGGATCCGCTGGCCCTGCTCGGCCTGGGACCCGTGCGGCTGCTGCCGCTCGACGGGGGCGACCCCGCCCTCAGCGCTGGGCGAGCAGCGGGGGCAGCCGCACCGAGAGCCGCTCGTACTCGTCGGGGGTGTTGTAGACCTGGGCGCAGAGCCGCAGCCAGCCGCGTCCGTTCCAGGCCATGACGGCGACCTCGGTGGCGAGCCGCTCGGCGATCCGTGCCCGCAGCGCCCGCGCCGCGTCGAGCGTGCTGCCCAGACCCGCCGGCAGCGGCACGATCCGCATGGCGATCCCCGGTCCGCCGGGGTCCGGCAGGTCGGCGGGGGCCACCCCGAGTGCGTCCCCCAGCAGCCGCTGGCCGTACGCCGCCAGCGCGGCGTTGTGCCCGCGTACCCGGTCCACGCCGAGGCTGCGCAGCGTGAACAGGCCCACCGGCGCGGCCAACCAGCCCGTGTAGTCCTGCGTCGCCGCCCACTCGACGCGGCCGGGGAACCCGGACTCCTGCTCCCAGGAGACGGCCAGCGGTTCGATCCGTTCCCGCCACGGCGGGGCGACCGCCAGCACGGCGGTGCCGCGCGGCGCGTACGCCCACTTGTGCAGGTTGCCCACCCAGAAGTCGGCGCCGACGTCGCCCACCGGTGCCGGAAGCATGCCCGGGGCGTGTGCGGCGTCGACGAGGACCGGTATCCCGTGCTCCCGGGCCACGCCGACGATCGCGGCGACGGGGAAGAGCCGGGCGGTGGCCGAGGTGAGCTGGTCCACGACGAGCAGCCGGGTCCGGCCGGGGCGCAGCCCGGCGCGGACGATCTGGACGATCTCCTCGCCCGAGGCGGCCAACGGGACGGGCAGGGTCCGGTTGACCGCCCCCGTACGCCGGCACTCCCGGGCGATGGAGAGGCCGACCGCGCCGTAGCCGTGGTCGGTGGTGAGCACCTCGTCGCCGGGACGCAGGCCGATCGACTGGAGCACCACCGCCACGCCGGTGGTGGCGTTCGGGACGAGGGCGGTGCCGTCCGGGTCGGCGCCCAGGAACCCGGCCAGGTGCCGGCGGGTGTGGGCGATCCGGTCGACCAGGCCCTGCGTGAAGAAGCGCAGCGGGTTGGCCTCCATCTCGTCGCGCAGCCGCTGCTGGGCCCGCTGCACGGCGATCGGCACCGCGCCGAACGAACCGTGGTTCAGGTGGCTGACCGCCGGGTCGAGCGAGAAGAGCAGGCGGGCTGCCGCGATCGGCCCGGGCGGCTGCGGGAGGCTCACCCGGTGATCGTAGCGACCGGTCGATCCATCGCCGCCGTTCCGCCGGGTACGGTCCGCCGGGCGCCCACCCGGGACGCGGTTCCACCGAGCCCGTGCCGGTCGACCGTCCTCGATCCCGGAGAATCGCTGGTCATGGACGTCGAACTGCGCTGGCCGACCGCCGCCGACCGGCAGCTGCGCGCCGAGGTGCACCGGGTGCTGCACGCCGTCGCCGAGCGGGGCGGCGCGATCGGGTACGCGGTCCCGCCCGGCCGCGCCGAGACCGACGCCTGGCTGGACGGGGTGCTCGGTCTCGTCGAGGCCGGCGACGCCGCGCTCGTCCTCGCCGTGCTCGACGACCGGGTGGTGGGCACCGGGTCGTGGCGGCGCGGTCCGAAGCCGATCTTCACCCACTACGCCGACCTGGAGAAGATCACCGCACACCCCGCCGCCCGTGGCCGCGGCATCGGTCGGCTCGTCACCGGCGCGCTGATCGACGACGCCCGCAAGGCCGGCGTCGAGACCCTCGCGCTGGGAGTGCGCGGCAACAACCACGGTGCCATCGAGCTGTACGAGCGCCTCGGCTTCCGCGAGTGGGGTCGGCTGCCGAACGTCATCGAGGTGGGCGACGAACGCTACGACGACGTGCGGATGTGCCTGGACCTCGGGCGCGAGCCGCACGTCGTGCTCCGGGGCTCGGCCGCCGACGGGCCGGGCTCGTCGCCGCGCCGGACCTGAGCACCCGCCCCTGCCTGCCCGGCAGGTCAGGCCGGCTGCCGCACCCGGGCCGCTCGTGCCCGGGCTGCTCGTGCCTGGGCCGCTCGGTTCTGGGCCGCTCGGGTCTCGGCCGCTCGGTTCTGGGCCGCTCGGGTCTGGCCGCTCGTGCCCGGGCTGTTCGGGCCCCGGTTCCCGCTCCCAGGCTGCTCGGGTCTGGGCGGCTCGGGTCCGGGGTGGCCTGCGACGGCGGGACTCAGGCGCGTGGGTGGGCCTGGCGGTAGGCGGCGCGGAGCCGCTCCACGGACACGTGGGTGTAGATCTGGGTGCTCGCCAGGGACGAGTGGCCCAGCAGTTCCTGCACCGCCCGCAGGTCGGCGCCGCCCTCCAGCAGGTGGGTGGCCGCCGAGTGGCGCAGTCCGTGCGGGCTGATCGGGGGCAGGCCGGCGGCCTCCGCGTACCCGCCGACGATCCGCCGTGCCGTCGTCGGGTTGAGCCGTCCGCCGCGGGCGCCGAGCAGCAGCGCGTCGCGGGAGTGCGGTGCGGCCAGCGCTGGCCGGCCGTGGCGCAGCCACTCGTCGAGTGCCCGCTGCGCCGGCACCCCGTACGGCACGGCCCGTTCCCGGCCACCCTTGCCGAACACCCGCACGACCCGTCGCGCGTGGTCGATGTCGGCGACGTCCAGACCGCACGCCTCGCTGATCCGCACCCCCGTGCCGTAGAGCAGCTCCAGTAGCGCCCGGTCCCGCAGCAGTACCGCCTCGGCGACCTGGTCAGCCGCAGGGGGAGGACCCGACGACTCTGGCGACGCCGGCCCGGACCCGTCGTCGGCGGGCGACGCCGGCCGCGCGCCCTTCTGGTCGGGTGATGCTGGCCGGAAGCCCTCCTCGTCGGTTGATGCTGGTCGGGAGCCCTCCCCGTCGGGTGACGACGGTCCTGAGTCGTCCTCGTCGGGTGACGGCGGTCGGGAGCCGCCGTCGGCGGGGGGTGGCGGCCCGGTCGGGGCGAACCGGCCCGGCGCTTCGACCAGTGCGGCCGCCTGGTCGGCACGCAGCACGGTCGGCAGGTCCCGGTGGGCGCGCGGGCTGGACAGGGCGCCGGCCACGTCGGCGGGAAGCAGCCCGCAGCGGTGGGCCCACGCGCTGAACGTCCGCGCCGAGGCCGCCCGGCGGGCGAGCGACGTCCGTGCGGCCCCCATCGTCCGCTGCTTCGCCAGCCAGCTGCGTAGCACGGCGAGGTCCAGCTCCGGCAGGTCGGCGCAGCCCATCCGGTGGGCGTGGTCCAACAGCGACACCACGTCACCGACGTACGCCCGGACGGTGTGGGCGGACCGGTTGCGCACGGCGGCCAGGTACCCGGCGAAGTCGTCCACCGCCTCGCGCATCGCCGGTGGGAGCGCCTCGTGGGTCGCCCGGGTGCCGTTCGCCTCCCGGCTCACCGCGGTCCCCTCGCCGCCACCCGCCGGGCGCCCGGTGCGCCTCGCGTGCGCGTCCCTCCCACGCCGGGCCGAGCTGCGAACGGCGCCTGGCCGGGCCGAGGTGCGAACGCCGCCTGGCCGACCCGCACGGGGGGGCGCACCCCTCGGTACGCCCCGGTGCGGATCGAGGCCGTGGTGGCGATGGGCGGCGGATCCTCGGGCGGCACGGGACCAGCCTACGGTCGCCCGACGCCACCGGCAGGCCACCGGACCGGGCACGGCACTGGCCGCCCGACGCCACCTCGCCGGGCAGCGCACCTGGCCGCCGGTCACCGGCTGGGCACCGGGGCCGGTCAGCGCATCGGGCCGCCGGCCACCGGCAGGCCACTGGGCCGGGCAGCGCACCGGGCTGCCCGGCCACCGGCTGGGCACCGGGCCGTCCGGGCGCCCGGTCGGCGACCGGCCGTGCGGGCTCGCGGGTGTTCCCGGCGCGGACGCGCGGTCCGGGTGGTGGATTGCGTCGGCCGGTGCGCGCAGACTTGTCGTACCAACGGGTGTGGGCCCTGGCCGTGGTCGCCGTGCGACGGGACCAGGCTCGACGAAGGGGGACCGGGCATGGGGGTGGACGTCGTCCTCTACCGGGCGGTCGGGGTGGGCTCCGACCGACGCCGCCTTGTGCCGGCCGAGGTGCTGCCCGATCCCGACGACGTACTGCTGAACCTCGTCCGGCGCGTCCGTGGCACCGGGCGTACCCCTCTGCTCGACCGGGTGGATCCGGTCGGCGAGCTGGTGGTCCCTGCCGGCCAGGCGCCGCAGCTCCTCGCCGAGGTGCGCTGCCTCGCCGAGGTGTCGCGGTCGACGCCGGAGCTGACGCACGTGCGCCGGCTGGACCGGTTGGCGCGGCGCTGCCGGCAGGACCGCGCGATGGAGATCCGCTTCGAGGGTGACTGACGGCGGTTCACGGTCCCCCCGGCGTCGCCGGTCGTCCGGCGGTCGCGTTCCCGGCCGGCGGGGGCGCGAGGGCGTACCCGTCGTCACGGCGGAGCACCAGGGCCAGTTCCTCGAGCATCGACAGCTTCCGCAGCGCGGTACGGACGGGCACCCCGGCCCGCGCGGCGAGGACGTCCACACCGACTGCGCCCCGGCGGGGCAACGCCTCGACGACGGCCCTCGCGTCGTCGTCGAGCAGGTCGGCCGGCTGCTGCGGGCCGCGCGGTACGGGCGCCAGGTCGCCGATCCGCCCGACCTCCTCCAGCACCTGCGCGACGCCGGTCACCAGCCGGGCTCTCGGATACTCCCGCAGCGTCTCGTGCGCGCCGACGGACATCGCCGACGTGACCGGGCCGGGCACCACCATGCTGGGCCTGCCCAGGGCGAGCGCCCGGTGGGTGGTCTGGGTGGCGCCGCTGCGGGCGGCCGCCTCCACCAGCACCGTGCCGAGGGTGCCCGCCGCGATCACCCGGTTGCGGATGAGGAACCGGGGCCGCAGCGGATCGGCTCCCGGCATCCACTCACTGACCAACAGCCCGGTGTCGGCGATCCGGTCGAACAACGCCGCGTTGCCCATCGGGTAGGGGCGGTCCACGCCGCAGGCGAGCACCGCTACGGTCAGGCCACCGGCGTTGAGCGCGCCCCGGTGGGCCGCGGCGTCGATGCCGAAGGCTCCGCCCGAGACGACGGTCCAGTCCCGGTCGGCCAGCCCGTAGCCGAGTTCCGTGGCGATGTGCGTGCCGTACCCGGTGGCGGCGCGGGCGCCGACGACCGCGACGGAGCGGTCGAACGCCTCTGCGAGCGGCCACGAGCCGCGTAGCCAGAAGCAGAGCGGCGGGGCGGTCTCGATGTCCACCCGCCGGTAGGCGCCGGGCAGCCGGAGCCGGCGCAGGTCGCCGACCCGGACGGGCCACTCGTCGTCGCCGGGGACGACGATCCGGGCGCCGAGGCGGTCCGTGCGGGCCAGCGCCTCGGCCGCGACGGCCCGGGCGTCGCCGGCCGCGCAACGGGCCGCCACGGTGTTCCGCAGCGTCTCCTCCGGCGCGCCCCCGTCGAGCAGGAGGTCGAGCGCCGCCACCGGGCCGAGCCGGTCGACCAGCCGGTGCACCGACCAGGTGCCGGGCTCGGCGAGCCAGGTGAGCGCCACCCTGGCCAGGGTCTCCTCGTCGGTGCTCACGTCGCGTCCCCCGTCCTGAGTTGGATGGCCTCCCGGACGTCCTCCCGGTCGGGGCGGTCCCGACCGTCCAGATCCGCGATCGTCCAGGCCAGGCGGATGATGCGGTCGAAGCCCCGGGCCGACAGCGACCCGGCGTCCAGCCGGACCCGCAGCTCGGCCGTGTCCGGCCCGGGCAACCGCCACGGCGGGCGGCGCAGGTACGGGCCGGGTATCTCGGCGTTGAGCCGGTGACCGAGCACCGCCCAGCGGGTGGCCGCCGCCTGCCGGGCCACCGCCACCCGCGCGGCGACGGTGGCGGAGGGCTCGCTGTCGACGGTGGCCTGCATCAGCTCGGCCGCGCGGACAGGTGGCAGCTTCACCTGCACGTCGATCCGGTCCAGCAACGGCCCGGAGAGCCGGCTGAGGTAGCGCCGCCGGGCCTGCGGCGGGCACTCGCAGTACGCGTCCCCGGCCGGCTTGGCGCACGGGCACGGGTTGGCCGCCAGCACCAACTGCGTACGGGCCGGGTACTCGGCGCCGCCCCGGCTGCGGACCAGCCGGACCCGGCCGTTCTCCAGCGGTTGGCGCAGCGCCTCCAGCGCGCCCCGGCTGAACTCGGGCGCCTCGTCGAGGAAGAGCACGCCCCGGTGGGCGAGCGAGATCGCGCCGGGGCGGGCCAGCCCGGAACCGCCGCCGACCAGCGACGGCACCGTCGCCGTGTGGTGCGGTGCCTGGAACGGCGGGCGGCGCAGCAGCCGGCCGCCCGGTGGCAGCAGCCCGGCGATGGAGTGCAGCGCGGTGACCTCCAGCGCGGCCTCGTCGTCCAGCTCGGGCAGGATCGACGGGAGGCGCTCGGCGAGCATGGTCTTGCCGGCTCCCGGCGGCCCGACCAGCGCCAGGTGGTGCCCGCCCGCCGCGGCCACCTCCAGTGCCCGCCGGCCCAGCCCCTGCCCGGCGACCTCGGCCAGGTCGGGCCCACCACCGGCCGGCGACGGGCCGTCCGGCTCCGGCTCGATCAGGGGCGAGCCGTCGCGGATGAAACTGACCAGCCGGTGCAGCGTGTCGACCGCCCGGACCCGGACCCCGGGGACGACCGCCGCCTCGGCGGCGTTGCCGGCCGGCACGATCACCTTCCCGACGCCGGCCCGGGCGGCCGCGGCGACCATCGGCAGCACACCGCGCACCGGGCGGACCGTGCCGTCGAGGCCCAGCTCGCCCAGGACCACCACGTGTTCCAGGGGCAGCAGCGGCAGCTCGCCGGAGCCGCCCAGGAGGGCCGCCGCGATCGCCAGGTCGAACGCGGAGCCGAACTTCGGCAGGTCGGCCGGCAGCAGGTTGAGGGTGATCCGCCGGTTGGGCCACCGCTGACCGGAGTTGACCACGGCTGCGCGGACCCGGTCCCGGGCCTCGTGCAGGGCGGTGTCCGGCAGCCCCGAGATGACCACCGCCGGCAGGCCGGCGGCCAGGTCGGCCTCGACCTCCACCAGGTGCCCGGTGACGCCCACCAGGCCCACGCAGAGCACCTTCGCGTAGCTCACGACGCCACCCGCCGTCGCTCGACGCCGCACCCGGTCCGGTCGGGTCCGCCCATCAGAACGCCCCCTTGAGGTGCTCGACCCGGGCGGCGCCGGCGCCGGTCAGGCGTACGGAGACGACGTCGAAGCGCACCTCGTCGGCGGTGGTGCCGGTGTCGGCGAGCCACCGGGCGGCGAGCCCGCGCAGCCGCCGCGCCTTGGCCGGTACGACCGCCTCCGCAGGCGACCCGTACTCGTCGGTGCGGCGGGTCTTCACCTCGCAGAAGGCGAGCACCGGCCCGTCCCAGGCGATGATGTCGATCTCTCCGGCCGGGCAGCGCCAGTTCCGGGCCACCGGGCGCAGTCCCGCCCCGATCAGGTGCCGGACGGCGCACCGCTCCCCGTACGCGCCGACCGCCTGGTTCCGCTTCGTCATGTCCGGCACGGTGCACCCGGCGGGCGGGCAGCCGCCGCCCCGTGCCCCGGAAACTGTGGACGACGGGCACACTGTGGACGAACGGACGATCATGCCCTCGTCGTGCTATGCGGTCCGCCTCGGTGGACCGCCGCCACGAGCCACCGCGTTCGGCGCTGAGCTGGGCCTGCCCGCCCGCCGCCGTCCCCGCCGCCGTCGTCCCCGGCCAGCGGCGGCGGGTGACCGGTGCTCCCGGTGGCGCGGATGTCCCGGGGGCGAATGGCGCCCGTGGAGCCGGTCGCATACCGTGCCGGACGTGGACGGACGACGGAACTTTGTCGAAGATCAGGAGTCGCGCTGGTATCCGGCCGACCGCGACCGTGACCGTGACCGTGAGAGCGGCTACGGGGAGGCGGACTGGCGCGGTCCGGCCGAGAGCCGGTACCGGGACGACGACCTGAACGCCCCCGAGCAGCGCCGGTCCGCCGAGGACGGCCGCTACGGTGACTCCACGGGAACCCGACGCGGCGAACCAGGACGCTTCGGCACGTCGGCGGAGCCCGACTCCGGGCGCTTCGCGGCCGTCGAGCCCGACTCGGGCCGGTTCGGCGCTGTCGAGCCCGACTCCGGCCGGTTCGGCGCCGTCGAGCCCGACTCGGGGCGTTTCGCGGCCGTCGACACCGACCGGGGCCGCTTCGGCGGGTCGGAGGACTCGGGCCGGTTCGCGGCCACGGGACGGGAGGACCCGAGCCGGTTCGTCGTGCCGGGACCGGAGGATTCCGGCCGGTTCGCCGTCACCGGCCCCGAGGATTCGGGCCGGTTCCCCGCCACGGGATCGGAGCCCGGGAGGTTCGGCGAGGCCGATTCGGGGCGCTTCGCGGCGGTGCCGCCGCTCGGGGAGGCCCGGTCGGAGACCGAGGGATACCGGACGAGCCGCTCGCGCCGGGCCGAGTCGGACCCGGACGTCTCCGGGGAACTGCCCGGCGACCGCCCGGGCCGGCGCGCCGCCCGGGAGTCGAGGGAGGCCCGCGACGCGCTGTCGACGTCGGGCGTCGACGCGCTGGCCGGGGCGGGACCCGTCGAGCGGACCGCGGAGCCGGCCCGCCCGGCCCCGCTGGGCGGCTACCCGATCGTCGCGCCCGGTCGGGTGGCCGAGGCCGCGAGCGCGGCGGAGACGCCGGTCGACGAGCCCGTCCGGCCGGTCGAGCCCCCGCACCCGCTGGAGATGCCGACCGGGCCGATGCCGCCGATCGCGCCCCGCGGTGACCTCGCGCCAGGGGAGCTGCCGGCGTACCCGTCGGTGGTCGCCCCGCTTCCGGGAACGCCGGCGGGCGACGGGGTCTACCGGACGCGGCGGCCGGCGCTGGCCGCGCTCTTCACCCTGCTGGTCCTGGTGTTCGAGGTGCCCGCGATGCGGGTGCTGCTCAACGGCGTGACCGGCGACCCGGTCTCGACGGCTGACGTCGTGGTGGGGATCTTCCTGGTCTGCGGCCTGCCGATCTTCGCGATCGGCCTGTACGGGCTGCGCACCGGCGGGCTGTCGCTCGCGGAGGGGAACCGGGGCTGGCTGCGTCCGCCGACGGCGTACCTGACCGTGGGCCTGGTGCTCTTCGTCGCCGCCGCGCTCGCGGTCCGCTGACCCTCGACCGTCAGGAGCGCCCCGCCTGACGGCTGGCCCCGGCCGGGGCGGGCGCGCCGAGTGCCGGAAATGGGCGTTCCGACCCCTTCCCCGCACCCGAGGCATCGGGGGCGGGGAAGGGGCGTACACTGGTCGACTGGCGACCGCCTCGCGCGGTCGACCTCGCGCGCCCTCTCCACGAGTCGTCGTGGGGCGACGGCCTCCCTGGTCCCGATCTTGGTCGGGCCCGCCATGGCCGCCGACCGGGCGCCAGGACGCCCGGCCGCCTGGTCGGGCGGGACAACCAGGGACCACGAGGAGTACCCCACCATGGCCGTCGTGACCATGCGTCAGCTGCTGGAGAGCGGTGTCCACTTCGGGCACCAGACCCGGCGCTGGAACCCGAAGATGAAGCGCTTCATCTTCACCGAGCGCAACGGTATCTACATCATCGACCTGCGCCAGACCCTCGACTACATCGAGAAGGCCTACGCGTTCGTGCGCGGGACCGTCGCCGAGGGTGGCAGCATCCTCTTCGTCGGCACCAAGAAGCAGGCCCAGGAGGCCATCGCCGAGCAGGCGACCCGGGTCGGTCAGCCCTACGTCAACCACCGCTGGCTCGGCGGCATGCTGACCAACTTCCAGACGGTCTACAAGCGGCTCCAGCGGATGAAGGAGCTTGAGGCCCTGGGTGACCTGAGCGGCACCGCCGCCGGGTACACCAAGAAGGAGACCCTGCAGCTCTCCCGCGAGAAGATCAAGCTGACCCGCACGCTCGGCGGTCTGCGGGACATGCAGAAGCTCCCGGCCGCGATCTGGGTGGTCGACACCAAGAAGGAGCACATCGCCGTCGACGAGGCCCGCAAGCTGGGCATCCCGGTCATCGCGGTGCTCGACACCAACTGCGACCCGGACGAGGTCGACTTCCCGATCCCGGGCAACGACGACGCGATCCGCTCGGCCGAGCTGCTGACCAAGGTCGTGGCCGCCGCCGTCGCCGACGGCCTGATCGCCCGTTCCGGCCGTCGTCGCGGTAGCGACGAGAAGCCGGAGCCGGGCGTCGCCTCCGACGAGCCGCTGGCCGAGTGGGAGCGCGAGCTGCTCGAGGAGCCGAAGAAGGCCGACGAGCAGGCCCCGCAGGCCGAGCAGGCCCAGCCGGTCGAGCAGGCCCCGCAGGCTGAGCAGGCCGAGCAGGCTGAGCAGGCCCCGCAGGCCCAGCCGGTCGAGCAGCCGGCGACCGCCGCCGCGGAGTGACCGCACCGCCGCCTCCCCGCCGCCCGGTCTCCCGGGCGGCGGGGAGCGGCAGGTACGCCGGGCACGTCGCGCCCGGATCCGGGTAACCGGCACCAGGACCAACCCACCCGCAGTCTCAACACCGAAGAGAGAGCCATGTCCAACTTCACCGCCGCGGACGTCAAGAAGCTCCGCGACCTCACCGGCGCCGGCATGATGGACTGCAAGAAGGCGCTGACCGAGGCCGAGGGCGACTTCGACAAGGCCGTCGAGATCCTGCGCGTCAAGGGCGCCAAGGACGTCGGCAAGCGGGCCGGCCGTACGGCCGCCAACGGTCTGATCGCCCACTCCGGCAAGGCGCTGCTCGAACTCAACTGCGAGACCGACTTCGTCGCCAAGACCGACGCGTTCATCGAGCTGGCTCAGCAGCTGGTGGAGCACGGCGAGCGCAGCGGCGTCGGCACCGCCGAGGAGCTGCTCGCCACCGAGCTGGACGGCAAGACCGTCGCCGACCTGGTGCAGGAGCAGTCCGCCAAGATCGGCGAGAAGCTCGTCCTCAACCGGTTCGCCAAGCTCGACGGCACCACCGCCGTCTACCTGCACCGCAAGAGCCAGGACCTGCCCCCGGCGGTCGGCGTGCTCGTGCAGTACACCAGCACGGCCGGCGACGAGGCGTCCGACTCGGACGCCCGGGGCGTGGCGATGCAGATCGCCGCCATGCGGCCGAAGTTCCTCACCCGGGACGAGGTGCCGGCCGACGTCGTCGAGTCCGAGCGGCGCATCGCCGAGCAGACCGCCCGCGAGGAGAACAAGCCCGAGGCGGCCCTGCCGAAGATCGTCGAGGGTCGGGTGAACGCGTTCTTCAAGGACTACGTCCTGCTCGAGCAGGCGTCGGTCGCCGACAACAAGAAGTCGGTGAAGCAGCTGCTGGCCGATGCCGGCATCGAGGTCACCCGCTTCGTGCGGTTCGAGGTCGGCCAGGCCTGAGCCGCCCCGGGCGCTCTGCGCCCTGCGGGCAGGGAACGTCGACGAGGAGGCCGCCGGTGTACGTGACAGGCACCGCGGCCTCCTCGTCACATAGGGTCGGCTACGGCAGTTTCGCGGTACGCGGCGTACGGGACGTGCGCATGGGGAAGGGCGGGGCGGATGACGCAGGTTGTGAGTGACCGGAGTCTGGCGGCGGACGATCCGACGGCGCCACCCCCCGGTCGGGCCCGCCGGGTGGTGCTGAAGCTCTCCGGTGAGGTGTTCGGCGGGGGCGCGATCGGGGTGGACCCGGACGTCGTGCAGGCCATCGCCCGGCAGATCGCCACCGTGGTCCGCCGCGGCGTGCAGGTCTCGGTGGTGGTCGGCGGCGGCAACTTCTTCCGGGGCGCGGAGTTGCAGAAGCGCGGCATGGACCGCGCCCGGGCCGACTACATGGGCATGCTCGGCACCGTGATGAACTGCCTCGCGTTGCAGGACTTCCTGGAGAAGGAGGGCATCGAGACGCGCGTGCAGAGCGCGATCACGATGGCCCAGGTCGCCGAGCCGTACATCCCGCTGCGCGCCATCCGGCACCTGGAGAAGGGCCGCGTGGTGATCTTCGGCGCGGGCGCCGGCATGCCGTACTTCTCCACCGACACCGTGGCTGCCCAGCGGGCCCTGGAGATCCGTGCCGACGTGGTGCTGATGAGCAAGAACGGCGTGGACGGCGTCTACACCGCCGACCCGCGGATCGACCCGACCGCCAGCAAGTTCGACTCGATCACCTTCTCCGAGGTGCTGCGGCGTAACCTGCGGGTCGCCGACGCCGCCGCGTTCAGCCTGTGCATGGAGAACGGCCTGCCGATGCTGGTCTTCGGCGCGCAGGGCGACGACACCATCATCCGGGCCGTGGGTGGCGACAAGATCGGCACCCTGATCACCGCCTGAGCGGTCCGACCCGACCTCAGCGGTCCCTCCGACACGACAAGCCCACGACGAGCACAGAAGGAGGCGAGGAGACCGGTGATCGACGACACCCTCCTCGAGGCCGAGGAGAAGATGGAGCGTGCGATCGAGCACGCCAAGGAGGAGTTCGGCGCGATCCGCACCGGTCGCGCCAACGCCGCCATGTTCTCCAAGATCATCATCGACTACTACGGCAGCCCCACGCCGCTGCCCCAGATGGCGTCCATCGGGGTTCCCGAGCCGCGCATGGTGATCATCAAGCCGTACGACAACTCGCAGATCAACGCCATGGAGAAGGCGATCCGCGACTCCGACCTCGGCGCCAACCCGAACAACGAGGGCAACCAGCTCCGCATCCTGCTCCCGCAGATGACCGAGGAGCGCCGCCGAGAGATGATCAAGGTCGCCCGGCACAAGGGTGAGGAGGCCAAGGTGGCCATCCGCAACATCCGCCGCAAGGGCAAGGAGGAGCTGGACCGGCTCGTCAAGGACGGCGAGGTCGGCGAGGACGACGGCCGCCGCGCCGAGAAGGAACTCGACGACCTGACCCAGCGCTTCGTCGCCGCCGTCGACGACCTGGTCAAGCACAAGGAGAGCGAGCTTCTCGAGGTGTGAACCGTGCGCCGGCACTCCACCGGCGACGACGACGTCGTGGCACCGGCGCTCCACCGCCCGATCCCGGGCAGCGGGCCCGGTGCCACCGTCGTCGGCGGGCCGGCACGGGGCCGGTCGGACGTGAGGGATCGGCGGGTGCAGTAGGCTCGGCAGGATTCCCGGCACCCTGCGGTGAATGGTGGGAATCGGCCGGCCGTCGGGCGGGTCAACCGGACGGAACAGTCGCGCGGGTAGGGGAATGGTTGTGGTTGTGCGTCAGCTGGTGGATCTCGTACCGGTCCCGCTCGGTGCGTGATGTCCCACCTCGATCCCCACGGCAGCGCCGAGCCCCGCGGCTGGGACCGCCCCGACGCGCCCGCTCCCGCCCCGGCGCCCGCCCTCCCCTGGCCGGAGCCCGAGATCGATCCGGGTCGGTGGGACCGCCGTCCCGCCGTGCTCCCCGACGCGTACGCCGAGGCGCCGGCCCGCTCCCGCCCGCACGCCGACGTGGCGGCGGCCGGTGAACCGGCGGCGATGAACGGCCAACGCGACCGTCCCGACGACTCGGATTACCCGACCACCCAGCTCGAACCGGTCCGGGACGTCGAGCCGGAGCCGGAGCCCGTGCCGCCTCCGGGCCGCCGGCAGCGCGGTCGGCGCCGGGCCGGCGCCGACCGGCCCCCGACCCAGCAGCCCGTTCCGAGCCGGGCCGGGCGCAACCTGCCGGCAGCCGTTGCCGTCGGCGTGGGCCTCGGCGCCCTGATCGTGGTGCCGCTGTTCTTCTACCGGACCGCCTTCCTGGTGGTGGTGGCCGCGGCGGTCGCCATCGGCATGTGGGAGATGGCCCGGGCGGTACGCCGCAGCGGCGCACACCCGCCGCTGGTGCCGCTGATCGCCGGCGGGGTGCTCACCATCGGGCTGGCCTGGTTCTCCGGCCCCGACGCGCTCAGCCTCGGCCTGCTGGTGACCGTGCTGGGCACCATGGTCTGGCGGCTCGGCGACGGGCCGGGCGGCTTCCAGCGTGACCTGACCGCCGCCACCCTCATCGCCGTGTACGTGCCGTTCCTCGGCGGCTTCGCCGCGCTGCTGGCGGCGGTGCCCGAGGACGGCGACCTGCGGGTGCTGGTGACGCTGGCCGCGGTGGTCCTCTCCGACACCGGCGGGTACGCCGCCGGCGTCAGCTTCGGCAAGCATCCGATGGCCCCCTCGATCAGCCCGAAGAAGTCCTGGGAGGGCTTCGCCGGCTCGGTCACCGCCGCGGCGCTGGGCAGTGCCCTGCTGCTCTGGCTGCTCCTCGACGTGGCCCCGTGGTGGGGCGCGCTCTTCGGGTTGGCGATCTCCGGCGCCGCCGTCCTCGGTGACCTCGCCGAGTCCATGATCAAGCGGGATCTCGGGGTGAAGGACATGAGCAACCTGCTCCCCGGGCACGGCGGCCTGATGGACCGGTTGGACTCGATCCTCTTCGCGCTGCCGACCGCGTACCTGCTCCTGGCGGTCTTCGTCCCGGTGCTGGAGTGAGGCGTGAATCACCCGTCGTCAGTGGTCCCGCCCGGGCGGCGGGGGGCGATTCGGCACCTCCGGACAGGTGTGTCGGCCGTCCGGCGTGACAGACTGGACGCGCCATGACGAGCTTGCCCCTGATTCCCGCAGACCCCGACGCCCCCGGGCGGCGGCCCGCGATGCCTCCCCGTCACCTCGCCGATCTCGACCTCGCCGGCCGCCGCGCCCTGGTCGCCGAGCTGGGGGAGCCGGCGTTCCGCGCCAAGCAGGTCTCCACCCACTACTTCGGTCGGCTGGTGCGCGACCCGGGGCAGATGACCGACCTGCCGGCCGCCACCCGGGAGAAGCTCGCCGACCAGCTCCTGCCCCGGCTGCTCACCCCGGTCCGCGAGCTGGCCTGCGACGACGGCGCGACCCGCAAGGCGCTCTGGCGGCTGCACGACGGCTCGCTGGTGGAGAGCGTGCTGATGGGTTACCCGGACCGCGTCACCGTCTGCATCTCCAGCCAGGCCGGCTGCGGCATGGCCTGCCCGTTCTGCGCCACCGGGCAGGCGGGGCTGACCCGCAACCTCTCCACCGCCGAGATCGTCGACCAGGCGGTCTACCTGGCCGGGGTGGCCGCCTCCGGAGCGGTGGCGGGTTCGCCGCCGCGCCTGTCGCACGTGGTCTTCATGGGCATGGGCGAGCCGCTGGCCAACTACTCCCGAGTGGTCGCGGCGATCCGCCGGCTGGTCGCCCCGGCGCCCGAGGGGCTCGGGCTGTCGCAGCGCCACATCACGGTCTCCACGGTGGGCCTGGTCCCGGCCATCCGCCGACTGGCCAGCGAAGACCTCTCGGTGACCCTTGCGTTGTCGCTGCACGCCCCCGATGATGAGCTGCGCGACGAACTCGTGCCGGTCAACCAGCGCTGGAAGGTGTCCGAGGTGCTGGACGCGGCGTGGGACTACGCGGCCCGCACGGGGCGTCGGGTGTCGATCGAGTACGCCATGATCAGAGACGTGAACGACCAGCCGTGGAGAGCCGATCTGCTCGGGCGGCTGCTGGCCGGGAAGCTGACCCACGTGAACCTCATCCCCCTCAACCCGACTCCGGGCAGCCGTTGGGACGCCAGCCCCAAGCCGGTCGAGCGGGAGTTCGTCCGGCGGCTGCGCGAGGCCGGGGTGTCGACGACCGTGCGGGACACCCGGGGTCGCGAGATCGACGGAGCGTGCGGGCAACTCGCCGCCGCCGAGGACATTGACACCGACACCGACCGGGCCGGGGAGAAGGCGTGACCGGGCGTAGCGAACGAGACCAGGAGACATAGTGGCGAGTCAGGGTCAGCGTTTCCGGCGTAAGGCGCTCCGCCGGGGATACAAGGTCGACGAGGTCGACGCCTTCCTGGACCGGGTCGAGGCGACGCTCGACGGCCGGCCGGTGGGCGCCCCCGTCGCCTCCCAGGAGGTCCACGACGTCGTCTTCCGGGTCCGCTTCAACGGCTACGACGAGTGGCAGGTCGACCTGCACCTCGACCGGGTCGAGCGGCAGCTGGCCGAGCTGGAGGAGCGCGGTGGCGCCGGCGGCCGCGGCGGCGACCCCCGCGACGCCGACCGCCTCGGTCCGCCCGACCGCATGGGTCCGCCCGACCGGATGGGTCCTCCGGACCGCATGGGCCCGCCCGACCGCATGGGCCCGCCCGACCGCATGGGCCCCCCGGTGCGCGACGACCGTGGCATGTCGCCGGTCCCGCAGCCGATGCCGCCCCGGCCGATGCCGGCACAGGCCGGTCCGCCCGGCGACCGCTACGGCCGCTACGACGAGCCCACCGGTGCCTTCGCCGGTGGCTACGACGCCCCGCGGGGCGGCTACGAACCGCCGCGCGGCCCCGGTGGCCCCGGCGGACCCGGCCCGATGGGACCGGGCGCCCCGATGGGCCACGGCGCTCCGCCGCCGCGCGGCCTGCCCGCCGGCCCCAGCGGCTACGGCGACGGTCCCGGCAACTACGGCGATGGTCCCGGCAACTACGGCGACCGCCCCGGCAACTACGGTGACGGCCCCGGCGGTGGCTACGGCGACGGCCCCGGCAAGTACGGCGACGGTCCGGGCGGTGGCTACGGTGACGGCCCCGGCGGTGGCTACGGTGATGGTCCTGGCGGCTACGGCGATCGCCCGGGCGGCTACGGCGACGGTCCCGGTGGCTATGGGGACGAGCCGCGTTTCGACGGGTTCGAGGCCGGCCGGCGCGCTCGCGCCGACATGACCGCCGAGATCCGGATGCCTGAGCGGGACCCGCGTGACATGCGGGGCCGGGGCCCGGCCGGGCCGCCTCCGCAGCCGCAGCCGGGCTTCGGCGGCCCACCGCACGCCGGTCCGCCGGTGGGTGGTCCGCCGGTCGCTGGCCCACCCGTCGGTGGCCCACCCGTCGGTGGCCCGCCGCCGATGGTCGGCCCGCCGATGGCCGGCCCGCCCGGCAGCGACCTCTACCGCGTCGACCAGATCCGTCGCAGCTTCCAGGTGCGCCGGTTCGGCAGCGGGTACGACCCCGACCAGGTCGACCGGTTCTTCGACACGCTGCTGGGCGGCATGCAGGGGCGCAACCCGATGCCGGTGAACCCGAAGGAGCTGGACACGCTGCGCTTCGGGCTGGTGCCCGGTGGCTACTTCGAGGCCGAGGTCGACGCCGCGCTCAAGGACGTGCAGGACATCCTGTTCGGCCGCTGATCCGCGTACGGCGAGGGCCCGCTCCCCGGTCGGGGGCGGGCCCTCGTGCGTGTGGCCTCCGGCGCGCGGACCGGTGCGACGCCGGCTGACGCGGGTGCGGTCAGGACCGCAGGCCGTTGCGCCGCAGCACGGTGTCGCCGATGACGATGAGCAGCAGCAGCACGGCCAGGCCGATCAGCCAGATGTTCTCGACCCTGCCCTCGTGGTTGCCGCAGAGCATCGCCAGCAGGGCCAGCGCGGAGACCACCGCGCCGATCCGCCCGGACTTGCGGTGCCCGGGCTTGTGCTGGTCTGGCGACGTTACCGGCTCGCTTCCTGCCACTGTCGGTCCTTCCCTCGCGATCGGATCTCCGGTTAGTCTGGCACGCCTCGTGCCGGGCCCGGCGCTGGGTCCGACCGATGGGGCGGACCGCACGATCCGCACGGGCGCGGCGGGCGTCGGCCCGGGGTACGTACGAGGGCCGGCCGGGACTTCGGCACGGTGCCCGGCGTCGGGCAGGTGGCCGGGACCAAGGGCCCGGCTCGACCCGGGCGCATCGGCACTACCGGCGTCGCGGGTAGGTCGCCAGACTCCCTCCGGTAGCGTTTCTGGCGTACACCTTGTTTGTCGTTTTGAGGGGGAACTGCGGTGCGAGTGACCGGTACGGGGCACGCCAGCATGCGGATCGACACGGCCGCGGGCAGCATCCTGTGCGACCCGTGGGTCAATCCGGCCTATTTCGCCTCATGGTTCCCGTTTCCGGACAACTCCCTGCTCGACTGGGAGGCCCTCGGCGACGTCGACTATCTCTACGTGTCGCACCTGCACCGGGACCACTTCGACGCGGCGCACCTGAAGCGCTTCGTGTCGAAGGACGCCACCGTGCTGCTGCCCGCGTTCCCCACCTCCGAGATGGAGGACGAGCTGCGGGAGCTGGGCTTCACCAAGTTCCTGAAGGCGCCGAACGAGCAGGTCGTGGAGCTGGACGGCGGCCTGAAGATCATGATTCAGGCGCTGACCAGCCCGACCGACGGCCCGATCGGCGACTCGTCGCTGTGGGTGGAGTACGACGGGGTGCGGCTGCTCAACCAGAACGACGCCCGTCCCACCGACCTGAGTGCCTTCGCCGAGCTGGGCCACGTGCACGCGCACATGCTCCAGTTCTCCGGTGCGATCTGGTACCCGATGGTCTACGAGCTGCCGCAGGCGGCGAAGACGGCGTTCGGCAAGCAGAAGCGCGACCGGCAGTTCGACCGCACCTGGCGCTACATCGACGACCTGAAGGCCGACCACGTCTTCCCGATCGCCGGCCCGCCCTGCTTCCTCGACGACGAGCTGTGGCAGTTCAACGACATCCACGGCGACGAGGGCAACATCTTCCCCGACCAGTCGGTCTTCCTGAGCGAGTACGCCAAGGTCGGCGGCACCAACGGCGTCGTGCTGCTCCCGGGCAGCGTCGCGGAGATCACCACCTCCGGAGCCAGCACGACACACCCGGTGCCCGTGGAGGAGTTCTTCGCCAACAAGGTGGCCCACCTGGAGGAGATGCGCGAGCGCAAGCGGCCGGTCATCGAGGCCGAGAAGGCGTCCTGGCGGCACCCCGAGGTGGACGTGCTCAAGGAGATGCAGCGCCGGATCGAGCCCCTGCTTGAGGAGTCGATCTACCTGGCCAAGGGGGTCGGCGGCCCGGTCCGCTTCGACCTGGTCAGCTACGACGGCGAGAGCGTCGAGTCGATCGTGGTGGACTTCCCGGGCAAGCAGGTCCGGCCGTACGCCGACGAGAAGGTCCGCTACCGGTTCCGCACCGAGCGGGCGTTGATCGAGCACCTGCTGCACATCGGCGAGGTGGACTGGGTCAACTCCCTCTTCCTCTCCTGCCGCTTCTCGGCGGCCCGGATCGGCCAGTACAACGAGTTCGTCTACGCGTTCTTCAAGTGCCTCTCCACGGAGCGGCTCCAGTACGCCGAGGGCTGGTACGACGAGCACGAGCGGAGCACTGACGCCGAGGACATCACCCTCGGTGACTGGGTGGTGCAGCGGCGCTGCCCGCACCTGAAGGCGGACCTGACCCGGTTCGGCATCGTCGAGGGCGACCAGCTCACCTGCCAACTGCACGGCTGGAGGTTCGACCTGGCCAGCGGCCGGTGCCTGACCAGCGTCGGGCACAAGGTCCGGGCACACCGGGCCGGCGAGCAGCAGACCCCCGCCCCGGCGGGCGAGGCGGCCAGCTAACGGCGATTTCCCCGCGCCCGCCGCCCCCGCCGGGTGACCATCAGGTCGACGAGGGGGTGACGTGGCCGAGGGAGTGCGCAAGAGCGGCTACCGGTACCGACGTGACCGGGAGATGGTCCGGGACGCCTCCCGGGTGGAGACGTTCAGCGACGGCGTCTTCGCGGTCGTGCTGACGGTGATGGCCGTCGAACTGCTCCAGAACGGCCCGGCGAGGGCCGGTGGGAGGGAGCTTCCCGACGCCCTCGCCCACGCCTGGCCGTCCTACCTGGCGTATGTGATCACCTTCGGCATCGCCGGCCAGATCTGGCTCGGCCACCACAACATGTGGCGGTACGTGGTCCGGGTAGATCAGCTGCTGCTGGTGTTCAACCTGCTCGTGCTGCTCTTCGTGGCCGCGATCCCGTTCACCGCCGACCTGCTGTCGGACAACCTGCGCGGCGGGTCGACCGAGCAGCGGTTGACCGCCGCACTCTACTTCGGCACCGTGCTCGGCGAGTCGATCTTCTTCAACCTGAGCTGGTGGTGGGCACGGCGGCGAAGGCTGCTCCACCCCGATCTGGATCCCCGGCTGGCCCGTGCGGTGGCGCGGCGCCTGCTGCTGCGCCCACTGCTCTACCTGATCGCCTTCGCCTTCGTCTTCGTCAACGCGGTCCTCAGCCTTCTGCTCTACCTGCTGCTCCTCGGTCTCTCCCTCATTCACCGTCCCGGCGACCTGCCCCCCGCCGAGGCCGGCGGCGAGGTCAGCGGCCGAGGTCGGTGAGGACGCGGCGGGCGGCGTTGTGGCCGGCGGCGCCGATGACGCTGCCGGCCGGGTGGCAGCCGGCGCTGCCCGCGTAGACGCCGTCGACCCCGGTGGCGTACGGCATCCGGTCGGTGAACGAGACCGTGTTGTCGACGTGGTGGATGTGCCCGCCGGTGATGCCGAAGTGCGCCTCGATGCCGGGCGGCGGCAGCGGCACGGCGTCGGCGATCAGGTCGGCGGTGCCCGGGGCGTACCGCTCGCAGATGCCGATCAGGCGGTCGACGTAGCCGGGCAGCGCCTCGCCCCAGGTGGTGCCGGCCAGCTCGTACGGCACCGACTGCACGAAGAGCGCCGACGAGTGGTGCCCCCGGCCGTCGGACAGCGACGGGTCCACGGTGGTGTGCAGGTACCACTCGATGGTCGGCTCGGCGGGCAGCCGACCCGCCTGCACGTCCGCCCACATGGCGCGCAGCGCCGCCATCGGCGACTCGCCGCCCCCGCCGGTCAGGGACTCCGAGCCGGGCAGCAGGTGGATGGTCGAGCCGAACGGGCTCGGGGAGCCCCGGGGCAGGCAGGAGAAGCGGGGCAGCCCGGTCAGCGCCAGGTTGAGCTTGAGCGTGGTGCCGGGCCGGCGGACCGCCGCCATCCGCTCGGCCAGCGGCGCCGGGAGCGCGCCGTCGGGCAGCAGGTCCATCAGCCGGTACGGGTCGCACGCGCCGAGCACCACCCGCGCGCCGATCTCCCGCCCGTCGGCGAGTACGACCCCGCTGGCCGCGCCGCCGTCCAGGGTGATCGCATGCACCGGCGTGCCGGTGCGGATCGTCGCGCCGGCGGTCCGGGCGGCGTCGGCGAACGTACGCGACACGGTGCCCATCCCGCCCTCGGCGATCATCCACGTGCCGTCGGAGCCGGGCAGCCGGCACATGTTGTGGACGAGGAAGTTGTGCCCGGTGCCCGGGTCGTCGGGGCCGGCGTTGAGCCCGGAGAGGCCGTCGGTGACCGCGTACATGCTCATCAGGAGCTCGGAGCGGAAGTCGAAGCGGGCCAGGTGGTCGGCGACGGAGCCGCGGACGAGGTCGACGAAGACCTGCCGCAGCGCCGGCCGGACGTACCGCTCGGCGGTCTCCTCGACGGGCAGCGGCTCGGCCAGCCAGGCCGGGGCGAGGTCGTCACGCAGCGCGGCCAGCTCGGCCTGGAGGGCGTCGTCGGCGGCCACGTCGGCGGGGGAGAAGAACTCGGCGAGCTGCGCGCGGGTGGCCGCCGTGTCGCTGCCGAAGAGCAGGTACGGCGAGCCGGGGCCGCCGGGGGTGGGCAGGAAGTAGTGCGGGTCGCGGCGCAGCACGGGGATGCGCACGTCCAGCGTGGCGAGCAGTTCCGGCGGCATCAGCCCGAGCAGGTACGACCCGGTGGAGTGGCGCAGCCCCGGCACCTTCGGGAACGGCGCCTCGGTGCGGGTGGCCCCGCCGATGACGTCCGCCGCCTCCAGCACCAGCACGTCGAGCCCGGCGCGGGCGAGCAGGATCGCGGACACCAGACCGTTGTGCCCGGCGCCGACGATCACCACGTCGGCCCGGGGCGGCAGCTCGTCACCCATGCCGGTGGAGCCTAGCGCCCACAGGTCCCGCCGGTCAGCCCTTCCGCCGCCGGTCGGCCCTTCCGCCGCCGGTCGGCCTAGGCTTGCCTGCCATGGCAGCACCCTTCAGCGCGCCCACCCCCGCCCCGAACGCCACGGTGCTACCCACCGGACGGCGCCGTGCCCGGGTCGGCCTGCCGCTCTCCCTGTTCCTCGTCCTGGCCGGGATCGGCGGCCTCGTCGCGGCTGTCGCGGTCGTCGGCGGAAGCCATCAGCCACGGTCACCTGTGGCGGGGCTCGTCGCGGCGGGCACCCTGGCGGCGCTCGGTGTGCCGGGTGTCCTGCTCTTCGTGGTGTCCTGGCGGCAACGGCGGACGAGGATCCTCGTCGACCACATTGGCCTGTGGTTCGACAAGGGGGACCGGCGGAACGTCATCCCGTGGCACAGTCTCGCCGGCGTCGGCCTGTTCACGAGCCACGGGCACAAGGCCAGTTTCCACTCCCTGGAGCTGTACCCTACGGGCCACATCGACCGCGACGACCCGGTGCTGTGGACACTGGTGCGCGAGGAGGCGCCGTTCCGCCCCGGGCTGCCCCACCTGCGCCACCGTCTCCGTCTCGAGGCTGCCGACGTGCCCCTGGCGGTATCGGCGGTCCGCCACCACGCGCCGCACCTCTGGCTCGGTGAGTCCCGACGCGAGGGCAGCCACATCGGGCGCCCCGACCGCGCCGGGCACCGGGAGCGGACCCGGGCGCGGGGGCGGTAGCCGGACGCCAGCGAGGTCAGGACGGCGGGCTGTCGTCCGGGGGCGGGCCGGCCAGCAGTTGGGCGGCGAACGTCTCCAGTTCCAGCTCGAACAGCGCCTCGGCCTCGGTGACCGCCCAGTCGAACTGGTGGAAGACCTCCATGGCGACCAGCCCGTAGAGGCGGGTCCAGCCCGAGAGGAAGGCGTACGCGACCTCGATCGGCACCTCGCCGTGGCTGAGCCGCAGCGGCTCCAGCCGCCCGTCCAGGTGCCGCCGGAGCAGTTCGCCGGGCGGGGTGCGGAAGGGGGAGCGGCGCCACAGGTCGAGGATCGGCTGGATGAAGACCGCGCCGAGGCGGGCGCCGGGGTGGTCCGGGGTGGCGTGGCCGCCGACGAAGGCGGTCCGTCCCGGGACGGGGGCGCCGAAGATCAGCCCGAACTCGGCGGGGTGCGCCAGCGACCAGGCGCGGAACGCCCGGGACATGGCCAGCAACCGCGCGACCGGCTCGCCCCCGGCGTCGTCCCCAGCCGCCTCCAGCCGCAGCCGCAGCTCGTTGTAGAGGTCGGCGGCGAGGTCCGCGACCAGCGCCTCCAGGCTCGGGAAGTAGCGGTAGATGGCCGGCGCCGTCATGCCCATGTCGCGGGCGATGGCCCGCAGCGAGATCGCGTCGATCCCACCCGTCACCAGCAGACGGCGTGCCCCGTCCTTGATCTCGGCGACGGTCGCCGTGCGCAGGCGTTCCCGCCGAGTGGGTGCGGCCATCGACAACCACCTTGACCAGAGGAAACACCGTTGCGATAGTTAACGGCGTTCACTGAAATTAGCGATGGTAGCAGCTTAGCCATCTGTGGAGGGAGAGGCGAATGTTCGCCTGGTGGGGACACATGGTGGTGCGGCTGCGCTGGGCGGTGCTGGCCGCCGCCCTGGTGCTGGTCGCTGTCGGATCGACCTGGGGGGCGGGTGTCTTCGGGCAACTGACCGGGGGTGGCTTCGACGACCCGGCCAGCGAGTCCAGCCGGGCCGCCGAACGGATCGACCGCGAGCTGGGGCCGCAGGGCGCAGACCTGGTGGTGCTCTGGTCCAGCGACACGGCGTCCGTCGACCAGCCGGCCTTCCGCGACCCGGTCACGGCCACCGTCACGGGGCTGCGCGCGCGTTCCGAGATCACCAGCGTCACCACCTGGTACGACACGCAGGCCCCCGCGCTGCTCTCCACAGACCGCCGGGCCACCTACGCGCTGATCCAGCTCCGGGCCGCTGACAAGGACGACAAGACCGCCGCGTACGAGGAGCTGCGGCCGGCCCTCGACGCGCCCGGCGTACGGACCGAGGTCGGCGGCGCGACGGCTGCCCTGCACGAGTCGAACACCCAGACGACCAAGGACATCACCCGCGCGGAACTGCTCTCCATGCCGGTGCTGCTGGTGCTGCTCGTGCTGATCTTCGGCGGGCTGGTGGCCGCGTCGACGCCCCTGCTGATCGGCGGGCTGGCCATCCTCGGCGCGTTCGTCACCGTCCGGCTGGTCACCCTGGTCACCGACGTGTCGGTCTTCGCCATCAACGTCATCACCCTGATCGGCCTGGGCATGGCGGTCGACTACTCCCTCTTCGTGGTCAGCCGGTTCCGCGAGGAGCTGGCGGCCGGCCACGACACCCCCGCCGCGATCCGGCGCACCATGCTCACGGCGGGGCGTACGGTGCTGGTCTCCGGGCTCACCATCGCGCTCGCCATGGCCAGCCTGCTGATCTTCCCTCAGGCGTTCCTGCGCTCGATGGGCCTCGGCGGGATCGCCGCCGTGCTGGTCGCCATGCTGGCGGCGCTGACCGTGCTGCCGGCCCTGCTCGCGGTGCTCGGCCGTCGGATCGACGCGCTGCGCGTACCGCTGCCGTGGCGGCGTGGGGCGCGCGGCGGGCGGCCGACGGCGGGGGAGACGGGCGGCGCCTGGGCCCGCATCGCGCACAGCGTGATGCGCCGCCCGGTGCGCTACCTGGTCGGGGTGACCGTGCTGCTCGCGGTGCTGGCCGCGCCGTTCCTGGGGGTCTCCTTCGGCGGGTTCGACGACCGGGTGCTGCCCCCGGACGCCGAGCCCCGGGTCGTCTCCGAGCGGGTCGCCGCGGAGTTCGCCGGCGGCACGATCTCGCCGATCGACGTGCTGGTCTCCGGGGCGTCTCCGGAACAGGCGCAGCCCTTCGCCGACCGGGTGGCCGCCGTGCCCGGCGTGACCGGGGTGCAGGTGGCGGCCAACCGGGGCACGTCGACGCTGCTGACCGTGACCTACCCGGGCGAGCCGGCCGGCGACACCGCGCAGGACGTGGTCCGGGCGCTGCGCGACCTGCCCGCGCCGGACGGCGCCCAGGTGCTCGTCGGCGGCCGGCCCGCCGTCGACCTCGACCTGATCGACGGCCTCGGCGACCGGCTGCCCTGGATGGCCCTGCTGATGGCCGCCGCGACCCTGGTGCTGCTGTTCCTCGCCTTCGGCTCGCTGGTGCTGCCGGTCAAGGCGGTGCTGATGAACCTGGTGTCGATCGGCGCGTCGTTCGGGGTGGTGGTCTGGATCTTCCAGGACGGTCACTTCGCCGACCTGCTCGGCTTCACCCCGACCGGGTTCATCGAGCCCAGCAACCCGATCCTCATGCTCGCCGTGCTCTTCGGGCTGGCCACCGACTACGAGGTGTTCCTGCTCTCCCGGGTACGCGAGGAGTGGGACCGCACGGGCGACAACACCGCCTCGGTGGCGGCCGGGCTCCAGCACACCGGGCGGATCATCACCGCCGCCGCGCTCCTGCTGATCATCGTGGTGGCCGGCTTCGCCACCGGCGAGATGGCGTACATCAAGCTCATCGGGATCGGCATGATCGTGGCGATCGTGGTGGACGCGACGCTGGTCCGGGCGCTGCTGGTGCCGGCCACGATGCGGTTGCTCGGCCACTGGAACTGGTGGGCTCCCGCCCCGCTCGCCCGCTTCCACCGCCGCTTCGGCCTGCACGAGTCCGCCGAGCCTGAGCCGGCGGCCCCGGAGACCCGTCACGCCGAGTTCACCAAATAGAGGCTTCCGTCGATGCCCCGTCGGCCCTGGCGTCGACGGGGCATCGGACCTGCCGGACCGGGACGGCTTTCCGGTGCCGACCCGCCGGCAGGTCGGCGCCGCACGGCACTTCGACGGCGGCGAGGGCTGCTGGTGCGACCGGGGCACCTGCTGGTTCACCACCAAGGGCGCCAACCGGGTGTGGGCGTACGACGCGGTGAACCAGCGCTTCGACCTGGCCTACGACGACTCGCTGGTGCCGGCGGGCGCCGCGCCGCTGACCGGGGTGGACAACATCACCGGCACGGCCGGCGGAGACCTCTACGTCGCCCGGTCGGCGGGCGGGGGGGCGGCGCGGCGGGCGCGCCAGGCGGAGAGGGCGAGGGTGGCGGAGTAGCCGGCCAGCACGATCACGTGGAAGAGGTAGAGCCAGAGCAGGACCGCCACCCCCGCGCCGATTTCGTCGAAGCCCCCGAAGGGCACCCCCAGGTCGATCGGGAGCGAGGCGAAGAGCACGAAGCCGTGCAGGAAGCCGGAGAGGTTCGCCGCGGTGAACGACCCGACGCCCAGCGCGGAGAGCCAGTCCGGCGACGCCGGGCCGACCACCCGGAACAGCCAGAGCAGCACCGGGGTGAGCACCAGCCAGACCGCCAGGAACGACAGCACCACCCCCAGCGCGCCGGTCCAGCCGCCCTGCCGGACCAGGCCGGTGGTCGTGGGCAGCGCCAGCAGGATCGACAGCAGCAGGGCCGGGGCCGGCGCCAGCAGCGGCAGCAGCAGCAGCCGGCCCCGCCAGCCGACCAGCGACTCCTCGCTGCGCGGCACGGCGACCGAGACGAAGGCGCGGCGCAGCCCCTCGCCGTAGAGCGACGCCGGCAGCAGCGACGCCAGCGCCAGCAGCGGGGTCAGGCCCACCCCGGCCTCGACGAGCGCCTGCACCGCGTGGGGCGCGCCGATCGCGTCCGGCAGCGTCTCCACGGCGTGCGAGGTGAGCCGGCGTACCTGCTCGGCGCCCGCCAGCAGCGAGGTCAGCCAGATCGCCAGCAGGGCCACCGGCACCACCGCGATCGCCCCGTAGAAGGTGATGGCGGCGGCGTGCAGGGACAGGTCCCGGCCCCGCAGCGGGCGGAACGCCGCACTGGTGACCCGCTTCGCCCGTTGCCATCCGCCGCCCATCGCGGCTTCTTTCCCCGTACCGCCCCGCGTCACTCATTATGATCACGGGCCATGAGCGTTCTCACCACCCAGCGCCTGGTGCTGCGGGAGTGGACCGTGGGCCCGGCCGACCTGGCCAGGATCTTCGACATCTACTCCCGGCCCGAGGTCACCCGCTGGCTGGGCGCGCCCGGCCTGCCGCTGACCGACCCGGCGCAGGCCGCCGACCGGCTCGCGATGTGGCGGGAGCGGCACGCGGGGCACGGCGGCCGGTACGGCACCTGGGCGATCGAGGTCCGCGACACCGGCGTGGTCGCCGGCACGGTGCTGCTCAAGCCGCTGCCCGGGCGGGACGAGGGCACGCTGACCGAGGACATCGAGGTGGGCTGGCACCTGCACCCCGACTCGTGGGGCCACGGGTACGCCACCGAGGCGGCCCGCGCCCTGGTGGCCCGGGAGTTGGCGACCGGCACCCGGGAGGTCTACGCGGTGGTGGCGCCGGGCAACGAGGCGTCCATGGCGGTGGCCCGCCGCCTCGGTATGACCCACGTCGGCCGCCGCACGGACTGGTACGGCGGCGAGGAACTGGAGACCTTCGTGCTGACCGGTGGGGTCACCGCGCCCGGACCCAGGTGATGAAGCGGTCGGTGAGGCCGTCCCGCCGGACCGAGATCTTGGTAAGAGAGCGCCCCTCCAGGGGCCGTTTCCTACCAAGATCTCGGGGAGCCGGCGGGCTCGGGCGGCCGGCCGCCCAGCCGAGGCCGGCCGGGGCCGGGGCGGGCGGGGCAGCCGGTTACGCCACCTCGACGAAGTCGAGTTCCGCCCAGCGGCTCAGGTGGGTGAACCGGAGCGTGTTGAAGCCCGCGTTGAGCGTGACGTCGACGCCCACCTGCCGCCAGACGTCCCAGCCCGTGTTGGGGTAGGTGACGACCTTCGGGTTCGCGCCGTTGACCGTCAGCGTGTGCTGGGCGTCGCCGTATCCGGCCGCGTAGGCCACGTGGGCGCGGTACCCGCCGGCCCGGGGCGCGAAGACGGTCACCTCGACCCAGCTGTCCGCGTAGTCGATGTACGCCACCACCTGGCCCTGCGACGTGTTCGGGGCGGCGCGCACCCCGCAGTGGTTGAGCGCGCCGCGCTCGGCCTCGTAGCGCACCCGGCTGCCCCGCACCACGGGGTTGCCGCCGGCCCAGCCCAGCGCCGCCACGTACATGCCGCGGGCGGAGTAGTTGTTGATCCAGCCGTGGAAGACGATGTGGTCGCCGCCGGCCTCGCGGACCACGTCCGCGCCGCCCGGCCCCCGCACGGCAGAGTCCAGCGACGCCGTGGTCATCAGCGAGCGGTACGCCTTCGTGTACGGGCCGGTCAGCGAGGTCGACGTGGCGTAGCTGGTCTGGTAGCCGTCGCCGCCGTAACCGCCGAGGGAGTAGAACAGCACGTACTGCGCGCCGACCTTGGTCAGCACCGGCGCCTCGATGATGCCCGCCTCCTCGGCGCGACCGCTGCGCAGCAGCTCCACCCGGGCGCCCTGGAGGGTCACCCCGTCGGCCGCGACCCGTTGCAGCCAGAGGCTCGTCGGCTGGCCGATGGCGTTGCCGTCGTCCTTGTAGAGCAGGTAACGCAGGCCGGTGCTGTCGGTGAAGCTCGCCGCGTCGATGTCGCCGCCCTCGCCGGCGTTGCAGACCAGCGGTCCGGTGCCGACGGAGGTGAACGGCCCGAGCGGCGACGTGGCCAGCGCGGCGCCGAGGCACTGCCGGCCGGTGGCCCGGCTGCGGGCGGTGTAGTAGAGCAGGTAGCGCCCGTCGGCCCGCTGTGACACGTCGGGCGCCCAGGTCAGGCCCCCGTTGGCCCAGGCGCCGAGGGTCGGCATCGCGTCGGCCCGCCTGGTCCACGCTCCGGTCAGTGAGCTGGCCGTGGCGACCGGGACGTTGCCGTGGCCGTTGTTCGTCGAGTACGCGTAGTAGGTGCTGCCGAACTTGACGACGTCGGGGTCGGGGAAGTCGCTGGCGATGACCAGCGAGGGGGTGGCGGTGGCAGCCTGGGCCACGCCCGGGCTGACGAGCAGGGGAGCGGCGACCAGCAGGGCCGCCAGCCAGACGAGACCTCTTCGCATGACGGAAGTCAACCACAGTCATCGATGTACTGAAAGTTTCCTGCGGGCGGATCCGGCGCACTGTTCCGGGTTCCGTCGCCACCTGACCGCCCAGGATCCTGTCGGATCGCCGGGCTACCCTCACCGAGCTTCCGAGAGATTTGCGAGGGGTTACGGATGACGGTGCTCGACGAGGAGACCCGGCGGTTCGTGCAGCAGGCCGTGGTGCTGCCGCCCAAGGCCCTCGCGCAGGCGTGGGAACGTCTGCTCGATCTGCATCCGCAGGGCGGTCGGGCGGCACGCGACGCTGTCAGGGTCTCCGCCGCACAGAACTCGGAGATCGACAACGCGGTGCGGTCGGGGTTGCGGGCGCGGCTGGCGGACCTCGACGCCCACTCGCCGGACCTGTTCTCGGACGCCATAGTTGTCACGGGCAGCGTGGCCCGCGCCATTCAGGCCCGAAGCAACTTGACCGGCGAGCAGTACCAGCTGCTCACCGAGCCGTTCACCGCCGTCGGCATGGCGGTGCCGGAACACCGCTGACGGCGTCGACTGGTCGAGTGGCGGGCCCGTCGATCGCCTGCGCGTGTCCGGCGTCGGACCAGGCGTGCGATCCCGTGCGGCGGGGGCTGCGGCGGCTAGGCTGGACTGCGCAGAATGTCCGCTGAGGGGGTGAGCCCGGATGGCCGAGGCGGCTTTCGCGCCCGAACCCGCGCCGCAGCCCACCGAGCCGTCGTTCGACGTGCTGAGGTGGCGCGACGAGCCGTGGACCGCCCAGCTCGCCCTCGACCTGTTGCCGGAGACCAACGGCCCCAAGGTTGAGGTCCTGAGCGGAAGCGTGATCGTGACGCCACCTGCCGGTTATGACCATCAGGACGCGGAGTTGGATCTCGCGTACCTTTCTCAAGCAGGCGGCCCGCCGGGCCAAGCTGTGGCTCTACCTCGAGGCGAACGTCGTCTCGGGCGACGACCTCTTCATCCCGGACATCGTCATTCTCGACGTGCCGGGTGGCGGGCGGACGACGATGGACATCGGGCACGCCGTGCTGCTCGGTGAGATCGTGTCGCCTGGCAACCGTCGCAAGGACGTCATCGACCGGCCGCGGGAGTACGCCACCGCTGGCGTGCCGTTCTTCCTCCGCGTCGATCTGCGGAACCGGGTGCCCACCATCGCGTTGTTCGAGCTCGTCGAGGGGGAGTACCGGCCGGTGGCGGCCGCCGCCGCAGGTACCCGGTTCGTCATGAGGAAGCCGTTCGCGTTCGCCGTCGACCCGGCCGACCTCCTCGACGAGGAGGCGCCCGAGGGAGACGAGGAAGCGCCGGAGGGGCAGGCCGACGCCGAGGGTTGAGGCTCCCAGCGGGGGCACAGCGACGGTGGGGAAGAATGGCCCGGTGACTTCGCCCCGGGAACTCGTCCTGCTCGGCTCCACCGGTTCGGTCGGCACACAGGCCATCGACATCGTGCGGCGCAACCCGGACCGGTTCCGGGTGGTGGCGCTCGGCGCCGGTGGCGGCAACGTCGAGCTGCTCGCGGCCCAGGCCCTCGAACTGCGCGTCGACGCGGTCGGCGTGGCGAAGGCGTCCGCCGCGCAGGACCTCCAGCTCGCCTTCTACGCCGAGGCGAGCCGGCGCGGCTGGGCCACCGGCGACTTCAAGCTTCCCAAGATCGTGGCCGGCCCGGACGCGATGGCCGAGCTGGCGCAGTGGCCCTGCGACGTCGTGCTCAACGCGGTGGTCGGCTCGCTCGGGCTCGCGCCGACGCTGGCCGCGCTGCGCGCCGGGCGTACGCTCGCGCTCGCCAACAAGGAGTCGCTCGTGGCCGGCGGCTCCCTGGTCAGGGCGGCGGTGACACGGCCGGAGCAGATCGTCCCCGTCGACTCGGAGCACTCGGCGCTGGCGCAGTGCCTGCGCGGCGGTGGCCGGGGCGAGGTGCGGCGGCTGGTCGTCACCGCCAGCGGCGGCCCGTTTCGGGGCCGGCGCCGCGACGAGTTGACGCAGGTCACGCCCGAGCAGGCGCTCGCCCACCCGACCTGGAACATGGGGCCGGTCGTCACGATCAACTCCGCCTCGATGGTCAACAAGGCGCTGGAGGTGATCGAGGCGCACGAGCTGTTCGACGTGCCGTACGCCGACATCGCCGTGATGGTGCACCCGCAGTCGGTGATCCACTCGATGGTCGAGTTCACCGACGGCTCCACCCTCGCCCAGGCCAGCCCGCCGGACATGCGGCTGCCGATCGCGCTCGGTCTCGGCTGGCCCGACCGGGTGCCCGACGCCGCCGCCGCCGTCGACTGGACCAGGGCACACACCTGGGAGTTCGCGCCGCTGGACGACGAGGCGTTCCCGGCCGTCGCGCTGGCCAAGGCCGCCGGCGAGGCCGGCCGCTGCCGGCCGGCGATCTACAACGCGGCGAACGAGGAGTGCGTGGCCGCCTTCGTGGCCGGCCGGCTGCCCTTCCTCGGCATCGTCGACACCCTCCGACGGGTGCTGGAGGACGCTCCCGACTTCGACGAACCAGGTACCGTCGAGGACGTGCTCGCGGCGGAGTCGTGGGCGCGCGCGCACGCGCAGGAGATCATCATCGCGGGTTCGGTGGAAGGAGCTTGATGGCGTACCTGCTCGGGGTGGTGCTCTTCGCCCTCGCGATCCTCATCTCGGTGAGCCTGCACGAGGCGGGACACATGCTCACCGCCAAGGCGTTCGGGATGAAGGTCACCAAGTACTTCGTCGGATTCGGCCCCACCCTCTGGTCCTTCAAGCGGGGCGAGACCGAGTACGGCGTCAAGGGCATCCCGCTCGGCGGCTTCTGCAAGATCGTCGGGATGACCCCCCAGGACGACGACGTCGACCCGGCCGACGAGCCGCGCGCGATGTGGCGGTTCCCGGTGTGGAAGCGGACGATCGTGATGTCCGCCGGCTCGATCACCCACTTCGCCCTCGCCGTGGTCGCACTCTGGATCATGGCGGTCAGCGTCGGCCTGCCCAACCCGCAGTTCCCCAGCACCGAGGCCGAGATCCGCAAGGAGCCGGCGGTCATCCAGCTGTCGAAGTGCGTGGTCCCGGAGAACACCCTGCGCGAGTGCACCACCGCCGATCCCGCCAGCCCCGCCGCCCAGGCGCAGCTGCGCGACGGCGACCGGATCACCGGGATCAACGGCACGCCGATCAACGACTACGGGCAGCTGCTCACCACCCTGCGCGCCCTCAAGCCGGGCGACACGGCGCAGATCGCGTACGTCCGCGACGGCCAGCCGGCCACGACGAGCACGGTGCTCGCGCAGACCCAGCGGCCCCCGCTCGACGACCCGAGGGGCCAGGTCGCCGCGGTCGCCGCGCTCGGCGTGGGCCTCGTGCCCAGCACCCCGCTGCGGGTGACGTACGGGCCGGTCGGCGCGGTCGGCGCGACCGCCGACTTCACCGGCGACATGGCGGTGAACACCTTCGAGGCGATGAAGCGCATCCCGGAGAAGGTGCCGGCCCTCTGGACGGCGATCACCGGCGGCGAGCGGGACATCGACACCCCGATCAGCGTGGTCGGCGCCAGCCGGCTCGGCGGCGAGTTCGTGGAGAACAAGGCCTGGATCGGGTTCTTCATGCTGTTCGTCGCGCTGAACTTCTTCATCGGCGTGTTCAACCTGCTGCCGCTGCTGCCGCTCGACGGCGGGCACATCGCCATCGCCTGGTTCGAGCGGGCCCGGTCCTGGCTCTACGCCCGCATCGGCCGCGCCGACCCCGGGCGCGTCGACTACCTCAAGCTCATGCCCCTCACGTACGCGGTGATCCTGATCGGTGGCGTGTTCACGCTGCTGACCATCACCGCGGACGTCGTCAACCCGATCACGCTCTTCTCAAGGTGAGTGCCTGAAGTGACCGCTGTCAGTCTCGGTATCCCCGCCGTGCCGCCCCCGCCGCTCGCCCCGCGCCGGGTCAGCCGCCAGATCATGGTCGGTCCGGTGCCGGTCGGTGGGGGCGCGCCGGTGTCGGTGCAGTCGATGACCACCACCCTCACCTCCGACGTCAACGCCACACTCCAGCAGATCGCCGAGCTGACCGCGTCCGGCTGCCAGATCGTCCGGGTCGCCGTGCCCAGCCAGGACGACGTGGAGGCGCTGCCCGCGATCGCGAGGAAGTCGCAGATCCCGGTGATCGCCGACATCCACTTCCAGCCGAAGTACGTCTTCGCCGCGATCGACGCCGGCTGCGCGGCGGTCCGGGTCAACCCGGGCAACATCCGCCAGTTCGACGACAAGGTCAAGGAGATCGCCAAGGCGGCCGGCGACGCGGGCGTGCCCATCCGGATCGGCGTCAACGCCGGCTCGCTGGACAAGCGGCTGCTCGCCAAGTACGGCAAGGCCACCGCCGAGGCGCTCGTCGAGTCGGCGCTGTGGGAGTGCTCGCTGTTCGAGGAGCACGGCTTCCGCGACATCAAGATCTCGGTCAAGCACAACGACCCGGTGGTGATGATCCGGGCGTACCGCCAGCTCGCCGAGAAGTGCGACTACCCGCTGCACCTCGGCGTCACCGAGGCCGGCCCGGCCTTCCAGGGCACCATCAAGTCGGCGGTCGCCTTCGGCGCGCTGCTGGCCGAGGGGATCGGCGACACGATCCGGGTCTCCCTGTCGGCCCCGCCGGTGGAGGAGATCAAGGTCGGCAACCAGATCCTGGAGTCGCTCGGGCTGCGCGAGCGGGGCCTGGAGATCGTCTCCTGCCCGTCCTGCGGCCGAGCCCAGGTCGACGTCTACAAGCTGGCCGAGGAGGTCACCGCCGGCCTGGAGGGGCTGCCGGTGCCGCTGCGGGTCGCCGTGATGGGCTGCGTCGTGAACGGCCCGGGCGAGGCCCGCGAGGCCGACCTCGGGGTGGCCTCCGGCAACGGCAAGGGCCAGATCTTCGTCAAGGGCAAGGTCGTCAAGACCGTGCCCGAGGCGCAGATCGTGGAGACCCTGATCGAGGAGGCGCTGCGCATCGCCGACGAGATGGGCGCCGAGCTGCCCGAGGAGCTGCGCGGCCTGCTCCCCGGCGCCACCGTCAGCGTGCACTGACCCACCGCGCCGTCGCGGGGCGGGCCCCCCCCCCCCCCCCCCCCGCCCCGGGCCCCGCCCCCGCCCCCGGCGGGGGCGCCCCCGGGGCCCCCCCGCGGCCGCG